>NZ_JAUQYN010000008.1:0-522 GCF_030586525.1 Isoptericola sp. 178 | reverse complement strand
GATTCACACGGGATTTCACGGGCCCCGTGCTACTTGGGATCCCCTCCACCAGGCCACGCGATTTCGTCTACGGGACTCACACCCTCTACGGTCCGCCTTTCAATGCGGTTCGACTATCACGCGACTTTCTTACTGGTCAGAACCATGTCAGTGGTTCTCGGAAGGTCCCACAACCCCGCACACGCAACGCCTGACAGCTTGACACGCATACGGTTTGGCCTCATCCGCTTTCGCTCGCCACTACTCACGGAATATCTCTTCCTGTCGGTACTGAGATGTTTCACTTCCCGACGTTCCCTCCAGGCGCCCTATACATTCAGGCGTCGGTGACCGCACATGACTGCGGCCGGGTTCCCCCATTCGGACACCCTCGGATCACAGCTCGTTTGCCAGCTCCCCGAGGCTTATCGCAGGCTACAACGTCCTTCTTCGGCTCCTAGTGCCAAGGCATCCACCATGTGCCCTTAAAAACTTCGACACACTACAAAATTGCTACAGAAATCCAAGAAAACACACCCCACG
>NZ_JAUQYN010000007.1:1843-4727 GCF_030586525.1 Isoptericola sp. 178 | reverse complement strand
GGTGGGGGGCCTGCTGTGAAGGGTGTCCGGCGGCGTCCTACTCTCCCACCCCGTCTCCAGGGCAGTACCATCGGCGCTGAAGGGCTGAGCTTCCGGGTTCGGTATGGGACCGGGCGTTTCCCCTTCGCTGTGACCGCCGTAACGCTGTCGAGTTGTTCGGGTTCCCCGTGGTCCACCCTGGTCGGGGGGTGGTGGGGGTGGTGCCCGTTTCTCGGGAACCGCACAGTGGACGCGTGCATAGCAGTGTATGTGTATGGAAGTTGTCGGCTGATTAGTACCGGTCAGCTGCGACAGTCGTTGGTCCTGTCTTCCACTTCCGGCCTATCTACCCAGTGGTCTAGCTGGGTGCCTTCACAGGACTGGCCTGTTGGAAACCTCATCTTGAAGCAGGCTTCCCGCTTAGATGCTTTCAGCGGTTATCCCTCCCGAACGTAGCGAACCAGCGGTGCTCCTGGCGGAACAACTGGCATACCAGAGGTTCGTCCGTCCCGGTCCTCTCGTACTAGGGACAGCCCTTCTCAAGTTTCCTGCGCGCGCAGCGGATAGGGACCGAACTGTCTCACGACGTTCTAAACCCAGCTCGCGTGCCGCTTTAATGGGCGAACAGCCCAACCCTTGGGACCTACTCCAGCCCCAGGATGCGACGAGCCGACATCGAGGTGCCAAACCATCCCGTCGATATGGACTCTTGGGGAAGATCAGCCTGTTATCCCCGGGGTACCTTTTATCCGTTGAGCGACGGCGCTTCCACGAGCCACCGCCGGATCACTAGTTCCGACTTTCGTCCCTGCTCGACCTGTCGGTCTCACAGTCAAGCTCCCTTGTGCACTTGCACTCGACACCTGATTGCCAACCAGGCTGAGGGAACCTTTGAGCGCCTCCGTTACTTTTTGGGAGGCAACCGCCCCAGTTAAACTACCCACCAGGCACTGTCCCTGGTCCGGATCACGGACCGAGGTTAGATGGTCGATGCGGTCAGAGTGGTATTTCAACGGCGACTCCACCGGCGCTGGCGCGCCGGTTTCGTAGTCTCCCACCTATCCTACACAAACCGCACCGAACACCAATACCAAGCTGTAGTAAAGGTCCCGGGGTCTTTCCGTCCTGCTGCGCGTAACGAGCATCTTTACTCGTAGTGCAATTTCGCCGAGTTCGTGGTCGAGACAGCGGAGAAGTCGTTACGCCATTCGTGCAGGTCGGAACTTACCCGACAAGGAATTTCGCTACCTTAGGATGGTTATAGTTACCACCGCCGTTTACTGGGGCTTAAATTCTGGGCTTCGCCGAAGCTGACCCGTCCTCTTAACCTTCCAGCACCGGGCAGGCGTCAGTCCGTATACATCGTCTTGCGACTTCGCACGGACCTGTGTTTTTAGTAAACAGTCGCTTCTCCCTGGTCTCTGCGGCCCTCACCGCTTCCCCCAGCAAGTGGGTTCACGGATCAGGCCCCCCTTCTCCCGAAGTTACGGGGGCATTTTGCCGAGTTCCTTAACCACGATTCTCTCGATCGCCTTAGTATTCTCTACCTGACCACCTGAGTCGGTTTGGGGTACGGGCGGCTAGAACCTCGCGTCGAGGCTTTTCTTGGCAGCTGAGGATCACCCGATTCCCGCATACGCGGTATCTGTCGACTCTCACCCTCGTGCCTCGCGGATTTGCCTACGAGGCGGGCTACGGCCTTGGACGTGGTCAACCATCGCCACGCCGGGCTACCTTCCTGCGTCACCCCTGTTAACACGCTTACCTAGTACCGGCTCGGGTCCCACGCCTAGTCACCGGTGACGTCCCGAAGGACGTCGGTGGTGGTTCGGGGTGGTTAGCATCACCGGATTCGGTATGGGCGGTTCTTCGCCGGTAGGAGAATATCAACTCCTTGTCCATCGACTACGCCTGTCGGCCTCGCCTTAGGTCCCGACTTACCCAGGGAGGATTAACCTGGCCCTGGAACCCTTGGTCATTCGGCGGACGGGTTTCTCACCCGTCTTTCGCTACTCATGCCTGCATTCTCACTCGTGTGGTCTCCACCGCTGGATCACTCCGCGGCTTCACCGCCCACACGACGCTCCCCTACCCGCCCACACGCCTGAACAGCGATCAAGTCGCTGCTGGGCTTGTGTGAGCGCCACGGCTTCGGCGGTGTACTTGAGCCCCGCTACATTGTCGGCGCGGAATCACTTGACCAGTGAGCTATTACGCACTCTTTCAAGGGTGGCTGCTTCTAAGCCAACCTCCTGGTTGTCTGGGCAACTCCACATCCTTTCCCACTGAGCACACGCTTAGGGGCCTTAGCCGGTGGTCTGGGCTGTTTCCCTCTCGACTACGAAGCTTATCCCCCGCAGTCTCACTGCCACGCTCTGGCTTGCCGGCATTCGGAGTTTGGTTGACGTCAGTAACCTGGTAGGGCCCATCGGCCATCCAGTAGCTCTACCTCCGGCAAGGAACGCGTGACGCTGCACCTAAATGCATTTCGGGGAGAACCAGCTATCACGAAGTTTGATTGGCCTTTCACCCCTAACCACAGGTCATCCCCTCAGTTTTCAACCTAAGTGGGTTCGGTCCTCCACGCCGTCTTACCGGCGCTTCAACCTGCCCATGGCTAGATCACTTCGCTTCGGGTCTAGACCCGGCGACTGAATCGCCCTGTTCGGACTCGCTTTCGCTACGGCTTCCCCACACGGGTTAACCTCGCCACCGAGCACTAACTCGCAGGCTCATTCTTCAAAAGGCACGCCGTCACCCCCACCAGGGAGGCTCCGACGGCTTGTAGGCACACGGTTTCAGGTACTATTTCACTCCCCTCACGGGGTACTTTTCACCGTTCCCTCACGGTACTGATCCGCTATCGGTCACTAGGTAGTATTTAGGCTTAGCAAGTGGTCTTGCC
>NZ_JAUQYN010000007.1:0-1743 GCF_030586525.1 Isoptericola sp. 178 | reverse complement strand
CCCGCCACCAGCAGACCGACCCTTCCGACCGCGAACCCGGCACCCCCGAAGAGGCACCGCACGGTGTACTAGCTCGACCCACCCAGCGGCAGGCTGTAGTCAATGTTCCACCCAGAGCAACCACCAGACGCACGATCGGCGCCTCAAGCGGCTGTGCATGACCCCCCACCAGGGTGGGAGGTATGTGCTCCTTAGAAAGGAGGTGATCCAGCCGCACCTTCCGGTACGGCTACCTTGTTACGACTTAGTCCCAATCGCCAGTCCCACCTTCGACCACTCCCTCCGGACGAACCGGTTGGGCCGTGAGCTTCGGGTGTTACCAACTTTCGTGACTTGACGGGCGGTGTGTACAAGGCCCGGGAACGTATTCACCGCAGCGTTGCTGATCTGCGATTACTAGCGACTCCGACTTCATGGGGTCGAGTTGCAGACCCCAATCCGAACTGAGACCGGCTTTTTGGGATTCGCTCCACCTTACGGTATCGCAGCCCTCTGTACCGGCCATTGTAGCATGCGTGAAGCCCAAGACATAAGGGGCATGATGATTTGACGTCATCCCCGCCTTCCTCCGAGTTGACCCCGGCAGTCTCCCATGAGTCCCCGGCATGACCCGCTGGCAACATAGGACAAGGGTTGCGCTCGTTGCGGGACTTAACCCAACATCTCACGACACGAGCTGACGACAACCATGCACCACCTGTGCACCGACCTTGCGGAACCACCATCTCTGGCAGCGTCCGGTGCATGTCAAGCCTTGGTAAGGTTCTTCGCGTTGCATCGAATTAATCCGCATGCTCCGCCGCTTGTGCGGGCCCCCGTCAATTCCTTTGAGTTTTAGCCTTGCGGCCGTACTCCCCAGGCGGGGCACTTAATGCGTTAGCTGCGGCACGGAACTCGTGGAATGAGCCCCACACCTAGTGCCCAACGTTTACGGCATGGACTACCAGGGTATCTAATCCTGTTCGCTCCCCATGCTTTCGCTCCTCAGCGTCAGTTGCGGCCCAGAGACCTGCCTTCGCCATCGGTGTTCCTCCTGATATCTGCGCATTCCACCGCTACACCAGGAATTCCAGTCTCCCCTACCGCACTCTAGTCTGCCCGTACCCGATGCACGCCCCAGGTTGAGCCTGAGGTTTTCACACCAGACGCGACAAACCGCCTACGAGCTCTTTACGCCCAATAATTCCGGACAACGCTTGCGCCCTACGTATTACCGCGGCTGCTGGCACGTAGTTAGCCGGCGCTTCTTCTGCAGGTACCGTCCACCCGAAGGCCTTCTTCCCTGCTGAAAGAGGTTTACAACCCGAAGGCCGTCATCCCTCACGCGGCGTCGCTGCATCAGGCTTTCGCCCATTGTGCAATATTCCCCACTGCTGCCTCCCGTAGGAGTCTGGGCCGTGTCTCAGTCCCAGTGTGGCCGGTCGCCCTCTCAGGCCGGCTACCCGTCGACGCCTTGGTAGGCCATTACCCCACCAACAAGCTGATAGGCCGCGAGCCCATCCCCCACCGAAAAACTTTCCAACACCCGACATGCGTCGAGTGCTCGTATCCGGTATTAGACCCCGTTTCCAGGGCTTATCCCGAAGTGGAGGGCAGGTTGCTCACGTGTTACTCACCCGTTCGCCACTGATCCACCCAGCAAGCTGGGCTTCACCGTTCGACTTGCATGTGTTAAGCACGCCGCCAGCGTTCGTCCTGAGCCAGGATCAAACTCTCCGTGAAAGAGAGAAAACACCACACACC
>NZ_JAUQYN010000006.1:0-50667 GCF_030586525.1 Isoptericola sp. 178 | reverse complement strand
CCCCCGCCCGGGCGCCCGGGGGCGCGCCCCCCCCCGGGGCCCCGCCCCCCGGCCCCCCGGGTCCGGACGTCTCAGGGACGCAGCAGCGCCTTGATCGCGCGGCGCTCGTCCATGGCGCGACCCGGGTCAGGACTCCCCGCGGAAGACCGCCGACCGCCCCGACGTCAGCGGGATCGGCCGGCGCAGCCGCACCAGCGCCTCGACGTCGAGGGTGCGGGACCTCTCCACGAGCCGCACCCCGTCCAGGGAGAGGGTGCCCGTGACGTCGGCCGACCCGCCCCGGACCGCCACCAGGGAGCCGCCCGCGACGACGGCCGCGACCCCCGTGAGGACGGCGACGAGCGAGATCTCGAAGGTGAACCGGTGCAGGGGGACGCCGTCGACGGACAGGTCGACCCGCGGGTGGTGCGTCGCGGTGATCCGGTGCGTGGCCAGCGCGACGATCTCCTCCCCGGGGGCGAGGGCGGTCCGCCGGCCGGCCGCCGTGAGGTCGGCGACGGACCGCCACGAGCGCAGCAGGACGTCGCCGAGGTCGAGGTCGAGCAGTCCGTCCGCCACGGCGGCGAGCTCGGACCCGACGGCCTCCCGCGTCGCCGTGGTGGCCCGCCGCACGCCCTGGAGCGCCGCGCCGCCGATCCCGTGCCGCCGGACGGCCTCGCCGAGCACCTGCGCGGTGTCCCGGCCCGAGCCGTCGTCGAGGAGGAAGACGCGCGCCGTCATCGTCGGCGCGGCGGTCGTCGTGGTCATCGTCCGATCACCTCCAGGTGCTGGTCCACGTCGTCCGCGGAGGCGACGAGCCGGATCACGAGGGTCGCGCCGGGTCCCGCGGGGTCCGTCGGGTCCGCGGCGAGCGTCACGGTGGGCGGTGGGGTCGGGGCGGGCCGGACCCGGACGTGCTCGCTCACCCAACGCCGGTCCTGCCGGCGACGGGCCCGGCGCAGCCGGGGGGCACCGGCTGCGGCCCCGGCGACGAGCAGCCCGACCAGGACGATCCACAGCAGCGGGAACCGTTCCGCCGGGTCGTCCGTCCCCGTGTTCCCCGGGGGCGGGACGACGGCGGCGAGGGTGACGGCCACCTCGCTCTCGACGTCGACGCCGGTGCCGGGGCCGGGGTCCTGGTCGGCGACGGCGTCGCCCTCGCCCGACACCTCGCCGAGCACGAGGCCCCGCTCGGCCAGCAGCGTCTCGGCCTCGTCGAGCGGGCGGCCCACCAGGTCCGGGACCGTGACCAGGTCGGCGACCGGCTCGACCTCGAACGTGGTCTCGGCCGCGACGTCGTCGGACCTGGCGCACCGGGCGAACACCTCGTGCCCACCGGGCTCCGCCTCCGTGGGGACCGGGAACGTCGTCTCGTCGGCGCCACCGTCCAGGTCGACGGTCCCGACCACCCCGGACTCTCCCCACAGCAGCTCGACGACGCCGATGGAGCAGTCGAAACCGTCGACGCTCGCCGTGACGGAGGTCCCGGGTGGCCCGGCCGACGGGTCGAGGTCGATCTCCTGCCCGGGCACGACGACGGCGGGGAGCGAGGACAGCAGGCCGAGGACGGCCGCCACCAGCGTCGGCACGACCGTCCGCGTCGCCGGGCGGTTCCGCACGGGTCCGGATCGCACGGGGCCACCTCCGTCCTGGCCGCGGCTCGAGCGTTCCTCTACCGGTCCGGAGCGCCGTGTCTCCCCTGCTGATACGGCCCGCTCGTCGACCCTCGAGCTTTGTTGCGTCCCTGCGCAATCATGCAGACAATGGGTCGGTGCTGCAGGTACTCGCCCACCCGGTCTACCGTCGGCTCTTCCTCGCCCAGCTCGTCGCCCTCGCCGGCACCGGGCTCGCCACCGTCGCCCTCGGGCTGCTCGCCTACGACCTCGCCGGGGCCGAGGCCGGGCAGGTCCTCGGCACCGCGCTCGCGGTGAAGATGGTCGCCTACGTGTTCGTCGCCCCGCTGGCGGCGGCCGCGGTCGTCCGGCTGCCCCGGCGGTCGGTGATGATCGGCTCCGACGTCGTGCGGCTGCTCGTCGCGGTGTCCCTGCCCTTCGTCGGCGAGGTCTGGCAGGTCTACGTCCTCGTCTTCGTGCTGCAGGCGGCCTCGGCCACGTTCACCCCGACGTTCCAGTCCGTGATCCCCGACGTGCTCGACGACGAGGAGGACTACACCGCGGCGCTGTCCCTGTCCCGGCTGGCCTACGACCTCGAGGCCGTCCTGTCCCCCGTGCTGGCGGCCGGGCTGCTGCTCGTCGTCCCCAGCTCGACCCTCTTCTTCGGCACCGCCGCCGGCTTCGGGGCGTCCGCGCTGCTCGTCGCAGCGACGGTCCTGCCGCGCCGTGGCGCCGACGCCGGCGGGGACGGCCCGCAGATGCCCTTCGGCGAGCGTGCCCGGCACGGGATCCGCCTCTTCGTCCGCACCCCGGCGCTGCGGCCGGTCCTGGCACTCAACATGGCCGTGGCCGCGGCCGGGGCGTTCGTCATCGTCCAGACGGTCGTGATCGCGCGCTCCGCGTTCGGGCAGGGCGAGGACGTCGTCGCGCTGCTGCTGGCCGCCAACGGCGCCGGCTCCATGACGGCGGCCTTCGCCCTGCCCCGGCTGCTGCGCCGCCGGCCCGAACGGCTCGTGATGCTCACGGGGGCCGTTGCCCTCACCGTGGCCACCGCCGTCGTCCCCCTCGCGCTGGCGGCCCCGTCGCCGGTGGCCGGGCTGACGGCCGTCGCGGCGCTGTGGGTGCTCGTCGGCCTCGGCTGGGCGTCGGTGGAGACCCCCGTGGGCCGGATCGTGCGTCGCACGGTCGCTCCCGGCGACCGCCCGGCGGCCTTCGCGGCGCACTTCGCCCTGCTGCACGCCTGCTGGCTGCTCACCTACCCCCTCGCCGGTCTGCTCGGCGTGGGCCTCGGGCTGAGCAGCACCGCGCTCGTGCTCGCGGCCCTCGCGGCGGCCGCGACGACGACGGCCGCCCTGCTGTGGCCGCGCCGACCCGGACGTCCGGCCACGACGGGGACGACGGCGCGAGGGACGGTGCCATCATGAGTCCCGTGGCCCCCGCCGAGCGCAGCGCACCCCCGGACGCCGAGCTCGACCGCGCCGTCGAGGTGCTGCGACTCCTCGCCGACCGCACCCGCCTGGCGATCCTCGTCATGCTCGACGGCACCGAGATGTCGGTCGGGTCGATCGCCGCGGCGCTCGACCGCCCCGTCCCCGCGGTCTCCCAGCACCTGGCCAGGCTGCGTGCCAGCCGGCTGGTCACGTCGCGGCGCGACGGCACCACCGTCTACTACGGCCAGCCCGACGAGCACGTCGCCGCGCTCGTCGCGAACGTGCTGCACCACACGGAGCACCTGCTCTACGAGGTCCCGCCGCACCACCGCTCCCCCTGAACGGACGCGCCGTGCGACCCGCACGGGTCGTCCCCCGCTCGACAAGCGCTGCGGGGACCTGCGGGTTAGTCTCCCGGGATGCTTCGACGATCGCCCCGGGCCCGCGCTCTGGCCCGCGCCGGCGCCTTCGCCGTCGCCGGATTCGTCCCGGTGCTCGTCCTGGCCTGGTTCGTCCGCACGAACGCCACGGTGCAGGAGGCCGACCAGGCCGTCGTCGACGCCGCCGTGTCGGTCACGCTGGACAACGACTGGCTGCTGGACACCTTCGTCGTCTGGTCGGCGGTCACCCAGCCCGGCTGGGTCGTGCTGGCCGGCGGCGCGGTCGCCCTGTGGATGTGGCGCCGACACGACTACCCCGGGCGCGCCCTGTGGGCGGTCGGGACGTTGCTCGCCTCGTGGGGGCTGGCCAACCTCGCCAAGGAAGCCGTCGGACGGGTGCGGCCGGTCGTCGACGAGGTGATCCTCGACGCGCCCGGCCTCAGCTTCCCCTCCGGGCACGCGACGTCCGCAGCGACCGCCGCGGTGACGATCACCCTGCTGGTCTGGCCGGTCCTCGGCCGGGTCGGCCGGGTCGTCGTCCCGCTGGTCGCCACCACGTTCGCGCTGATCACTGCCGCCGACCGCATCTTCCTCGGGGTGCACTTCCCCTCGGACGTGGTCGCCGGCATCCTCCTGGGCGTCACCATCTCCGGTGCGTCCTACCTCGGGTACCGCGGGTGGTCACCCACCACCCGCACCACAGATGCGGAGATTCGATGAACGCCTTCGTCCACCGCTACGAGCTCGACACCAGTCGGCCGACCAAGGGACAGGCCGCCCGGGACGCGGCGGTGCGCGCGCTGGGTCCCGCCGTCCTCGGCTGGCTCGTGCTCCTCGGCGTCGGGTTCCTCGTCGTCGGCCCCCTGAACGACTTCCCCCAGGGGAACACGGTCGAGCAGTGGTTCGCCGATCAGCGGACGTCCACGATGAACACCGTCTCGGAGTGGCTGGGTCGCTTCGGCATGACCGAGGTCGTGATCGGCGTGACCGCGCTGACGGTCGGGATCCTGTGGTGGCGCACCCGCCAGTGGTGGTTCGCCCTCGTGCCGGCGCTCGCGGTCTCCCTGCAGTCCCTGCTGTTCATCACCAGCTCCGCCCTGGTCGGGCGGGAGCGCCCGGACGTCGAGCACCTCGACCCGGCCCCGCCGACCTCGAGCTTCCCCAGCGGTCACACCGGTGCGGCGACGGCGCTGTGGCTGACCATGGCGCTGCTCGCCCAGCGCATCTCGAACCCGGTGCTGCGCCGACTGGTCACGGTGGTGTGCGTGGCCATCCCGTTCATCGTCGGCATCTCCCGGATCTACCGCGGCATGCACGGTCCGCTCGACGTCGTCTTCGGCCTGCTCAACGGCCTGTTGTGCGTGGTCGTCGCCTGGTGGTACCTGCGCCGGGACACGTCCGGGGCCGTGCGGACGCGCTGACCCGCCGCGCACTTCTCAGAGCTGCTGGCGCACGCCGGCCGACCGGGCGACTCCCTCGAGCTGCTCCTCCAGGTCGTCGCGCAGCGGCTTGAGTCCGGCTCCCCGACGCAGCACGGGGAGCCGGACGGGGTGGTCGACCTCCTCCAGGACGAACCCGAGCGCGGCGTAGAGCGCCATCGCGGCCAGGACCAGCCCGAGGACACCGGCGGTCGTCTCCCACGCGCCGGACCCGGTGAACTCGGCCACGCCCGTGACCGCGAAGCGCACGCCGGAGCCGATCATGACGGCGGCCGCGACGACCTTCCCGCCCGCGGCCAGGGCCGGGACCACCATGGCCAGGGCAGCGGTCAGCAGCAGCACGCCGAGCGCCGGGCTCGAGGAACCGGGCGGTGACGTCAGCGTCGAGACCGCGAGCATGGCCCAGACCCCGGACACCACGGCCATCCCCGTGCCGGCGATCGGGTCGCGGGCCCCGAAGCCGATGATCGCGGCGAGGAGCTGCAGCGGGACGGTGAGCACGAGGACGGCGAGGGCCACGGTGCTCTCCTCGGCGGTGCTGAGGATCCCCAGCTGCAGACAGCTGAACCCGACCGTCGCCACGGCCAGCGCCATGAAGCCGAGGGGAAGCGGGTTGCCCGTGGGGCGGAGCACGATGCGCGTGATCTCGAGCTGTTCGCTGCGCGTGCGCTGCCCGTCATCGGTGTCGTTCATCGCTCCACACAACACGAGGACCACGGACCCCACAACATCGGGACGGACCCCTGCCTGCGCCCCGGGGAGCGGGCCTCGCGCGGACTCGTTGATCTATACCCACTGGGGGTATAGCCTCCCTGGTGACGACCACCCGTCGGTGGTGGCAGGAGAGGAGAGACGATGAGCACGAACACGTACCAGGTCACCGGCATGACCTGCGGCCACTGCGAGATGTCGGTCCGCGAGGAGGTCGGCGAGGTTCCCGGGGTCGAGGAGATCCAGGTGAGCGCCGAGACAGGCACGCTCGTGGTCACCGGTCCCGCCGAGGAGTCCAAGGTCCTGGCCGCGGTCGACGAGGCCGGCTACTCCGCGGTCCGCGTCGGCTGACTCCCCTCGGGGCGCTCGACCGCGGAGGACGACTCAGTCGATCTCCTCCCCGGCGAGCGCCCTGGCCGCGAGGCGTTCGTCCTCGCTGACCTCCCACACCTCCCAGGCGGCCCGCCCGGCGAGGCCGATGATGACGCAGCCCAGGACGAGGTCCGGCCAGCCGGACCCGGTCCACGCCGTCACGAGGCCCATGGCGATCACGGCGACGTTGACGAGCACGTCGTTGCGGGCCGACAGGAACGCCGCCCGGCTGAGCGACCCGCCGTGGAGCCGCACGCCGACCAGCAGCCATGCCGCCGTGCCGTTGACGACGATCGCCCCCGCGGACGCGAGGACGAGCGGGACCACGTCGGGCGCCTCGGGGGCGCCGAACCGCTGCACCGCCTCCCAGGCGGCGAAGGCCGCCGGACCCAGGATGATCACGGCCATGACCTTGCCCATGGCCGCGCGGCGGGCCAGCGGCCATCCCAGCGCGAGCAGGATGAGCAGGTTGACCGCCGTGTCCTCCAGGAAGTCGACGCTGTCGGCGAGCAGCGAGACCGACCCCGCGCTCAGCGCCACGAAGAACTCGACGAAGAAGTAGGCGAAGTTCAGCGCGGCGACGACGGCGACGACCCGTCGCAGCCGGGCGACGGGGATCTCGGTCACGGGTTCCCGACACCCTCGGGGAGCAGATCGGCCGGCACCCGCTCGAGCAGGTCGTCGCAGGCCGCCGCGTCACCCGACTGGCACTGGCCGCCCAGCTCCTGGAGCTCGTCGGCGTCACCCAGCATGCCCCCGAGCTCCTGCAGGTCCTCGAACGAGTAGTCGCCGGTGACGCCGCCGAGCAGCAGGTCCGGGACACTGACCTCGCCCGCGGCGATCGCGTCCGCCTGGTCCAGGGCGGCCTCGACGTCCTCGCCGTAGGCGTCCCAGAACATCAACCCGCCGACGACCAGCAGCGTGGTGAACAGCACCTGCAGCGTCCCGAGCGTCATCCCGGTCCGCGCCATGCCACGGCCGTTCGTCCCCCGCCGGCGCGTGCGGTCGAGGCCGATGCCGCCGAACACGATCGCCAGGATCCCGACGAGCGGCACCACGATCCCGAGCAGGCCCGTGATCAGGGACGCCACCGCCGTCGGCTCGGTGCCGCGACGCGGGCCGGCGCCGCTCTCGCGCGGTGGTGCGGGGGCCGACGGCGCCGGGCGCTGTTGCGGCGCCGGGCGCTGTTGGGGAGCCGGCCGCTGCGTCGGCGTTGCCGCGGGTCCGGGCGCCGGGGCGGTCCGCTGCGCGGGTGCCGGCGTCGATCGCGGGAAGGCAGCGGCCGACGGCGGCGTCGCGGACGACCGGTCGGCCGGCATCACCCGGGTCCCCCAGGGCGTGGCGTCACGACCGCGGTCGGTGGCGGGCAGCACCGACTCCCGGCGCGGCCGGCCAGCGAGGGGCTGCGTGGCCGACATCGCGCCACCACCGAGGACCTGGGTCTCCTGCCCCGCGTCGCGGTCGAACACCTGCGTGTCCTGCGCCGACGGGGCCAAGGGCTGCGTCTCCTGCCCCGCGTCGCGGTCGAACACCTGCGTGTCCTGCGCCGACGGGGCCGGTGGAGGCTCCTCGGTGTGCGCCGGCAGGACCTGCGTCGCGTCGTCGGGGTCGGGTCCCGTCCCCTCGGCGTCGGTCCGGTCGGGGCGGTGCTGCTCGTTCATGCGGCTCCCGTGTCGAAGTCAGCACCGATGCTATGCCCCGGGCGGCGACCCCGGACAGCCCCGGCCCGGTGGCGGCGCCCGGGTGACCGTCGTGTGCACGCTCCGCGAGCGCCTCGCGCGAGCATCGCGACCAGGGTGGCCACGGGGCGCCGTTGGCCGGAGGATCACCCTGTGAGCACCTCCGAGCCGACCGCGCCCGAGCCGCCGGTCCGTCGCCGCCGCGCCCGGTGGTGGTGGATCGGCGCGCTCGTCGTGCTGCTCGCCGCTGCGGTCGTGGTCGCCGGTGAGCTCGAGCACCGTGCCTGGGAGTCGCAGGTCGCCGAGTACGAGGAGGAGGTCGCCCGTCTCACCGACGCCGCCGACACCTCCCGCGGACGCTCCGAGGACGCCTACGCGGACAGCCGCGAGACCCTCACCGCCGCCGTCCAGGACGGCCGGCCCGTGTACCGGCGCAGCGAGGGCCAGGTGGCGGACCCCGCGGTCCGCGAGCCCTTGGACGCCGCCCTCACGGAGGCGCGGAAGCTGCGGGACGCCGAGGTCAGCTACCCGGTCGAGACCCGCACGGTCGAGGCGGTCACCCGCCCGAACCCGTTCTTCCCGGAGACGTTGCCACAGGTGGAGGTCGAGGTCGTCGACGGGTCGGACCCCTCGCCGGAGGCGCTCGACGACGCCGCAGCGGAGGTCCTGGAGACGAGCGACGCCGTCGCCGCCGCACGCCGCCAGTGGGCCGTCGACGAGCTGCAGCCCGCCGTCGTCCAGGGCCGTGACGCGCTGACGGACCTCACCGCGCAGGACGCCGACCTCGACCTCGGCACCCTCGACACGGCGGTCTCCGACGCCGAGGCGATGCTCGACGCCGGCGTCGACGCCGTGGACCCCGACGAGGCCGTGCGCCTGCGGGACACCCTGCTCGAGACCAGCACGTCCCTGTGGCGCACCCGGCTGGACCAGATCACCGCCGAGCGCCGTGCGGCGGCGCGTGCCGAGGGCGTCGACTGTCGGGTGGACAAGTGCGTCGCCCTGACCTTCGACGACGGTCCCGTGGCGCAGACCGAACGGCTGCTGCGGATCCTCGACCGCAAGGACGCACCGGCCACGTTCTTCATGGTGGGCGACAACGTCGCCAGGAACCCGCAGATCGCCCGCGCGGTCGCCGACGCGGGGCACCTCGTCGCCAACCACTCGTGGAGCCACCCGCAGCTCACCACCCTCGACGACGCCGAGGTGCGCGAGGAGCTGCGCAGCACCTCCGACGCGATCCGCGAGGCGACCGGGTCCACCCCGTTCCTGCTGCGGCCGCCCTACGGTGACGTCGACGGCCGGGTCCGCACGCTCGCGACCCGCAGCGGGCTCGACGTCATGACCTGGAACCTCGACACGCTCGACTGGCAGACCCGCGACGCGAAGGAGACCCGCCGTCGGGTCCGCGAGCAGGTGGAGCCCGGGAGCAACGTGCTGCTGCACGACATCCACGCGACCTCGGTCGACGCCGTCGGCAAGATCATCAAGGACCTGCGCGACGAGGACTACGTGCTGGTCACGGCCGACCTGCTCGTCGACGACGAGGAGTGACGCCCCGCCCGGCCGGACGACGCGTCGGGACGCGCCTCGGTCAGCGCCGGCGGTGCCGTGCCAGCACCGCACGGCAGTCGGTGCCGGCCGGCAGCACCCCGTAGCCGGCGCCGCGGTCCTCCCCGAGCCGCGCGGCGACGAACGCCTCGGCGCTGCCCGACGGCGCGTGCCGCACCATCAGCGACGCCTGCAGCGCCACGGCGAGCGACTCGACGACGCGGCGGGCCTGCGCCTGCTGCGCGCCGTCGTCGGACCCGGCGAGCTCGGTGAGCAGCCGCTGCGTGCGCGCGACGTGCGCGTCCAGGGCGGGGTGCGCCCCCGCCGTCGTGCCGAGCTCGGCACGGAACGCCTCGACAGACTCCGGCTCGCGCGCCATCGCCCGCAGCACGTCCAGGGCGATGACGTTGCCCGACCCCTCCCAGATGGCCATGACGGGCTGCTCGCGGTACCGGCGTGCCAGCGGGAACGCCTCGGTGTACCCGTTGCCGCCCAGGCACTCCATCGCCTCGAACGCGTGGTGCGGGCCGCGCTGGCACACCCAGAACTTGCTCACCGCCGTGGCCAGACGGCGGAACGCCCGCTCGGCGTCCGTCTCGGCGTCGTACGCCGCGGCCAGGCGCATCGAGGTCAGGGTCGCGGCCTCGGACTCCAGCGCGAGGTCGGCGAGCACGGCCGTCATGGCGGGCTGGTCGACCAGGTGCGCCCCGAACGCGCTGCGGTGGTCCGCGTGCCACAAGGCCTCGGCGACCCCCTGGCGCATGCCGGCCGCCGACCCGTGGACGCAGTCCAGCCGGGTGCGCGACACCATCTCGATGATGGTGCGCACCCCGCGGCCGGGCTCCCCGACGAGATACCCGACGGTGCCGTCGAGCTCGACCTCCGCCGACGCGTTCGACCGGTTGCCGAGCTTGTCCTTGAGCCGCTGGATGCGGAACGCGTTGCGGGTGCCGTCCTCGAGGACGCGCGGCACCAGGAAGCACGTCGGTGACCCGGGCGGCCCGGCGTCCTCGCCTCCGGCCTGGGCCAGGACGAGGAACGCGTCCGACATCGGGGCCGAGCAGAACCACTTGTGCCCGGTGAGCAGGGACGTCCCGTCCGAGCCCACGGGGACGGCCGCCGTGGTGTTGGCGCGGACGTCCGACCCGCCCTGCTTCTCCGTCATGGCCATGCCGACGAGCACGCCGGGTTTGTCCCCGGGAGCGGCCGGCGTGCCGTCGTACCCGGACGACAGCAGGCGCGGTTCCCAGACGGCGGCGAGCTCCGGCGCGTGCCGCAGGGAGGGCACGGCCGCGTGCGTCATCGAGACGGGGCACGCATGGCCGGGCTCGACCTGCGAGAACAGCGAGAAGACGGCGCCCCGCACGACGTTCGCCCCGGGCCCCGGCTCCGCCCAGGCGCCCGTGTGCGCCCCGCGCTCGACGGCGGCGGCGAGCACCTCGTGGTAGGCGGGGTCGTACTCGACCTCGTCGAGGCGGCGGCCACGCCGGTCGTGGGTGTGCAGCACCGGCTCGTGGATGTTCGCCCGCTCGGCCGCGTGCTGGAACGCCGCGGTCCCGACGTGCGCCCCGGCCTCGACCAGTCGCTCCTCGCCCCAGTCGCCGCCGAACGCGTGCACCGCCTCGCGCAGCACCGGGAAGTCCAGGTACTCGTTGACGTCGACGCGTTCCGGCGGCTGGTTCACGACCTGGTGGGTGGTGCGGGGTGCCGGCTGACGCTGCGCGGGGTCCGGCGTCGCGACGTCCGGGGTCGTGGCGGGCGGACTCGCGGTCATGGGATCCTCCGTCGTCGTCGACCTCGTCCTCGAGGGGCCGGCTCCAGGATGTCCCCCCGGGGCACCTGCTCGCTACCCAGTGGCGCCGGCTCCCGTCGAGGCGCCCGGTGACGAGGTCGAGGACCGGCCGAGCTCGGTCACCAGCCGCCGGGTGAGGGGTGCGGGGACCTCGTGCCGGTCGGCGGCCCGCAGCACGGCCCCGCCGATGGCGTCGAGCTCCAGGGGCCGCCCGGCCTCGGCGTCACGCTGCATGGACGAGCGCGCCTCGGGCGGGAACGTGTCGTAGAAGCGCAGGGCCGTCTGGCTGGTGTCGGGACCGCCGCCGGCCTGGCCGATCGCGGCGACCTCCGCGACGAGCGCCGCGAGGGTGTCGCGACGCTCGGTCCGGAGCGTCCCGATCGGCTCCCCGTGGTAGGTCGTCAGCAGGGCGAAGGGCGCGAGGAGCCCGAGCTTGCCCCACAGCATCGCCCCCTCGTCGTCGCGGACCAGCGTGGTGACCCCCGCGTCCCGCAGGATCGTCGCCGCGGCCTCGAGCCGCTCGGGGGGCGCCGTGCTGCTGGCCAGGTCCACCTCGACGAAGGGACTGCCGTGCACGATCCGCCCGGGAGCGGTCCGGGTGGACTCGACGCGGATGACACCGGCGGCGACGGACGCCGGCGCGAACCGCTCGCGCAGGGTGGCGACGTGCTCGACCCCGTTGAGCAGCGGCACGACGAGCCCGGCGGCGACGTGCTCAGCAGGGACCCGCTCCAGGGCTTCGGGCAGCGACGGGTGCTTGACGGCGACCAGGCACAGGTCGACCGGTTCGCGCAGCTCGGTGTCCGCCTCGACCTCGGCCGAGAAGTCCCCGAAGAAGCCGCTGGTGACGCGGAGGCCGTCGGAACGGAGGGTCGACGCCGTCTCGGGGCCGGCCAGGACGATCACACGATGGCCCGCCCGGGCGGCCAGCGCTCCCACCAGCCCGCCGACGCCCCCCGGGCCCAGCACGGCGATCGTCGAACGACGTGACGTCCGTTCCGGCATCGTCCACCTTCTTCCTGCGAATCGGGTCAGAGGTTGGTCAACGTAGCGCACCCGTGATCTACCCGTGACAACTCGCGGCGGGAGGGATAGTGTCCAGGCAGCTCACACCCCAGGTGAGATGTCCGAGGCGGGCGCCGAGCCCTGTCACCGCCCCGGAGCCGGACGACACGAACGACAGGGACGGGGGACCCACTCTCGGGCACCACGGTGCCCTCGGGGTGAAGCCGTGCAGGGACGCCCTGCCGGCCGGGTCAGTCTCCGACCCGAACCCGACAGCTAACCCCGCAGGCGCCAGGAGAATGTTCGATGCGACCCCGCACCGCCCGATGAGGCACACGCGCGACCTGCCCGCGCTCCCCGAGGCGACCGCACGACCCGCACCCACGAGGGCACGTGCCAAGGGACGACACACCGCGAGCCACGCGGCTCGACGCCGCCGCACTGGCCCGACCTGGTCCTCGCTCGCGCCCACGAGCTGGCCGCTGAGCATCGGCCTGGGCCTCGCCGTCACGATGGCGACCACGACCGGCATGGCCGTGGCCTCCAACACGACCGAGCTGCCGCGCGCCACGAGCCCGGAGGCCGCGCCCTCCGGCGTCCGCGCCCCGGGTGACGCCGCCGCCGACCTCGCGGCCGTGACGAGCGCCGCGAAGCAGGCCGCCCTGCTCGCCGACCGTGGCCAGGCCGCCTCCCGGAACGCCGACCGGGCCGCGCCGACGACGTCCCGCGCGGCCGGTGGCTCGGTCGGCGGCACCGTCGTGCCGGCGGACGCCACGATGTCCGCGGAGAAGGTCGCCCTGTCCGTCGAGGCGGCGCCCGAGCCCCCGCCGCCGCCGCTGCCCGGCTGCGACGGCTACGCCAGCGGCACCGGGTCCAACGGGTACATCCCCGAGAGCGAGATGTGCACCCTGTGGGACGGCACGACGCGGATCCGCGCCGACGCCGGCGTCGCCCTCGCCCGGCTCAACCTGGCCTACCGCGTGGTCTTCGGCGAGAACATGTGCATCACCGACGGTTACCGGAGCTACTCGTCGCAGGTCGCGACCAAGGAGGCCAAGGGGTACCTGGCCGCCACGCCCGGCACCTCGAACCACGGGTGGGGTCTGGCCGTGGACCTCTGCCCGGAGACGTACTCCGGCAGCCGCTACGACTGGCTCCGCGCGAACGCGCCGGCCTACGGCTGGGACAACCCCGACTGGGCGATCTACGACAAGTACGAGCCGTGGCACTGGGAGTACACGGACGCCGTCACCGAGATGGGCGGCTGAGACCGGACGATCTCAAGGCCCCACCGGGCCGCCGAGGTCGTCCGGGGTGAAGGCAGCGAGGTCGACCGACGCCTCGCCCCGCCCACCGGAGGACCAGGTCAGGGTCCCGGCGCCGCTGGCCAGGTCGACCTCGAGGACGGCGACGGCGTCGGGCACCTCGACGCCGCGGCGCTCCATGCTCAGCACCGCGCCGTGGAGCGTCGCGTCGACGTCGCCGTCGAACGCCGGGAACGTGTTGCGGAACCGGCACAGGGCCAGCATCCGCCGCACCACCGGCGTCTCGAGCGCGGCGTCGATCTCCTCCGCCGTGTAGTGGTGGCGGTTGATGTCCCGCCCCACGCCCGTACGCTGCAGGAGCTCGACGTCGTTCTCTCCCGCCAGCAGGCCGACGTAGTAGACCTGCGGGATGCCGGGCGTGAAGAGCTGGAGCGCTCGCGCGGCGAGATAGCGCGCGTCGTCGCGGCCGAGCGCGTCGTAGAAGGTCGAGTTCACCTGGTACAGGTCGAGGTTCGACGCCGCGGCACCCGTCGCCGCGGCCGACGCACCGCCGGTCCGCTCGTGGATCCCCTCCACGAGGGCGTCGATCTGGGCCGGGTCCAGCAGGCCGGGGCGATCCGGCTCCCCCGGTTCGACGGTCTGGTCGGGGCCGACGTCGATGACCCCGATCCCGTCGTGGGTGTCGAGCACCGTGACGGCGTTGCGGGGACGTTCACGCAGCCAGTCGAGCAGCGCCGTGCCGTCGCCGGTGTACAGCGCGTGCAGCACGAGCGGAGGCAGCGCGAAGTCGTAGACGAGGTCCACCTCCCGCGCGATCTCGATCTGACGCCGGTAGTAGGAGTGCACCTCGACCAGGACGTCCACACCCCGCTCCCGCGCCCGTGCCGCGAAGTCCGCGATGAAGGCGAAGGTCTCGGGCGTCATGAAGCACGTGCTGCCCGGCGTCTTGACCGCGTACCCGACGGCGTCGAGGCGCACCTGGCGCACCCCGGCCGCCGCGACCGTGTCGAGGATCGAGGTGAGGTAGTCCTGGCCGAGCTCGGAGCTCAGGTCGATGTCGATCTGCTGGGGCGTGAACGTCGTCCACACGTAGCGCAGCGCGTCCCCGAGCCGCAGCGCCGTGAACGGCAGCCCGGGCCGGGGCCGGTAGATGCGGGCCAGCTCCTCCTCCCGTGCGCCGTCCGGGAAGACCGACGACATCGTGAGGAACATCGGTGCCCACGGCGAGGCGTCGCCGTGGGCGACGACGTCGCGGAACGCCGCGGAGTCGGCGGAGACGTGGTTGACGATGAGGTCGACCATCACGTCGTGGGTGCGGGACAGGTCACGCACGTCGTCCCATGTCCCCAGGCGCGGGTCGACGGCCGTGTGGTCGACGGGGTCGAAGCCGGCGTCCGCGCCGTCGAAGGGCGTGTAGAACGGCAGGACGTGCACGCCCCCGAACGACTCGGCGACCTCGTCGCGGCGCAGGAAGCGCGCCAGTCCCCGCAGGTCGCCGCCGAGCCGGTCGGCGTAGGCGATGAGCTGGACCTGGTCCTGCGTGCCCATGGATCCTCACCCTCCGTCGGGTCGGTCGGCATGCCTCTCGCCCGCCATGATGCGCCACCGTCGACGACCACGCCCACGCGGCGCACCCGGTGCGGGGGCCGCGTCCGGGTACCGCGCCGGGAGGAGCACACCGGGAGATGTCCCAGGGGGACCGCGGGGGTTCACTCGCATGAACCCGGACATCACGAAACGAGGTCAGGACATGACGACCACCACCGAGATTCTCGACGACTTCCTCCTCGAGGCAGCGGACCTCCGCGGTCTCCTCGCATCGCTCGACGACGACCAGTGGGAGCTGGTCACGCCCGCCGAACCGTGGCGCGTGCGCGACCAGGTCGCCCACCTCACGTTCGTCTTCACCCTGGCCGCCGCCGCAGCCTCGGACACGGAACGGTTCGCCGCCATGACGGCCCCCGCGGCCGACGTCGGGTTCGACGCCGCGGTGAACCACGCTCTGGACCTCTTCAACGCCGGCACTCCCGCGGAGGTGCTGGGGCGCTTCGACACCGCCGTCGACGACGTCGAGCGGGCGCTGCGTTCACGCGGCCCGGACGATGTCGTGCCGTGGCTGGTCAACCCGCTGCCCGCGGCGGTGCTGACCGCCGCCGGCATGCTCGAGCTGTTCGCGCACGGCCAGGACGTGGCGGACGCGGTCGGCGTGGGGATCGTCCGGACGGACCGGGTACGGCACCTCGTCCCCTTCATCCACCGGACCATCGCCTTCGGCTACCAGGCCCGGGACCTCGACGTACCGCAGGGCTCGTTCCGGTTCGCGGTGAGCCTGCCCTCCGGTGCGGCGGTCGAGGCCGGCGACGAGTACGCCCCGAACATCGTGTGCGGCGAGGCGGTCGACCTCGCGCTCCTGGCCTCCCGGCGTCGACACCCGGACGACCTGGTGCTGCACGCGATCGGCCCCGACGCATGGACCTACCTCGACGTCGCCCAGGCGTACCGCGGGCCCGCCGGCACGGGGCGCGAGCCCCTGGCCGCCGGCGCGGCGACGGTCTGAGCCGAAGGGTCAGGAGGAAGCCGTGCTGAGAGTCATGACGTACGAGGTCCGCGAGGACGCGGTCGGTGCCAACACGGCGCGCGTCCGTGACGTCGTGGCCGCGCTCGAGGCGCGCGGCCACGCGGGGACCTATCTGTCCGCCCACGTCGCCGGGACGGGACGGTTCGTCCACGTCGTCGACCCGCGGATCGAGGGCGTGCTGGACGACCTGCCCGAGTTCGCCGCCTTCCGCCACGGGCTCCGTGGCGTGCTCGTCGCCGGTCCCGTGGCCCACCAGGCGGCCGTCGTCGCCGGCGCCATCGACGGCGCCGTCACCGCGCCGAGCGCCTCGGTGTAGCCAACCTCATGGCCGGGTACACCTAGACGGTCGGGGCGGGTCGGGGAACGTGCCCCGACCCGCCCCGCCGGCCCGACCCGCCGCTCCGTCGCGGCGGGTCCTCACGTGCCCGCACCGGCCCCCAGAAGAGTCACCGGCACCGGGCCCGGGGTCCCGAGCTCGCGGAACCCTCCGTCGAAGAACGTCAGCACCTCGGGGGCGCCTTCACCACAGCCGAGGACCCGAGCCACGACGATGCCGTGGTCCCCGCCCGGATGAACGTCCTCCACCTCGCACTCCAGCCACGCGGCCGCGCCCGCGATCAGCGGGACACCGGTGCTCTGTCCGCACCACCACGACAGGTCGCCGAACTGACGCCACCCGCGCGGTCGACCGCGGTCGGCGAAGTGCCGGGCGATCGGCTCCTGGCCCCCCGCCAGGATCGAGACGCCGAGGCACGCACCCGGGGCGAGGAGGGCGTGCATGCGGGCGCTCGCTGCGACGCAGCCGAGGACCAGGGGCGGGTCGCACGACAACGACGTGAACGAGTTCGCGGTCATCGCGTGCGCGTGCTCACCGCAGGTGGAGAACACGGTCACGCCCGTCGCGAATCGTGACATCACCCTCCGCAGCCGGACCGGGGTCACCGCGGGCATGTCAGACGACCTCGAGCGCCGGCTCGGCGCGGTACGGGGCGAGCGCGGCGACCAGGTCGTCCGGGACCCGGGTCGGCACCGTGTGCTGGTTCGGACCACGCATGCACACGATCTTCTGCCGCCCCTTGCCGACGAGCGTCTCGGTGTCCTCCTCGACCTTCACGTAGTCGAAGGCGAACTCCAACCGGCTCGGGCCGAGGTCCACGAGGCTCATCCGGACGCCGACCTGGTCGAACGCCGTCAGCTCGCTGAAGAACTCGCACTCGACCTTGAGCGTGAACAGCTTCAGGTCCTCCTGGACCTCGGCCAGGACCGTGGGAGCCTTGTCCCGCAGGAACATCTCCCGGCAGCGGCCCTGCCAACGCAGGTAGTTCACGTAGTAGACGTTCCCGACGAGGTTCGTCTCCTCGAACCCGACGACGTGGCGGATCTCGTAGTAGCGCGACGGCATCAATGACCTCCCAGCAGTGCGAACATCGTGCTCGTGCCGGTCTCACCGGTGGGCAGCACCCAGGTGATGACCCGGTAGGGGCCCGCGGCGATGACGACGGCGTCGTCGGTGGTGCTCGCCAGGGTCAGGCCGATCGACGCGTGGCCGACCTTGCGGACGCACTCGAGCGCACCCCACACGCGGGTCGCGGCCTCGTGCACGTCACCGCCGGCCGCGGCGGCGATCTCGCGGACCAGCGTCCATGCGTCGCCCAGCAGGTCCTGCCACACGTCGTCGGGCCGCTCCACGACCGCCTCCGTGTCGCAGGCCACGCTTCGCGGCGCGACGGCGGACATCGTGAACAGAGCGTGGTGGGCGGAGCACGCCTGGGTGGTGTCGTCGAGCAGGAGCCGGCCGTCGGCCTGCCGGCGGAGCGTGGCCCCTGGCCGGAGGCGCGCGATCGCCCGGTCCGTGGCCGCCCGGTCGTCGGCCCGTGAGGCCGACCCGGCGGGTGCATGGGGCTCGACGGCGACCTCCACGCCGCGTCCGAACAGCTCCTCGGCCTGGCGCTGCAGGTAGGGGCCCGTCATCGCCGGGCTCCAGCGCATCGTCCGTGCCGGACGTCTCGTGACGGCGCGCAGCCGCAGACCGGACCAGGTCTCCACCGGACCCGACAGGTCGTGACAGGCGAGTCGGTACGTGTAGGAGTCCCCGTCCTGGACGTCCTCGTAAGCCTCCATCAGCACCTCCGCGCTCGGATGCGTGGCCATGGCCGGCACCAGGAGGTCGACCCTCTCGGGGAGCAGCACGGCGTCCGGGACGCAGCACTGGATGGCGTGCATCATCGCGTCGCGGGCACCAGGTGCGGCCAGGATCAGCTCCTGCGGGTGGACGAGGGAGAACCACGGCTGGCCCGGCCCGGTGTCCAGGTCGGCCACGGCCCGACGGGCCAGCGCCGCGCGGTAGCCACGCACCGCCTGGAACCGCGGCCCCTGGAACATCAGGGACCCGTACAGGTCACGTCCGGGCTCCAGACCGACGGGCTCCAGACCCGCCGACGCGGGAGCATCGGCCTCCGGCACGTCCGGCGGCGGGGTGATGAGTGCGGTGAAGTGGTCGACGGCGAACGCGGTACCAGCCGTGCGGACCGCGACCCGGACGGAATCGCCCTCGACCAGCGCGGCGACACGGATCGTCTCGGGACGGTCGGGCGGGACGAGGACGGGCCGGTCGAACGAGAGGTCGGCGAAGGCGAGCCCGCCCCGCAGCTGCGGGCGCAGGGCCACCGCGGCCTGGGCCATCGCCTCCATCCCCATGACGCCGGGGAAGATCATCTCGCCGTCCAGGACATGGTCGGCGAGGTAGGGGTCCGTACCCGGGGACAGCTCGGCGTCGACCACGAGTTCCACCCCGGCGTAGTGCACCTGCGGCGTCTCCAGGAAGCGGAGCAGGGGCAGGTCACCGGGGGCGTGCCGCATCGTCGGGAACGTGCCGGTCCGGCCGGCGACGACGATGAGCGGCGGCAGGTCGCCGTCGTCGACGAGTGAGGTGACGAGCCCGACGCCCCACTCCGACGGGATCGGCTCGATGCCCCGTTGCCGCAGCGACTCCAGGACGCCGAGCCGTTCGCCCATCCCGGCTCCGGACCAGACGGACCACTCGACGGCGCGGACCCGGACCTGGGGGTTCTCCCGGCCGAACGCCAGCACCTCCTCGGTCAGCCAGTCGTTCGCGGTGGCGTAGTGGACCTCGCCCTCCAGACCGGCGCGTCCGATGATGCTGCCGAACGCGACCAGCAACCGTAGACGTGAGGCGTCGAGGCAGGCGAGCACGTTCCGCAACCCGTGCACCTTGGGCGCGACGGTCCGGTCGAGCTGCTCGCGCGTCAGGTCCCGTGCCCGCGCCGGTTCGTTGGTGCCGGCCCCGTGCAGCACCGCCGTGACGGTGCCGAGGGTCGCGGCCCCCTCGCGCACGGCTCGCGCGACCGCGGCGGCGTCGGTGACGTCCGCGGCCACGTAGACGCACCCCACGCCCGCGCTCCGTGCCTGGTCCAGGGTGGCCGACACTGCGGGGTCGGACATCGGCGCGCGGCCCAGGAGCAGCAGTCGGCAGCCCGATGCCTCGGCGATCCGGAGCGCGGACGCGGCGGTGATCCCCTTGCCGCCCCCGGTCACCAGCAGGACGTCGTCCGCCCCCAGGTAGGAGGCCGACGAGGCCTCGGAGGTCTCCAGCGCGGCCCACGCGTCGTGCCGACGGGCACCGCCGTCCGCGTAGGTGACCTCGGCGAAGCCGGCGGTGCGGTCCACGTCGGCGGCGATCGAGTCCGCGACCGCAGGAAGGGGGTCGGCCAGTTCGGCGGGAAGGCGCACGACCGTCACCCGCGGCGAGCTCCCCTCGAGAAACAGCGAGCGGGCCGCGGCCGCCGCTCCGTGGTCCCCACGCTGCAGGACCACGAGCGGCACGGTGCCGTGCTGGCGCAGCGCGCCGAGCAGCGCCTCGATCGCGTCCGCGCCGGCGTCGGGCCCCCGGCCCGTCGTGCTCACGAGCACACCCGGCTCGACGCCGGGCAGGCGGGCCAGACGGGCGAGGACGCGATCCGTCAGCTCGTCGTCCGCCCCGACGAGCGTCCAGCGTCGCTCCGGCCCCTGGGCCGGCGCCGGCAGCAGGTCCTCGGTCCGCGACGACCGGCCGAAGGCCCGGACCCACGGCCCGGCGCCGATGACCTTCGCCGGCACCTCGTCCCGGTCGGACATCTCGTCGATCATCGTCGCGATGTCCCCGAGAGTCGACGTCGCGAAGGACGGCACGCCGTGCAGCGGCCCACGCCCCAGGGAGCGCAGGACGTCGTTGGTGATCTGGCCGACGGTGATCGAGGACAGGTGCAGGTCGTCCAACGGGCTGGTGGCCGGACCGAGCACCGACACGGGCAGGTCGACCTTGTCGGCGACCACCGACAGCAGCACCTCCAGCGTGCTCGCCCCGGCCGCGGCCCCGGTGTCCCGCGATCCGGCAGCCTCGTCCTCGGAGGTCTCGGTCGGCACGAACCCCAGCCCGGGCGCGGCCTCGCAAGGGTTGGCAAGGAACGTCATCCGCTGGCCCGGCACCAACGGGCGGTACGCACGGCCCCGCACCAGCTCCTCGGTGCTGACCGACCGGCCGACCACGTGGGCAGCACCGACCGCGTCCAGGAAGGGCGCCAGCGACCGTGAGTCGGTGTCGATGCTCACCGTCGGCACGGTCGGCAGGTTGGCGGCGACGAGGCCACCGATCGTGCGTCCGGGCCCGACCTCGATCACGAGGTCGTGACCGCCCAGCAGCTTCGCGGCATCGCTGAAGCGGACAGGGTTCGTGATCTGCTCGACGAGGAACGCCGAGACGTCCTGGTCCTCGGGGAGCAGGGCGGCCGACGACGGCGAGACGACGTCCCGCTGCAGCGGCCCGAACGGGACGCCGCGCAGATGGTCGCGCAGGACGGCCGCCGCACGGGCGCACTGCGAGGTGTGGAAGGCGTGCTCGACGTCCAGCACGCTGACGTCCAGCCCGGCGATCGCGCTCGCGGCCACGACGGCCTCCACGTCCGTCCGGGGGCCGGCGACCACGGTCAGCTCGGGTGCGTTGTACCCCGAGACCTCCGCCGCGGTCCCGTCCAGCAGTGCACGGACACGGTCGGGTCCCGCACCGACCACCGCCATGGCGCCGGTGCGGGGGACCTCGTCGTACATGGCTCTCCCGCGCACGCGCGCCAGCTCGATGGCCCGCTCCTCGCTCAGCGCGCCGGACCAGGCGAGCGCCGTGATCTCGCCGAGGCTGTGGCCGATCGCGGCGTCCGCCTCGACGCCGAGGCGGGTGAGCGCCGCGAGCCCCTGCAGCGACCGGCGGACGACTCGTGGCTGGAGGCCTGCCGTCCCCGGACCGTCGTCGACCTGGCCGACGCGGTCGTGCACCGCGTCGAACCGGCGCACCGGGGCGCCGGGGTGCCCGTGCCCGGCACCCTGGCCCGGGAACGCGAAGGCGATCCGTCCCGGTGCGGCCCCGCGCCCGAACCAGATCCCCTCGCCGACCCGGACGAGCCGCCCGGTGGGCACCTGCGTGCCGGTCAGCAGGTCCGCGACGCGCTCGAGCCGCGCCACGGCGTCACCGGGGTCGCGCGCCACGACCGCGACCCGGTGCTCTCCGTCCGTCAGCGTCCGCTGCAGGTGGACGGCGAGGTCCGTCAGCTCGCACGTCGCGGCGCGCTCCAGCGTGCCGGCGGCCTCCCGGACCTCCGCGGCGAGCGACTCGACGTCCGCCGCGGCGAACAGGAGCAGCTCGGCGTCCTGACGGCCGAGGACCGTGTCGGTCACCTCCGGTGCCACCGACGCCCGGGTCGGTGGCGCGGCGTCGGCGCTCTCGAGCGCGATGTGGGTGTTGATCCCGCCGAACCCCATCGCCGACACCCCTGCCCTCACGGGGACGCCGGAGCGGTAGACCCCGGCGTCGGTCGGGACGTGGATCGCGTGCGCGGTCTCGCTCAGCAGGGGGTGCGGGTCCACGTGCCCGCTCGCCGGAGGCACCACCTGGTGGTGCACGGACAACGCCGCCTTGATGAGGCCGGCCACTCCCGCCGCCGCCTTCGTGTGGCCGATGTTCGCCTTGACGGAGCCCAGCGCCGCGGGCCACGGGTCGTCGATCCCCTCGCGGGTGGAGGCGAGCGCGGCGATCTCGGTCGCGTCGCCCACGGCGGTCCCGGTGCCGTGCCCCTCGAAGTACGAGACGGTCGACGGGTGGTATCCGGCCCGAGCGTAGGCGTGGGCGAGCGCGCGGCGGTGCCCGCTCTCCTCCGGCCGCGTGATGCCTCCCTTGCCGTCGGAGGACATCCCCCAGCCAGCGATGCACGCGAGGACCTGCCTGCCCTGCGCACGGGCGTCGTCCTCGCGCATCAGCACGACCATGCCGCACCCCTCGCCCGGCCAGAAGCCGTTGGAGCCGCGGTCGTAGACCACCATCTCACCGGTCGCCAGTGCGCCCGTCTTGCTGAAGCCGACCAGCTCGAAGGGGTCGATGGAGAGGTCGACACCGCCGGCCAGGACCACGTCGGCGTCACCGGACCGCAGGGCGTTCGCGGCGTTGATGACGGACAGCAGCGACGAGGAGCAGGCGCCGTCGACCGTGTAGCCGCCGCCGCCCAGGTCGAAGAAGTTGCAGATCCGGCCGGCGATCGTGTTGGCCAGCCCGCCGGCGAGCATGTCCTCGTTGGCTTCCGGGAAAGGTGCCTTGTAGACGCCCTCGAGATCCCGGACGAACCCGTCGATCTCGGCGTTCTCCCACCCGCGCTCCGCGAGCTGGGCGGAGATCGTCCGGCGGACGTAGGGCCACCGCAGGCGCATCACGTTGGCACGCGAGAACTCGCCGGTGAGCGTGTTGCCGAGGACGACGGAGGTCGTCGCGAGCGGTAGTCCCTCGCCGTCCTCGAACCCGGCGGCGCGCAAGGCGTCCGTCGCGACGTCCAGCGCGAGCCAGTGGGTCATGTCCGTCGACGTCACGGTGCGCGCCGAGATCATTTTCGCGACCCGGTCGAAGGTGTAGTCGCGCAGGACGGCGGCCCGACTCGCGTAGAACTTGTCCGGCGCCGCCGGGTCGGGGTCCCAGTAGTCGGCCAGGCTGGTCCGCTCCTCCGGCATGGTCCGGAACGCCCGCCGGCCGGCCAGGACGTTGGTCCACAGCTCGTCCGGGGTCGCGGCGTCCGGGTACCGCAGACCGACTCCCACGATGGCGATGCGCTCGGACGTCACTGGACTCGCTCCATCCTCCGGGTGGCGGCCCGGCAACCACGACGACAATGCGTTCGAGACCTCAGGATCCCGCCGTGGCACCGTGCGGAGTTCTCCCTGGTTGCCTCCCGCCCCGGCGGGCGACGGCGGCCTGCGCCGGCACCTCCTGACGTGCGCCGGGACGCCCGCACCGTGGACCGGTGCGCCGCGGGTGCCTAGGGTCGCGACCAGCACGTCCACCGACCCGGGGAGACCTCCGATGCCCGTGACGTTCACCCGCATGCTCCGCTGGGCGGTCGCGCCCGCGGTCACCAGCGTGACCGGTGCCCACCTGGGGTTCCCGGCGGCGGAGCTGCCGGCGCGGGCCGCGCTCGACCGGATCCCCCAGGCCGTGGTCGTCGGGTTCGAGTCGGCCCTCGAGTCGCCCGGCACGGCAGCGATCGCCGCCCGCGTGGAGCTGATGGACGAGCACCTGCGCGGGTTCGGGTACGAGGGAGCCGTGATGGCCACGACGATCCTCGACGCGGCCACCGGGGGTTCGCGGACCCGGGCGCTCGTCGAGGGGCCGGCCCGGCCGCACGGGCTGCTGGCGTACATCGGCGTCGGGTTCGCGCTGGCCCGGCTCCCTCGACGGCTGTGGAGCCGCGCCCTGCCCGAGCTCGACCTCGGCGCGTACCACCCGACGCTGTCGTGGCTCGCTGTGGACGGCTACGGGTTCGACCTCGCCTACTTCGACCGGCACCGGTGGGTCGGTACGCGTGCCCGTCCACGCCCGTGGCCGTTCCAGGGTGCACCCACGTACTTCGCCCGAGCGGTCGACCAGGGCATGGGACGCGCCGTGTGGTTCATCGACGGGGCACGTCCGGAGCACGTCGCCGCGACGGTGGGCAGCTTCGACCCGGCACGGCGCGGGGACGTGTGGTCCGGGGTGGGGTTGGCCGCCACCTTCGCGGGGCCGTCGACCGGCGAGGACGTGGCCGCCCTGGCCGTCCTGGCCGGCGAGCACGCACCCGACGTCCGGCTCGGCGCAGTGCTGGCGGCCCGTGCACGGTGCGACGCGGGTTCGGTTCCGGCGCACACGGAGGCCGCGACGCACGCTCTTGCCGGGCTGTCCCCCGCGCAGGCGTCGGAGGTGTTCGACGCCTGCGCGGTCCTGGACGACGACGGCCCGACCCCCGCTTACGAACGCTGGCGACTCGCCATCAAGCAGGAGCTCGTCCGAATCCGCTCAACGGTCTGACGGGACGGCGCCGCTGCGGGACAGCTCCTCGAGCAGGGCCGCCTCGACCTCCATGGTCTCGCGGACCAGGGTGGCCGAGGCCTCCTCGATCCGACCGCGGAACAACGGCACCGTCGACGACAGCGTGCCCTCGAAGGTGAGCCGAGCCCCCCTCCCCTCCGGGACGACCCCGACCGCTCCACGGAACCTGACCGGAGCACCGTCGACGTCGATCTCGAAGGCGCCCCGACGGCTGCCGCCCTCCGGCGGGTCCCACCGCTCGGTCTCGGCGACGACCATGACCGGCCGCACGAGGGCCTTGACGAACTCGGGCAGCCCCACCGTCGGAAGGTGGCGCTCGGTCCGTACCGTGACGCCGTCCGGACGTCGGTCCACGGTCATCGCGAAGTCACGGGCGGCGAGGCGGGTGGCCTTCTCCGCCTGAAAGGCCTCGTCGCACAGGTGCGCGACGACGCTCTCGACAGGGAGCGGCACCGGCTGGCTGAAGGTGAACTGCATGGCTTCTCCTCACACGGGGACGGGACGGGGGGTGGGCAGCTCGGCCTGGTAGTCGACGTCCGCGCCGCGCCGCCTGAGACGTTCGACGACGAAGGGGACCGCCCGCTCCGCGAGAGCGGCGATCGTGTTGGAGGGGTTGACCGTCAGGGCGGTCGGCACGGCGGAACCGTCTGTCACGAAGATCCCCTCGTGGCCACGCAGCTCATGCGTGTGGTCGAGGGCGCTGGTCTCCGGGTCGGACCCGATCCGGCACGATCCGAGGGGGTGCACGGTGTACGCCCCGACGAGGTCGTTCGTCCAGGGGTCGACGGTACCGAAGCCGGGCCCCTCGACGAGATCCTTGATGGTCTCGTCGGCACGCCGCCAGGCAGCCACGGTCGACGGGCGGGGCCGGTAGCGCAGGGTTCCTCGTCCCAGCAGCTGCTGCGAGAGCCGCACCGCGTTCCCGGTCGGCGGGGGTGGCCCGAACTCGCCCTCGTTGTCGTCCTCCACCAGCGAGAACAGCATCAACCAGTTGCGCCACCTGCTCAGCAGCTCCTTCTTCTCGGGCCCGAACCAGCCCGGCAGCCCGTCCGCCGTGCGGGCCTGGGCGAGGATCGTCCCAAGGCCCGGCGGGAAGTAGAGCTGCTCGACGGCGAACCGTTCGTGCTCGGGCAGGCTCCCGTCGAGCCGGTCCCAGGTCGCCACCACCGGGCCGCGGCCCACCTGGAACGCGCCGTAGGGACGCTCGCCGGCGGTCGCACCCGGTGGCAGGATCTCCCGGACGGCGTCCTCGTCGATGACGGCGACGTTGATCCGCTCGCCGTTGCCCGAGAAGTACCTGCCGACCGCGTCGGGCATCGCCCCCAGCTGCGGCTCGGACCGCTGGAGGATGACAGGCGTGGCGGCGGCCCCGGCCGCCAGGACAACCACCCGTGCCCGGACCTTCCCGGTCCCGGTCGTGAGGCGGTAGTCGACCGGGTCGACGTGGGCGTAGGAGACGACGTACCCGCCGTCCGCCGAGCGCTCCACCGTCTGGACCTCGTGCAACGCGCGGATCTGCGCCCCGTGCTGCTCGGCCGCGGGGATGTAGTTCGTCAGCAGCGACCGCTTGGCGTCCTCGACGCAGCCGGACATCATCCAGTTGCAGCTCGTGCAGCGGCTGGTGTCGACCGCCGACGGCAACGGGTTCGCTGTCAGGCCGCCGTGGTCGCAGATCGCGGCCCACAGCCCGCCGGGCTTGCTGACCTCGTCCCAGCCGTGCGTCCGGATCGGCAGTGCCTCCGCGACCCGGTCGTACCACGGGTCGAGGCTCTGCCGGTCCACCTCCGCGGGCCACAGCCGCTGTCCCTGCGGACCGGTGCGGTCGAAGACGAAACGCGGCGCCCGCGGCATCGCGGCGAAGTACACGACGCTGCCGCCGCCGACGCAGTTGCCGCCGAGCACGCTCATGCCGTCACCGGCCGTGAAGTCGAAGATCCGGGTCGACGACGAGCCGAACCGCAGCGACTGGTCGAACTCGTCCGCGGACAGACGCGGCCCCCGTTCGAGGACGAGGACGCGGGCGCCCCCTCGGGCCAGGTGGAACGCGGGGATCGAGCCCCCGAACCCGCTGCCGACCACGACGGCGTCGAACTCTTCGATGTCGCTCACGTGAGGCTCCCTGTCCTGGGGTCGGTCGCGGGGTGGAGACGGGCCATGGGGACCGTGTAGGTGGGGTCGCTCGCGCGCCAGCGCCCACCGGACGGCGGGGCGAACCCCATCGCCGTCAGTCCCGGCGCCCCCGAGAGCACGGCCTCGGCCGTCTCGCGGTGCGGCGCGCTGTCGTAGGCCATGGTGGCGAACAGCGCCAGGAGGAACCACAGCTCGTGCGCGGGCTCCTCGGCGCCGGTGAGCAGCGCGAGCAGACGCCGGCGGTCCTGGTAGGAGAGGTCGGCGAACCGGTCGACGTCGACGAGGCCCTCCGCACGCGCCCAGGACGCCGCACGCTCGTCGAGCATCTCCGCCATCTCCCCGACACCGTCCTCGATCCCGGTCGCCGGGTCCGTGAGGACCTCGAGCGCACCGGCCTCGACGGCACCGGGCGTATCGCTCACCCCGGCGATCGCGACGTCGTCGTCGTGCCGACGGCGCCCCGGGACCACCGTGTCGGCGCAGGCCTCCAGGGCGGTCGTCTGCTGAGCGGTGAGCCGGGGCCGCGCCCCGCGCGGGGCGACTCGTGGCCGGCTGATCGGGTCGGTGGGACTCATGCGTGGCTCCTTGCCGGGGGTCGGTACTGCTCCGAGGTGGCGCGGGACCGGACCTCCACGACCGCTCCACCGGCCGGCGCCTGGGACATGCGCGCGAGCGGTCGTGGGGGTGCGGCGTCGGCGGGACGCAGCCGGACCGCCCGGGCCACGACCGCGAGCCAGACGGCACCCTCCATGCCAGCCAGCGAGACGCCCGGGCACGACCGGGGACCGGCACCGAAGGCGAAACCGCTCGGGGCCCCCTGACCGCGGGCGACGCGACCCGGTTCGAAGGACCGGTCCGCAGAGGTCGCCCCCGGGAGCAGCAGCACCTCGTCGCCGGCGCGGAGGCGCACCCCCGCGACGGTGTCCGCGGCGACGGCCCGGCGACTGATCAGCCAGACCGGGGGACGCAGCCGCAGCGTGTCCTGGAACACCGCGGACGCCCAGGTCAGCGCCGCCAGGTCGTCGACGGTCACGGTCGTCGCGTCCGCGAGGCGCTCCCCCTCGGCCGCGACGCGGTCCTGCAGCTCGCCGTCGTGGGCGAGGAAGCCCGCCGCCCAGCCCAGGGTGCTGGCGGTCGTCTCGTAGCCGGCCAGGAACAGCGACATCATGCCGTCGTCGCCGGACCATGCGTCCGGGCGCGCCGAACCCTCCAACGACGTCCGGGCCTCGGTACGGAGCGCGGCGAGCGCCCCCGCGACGGCGGCCGCCCGGCGTGGCCGCAGCCAGATCGGCACCGCTCCCTGGGTGACGGCGCGGAAGATCGCCTCGTCCTGGACCACGTCGAACGCCTCGTGCACCCGCCGCCCGTCAGGCGGCGCGAACCCGAAGGTGCGCGCCAGGCACGTCAAGGTGTACGACGCGAGGTGGACCGTCAGGTCGACGCGGTGCCATGCCGTGGAGTGCAGCCGGTCGGCAGCCTCGTGGGCGGCCCGGACGACGTGACCGAGCTGGTGCTGCACGGCGCGGGCACGCAGGTACGGCCGGGCGGCGGCACGCTGCTCCCGCCAGGTGTCCCCCTCGGCCGTGAGCAGTCCGTCACCGATCATCTCGCGGGCGTGCAGCTGCCCCATGCCCTTGACGTACCTGTCCGCCCGGTCGACGAGCACGTGCTTGACCGTCGCCGTGTCACGGGCGACGAGAACCCGTCCGGTCGGCAGCGTCATCACGCACCCGTGCGGGTGCGCGCCCGCGAGCCGGGTGAGGTGCTCGACCCGGTCGCCCCGGGTGAGCGCCAGGAGGGTCCTGGCCGTCTCGACGGGCCCGAGGGAGCGCGCGCGCTCAGTCATCGCCCAGCTCGTCCGCCACGGCCGCCCGCCACTCCTCGTAGGCGTGCCAGTTGCCCGGCCCGCCGGCCGGGATGCGGGGGCGCAGTGCGTCGACGACGGACACGACGTCGTCCCAGGGGCGCTCGCAGATGACCTCGGCCGCTGTCCGGGTGTGGGGCACCGTCGTGGCCGACCGGGCGCGGGCCTCCACCGCGAAGGCACACCCCTGGCGGACCCAGCGCCGGTGGTCCCCGGCGGCGGCCAGCACCGCCCGCATCCCCTCCGGGCCCCGCCCGCCGGCGTAGGTCATCGCCAGTCCCACGCCCGCCCACAACGACGCGCGCTGGTCCGTGGGGAAGTCCTGCACGTGCCCGGCGAGACGCCCGGCGGACCCTCCGGCGACGAACCACAGACCGCGCCCGATCCCCTGGGCCAGGTGCTGCGTCGCCGCCTCGGGGCCCCCGGGCCAGCTGTCCCGGGGGAACCGAGTGGACCGCGTGCCCAGCACCGCGCCGGTGCGGAAGAACACCTCGTGGAAGGCGTACCCGTCGAGGACCAGCGGGACGACCGACCGGTCGAGGCGCGCGAGATCCGGCCACCACGGCCGCGGCAGACGGGCCAGGGCCCATCCGACGCCCACGTGCGCCAGGTAGGTGTGCTCGTCCGCCCGCCGGAGCAGCTCGTCGAGCACGCCGCGGTTCCACGGCTCGAGCCGGGAGCGGAGGGTGCAGGCCATCGCCGCGCCCTCCAGGGCGAACCCGCGCCGCCCGGCGGACACGCGGCCGACCTCCTCGAGGACGGCGGCGGCCGTCGACCGGTGGCAGGCGACGGCGAAACCGTCCAGGAACGCGTTGCCGACCGGCTCCACGATGCTGTTGCCCTCGGTCCAGGGATGGAAACCGCGTCGCCGCGGGTCCACCTGGCTCCGGGACGGCGTCATCACCCGCGCCCGGGCGGCGCGCCACGGCGCGGAGGCCCGCCGCAGCACCGCCGCCGGCGCCTTCACGTCGCCGCCCCGGCCGGGGCGCCGACGCGTTCGCGCTCGCTCTGGCGGGACCGGCGACGCTCGGCCGTCCACAGCACCACTCCGCGCAGCGCGCAGGTGATGACGAGCCCGAAGAAGATGGCGTAGGCGACACCCAGGGCGATGAGGACCCCGTACACCGCGGCGGTCGTGAGGCCGAACACCACCTGGCGGCGCGGCGAGAACGGGGTGGTCCCGGGGTCGGTGATCATGTAGTTGGTGAACAGCACGAACGCGACACCCGTCATCATGCCGAGAGCGGACCAGACGTTGTCGCCGAGGAAGACGTCGCGGACGACGGCCTGGGCGACGTACCCGCCGACCCACGCCGCGATGAGCGGCATCCGCCGCGTCAGCTTGGCGTTCAGCAGCGTGCCGGCGACCAGGATGACCGCCGGGATCAGCCAGTCGAAGAACGTGTCCGTCCGGTTGAGGAACATGTAGGGCGGGACGAACCCGACCGCCGGCATCAGCAGGAGGGTGACGCAGATGCCGAAGTTCGACGGGTTGAGGTAGTGCCGCAGGCGCCCGCCGGACCGGAGGCGGAAGAGGTACTTGGACCCGACGGCGACGACGACGGCGAACAGGTAGATGCTCAGGGACTGCCCGTAGATCAGCATGGCGCAGGCGAGCGCCGCGATGTGAGCCGGCAGCAGGAAGTAGAACATCTCCTGCGGGCCGCCGGCGTACCCCGGCCGGACGCCGCGCGCCCAGGAGTCGACGAGCTCCAGGCCGAGGCTGCACGCGTAGGCCACGAGCACCGCGGCGATCGGGACGATCGGCGCCTGCTCGAACCCGAGGAGGAGGTGTCCCACGACGTTGAGCACCGTGATCGACACGGCGAACCGCAGGAGCGCCGCCTTGCGGGGGTCCCGGCCGGGGGCGGGGGCGGGAGCGGGCGGAACCTCGCGGACGGCGTCCGTACGGGGCGGGGCAGGTGTCGGGCGGGCGTCCGCGGGCGCCTCCGGCGCAGCCGGCCCGGGCTTCATCGGTGCGGTGGTCTCGGTCATCGGTCGATCCTCAGCTCTTGGGCCCCCTCGATGAGGGCGAAGGTCGTGGAGTGCTGGCCGTCCGCGTCGACCCAGCGGACGGTCGCGGTGGCGTCCGCCAAGGCGTCGGCGGGCAGGGCGAAGTGCAGCTGCGACCCCGAGACGCCGGAGTGGCCGTTGGCCGGGTAGAGCTGCGAGGTGCGCGAGTAGCCGGGACCCTCGACCGTCACGACGGCTCCGATCACCGGTGTCGGCCCGTGCTCACCCTGGCGGGTGACCGCCAGGGTGACGCTGGGGTTCTCCGGCGTGCTGGTGTTGAGGTGCACCTGCGAGCGCGCCCACTGGTTCGCGACGAGGACGTCCTGGAGCCCGTCGCCGTCGACGTCGGCCACGGAGAACCCCCGGCTCGGCGTGCTCTCGTCGAACGGCACGCGCGACCCGGCGTCCACGAACTGGTCCCCGACGGGGATCCAGAGCCGGTTGGGCTCGTCCCCGGAGATGTCGCCGTCCTGACCGATGCGCATCCACGACGTCGGCGAGGACAGGATCTGGTCGTTGCCCATGGCCATCTCCTGCAACCGTGGCCACAGCTCCTCGGTGCCCGCGATCATGCCCGTGGCCTGCACGAAACCTTCGCGCCCTGAGTTGATCGGGTCGATCGGCTTGATGTCCCAGGACCAGCCGCTCACGGCGAGGTTGACCTCCGCCGCACGGTCCTCGAACGGGAAGCTGCCCTCCAGCAGCTCCTCGCCCCGGCCGGTGGGGTAGAAGGCGAAGTTCCCCTCCTGCAGCCCCCAGGTCGTCGTGATGTTGCTGACGTGGATGCTGGGCAGGTCGGCGCCCGGGGCGTAGGAGTAGGCGACCCCCATGCCCTTGAAGGAGTCGTGGCCCATCACCTTGGAGCGCGCCGTGGTGAGGTCACGGTCGCCGCGGACCTCGGTGAGGCGCACGTCGCCGGGTTCCGAGGTGTTGACCAGGAGCTGGTCCGGGCCGAAGTCGTTGGCGACGTAGAGGTCGGGCAGCCCGTTGCCGGTGAGGTCCTGGGGCCCGAGCGCCAGGGTCCACGAGTCGGCGGACTCCTCGGGCCACCTCTCGGAGACGTCCGTGAACCGCAGGCGGCCGTCGGCCTCCGTGCCACCGCCCAGGTACAGGCGGTTCACCCCGGCGTTGTGGGCGTCCCCCATGGAGTGCTGCATCTGCATGCGAGGGTCGTCGTCGGCCGTCTCGTCCAGCACCCGGCTCCCGTCCGGGAAGTAGTTGCCGACGGCGATGTCCAGCAGCCCGTCACCGTCGATGTCGGCGATGTTGAGCGCGGTCGAGTTCCAGACCTGCATGGGTTCGACGAGCTCGGCCGCGGTGAACCAGTCGGCCGACGGCGTGCCCGTGCCGGGACCGGTGTTGCGGAAGATGACCGGCGAGCGGCCCCAGTAGTAGGCCACGACGTCCTGGCGCCCGTCCTGGTCGATGTCGGTCGGGACGCACCCGATGGGCGCCATCGTTCGGTCGTACCGCAGGCCGTCGGGGTGCAGCTCGAACGGCTCGAAGTCCGGTCCACCGCTGCCCGGCACGGGGAATACCCGGAGCCGGTCGTCGCGCGGATCGGTCAGGCAGGCGTCGCCGGGCCTGCCGAGCCCGCGCAGGTCCATCGACCCGACCGACGCCCCGACGGCCGAGATCCACGGCCGGATGTGCTCGAGGTCGGGGGCGACGGGACGCTGCTGCTGGTTCCCGTCGGAGTCGGGCAGGTCGTGGGTCGCGAAGGAGATGCGCTCCACCGCGCGTTCCGCGGCCTCGGCGGGCGGGCCGGGCTGCCACGGCAGCCAGGCGAGACCGGCGAGGGCCAGGGCCGCGACGGGTGCGGCCAGCAGCTTCAAGGACGACACGGGATCTCCTTCGGGGCGTAGCGGTTCCGTACGGTGGATCCGTGGCACGTCGGTCCCGGTCCGAGCCGCCGAGCCGGCTACCGCCCTGGCGTGCCGCCAGGAGCGGGGGCCACTCCTCCAACCTGGCCGAGGACCATGTCCAGCGGGTATTCCCGGTTGCGCCGGACCGGAGGCGGCCCGGCTGGGTCGGCGTGCGTGCCGCCGAGAAGGACGGGCGGGTCGCAGGGCCGCGCAGACCGCATCCGCAGCCGCACCGGCAGCTGGCTGGTGCTGCTGTCGGCGTAGGCCGTCATCCGGGCGTCCGCACGCAACCACTCGACGTGGGCCCCGGGGCCCCGGTGCGCGACCCGGGCAAGGACCACGACCGTCCACTCCCCCGGCGGGAGCCCGTCGAGGTGGAACGCCCCGGGACCGTCGAGCCGCGTCGCAGCGACCGGTCGGCCCTGCACGATGCTGTCCTCGAACGCACCGACGAAGACGTCGCAGTCGGCCGTCTCCGCCGCCGCACCCAGGTCGACCTGCCCGCGGAGCTGTCCGGTCGCGGTGCCCTCGACCCTGTCGATGGCTCCCGGTCTGCCGCCGCACGCTCGCCACTGGCGCGGCGACACGCCCACCAGGGCCGAGAACCGCGTGCTGAAGGTCCCGACGCTGGAGTAACCCACCATCGTCCCGGCGTCGGCGATGGACAGGTCCGTGGTGAGCAGCATCGTGCTCGCCCGCTCCATCCGGAGCGCGGCGAGGAACCGGCGCGGGGTCGTGCCGACGAGCCGGGAGAACTCCCGCGTGAAGTGGAACTTGGAGTAGAACGTCCGGCTGGCGATGTCGGCGATCCCTGCGCCGCAGAACAGGTCCGCGCGCATCGCCAGCACGGCCTGCTCGACGGCCGCGGCGATGTTCGAGGTGTCGGGCACCGTATCCGGCAGGGCGGCTGTCGGTCGCGCTACCCCGAGCCTCGGTCGGGTCAAGCCCAGGAGTTCACCGTGCCGTACTGATTCGACGCTCATTGTCATCGCCTCTCGGTCGGTCGAGCCGGATACGTGCCCCCGTGCGACCGACGATGGGTGCGGGAGGACCTCGAGGACAGGGCCGAGCCGTTCTTTGTGCCCCGAAGATCAGGACATGACCCGGAAGGTGCCGAGATCTGACCCGATCGGGTCAGGCCGCCAGCGCCCGCGCGACGATCCCGGGCCGGAACAGGCTCGTCGGCTCCTCGAGGAGGCCGGCGACGCGGAGGAAGGCCTTCGCCACCACCGGGTCCTTGACCGCGCCGCGCTGGACCTGGGTGACGTACCTGTTCGCCATGCTCGTGGCGAGCGTGCGTCGACCCCGGACCGTGGGGAACCCGAGGTCACCGCCGGCGGCCAGGGTCCAGGGCGTGTCCACGACGCGCCCGAGCTGGCGGGCGAAGAGGCGGGCGTCGAACGCCCCGCGGTCCTCGAGATGGGCCCTCAGCCGTTCGGCCGCCATGGCGGCGACCGTCATCCCCTGCGCGTAGACGGGGTTGAACCGGGCGAACGCGTCGCCGACGACCGCGAAGCCCTCCGGCAGGCCGGTGAGCCGTTCGTACCGCCGCCGGGTGCTGGCCGGGAAGCGGAAGGAGTGCGGTTCCTCGATCCGGGACGCGGAGAGCACGGACCGGTACACCTCCGGGACGGGCAACGACCGCACGAACTCGAGGAAGCCGTCCCAGTCGCGCGGCGGGGCGTGGCGGCCCAGGCCGTTCAGGGACAGGGCGTACCGGTCGGTCAGACGCGCGTAGATCATGCCGCGTGGCAGCTCCGGGGTCATCGTCGAGACGATCGCGATGTCGTCCCCGATCGGGTCGAGCTCCGGAGCGATCTCGAACCCGCAGGTCGTGTACACGAGGTCCATCCGGACGGACTCCTCGGTGACCGTCCCGCAGCCGAGGGCCTCGAGCCACGCGGGCGTCCGGCTCGCCCGGCCGGCGGCGTCGACGACCATGTCGGCGTCGACGCGGGCGCCCGGCGTCGACACCCCGGTCACGGAGCGGCCCGTCGCGTCCAGCAGCAGCCCGTCGGCCTCCTCCCGCACGAACCGGACGTTGGGCAGGTCGAGGACACGGCCTCGCACGTAGCTCTCGAGCAACGGGCGTCCGGCGGCGACGCACATCATCCCCGCCGGCCCCTGCCGGAACCTGTCCGCCCCCCGGTGCCAGGCGACACTCGTGCCGAAGTCGAGGATCGGCACCCCGAGGTCCAGCAGGTCGTCCGTGAAGCCGGGCAAGAGGTCCTCGAAGATGTCGTGCCCCCGGGCGAGCAGCGCGTGGATGTGGTGGCCCTGCGGGGCGGCGCGACGGACGGTGTCGACGTCGGTCTCGTCCCGTTCGAGGATCGTGACGTGGTCGGCGTGGTCGGCGAGGACGCGGGCGGCGAGCAGGCCGGCGATGCTCCCGCCGACGACGACCGCGTGCGTGGCGACTGACATGTGGACCTCCGGGTCAGGGGGACTGTGGCGGTCCCACGCTGGCCCGTCGGCACCGGCCCCGGCCCTCCTGGCGTGCGGCGTCCCACGGCGGAGAACTTCCGACGTGCTCTGGCGGGCCCCGGGCGTTCCGCTGCTCCGTCGGAGGTCCTAGCGTGCGTCGCAACGTAGCCCTCGACCTCAGGAGTGCTTGGGATGAAACCCTTCTCGATCAACGTTCCGGACGCCGCCATCGACGACCTGCGCGCGCGGCTCGGTGCCGTGCGGTGGCCCGACGAGGGCCGTCGCGACGAGCACCAGGGCCCCGGGCAGCGCGGCCCCGAGCTGAGCCGCGTCCGCGACCTCGCCGGCCGGTGGGCGGACTTCGACTGGCGTGCGGCGGAGGCGAGGCTGAACAGGTTCCCCCAGTTCGTCGAGGAGATCGACGGCGTCGCGGTGCACTTCTTCCACGTGCGCTCCCCGCACGAGGGGGCCACGCCCATCGTCCTCACGCACGGCTGGCCCGGGAGCGCCGCCGACTTCGTCGACGTCGTCGAGCCCCTGACCGACCCGACGGCGCACGGCGGCGCCCCCGAGGATGCCTTCCACGTCGTGCTGCCCGACATCCCGGGTTTCGGGTTCTCCGGGAAGCCGACCGCCGGCGGCTGGACCATCCCCCGGGTCGCCGGCGCGTGGTCGCTGCTGATGGAGCGGCTCGGCTACGAGCGGTACATCGCCCAGGGTGGCGACCTGGGCGCCTGGATCACGGAGGCGCTGCTCACCACCGACCCCGCCGCCGAGGCGGCGCACGTGAACTTCCTCGTGACTCCCCCGCCGAGCGACGATCCCGACGTGATGTCGACGCTCGACCCCACGAGCCTGGCACGACTGGAGAGCCTCGGCGCGTTCATGGCCGACGGCTCGGCATACATGGCGCTGCAGGCCACCCGCCCGCAGACGCTCGCCTACGCGCTGACCGACTCACCGGTGGGTCAGCTCGCCTGGCTGCTCGAGAAGTACCACTCCTGGGCGGCCGGGCCCGACTCGTTGACGGTCCAGCAGATCCTGACCCACGCGTCGATCGCGTGGTTCACGCAGTCGGCAGGTTCGGCCGCGCATTTCTACGCGGACAACGCCGCACTGCTGCCGACGGCGCCCGTCCCGCCACCGGCCCCGCCGGTGCAGGAGAAGCCGTTCGGGGTGGGCGTCTACCGGGAGGACCCCGCCCCGCCGATCCGGGCCTTCGCGGAGCCGCGCTACCGCCGGCTCGTGCACTGGGCCGAGCACGACGGCGGGCACTTCGCCCCCATGGAGGTCCCCAGCACCTTCGTCTCCGACCTGCGCCGGTTCCGGGCCGCCCTCTCCGCGTGACGTCGGGCGAGGCACGCCCCCGAGCACTCAGCTCTCGCTCGGGGGCGTGCCCGCCTCGTGCTGGATCAGGCCCAGCTGGTAGGCGCGGCTGATCGCCCCGGCCCGGGTGGACGCCCCGAGCTCGCGGTAGACCTCGGCGAGGCGCCTCTTCACCGTCGCCTCCGAGACGTACATCTCCTGGGCGATCCACCTGTTGCTCCGCCCGGCCGCGATGTGGGCGAGCAGCTCGCGGTCCCCCGCGCGCAGCGAGACCTCCCGGTCGGGGCCGTCGAGCGCCCCCGGCACGACGCGGATCGTGCCGCCCCCGGAGCTGTGCGCGGCCGCCGTCAGCACGGAGCACAGGGTGGCCGCGTCGACCACCTTCGAGAGGTACGCGGCGATACCGAGGTCCTCGAGCTCGGCGACCCGGCGCTGCGACGCCTGCATGGAGAGCATGGCGATGCGGGTTCGCGGGCTGTCCTCGCGGATCCGCCGGACCAGGGCCGTCGCGGAACCCCCGGGCATGTGGACGTCGAGCACCGCGAGGTCCGGCTGGTGCTCACGGACGAGAGCGGATGCGGCCACGGAGTCGCCCGCCGTCGCGAGGACGCGGAACCCGGCGTCGTCGAGGATGAGCCTCAGCCCCTCGGAGAAGACCACGTGGTCGTCCGCGACGACCACGGTGAGTCCGCTGCTCGGCGTGGTCATGGCAACGGGACGACCAGCTCGACCGTGGTGCCGTGCTCCGGCGAGGACTCGACGACGGCCGATCCACCGAGGTGCTCCACCCGCTCGACCATCGAGCACATCCCGGTCCCGGACGAAGCGGTGCGTCGGCGCGCCGGGGACTCCGACGTTCCGGACATGCCGACGCCACGGTCCCGGACGACGGCCACCAGGTTGCTGTAGCGCACCGCCAGCCGGACGGTGATGTCGTCGGACCCCGAGTGCAGGAGCGCGTTGCGTACAGCCTCTCGGATCGAGAGGTACATCTGCTCACGGACCCAGGAGGGGACGTCGCGCACGTCGACGGGGTCGTCGACGTGGAGCGAGGCCCGCCCGTCGCCGCCGGCCTCGAGGTACTCCTGCAGCGCCACGACGAGGCCGTCCCGCGTGTGGTCGCTGCCGAGGTCGCGGGCCAGGTCCCTGATCATCTCCGCGGCGTCCTGCAGCTGCGTGCGCAACACGTCCAGGCTCGCCTCCGCCCCGGCGACCTCCCCACGGGCGAGCCGGATCTGCCGGACGTCGAGCTGCTGGAAGGCCAGCGCCAGCGCGTGGGCGGAACGGTCGTGGAGGTCCCGGGCGACGCGCAACCGCTCCGCCGAGTGCGCGTCGGCGATCTGCTGGAGGAGCACCCGGGCGTACGGGACGGCGGCGTCGCTCACGCGCCGCAGGATCGCCTCGAACAGCTCCCGCAGGAGCTGGGCGAGGTCCGAACCGCGGCAGCCCAGCTCGTCCGCGCCACGCACGACCACGGCGGCCACCACGTCGTAGAGCACGGACGCGCCGCGCAGGGAGTGGACGGGGTTGATCTGCTGAAGCGCTCGTGACCGGCCGACGTCCTCACTCGTCGTGTCCGGCGCGGCGTCCGGGAGGGCGAGAGCATCGAGGAGGGGATGCACCACGCTCCGCAGCTCGTCGCAGGGCAGGCGTCCCAGGGGGCTGTCCTCGGCCCGCAGGCGGTCCGCGTACGCGGTCACGATCTCCTCGCGGCGACCGTCCACATAGCGGCGTAGACCGTCCAGGCCCTGGGAATCATCTGCTGCCACCGGTTCCCCCCGAAGAATGAACTCCCTACAGATGTACCAATGTCCCGTGCGCCGCGAACTGCGTGTACATGAAGATCCGGTACGGCCACGCTGTCCGTAGCGCGACCTTAGCGCAGGTCACGCACAGTGTCGCGGTACCGAGGACGAGGGCCACCGCCGGGACGTGCAGGAACTCCCCGGACGCCGACAGCCCGGTGGCGGCCCCCACCATGACCGCCGTGACGAGCACGGCCGCCCCGGCGGCCAGGCCGGCCGTCAGGGCGGGCCCGCGCAGGACGGCGAGGGTCGCACGGCGCGCGGCGCGGTCCCCCTCGACGTCGGTGAGGTCCTTGAGCATCGAACCGACGCCCATCCACAGCGCCATGCACGTCGAGAACACCAGGTAGGCCGGCGTCAGATGCCCGCCCGAGGCGACGAGGCCGGCGTGGTAGGTCACGAGCCCACCGAGCACCACCACGACGAAGGCGGCCGGCGAGCTCGCCTTGGCGGGCCTCGCTCCCGACGAGTAGCCGATCCCGAGCGCCAGGGCGAACACGAGGTGGACGGCGAACACCCAGGACACGACGAGGCTCAGACCCACGGCCAGCAGGCCGCAGGCCCAGAGGGACGCCCGGGCGGTCCGGACGGAGAGCCGACCCGAGGCGACGGGACGTCGGGAGCCGTTGAGCTGGTCCGCCCGGACGTCCGTCACCCCGTTGAGGACGTAGACGGCGACGGTCATGAGGATCCACGCGACCAGACCCGTCAGGGTCCGCGGCGACAGGACCAGTCCGCCGCTGAGCAGCGCACCGGTGAGGTACCGGAGCGCGCCGATCGCCAGCACCTTCGGGCGCGCCTCGCGCAGCACCAGCGCTGCGGTGCGCACCCGGGAGCGGGCGGCCGCGCCACCTCGGCGGGCCACGGTGGATGGTGCGGAGGTCGTCGTCGGGCGCATCGTCGCCTCTCCCGTTGGTCCGTCAGGTGCGCTGAGCGTGTCGCACCGGCGGGCCGGAGGTCATCTTCTGATGTGCCCCGGTCCGCGCCGTCACCTCCCTCGACGCCTGAGGACGCCGCACGGTTCCGACGGGTCCAGCGCCGGCCCCGCCCCGTAGAGCACGCCGCCCGCCTCCACCACGAGCGCGGCCAGGTGCCGGTTCTCCGCCTGCATGCGCCGGAGCGCCGGACCGTCCCCGCGAGGGGCGGTCCGCTGCCAGCCGACGACCAGCGCGTGGCCGCTGTCGTCGCCGTGCACGGCGAGCCTGCGCAGGGCCGCGGCGATCGTCACCGTGACCATGAGCGTGCCGCCCGGGCCGAGCAGGTGGCCGGCGCCGCGACCCAGCAGCTCGTCCACGACCTCGCGACCCGGCCCGAGGGGCAGGATCATCTGCATCCGCGGGTGCGGGTTGTGCTGCCACCGGCCTCGCGCCCGCTCGGAGGCGACGACCCGGTCCGCTCGCGCGAAGAAGTCCAGCAGGTCCGACCTGCCTCGGGTCCGGTCCATGACCAGGGTCGACCCGTGGTCGTCCGGCTGGGCCAGGCGGGAGGTGAAGGTCGGCGCGCCGTCACGGCCCGGGGTGGCGAACCCTTCCAGCCAGTGGACGGTGCCGGTGTCGAGGAGGTTCCGCTGGACGTCGATGTGGTCCTGGAGGGTGCGGGTGACCACGTCCGACCGTCGCACGCGGCGCGGGACCGGGCGCAGGCTCAGCGTCGCGGTCGCGAGGATGCCGTGCCTCCCCTGACCCGTGAGCACGCGGTCGAGCACCGCACCGCCCCCGGGTACCTCCTGCGCCGCACCGTCGTCGGACACCACCGTGCCGCGCCGCACGTGGTCGGCCGTGGTGCCGCACCGGTGGCTGGCACCGTTGATGCCACCCATCGACAGGGTGCCGCCCACGGTGAGGTCCAGGTAGTCGGGCACCACCGCGGGCGCCCGGCGGCGCGGGAGGGTCGCTCGCAGCACGTCGCGCCAGGTCGCGCCGGCGTCCACCGTGACGGCGTCGTCGGTGACCTCACGCACGCGGCGCAGTCCGCTCAGGTCGACGAGGGCCGAGTCGTCGAGGACCGTCTGGCCGTCCACGCTGTGCCCCCGGCCCCGCGGGACGACCACCCGTCCGTCCGCGGCGGCCTCGGCCACCGCCTCCCGGAGGCTCCGCGGGGACCGCGGCTGGTACACGACGGCCGGGCGGCCGAAGACCTGCCGTCCGAAGTCGGTGAGCTGCTCCCCGGGAGCACCCCCCGCCGGGGTGCGGACCGGTCGTCCCCCGCGGAGGACGACCGGTCCGACACCCGGGCTGGGCTCGCTCAATGCTTGGGGCTGTTCTGGTACGCGGCCAGCTTCCACCCCTGGTCCTCACGGACGAGCAACCAGGAGGCGCGGACGGCGTCGTCGTCCGCGACGGCGTCGGCGCCCGCCCGGGCGACGCCACCCTCGGTCAGCATCAGGGCGATGTCCTGGCTCAGGTAGCGGACCTGGAACGGGGTCCCCGAGACCTGGGTCCCCCGGTAGGGTCCGGCGAACGCCCGCTGCATGAACTCGCGGATGGCGGCGCGGCCGGTGGCGAAGCTGCCCGGCAGGATCATCGTGCCGTCCTCCGTGAACACGTCGGCAAAGGCGTCGGCGTCGTGCGCGGCCCAGGCCCGGATGATCCGGGCCGGGACGTCGACGAGCGGAGCCCAGGCCTCGGGCACGGCGGGGTCGGCCTCGTACGTCGTGGGAGCGGTCATGGTCACACGTCCTTTCTTCTGCACCAGGTGCGTCGTGGGTGGATGTCGGGCGGACCGATCAGTGCTGCGCGGCCAGCTCGTGGGGTCCGTCCCCTTCCTCCGCGGCAACGCGCGCGCCCTGCAAGACCTCGTGGACGTAGCCGCCGAGGTCGTGCACGGTGGGCTTGGCCCAGAGGATGGTGGGAGGGAAGTCCAGCGCGAACCGCCGCTGGAGGCGGGCCCGCAGGGCGATCGCCATGATCGAGTCGACCCCCAGCTCGACCAGCGGTCGACGGTGTCCCAGATCGTCCTTCGCGAGCCGGAGCTCGGCCGCCACGACGTCATGGACGACGTCGGTGACCGCCGTCCGCGCCTCGGCGGGCGCGAGGGCGGGGTCCGGGCGGTAGACGTCGGACTCCTCGGGGGGTGCCGCCTCGTGCTCCAGGTCGCGGAACATGGGCGGCACGGCGAGCCCCGGCGAGACCGGGAGCGCCCGCAGGACGGCCTGGTAGGACCCCGCGAACCGGTCGGCGAAGGACCAGGCCTGCAGCGCCTCGCTCGCCGAGACGGCGTCGAGCCCGCGCATGTTGCCCTCGACCATCGTGGTGGTGAGCTCCGCCGACAGACCGAGACCGCGCCACGAGGTCCAGGCCAGGGACACGGCACCGCGCTCCCCGGCCTCCGCCCGCACCTGGACCAGCGCGTCGAGGAACGAGTTCGCGGCGGCGTAGGCGCCCTGCCCCGACAGGTGGGCGAGCTGGCCGCAGGAGGAGAAGCCGATGAAGAAGTCCAGGCTCCCCGGCGGGAAGATCTCGTGCAGGGTCCAGGCCCCCAGCGACTTGGCGCCGAACACCTGCCGCACGCCGGCGAGCGACATGTTGTCGATCAGGGCGTCGTCCACGCCGCCGGCGGCGTGCACGATCCCGGTGATCGCCGGGTTGGCGGCGTCGTGCTCTGCGACGAACCGACGGACCGCGTCGGCGTCGGTCAGGTCCAACGACCTGACCTGCACGGAGACCCCGGCGGCCTCGAGGGCCGCGACGGCCTCAGCGGCGCGGCGCAGGGCAGGGTCGGCGAGCTGCCCCCAGGTCTGCCGCGGTGGCAGGCCCCGACGCCCGACCAGGACGAGCCGGCGGGCGCCTCGGGAGACGAGCCACTGCGCCGCCTCCAGGCCCAGCGCCCCGAGGCCACCGGTCACGAGCACCGAGCCGGAGGGTGAGCAGCGCAGGGGCTCGCCGTCCTCCGCCCGGGTGATCCGCGTCAACCGCGGGACCTGCACGGTCCCGTCGGGAGCGACGTGGACCACGTCCTCCCGACCCGCGGCTCCCTCCAGGACCCGCGCGAGGGTGGCGCCGTCCAGGTGGTCGACCGAGGGGACGTCGACGACGCCGCCCCAGACCTCGGGGTGCTCGCCCGCGACGATCCGGCCCAGCCCCCAGGCGGCGGCCTGAGCCACCTGGTCGACCCCGTGCGGCGAGCGGACACCCTCGGTCAGGAACCAGACCTTCGACGACGCTCCCGTCGGCGCGAGGTCGATGGTCCCGAGAAGGGTCTCCGCCGTGCGCTGGGTCAGGGCGACCGCGTCCTCGGGGTCCGTGACGGTGGTGGGAGCAGCCACCACCAGCACCAGCTCGGCCGCCACGGGGCCGCCGGTCACCGTCGCCGCCACGCCCGCGCGGCCGAGCGCCGCCGCGACCTTCGTGGCCCGCGGCCCGTCACCGACCACGGCGACGCAGGCCGGCAGCGGCGCGGGCGCGGCGACCGGCTCGTCGGGCGCGCGCCACACGACCTCGTGGACCAGCTCCTGCGGGTTCGCCGCCTCCAGGCGCTCCACCGAGCTGAACGCGAGGCCCCGTACGCGGGCGACGACGCGGCCGTCGCTGCGGGCGACGTCGACGTCGACGCTGTCGTCCGGCGAGCCCGGCGACCTGCGGGTGTGCACCACGATGCGGGCCGGCGGTTCCCCGCTGACCGCCACGCTCTCGATCGCCCGCGACATCCACAACGTCCGGGCGTCGACGGGTGTCACCAGGGTCGCGCTGATGGTCAGCGCACCGTCGACGACGTGCGCCCAGGAGGTCGCGGCGTCAGCGTCGGCGACGAGCGTGAGGACGGCCAGCTGCTCGTCCGACGACCGGTGCAGCTCGTCCAGGCTCCACGGGAACGCGTAGCCGCCCACGCCCATGTTGTGGAACATGGCGTCCAGGCGGTCCCAGTCCCCGAGCGGGAGGTGCGCGCGGAGCTCTTCGGGGTCGACCCGGCCCTGGAGCGGTTCGCGCGCGGGCTCCAGCACCGCGGTCGAGTGCAGGATCCAGTGGTCGCCGGAGCCGGTGTCGTCGTCGGCCACCCGGGACGAGAGGGAGATCCCCTGCCCTTCCCGCACGACCTGCACCGTGCGCGCCGGCTCGACCGCCAGGGGCGTACGGAGCACGACGTTGCGCAGGACCACGTCGTCCGGTGCGCCGCCCGCGGCCTTGAGGAACGAGTTGAGGACCGACGCGGCGGGCGTGACCTCCACCCCGTCGAGCGCGTGGTCGAGCGGGTAGGGCCGGGTTTCCCGGTCGAGGCGCGTCTGCCAGACCTGCCGCGCCGGGACGCCGCCGACGGCGTGGTGGCCACCGAGCAGGTCGTGGGCCTCGGGGTCGTGTCCGGCACCGGACCGGGACGGTGCCGAGTCCTCGAAGAGCCAGTAGGGACGGTGCTGCCACACGACACCGGGGAGCCCGAGCGGTTCCCGGGGCCGGTCCGTCCAGGCGGGCACCGGGCCGGCGCAGAAGAGCTCGCCGAGCGCGTGCAGGACGTCCCGCGGCGCACCGGCACCGCGCCGGAGCGTCGCGACGACGGCGACCTCCTCGCCCCGCTCCGCGGCGACCTCCAGCACGGAGTGCGCGACGACCGGGTGGGAGGAGACCTCGAGGAAGACGCGGTAGCCGTCCTCGAGTGCGGCGTCGACCGCCCCGGCGAACCGCACGGTGTCCCGCAGGTTCCGTCCCCAGTAGCCGGCGTCGCGCAGGCTCCCGTCCCGCGGGTCCTCCAGCGTCGTGCTGTAGAGGAGCACCGCCGCCGGCCGTGGCCGCAGGTGCCCGGCCGCGGCGACGACCTCGTCCAGGACCGGGTCCACCTGCGGGCTGTGGAACCCGAGATCCGTGGCGACGGGCCGCACGGGCAGGCCCTCGGCGCCCCAGTCGCGGACCACGGCGGCGACGGCGTCGGCGTCGCCGGACACGACCGTGGACCGGGGGGCCGCCGCGATCGCCGCCACCACCCCCGGTACGTCGCGCAGGCGCTCGCCCGCCGTCGCCAGGTCCAGGCCGACCATCGCCATCGCCCCGTCGCCCGCGACCGTTCCCAACGCCCGGGCCCGACGGCAGGCGAACTGCCCGGCCTCGTGCAGGTCGAGGACTCCGGCGGTGGTGGCCGCCGCGATCTCCCCGACGGAGTGCCCGACGACGGCCGCCGGCTCGTGCCCGTGGGCCCGCCAGGTCGCGGCGAGACCCGCCTGGACGGCGAACGTCAGAGCCTGGACCTCGGCCGTGGTCCACGGCCCGCCACCGGCCAGCATCTCCCGCGGGCTCTGCCCGAGCTCCTCGGTGAAGACGGCGGCGAGGTCGTCGATCACGCCGGTGAAGGCGGTGTCGACGTCGAGCAGCTCCTGCCCCATGCCCTCCCACTGCGCGCCGTGCCCGGAGAAGACCCAGACGGCGCCGCGCTCCGCCCCGGGCACCACCCGGCCGGCGACCACGTCTCCGCTCGTCTCGCCGTCCTCCGCCCTGGCGAGGCCGTCGGCGAGCGCATCCACGTCGCGAGCCACCACGGCCGTCCGCTCGGACAGGTGGGACCGGCCGGCCCGGAGCGTGCGCACCACGTCGTCCAGGTCGGGCTCGTGACGCGCCAGCCACCTCGCCGTCGCCCCCGCGAGCGCCCGGACCCCCGTGCGGGTGGTCGACGAGAGCGGGACGAGGACCGGGCGGGCACCGGTGGCCGGGACGAGGTCCGCCGCGGCCCGTACCGGTGCCTCCTCGAGGACCAGGTGCGCGATCGTGCCGCCGACCCCGTAGTTCGACACACCGGCACGACGGGGGGTGGCGCCCGGAGCCCAGTCGACGGCCTCGGCAGCCAGCCGCAGCCCGTTGCGTCCCCAGTCGGTGCGCGTGGTGGCCCTGCTGTGCAGGCTGGGCGGGATCGTCCCGTGCCGCAGGGCGAGGACCACCTTGAGGATGCCCGCCATGCCGGACCCGCCCTCCACGTGACCGATGTTCGGCTTCACCGAGCCCACCACGCAGGGCACGTCACGACCGGCACCCACCACCCGGGCGAGCGCGTCGAGCTCGGCGGCGTCCCCCGTCGGCGTCCCCGTGCCGTGGGCCTCGACATAGCCGACGGTGGCGGGGTCGATGCCGGCACGGGCGTACACCGTCCGCAGCATGTGGGCCTGGGCGTCCGCGTTGGGCGCCATCATGCCGTCGGAGTGCCCGTCCTGGAACACGCCGCTGCCGCGCAGGACGGCGTGGACCCGGTCCCCGTCCCGCTCGGCGTCGGCGAGACGCTTGAGGACCAGCACGCCCGCGCCCTCGCCGCGGCCGTACCCGTCGGCCGCGTCGTCGTAGGCCTTGCTGCGTCCGTCCGGCGCCAGGGCTCCCGCGCCCTCCAGGGCGACGTTGAGGGCGGGGGTGGAGATGATGTTGAGACCGCCCACGATCGCGACCGTGGTCTCCCCGCCCCGCAGGGCCTGGCAGGCGACGTGCACGGCCGTGAGCGACGCGGCGCAGGCGGTGTTCACCGCCATGCTCGGACCGCGGGTGTCGAGGAAGTAGGAGACCCGGTTCGCGATGCCGTAGTCCGTGGTGCCGTTGACGGCGTAGGGACCCGTCCGGGACATGTCCTCGAGCAGCCGTCGACCGTAGTCGGTGGAGTTGACCGCCGCGTAGACCGCCGCGTCGGACCCACGCAACGACGTCGGCGGGATGCCCGCGTCGACCAGCGCCTCCCACGACAGCTCGAGCATGAAGCGCTGCTGCGGGTCGAGGTAGGCGGCCTCCTTCGGCGTAATGCCGAAGAACTCGGCGTCGAACCCGTCGATGTCGTCCAGGTAGGACCCCAGCAGCGTGGTGCCACGCAGGACCGCCGTGGCCTCCGGGGAGGCGTCCGCGTAGGCACGCCACCTCTTCTCCGGCATCGGTCGGACCGTCGACCGCGACTGCAGGAGGAAGTCCCACAACGCCGCGGGGGTGTCGAGGTCCGGGGCGAACCGGCAGCTCATCCCGACGATGGCGACGGCGTTCTCGTCGTCCAGATAGTGGCTCAAGGACCTGTCCTTCCGTCGTGCCCGGCCGCCGGCACGCGGTGTGCGCCAGCAACTCCGAAGACTCCACCGACCCGCCGGCTCCATAGGTTCGAGTCGCTTGCCTCGAGTCTCGCGACACGAGCCCGCCAGCCGCACCTCTTGACGTGCGATCACCACCGGACCGAGGAGGACCGCCCGATGCCAGTCGACAGACCCGCCCACGACGCTCCCGCCTGGCCACCACGGTTCGCCGCGGCGTACCGCCGGGACGGCGTGTGGGACGACGCCACCCTCTTCGAGCTGCTCGTCGACGCCGCCACCCGGCACGCGACCCGGGAGGCGCTCGTCGACGGCGGACGGACCTGGACGCACGCCGAGCTGGTGGTGGAGGTGGAGGCGCTCGCCGCCGGCCTGCGCACCCGGCTCGACGCCGGTGACCGCGTCGTGGTCCAGCTGCCCAACTGCGCGGAGGCGGTGCTGACCACGCTGGCCTGCTTCGCGGCCGGGACGGTGCCGGTCTGGACGCTGCCGCAGCACCGGGAGCACGAGCTGGCAGCCCTCGCGGGGCACTGCGGTGCCCGCGCCCTCGTGACGAGCGGCACGTACCGGGACTACGACCACGAGGCCCTGGGCCACCGGGTCCGCGACCGACTCGGCCATCTCGAGCACGTCGTGGTCGTGGGGGAGCCGCGCGACCCGCGGTCGGTGCGGTTCACGGACCTCCCCCGCGGTGCCGGCGGTTCGTCCCCCCTGGTCCGGCGGGGTCCGGCGTCGGCCGACGAGATCGCGGTGCTCATCCCGTCCGGCGGCACCACCGGGGCCTCGAAAGTCGTGCCGCACACGCACAACGACCTCGGGCACATGCTGCGCGCGGCGGGCGCGGCCTGTCGGTTCGACCACACGAGCCGGTACCTGGTCGTGCTGCCCGTCGGGCACGGCTTCGCCAACACCGGCCCCGGGATCCTGGGGACGCTCGTCGCCGGCGGGACCGTGGTGGTCAGCCCCTCCCCCGCACCGGAGACCGCGCTGCGGCTCGCCGTCCGGCACCGGGCCACCGCCACCAGCGTCGTACCGGCCGTCCTCGCGCGGTGGGTCGAGCACCTCGAGGCGCACCCCGACGAGGCGCCCTCGTTCGTCCTGGTGCAGAGCGGGGCGGCGTACCTCGCCCCGGGGCTCGCCGCCGCCGCGGAACGCCTCACCGGGTGCGTCGTCCAGCAGGTCTACGGCATGTCCGAGGGCATGACGTGCGTGACCCGTGTCGACGACCCGCTGGAGGTCCGCCGGCACACCCAGGGCACGCCGATCAGCCCCGCCGACGAGCTGCGTGTCGTGGACGACGACGGCGTCGAGGTCCCGGACGGGCACGTCGGGACCCTCTCGGCGCGCGGCCCCTACACGATCCGGGGCTACTACCGGTCGCCGGAGGCGGACCGGCGAGCATTCACCCCGGACGGCTGGTACGTGACCGGGGATCTCGTCGTTCGACGTCCGGACGGGCGCGTCGTCGTCAAGGGCCGGACCGGCGACACCATCAACCGGGGCGGGGAGAAGGTCTCTGCGGACGAGGTGGAGCAGATCCTGCGCGAGCACGGGGACGTCGACGAGTGCGCGGTCGTGGCGATGCCGCACGACGCCTACGGCGAGGAGGTGTGCGCGTTCGTGGTCTGCGGCAGCCGCGCCGTCGGGCACGACGAGGTCGTGGAGCACCTGCGGGCGGCCGGGCTGGCGGAGTTCAAGCTGCCGAAGCAGGTGTTCCCGCTGCACGCACTGCCCCTGACCGGCATCGGCAAGATCGACCGTCGCAGGCTGCGCGCCGTGGCGGCGCGGGCACAGGACGCCGCGCGCCCCTCCCCGGTTGCGCCGTCGGGGACGGAGCCTTGTCGAGCCCCCGCCGCAGCCCTAGCGTCCGTCACGGTGGCACCGCACGAGGGACCCACCGGGAACGAGGGGCGTCCATGACCGACGGACCGCGGCTGCGGGCGATGGCGGATCTCGCCACGCCCATGTCCATCCGGGTCGGTGCCACGCTGGACGTGGCCGACCACGTCGCCGCCGGCGCGGCGACCGCCGCGGCGGTCGCCGACCGCTGCGGCGCCCACGCCCCCGCTCTCGAGCGGCTCCTGTTGCACTGGGCGTGGCTGGGGCTGCTGCACCGGGACGCCGACGGCACGTACTCGCTCACAGAGCTCGGCGCAGAGCTGCGCTCGGACCACCCGGCCGGCCGCCGCGACTGGCTGGACATCCGGGGCAGCGTCGGGCGGGGCGACCTCGCGTTCGTCGAGCTGCTGCACACCGTGACGACCGGGGGGTCGGCCTACCGCGCCCGCTACGGCCACGGGTTCTGGGACGACCTCGCCGCGGACGCGGGCCTGCGTGCTTCCTTCGACGCGCTGATGCAACGTCACGTGGCGGACGACGCGGCCCGGATCGCGGACGCCTACCCGTGGTCGGCGCACCGGGTGGTCGTCGACGTCGCGGGGGGTAACGGCACCCTGCTCGCCCGGATCCTGCGCGCGAACCCCGGTCTGGCCGGGATCGTCGTCGAGCTCGACGAGCCGGCCGCCCGGGCGCGGGAGACCTTCGCCGCGGAGGACCTGCGCGACCGGGCCGACGTCGTCGTGGGTTCCTTCTTCGAACCCCTCCCGGCGCGCGGCGACGCCTACGTGCTCTCGGCGGTGCTGCACGACTGGGACGACGATGCCTGCCGCCGGATCCTGCGGATCTGCCGGTCCGCCATGACCGAGACCGACCGGCTGCTCGTGGTCGAGGCCGTCGGCCCCGACGGAGAGTCCGTCGACCCCCGGATGGATCTGCGCATGCTCGCCTACACCGGCGGCAGGGAGCGCGGCGTGACCGAGCTCGAGTCACTTGCTGCGGCTGCCGGCCTGGAACGGGTCCGGACGCACCCCGTGCCGGGCAGCCGCTACATGGCGGTGGTCGAGCTCCGACCGACGGGGAGGCAGGACCCGTGACCGTGCTGATGATCGGCGCGCAGCTCGGGGCGGTTCCCGACGACGACCTCGACCGCCTCGCGCTCGACCCGGCTGCGGAGGATCGTCTCGCCGCCGACCTGTCAGCCTCCGGCGTCGTGGACGGCGTCTTCGTGCTGAGCACCTGCCAGCGCACGGAGGTGTACGTCTCCACCGGCGACCCGCTCGCCGCCACCGCGGTGGTGGAGCGCGCCTGGACCGCCGCGACCGGACGCGATCGCGGCTCCCCGGCCGGGGTGCCGTGCCTCCGGACCGGTGCCGATGCGGCGGCCCACCTGTTCGCCGTGGTCGGCGGCCGCCGGTCGGCGACGCCGGGCGAGACCCACGTCGTGGACCAGGTCCGCGGGGCGCTGGCCCGGGCGCAGCACCGCGGCCGCCTCGGCGGTGAGCTGAACAGCCTGGTGCAGCAGTCCCTGCGGACCGGCCGACGGATGCGGGCCCTCGACGGGCCGACGGGAGGCGACGACCTGGCGGACCGCGCGCTCCAGGTCGCCCTCGCGCGCCACCGTCCCGGCCCCGGCACCCGGGTCCTGGTCGTGGGCGCCGGCACGGTCGGCCGGGAAGCGGCCACGGCGGCCGCCCGGCGGGGCACGGACGTCACCGTCCTGAGCAGGACGACGGCCCGGGCGCGGCTCGTCGCCGAGGAGGTGGGCGGGCGGTGCGCGACAGGGTCGCTGGGCGCTGCCCTGGTCGCGGCGGAGGTGGTCGTCACGGCCACGTCGTCACCGGCGCCCCTGATCGACCTCACCGCCGCTCGCACGGCGCTGCGCGCCCGGGACGGCCGTCCCCAGGTCTACGTCGACCTGGCCCGCCCGCGCGACGTGGTCACCACCGTGGCGCGACTCCCCGGCGTGCAGCGGATCGGCCTCTCGGACCTGCTGGTCACCGGGCAGGAGCCCCGGTGCTCCGCCGTCGCCGAGTCGGACGCCGCGGACTGGGAACGGACCCGGCGCGCTGCCGCGGCCGGGCCCGTGGTGCGGGCCCTGCGGGACAGGGCGATGGAGGCGGTCGAGGACGAGGTCCGCAGGGTGACGCGCCCGTCCGGGTCGCCCGAGGACGCTGAGGTGCTGCGCAGGTCTCTCCGGCGCGTCGTCAACCGGCTGCTGCACACGCCGATGGAGCGCGCCCGGGCGCACGCCGCGGACGGGACGCTCGCCCGGTACGAGTTGTTGCTCGACGACCTCTTCACCCCACCTGGGACCACCGCCGACCGGCGTCGGCGCTTGGACCGCAACCCGGAAGAAGTCACGCCTCGACGAGAGCAAGTGATGAGATGACGACGGAGGCTCCGACCGTGCATGACGCACCCGCCTGGTTCGCCCTCTACCCCTACGGCGGCGGAGGTGTGGCGAGCTACCGCCCGATGGCCCCGATGCTCGTCGGGCACCACACCCACGTCCCCGAGCTCCCCGGGCGCGACCGCCGGCACCAGGAGGCGGCCCACACGACGTTCCCCGCGCTCGCCGACGACCTGTGGCGCCAGCTCGCGCCCGAGCTCGAGCACCGGGACCCGAGCGACCTCGTCCTGTTCGGGTACAGCCTCGGCGGCATGATGGCGGCCGAGATGGCGCGCCGTGTCGAGGCGGGGGGCGGTCGGGTCCGCGCCCTGGTCGTGGGCGGTGCCGCCGCACCTGACCGCTGGGACCACTCGGGCATCGCCGACCTCACCGACGACGAGTTCGTCGCGCGCTTCCGTCGCCTCGGGATCGCACCCGCCGAGGTCCTCGACGACGAGTGGATGGTGGCGCTTTTCATGTCGGTCTGGCGGGCCGACGCCCGGGTGGCCGAGTCCATCGTCCCGGCCCGGGACTTCGTCCTCGGCTGCCCGGTGCACGCGGTGGTGGGTGACCGGGACCCGCTCGCCGGGCAGGATGACGTCGAGGCCTGGGCCCGGATCGGCGGCCCCGGGTCGTCGTGGGCGACGATCCGGGGGGACCACGGGACGATGATCCGGAATCCCGTCCACGCCGCCCGCCTGCTGCGCGCCGCCGCCGCACCGGCCCGCAACGTCGCGGGCACGACCGCCGGCCTCGGGTGACCTGGACGGCCGACGCACGGGCCGGGGGGGGGGGGGGGGGGGGGGGGGGGGGGGGGGGGGGGGCGGCCCCCCCCCCCCCCCCGCGGCCGGGCGGGG
>NZ_JAUQYN010000005.1:0-199995 GCF_030586525.1 Isoptericola sp. 178 | reverse complement strand
CTCGGTGACCAGCGCGGAGACGTCGGCGGCCGTCGCCTCGGGCTTCAGCAGCGTGTGGTCGACGTAGCGGGCCAGCGCGGCACGGTCGGTCGGGACGGTTCCGGGCCGCGCGCCGTCGTCACGGTCGAGGCGGGACCCGTCAGAAGTCGAGGCAGGTCAGGTACTCGAAGCTCTCCCGCGCGAAGCTCGCGTCGGTCGGGGCGCCGTCCATCTCGATGACGTAGTACTTGACCTTGCCCTGGGCCGCGTCGAGGATCGACGGCCAGTCGATGTCACCCTCGCCGACGACGGTCTGGGTGCCGAACGCCGGGGTCGGGCCGGACAGGTCGCCGTCCTTGATGTGCAGCAGGTCGATGCGGTCGCCGTACTCCTCGAGCAGCTCGACGACGTCGGCGCCGCCGTCGGTCGCCCAGTAGACGTCGACCTGGAACGCGACGTACCGCGGGTCGGTGTTGCGGACCACGGCCTCCCACCAGCTCATCGTCTCGCCCGAGGCGGGGTCGGTGACCTCGAGGACGAACTCGTTCCAGTGGTTGTGGCCGAAGTGCTTGCCGGTGCCCGCCTTCACGGACTGCTCGCCGGCGGCGTTCATCGCCTCGGCGGTCTCCATGGCGCTCTCCCACGACGTCGAGCCGCCGAAGAACGGGACGCCGGGACCGGACCAGCCGCCCGACCCCGTGTACTTCTGGCCGAGGGTCTTGGCGAAGTCGAGGGTCTCGTCGAACGTCTCCGGGTCGGTGCCGCCGTGGGAGCTGGGTGCCTTGAGCTGGTGCTCCTTGAGCAGCGCGCGGAACTCCTCGGCCGTGCGGCCCTCGTAGCTCCCGCCGAACGGCTCGACGTTCTTGTAGCCGATGTCGGCCAGCTCGCCGAGGACGGCGTCGACCCCGACCTCCTGCTGCCAGGCGCTGTAGCTGTAGAGCTGGAACGAGATCTTGCTCGCCGGTACCGAGCGGCCCGAGCACTGGGCCGAGCTGCCCGCGGTCCGGTCGCCCTGGTGGGCGTCGGCGGCGGCGGGAGCGGCTGCGGCCACCGGGAGGGCCAGCCCTGCGGCCGCGACGGCCGTGGCGGCCCGGGTGAGGAGAGTACGTCGCATCGTCGGGATTCCTCTCGGAAGGAGATCGTGCCCACCATCGGGCACATGGATCGGGGGCGGGTACCGGCGGGTGACCGGCGATATCCGCCCCCGTACTTATGCAAGATATCAGCGAAAGCGAAGAGCGCAATACCTCTCTTCAGTCGGAGTGCGATCAAAAGTAGGCGACCGAGCCGACGACGGTGTCGGGGCCGCGGACCGGGTCAGTGCGGGGAGAAACCGCCCCAGGGGTTGCCGAACTTCCGTTCCCACGGCGGGCGGCTGCTGACCTCCCCGGGAGGTTCGCAGGTCCCGGCCGTCAGGTCGGACCAGATGGTGGGCGAGCCGGTCTCGTCGTCCCGCGTCAGGAGCAGGGTGATCTCGTCGCCCCCGGTGGCCCACGGGCCGCTGGTGGAGAGCCGGACGACGACGTCGTCCGGTCCCGCCGACCCGAGACCGGATCGGGGGGCGACGATCTCGAGGTCGAGGACCTCGGGCGGGTCGTCGTCCGGCGCGGCCCACGCGGGGGCCGCGCCGGCGGTGGACACGAGCAGGGTCGCGAGCGTCGAGAGGCGGCGCAGGGTGCCGTCGTGGGTCGTGGTGCGCATGGCTCCTCCCCGGTCCCCAGCGACGTCCGCCACCGCCGGGCCCCGTCCCGGGGCGACGACGGTCAGCGCTGGAGGCTGAACCCGCCGTCGCTGGTGAGCACCTGCCCCACCATCCACGACCCGGCGGGGCTCACGAGCCAGCCGATGAGCCGTGCCGGGTCGGCGGGCTCGCCCCAGCGGCCGAACGGCGTCGCCGCGCGCAGCGCCTCGAGCTCGGCGAGCGGCCGGTCGGTGGTGCCGGGGTCGAGGTAGCCCGTGTTCACGGGACCCGGGTTGACGGTGTTGAGGACGATGCCGAGGTCGAGCAGCTCGGCGGCGACGGTGGGTGTGATGCCGGCCAGGGCGGCCTTGGAGGTGGCGTAGGCGACCTCGCCCGGCATCGGTCCCTGCTCCTGGCCGGACGTCATCCACACGACCTTGGGCGCGCCGGCCGGGTCGGCGGGTGCGGTCCGCCGCAGCGTCTCCCCGGGGCGCAGGGCGGGTGCGTCCTCGCGGCGCTGCCGGGCGAACAGGCGGGTGAGCAGCAGCGTGGAGCGGGTGTTCGTCTGCCAGTGGGCGTCGAGCGCCTCCGGCGTCATGTCCAGGATCGAGCCGTCCCCGCCGCTGCGCGCGTGGTTGCACACCAGGACGTCGACGCGGCCGGTCAGCGCCCGCGCGGCGTCGAACAGCGACTCGACCTGCGCAGGGTCCCGGAGGTCCGCGGACGCCGACCCGGAGCGCGCGCCGTCGTGCAGCGCCGCCCGGACGGCGCCGTCGACGGCGGCGAGGTCGTCCGCGCCCCACGGCTGGTCGGCGTCGTGCGGGGCGTAGTGCTGGGTGAACACGTGCGCGCCGAGGCCGGCGAGCTCGCGGGCGACGGCGACACCGATGCCCTTCCGGCGTGAGACCCCGGTGACCAGGGCGGTGCGACCCGACAGGGGCGGTGCGGACGACATGGCAGCACGCTACGTCCCGCGGGCGGACCGGCCACCCGGAATACCCGACGCTTGCCCGGGGCTTGTGCTTGACGTGCCCCCGACGTCGACGTCCGTGGGCCTGCGCTCCGAGCGCGGGCCGGTCCTGCTGTCCCTCATGCTGTCCACGGCCCTGGTCGCCCTGGACGCGACGATCATCGCCACGGCGTCGGCCACTATCGCCGACGAGCTCGGGGCGTTCGAGCAGGTGCCGTGGCTCTTCTCGTCCTACCTCCTCGCCCAGGCCGTCAGCACGCCGCTGGCCGGACGGCTCTCGGACATCGTCGGCCGCAAGCGGCTCATCCTGGCCGGGGTCGGGTTCTTCTTCCTCGGGTCCGTGCTGTGCGGGGCCGCCTGGTCGATGGGCGCCATGGTGGCCGGCCGCGTCCTGCAGGGTCTCGGCGCCGGGGCCGTCATGCCCGTGTCCCAGACCATCGCGGCCGACATCTACACCCTGGAGGAGCGGGCCCGGGTGCAGGGGTACCTGGCTTCGGTGTGGGCGATCTCCTCCGTCGTCGGTCCGACCCTCGGCGGCGTCTTCACGGAGTTCGTGTCCTGGCGCTGGATCTTCCTGGTCAACATCCCGCTGTGCGCCCTGGCCGCCTGGATGCTGGTGCGGCGTTACCACGAGTCCCCGCTCGACGGTGACCGGGAGCCGATCGACCACCGTGGTGCCGTGCTGCTGGCCGGCGGGAGCGCCCTGCTCCTGCTCGGTCTGCTCGAGGGCGGGTCCAGCTGGGCCTGGGTCTCGGTCCCGTCGGTCACCGTGCTGGCGCTCGCCGTCGCGCTGCTCCTCGTCTTCGTCGGGCACGTCCGCCGGGTGGCGCACCCGATCCTGGACCTGGGTCTGCTGCGTCGGCGGGTGATCGGGGTGGCCACGGCGATCTCGCTGGTCGTCGGCATGGTCGTCCTCGGCCTGGCCACCTACGTGCCGATCTACGCCCAGGGGGTGCTCGGTCTCGGGCCCCTCATGGCGGGGTTCGCGTTGGCGGCCATGATGGTGGGGTGGCCGCTGTCGGCGTCCAACGCCGGCCGGTTCTACCTGCGTCTCGGGTTCCGGCTCACGGCGATCATCGGCTCGACGCTGGTCGTCGCCGGCACGGCGTCGAGCCTGCTGCTCGGCGAGTCGTCCCCGCTCGTCGCCGTGATGGGCACCACGTTCCTCGTCGGCATCGGGATGGGGCTGACAGCGGTGCCGACCCTGATCGCCGCCCAGTCGTCCGTGGACCACACGATCCGGGGTGCCGTCACCGGGATCAACATCTTCGCCCGCTCCCTCGGCTCGGCCGTCGGCGTCGCCGTCTGCGGGGCGATCGTCAACGCCCGGGCGACGACGGGTCCGGACGGCATGCCGTCGGGACCGGATCTCATGGCGGCGATCCACCTCGTGTTCGTCGTCGTGGCGGTGTGCGGCGGGGTGATCGCCCTGCTGGCGTTCTTCCTGCCGGCCGACCGGCAGGCGGCACGGGACCGCCGGGCCGCCGTGCGTGCGGTGGACTGACCGGCGGCGACGGGCCGACGACGCTCGCCCTGAGAAAGGACGAGTTCCGTGCAAGACTTCCCGACACCGGCACGGGTGTTGACCGCACGTGGCGTCCTGCGCGGCCGGGCCGGGGACGTCGTCAGAAGGAAGAAGGGACAGCACGCATGGGGGCACGACAGGCGTCCGGCGGCGTCCGCGTGGCGCGGCAGGGGTCGCTCTGGGTGATGTGGGGCGACATCGACTTCAGCGTCACGCACAGCGTGCGGGACCAGCTCGCCGCCACGCTCGACGGCCGCGCCAAGACGGTCGACCTGTCCCGGGTGACGTTCATGGACTCCTCGGGCCTGCACCTGATCCTCATGGACGTGACGATGGAGACCCGCCCGCGGCTCGTCGGGACCCCCGAGGCCGTGATCGACCTGCTGGAGATGAGCGGGGCCCTGGAGCTGGTCGAGCTGATCGACGAGATCCCGCCGGCCGAGGTCCCGGAACGTGCGCCCCGTACGCGGTTCGAACCACCACCCATCGTCGGGTAGCCGACGATGCCGTCGATCGTGACGGTTTGCCATGCCCGAGCACGTGAGGAGCGACCGCCGTGACCGTTCGACAGGACGACGAACTACCCAACACCGCGCCGCCGGAGGACTTCGCCGAGATCGCGCGATGGATCCTGACCGAGGTCGACGAGGTCGCCGCCATGCGCGCCGGCCTGCAGGAGCGGCTGGGAGAGGGAGGGCCGGAGACCGCGGAGTCGACGGCCGAGAAGCTCGTGCTCATCGCCTCCGAGCTGGCGACCAACGCCGTCCGCCACGGCCTGCCGCCCACGGTGGTGCGCCTGCTCGGTGACGGGCAGGTCTGGCTGCTGGACGTCGCCGACCACGACCTGTCCACGCCGCCACGGCTCGCCGGGGACCGCGACCCCGGTCACGGCGGCCTCGGGCTGATGATCGCGCGCCGTCTCTCGCTGGCCGTGGGCTGGTACACGACCGAGCAGTCGAAGCACGTGTGGGCCACCGTCGGGAGGACGAGCCCGGAGGCCTGAGGCCGCGCACGGCAGCGCCGTCCGGGTCCCGCGCTACGGGGCCCGGACGGCGGCGTGCCGGGGCGTCAGGATCCGGTCAGGACCTCGTCGACGGCCTCGAGGAAGTCGTCCAGGTCGTCCGGGGTCCGGGACGTGATGAGCGTCCACCCCTCGCCCGGGTCCACGACCACGGGCGCGTCCTTCCAGGCGGCACCGGCGTTGCTCAGGTCCGTCTGGAGCGACGGGTAGGAGGTGACGGTCTTGCCCGTCGTCACCCCCGCCTCCACGAGGACCCAGGGGCCGTGGCAGATGGCGGCGACGGGGCGTCCGGAGCGGGTGAAGGACCGGACGATCTCGACCGCCGACGGCTGCAGCCGCAGGGTGTCGGCGTTCAGGGTGCCGCCCGGCACGAGCAGCAGGTCGAACCCGGCCGGGTCGACGTCGTCGAGCGTGACGTCCGGGGTGACCGTGCGGCCGGGATCCTTGTCGCCCACGAGCGTCGCGACGTCGTCGGAGGTCGCGGCCGCGACCGTCACGACGGCCCCGCGCTCGCGCAGGTGCTCCAGCGGGACGACGAGCTCGTCCTGCTCGACTCCGTAGTTCGTCACGATCGCCAGGACGGTGAGGTCGGTGAGATCGGTCGCCATGGTTCGCTCCTCTCGTCGTTCGGGAGCCCCACGGTATGGGCCCGCGGCGGATCCTGCCGGTCGGGCTGCCCGCGCCGCGCGGCGGCGCCGTCCTTACGATGGATCCGACACCCGGTCGGAGGTCGACGACGATGGCGACGAGGACGGCGGAAGCAGAGGCACGGGCGGAGGCGGGCAGGGGTGCGCGCCAGGACGTGCCGCGGTCGGCGCACGGCCGCTGGGCCCCGCCGGCGGACCGGACGGACCCGGTCGAGGTGCTGGCGGCGCAGGACGCCGACCGTCTGCCGTGGCTGGTGCCGGTCAGGAGGGCCCGCATGGCGGAGTCGGCCTTCGCCTTCTTCCGCGGCTCCGCGGCGGTCATGGCGATGGATCTGGCCCCGACGCCGACGATCGGCGTGCCCGTGCAGCTCTGCGGCGACGCGCACCTGGCCAACTTCGGTACCTTCGCCTCGGCGGAGCGGCGCCAGGTGTTCGACCTCAACGACTTCGACGAGACGGTGCCCGGACCCTGGGAGTGGGACGTCAAGCGGCTGGCGGCGAGCGTCGTCGTGGCTGCTCGGGACAACGGGTGGTCCGACACCGTCGGCGGCCGGGCGGCGCGGGGTGCGGTCCGGACGTACGCCCGGGCGATGTCCCGGTTCGCTGATCTGCCCGCGCTGCGGATCTGGTACGAGCAGGTGTCCCTCGCCGACGTGCGCCGCGCACTGCCCTCGAAGGCCGACCGCAAGGTGTTCGACAAGGGGATGGCCAAGGCCCGGGGGAGGGACTCGGTCAGGGCGCTGGGCAAGCTCGCCGAGACCGTCGACGGACGGCTCCGGATCCGCAGCCAGCCGCCGCTGCTGGTGCCCCTGCGCGACCTGACGGAGCACCTGGACGCCGAGGAGATGCACACCCGGGTGGCGGAGACCTTCGCCGGCTACGTCGAGTCGCTGCCGCCCGACCGTCGGTACCTGCTGCAGCGGTTCTCCGTCGTGGACGTGGCGCTCAAGGTCGTCGGTGTGGGCAGCGTCGGGACGCGGTGCTGGGTCGTGCTGCTCACCGGGCGCGACCACGGCGAACCCCTGTTCCTGCAGGTCAAGGAGGCCGCGGACTCGGTGCTGCAGGCCTACGTGCCGACGCGTCCCGACCCGCACGCCGGCCGGCGCGTGGTCGAGGGCCGTCGCCTGGTGCAGGCCAGCCCCGACGTGTTCCTCGGGTGGTCCGACACCTCGGTGGGCCGGCACTACTACTGGCGGCAGTTCCACGACATGAAGGGGTCCGCGGACGTCGCGGCGATGGACACGGACCGGCTGGGCGCCTATGTCGAGCTGTGCGGGCGGACCCTCGCCCACGCCCACGCCCGCTCCGGCGACGCGGTGACGATCGCCGGCTACCTCGGCTCGGGCAGGACGTTCGCCGATGCCCTGGCCGACTTCGCGGTCGCGTACGCCGAGCAGAACCAGGCCGACCACGACCGGTTCCGCCGGAGCGTCGCCGACGGGTGACGCGTCAGGTCGACGGTGCGTCCCCGTCGCGCCGGGTGAGCTCGATGACGGGGATGTGCCGGTCCGTGGCGCGCTCGTACTTCGCGAACTGGGGCGACGTCGTGGTGATGCGTCCCCACACCTGCGCGCGTTCGTCGCCGTGCAGCTCCCGTGCCCGGACGGGGACGGTCTCGCCGTCCACGACGATCTCGACCTCGTCGGGCCGGGCGGCGAGGTTGAGGTACCAGGCCGGGTTCGTGGCCGCGCCGTTGGCCGACGCGACGACGTACCACCGGTCCGGGCCGCCGTGGAAGTAGGCCAGCGGGGTGGTGCGGGCCGCTCCGCTCCGGCGCCCGACGGTGGTCAGCGCCAGCAGCCGCATCCCCAGCACGGGACCGCCGCGGCGACGGATCCGGCGCAGGGCCAGCCCGTTGAACCACCGCACGACGCGGCCCGGCTTGCGCGCTCCGCGGGTGCCCGTGGAGTGGCTGAAGGTCATCGGTCCTCCGGAGGTCGACGACCTCCACCGTAGCGGCACGGCTGCTCAGGTGTGCAGCACCGCCTGCGACGTGGCGGTGCTCTGAGGCATGTGCCCGAGGAACCAGTCCCGGGCGAGCTCGGCCGCGCGGTCCAGCGTGCCCGGCTCCTCGAACAGGTGCGTGGCCCCGGGAACGACCGCCAGGTCGTTCTCGCACCGCAGCCGTCGCTGGGCGCGGCGGTTGAGGTCCAGCACGCAGGAGTCCTCGCCGCCGACCACCAGCAGGGTGGGGGCGCGGACCTCGTGCAACCAGTCCGCGGCCAGGTCCGGACGGCCTCCGCGGGAGACGACGGCGGAGATGTCGTGGCCGAGCTGGGCGGCGGCCCGCAGCGCCGCGGCCGCACCGGTGCTCGCCCCGAAGTACCCGATGGGGAAGTCGTCCCAGCCCTGGGTGGTGCGCAGCCACCAGGTGGCGTCGACCAGCCGCCCGGCCATGCGTCGGATGTCGAACACCATCGGACGCTCCCACTCCTCGCGGGCGGTGAGCAGGTCGAAGATGAGCGTGCCCAGTCCCGCCTCGTTGAGGACCTGGGCGACACGCCGGTTGCGCGGGCTGTGCCGGCTGCTGCCGCTGCCGTGGGCGAACACCACCAGCCCGACCGGGTCCTGCGGCACGGTGAGATGTCCGTTGAGCATCAGCGCACCAGCCCGGATCTCGACGTCCTCGTCCCGTGGTGGTGGCGGGTCCACGCTCGGGGGCTCGGCGGGCCGGGCCGCGTGCGTCGCACGCTCGAGCAGCGCCATGACCTGCTCGTCGTCGACCTGGCGGAAGTCCGCGTACCACTCGCCCACGGCGCGGAACGCGCGGGGGCTCTCGACGTAGACCACGTCATCGGCTACCTCCTGCAGTGCTTCCAGTGCCGGCGCGGCACCCACGGGCACGGCCACCACGACGCGGGCCGCTCCCCGGTCCCGGGCGATGAGGCACGCGGTGCGCGCCGTCGACCCGGTCGCGACCCCGTCGTCCACGACGAGGGCCGTGCGGCCCGCGAGGGGCACGAGCGGGTGCTGGCGGCGGATCCTGTGCACGCGCCGGTCCAGCTCCGCGCGTTCGGTGGCCTCGGCGCCGGCGAGCTCCTCGGCCGTGACCTGGGCGCGGCTGACGACCTGGTCGTCCACCACCCGGGCGTCCCCTTCACCGACCGCACCCATCGCCAGCTCGGGCTGGTAGGGGACGCCCAGCTTGCGCACGACGATGACGTCGAGCGGTGCGTCCAGCGCGACGGCGACCTCGAACGCCACGGGGACCCCGCCCCGGGGGAGGCCGAGGACGACGACGTCCTCGTCGCGCAGCCCGGCCAGCTCCTCGGCGAGACGCTGCCCGGCCTGGGTGCGGTCGGTGAAGGGCATGCCACCACGATGCGCGCCGCGGACGGGTCGGCAGAAGGGCCGTTGGTCCCGAATCGGCCGGGGACTCGGGCCCGACGTGCGCCGTCCCCTGGCCTGGCCGACCCGGGCGCGGCAGGATGGAGGCGGAACCGACGAGCGGAGGTCGCGATGGACACCGAGAAGAGCGGCAAGAAGAAGTCCGGCGGGATCAAGAAGTTCTACAAGGTGGTGATGCTCGCGATCGCCGTCGCGGCCGTCACCAAGGAGCTGCGCAAGGACCCCGAGGACCGTGAGTGGCACGGCAAGGTCGGGTTCGTGCCGTACGAGTTCCGGATGCCGACGATCTCGCGCGCCAAGGAGCGCCTCTGGGACCCCGAGGCCGAGCACGTCCTGGGACCGCAGGTCTTCGGCGTGGGCTGGACCGTGAACGTCGGCCGCGTGGTCGCGCTGGTCAAGGAGCGCGTCGCCGGCTGAGCCGTCCCGGCGGCGGCAGGACGATCGTGCCAGGGTGGACGGCGTGAGCACCGTCCCCGGTCCCGCCGCCCTGCCCTTCGCCGAGCTGCACCTGCATCTCGAGGGCACGCTCGAACCCGAGCTGGTCCTGGAGCTGGCCGCGCGGAACGCCGTGGAGCTGCCGTTCGCGGACGTCGAGGACCTGCGCCGCGCGTACGCGTTCAGCGACCTGCAGTCCTTCCTCGACCTGTACTACGCGAACATGGCCGTGCTGCGCACCCCGCAGGACTTCGCGGACATGACGACCGCCTACCTGGCGCGTGCCGCGCGTGCCGGGGTGCGGCACGCCGAGGTGATGATCGACCCGCAGGCGCACCTCGTCCGCGGCGTGCCGCTCGAGGCCGTCCTGGAGGGTGTCGACGAGGCGCTGTCGACGAGCGAACGCGACCACGGCGTCTCGACCGCGCTCTTCGCGGCGTTCCTGCGCGACCGCCCCGAGTCCGAGGCGCTCGACGTGCTCCACCACCTCCTCGGCCTGCACGCGCCGATCGTCGGCATCGGGCTGGACTCGGCCGAGGCCGGCCACCCGCCGTCGAACTTCGCCCGGCTCTACGACCGGGCGCGCGCCGAGGGCCTGCACCTCATCGCCCACGCCGGCGAGGAGGGGCCGCCGCAGTACGTCGTCGAGGCCCTGGACGTGCTCGGTGTGGACCGGATCGATCACGGCATCCGCGCCCTGGAGGACGACGCGCTGGTCCAGCGGCTCGTCGACGAGCAGGTCCCGCTGACCGTCTGCCCGCTGTCGAACGTGGCGCTGCGGGCCGTCGACCGGCTGGAGGACCACCCGGTCCTGGCGATGCTGGGCCGCGGGCTCAACGTGTCCGTCAACTCCGACGACCCGGCCTACTTCGGCGGATACCTGGACGACAACCTCGCGGCCCTGACGACGTCGCTCGGCATGACGGCGGGGCAGCGGGCACGGCTGGCGGAGAACTCGATCCGGGCCGCCGTGCTCCCCGCCGACCGGCGTGCTGCCCTGCTGGCCGAGATCAGCCGGCAGGAGCGCTGACGCACCGGCCTCCGGGTGCCTCGGTCCGCTGCGGCCGGGTCCGGCCCGCGAGGCGGGCGTCGACCAGCCGGGCGGTGGCGTCCACCGGTTCCAGCGTCGAGGCGTCGTGCGAGACGAGGAGCGTCGCCGCGCCGGTCTCGCGCGCCAGGGACGTGATCAGCTCGACCACCCGCACGCCGCGGTCGTGGTCGAGGGCCGAGGTCGGCTCGTCGACGAGCAGGACCGCGGGGTCCCCGACCAGCGCGCGGGCGATCGCGACGCGCTGCCGCTGGCCGCCCGAGAGCTGCGCCGGCCGGTGGTGCGCACGGTCGGCCACCCCGACGGCGTCCAGCAGCTCCAGGGCTCGACGGCGCACCGTGGCGGGCCGTCGGCCGCGCAGGTGGGCGTGCAGCTCGAGCTGTTCCAGGGCCGTCAGGGAGTCCAGCAACCGCGGTGCCTGGAAGACGACGCCGAGGTGGTCGCGGCGCCACCGCGTCGCCTCGGCCACGGAGGTCGTCGGGGTGAGCGCGACCTCCTCCCCGAGACGGACCCGGCCCGAGGTGGGCGGTGTCAGGCCGGCCGCGACCGCCAGCAGGCTCGACTTGCCCGACCCGGACGGTCCGAGCAGCGCGGTCGTGGTGCCGCCCGGCACGGTGAGCGAGACGTCGTCGACGGCGGTGAGCGTCGAGGCCCCGTCCGGGTAGACGAGGGTGATGCGGTCCAGGTGCAGGTCCACGGGTCTCTCCTTGCGGGGTATTCAGTGCGCGGCCAGCGCGGCGTGCGGGTCGATGCGGGTGATGCGGGCGACGGAGACGGCGGCCCCGGCCAGGCCGAGGAGCACGAGCCCGGCGGCGGGCAGCACGGTCGTGGTGGTGTCCACCAGCACGGGGACCGTCGCGGGCAGCAGACGGCCGCCCACGGCCGTGAGCAGGGTCCCGAGCCCGACTCCCACGGCGAGCACCACGGCCGCCTGGCCGAGCGCGTCCCGCAGCAGGTATCGGGTCGTGGCGCCGAGCGCCTTGAGCACGGCGACGTCGGCCGACCGGCTGATGGTCCACACGCTGAAGAAGGCACCCACCACCAGGGCCGAGATCGCGACCAGGAACCCCTGCATCGTCGTCAGCGACGTGTTCTCGCCGGCGTAGGAGGCCACGGCCGATCGTGCCTGGGCGGTCGTCACGGTGGTCGTGCCGACGGCGGTGTCGCCCCGGGCCGCTCCGTCGTCGCTCGTGGTCAGCGCGACGACGGTCGCCACCGGGTCGTCGGCGGACCCGGTGCCGCGGGCGCCGACGGCCTGCCAGTCCGCGAGGGTCGTCCACACCACCGGGGTGTGGGCGAAGGACGCCTCGACGTCCGTGGTGCCCACGACCTCCAGGGCGGTCCCCCCGACGGTCACGGTGTCGCCGGGAGCGGCGTCGAGCTCGGTGGCGGCCGCGGGGGAGAGCAGGACGCCGCCGGTGATGAGGTCCGGGGAACCGGCGGGCAGCAGGTGCGAGCCGGCCGGGACCCCGAACGCCGTGACCGAGGCGGTGCCGGCCGCCGACCCGGCGCGGGTCGTCGCGACCCCGAGGGGTTCGGCGGCGTCCACCCCCGGGACCTCTCGCCAGCGTCGCCACTGGTCGGCCGTGACCTGCGAGGCGGTGAAGGCCGGGGCGTCGTCCGGCCCCGGCATGGCGAACGCCAGGTGGTCGGCGGGCAGGTCGGTCACCGCTGAGGTGGACTCGCGGGCGAGGCCGGCGGTCAGGGAGGCGAGGAAGGTGACCAGGAAGGTGACGAGCACGATGACGGCGGTCATGAGGGCGAACCGCCCCCGGGCATGACGCAGGTCGCGCAGGGCGACGAACACGGCGGGTCCTTTCGACGAGGGATGTCCCCAGCGTCGTCGGCGCGGCGAGGCGTGCCATCGCCCCGGGGTGCGGTCCTGTCGCGCCGCACGGTCGATCCCGGGATCAACCGTTCGGACGATGTGCGGCGCGGCGGGCGGGCTAGCGTGGGACGGATGGACGGTCGCCCGCAGCACACGGCGGCACGCGGGCTCCTGGTGGGCCTCGACGTGCTCCTGGTCGTGCTCACCGTCGTGACGGTCGTCCGGGCGCCGGCGGGGCAGCGCGCGGCGACCGCGGTCGTCGCCCTGGTGCTGCTGGGGCTGTACGCGGCCGGACGACGCGTGGTGCGGGTGCACGACCGGCCCGTGGACGCCCCCCGCGGACGCTGGTGGCCGGACGCCGCCTGGGTGACCGCCCTGACGGTCGTGTGGGCCGTGCTGCTGGCCCTGTCCCCGGAGGCGTTGTGGACAGCCTTCCCGCTGCTGCTGCTCCAGATGCACGTCCTGGGGCCGCGCCGCGGGCTGCCCGCGGTGGCGGCGACGACCGTCGTGGCCGTCGGTGCCGGCCTGGCGCGCGCCGAGGGGCCGTGGCTCGGGTTCGTGCTCGGTCCCGTGCTGGGTGCCGCCGTCGCGGCCGGCGTCGTGCTGGGCCTCGAGGCGATCGTCCGCGAGTCCCAGGCGCGTCAGCGCGCCCTGGACGAGCTCACCCGCGCCCGCCGCCACCTCGCCCGGGCCGAGCGGGAGTCCGCCGTCGCGGCGGAGCGGGAACGGCTCGCCCGCGACATCCACGACACGCTGGCGCAGTCGTTGTCCGCGATCGAGCTGCTGCTGCGCACCGCCGACGAGGCCATCGGGACCGACGACGCCCGGGCACGGGCGCTCGTGGCCCGGTCCCGCGAGGCCGCCGCGAGCAGTGTCGCCGAGGCCCGACGGTTCGTGCGCGACCTGACCCCCGTGGACCTCGACGGCGGCACCCTGCTCGCGGCGCTGCGGCGCGTGGCCGAGCGCTCGACCGCCACGGCCGACGAGGCCGCGGGACACGCCGGCGCCCTGACGGTGACCGTGGAGTCGAGCGGCGCACCACGGCCGCTGCCCCTCGCGGTGGAGACCGCGCTGCTGCGGGTCGCGCAGTCGGCGCTGGCGAACGTGGTCCGGCACGCCCGCGCCACGCAGGCCGGCGTCGTGCTGCGCTTCACCGAGGACGCCGTGGTGCTCGACGTCGTCGACGACGGGTGCGGGTTCGACCCGGGGGCGACCGACGGGTTCGGGCTCGCCGCCATGAGGTCGCGGGCGGCGGAGCTCGGCGGCACCCTGGTGGTCGACAGCACCCCGGGCAGCGGGACGGCGCTCGCGGTCGCGGTGCCTCTCGCCGAGGAGGCCGCGCCGTGATCGACCTGGTCATCGCCGACGACCATCCGGTGGTCAGGGCCGGCCTGCGCGCCGTCGTCGAGTCCACCGGGGACCTGCGCGTCGTGCACGAGGTCGCGACCGCCGAGGAGCTGCTGGCATGGCTGGCCGACGGCGGCACGGCCGACGTCGTCCTGCTCGACCTGCGGTTCGGCCCGGACCGGCTGACCGGGGCCGAGGCGACGCGCACGGTCGTGGACCGGTACGCCGTCCCGGTGCTGGTGGTGACGACCTACGGGTCGGACGCCGAGATCCTGTCCGCCGTGGAGGCCGGCGCGACGGGGTACCTGCTCAAGGACGCCCCCACGGAGGAGCTCGCGGGGGCGGTCCGGGCGGCCGCCGCGGGCCGGACCGTCCTGGACCCCGCGGTGCAGCGCCGGCTGCTGGGCCGGGTCAGGCAGCCCTTCGAGGCGTTGAGCTCACGGGAGCTCGAGGTGCTGGCGCTGGTCGCGGCCGGACGGTCCAACGAAGCGGTCGCCCGCGAGCTGGTCGTGTCGGTCGCGACCGTCAAGACGCACCTGACGCACGTGAACACCAAGCTGGGGACGCGTTCGCGCACCGAGGCGGTCGCCGTGGCGCGCGAGCGTGGCCTGCTGCCCTGACCCCGCACTACGCCGCGCGCTGACCCAGCCAGGGCGCCAGCGCGTCCTCGCTGCCCAGCCACGCGAGCCCGCCGTCGGCGATCTCGTCGGACGTGGCAAGAGCCGCCTGGAACGCCGCGGTCAGCCGCGCGCGCAGGGCCTCGCCCTCGTCCACGGTGCCGGCGCCGACCACGACGATCCGCGTGTGCGGGGCGGCGCCCGCCGCGACCTCGTCCCACGTGCCGAGGTCCTCGATGCACAGCTGGCCGCCCGCGCCGTCCCACAGGCACAGCGAGTCGGGTCGGTTGGCCACGGAGAAGGCGCCGCGCGAGCGCAGGCGTCCGGTGCCGAGCTCCTCGACCTGGGCCAGGAGCCGCTCGGGGTGGAACGGATGGGACGAGGTGAGCTCGAGGCTCCAGCTCCGGTCGACGTCGGTGCCGCTGGTCGTGCCGCCACCGGGGGCGAGCGCGCCGCGGGCGCCCAGGGGGTGAGCGCGGCGCTCGGCGGTCTCGGTGCGGTGCCGGAACGCCGCGAGCTGGTCGACGGCCAGGGCGTGCAGCCCGTCGACCCGCCGTGAGTCGGTGCTGCGCAGGCGGTCGACGAGCCCCGAGCCGGTGGAGTCGGTGCCGGTGGTGACCACGACGTCGGCCTGCTCGAGCTGGGTGGCCAGCGCCTCGCCGACGCCGCGCTCGTCGTCGCCGGTCAGGCCCAGGCCGCGCTCGGCGCACCAGTCGTCGCCGAGCAGGTCGTCCTCGGCGGTGGTGAGGTCGACGACGACGCCGCTGCTGGCCAGGCGCAGGTTCTCGAGCTCGCCGCCGGGCTCGCACATCGCCGCCAGACCGCGGGTGACCGGGAGCGGCTCGGCCGTCACGGGCAGGGCGAGCACGACGTCGGTCCAGCGGCCGGTCGCGGCCAGCCGGGCGATCGTGGGAACCGCGTCCTGGCGCACGCAGCACGAGACGCAGGCGTGCTCCAGGGGGAGCGTCTCGTCCTCGACGACGCCCGTCACGTCCACCACGACGCGACGCAGGGCGCTCTCGGCGACCAGCAGGTCGTGCTTGACCGTGACGGTGCTCGGGGCGTCGACGGCGAGCCCGGTCAGGGCGCTGTCCCGCAGCACGGGGTCGACGCCGACCAGGACGCTGAGCGAGGTGTGGAGGTCCGGCATGGGAATCTTTCTAGATTGAGAATCATTATCAACAGTGGTTCACTGTAGCCCACGCCGCGCCGCTGTCCAGCCCGCGGCCTCTTCACGAGAGGAGACCTCATGTCCGCGCACTGCCAGGTGCTCGGCACCTCGCCAGGCTTCGGGCGCTCCGTCTCGCACTCCCACGTGCGGACGAAGCGACGGTTCGACCCGAACATCCAGACCAGGCGCTACTGGGTGCCCAGCCTGGGCCGCAACGTCCGGCTCCGGGTCAGCGCCCGGGGCATCAAGACCATCGACCGCCGCGGCATCGACGCGGTCGTCGCCGACATCCTCGCCCGAGGGGAGAAGATCTGATGGCCTCCCGCACCGACCTGCGCCCCATCGTCAAGCTGCGCTCGACGGCCGACACCGGGTTCACCTACGTGACCCGCAAGAACCGCCGCACCACCCCCGACCGGCTCGTGCTGCGCAAGTACGACCCCGTCGTCCGCCGCCACGTCGAGTTCAAGGAGACCCGCTGATGGCCAAGAAGTCCAAGATCGCCGCGGACGCACGCCGCCGCGCCACGGTCGAGAAGTACGCCGAGCGCCGCGCCGAGCTCCGGCGCGTCATCGCCTCGCCGTCGTCCACGCCCGAGGAGCGCGCCGTCGCCGTCATGGAGCTGCAGCGTCAGCCCCGCGACGCCAGTGCCACCCGGCTGCGCAACCGCGACGTCGTCGACGGGCGCCCGCGCGCCTACCACCGCACGTTCGGGCTCTCCCGCATCCGCCTGCGCCAGATGGCGCACCGCGGTGAGCTGCCCGGCGTCACCACGTCGAGCTGGTGAGAGGACCACTCATGAAGAAGGACATCCACCCCACCTACGGTCCCGTCGTCTTCCGCGACGCGGGTGCCGGGTTCGCGTTCCTGACCCGGTCCACGCTCGCCGGCGACACCCCCTCCGGTCCGGGCCGGCCCATCGCGACGATCGAGTGGAGCGACGGCCACACCTACCCGGTGATCGACGTCGAGATCTCCAGCGCGAGCCACCCGTTCTGGACCGGCAGCGCCCGCGTGGTCGACACCGCCGGCCGGGTCGAGAAGTTCCGCCGACGCTACGGAAAGGCGGACGCACGATGAAGGTCCGTTCCTCCCTGCGGTCCCTGAAGAGCCAGCCGGGATCCAAGGTCGTGCGCCGCCGGGGGCGCACCTACGTCATCAACAGGCTCAACCCGAAGTTCAAGGCCCGCCAGGGCTGAGGAGGACACCATGGCCGTGCCGAAGCGCAAGATGTCCCGGTCGCGCACCCGCAGCCGCCGGGCACGGTGGAAGGCGACCGCACCCGCCCTGGTGCCGGTCGACGTCGGCGGGCGGACGGTGCAGGTCCCGCCGCGGCTGGCCCGCGCCGTCCGCCAGGGGATGTGACGGCGCCCGTCACGTGCGGGCGGTGCGGCCCTGCAGCGCGCGGAACGCCAGCACGAAGCTCAGGACGCCGACGACGGCGATCGCCGCGAGGCCCTGCCAGAGCGCGGTCGCGTCCCAGCCCTCCATGATGAGCGACCGCAGCGCGGCGAGGAGATACGTCACGGGGTTGAACTGGGCGATGGTCGCCAGCCACCCGGTCAGGGCGTCCAGCGGCAGGAACGTGGTGGTGAGGAACGCGAACGGGAAGAACAGCAGGAAGCTGGAGTTCACCGCCGCCGGGTTCCCCGTGCGCAGCGCGATGGCGTAGGGGAACCCGGTGAAGGCCAGCCCCCACAGGCCGGCGAGGAGCGGGAACACCAGGACGCCCGCGGCACCGGTGGCGAACTGGACGCCGAGGGCGAAGCCGAGGACGAGCACCGGCACCGACAGGGCGACGACCAGCGCGAGGTCGGCGACCATCAGGCCCAGCAGGAGCGAGGTGCGGTGCATGGGCGTGACGAGCAGCCGGTCGAAGTAGCCGCCGGTGATGTCGGTGACCAGGGCGCTGGCCCGCGACACGCCCGTCACGGCGAAGATGATCGCCACGGGGATCTGGAAGGCCTTGAAGTCGTCGACGCCGGTGAACGTCGCGACGTCGCCGAGCGCGCCGACGTTGACCACGAAGAAGAACAGCGGGATGACCAGGGCGGGGATGATCGCCTCCGGCTCCCGGGGGATCTGCCGGAGCGCGCGGATCGCGACGGACAGCAGGTCACGCCAGAACCCGGCGGGTCGGGCCGAGACCGGATCGTCGCGCACGGCGGTGTCGGTGCTCATGGGGCCTCTCCTTCGTCGTCCTGGATGCGGTGACCGGTCACCCGGAAGAAGACGTCGTCGAGTGTCGGGTGACGCAGCGCGAGCTGCTGGACGGTGATGCCCGCACGGTCGAGCGCGAGGGCCACGGGGCTGACGGCGCGTGCGCCGTCGTCCACCGAGACCATGAGGGAGGTGCCGTCCGTCTCGACGCCACCGATGCCGGTGCCGGCGTCGAGCGTCCGGAGCGTCGTGCGGGCGTTCTCGACCTGGTCGCCGACCTCCACCACCAGGACGTCGGTGCCGATGGAACGCTTGAGCTCGCCCGGGGTGCCCTCGGCGACCAGCTCGCCGCGGTTGATGATGCCGACCCGGTCGGCGAGCGCGTCCGCCTCCTCGAGGTACTGGGTCGTGAGGAACACGGTGACCCCGAGCTCACGGTTGAGGCGGCGCACCTCGGCCCAGACCGTGGCGCGACTGATGGGGTCGAGTCCGGTGGTGGGCTCGTCCAGGAAGAGGATCCGCGGGTTGTGGATGAGGGCGAGCGCGAGGTCGAGCCGGCGCTTCATGCCGCCGGAGTACGTGCCCACCCGGTCGTCCAGCGCGTCGCCGATGTCGATGAGTTCGCGGAGCTCGGCCACGCGACGGGTGGTCTCCCGGGCGGTGAGCCCGTAGAAGCGGCCCTGCAGGCGGAGCATCTCGACGCCGGTCTGCTTGTCGTCGAGCGCCGCCTCCTGGAGCGCGACGCCGATGCGCAGCCTGACCGCGGTGGGCTCGTGCACGACGTCGTGGCCCGCAACCGTCGCCGTGCCGCCGGTCGGCGCCAGCAGGGTGCACAGCAGGCGGGTGAGCGTCGACTTCCCGGCGCCGTTCGGCCCCAGGAACCCGTACATCTCGCCCTCGTGGACGGTCAGGTCGACGCCGGCGACGGCGACGTTGTCGCCGAAACGTCGTTCGATGGCGCGCGTGACGATCGCGGTCTCGCTCATGGGGCTCCTCGGGGCGGCTGCACTCAGTGTGCTGAGTGATCACACGATCCGCTTCTCGAACGGGCGCCGACGAGCGTCCCGTGGTCAGGGCGCGGGAGCGTTGGACTGCCCGCCTGACCGCTGGTTGACCGGAGCCTGAACATGTCCTGGACGGGCGCGGCGGATCACTGTACTGTCCCGGACATCGACGACGGTGACGGGAGATCACTCCGATGACCAGCGGTTTCACCGCCCTGACCCGCACCGTGGCGATGGCGGTCGCCATTGCCCTCGGTCTGCTCACGATGCTCGTCGTCCCGGCCTCCGCGGCTGACGACGAACGCGAGGCCTCGGTGGTGGTCGTCGAGCAGGACACCAACTTCGTCTGGAGGCCGGGCGGGGGATTCGTGCTCGACGTGCGGGTCACCGACGAGGGCGGTCGCTCCATCGGCGGCCCGGTCGCGGTGCTGGTGGACGGCGACATGGTCCTGCGGACGCGCTGGCCCTCCTCCGAGCTGGTCGTCGATCCTCCGCCGTCGTTGCCCGGACCGCACGAGGTCAGTGTCCGGTTCGTGGGCGACTCCACCTATCGGCCCTCGGAGTGGACCGGGACCCTGGACGTCGTGGAGGGCGACGTACCGGGGGTCATGGCCGTGGACGCCCCGCAGCAGGCCGCCTACGGCGACGTCGTGCCTTTCACGGTCGACGTCGCGACGCCGCCCGACCTGCTGGTCGACGACCCCGACCAGCCGGACGGACGCGCGGTGGTGACCTGGGACGACCCGGGGATGCGTCCGCGGGACGCTGCCGTCTCGGGGGGCACGGGCGTCGTCCACGTGCCGGCGGAGGTCCCCGGCACGCACGCCTACGAGGTGACCTACTACAGCGCCGGCGACGTCCAGATCACGCGGGCCACCGGGACGCTCACCGTCGGCAAGGCCCGGCTGCCGCTGCACATCTGGTCCAACGACGTCCAGCAAGGAGTCATGAACACCGCCGGGGGGACGTGGGAGGTGGCCGCCTTCATGGACTTCTCCTGGCCGATCGACGGGACGATGTCCCTGTACGACGGGGACCGGCTGCTGCAGACCCAGGACATCGCCGGCATGGGTCTCGGCGCCACCGTCTTCACCCTCGCGGCCGACGACGTGCCCCCCGGCCGCCGTACGCTCACGGCGAGGCTGACGGGTTCGCCGTTCGTCGAGGACGCCAGCGCCACCCTGGACCTGGAGGTCGTGCGGAACCCGGCGGTGATCGGCGTGGAGCGCGCCACGGCCCGGACCTTCCAGTGGGGCCGTCCGCACAAGCTCCGTGTCGCCGTCCACAGCGCCGACAACTACTGGCCCGACGCCGTCCCGACGGGCACGGTGAAGGTGTACCGCGGAACGACGCGCGTCGGGACCGGGACTCTCGACGACTCGGGCGAGGTCGTCGTGCGGATCTGGGGCAAGAAGCTCCCGGTCGGACGCACGACGCTCCGGGTCGTCTACACCGGTGACACCGTCTACGAGAAGACGGTGCGGTACCGCACCGTGCGGGTGTACAAGGCCAGGACGAAGCTGCGGGCGAGCATCCTCGACACGACCGTCCACCGTCCCCAGCAGGTCAAGGTCCGGTTCCGCCTGAGCTCGCCGTCGAACGTCGCCCTAACGGGCAAGGTCAAGCTCAAGGTGGACGGCGTGACGGTCAAGACGGTGCGGCTGAGGAAGAAGCACGACGGCTCGCGCACGGTCTCGCTGCCCGCGTCGGTCGAACCGGGGCACCACTACCTGAAGGTCGTCTACGTCGGCACCGCGACGAAGAAGAGGTCGGTCAAGGTGCCGCTGTACTTCACCGTGTCCTGACACGACCCCCCGGCACGGCGTCAGAGGGACGACGCGACCGCGTGCACGCGCAGCAGCACGGCCTGCTCGGGTGCCAGCGGCGGCAGCGGCAGGCCGGTGCTGCCCAGCACCGATCCGGGCAGGGTGACCGACCCGGCGACCCACCACGGCGGCAGCGTCTCGCCGACCGCCAGCGGGGGACCGGTCAGCTCGACCCGTTCCAACCGGTAGGTGGTGGCGGGGTCGAGACCGGGCAGGACGAGCGGTGCGGGCACCGCCGGGCCCGAGGACCACCGGGTGACCACCGCGAAGGCCGCCTCCGCGGCGTCGGGGGACACCACGCCGTGCACCCACGTGTCCTCGTCCGGCCGGTCCGCCCGGACGGTGCGTCCGCCGGCCACGAGCGGCCGCAGCTCGCGCACGAGCGCCGTCCAGCGGGTGATCGCCGCGAGGTCGTCCCCGTCGAGGCGCGTCAGGTCCGTCTCCAGCCCGGAGTGCCCGAACAGCGCGGTCACGAGGCGCAGCTCGAGGTCGTGCACCCGGCCCGTCGTGTGCGCCCGGTCGGCCCCGACGTGGGAGCCCACCAGCTCGGGCGGCACGAGCAGACCGGTCCAGCGCTGCACGGCCTGGCGTTCCAGGGCGTCGTTCGTGTCCGAGGCCCACACCCGGTCGGCGCGGTCCAGCACGTCGAGGTCGACCCGGCCGCCGCCGGAGGAGCACGACTCGATCTCCAGGCCGGGGAAGCGGGCGCGGAGCTCGTCCATGAGCCGGCGCGTCGCCAGCACCTGGGGCCGGGAGGGCGCGTCGAGCACGTCCCGGTTCTGGTCCCACTTGAGGAACTCGATCGGGTACTCCTCCAGGAGCGCCACGAGGGCGTCCCGCACGTGGGTCCAGGCGTCCGGGTTCGCGAGATCGAGCACCTGCTGGAACCGCCACGGGATCGGGTCACGGTGGGTCGTGCCCCGCAGGACCCAGTCGGGGTGCTCGCGCGCGAGGTCGGAGTCGGCGTTGACCATCTCCGGCTCGATCCACAGCCCGAACCCCATGCCCAGGCCCCGCACGTGGTCGACGAGCGGGTGCAGGCCGGCGGGCCAGACGTCCTCGTCCACGGTCCAGTCGCCGAGGCCCCGGCGCTCGTCCCGGCGGCCGCGGAACCAGCCGTCGTCGAGCACGAACCGCTCGACGCCGGTGACGGCGGCGAGGTCGGCCAGCTCCCGCAGCCGCCCGAGGTCGTGGTCGAAGTAGACGGCCTCCCAGGTGTTGAGCGTGACGGGCCGCGGGCTGCGTACCCGGCCCGGCCTCGCCCGCACCCAGTCGTGGAACCGTGCCGAGACGCCGTCGAGGCCCTGGTCGGACCAGCACGCGAGGGTGCGCGGGGACGTGTACGTCTCCCCGGCGGCGACGACGACGTCCCCGGGACCCCACAGCTCCCCGGCGCCGACGACGGTGCGGGCGCTGGGCAGGCGTTCGACGCGGAGCGCGCTGTCCCCGGACCACGCGTGGTGGACGGCCCAGACCTCCCCGGTGCGGAAGCCGAACCCCGCCGTGCCGACCACCGTCACGGTCGGTGCGTCGTGCCCGGGGCGACCGTGCCGCGCGCCGCGGAACCAGGTTCCCTCGCGCAGCGGGGCGCGTTGCGGTCGCCGCTCGCCGGACCAGCGTCCGGTGAGGTCGAGCACCTCGTCCGCCCGGTCGGGCAGCGGGAGGGAGGACGCGAGGTGGTCCAGCACGTAGTCGTCGCGCCCGGTGTTGGTGAGTGACGTCGTGGACTCCAGGACGCCGTGCTCGTCGAGGCCGAGGGTGACCACGACCTCGATCCCGGCCTTCTCGTCGCTCAGGCCGACCTGCAGCGACGACGGGGTCGCCGTCGTCCCGGTGTGCCGCAGGTGCGGGTGCCGGGCGGCCGACCCCGACTCCCCGGGCCGCCAGCCCGACAGACCGGGTGAGCCCTGCCAGCCGTCCGAGGACGTGGGCACGAGCGTCGTCCGCAGCGGGGCGCCGACGGCGCTCGCCGTGACGGCCGGCACCTGGGCGTCGGCGAACGCCTCCAGCGCCGCGTCGTCGAGCGCGCCGAGGTCGGTGCCCCAGTGGACGACGACGGGCACCCGCGTGCCGCGGGCGTCGAGCACGAGGCTCGAGCCCGCGGCACGCAGGTGGTGCACCCCGGGGGTGGAGGAGGTCACTCCGCCACCGGGATGGACTGCGACTGCAGCGTCTGGATCGTGGCCTCCTGACCCGACTCCAGCGCGTCGGTCAGGGTGCCCGACCCGCCGAGGGCGGCACCGAACCCGTCGGCCACGTCGTTGTACGTCTGCGCCATGGTCGGACCCCAGGTGAAGTTCGGGTCCGTGCCCGCGGCCGCCTCGGCGAAGACGTCGAAGATCGCCTGGCCGCCGTAGAACTCGAGACCTTCCTGCAGCGCCGGCAGCTCAAGACCGGCCGTCGTCGCGGGGTAGAGACCGCCCTCCTGGTTGAGCGTGGTCAGCGCCTCCTCGGAGGTGTTGAGCCACAGCGCGAACTGCGCGGCCTCGTACGGGTGCTCGCTGCCCTGCAGGACGGCGACGGTCGAACCGCCCCAGTTGCCCGCCGCGTTCGCGCCGGGCTCCCACTGCGGCATCGGCGCCACGGCCCAGTCGCCGGCGGTGTCGGGGGCACCGGACGAGATCGAGTTGCTGCCCCACACGGCGCTGACCCAGGTCCACAGCTCACCGGTGTTGAGCTCGTTGTTCCACTCGTCGGAGAACCCGGCCGTGTCCTTGACCAGGTCGTCGTCGATGAGGCCCTGCCAGTACTCGGCGACCTCGGTGGACTCCGGGCCGGTCAGGTCGACCGTCCAGGCGTCGCCGTCGTTGCTGAACCACTGACCGTCGTTCTGCCACACGAGGCCGGCGAACCAGTTGACGTCGGTGCGCGGGAAGTGGGTGATGTAGGAGCCCTCGTCCCGGATGGCCTGCGCGGCCTCGGCGTACTCGTCCCAGGTGGTCGGCACCTCGATACCGGCCTCCTCGAACAGGTCGGCGCGGTAGAACATCGCCATCGGGCCGGTGTCCTGCGGGATCGCGTAGACCGACCCCTCCTCGCCGAACGTGACCTGCTGCCAGGTCCAGTCCACGAACTGGTCGCCGGCGTCGAGGACGCCCTCGCAGGCGCCGATGTCGACCAGGCCGTCCTGCACCCGGAAGTTCGGCAGCGTGTCGAACTCGATCTGGCCGAGGTCGGGCGCCTCGTCCGCCTCGAGCTGGTTGAAGAAGTCCTGGTAGGTGCCGGCGTTGCCCGCCGGACCGGAGTTGTAGGTGACCTGGATGTCGGGGTTGTTCTCGTTCCAGATCTCGACGGCGCTCTCCATGCCGGGGACCCACCCGGTGTAGGTCAGCTCGACCTGACCGTCCGTCGGTTCGCAGGCGGCGGCCTCGTCGCCGCCGTCGGTGGTGTCTCCGCTGCCGCCGGAGCAGGCGGCGAGCATCGCGGTGGCGGCGACGGTGGCCGCGCTCGCGCGGACCAGGTGTCGACGGGACATGGTGTTCCTCCTTGAACGGGGTGGGTGGTGCAGGTCGTGTCTCGGCGCGGTCATGCCTTGACACCGCCGGCCGCGAGGCCGCTGCGCCAGAAGCGCTGGAGCCCGAGGAAGGCGAGGATGAGCGGGACGACGGCCACGAACGCCCCGACGACGACGGCGGTGCGCAGCTCGGGCACGGCGTTGGTCTGGGAGTTCCAGGCGTACAGCCCGAGCGTGACGGGGTAGAGCTTGTCGTCGGAGAGCATGACCAGGGGCAGGAAGAAGTTGTTCCAGATGGTCACGAACTGGAACAGGAAGACGGTGACGAGCGCGGGCGCCATCAGTCGCATCGAGACGGTGAAGAAGGTCCGCACCTCCCCGGAGCCGTCGAGGCGCGCCGCCTCGAGCAGCTCGCCCGGGACGCTCGCCGCCGCGTAGATCCGCGACAGGTAGACCCCGAACGGGCTGACCAGGCTCGGCAGGAACACCGCCCAGTACGTGTTCGTCAGGTCCACCGCCGAGAAGATGAGGAACAGCGGCAGCGCGAGCGCCGTGACGGGCACGAGCACGCCGCCGAGGATCACGTTGAAGAGCAGGTTCCGCCCGCGGAACGCGTACTTGGCCAGGGCGTAGCCGCACATGGAGGCCAGCAGGGTGCCGAGCAGCGCACCGACGCCGGCGTACAGGACGGCGTTGGCCAGCCAGCGCAGGTAGACGCCGCCGTCGTACGTGAAGACGTACTGCAGGTTCTCCCAGAGCTGCCAGTCGGCGAACCACAGGCCCGCCGTCGACGCCATCTGGCCGCGCGACTTCGTCGAGGCGACGAACAGCCACCACAGCGGGATGAGGAAGTACAGGGTGAACACGGCCATCACGAGGGTGGCGGCCATCCGGGACATGAGCGGCTCGCGCACCGTGCGGGTGCGCGTGTTCTCGGGGCCGTACCCCGCGGTCCGGGTCAGCATGCTCACTGGAAGGCCCTCCTCTGCGTCAGCCGCAGGAAGACGAACGACAGCACGAACGTCAGCAGTGCGAGCACCACCGAGAACGCTGCGGCAAGGTTGAAGTTCGGCACCGTCGAGGTGGTGTAGACCAGCAGGTTCGGCGTGAACGTGGAGCTGACCGAGGTCGTGAACGTCCGGAACACCTGCGGTTCGGTGAGGAGCTGCAGCGTGCCGATGATCGAGAACACGCCGGTGAGCACGAGCGCCGGGATCACCAGCGGGATCTTCACCGACAGGGCGATGCGCAGCTGCCCGGCGCCGTCGATCCGCGCGGCCTCGTAGATGTCCTGCGGGATGGCCTGCAGGGCGGAGTAGATGATCAGCATGTTGTAGCCGATGTAGACCCACGTCACGACGTTCGCGATCGACCACAGCACCAGCGAGCTGCCGAGCAGGTCCACGTTGCTGGTGACGACCTCGAACGGCGAGAGGCTGGGCGAGTAGAGGAAGCCCCACATGATCGCCGCGATCACGCTCGGCACCGCGTAGGGCGCGAAGAACGCCAGCCGGTAGAACCGCTTGCCCTTGACCAGGGTCGAGTCGATGAGCAGGGCCAGCAGCAGCGCGATGCCGAGCATCACCGGGACCTGCACGACGCCGAAGAGCAGCACCCGGCCCAGCGACGCCCAGAAGGCGTCGTTCTCGAACACCTGCCGGTACTGGGCGAACCCGCCGAAGACCTCGGTCGCCGCGCCGAAGGTCCCTTCCCGCTCGACGACGAAGAACGAGCGGTAGGCCGCGTACGCGATCGGTGCGAGGTAGAAGAGCGCGAACAGCACGAGGAACGGCGACACGAGCACGGCCACGGCGCCGCCGTGCGACGACCGCCGTCGGCGCGCCGGTGCGCCGCGGGTCGTGCGGGCCGCCGTGGCGGCCGGTCCGGTGGTGGTCATGCGTCCTCCTCCGAGGTCGGTCGGGAGTCCTGCGGGTGCTCGCGGACGACGGCGACGTCGCCCGGGGCCACGTGGTGCTCGGTCGCGTCGTGGCCGGTCAGGAGCTCGGTGCCCTTGACCTGCGCGACGAAGGGTTCGTCCGAGCCGTTGACGACGAACACGTACGAGGCGTCGTCGGCCGTGCGGCGCAGGACGTCGACGTCGCCGCCGGCACCGGGCAGCACGGGCGGGACGTCGGCGTCGGCCAGGACCTCCGTGACGAGGTCCTGGCGCCCGGCGTCGTCGAGGCGGGCCGCCACGTACCAGGCGGCGCCGCCGCCGTACCGGTGTCGGGTGAGGGCCGGGGACCCGGCGACGGGGCCGTCGGCGAAGCGTGCCCGCACCTCCGCCCCACGGGCCTCGAGGCGCTCGGTCCACACGCTCGCGCGGCGGCCGTCGTCGAGGGACACGGTCTCGCCCGCCTGCAGCGGGAAGAACTCGTCCGAGCGCGCCCCGAGCACGTCGCGGAACGCCCCCGGGTAGCCGCCCAGGCGGACGTGGTCGTGCTCGTCGACGATGCCGGAGAAGTAGGTGACCAGGGCCGTGCCGCCGTCGGCCACGAACCGGTCGACCTCCGCGGCCGTGGCGTCCGTGACGAGGTACAGGGTGGGCACCACCACGAGCCGGTACCCCTCGAGGTCGTCGCCGGGGCGCACGACGTCGACGGCGACGCCGGCCCGGCGCAGCGCGGCGTGCATCGCGTGGACCTCGTCGAGGTAGCGCACGTCCCCGGTGGGGTGGCCGGGACGGTCGGCCGCCCACCACGCCTGCCAGTCGAACAGGAGCGCCACGTCGGCCCGCAGCACCGATCCCGTGACCTCGTCGAGCGCGTCGAGCATCCCGCCGAGCCGGACCGTGGAGCGCCACTGCGCGGAGTCGGTGCCCGCGTGCGGCAGGAGCGCGGAGTGGAAGCGTTCGGCCCCGGCGCGCGAGGCGCGCCACTGGAAGAAGCAGACGGCGTCCGCGCCACGGGCGACGTGGGAGAGGACCATGCGCTCGAGCTCACCGGGCCGCTTGGCGATGTTGCGCGGCTGCCAGTTGACGGCGCCCGCCGCGGCCTCCATGAGCATCCAGGGGCGCCCGCCCGCCAGCCCGCGGGTGGCGTCGGCGGTGAAGGCGAGCTCGCCCCACGGGTCCGGCAGGCGGTGGTCGAGGTAGTGGTCGTTGGCGACGACGTCCATGTGGTCGGCCCAGTCCCAGTAGTCCTGGGTGTCGATGTGGGCCGCGACCATGAAGTTCGTGGTGACCGGCGCCGTGCTGCGCTCGCGCAGGATCGCGGCCTCGGCGTCGTACCAGTCGAGCAGCGTGTCCGAGCTGAACCGCCGGAAGTCGAGCATCTGGGTCGGGTTCTCCGGGGACTCGACGTGGCGCGGGGGGAGGACCTCGTCGAACGACCCGTAGCGCTGGCTCCAGAAGCTCGTGCCCCAGGCCTCGTTGAGCGCGTCGACGGTGCCGTAGCGCTCCGCGAGCCAGCGCCGGAAGTCGCGTGCTGACTCGTCGCAGTAGCACAGCGCGTTGTGGCAGCCGAGCTCGTTGGACACGTGCCACATCGCGAGCGCCGGGTGGTCGGCGTAGCGGTCGGCGACGGTCTCCACGAGCCGCATCGCGTGCTCGCGCACGACCGGCGAGCTGGGGCACCAGGCCTGGCGGCCGCCCGGGCTGACGGTGACGCCCTCCCGGGTGACGGGCAGGATCTCGGGGTGCGCGGTGGTGAGCCACGGCGGGGGTGTCGAGGTGCCGGTGCCGAGGTTCACCGCCACACCGTGCGCGTGCAGGATGTCCAGGACGGTGTCCAGGTCGTCGAAGCGGTGCACCCCGGGCGCGGGTTCGATCTCGGCCCAGCCGAACACGTTGACGGCGACGAGGTCGACGCCGGCCTCGCGCATGAGCCGGGCGTCCTGCTCCCACGTCTCGCGGGACCACTGCTCGGGGTTGTAGTCGCCCCCGAACGCGATCCCGGGGCGCGGGAGACCAGGTCGTCCCTGGTGAGTACGCATGTCCACGTCGACTGCCGATCCTCGTCCTCGAAGAAACTGTGTGTGCACGTGCACACACTCGTTGACGATACATGCTGCGACGTGGTGTGTCCACGTGCACACACGGATTGGAACGATACGATGTCGGCATGACCTCCCCACGCCGCACCCGGGCGACGGTGCACGACGTCGCGGCGCAGGCGGGGGTCTCGCGGGGCACCGTCTCCCGCGTGCTCAACGGCGCCGGGTACGTCTCCGCGGACGCCCGCGCGCGCATCGAGGCGGCGATCGCCGAGGTCGGGTACGTCCGCAACACCGCGGCGCGCAACCTGGCGCGGAGCAAGACGTGGGCGGTCGGGTTCGTGGTCCACGAGCCGCACCAGCTCTTCCTCGAGGACCCCAACATCGGGTCCATCCTGCTCGGCACGAACGAGGTCGTCGCCGACGCCGACCACCAGCTCGTCGTGCTCGTCGTCGACTCCGACCGGGACGCGAAGCGCGTGTCCGGCTACCTGCGCGGGGGGTTCGTCGACGGCGCCGTCCTGGTGTCCGCCCGGTCCGACGACACGGTCGCCGACGCGATCGTGGAGTTCGGCCTGCCGGCGGCCTTCGTCGGCCACCCGGCCGGGCGCGCGTCGGTCCCGCACGTCCGCATCGACAACCGCACCGCTGCGCGGCAGATCACGGAACGACTCCTCGCCACGGGGCGCCGGCGGGTCGGCATGCTCGCGAGCGCCCTGGACCGCGACTCCGGCGCCGACCGGCTCGAGGGGTTCCAGCAGGCCCTCGGCGACCGCTTCGACCCGCGTCTGGTCGTCGACGACCCGCTCTACTCGTACCAGGCCGGCGTGGCCGGCATGGCCGAGCTGCTGGACCGCGAGCCCGCACTCGACGGCGTCTTCGCGGCGTCGGACGCGGTCGCGGCCGGAGCGCTGGAGACGTTGCGGGCATGCGGGCGCCGGGTGCCCGAGGACGTCGGCCTCGTCGGTTTCGACGACAGCGCCTGGGCGACGCGCAGCACGCCGCACCTGTCCACGGTGCGGCAGCCGGCGCGGGACATGGGCCGGGCCGCGGCGCGGCTCGTGCTCGACCAGCTCGGCGGCCACGAGGCGCACGACGTCACGCTGCCGACGGAGATCGTCTGGCGGGACTCCGCCTGACCCGGACGGTGCCCGGCGTTCAGCGCACGGCCGCGTCCCGGGCGTCCGCGAGCCGGCGCACCTCGACGGCCGGCAGCTCGTCCCACCACCGCCGGTAGCGGCGGAAGACCGCGGGCTCGCGGTCGGCCAGCAGCTCCTGCAGCGAGGCCGCCTCGGCGGCCAGCGCGGACCAGACCCGGTCGGGCAGCGGCTCGACGACGGCCGCGTCGATCCCGTCGTCGGTCGCCCGCCAGAACCCGGTGACGCGGCCGTCCACCAGCACGGTCGCCAAGGTGTCGCCGTTGCGGCGCACGACGTGACCGCGCAACGCCTCGGGCACCACCCGGGTCCGGTCGGCGTGGGCGAGCAGGAGGCTGTCCCACATGCCCAGCAGGCGTGGGGGAGCGGGGGTGTCGGCGGCGGGCCGTGGGGCGTCCGGCAGGTCCAGCAGGGTGACGCCGTCGGGCCCGTCGATCTCGACGAGCTCCGGCCGCAGGGTCTCGACCGCGGGCCCGGTCCAGGGCTTGCGCAGCATCGTGAACCGGGCGAAGTCCGCCTCGGTGGCGGGGCCGAAGGCGGCGAGGTAGCGCCGCAGCAGGTGCACGACGGCGGGGTCGTCCCCCGCCGGCGGCTCGTTCGCGGCGGTCCGGGCGCCGGCGCGGTAGACCCGCTCGCGCGGGCTGAAGGACCACGGTGCCCCGCTCGGGACGTGGTGCAGCGGGGCCAGGGTCCGCAGCGCGAACCAGGTGGCGGGTGCCCGCTCGTCGTCCAGCAGGCGGCTCAGCTCGGTGACGATCTCGTCCTGGGTGCGGGGCCGGTCGGCGAAGGCCAGCACGGCGTCCCGCACCTCGTCGGCCTCGGCGGGGGTCAGCCGGGCCGGGGCGAAACGTCGGTCGTTCAGCCGGGAGCCGCGCAGCGGATGCGTCATCGCGTGGTGGAACGCCGCCCAGTCGTCCTGGTGGACGGCGTGCAGCGTGACCCGCATCAGGGTGGCGCGCACCACCGTGCCGGAGGCGAAAGCGGCGTCCAGGTCGTCCGGGCGGAACCCCGCGACGCGGTTCCAGAGCGCCAGGTACGGCCCGGCGGGTTCCTGCGCCTGCAGCGCGCCCACCCGGCGGACGGCGTCCGGTACGGACGCGTCCGCCCGCTCCAGCAGGAGCTGACGGGCGAGCGTGGCACGACCGAGCCCGGTCCGGTCCAGACGCATGGCGTCGAGACTGGCCCGGCGCGGCGTCACCGGCAAGCCGGACGCCCGCCGTGGCCACCGGCCGATCCGCAGCAGCGCGGTGCGGACGCGACGCGGCCGGCCCCCGACCCGGGTGAGGTCGAGGGCCGGCCGGTCGCCGTCTCAGCGGTTGAAGAGGCGCGAGAAGAAGCTCCCGCCGCCGCGCGGGGCGTCGGCGTGCCCGTCGCACCACTGGGAGGCGGGCACGGAGCGGCGCACGTCGGCGACGTGCTGGCCGCAGCCGCTCCACGTCGTCTTGCCGCAGGTGGAGCAGGTGGCGGGGTAGCACATGGGGTCGTTCTCCTTCGGGTCCGGGTCAGGCGAGGGTGAGGAAGAGCTTCTCGAGCTCGGCGGGCGTGAGCCCGTCCTCGGTGGTGTGGTCGGGGTCGACGAGGCACTCCTGCATCGCGTTCGCGACGACGGCGTAGCCGGCCTTGTCGAGCGCGCTGGCGACGGCGGAGAGCTGCGTGACGACGTCACGGCAGCTCCGGCCGTCCTCGACGGCGGTGATGAGCGCGTCGAGCTGGCCGCGGGCGCGCTTGAGCCGGTTGACGATCTTGCGCTGGGCGGCAGCGTCCTGGGTCGACATCGGTCAGGTCCTCTCGGGAAAGGTGCGGTTCAGCCCACGGGGCTGGACTCGGTGGACGCGGCGGGTGCGGTGCTGATGAGCAGGTCGTCAGCGGTGGCGCCGAGGGCGGCGCGCAGCGTGAGCATGCCGCCGGACAGCGAGGCCGAGTCGAACCCGGCCTGCGACAGCACGCGGTGGGCGATGTTGGAGCGCACGCCCGAGGCGCACAGCACGCGGACCGGGTGTCCGGACGCCGCGGCGGTGACCTCGTCGAGCCGCTCGCGCAGCTCGGTGTGCGGGATGTTCAGCGAACCGGGGATGTGCCCGGTGGCGAACTCGTCGCGGCTGCGGACGTCCAGGACGAGCGTGTCGCGCCGGACCTCCTCGAGCTGGTCGACGTGCCAGATCCGCAGGGTGCCGTCGAGCACGTTGCTGGCGGCCATCCCGGCGAGGTTCACCGGGTCCTTGGCCGCCCCGTACGGCGGGGCGTAGGCGAGGTCGAGGTCGATGAGGTCGGCCACGGTCATCCCGGCCCGCACGGCGGTGGCGAGCACGTCGATCCGCTTGTCCACGCCGGCGCGGCCGACGGCCTGGGCGCCGAGCAGCACGCCGTCGCCGGCCCGGAAGTGGATCATCATGTGGATCTGCTCCGCACCGGGGAACCAGCCCACGTGGTGGCCGGGGTGCAGGTGCAGGGTCTGGAAGTAGACGTCCGCGGCCCGCAGGTCGGCACGCGTCGCGCCGGTGGCCGCCGCGGTCATCTCGCCGACCCGCACGACGGCGGTGCCGACGGTGGGCGGCACCGGCCGGGCGGTCCCGGGCCGCAGGATGTCGTCGGCGACCAGGCGGCCGGCGCGGTTGGCCGGACCGGCCAGCGCGACCGGGCGGCGCACCCCGGTGACGGCGTCGGTGCTGGTGACCGCGTCGCCGACGGCCCAGATGCCGTCGGTGCTGGTGCGGCCGTGGTCGTCGACGACGATCGCACCGCGCTCGGTGGCGATCCCCGCCTTCTCGAACACGGCGGTGTCGGGGCGGACGCCGACGGACAGCACGATGACGTCGGCGGGCAGGCGGGTGCCGTCGGCGAGGACGACCGTGTCGTGGTCGGCGCCCTGCTCGATGCTGGACGCGCCCAGGCCGGTGCGTACCGTGACGCCGATCCGCTCGAGCTCGGCGGTGACCCGCCAGGCGACCTCGTGCTCCAGCGGGGGCAGCACGTGGGAGGACAGCTCGACGACGGTGACGTCCAGGCCGCGGGCGGCGAGCGTCTCGGCCGCCTCGAGGCCGATGAAGCCGGCCCCGAGGACCACGGCACGTCCCGCCCCGGCGTCGATGCGCTCGCGCAGCGAGGTGGCGTCACCGATGGAACGCAGCGTGTGCACCCGTGCCGAGTCGATCCCGTCGAGGGGCGGGCGCACGGCCCTGGCGCCGGGGGAGAGCACCAGGGCGTCGTAGTCGACCGTGTCCGTGCCGTCGTCGGTCAGCACCGTGAGCCGGCGTGCCTCGGGGTCGAGGCCGACGACGTCGTGCCGAGTGCGCACGTCGAGGTCGAGGGCGGCGCGGAGCTTCTCAGGGGTCTGGACGAGCAGCTCATCGGCCTCGGCGATCTCCCCACCCACGTGGTAGGGGAGCCCGCAGCTCGCCCACGAGACGTGCTCGCTGCGGTCCAGCACGACGATCTCGGCGCTCTCGTCGAGCCGCCGAGCCCGGGCCGCCGCGCTCATGCCGCCGCCGACCCCACCCACGATGACGATCTTCATGGCTGCGAGAATATACCCCTTGGGGTATCACATCAAGATGACGTCCGCGTGGGCCTCGTCACCACGATCCAGGGTACGCCCGCCCGGTGGTCGTCTCGCGGGAGTCGCCGATCGGCGGTGAGATGGAGGTATGGGATCCCCGTCGGATCTCGGTCCGGCCGCGGTCGGCACAGCCGTCCCGTCGCCGCCCGAGGCGCCCTGGTCGTCACCGCCCGCGGAGGTGCTGGCCGCCCTGGGGTCCGGGCACGCGGGCCTGAGCGCCGAGGAGGCCGCCGACCGGCTGGAGGCGGTCGGGCCGAACCGGCTCTCCACCGTGCAGCGCGACCCCCTGTGGAAGCGGGTGGCGGTCCACTTCGACGACGTGCTCATCGAGATCCTGCTCGTGGCGGCGGTGCTCAAGGCCTTCCTCGCCGACTGGGTCGACGTGACCGTCATCCTCGCCGTCGCGGTGATCAACGCCGCCGTCGGCTTCGTCCAGGAGGGCCGGGCGGAGAAGGCCCTGGAGGGCATCCGGCGGATGCTGTCGGCCTCGGCCCAGGTGCGGCGCGACGACGCCTGGACCGAGATCGGGGCGGACGACGTCGTGCCCGGGGACCTGCTGCGCGTGGGGTCCGGCGACCGGGTGCCGGCCGACGTGCGCCTGCTGCGCGCGACCAACCTGCGGGTGGACGAGTCCGCGCTGACCGGTGAGTCGGTGCCCGCGGACAAGGGCGTGGACGCCGTGCCCGAGGGCGCCGGCATCGGGGACCGCACCGACATGCTGTTCTCCGGCACGCTGGTCGCCGCGGGCCAGGGGGTCGGCGTCGTCACCACGACCGGGCGGGCGACCGAGATCGGCCGGATCCAGACGATGATCTCCGAGGTCCAGGCCCTGGAGACGCCGCTGACCCGACGGCTGGACCGGTTCGGCAAGATCCTCGCGGCCGGGATCGTCGCGATGGCCCTGGTCATGGTGGCCGTCGGCCGGTTCGTGCACGGGTACGGCGTGGACGAGCTGATCTCGGCCTCGATCGGCTTCGCCGTGGCCGCCGTGCCCGAGGGGCTGCCCGCCCTCGTGACGATCACGCTCGCTCTGGGCGTGCAGCAGATGGCGCGACGCCGGGCGATCACGCGCAAGCTGCCGGCCGTCGAGACGCTCGGGTCGGTGACGACGATCTGCTCGGACAAGACCGGCACGCTGACCAAGAACGAGATGACCGCGCGCACCGTCCGCACCGCCGCGCGATCCTTCCTGGTCTCGGGGGCGGGCTACGCCCCGCACGGGGTGGTGGAGCTCGCCCCGGACCACGGCGGCCGCCCGGTCGACCCGGACGCCGACCCGGACCTCGTGGCCGTGGCCGAGGTCATGATGCTCTGCAACGACGCCCGCATCGTCCCGGACGGCTCCGACGAGGGCGGCTGGGCCCTGGTCGGCGAGCCCACCGAGGGTGCGCTGCGCTCCCTCGGCCACAAGGCCGGGATCGAGCCGGCCGGGTGGCGCCGCGTCGACCTGGTGCCGTTCGAGTCGGACACGAAGTTCATGGTCACCCTCGACGAGGACCCGGACGGCCTGCTGCACGTGCACCTCAAGGGCGCCCCGGACCACGTGCTGGACCGCTGCACGACCCAGGTCGGTCCGGACGGCTCGGCGCAGCCGCTGGACCGCGCGTTCTGGGACGCGCAGATCGACGCGCTCGGTGAGCAGGGGCTCCGCGTGCTCGCCGCCGCACGCTCCGCCGCGCCGGACGGCGCGACCGAGGTCGACGTGCCCGACGTCGACGGCGGCATGGAGCTGTGCGGGCTGGTGGGGATCCTCGACCCGCCCCGTCCCGAGGCCGTCGACGCCATCGCCCGCTGCCGCGACGCCGGGGTCCAGGTCACGATGATCACCGGCGACCACGCCGGCACGGCGATCTCCGTCGGCCGCGAGATGGGCATCGGCGACACCGCGGTGCTGACCGGCGCCGAGCTGGAGGCGATGAGCGACGCGGAGCTGCGCGCCGTCGTGCGGGACGTCCACGTGTACGCCCGCACCAGCCCCGAGCACAAGATCCGCATCGTCTCGGCGCTGCAGGCCCATGACGAGGTCGTGGCCATGACCGGCGACGGGGTCAACGACGCCCCGGCGCTGACCCAGGCCGACGTCGGCGTCGCGATGGGGATCAAGGGCACCGAGGCCACGAAGGAGGCGGCGGACGTCGTGCTGGCCGACGACAACTTCGCCACCATCGAGCGGGCGGTGGAGGAGGGGCGGCGGATCTACGACAACATCCGCAAGTCGGTGCTGTTCCTGCTGCCCACCAACGGTGCCGAGTCGCTGGTGATGCTGGTGGCGGTGCTGTTCGGTCTCGCGCTGCCGCTCGAACCGGTCCAGGTGCTGTGGATCAACCTCATCACGGCGATCACCCTGACCCTCGCCCTGGCCTACGAGCCCGCCGAGCGCGACATCATGGCCCGCCCGCCGCGCCCGGCCGACACCCCGATCCTCGACGGCGTGCTGCTGCGCCGGGTCGTGCTGGTCTCCCTGCTCATCGGCGGCGCGACCCTGTTCCTCTTCTACACGGCCCGGGCGTCCGGCGTGCCTGTGCCCGAGGCGCAGACCGTGGCGGTGACGATGCTCGCCCTCGGCCAGCTCGCCTACCTGTTCAACAGCCGTCTGCTGGACCGCTCCAGCCTGACCGTCGACGTGCTGCGCGGGAACCCTGCGGTGTGGATCTCCGTCGCGGTGCTGCTGCTGCTCCAGGCGGCGTTCGTGTACGCGCCGTTCATGCACACGTGGTTCGGCTCGGCGCCCATCGGCCCGGCCGACTGGGCCGTGGCGGCCGCGCTGGCCGCGGTGGTGTTCGTCCTCGTCGAGGGAGCGAAGTGGTGGGGTCGGCGGCACGGTCGCTCGCGGCCACGTCCCGAACATGCACCGTCGTCCGACGTGTCCTAGGTTCACTGGTGTCCGGCCCACCGTTCGACCCTGGAGAGTGAACCGCGCATGGAAGTGACCGGGATCATCACCGCCATCATCATCGGCGCCGTCATCGGCGCCCTGGGACGACTGGTGGTGCGCGGGAAGCAGAACATCTCGATCATCGCCACGATCCTCGTCGGCATCGTGGCCGCGCTGATCGGCACCTGGCTCGCCAGCCTCGTCGGGGTGGCCGACACGGGCGGGATCGACTGGATCGAGCTGGCCTTCCAGATCGGCCTCGCGGCGATCGGTGTCGCGATCGTGGCGGGTGCCGGTCGCCGCTGATCCGCCGGACCCACCGCACCGGGACGGGGTGCCGCCGACGCCTCCGGGCGGACGGCGGCACCCCGTCGGTCGTCGGGGCTGGAGCGCGCGGCGGTCCATGAACTACAGTTTTCGGTATGCCGAAAACTCTGACGCGGACCTCCGGATCAGCGCTCACCCTGGCGGCCGCCGCGGCGCTGCTCGCCGGGTGCGCCGTGCCGACCGGCCAGGCCGCCGACGGGGACGACCGTCCCGTGGTGCTGACCACGTTCACCGTGCTGGCCGACATCGCCGAGAACGTCGCCGGTGACCACCTGCGCGTCGAGTCCATCACCAAGGTCGGCGCCGAGATCCACGGGTACGAGCCCACGCCCGGGGACGTGCGACGCGCCGCCGACGCCGACCTGATCCTCGACAACGGGCTGAACCTCGAGGCGTGGTTCGGCCAGTTCGTCCAGGACGCCGACGCCCCGCACGTCGTCGTCTCCGAGGGGGTCGAGGTGCTCGACATCGCCGAGGACGCCTACGCCGGCACCCCGAACCCGCACGCCTGGATGAGCCCGCTGAACGTCCAGACCTACGTCGACACCATGGTCGACGCGTTCTCCGACCTCGCGCCCGAGCACGCCGAGGACTTCGCCGCGAACGCCGAGGCCTACGACGCCGAGCTCCAGGCGGTCCAGGACGACCTCGTCGCGGCGCTGGAGACCCTGCCCGCCGAGCAGCGGGCGCTGGTCACCTGCGAGGGCGCCTTCTCCTACCTGGCCCGCGACGCCGGGCTCAGCGAGCAGTACCTGTGGGCGGTCAACGCCGAGCAGCAGGCCACGCCGCAGCAGGTCGCCGACGTCATCGAGTTCGTCGGGGCGAACGACGTGCCCGCCGTGTTCTGCGAGTCCACCGTCTCCGACGCGGCGATGCAGCAGGTCGTCGAGGCCACGGGCGCCCGGTTCGGCGGCACGCTCTACGTGGACTCGCTCTCCGAGCCCGACGGGCCCGTGCCGACCTACCTGGAGCTGGTGCGGCACGACGCCGACCTCATCGTCGCGGGCCTGACCGGCGCCGCGGCGGGCGACGGGGCCGGCTCGTGACGGAGGCGGCCCCGGTGATCGAGGCCGACGACGTCACCGTCCGCTACGGGGACGTGCTGGCCCTCGACGGGGTGACCCTGCGCGTGGGCGCCGGGACCGTCTGCGGGCTGGTCGGGATGAACGGTTCCGGCAAGTCCACACTGTTCAAGGCCCTCATGGGCATGGTCGACGTGACGCACGGCGGGGTACGGGTCGCGGGCGGCACCCCCGCCCGCGCCCGGCGCCAGGGTCTGGTGGGCTACGTGCCCCAGACGGAGGCGGTCGACTGGGACTTCCCGGTCTCCGTGCACGACGTGGTGATGACGGGACGCTACGGCCACCTCGGCCTCACGCGCCGCCCTCGCCCCGCCGACCGGGAGGCCGTCGCCGAGGCGCTCGACCGGGTCGAGCTGACGGACCTGGCCGACCGTCAGATCGGCCAGCTCTCCGGCGGCCAGCGCAAACGCGCCTTCGTGGCCCGCGGCATCGCCCAGGACGCGCGCCTGCTACTGCTCGACGAACCCTTCGCGGGGGTGGACAAGCGCTCCGAGGCCACGATCGTGCGCCTGCTGCGCGAGCTCGCCGCGGACGGACGGACGGTCCTGGTCTCCTCCCACGACCTGCACGCCCTGCCGCAGCTCGCCGACGAGGCGGTCCTGCTGCTGCGCCGGGTGCTGTTCCACGGGTCGGTCGCCGAGGCGCTGGAACCGGACCACCTGGCGCGGACCTTCGGTCTCGAGGTGCCGCTGGACGCGCTCGGAGGGGAGGCCTCGTGACCCTCCTCGACCTGCTCCTCGAACCGCTGTCCTACGACTTCATGGTCCGGGCCTTCGTCACGACGACGGTCGCCGCCGTCGTCGCGGCGCTGCTGTCCTGCTGGCTCGTGCTCGTCGGCTGGTCGCTCATGGGCGACGCCGTCTCGCACGCCGTGCTGCCCGGCGTCGTCATCGCCTACATCCTGGGAGCCCCGTTCGCGCTGGGTGCGCTCGTCTTCGGCGGGCTGGCCGTGGTGCTCATCGGTGCCGTGCGCGACTCCGGCCGGGTCAAGGAGGACGCCGCGATCGGCATCGTCTTCACGACGCTGTTCGCCCTCGGGCTGGTGCTCGTCTCGGTGACGCCCAGCCAGACCGACCTGAGCCACATCATCTTCGGCAACGTCCTGGGGATCTCGTCGGTCGAGCTGGCGCAGGTGCTCGTGCTCGCCGTCGTCGGCTCGACCGTGCTGCTGGTCAAGCGGCGCGACCTCGTGCTGTTCGCCTTCGACCCCACCCACGCCCACGCCATCGGGCTGTCGACACGTCGGCTCAGCGCCCTGCTGCTCGGGGTCCTCGCCCTGACCGCCGTCGTGACGCTGCAGGTGGTCGGCGTGATCCTGGTCGTGGCGATGCTCATCATCCCCGGGGCGACGGCGTCGCTGCTCACCCAGCGGTTCGGACGGATGCTGGTGCTGGCGCCGACGATCTCGGCGCTGTCCTCGATCGTCGGGATCTACCTGTCGTACTGGCTCGACGCCGCCTCGGGCGGGATGGTCGTGCTGGTGCAGGGGGCGGTGTTCACCGTGGTGCTGCTGACCAGCCCGCGGTACGGCCCGCTGCGTCGGTGGCGGGCGCGGTCGGTCCCGGCCGGCGTGCGGGCCTGACCGGTGGGCGGGCACCGGGGTGCCCGCCCACGGAGGGGTCTCAGGCGCCGGTGCGGACCAGCATCTTGCCGACGTTGCCGCCGCTCATCATGTCGAGGAACGCCTGCGGGGCGTTCTCGATGCCGTCCACGACGGTCTCGTCGTAGGCGATCTTCCCCTCGGAGAACCAGCCGGTCATCAGCTCGCGGAACCGGGGCGCGTGGTCGAGGTAGCCGCCCAGCGTGAAGCCGCGCAGCGTCAGTCCCCGCGTGATCGCGTTCGCCAGGTTGTCCGGGCCGGGCGTGCGCTCGGTGTCGTTGTACTGCGAGATGGCGCCGCACAGGGCGATCCGTCCGCCGGTGTTCATCCGGTCCAGCGCCGCCTCGAGGTGGTCGCCGCCGACGTTGTCGAAGAACACGTCGACGCCGTCCGGGGTGACCTCGCGCAGCTGTTCGCGCACGGGGGCGTCCTTGTAGTTGAACGCGGCGTCGTAGCCGTACCGGCTGGTGAGCAGCTCGACCTTCTCGGCCGAGCCCGCGGAGCCGATGACGCGTCCCGCGCCGAGGAGGCGCGCGATCTGGCCGACGGCCGTGCCGACGGCACCGGCGGCACCCGAGACGAACACGGTGTCGCCCTCGCGCAGGTCGGCGATCGCGGTGAGACCGACGTAGGCGGTCAGGCCGGTCATGCCGAGGATGCCGAGGTAGAGGGACGACGGGACGCCGGGGATCTCGGGCAGGACCTGGAACCCGCCGGCGTCCTCCTGGACGACGTCGCGCCAGCCGTACTGGTGCAGCACCAGGGCGCCGACGGGGGCGTCGTCGGACGCGGACTCGACGACCCGGCCGACGGCGCCGCCGGTCATGGTCTCGTCCAGCGCGAACGGCGGGACGTAGCTCTTGACGTCGTTCATCCGACCGCGCATGTAGGGGTCGACGGACACGTACTCGTTGGCGACGCGGACCTGGCCGGGCTCGAGGTCGCCGTAGGTGACCTCGACGGTGCGGAAGGTCTCCGCGGTGGGCCAGCCCGTGGGGCGGGCCGCGAGCTGGATCTGGGTGGAGGTGGCCTGGGACATGGTGGAACTCCCGAGAAGGGTGGGGTGCTGCGGTCGGTCGGTGGGTCAGGAGAGGAGGGCCGCCGTCACGGCGACGACGGCGAGCAGCGGCAGCGTGCCCTGGGTGACGGCGGCGCGGCGCTTGTCCGGCGAGGAGACCAGGAGCACCAGGGCCGCCGCCGTCATCGCGCCGGTGCCCGCGAGGAGGAGCGACGCGCCGGCCGGGCTCGGGTCGTCGGACGCTCCGGTCAGCAGCGTCAGGACGATGCCGGTCACGGCGATGATCGCGAGGAACAGGTTGTAGAACCCCTGGTTGAAGGCGAGCTCGCGGGTCGCGGCCGCCTGGTCCGCCGTCGTGCCGAACACGGCGCGCGCCCGGGTGGTCCAGGCGAAGGACTCCAGCCAGAAGATGTAGACGTGCAGTGCGGCGGCGAGGCCGGTCAGGACCAGTCCCGTGACGATCATCGGGGTCGCTCCTCGGTCGGTGGACGGCACGGTCGTTCTGCACTGCTCGTTCCACAACGTATAGTGGAACGATCGTTGCAGCAAACCGGGAGCGTGGCATGGGTAGGGCGCAGACCTTCGACACCGACGAGGTGGTGCGCGCCGCGCTCGGCGTGTTCTGGAGGTCCGGGTACGAGGCGACCTCCGTCCCCACCCTGGAGCAGGCCACCGGGCTGAACCGCTCGAGCCTGTACCACGCCTTCGGGTCCAAGCGCGGCCTCTTCGACGCCGCCGTGCAGGCCTACCTCGACGACGTCGTGCGTCCCCGGTTGCGCCCCCTCGTCGCCGACCCCGTCGGCCCGGACGCGGTCGTCGACTACGTCGTGGGCCTGCGGTCGGCGCTCCTGCGCGCCGACTCGATCCAGGCCGACAGCGGGTGCCTGCTCGTCAACACCTCCGGGTCGCCGATCTCCCGCGACGAGACCGTCCGCCGGACCGTCGCCGCCTACCGGGCCGAGCTGCGCTCCGCGCTAAGGCGCGGCGTGGACGCCCGGTTCGGCGACCGTGACGCCGCCGAACGTGAGCGTGTCGCGGACCTGTGCACCGCGCTCGTGGTCAGCGCCTTCGCCACCGTGCGGGTCGACCCCGCCGGGGCCGTCAGCGCGCTGGACGGTGCCCTCGGCCTGCTCGAGGCCGAGGCGACATAGCGATTCCTGCCCGAAATCGGGCAGGAGGTGGACAGTCGGCCCGCGGTAGCGCACCATGGCGGGATGCAGGAGCACGGCATCGACCCCGAGCTCGTCGCGCGCATCGCCGCGACGACCGGCCTCACGGCGTCCGAGGGCGCCCGCGTGGTCGAGGACGTCCTGGCCTGGTACGCCGAACCCGTCGAGGACTACGTCCGGCGCCGGCACGCGAGCCTGCGGACCGCCGGCCACCGGAACGACGAGGTCTACGCCCGGATCGTCGCCGAGCTGCGGGCCCGGGTCGTCGCCGCTCCGGTCCTGACCGAGCGGCAGGTCCGCCGCATCGTCACCGGCTGACCTGCTCGTCACCCCGTCCCACCACACCCTCCGGAGCAGCAACCATGTGCGGAATCGTCGGCTACGTCGGCCCCCAGCAGGCCGCGCCCGTCCTCGTCGAGGGCCTCACCCGGCTCGAGTACCGCGGGTACGACTCCGCGGGCATCGCCGTGCTCAACCCGCGCTCGGACGCGCGCCCGTCCCGGGTGGTGCGCTCCCGGGGCCGGGTCCGCGACCTCGAGGCCGCCCTGCCCGCGCGCCTGACGGGCACCACCGGGATCGGGCACACGCGGTGGGCCACCCACGGCGAGCCCAGCGAGCGCAACGCTCACCCCCACACCTCGGCCGACGGCCGGGTGCACGTGGTCCACAACGGGATCATCGACAACTTCGCCACGCTGCGCAGCCGTCTGGCCGACGACGGTGTGGACCTCACCTCGGACACCGACACCGAGGTCGTCGCCCACCTCGTGGCCCGCGAGCTCGACGCCGGGCTGAGCGTCGAGGACGCGGTCCGGGCCGCCGTCGCGCAGATCGACGGCACCTACGCCCTCGCCGTGCTCGACGTCGAGACCCCCGACCGCGTCGTCGTGGCGCGCAACGGGTCCCCGCTGCTGCTGGGCGTGGGTGACGGCGAGATGTTCGTCGCGTCCGACCCGGCGGCGATCGTGCGGCACACCAGCCAGGTCGTGCTGCTCGACGACGGCGACTTCGCCACCGTGACCGCCGACGGATTCCACAGCTTCACCGCCGGCGAGGAGCGGACGGCCCGGTCCGCCGTCACCCTCGACCTCACCGTCGAGGAGCTGGAGCTCGACGGCCACGCGCACTTCATGCACAAGGAGATCCACGAGCAGCCCGACAGCGTCGAACGGATGCTCACCGGCCGGCTGGACGACCGGTTCGGCACCGCCAAGCTGGCCGGCCTCAACCTCGAGCCGCGCGACCTGCGCCGCTTCGACCGGGTCAAGGTGCTGGGCTGCGGGTCGGCGTACTACGTCGGTCAGCTCGGCGCCTCGATGATCGAGGACCTCGCGCGGATCCCCGCCGACGCCGAGCCCGCCAGCGAGTTCCGCTACCGCAACCCGATCATCGAGCCCACCACGCTGTACGTCGTGGTCAGCCAGTCGGGCGAGACCGCCGACACCCTCTTCGCGGTCCGCGAGGTGCAGCGCAAGGGCGGCACCGTCGTCGGGCTCGTCAACGCGGTCGGGTCCTCGATCGCCCGCGAGGTCCACGGCGGCATCTACCTGCACGCGGGGCCCGAGGTCGCGGTCGCCTCCACCAAGGCGCTGACGCACATGTCGATCGGGTTCGCGCTGCTCGCCCTCGTGCTGGGCCGGGTCCACGACCTCTCCTACGCCGACGGGCGGCGCATCATCGCCGGGCTGCGGGCGATCCCCGGGCAGATCCGCGAGATCCTCGCCGACGAGGAGGCGCTCGCCGAAGCGGCGCGCGAGCTCGCGACCGCCGCGAGCCTGTTCGTCGTGGGCCGGGTGCGGGGCTACCCGGTCGCCCGCGAGGGCGCCCAGAAGTTCAAGGAGATCACCTACCGGCACGCCGAGGCCTACCCGACCAGCGAGCTCAAGCACGGCCCGCTCGCGCTCATCAGCCCCGAGCTGCCGTCGGTGGCGATCATCCCCGACGACGACCTGGTGGAGCGCAACATCACGGCGGCGCAGGAGATCCGCGCCCGGGGCGGTGCCGTCGTGGCGATCACCCACCCGGGTGTCGAGCTCGGCGACGCCGCGACGTCGCGCATCGAGGTGCCGCGCAACGAGGTCGAGCTCGACCCGATCCTGCTCACCATCCCCACCCAGCTCCTCGGGTACCACGCGGCCGTGGCGCTGGGCGAGGACGTCGACCGCCCCCGCAACCTGGCCAAGTCCGTCACCGTGGAGTGACGCCCGGCACGGGCCCCTGGTGCGGAGTGCCGACCTGCCTGCCACGATGGCGGCACGTGGATCCACCGGCAGCGTGACGGGGGGCTGACGATGACGTCGCAGGAGGACACGCGGGCGACCCGGACGACGGTCGGCGTCTGGACGCTCACGGCCATGGTCGTCGGTTCCATGGTCGGCGCCGGCGTGTTCTCCCTGCCCAGCCGGTTCGCCGAGGAGACCGGGGTGGCCGGCGCGCTGATCGCCTGGGCCGTGGCCGGCGGCGGCATGCTCACCCTGGCGCTCGTCTTCCAGCGCCTCGCCGTGCGCCGCCCGGACCTTGACGCCGGGGTGTTCGCGTACGCCAAGGCCGGGTTCGGCGAGTACACGGGGTTCTTCTCCGCGGCCGGCTACTGGGCCAGCGCCTGCGTGGGCAACGTGACGTACTGGGTGCTGATCATGTCCACGCTCGGCGCGTGGGTCCCCGCCCTGGGCGAGGGGGACACCCTGGTCGCCGTGACCGTGTCGTCGGTGGGCCTGTGGCTCTTCTACCTGCTGGTGCGCCGCGGCATCACCGAGGCGACGGCCATCAACCGTGTCGTGACGGTCGCCAAGCTGGTCCCGATCGTCGTGTTCGTCCTGCTGGCGCTGTTCGTGTTCGACCCGGCGGTCTTCGCGGGCAACTGGGGCGGAGAGTCCTACGGCTCCCTCTTCGACCAGGTGCGCGACACCATGCTGATCACGGTCTTCGTGTTCCTCGGCGTCGAGGGGGCGAGCGTCTACTCGCGGCACGCGCGGCGGCGCGAGGACGTCGGCCGGGCCACCCTGCTGGGCTTCGGCAGCGTCCTGGCGATCTTCGCGTCGGTGACGATGGTGTCCTACGGCGTGCTGCCCGTCGAGGAGATCGCCGAGCTGCGGCAACCCTCCATGGCCGGCGTGCTCGACGCGGCGTTCGGGGAGTGGGGCACCGCCTTCGTCAGCGTCGGCCTGATCATCTCCGTGCTCGGTGCCTACCTGGCCTGGACCCTCATGGCCGCCGAGGTGCTGTTCGTCGCCGCCAAGGACCGTGACATGCCGCGGTTCCTGTCCCGGACCTCGGCGCGCGACGTGCCGGTCAGCGCCCTGCTGCTGACCACCGTGCTGTCGCAGGTCGTGCTGGTCATCACGTTGTTCAGCGCCGACGCCTTCGACTTCGCCCTCGACCTGACGGCGGCGATGACGCTCATCCCGTTCCTGCTCGCCGCGGCCTACGCGCTCAAGCTCCGGCTCCGGCGCGAGACGTATGGCGGCGCGCCGGCCCGGACGCTGCGCGCCGACCTCGTGATCGCCGTCCTGGCGACCCTCTACACGGCGTTCCTGGTGTTCGCGGCCGGGCTCGACCTGCTGCTCCTGTCGCTGATCTTCTACGCGCCTGCCACGCTGCTCTTCGTGATGACCCGGCGTGAGCAGGGCCGGGCGGTGTTCCGCCCGCCGGAGCTCGTCCTGTTCGGGGTCGTCACGGCCGGCGCGGTGCTCGGCGTCGTCGGGTTGGCGACCGGCTGGGTCACCCTGTGAGACAAGGAGAAGGACCGTGACGGGAACCACCGGAGCGACTGCCCACGGCGTGCACTCGGAGGTCGGGCGGCTGCGCAAGGTCCTGGTCTGCCGACCGGGTCTGGCGCACGAGCGGCTCACCCCGACCAACAGCGACGACCTGCTGTTCGACGACGTGATGTGGGTGGAGGCCGCCCAGCGCGACCACGCCGACTTCGTGGAGAAGCTGACCTCCCGCGGGGTCGAGGTCGTCGAGCTGCACGACCTGCTCGCCGAGACGATGGCGATCCCGGCCGCCCGCGCCTGGCTGCTGGACCGGCTCCTGGTGCCGAACCGGGTCGGGCTGGGACTGGTCGACGGCACCCGGGCCTATCTCGAGTCGTTGGCGCCGCACGAGCTCGCCCGGTTCCTCATCGGCGGGCTGTCCACGGCGGACATGCCCCAGGACTACCTGACGGGGTACGTCTCCCTGGCGCGCGAGTCGCCCGACGCCCGGGAGTACCTGCTGCCGCCGCTGCCCAACACGCTGTACACCCGGGACACCACCTGCTGGATCTACGGCGGGCTGACGCTGAACCCGCTGTACTGGCCGGCCCGCAAGGACGAGACGCTGCTCATGACGGCGATCTACTCCTTCCACCCGGGCTACAAGGACTCCACGATCTGGTGGGGCGACCCGGAGGTCGACTGGGCGCAAGCCTCGCTCGAGGGTGGCGACGTCATGCCGGTCGGCGACGGCGTCGTCCTCGTCGGGATGAGCGAGCGCACGTCGCGCCAGGCCATCAGCCAGTTCGCCAAGGCGCTCTTCGACGCCGGTGCGGCCCGGCAGGTCGTCGTGGCCGGCATGCCGCGGCTGCGGGCCGCGATGCACCTCGACACGGTGTTCACGTTCGCCGACCGCGACCTGGTGACGGTGCACCCGCAGATCGTCGACGGCATCCACCCCTACGTGCTCTACCCGAGCGACCGGTCACCCGGGATCGAGGTGGTCGACGCCCGCGGCAAGTCCTTCGTCGACGTGGTCGCCGAGGCCATGGGGCTGCCGCGCCTGCGGGTCGTCGAGACGGCCGGGGACCTGTACGCCTCCGAGCGCCAGCAGTGGGACTCCGGGAACAACGCGGTGGCGCTGGAGCCCGGCGTGGTGTTCACCTACGACCGCAACACCCTGACGAACGCGGCGCTGCGGCGCGCCGGGGTCGAGGTCATCGAGATCGTCGGCGCTGAGCTCGGCCGCGGCCGCGGCGGCGGGCACTGCATGACGTGCCCGATCGTGCGCGACCCGCTGGACTGAATAGAGAGTCAGCCTTCTGAGGCCACCATTGCGCGCGCCAGCTCGGCACACGTCGCCGTCACGTCGTCCCATTTCCACCACCGCTTCTCCAGGCCCTTGTAGCGAGGGAGCTCGGGGATGACGGCGGCGTCCTTCGGTTCCGGTGCGGCGAGCTGAGCGGCGACCTGGGTGGCGACGGGGGACTCGTCGTGCAGCAGGTCGGCGTAGTAGTCGTCGATGCCGACCAGCACGCGTGCAGCATGGTCGGTCCCGGCAGCCGCGGCGAGCGCCGCGACGTCGAGGTAGTCGCGCACCTGGTTCCGCTTGACGATGAGGAAGGCCTTGATGCGCAGGATCTCGTCGAAGGTCGGCACCGTGAGCGTGCGGCCCGAGGGCAGGCGAAGTCGTTCGGTCTCCAGCGGCCTCGTGCGGATCAGCTGCCGCAGGCCGGACTCGATGCCTCCGAGCTCTCCGAGAATGATCTTTCCGGGGCGGACACGGTTGGTCAGCCACTCACCCTCGCGCTCGAGGGCATCGAGGATGATGTCGAAACGGTCGCGCAGGTCGACGAGCACATGGTCGTGGTCGACGGAGAGTCGATGCCGCGCGTGCAGCGCCGCGGCGGTACCCCCGACGAGGACGGCGTCCGGGACGATCTCCTGCAGCCTCGCGGCCGACTCCGCGAGCTCGTCCAGGGTCGGGACATCGTGCGGGTCTGCAGCGTCCTCCACAGCAGGCATATGATTATCGTATCTGATAAGGAGGACCGATGCTCCGTTTCCGCAACATCGATGCCAGCCCGGAGGATCCGGTGTCGTCCTGGGGCATCGAGGGACTGTCCACCGCCCTGGAGCGGGGATACCTGCCGCACTGGCAGCGCATCGCGCGAGCGGTCCGCGACGAGCCGCACGGTACCGTCGCCCGCCAGCTCGAGACGGCGCTCACCGTCGTCGAGCCGAACGGCGCCACCGCCCTGCTGTCCGCCGTGCTCGCGCAGGCCCGGGAGAGTGACCGGGCGGCCGTCGCCCGGAGCCTGCGTGAGCACGTCCGCCGATCCGGACTCACGGCCCAGGAGCTCGCGGCGGCTGTCGGTACGTCACCGTCACGGCTGTCGACCTATCTCTCCGGTCGCGTCGTGCCCTCGGCCGCCATCGCGCGGCGCATCGCACGGGTCGCCGAGGAGCATGCGCGCCGTGGCCGGATCCATCCCGGCGGCGCACTCGACAGCTCTGCTGCCTGACGGGCCGGGTCGTCGTCAGGACCCGGGCCGCTCCGCCGCCTCGAGCTCCTCGACCGCCGCGATCAGCGTGGCGGCGTCGTGCGGCCCCCGGTGCCGGCTGCCGTCCAGGAAGAACGTCGGTGTGCCCTGCGCGCCGCTGGCCCGGGCGCTCTCGGCGTGGTCGGCGACCCGGGCGTGCAGCGCCTCGTCGGCCAGGTCGGCGTCGAACTGCTCCGGGTCCAGCCCGAGCTCGTCGGCATAACCCCGCAGATCCTCGGCCTCGAGCGCGGTCTGGTTCGCGAACAGCAGGTCGTGCATCTCCCAGAACTGTCCTTGCCGGGCGGCAGCCTCGGCGGCGACGGCGGCGAGCCGGGCGTGCGGGTGCACGTCGTCCAGGGGCAGGTGCCGCACGACGTAGCGCACCCGACCGTCCAGGGCGTCGCGCAGGTCGCGCCACATGCCGGTGGCCCGGGCGCAGAACGGGCACTCGAAGTCGAGGTACTCCACGATCGTGTGCGGCGCGTCCGGGTTGCCGCGGTAGTGGTCGTGGCGCAGGTCGACCGCCGGGTCGAGCGTCGTCGGCAGGTCGGCGCTCTCCTCGCCCCAGCGCACGCGCGCCAGCCGGAACAGGGCCCAGCCCAGCAGCGAGGCGAGCACGAGGGCGAGCAGCACGCCGACCGTCGCGGCCTGCACCTGGGACTCGTCGTCGAAGGCCAGGCCGATCACCAGCAGCGACACGGTGAAGCCGATGCCGGACAGGGCGGCGCCGCCCAGGACGCTGCCCGGCCCCACGCCGTCGGGCAGCGTGCCCAGGCCCAGGCGGACGGCCACCCAGGTGCCCAGGCTGATGCCGACGAGCTTGCCGACCACCAGCCCGGTGACCACCCCCCACGTGATGGACGAGACGAGCGCCTCGCCCAGCGCCCCGCCCCGCAGGTCGATCCCGGCGTTGGCCAGGGCGAACAGCGGCACGACGACGACGTTCACGGGGGTGTTGAGCACCTCGTGCAGGCGGTGGTTCACCGAGATGGAGCGGGAGAGCCCGAGCTGGACGTCGCGGGCGACGGCGGCGCTGGGGGACTGCCAGTAGGCGCGGTAGAGGTTCTTGGTGCGCACCACGTCGGCCCGCTTGGTCAGCGCGGCGGGCACCAGCAGCCCGGCGAGCATCCCCGCGATGGACGGGTGGATGCCGGCCTGCATGGTCGCGCCCCAGAGCACGACGACGACGAGGACGTAGGGGGTGCTGCGCCACTCGCGCATCCGGCCCAGCAGCCACAGCGCGACGAGGCACGCCCCGGCGAGCAGCAGCGGGCCCACCTGGACGTCCTCGGAGTAGACGACGCCGATGATCGACACCGCGAGGAAGTCGTCCACCACGGACAGCGTCAGCAGGAAGACCCGGAGCTGGTTGGACATCCGCGGACCCACCAGCGCCAGGACACCGAGCAGGAACGCCGTGTCCGTGCCGACGACGGCACCCCACCCCTGCGGTGCCGCGCTGCCGGCGATCGCCAGGTAGATCAGCGCGGGCACCACGACCCCGGCGGTGCCGGCGACGAGCGGGACGAGCCGCTGGCTCCGTCGTCGCAGGGACCCGATCGTCAGCTCCTGACGCACCTCGAGCCCGACGACGAAGAAGAACAGCACCATCAGCCCGTCGTTGACCCAGTGGTGCAGGTCCATGTCGAAGGCCAGGTCGCCGAGGTCGACCTGGATCGGGATCTCCCACAGCTCGGTGTAGGACGCCGAGAACGGGGAGTTGGCCCACAGCAGGGCGAACAGCGTGACCGACAGCAGCAGCACGGCCGCACCGGTGTCGGTGCGCAGCCGCTGCGCGATCTTCAGGGCCATGGGGACTCCTTCGAGGGGCTCTGGGAGCCTACGACGTCCGGGCGCGGTGTGCTGCCGGTGCGGGGCCGTCATCGCGGGCGCACCGCAGGGACGATCAGGACCACGGTCGCCACCAGGGCGGCGAGGAGCAGGAACGTGCCGACGAGCATCGCCGAGCCGTAGGTGCTCGCCGTGGCCAGCACGAGGCTCAGCCCGAGCGCCCCGCCGAGCTGGTGCACCGAGCTGACCGCGCCGCCGGCCGCGCCGGCGTCGGCCGGTTCCACGCCCGCCACCCCCAAGGCGGTCAGCGGACCGAGCGCGAGGCCCTGCCCCGCGCCGACGAGCGCCATCGGCACCGCGACGCCCAGCGCGTAGGACGAGCTCACGTCGACCAGCGCCAGCAAGCCCATGCCGACGACCGCGAGGACCAGCCCGGCGGTGAGCAGCGCCGAGCCCGGCACGCGGCGCTGCAGGCGAGGCACCGCGAGCGCCACGACGACGTTGACCGCCGTCATCGGGAAGAACGCCAGGCCCGTCACGAGCGCCGAGAAGCCACCGGAGGACTGCAGGAACTGGCTGGTCAGGAGGAAGAAGCTCATCATCGCGCCGATGAACAGCATCCGGGCGACGTAGGCGCCGACGCGCTCGCGGCTGGTGAAGAGGCGCAGCGGCAGCACCGGCTGGGCTGCGCGACGCTCGACGAGGACCAGCGCGGCGAGCAGGACCAGCCCGGCGAGCAGAGCGCCGACGGCCACGAGGTCGCCCCAGCCCTCCTCGCCCCCGCGCACGATGCCGACCACGAGGGTCGCCGGGCCGAGGGTCGCCAGCAGCGCCCCGGGCAGGTCCAGCCGACCCGGCACCCGGTCGGTCTCGGGCAGCACCCGGTAGGCGGCGACGATCAGCGCGACACCGATCGGGAGGTTCACGAGGAACCCGGCGCGCCACGACACGAGGTCCGCCAGCAGCCCCCCGACCACGAGCCCGACCGACGCCCCGATGCCGGCCACGGCGCCGTAGGCGGAGGTCGCTCGCACCCGCTGGGGTCCCTCGGGGAACCCGGCGGTCAGCAGCGCGAGCGTCGACGGTGCGAGGACTGCCGCCCCGACCCCCTGCAGGGCGCGCCCACCGATCATCCACGCGCCCGTGGGGGCGAGCCCGACCGTGATCGAGGCCGCCGTGAAGACGGCGAGGCCGACGACGAGCATCCGTCGCCGGCCGAGCACGTCGCCGGCGCGGGCCCCGAGCAGCAGCAGCCCCCCGAACGCCAGCAGGTAGGCGTCCTGCACCCACGCCAGGGCGCCCGACGGGAGGGCGAGGTCCTCCTGGATCCGCGGCAGCCCGGTGATGACGATCGAGGTGTCGAGGATGATGACGAAGTAGCCGACGAGGATGATCGCCAGCATCGCGTGCGGGCGCGCGGGGCCGGACGGCGAGGCGGGCGCCGCGGCCGGCCGGTGCTGAAGGGTCGTGGTCACGGGACCACGCTCGGCGGCGACGGCGCCGCGGGGCAGTACCTGGTGATCCCGGTACTGCCAGTACCTCCTCCGGCGTCCGGGCCCGGCGTACCGTCGACCCATGGACCTGAAGGCCGAGGTGTCCGAGTTCCTGCGGACGCGGCGCGACCGGATCACGCCGGACCGGGCGGGCCTGCCCGCCTACGGCGGCAACCGTCGTGTGCCCGGGCTGCGTCGGGAGGAGGTCGCCATGCTGGCCGGCGTCAGCGTCGACTACTACACGCGCCTCGAGCGCGGCAGCCTGTCCGGTGTCTCGGAGTCCGTCCTCGAGTCCCTCGCCGAGGCGCTGCAGCTCGACGAGGCCGAACGGACCCACCTGTTCGACCTGGCGCGCACCGCCAACGCCTCGAGCGCGGCCCGGTCGCGGCACCGCCGCACGCCGGCGCCGTCGGTCCGGCCGGCCGTGCAGCAGATCATCGACGCGATGGTCGGGGTGCCGGCCGTCGTGCGCAACGGCCGGCTCGACGTCCTCGCCGCCAACGCGTTGGGGCGGGCGCTGTACTCGCCGATCTTCGCCTCGCTCGAGCGCCCCACGAAGGAGCCGGTCAACACCGCCCGGTTCCACTTCCTCGACCCTGCCGCCCGCGACTACTGGGCACCGAACTGGGCCCGAGTCGCCCACGACGCCGTCGCGATCCTGCGCGCCGAGGCGGGGCGCAACCCGTACGACACGTCGTTGACGGCGCTGGTGGGCGAGCTGTCGACCCGCTCGGAGGACTTCCGGCGCATGTGGGCCGAGCACGACGTCAAGTTCCACCGCACGGGGACGAAGACGTTCCACCACCCCGTCGTCGGCCTGCTCGACCTGTCGTTCGAGGCGATGGTGCTGCCCGCCGACCCGGGCCTGCAGCTCAACGTCTACACGGCGGTCCCGGACTCGCCGGCGTCGGACGCGCTGCAGCTGCTCGCCTCGTGGGCGGCCACGGAGGGCGCGACCGAGCCAGCCGCGCGGCCGGAGCCCACCCGGGGCGAGAGCTGACGGAACGCTCGCCGCGGTGACCTCCGTCCGCCATGCTGACCGCATGGACGACCTCCACCGTCCCGTGATCCTGGTGGTCGGCGGCGAGCACGCGCGCGAGGCCGAGGAGGAGCTGCGCGCACGGTACGACCGCGACTACCGCGTCGAGTGCGTGCACGGCGCCGCCGCCGGCCTGGAGCACCTGCGCACCCTCGTGGCCGACGAGGCCCAGGTCGCGATGGTCCTCGCCGAGCTGCGGCTGCCCGACGGCGGGGCCGTCGACCTGCTGCACCAGGTCCCGGCCGTGGTCTCGACGGCGCGCCGGGTCGCCCTCGTCCCCGTCGACGAGTACGCGGCCGCCCTCGACACGCTCCGGGCGGCCGCGCTGCGCCGGGACATGGACACGTTCGTCGCGCTGCCGCGCGGCACCCGCGACGAGGAGTTCCACATCGCGCTCGTCGAGCTGCTGTCCGAGTGGGGCTGGTCGGTGGCACGGCCGACCGTCACCGCGACCGAGGTGGTGGCCGCCGCGGGTGACCGGCAGGCCGCGGCCGTGCACGACCTGCTCGAGCGTCTCGGCATCCCGAACCGTCGGCTCGACCCGGACGAGGACGACGCCCGCGCGATCCTGGAGGAGGCCGGGCCCGACGCCGAGCTGCCCGTCGTGCGGGCCTACAACGGCAGGATCCTCGGGGCCGCCACACCCGGCGCCGTCGCGGAGGCGATGTACGGCGGGTTCGACGACATCCCCGCGGGCGAGATCGCGGACGTCGTCGTGGTGGGTGCGGGCCCCGCGGGGCTGGCGGCCGCGGTCTACGCGGCGTCGGAGGGTCTGTCGACGGTCGTGCTGGAGCGCGACGCGATCGGTGGGCAGGCGGGCTCCAGCTCGATGATCCGCAACTACCTCGGGTTTCCCCGGGGCATCTCCGGGATGCGGCTCGCCCAGCGGTCCCGGGTGCAGGCCGGGCGTTTCGGTGCGCGGTTCTACACCGGCCGGGCCGCCGTGCGGGTCGGACCGGGCCCGGACGACGAGCCGGAGCACCACCACGTCCATGTCGAGGGTGCGCAGATGTGCGCACGCACCGTCGTCCTGGCGACCGGGGCGGCCTATCGTCGGCTGGACGTCCCGGGTCTCGAGGGCCTGGTCGGCGCGGGGGTGTTCTACGGCGCCGCCACCTCGATGGCCCGGGAGATGGCCGACCGGGACGTGTACGTGGTCGGCGGCGGGAACTCCGCGGGCCAGGCGGCCGTGCACCTGGCCAAGTTCGCCGGCTCGGTCACCGTGGTGGTCCGCCGCGCGGACCTCGCCGCGGCGATGTCGGACTACCTGGTCCGGGAGATCGCGGCCACGCCCACGATCTCGGTGCGGACGAGCACCGTGGTGACCGACGCCGGCGGGGACGGCTGGCTCCGGTGGCTGCGCCTTGCGGACCGGGACGGGGGCGGGTCGGTCACCGTCGGCGCCGACGGCCTGTTCTGCCTGCTCGGTGCGGAGCCGGACTGCGGCTGGCTGCCCCCGGAGCTGGCGCGCGACGAGGACGGGTACGTGCTCACCGGTCGCGACGTGCCCCGGGACCGGTGGCCGGACGGACGGCCCCCGGCGAGCCTCGAGACCACCGTGCCGGGGGTCTTCGCCGTCGGAGACGTCCGCTCCGGGTCGATGAAACGGGTCGCCTCCGCCGCCGGCGAGGGCGCCTCCGTGCTCCCGCTGATCCACGGGCACCTGGCGTCGCTGCGCGAGCGGGAGTTCGGGGCGTCCGCCGCGCGTCCCCGACGCTGATCGCCGCGGTCCGCCCGGATCAGGCCGGGTCGACGCGCAGGGTGGTGGCCACCGCCGCGGGGCTGGTGATCGCCCGCACGGGCGACCCGTCGCCGTACTTGTCGTGGTAGGCGCGGTCGATGGCGGTGTCGTGCTCGTGGTTCTCGGTGAAGATCACGTCGGCGGTCACCCCGCCGGACGTGATCCGTCCGGTCCCGGTGCGCTGCACGCCCCGGTACCAGCCGCCGGCGTCACCGCGCACGGAGCGGATGAACAGCGTGCCGTCCACGACGACGTGCCACACGATGCGCGGGGTGCGCAGCGAGCCGTCCGGTCGGTGGGCCGCGACGTCGAGCTCGCCCGCGCGCTCGATCGCGTCGAGGTCGGTGGGGTTCCAGGCGGTCATGCGGTGCTCCTCACGGGCGTGCCCGGTCGGGGCCCGGGCGGGGAGGTCGGCGGGTCGGTCGACCCGCCGGTGCGGGAGGGCGGGTGCTGGACCCACCCTCCCGCGACGCGGTCACGGGCGCACGAGAACCTTGAGCTTCTCGCGCGAGTCCATGAGCCGGTAGCCCTCGGCGACGTCGTCGAGCGAGACCTCGGCGTCGAACACGGCGCCGGGGTCCAGCTCTCCGTCCAGCACCTGGGCGATGGCGTCCTCGATGTAAGCGCGCACCGGGGCGGGGCCGCCGTTGAGGGTGGCGTTCTTCGCGAAGAGGGAGCCGAACCCGATGGGGGCCTCCTCGTACTGCGGCACGCCGACGCGGGAGATGACGCCGCCCGGGCGGACGACGCCGTAGGCCTGCTCGTAGGCGGGCATGTGCCCGACGGCCTCGAGCACGACGTGCGAGCCCTCGCCGCCGGTCAGCTCCATGACCTGGGCGACGCCCTCCGCGCCGCGCTCGGCGACGACGTGGGTGGCACCCCACTCGCGCCCGAGGTCGGTGCGGTCCTTGTGGCGGCCCATGAGGATGATCGTCGAGGCGCCCATCTGCCGTGCGGCCAGGACGGCGGACAGGCCGACGGCGCCGTCACCGATCACGGTGACGGTCTGTCCGGGCTGGACCTTGGCCATGAAGGCGGCGTGGTAGCCCGTCAGGTAGACGTCGGCCAGCGTCAGCAGCGAGGGCAGCAGCTTCTCGTCGACGTCCGAGGGCAGGGTGACGAGGGTGCCGCTGGCCTGCGGGACGCGGATCTTCTCGGCCTGCGCGCCGCCGATGCCGCCGGCGCCGTACCAGCCGCCGTGCCGGCACGCGGTGTGGAAGCCCTCGCGGCAGAACGGGCAGGTGTTGTCCGAGACGGCGAAGGGGGAGACGACCAGGTCGCCGGGTGCGAGGTCGGTGACGGCGTCGCCGACCTGCTCCACGACGCCGAGGAACTCGTGGCCCATCGGCGCGCCCTGCTCACCGGCGGGCATCGAGTGGTAGGGGGGTCGGATCCGCAGACGCAGGCCAGGGTGACCCGCACGATCGCGTCGGTCGGCTCGACGATGGTCGGGTCGGGGACCTCTTCGACGCGGACGTCGCCGGCGCCGTACATGAGTGTTGCTCGCATGGTGAAGCCTTTCGTGGGTACTGGTCCGTGCGTGGACGGTGGGGGTGTACCCACCATCGGACGCTGCGGACGTGCGTGGGAGGGACGCCCGTACCGTGTACCGGCGGTACCTCCGTGGGCCTGCCGCACACCTGAACCTGCGCTGCGCGGCGGGCGGGTGCCTCGTTCCTCGGTCCCCACCCTTTGCTGCGCTCCGGCTCAGGCCTCGGGCTCCCGGTCGGCCTGAACCTGGCGCTGCGCGGCGGGCGGGTGCCTCGTTCCTCGGTCCCCACCCTCTGCTGCGCTCCGGCTCAGGCCTCGGGCTCCCGGTCGGCCTGAACCTGCGCTGCGCGGCGGGCGGGTGCCTCGTTCCTCGGTCCCCACCCTTTGCTGCGCTCCGGCTCAGGCCTCGGGAATCTCCGTCCCGAAGTTGTCCAGCGTGATGTCCACCGGGTCGGGGCCGCCCCGGACGCCCGTGTCGAGGGCGTCGATCGCGGCGAGCTCGTCACCGGTGAGCTCGATGTCGAGCACGTCGAAGTTCTCGGCGATCCGGTGCGGGGTCACCGACTTGGGGATCGCCGAGCGCCCCTGCGCGAGGTGCCAGGCGAGCATGACCTGGGCCGGCGTCCTGCCGTGCGCCGCGGCGATCTCGCCGATCGTCGCGTCGTCGAGGGTGCTGCGGTGCTGGTCACCGAAGCCGGGGTAGAACGTGATGCCTCCGATGGGGGACCACGCCTGGGACAGGATGCCGTGCTCGGCGTCCTTCGCCAGCAGCTCCGACTGCCGGAAGTACGGGTGGACCTCGATCTGGTTCACCGCGGGGACCACGGAGGTCGACCCCAGGAGTCGGTCGAGGTGCTCGGGCATGAAGTTCGAGACACCGATGGCGCGGACCTTGCCGTCCTCAAGCAGCGTCTCGAGTGCCTGGTAGGCCTCGATGGTGAGGTCGAAGCGGCTGGGCAGCGCCTGGTGCAGGATGAACAGGTCGAGCTGGTCGACGCCGAGCTTGCCGGCGCTCTTGTCGAACGCGTGCAGCGTGGCGTCGTACCCGAAGTCGCTGATCCAGACCTTCGTCTCGAGGAACACGTCCGCACGATCGACACCGGACGACCGCAGGGCCTGGCCGACCTCGCGCTCGTTGCCGTACGCGGCGGCGGTGTCGATGTGGCGGTAGCCCGTCTGCAGCGCCGCCTCGACGGCGCGGATCGTCTCGTCCGGCGGGGTCTGGAAGACGCCGTAGCCCAGGGCGGGCATCTCGACGCCGTTGTTCAGGGTGAGCTGGGGGACCGGTCGTGTCATGACGGTGCTCCTTCTGCTGCGGAGGGACGGGAACAGCCGTTGCGGGGGCTGCTGTCCCTCCAGGGGATCACCGGGCGACGGGGACGGCTCACCGTGAGGGGGGCCCTGTCAGTACCCGACTCGTCGGGAATACCGCCGTCGCCGCACGCCGCTCAGAAGGGCCCGGCCCCCGTGCTCGACGCGTCGAGGCGCCCGGGCACGGGGGCCCGGTCCCCCCGACGGGGTGACCGGTTCAGCCCAGCGGTCGCACCACGAGAGACTGCGCCAGGCGGCCGAAGGGGCCGTCGGTGTCGTGCAGGACGGAGCTGGTCGTCCCGGCGCCGTGCGCCCCGAACGTGACGGTCGTGTCCAGCCCCAGCCAGCCGCCGGCCGGTGCCCGGAACAGGTGCGCGGTGAGGTCGAGGTTGGGGAACGCGACGCGGCGAGGGTCGGCCCGCACCGTCATCCCGTTGGCGACGTCGAGCAGCCCGACGGTCCGCGCGAGGGCGCCGACCTCCTCGTCCTCGACCAGCGGGACGTCCGTCCGCACCCACACCGTGCCGCGACCGGGCTCGGCGAGCGTGCGCCGCACGTCGAGCGAGGCGATGAACGCGCCGGGCCAGTCCGTCGTGGGGTCCCAGGGGGTCGTGTCCTCGGGTCCGGGGATGGCGGGCGGTGCCCCGGCGGCGAGCTCGCTGGTGTCCGTCGTGCCGGCGAGCCAGGCCCGCAGGGTGGCGACCGTCCGGCCCGCGCACGAGACCTCGGCCTCGACGAGCTCCACCCCGCGTCCGGGGCGCAGCACGCGGACGTCGGTGTCCATGAGCTCCAGTGGGTAGGGGCCCCACACGTCGAAGGTCAGGCGGACAGGGGTGAGGTCGTCGCGGCCGCGGGTCGCGCGGTCGGTCTCGACGAGATGGGTGAGCAGACCGAACGTCGGTGCGACGTGCTGCTCGTCGGTGCGCCATGCTCCGCCGACCAGATCGGTGGGGGCGAAGGTCGAAGCGTCCTTGCGTCGGAAGTAGGCCATGGAGCACATCCTGACAGCCCCCGCGCCGGGATACCGCACCGCTCCGAACCCGGACAGGCCCTGTCAGGACACCCCTGAGCGCCGGTCGGACGGAATCTTCTCGGACCCCCGGTGTTGTGACCGGTGAGCCCACCGCGGCCGCAGACACCACCGACCCGAGGAGTGCCATGACGATCGCCACGACCAGACCGGAGACCGACGCGCTGCCCACGGGTGGAGTCGTCCACCTGCTCGGCGAGGAGGTCCCGGCCCCGGCGTGGCTCGTCCGTGTCGGTGCCGAGACCTACCTGCGGTCGGCGAAGCCGCACGCCGTCGTCGACACCCGCGGTCGCGGCCGCGTCCGCGTCGGCGGCACGGACCTTCACGTCGTGCTGAGCGAGGTCGCGCCGGAGATGCACGACCTGCTCGACGACGCCTTCCGCACCACGTACGGCCGGTGCCGGCCGGACCAGGTGGCGGACATGGTGTCCGACGACGCGGCGGCGTCGACGTACCGGCTGCGGCGTCGCAGGCCGGGACTCGCCGAGCGGGTCGCCGGTCGGATCACGACGTGGCAGGAGCGGGCTCGGTTCGCGCGGTCGGCCGCCGCGACCGGCCCCGCGCCCTGCCCGTGCACGGCCTGACGCGGGCCGCCGGTCGCACCGGTCAGGCGTCGTCCTGCTCGGTGACCGTCCGGGCGAGCTGGTCCTGGAACCAGCCCAGGGCGTGCCGGTGGGCGGCGATGCCGTAGTCGAGCGTCGCGCGCTGGTACCGGGCGACGTCGGCCATGCCCTCGGGGACCCGGAAGCTCCCCAGGCTGCGCTCCAGCGCGGTGAGACGGCCGAGGTCCGCCTCGATGCGCTCCGTCGTGCGACGCAGGACGCCGGGACGCTCCGCGGGGTCCAGCAGCCCCAGGAAGTACAACCGGGAGAGGGCTGCGGTCTCGGTGTCGGGACCGGCGGGCTCGCCGGTCATCCAGGTGCGGAAGGCCTCGTGACCCGCTGCGGTGGCGCGGTAGACCTTGCGGCCTCGCGCGCCGGTGTCGGTGCTGGCGACCTCGATGAGGCCGTCGGCGAGGAGGCCGTCGAGCGCGCGCTTGATGCTGCCGGAGCTGGCGGAGTAGAAGAGCGAGACGCCGGCCTCGAAGCTCTTGACGAGGTCGTAGAGGCTCTGCGGCGCCAGGAGCAGCAGGCCGAGGATCACGTGGGCCACGGATGTCAGCGTACCTATTGACTCTCTGAGACATGTCTCGTAGAAAGGTCTGGTGGTCCTCAGCACGGCCGGGCCGTCGACCCGGCGCATCGAGCGGACGCACGGCCGCCTGGCCCGTGCCGCCGCCGGTCGGCGACGCGGCCTGCCGGAGCCGCAGGTCCTGGTGGACTCGCCGACGCTCAGGCTGGAGCGGGGTGACCTGGACCAGCCCTTCCACGCGGCCAGCATCGGCAAGCTGATGACGACCGCCCTGGTGCTCATGCTCGTCGACCAGGGACGGCTGCAGACCGACTCGCCGCTCGGTGCCCTCCTTCCCGCGAGGGACCTCGTCGGACTCCCGGCGGCCCCCGGCGTCGACGTCGCCCGGGACGTCACCGTCGAGCACCTGCTGACCCACACGGCCGGTCTGCCCGACTACGCCGAACCGCCGCGGCACCGGACCAGCGCTGCGGCGGTGACCGCCCTCGCGGCCGACCCCGACCGCCGGTGGACACCGGCAGACCTGCTCGACGAGGCGCGCCGGCTGCCCGCGGTGGGTCGTCCGGGCGCCCGGTTCCGTTACGGGGACACGGGGTTCGTCCTGCTGGGCCGGGTCGTCGAGGAGCTGCACGGCGAGGCGTTCCCGGCGGTGATGAGGCGACGGGTCCTCGACCCGTGCGGCATGGAGCGCAGCTCGATGCCGTACGTGCTCGCCCGCACCCCGCAGGACGTCGCCGACCTCGACGTCGCGCCGTTCTGGGTCGGGCCCGACGAGGTGAGCACGTGCCTGAGCGTCTCCATGGACTGGGCCGGCGGGGGCGTGGTGGCCACACCCGGCGACCTCGTCCGGTTCTCCGAGGCGCTGCACGCCGGCCGCCTGGTCCCACCCGGGCTGCTGCGGTACGCCACCCGCCCCCGGCACCGTTTCCGGCCGGGTATCCACTACGGGGCGGGCACGATGACGCTCCGGTTCGGCGGGTTCTCCCCGTTCCTGCGCGGCCTCCCGGTGCCGGTCGGGCACCTCGGCATCCTGTCGACGCACCTGTTCTTCTACCCTCGCCAGCGGGCGCACGTGGTGCTCAACCTGCACGGCACGGCCGAGATGCGCCGCAGCGTCATCATGCACGTCCACCTCGCACGCCTGCTGGCCGCGTCGGCTAGCGTCGGCGTGCCCCGAACACCGCCGGACCGGGTCAGGACCCGGCGATCTCGAGCCGCAGGATCCGGTCGTCGTCCTCGCCCGGTGAACCGCGTCCGTCGGTGTTGTTGGTGAGGACCCACAGCGACCCGTCCGGGGCCACCACGGCGTCGCGCAGCCGGCCCTCGTCGTCGACGACGACGGCGGAGGTCGACGGGTCGTCGACCGGCACGGCGCGCAGGGCCTCGCCCCGCAGGTTCGCGACGAACAGCGTGCCCCCGAGCTGGGCCAGGCCGCTGGGGCTGGCGTCCTCGGGACGCCACTGCTGGACCGGGTCCACGAACCCCTCGACGCCGGCGGCCCCCTCGACCTCGGGCCAGCCGTAGTTCGCCCCCGGTTCGACGACGTTCAGCTCGTCCCACGTGCTCTGGCCGAACTCGGTGGCGAACAGGGTGCCGTCGTCGGCCCATGCCAGGCCCTGGACGTTGCGGTGCCCGGAGCTGTACACCAGCGACCCGGGGGAGGGGTTGTCGTCGGGCGCGTCGCCGTCGGCCGTCATCCGCAGGATCTTGCCGGCGAGCGAGTCCGGGTCCTGCGCCAGCTCGGGGACGCCGGCGTCACCCGTGCTGGCGTACAGCATCCCGTCGGGTCCGAACGCGAGGCGCCCGCCGTCGTGGAAGGAGGCCGCGGGGATGCCGTCGACGAGGGTCACCGGCGCGCCGAGCGCCAACGCACCCGGGTCGCCGCGCAGGTCGTAGCGCTGGATGCGGTTGCCGTCGGCGCCGGTGGAGTAGACGAACAGGCGTCGCCGGTCGTCGACCGCCAGACCCAGCAGCCCCGCCTCGCCCGAGTCGTCCACCCCCGCGACGACACCGACCTCGCGCGTCGTCCCGTCGTCGGCGACCTCCAGGACGCGGCCGCTGTCGCGCTCGCTGACGAGCGGCGTGCCGTCCACGAACGTGATCGACCACGGTGCCGCCAGTCGTGTCGTGACGGGAGAGGACTCACCGTGCGGGGAGGCGGGCAGCGTGCTCGCCGCGTTCTCCGGGGCGGCGCCGTCCGCCGCGCCTCCGGCGTCGGAGGCGGTGCACCCCGCGATCAGCAGGCTGACCAGGGCCGTCGTGACGGCGGCGCGGACGGGTCTCGGCACGGGGTCTCCCTCGGGTCGCTCCTGTCGGGCGAACGCCGCCCGGGCGCCGGTGATTCCCGCCCCCGGGAGGCCGTGACGGCCGTGGTGCGCAACCGGCGAGCATCGGGCACTATGTGGACGGCCGCGGAGTGGACGCGGCCACCGGAAGATCGAGTGAGGATGACCTTGGACGACCAGACACCCCACGGCGGGGTCCGTTTCGACACCGACCACGCCCGCTGGACCATGTGGGGGGAGGTCGACGCGGCCGTGAAGAAGCGGGTCGGCGACGACCTCGAGGCGCACCTGCTCGCCACGGCCGACGACCCGCTGACGATCGACCTCGCCGAGGTGACCTTCATCGACTCCGGTGGTCTGCGGCTGCTGTACATGGCCGCGGAGAAGAAGTCGTCCCCGCCGGTGCTCGAGAACGTGCCGGCGCGGGTCCTCGACCTGCTGAAACTGAGCGGTGTGGATACGCTGTTCGTTCTCGCGGACTGAAGGAGGCGAGATCGTGGATCCCAGGATCACCGCCGCGCCCGCGCCGCACGGGTTCCGTGAGGTGAGGTCGTGGCCGCTCCTGACGATCGAGCAGCTTCCCGCCCTGCGAGGCGACCTCGAGGCCAACCTGCCCACCGCGGAGAGCGCGAGTCTCGACGCCGTGCCGGAGGCGATCGTGCTGGTGGCGAGCGAGCTCGCGACCAACGCGATCGAGCACGGGGACGGCCCGGCCGCCGTCCGCCTGCTGGAACGGGACGGAGAGCTGCTGCTCGACGTCGCCGACCGGGCATCGGCGACGACGCCGAAGATCGCGACCGACCCGAGCGCGTCCGGGGGGTTCGGTCTCATGCTCGCGGCACGGCTCGCCGACGCCGTCGGCTGGTACGCGACCCGGGCCGGCAAGCACGTGTGGGCCCGGTTCACGGTCGCGAGCCGCGAACCGTCCCTGACCGCCTGAGCGACCGTCGGGGACCGCTGCCGGTCCGACGGACGTCCTGACGAGCCGCCCGGCGGGCGGCGTCAGTCGCGCCGCACGACCACCGCGGTGGCGTCGTCGTCGGAACCCGGGTCGCGCACCAGCGCGACCAGCGTCGCAGCGCCCAGCGTCTGCTCGGTGGCGCTCCGCAGCCGCTCCAGGGAGTCCACGATCGACTCGTCGCGACGTTCCACGAGGCCGTCGCTGAAGAGCACGAGGGCGCCACCGTGCGGCACCTGCACCGTCGCGGTGCGACTCTCGCGCCGACCGACCCCGAGGGGCGGCGTGCCGAGGGTCTCGGCCACGACCGCGCCGTCCGGACCCACGACGACGGGCGGCGGGTGCCCGGCGGTCACGTACTCGGCCTCGCCGGTGGTCGGGTCGGCGACCGCCACGACGAGCGTGGCGACCTGCTCGGGCATCGTGGAGCGCAGGAGCTGGTCGACCTGCTCGACCGCGAGCTCCGGCCCGCTGCCGGTCAGCAGCAGCGCGCGCAGCGCGTTGCGCATCTGCCCCATCGTCGCGGCCGCCGAGAGGCCGTGACCGGTGACGTCACCCACCACGACGGCCAGCCGACCGTCGTCCAGGACCAGGGCGTCGTACCAGTCCCCGCCGGCCAGACCGCCCCCGGACGGCTCGTAGACGGCGTCCACGGTCCAGCCCGGGACGGTCGGCAGCTCGGTGGGCAGCAGGCTGCGCTGCAGCATGGCGGCGGCACGGATGTCCCGGCGGCCCCGCAGCAGCAGGCCCTCGGCGAGGTAGGACCGCAGCGACGTCGCGACGTCGACCTGCTCCTCGGCCCACGGCTCGCTCGTCCCGCGCACGACCTCGCGCCAGCGGTCGAAGGACTTGCGGGGGGAGAGGCGCACGGTGTCGCCCTCGCGTCGGGCGATCGCCTTGTTGCGGGGGTCGCCGCCCCAGTCCACGCTCTGCACGACCTCCGGGCGCAGCCACACGACCGCGGCACCGCCCGGCACGACCAGCGCGAGGATCCCTGCGACGTCGGGCACGATCTCGGCCAGCTCGGGTTCGCGCTCGGCGAGCCGGTCGGTGACGAGCACCTCGGTGTCGAGCTCACCCAGTGCCCGGGCGAGCCGGAGACAGGTCTCCTCGTCGGGTGCCGTCCCGACACGGTTGACGCGGCCCTCGGCCGCGACGAACGCGCCGTCGGCCGCCACGAGGTCGAGCAGACCGGGGGACCCCGTCAGCGCGTCGGTCAGGGGGACGTCGTCGTCGCGGGTCACGGCCACGAGCCGGGCCAGGACGCCGGCCGAGCGGCGAGCGGCCGAGGCGCGGTCGTCCTCGGCCTGGGTGACGAGCCGGGCCGAGAGCGTCGAGCCGAGGAACTCGGCCGCGGCACGGGCCCCGTAGGACGGGGTGTGCGGGCCGGAGTAGTGGTGGCACGCGAGCAGGCCCCACAGCCGGCCGTCGCGCAGCAGCGAGATCGACATGGAGGCGCCGACCCCCATGTTCTGCAGGTACTCGACATGGATCGGCGAGACGCTGCGCAGCGTGCCGTAGGTGAGGTCCAAGGGCTGCCCGTTGACCGGGTCCGCCACGGGGACGACGTCGGCGGGGCGGTAGCCCACGTCCGAGATGAGGCGGATCCAGTTCTTCTCGTAGAGCGCGCGGGCCTGCGGGGGGATGTCGGAGGCGGGGTAGTGCAGCCCGAGGAACGGGTTGAGGTCCTCCCGTCGCGCTTCGGCGACGACCTCGCCGTTGTAGGACGCGTCGAAGCGGTAGAGCATCACACGGTCGAACCCGGTGAGCTCGCGGACCCGTCGCACCGCGATGTCGTACAGCTCCTGCAGCGAGCTGGCGCGGTCCAGCTCGGTGAGGGCGTCACGCACCGGCTCGAAGGTGCTCGTGTACGTCAGCGAGACGTGGCCCGAGAACGGTTCGAGCTCGACGACGAGCACGGCGGGGCGGTCCGTGGTGGCCGACCCCGGAGCGTGGTGCAGCACGGCCTCGAACGAGCGGGAGGCGCCCCGGACCTCGATCTCGATCTCGATCGGGTTGCGCAGCCGTGGGTCGTCGACCGACGCGACGTGCCCCAGCAGCCGGTCGGCGGCCTGGTCGCCGACGGCGGCGGCGAACGGCGCACCGAGGACGGCGTCCAGCTCGACGCCGAGCAGGTCGGCCACGTTCGCCGAGCACTGCGTGACGACGGCGTCGTCGGTGCGCAGGGCGAGCAGCACCCCGCGGGGCTGGATCCGCCCGGGGATGTGGATCGGTTCACGAGCGCAGTTGTCGAGGTCGACGGTCTCGTCGGGGGCGAGGAACCCCTGTTCGGTCACACCCACCTCCGATGGATCGTCCGAGGAGAGCAGGATACGGCCGACCGGCGACGAGGACGACCGGGCGGGACGCCGTCCGGCGAGACGCCGCTCACTCGTGTCACCAGCGCGCGCGTCGCGCGCGTGCGCACGAGGGCGCGACGCCGTTCTCAGCCGAGCAGCGCGTTGCCGTACCGCAGCAGGACGGCGGCGACCAGGAGGACGATCCACGCCGCCGTCAGGTACACGTCGGCGTCGATCCGGATCATCGAGACCGCCCAGCGCTGCACGCGGCGGGGCAGGTAGAGGTTGTCCTGCATGACGTTCCAGTGCAGCAGGGTCATGAAGACCACCGTCGTGGAGAGGGTGACCAGCAGGCACCACGGGCACAGGGCGTGGATGACGAAGTACGACTGCGCGAAGAGCCAGTAGGCGAACAGCAGGCCGATCGTGTACACCCCCTGCGCGGCGGCCATGAACCAGCGCGGGAACTGCACGCCGCCGAGCCCGGCGACGGCGATGGTGATGACCACCGGCTCGGCGATGAGCCCGAGGAACGCGTTGGGGAACCCGAGCAGCTGGGCCTGCCAGGACAGGGCGACGCTGCCGCACGACAGCACGGAGTTGATGTCGCAGGCCAGCTCCGTCCCCGGATCGCCGGCGAGCTTGACGGCGTCGATCGACAGCACGAGAGAGGCGGTCAGGCTGATGAGCGCGGAGAACAGCATCCCGGCGAACACCCAGGTGCGGGAGTGGCGTCGACCCGACAGCTGCGACATCTCGCGTGGCTCCATGGCAGGAGCCTATCCAGCCCGGACCGCGCCGTCGGACGGGTCAGTCCAGCCGCGCGGGCCGGTCGATCACCCGCGACATGACGATCGCCGTCCGCGTCTTGTCCACGCGGGCGTTGACCCGGAACGACTCCACGATCCGCTCGACGTCGGACATCGAACCCGCCATGATCTGCACCAGCGCGTCGGCCTCCCCGGTGACGGTGTCGACCCGCACGACCTCCGGGATCGGTCCGAAGTCCCGCTCCAGCGCCGCCGGCGAGATGTTCCCGCGGCAGAAGATCTCGACGTAGGCCTCGATGCCCCAGCCGAGCTCCTCCGGCGCCACCCGGACCGTGAAGCCGGAGATCTCCCCGCGCGCCTGCATGCGGTCGACGCGACGCTTCACCGCCGTCGCCGACAGCCCGACGGCGTCCCCGATCTCGGCGTACGACGCCCGGCCGTCACGCAGCAGGATCGACACGATCTCGCGGTTGGTCTGGTCCATCCACTCCTCCTCGACGCAGGTTCGTTGCGACCAGCGTACGGAACCGTGCGATATCCACCGTCCACGTGCAGGAAAAGTGCCGTTCGGGTTCACGTCTGTCCCCCTAGCCTCGCAGCATGACGTTGCTCACACCGCCTGTCACCGAGTCGGAGCCGACCGGCTCCGCCCGCACGCCGACCGCCCGCCACTACCTCATGTGCCCGCCCGTCCACTTCGACGTGGTCTACGCGATCAACCCGTGGATGGACCTGTCCGTACCGGTGGACGCCGGTCACGCCGTCGTGCAGTGGCAGGCCCTCAAGGACGCCTACGAGGCGCACGGCCACACCGTCGACGTCATCGAGCCCGAGCCCGGGCTGCCCGACATGGTCTACGCCGCCAACGGCGGCATCGTCGTGAACGGTCAGGCGCTCGCCGCGCGGTTCACCCACCCCGAGCGTCAGCCCGAGGGCGTCGCCTACGACGCCTGGTTGCGCGGTTCCGGCGCGCAGCACGGTCTGGTCGGGCTCGGGCAGGCCGCCGAGCAGAACGAGGGCGAGGGCGACCTCCTCTGGGACGGCGAGGTCATGCTCGCCGGCACCGGCTTCCGCACCTCCCGTGCCGCGCACGCCGAGGTCGCCGAGCGTCTCGGCGTCGACGTCGTCACCCTCGAGCTGGTCGACCCGCGCTTCTACCACCTGGACACGGCCCTCGCGGTCCTGACCACGGCGTCGGAGGGCACCCGCCCGGAGATCGCCTACTTCCCCGCGGCCTTCACCCCGGAGGCCCAGGCCGTGCTGCGCGAGCGCTACCCGGACGCGATCATCGCCACCGAGGCCGACGCGGAGGTGCTCGGCCTCAACGCCGTCAGCGACGGCAAGCACGTGTTCCTGTCCGACCGCGCCACCGGGATGCACGCCGCGCTGCGGGAGCGCGGGTTCACGCCGGTGGGCATCGACCTGTCCGAGCTCCTCAAGGGCGGCGGCTCCGTCAAGTGCTGCACCCTCGAGCTCCGTCCCGCCCCGGAGGTGCGCGCATGACCACCGTCGACCTGCTGGACGTCGCCGCCGCTGCCCGCTGGGTCGCCGAGCGCGGCCCCGAGCGCATCATCAGCGAGCTCGCCGACGCCCTCGCCGAGGACTTCCGTCGCTGGCCCGAGCTCGACAAGCGTCCCCGGATCGCCTCGCACTCGCGCGACGGCGTCATCGAGCTCATGCCCGCGTCGGACGACGTCACCTACGGCTTCAAGTACGTCAACGGCCACCCGCTGAACCCGACGCGCGGCTACCAGACCGTCACCGCGTTCGGCGTGCTGTCCGAGGTGCACAACGGCTACCCGACGTTCCTGGCGGAGATGACGCTGCTCACCGCCCTGCGTACCGCGGCGACGTCGGCCCTGGCCGCGCGGACGCTGGCCCGCCCGGGCGCCCGGACGCACGCCCTGATCGGCACCGGGACGCAGGCGGAGTTCCAGGCGCTCGGGATGCGCGCCGCCCTCGGTGCCACGCAGGTCCGTGCCTGGGACGTGGACCCGGCGGCCCGCGAGAAGTTCGTCCGCAACGCCCGTGCCCTCGGGTTCGACGTGCACGAGGCGACGAGTGCCGAGGACGCCGTCGCGGGTGCCGACGTCGTCACCACCTGCACCGCCGACAAGCGCAACGCGACCGTCCTCACGGCCGCCATGCTGGCCACCGCCGCGCCGGGCGTGCACGTCAACGCCATCGGCGGCGACTGCCCGGGCAAGACGGAGCTCGAGGCGAGCATCCTCACCGCGCCGGGGACCGCCGTCGTCACGGAGTACACCCCGCAGACCCGGATCGAGGGGGAGATCCAGCAGCTCGCCGACGACTTCGCCGTCACCGAGCTGTGGGAGATCCTCACCGGCCAGGCCTCGGGCCGGACCGACCCGGACCAGGTCACGGTGTTCGACTCCGTCGGTTTCGCCGTCGAGGACTGGACCACGCTGCGGTTCGTGCACGCCGCGCTGCGGTCGGACCCGGCCGGGCGCGAGCTGCTCCAGCAGGTCGACCTCATCGCCGAGCCGACCGACCCGAAGGACCTGTTCTCCCTCGTCGCGACCCCGCTGCTGCAGCCGCAGGGCTGACGGCGGGCCCCACCTCCCCGGTCCGTGCGGGCTCAGGTCCGCACGGGCCGGGCGGTGGCGACGTCGTCGACGACGTCGATGATCGCCAGGAGGTTGGCGATCAGCGCTCCGTACAGCGGCCAGTAGCGGCCGGACAGGTCCTCGTCGGACAGGTCGTCGGCCAGCTGCTGGACGTCCCGGCGCAACGGTGCGACGTCGACGTCGGGGTCGGCGACCCCCCGGCCGGTCTGGCTGAGCAGGTCGATGTACCGGTCGCGGAACCGCGGGTCCCAGTCGTGCGCCTCGCGGCTCGAGTCGCGCACCTGCCGCGCGATGCTCTGGGTCTGTGCCACACCCTCCTCCAGCCGCAGGAGCACCTCCGGGTAGGTGCCGATCTCCTCCCCGGGATGCACCCGTCGGCGGGGGTTCCACCGGCCGGCCTCGCGCGCGTGCCGCACGAGCGTCCACGCGTGGTCGACGTCGCGCTGGACGGAGCGGGTGCGCTCGATCCAGTCCTCCTCCTCCTGGGAGTCCCAGGACCGGTCCATCTGCACGGCCATGTCCTGCAACAGCTGCCCGAGGCGCTCGTCGGCGTCGTCGATCTGCCGCTGCGCGCTGGAGTCGTTGAGCGGCGGGAACACGATGAGGTTGACCAGCAGCGCGACGGCGACACCGATGGCGGTGTCGATCAACCGGTCCGGGAGCAGGGCGATCGCTCGTTGCTCGGACAGGTTGTACCCCGTGGTGATGACGAACAGCACGGTGGTCGCGACGTACATGCCCTCGTCCCTCAGCCAGGGCACACGGCTCAGGCCGAGGCCCACCAGCAGCGCCAGGCCCAGCGACCACGCGGTCGCCTCGAAGGCGGAGACGACGACGAGGGAGATGAGGATGCCCGCGGCGACGGCGAGCACGGTCTGCGCGCCGCGTCGCAGCGTGCGGTCCACGGTGGGGTGCACCGTGAGCAGGGCGACCCAGGGTGCCAGGAACGCCTGTTCGAGCCCGAAGGCGAACTCGGCGAGACCCCAGGCGGCGGTCGCGGCGAACGCCGTCTTGACGAGCTGCAGGACGTCGGTCTGGTTCGCGGGCGACGTGAGCCAGTCGCTGACGCGCGACCAGGGGCGGGTCTTCTCGTGGCTGGGCATGGATCCAGTCAAACCGATCCCGGGCCGGAATTCCTGTGCACGGGCTTGCCAGCACCTGGTGCTGCGCTGCCATCATGTCCCTGACGTGCGCGGATGTCGGGCGCCGGGGCGACCGGCAGGGGGAGAGGGCGCGTGAGCGCGAGGAAGAACGCCGTCGAGCGGTCGTCGGGCGCCGTCGAGCGGGCGCGGCAGCTGCGCGCCGCGGCGGCCGCGGCCGGCCACGACGACGGCCCGGGCGCCGCCGGCACCGTCGACCCGGACGTCGTCCGGACGGCGCTGGCGACCCTGTCGCACGACGACCAGCGGCTGCTCGGGGACCGGTACGTCGCGGGCCGACGGCTCGAGGTCGTGGCCCGTGAGCTCGGGATCCCCGGTCGGTCGGCATCACGTCGGTTGGGGCACGCCGAGGACCGGTTCGCCCGGGCGCTGGCGGCAGCGCATGCCCGCGGCGGGTCGCGCCGCGCGTGCGTGGAGACGCGCCACGCCCTGCCCGGCTACGTCGGGCACCGGCTCGGTGGCGGACGTCGTCAGCTCCTCGAGGACCACCTGTTCGGCTGCAGCGGCTGCCTGCGCGCCTTCGTCGAGGTCCGCGGGGTGGCCTGGGCGCTGCAGGACGTCGCGCCCGCGCTGCGCGGTGCACCGGTCCCCACGGTGCGGTCGTTGCCGGCCGTGCTGGGTGCCCCGCTCACCCCCGGCCCGCGCCGCGGGCTCCTCCCCGGGCCGGTACCGGCCGCGGTCGGGCGCACGGTGGCGGTCGCCGCGGCGGTCGGCGTCGTCGCGGTCGCGATCGCGGCGGGGACCCTGCTCGACGGCGGCGGTGCGCTCGACGGGACGTCGTTGCCGGTCCCGGCGGCGATGGAGAGCTCCTCCTCGGCGCCGGCACCCCAGGTCACGATGCTGCTGTCGCCGGACCCCTCCGCCTCGGCGCAGTCGCCCGGCGTGTCGCCGACCTCCTCGCCGTCGCCGTCGTCGTCGGCCTCGTCGGGTCCGGTGCCCGACCCGGACCCCACGCCCTCCGCCTCGACGTCCTCCCCGGGCGACGAGCCGACGTCGCAGGAGTCGTCCGCGTCGGTGCCGCCCGCCTCGACGCCGCCTCGCGGACCGTCGCCCGGTACGACCTCGGCACCGTCCCCGGAACCGACCCGGTCCGCGTCGGCGCCGTCGGCCCCGGCCCCGGCCTCCGAGCCCGTCACCACCACGGTGGCCCTCGACGTCTCGGGACGCGGGACGTCCCAGGTGGTCCCCACGGGAGGCGGCCAGATCGTCGACGTCTCACCGCGTGACGGCAACGTGCGGGTCCAGCGCGCCGCGGACGGCTCCTGGTCGGTGTCGACCCGCGGGTCCTCGACGGGTGTCCTGGACGTGCGGGTCACCGGGCCGGGCGGGTCCGCACCGGGCGCCCTCCTCGTGCCCGTGGACTGATGCGGACCGGGGCGGCCCCGCGTGATGCGGGACCGCCCCGGTCCGTGGTGTCCTCGCTGCGCTCAGCGGCGCAGGCCCTTGCCGGGCGGCTCCGGGGCGTTGCCCGGGCCGCCGCCCACCTCACCGTTGACGTCCTCCGTGCTCCACGCCAGCTGCTGGGCTGCGTGACCGATCGCCCGCGACATGATGTCGAGGGCCTCCATCGACACGTTGTCGATGTCGTCGGCGGGGGTGTGGTAGTTCGGGTCGAGCAGGATGCCGGCCGTCCCGCCGAACATGTCGACCTCTTCCTCGGTCTTGACGCCGTCCGCGCCGGTGAACAGGCCCGAGGCGGGGATGCCGACCTCGATGAACGCCTGGTAGTCGGAACGGCCCGAGAACGGGGAGTCGACCCACGGCTGGTCGATACCGTCGAAGTAGTCGGTGAAGATCGACTCCACCGCGACCGACCCGTCCGGCACGGTCACCGGGGCCTCGAACGTCGACTCGTTCGCGTCGTACACGCCGATCGTGTAGTTCGGCGAGCCGATCATGTCGAAGTTGAGGTAGGCCGAGATGTCCTCGAGCTCCTCCGGGCTGTTGAAGTAGAGGTCCTCGATGTAGTGCCACGAGCCGAGCAGGCCGAGCTCCTCGGCGCCCCACCAGGCGAAGCGGACCTTGTTGTTCAGCGGGCCGCCCTTGGAGAGCTGGACGGCGGTCTCGAGGATCGCCGCGGAGCCGGAGCCGTTGTCGTTGATGCCGGCGCCCTCGTCCACGCTGTCGAGGTGGGCGCCGAGCATGACGACGTTGTCGTCACGGCCCGTGCGCGTCTCGGCGAGGACGTTGAAGGTCTCCTTGGTCTCGAGCGAGGTCTGCAGGTCGAAGAACACCTCGAGGTCCGGGTTCGCCTCCCACGCCTGCAGGATGAGGTCGCCCTCGGCCTGCGTGACGCCGACGGTCGGTGCGAAGTTCGCGTCCGGGCCGCCGAGGGTGCCGTTGAGGGCGCCCGCGGCGTTGTTGTAGATGATGACGGCCTCGGCACCCGCCGCGGCCGCGTTGAGCGACTTGGCGGCGAACGTGCAGCCGCCGCGCGAGACGAGGGCGATCATGCCCGTGGCGTCGATGCCGCCCCAGTCGCCGGCCGCGCAGCCGGTGACGACCGACGGCTCCACCAGCATCCCCGTGACGCCGTCGTCCGGGGTCGAGGTGGAGTAGCTCATCGGACGGGGCTCGAGCTCGACGCCCGGCACCTCGACGGTGAGGTCGAGGACGCTGAACTGCTCGACCTCGAAGTACTGCCGTTCGGTCTCGTAGCCGGCCTTCTGCAGCACCGACTCGACGTAGGCGCCGGACGCCTCGTAGCCGGGGGTGCCCATGGCGCGGTTGCCACCGTTCTCGTCGGCGATCTCCTGGAAGGCCTCCAGGTGGTCCCAGACCCGTTCGCCGGTGACCTTCTTGGCCAGGTCGCGGCCCGGGATCTCGGGGGGTGCAGCGGTGGCGGGCGGTGCCAGGAGCGCCGCGCCGAGGAGCCCGGTCAGGGCCACGGACGCGACGGTTGGCGTGAGGAGCTTGTTGCGCACGAATCAACCTCCAGGTCGAGCACCCGGGGCCGGTCGGCCCCCTGTCCACCCGTGCACGACGCGCGGATGCGGGTGCGGTTGCCCGCGACACTAGAGCCTCAGGGTGATCTACGTCACTACCGACACGCGCTCAGATCCGCTCGAGCAGGACCATCACCTCGAAGTGGGAGGTCTGGGGGAACATGTCCAGCAGCACCGCCCGCCGCGGCCGCAGCGACGGCATCTCGGCCAGGTCGCGGGCGAGCGTGCTCGCGCGGCAGCTCGAGTACAGGACGTGCCGCACCGCCGAATCCTCGAGGCGGCGGGCCAGGCCGGCGCCGATGCCGCGCCGCGGCGGGTTCACCACGACCAGCTGCGGGTCGTTCCCGGTGCCGAGCGCGAAGTCCGTCGCGTCGCCGGCGACGAACCGCACGTCCCGCACGGCGTCCCGCCACCAGGCCGCGTCGTGGTCGCCGACGACCGCGTCGGGAGGCAGGGTCGCGAGCTCGGTCGCCGTCGTGGTCGCCGAGGCGACGGCCTCCGCGGAGATCTCGATCCCGGTGACGGCCCGACCCGGCGCGGCGACGTGCAGCGCGAAGCCGCCGACCCCGCAGTACAGGTCCCACAGCGAGGTCGGCCCGATCTCGTCGACCCAGGCGCGTGCCTGCCGGTACAGGGCCGCCGCGACGCCCGTGTTCGTCTGGAAGAAGCTCTGCGGTCGCAGGTGCAGGGTGATCCCGTCCACGCGCATCGGCAGCGTCGAGCGCTCGGTGAGCACGATCTCCTCGTCGCCCTCGAGCACGGCGGCGTGCGCGGGCTGGACGTTGACGCTCAGGACCGCCAGCCCGGGGAGCTGCTCGTGCAGCCAGGGCAGGTGCTTGCGGATCCGGTCCACCGCCTCGGTGGAGCGCAGCACGAGCCGCACCATGAGCTCGCCGTCGGGCGACAGGGTGACCAGCACGTGCTTGAGCTCGCCACGCCGGGCGGCGTCCCGGGGGGTGACCCGTCGCCGGCGCGCGGCGCCGTCGGCGCCGGCGTCGGGCGGCGACAGGTCGTACGGCTGGATCCGGGCCCGCGTGACGAGCGCGGCGAGGGGGCCGAAGGAGGCCTGGAGCGCGGCGGGGTAGAGGCCGCAGTCGGTGAGGTCGACGCTCTGCCCGGCGTACGGTCCGGGGGGTCCCACGATCCCCAGCACCGGGTCGTCGACGGTGCCGGTGACCACCATCTTCGCCTTGTTGCGGAACCCGCTCTCCGGGCCGACGACGGGCGGCAGCCAGGTGACGTCGTCGTACCCCGCGAGCAGCTCGCGCACGTGCGACTCCTTGTCGCGGACCTGCTCGGGGCGCGGGATCTCGATGAGGGTGCACGACCGGCACCGGCCGGCGTCGTAGTGGGGGCACTGCACCGACCCATTGTCGCCCGGGTCAGGCGGGGAACTGCTCCGCGATCGCGCGCAGCCGGGCGACATACGCCGCCTGGTCGACGTCGGGGATGTTCGTGCTCCGGGGGAGCAGCCCGACGGCGCCGTCGATGCCCTCACGGAGGATGTCGGCGTGGCCGGCGTGCCGTTGCAGGTCGGCGAGGACGTGCACGACGACCCGCTCGAGCGTGACGTCGCCACGGTCGCCCCACCAGGGCACGTGCCCCGGGGCGTCGAGCGGCAGCGACTCGATGGTCTCGTCGGCGAAGGCCGCGACGCGGCGGTAGAGGTCGAGGATCTGCTCCGCCGACTCGTCGGTGGTCGCGAAGAAGTCCCCGTTGGGCTCGGTGTCGAAGCGGGTGGTCCACGCGATCTCGTCCGGCGTCGGCCACGGCCGCCCGAAGACCTCCCCGAAATAGCCGACCTCCGTGCTGGCCGCGTGCTTGACCAGCCCGAGCAGGTTGGTGCCCGTGGTGGTGCGTGGCATCCGGAGCTCCCGCTCGGAGAGTCCTTCGGTCTTCCACACCAGGGCCTCGCGCGCGTCGTGCAGGTAGTGGAGCAGCATCTCCCGGGTGTCCATCGTGGTCACGGCGGTGTCCTTCCGGCGGTCAGAGGGTGAGCAGACCGCGGCGCGTGGCGACCGCGACGGCCTCGGCGCGACGCGACGCCCCGAGCTTGGCCAGGATGTTGGAGACGTGCACGCTGACCGTCTTGGTGGTGATGTAGAGGCGTTCGCCGATGAGGCGGTTGGACAGCCCCTCGGCGACCAGCGCGAGGACCTCCTCCTCCCGGTCGGTCAGCAGCCCGGTCTGGCGTCGCACGCCGGGCAGGGCCACCCGTGCGCGTCGGGCCCACGCGCGGGTCGCCTCGACGAGCGGCACCGCACCCATGGCCTCCGCCTCGTGCAGGGCCTCGGCGGTCTCCAGCTCCGCGGTGTCGCGCTCACCGGCTGCGAAGAGCGCCTGGGCCCAGCGCAGCCGAGAACGGGCCACCTCGTAGCGGTAGCCGTAGGAGAACTCCTGCACGGTGGCCTCCCAGACCTCCGGGTCGGCGGGGTCGCCGCCCGTGGCCGCCACCAGCCGGGCGTGCTCGGCCTCCGCCCGCTGCAGCCACGCCCGCCCCTCGGGGCCGAGGACGCCCCCGCGCGGTCTGCCCCGCTCGGCCGTCCGCCGGGCGATCGTGCGCAGCTCGTCGCCGCGCCGCCGGCGCTCGGCCTGTGCCGCGTCGCCCCGACCGGCCGTGGCCTCCTCCGCCGCGCCGGCCAGGGCCGCCAGCGCGAGCGCGGAGATCCAGATCCGGCCGAGGAAGTACATGCTCCACACGGTGCCGAGCCGCTCGGCGACGTCGCCGGCCAGCTCCACCGCCTCGTCGTACCTCCCGGCCCAGGTCAGGGCGTCGACGCCGCAGCCACCGGCGATCAGCAGGACGAACCCGTCGATCTCACCGTCCTGGCGCAGCGCGGCGGCCCGGCCGAGGGCGTCCGCGTCGCCGCGGGCGACCGCCGCGTACAGCCCGGCGGGTGCCACGGTCGGAGCCGCCCCCGGGCCCGGTCCGCTCTCGCCCGCCCTCAGGTCGCCGCGCACGTAGCGCAGCAGCTCGGCGAGCTCCCGCATCGCCAGGCCGTAGGATCCGCGATCCGTGGCGGTCTCCCGGGCGCGGGCCAGCCCGGCGCGCAGCACGTCCTCGGCGGCGTCCAGCTGGCCCGCGTAGTACCGGGTCGAGACGAGGTTGAACCAGCAGCGCAGCTCGGTGCTCAGGCTGCCCGCCGCGACGGCGCGGTCCCGTGCCGCCTCGAGCAGCCGCGCCGCCTCGTCGGGATCGCCGACCTCCAGGACGGCGAGCGACGTCAGCGCGTCGGTCTCCGGCACCGGGTCGTCGACGGCGCGGGCGACCGCCACGGCACGTTCCAGGAACTCCCGTGCGACGTCGTCCTCGTCCCGGTTGAGCTCGATGCGGCCCCGGGTGGCGAGGGTGGCGGCGAGCTCCGCCGTCGGCTCCGCCCCGAGCGCCGTCAGGGCCAGGTCGGTCTGCCGGGCGGCCTCGTCGAGGTCGTCGAGCTCCAGCTGGTAGCGGGCGACGACGTGGCGCAGCGCGGCCTGCCGTCGCGGGCTGTCGTCGAGGGAGGTCACGGCGCCCTCGGCCAGCTGGACGGCGCGCGTCGGCCGCCCGTCGCGCGAGGCGGCCCCGGCCGCCTCCAGCGCCACGTCGACGCGGTCCGCCCCGATCAGCCCGGCGGCGTCCGGCACGGACTCCCACAACGACAGGACGTTCTCCAGGTGCCGCAGCTGCTCGCCGGGGGCCAGCAGCTCGCGGGCCCGGTCGGCCGCCTCCGCGGACGCCGCCAGCGCGGTCGGCAGGTCGTGCCCCTGCCGGGCGTGGTGGGCCCGTTCGGCGGCCGACCCCAGGTCGGGCCGCTCGGACAGGGTGGCGAGGTAGGTGCGATGGGTCGTGGCCCGTTCGCCCGGCAGCAGGTCGAGGGCCAGCGCCTCGGCCAGCAGGGCGTGACGGAAGGTGACGTGGACGCCCTCGACCGTGAGCACCTGCCGGGCGACGGCGTCGCGCAGCGCGGCCGTGGCCGCGCCGGGCCCGTCGAGCCCGGGGGTGCGCGCCGCCACCGCCAGCAGCAGGTCCTCGCGGACCTGGCGGCCGGCGACCGAGGCGAGACGCACGAGCTGCTGCACGGTGGGGTCGAGGTGCTGCATCCGGGCGTGCAGCATGTCGGCGAGGGTCCACGGCAGGGTGCCGGGCGACGCGTCCGCGGCGAGCAGCTCTCGGCGAAGAACGCGTTGCCCTCCGACCGGCGCAGCACCTCGGCGAAGTCCGCCTCGGGCAGCGGCTCGCCGTGCACGGCCGTGGTGAAGGTCCGCAGCTCGTCGGGGGTGAACGGGTCGAGCTCGACGTGCTCGACCGGCTGCATGCGGTGCAGCTCGGCGAGCAGCGGGCGCAACGGGTGCCGGCGGTCGACGTCGTCGCTGCGGTAGGTGAGCACGAGCAGCAGGTGCTCGGTCCGCATCCGGGCGACGAGGAACCGGAGCACGTCCCGCGTGGAGGGGTCGGCCCAGTGCAGGTCCTCGACGACCAGCACCAGCGGTGCGCCCGGGCGGCCGGCGATCGCGAGCGCGCCCGCGATCCCGTCCAGCAGCGGGAGCCGCTCGGCCTGGTCGTCGCGACCGGACGACGGCGGCTCGTCGTCACCGGGCCCGAGCAGGCGGGCCAGCGCGGGCCGCCCGGCGATCAGCCGCGCCACGCGGCCGGCCACGTCGTCGTCGGACGCGGCGGGGGCCCGGAGCAGGCCGAGCGCCTCGGTGAAGGGCAGGTAGGGGATGCCGATCTCGCCGAGGTCGACGCAGTGCGCCACCACCACGTGCCCACCGGCACGGTCCGCCGTCGCGGCGAGGTCCGTGACCAGGCGCGTCTTGCCGACGCCGGCATCGCCGGAGACGACCAGCACGCCCGGCCGTCCGACGGCCGCGCGGTCGTAGGCACGGCGGAACCCGGCGACCTGTGACTCCCGGCCGACCAGAGGAACCTGCGACGAGCGCCTCACCTCCATATCGTCCCACCCGCCCCCGACATCTCGGGCACGGTCGTCGACGGCCCCCGGCCCTGCCGCGGTCACGCCGGCTGGTGGTGTGCCCCGGCACGGACCCGGACCGGTCGTGCCGCAGGGCCCCGGGTGGCCCGCCGGGTGCGCCACCGATCCCACCAGGTCGGGGCGTGGTAGGCCTGCGCGGCGCGTTCGCGCCGGTAGGCGAGCTCGGCCTCCAGGGCCGGACCGAACAGCTGGGACATGATCTCGCTCCTCGTCGTGCGTCGTCCTGACACCCCCGACGGTGCCCCTGAGGTGCCCGGGGGCGGATCGTCCGAACGACCGGTCCTGCCGCTCTCCGGGCACCTCAGACGTCCCGCCTCACCGCCTGAGGTACCCGGGATGTCGAGAACCGTCCGGTGGCTCCGTCCCCCGGGTGTCGGCACGATCGACGAAGGACCCCGGACGAAGGAGACGACCATGACGAAGTACCTGATGCTCAAGCACTACCGCGGCGGCCCGGAGCAGCGGCCGAACGCGGTGCAGCCGATGGACCGCTGGACGCCGCAGGAGGTGTCCGACCACATCGCGTTCATGGACCACGTCATCGACGTCCTCACCGAGCGTGGTGAGTTCGTCGACGCCCAGGCGCTGTCCCCGGAGGGCACGTTCGTGCGGTTCGACGGCGAGGGGCGCCCGCCCGTCACCGACGGACCGTTCGCCGAGACCAAGGACGTGATCGCCGGGTGGATGATCATCGACGTCGACTCGACCGAGCGGGCGCACGAGGCGGCGGCGTTCCTGTCGTCGGCGCCCGGACCCGGTGGGCTGCCGCTGGAGGAGTGGATCGAGGTGCGCCCGTTCCTGCAGGACGCGCCGGCCGGGGCGGAGTGACCGGCCCGGGCGACGGAGCGGCCGCGGACCGGACGGACGTGGCCGGGCTCCTGCGCGAGCTCGGCCCGCCGGTCCTCGGCGCGCTCGTGCGGCGCGGCGCGGACTTCGCCACCGCGGAGGACAGCGTCCAGGAGGCGCTGGTCGAGGCCGCACGTCGCTGGCCCGCCGACCTCCCGGCCGACCCGCGCGCCTGGCTCGTCACCGTGGCCTGGCGCCGGTTCCTCGACGCCCGGCGCGCGGACGAGGCCCGACGACGGCGCGAGGAGCAGGTGACGGCCGCCCCGGGACAGGGCCCGACCGAGCAGGACGACGACACGCTGCTGCTGCTGAGCCGGTGCTGCCACCCGTCGCTGAGCCCGGCCTCGGCCGTGGCGCTGACGCTGCGCGCGGTCGGCGGGCTGACGACGGCGCAGGTGGCGCGGGCGTACATGGTCCCGGAAGCCACGATGGCCCAGCGGATCAGCCGTGCGAAGCGCACCGTCGCCGGCGAGACGTTCGACCGGCCAGGTGATGTACAGAACGTCCTGCGCGTGCTGTACGTGATGTTCACCGAGGGGCACACGGGCGGGGTGGACCTGGCCAGGGAGGCCGTCCGGCTGACGTGGCAGCTCGCCGTCGCCACGGCCGACCCGGAGGTCGCCGGCCTGCTCGCCCTCATGCTGCTCACCGACGCGCGTCGCGCGGCCCGGTGGACGCGGCGTGGCGAGCTGGTGCCGCTCGCCGAGCAGGACCGCTCGGCCTGGGACACCGCGGCGATCGCCGAGGGGGTGCGGCTGCTGCAGGCCGCGCTCGCCCGGGACCGCCTGGGGGAGTACCAGGTGCAGGCGGCCATCCAGGCGCTGCACGACGACGCGGCGACCGCCGCGGAGACCGACTGGATGCAGATCCTCGAGTGGTACGACGAGCTCGTGGCGCTCGCGGACTCCCCGGTGGTGCGCCTCAACCGGGCGGTCGCCGTCGGGCACGCCGACGGTCCACCCGCCGGGCTCCGGGCTCTCGACGCCGTCGCCCCGGACGTGCCACGACGGGTCGCCGTCGAGGCGTACCTGCACGAGCTCGCCGGTGCGCGGGTGCTGGCGGCGGACCTGTACGCACGGGCTGCCTGGACGGCCACGTCCGTGCCGGAGCGGCACCACCTGCTGCGTCGGGCAGCAGCGTTGCGGAACGCCCCCGAGGACCGCGCGGTCGCGCCGCCGGTGGAGGATAGGTATACCTAAGTGCTGCGCTATCGTGGAGGGGTCCCGACACGTCGTCACCATCCGTCCCGGTGGAGGTCCCATGCCCGTCGTCGCCCCGGAGCGCACCCTCTCCGCCCTGCTGCGCGACGGCACGCGCGAGGAGCACGAGCGGGCCGAGAGCGAAGGCTTCGTCTCCCTGCTCCTGGGTGGTCGGCTCGACGTGGACGCCTACGCCGACCTGGCCGCCCAGCAGCACGCCGTGTACACCGCCCTGGAGCAGGTGGGCGAGACCGTGCGCCAGGATCGGCGCGGCACGGGCCTGGTGTTCGACGAGCTGAGGCGCGTCCCGGCCATCGAACGCGACCTGACGTTCCTGCGCGGACCGGCCTGGCGGGACGAGATCCGGGTGCTGCCGGCCACCGCGACCTACGTCGCCCGGCTGCACGACGTCGGGACCCGGGTGCCGGAGTACGCCGCCCACGCCTACACCCGCTACCTGGGCGACCTCTCGGGCGGGCAGATCGTGCAGCGGATGATGCAGCGCCACTACGGCATGGGGGCCGACGGCCTGGAGTTCTACGACTTCCCCGCGATCCCGCGGCTCAAGCCGTTCAAGGACCTGTACCGGGCCCGGCTCGACGACCTCGCGCTGACCCCTGACGAGACGGCGACGGCCGTCGCGGAGGCCCAGGAGGCGTTCCGCCTCAACCGCGCCGTGTTCGTCGAGCTCGGCGACGCGCACCCGGCGCCCTGACGTCGCCCGTCCGCACCGTTAGGGTGCCCGGCATGACCGCCGTCCTCGCCCGCTACAGCGCTGCCGTGCTCGTGTGCGGTGCCGCGGTGCTCCTGTTCGCCGTGCATGTGCGCCCGCTCGGCTACGTGCCGCTGCTGGCCGGGGTCGTCCTCGGGTTCGTGGTCGACCGCCTCCTCGGGCGGGACCTGGCGCTCATCGCGCTCGGCATGACGATCGTCTCGTCGATCTCGTTGCAGGCGGACCTGTCCGACGCCGGCATGGCGAGGTTCACGGTCGCGCTGTCGCTGGCGGTCCTGGTGCCCTGGGCGCTGTCCCGCTACGTGTTCCGCGACGACGACGGCAAGGGGGCGGTGCAGTTCCCCGTCCTCACCGGGCGCCGGTGGACCCGCGGGCAGTGGCTGTACCTGGTGGTCGTGGTCGTCGTCGGCTACCTCGTGCTGCCCTGGTACTTCCTGTCCTCCGGGGCGTACCTGAACTGGCCGCCGCTCGAGGAGGACGGTGCGATCGGGAGGCTGTTCGTCGGCGTCAACGCGGTCGGCATCTGGGACGAGCTGTTCTTCATCTGCACGGTGTTCGCGCTGCTGCGCCGTCACTTCCCGCTGCAGGCGGCCAACCTGCTCCAGGCCACGGTGTTCGTGTCGTTCCTGTGGGAGCTCGGCTACCGCGAGTGGGGGCCGCTGCTGACGATCCCGTTCGCGCTGGTGCAGGGCTGGATCTTCGCCCGGTACAAGTCGTTGCCGTACGTGGTCACCGTGCACCTGCTCTTCGACGCGGTCGTCTTCGCGGTGCTGGTCCACGGCCACCACCCGGAGCTGTTCGACATCTTCGTGACGGCTCCCTGACCCGCCACGAACCCGACGGAGATCGCCTGGTTCGACCGGGGCCCGCTGTCCGCCGAGCGGTTGATCCTCGGCGGGTCGTGGTCGGCGCACTACGACAACGGGTACGCCTTCTCGAACGACATCCCGCAGGGCTTCGACGGCCTGGAGATCGACGACGCGGCCGGTGTCGGCAAGCAGCAGCCGAACACCTACCGTGAGCTCTACCAGCGTGCGTGGTCAGCGTCGGCGCCGGAGCCGCGACTCGACGAGCGGGACGGCGACCGCCACCAGGGTCAGGGCGGCGCCGACGTACATGGCCGCACCGGGAGCCGCGGCCCCGGGGACGAGGACGTCGAGCAGGAGCGCGCCGACGACCTGCCCGGCGATGAGCCCCAGACCGAGCAGCAGCACGCCGATGCGGTGCACCACGGCTGCCTGGATCGCGATGAACACGATGCCGAGCAGCCCGCCGGAGTACAGCACGAGGTCCAGGGGCCAGCGCGTCGGCAGCGCGCCCTCCGGCCACCCGCCCACCAGCACCGACACGGCGAAGGCGACCACCAGCGCCGTCGTGCCGACGAGGAAGTTCATGAACGTCGCCGCCGCCACCCCGGGGAACGTGGACGACGGCGGTGCCCCCGGTGCGGCCGCCGGGACGGCCGCACCCCGCACCCGCCCGTTCATCGCCTGCTGCCAGGCCTGGAAGATCCCGGCGAGCAGCGGGATCACGGCCAGCCACACATCCTCGACGCGGTCCACCGACCCGGACACGGCGACCGCGACGGCGACCACGGTCAGCGCCGGGCCGACGGCGCGGCCCACGGTGACCAGCCGGACCCCGCCCGGGGCGAGCCCGAGCCGGTCCACGACCAGCGAGCTCACGGACTGCCCGGCCACGATCGCCACCATGAACAGCGCGACGCCGAGGGAGGAGACGGTCAGGCCCTGGGCCGCGACGTAGAACCCGCCGCCGAGTCCGCCCAGCACCTCCCAGGGGCGGAGCCCCCCGGTGCGCAGGGCGGTGCGGACGTGACCGAGGGCGGTGCGCGCCGCGGGCCAGCACAGCACCGCGACCGTCAGCCAGAGCAGCCCCGAGCCGAAGGAGACGACGGCCGCCCCGAAACCGCTGCCGACCTCGGTGGCCAGGGTCCCGTTGACCCGGGACTGCGTGGCGGCCGCCAGACCGCCCAGCACGGCGGCCGCGACGCCGGCGACGGTGCCGACGTTGCGCACCGGGGCAGGGGTGGTCACCCGCGGAGTGTACGGCGCGGGGTGCGGAACGCCCGAGCGCGCCGTGGCAGGATGCCGGGCGTGACGACCGACATCGGCGCCCGGCACGCCCGGACCGCCGAGCTGACCACCGTGACCGGCGGTGGGCACGGGCACGGTCACGGAGGCCCGGCCCCGCCCGCCCCGCTGCGGACACGGGTCGTGCTCGCGCTCCTGGTCCTTCCGGCCCTCGTCGCCACCGCCCTGGGGCTGTGGCAGCTGTGGCCCTCGGCCGCCGACGTGCCCGACCGGGTGCCCGTCGTCGTCGAGGGGAGCGAGCTGGTGTCCGCGACCGTCGTCGGCCCGCTCGAGGGCGAGGCCGCCGGTGACGCCTCCTGGCCGACCACGGAGGACTCGACCACCGGCAACGTCGCGATCCGGCTGCCCGACGGGACCACCTCCGGGATGCAGGCGGAACCACGGTTCGCGCTCGAACCCGGCGACGCCGTCGTGGCGCTGTACATCGGCGACTTCGCCGAGACCCCCGTCCCCTACGTCTTCATGGACTACGAGCGGGAGGTCCCGTTCGCGCTCCTGGCGGCCGCGTACGTGCTGGTCGTGCTGCTCGTGGCCCGGTGGCGGGGCCTGGCGGCGCTCGCGGGGCTCGCGGTGGCCTTCGGCGTCTTCGTGACCTTCACCTTCCCCGCGCTGCTCTCCGGGGAGAACGCGCTGGGCGTGGCGCTGGTGACCTCGTCGGCGGTGATGCTGGCCGTGCTCTACCTGGCCCACGGCCTGACGGCGCGCACCACCGTCGCGCTGCTCGGGACCCTGGCAGGTCTGGCCCTGACCGCCGGGATCGGAGCGTGGGCCACCGGCGCCGCACAGATCACGGGGGCCTCGGAGGAGGTCGCGCAGAACCTGCCCGTCATCGCCCCCGGGGTGGACCTGCGCGGCATCGCGCTCTGCGGTCTCGTGCTGGCGGGCATGGGTGTGCTCAACGACGTGACGATCACGCAGGCGTCGGCCGTCTGGGAGCTGCGGGCGCTGGCCCCGTCGGCCCCGCGACGGGCCCTGTTCGCCCGGGCGATGCGGATCGGGCGCGACCACATCGCCTCGACCGTCTACACGATCGCGTTCGCCTACGTCGGTGCCGCCCTGCCCCTGCTGCTGACGGTGTGGCTGCTGGACCAGACGCCGTTGACGACGCTGACCTCGGGGGAGATCGCCGAGGAGGTCGTGCGCACCCTGGTGGGGTCGATCGGCCTGGTGCTGGCGATCCCGATCACGACGGCGATCGCCGCCGTCACGGTCCCGACCGGCCGTGCCCTGGCGACGGGTGGCGAGGTCGGCCACGATGGGTCGCACCCGACATCGGAGGGCGCCGTGCCGAGCCGACCAGATCCCGGGGCTGAGCAGCCGTGACCGGCGACGTCGACCCCGACGCGCCGCACGAGGGCTTCTTCCCGCGCCGGCCGCAGCCCGTGGCGCCCGACGACCCCCGGTTCGACCCGCACTCCCGCTGGGTCGACCGGTTCGGCCTGCTCCTCGCCCTGAGCGCCCTGACGGTCGTGCTGCTGTCGCTCGTGGACATCCGGTCGGCCCCGGGAGGCGAGCTGGGACCGGCCCTGGCGGGGCTCGCGACGACGGTGACGGTGGGAGCGACCTTCGTGCTGGCCCTGCGTGCGGCCGGCCTGCGTGCGCGGCCGCGGCGGTGGCTCTACCTGGTGCTCGGCCTGCTGTTCGTGCTGTCCCTGACGATCGTGCTGGTGCTGAACACCCCCGACACCCTGACGTCGGTGCCTCCGCTGCTGGCGATCATCGCCGCGATGGCCCCGGTGCTGGTCGTGCGTCGCCTGCTCTACCACCGGGTCGTCTCCCTGGCCACGGTGCTCGGGGCCGTCTCGGCGTACGTGCTGATCGCCGTCGCGTACTACTACGCGTTCATCACCGCCGACGCGGTCTCCTCGACGCCGTTCTTCGGGCAGGAGGAGCCGAGCACGGCGTTCATGTACTTCTCGCTGACGACGATCACGACGCTCGGGTACGGGGACCTCGCCGCGGAGAACGCGGCGGGCCGGCTGCTGGCCACCAGCGAGGCCGTCATCGGTCAGGTCTACCTGGTGGTCTTCGTGGCCATGATCGTCAGCCTCGCCGCCAACCGCGTGCAGCACCGACGCGGCTGAGGTGGCCTCGGCGGCCGGGGCCCCGCTGCCCGGCGTGCCTCCGTCGCGCGGGGGAGGCGCCCGGGCGGCGCTCCTCCGTACGCTGGACGGATGCCGCGCCTGCGCCCTACCGAGCTGATCGCCGAGTGGTTCGGTCTCGACGCCGACTTCGAACGCACCCCGACCGACCCGGTCCTGTCGCGCCGGCATGACGTGTGGCTCGGTCTCGCCCTCGTCGTGCTGGCCGTGGGCGGCTCCGAGCTGGCGCGCTCGGCCGGGATCATCGAGGCGGGGACGCCCGCGTGGCTCGTGGCCGTGCTGTCGGCGGCCGGGGCGCTGCCCCTCGTCGTGCGCCGCCGGTATCCCCTGACGGTCCTCGTGGTCGTCTACGCGCACTTCCTGGTGGTGGGCCTCACGGTCCCGACGATCCCGATGACGGTGGTGCTCCAGGCGGTCTACTTCGTCGCGCTGTACTCGGCCGTCGCCTGGGCGCGGGACCGCCAGGCGATGGTGGTCGTCGTCGGGGTCTGCCTGTTGGCGATGTTCACCTGGCTCCTGTGGGAGATCGCCGTGGGCTCGGGACTGCAGCAGGCCGCCGAGTCGCAGGGACTCCTCGACGAGCCGCCCGGCTCCGTCGACCCGATCGTCGCCATGGTCGCCAACGTGTGGCTGATCAACATCGCGTACTTCCTCGGTGCGATCGCGATCGGCCAGGTGTCCTGGAACGCCGCGCGGCGTCGCCGCCAGCTCGGCGAGCAGACCGCCACGATCGAACGGCAGTCCGCCGAGCTGCAGCGGCGCGCCGTCGTCTCGGACCGGCTGCGCATCGCCCGGGAGCTGCACGACGTCGTCGCCCACCACGTCTCGGTCATCGGCATCCAGGCCGCGGCGGCCCGCCGGCTGCTGGCGAAGGGCGACACCGCCGCGCAGGACCCCGGGGTGCCGCTGGCGGTGATCGAGTCCGCCTCCCGGGAGGCGGTGACCCAGATGCGGGGGCTCGTGGGGACCCTGCGGGACACCGGCACCGACGCGGCCGGTGCCGACGACACCGGCGGGCGCTCGCCCGGGCCGGGGCTGCCGGACATCCCCGCGCTGGCCGCCGCCGAGGACGGGCTGGACGTCGCCTACGCGCTGGTCGCGGAACCCTCCGGGGCGGAGGCCGACGTCCCCGCCCCGCTGGCGTTGAGTCTCTACCGGACGGTCCAGGAGGGACTGGCCAACGTGCGCAAGCACTCGACGGCTCGGAGGGCGTCCGTCACGGTCCGGGTGGACCGCCGGGACGGCGGCGGGACCGGTGCCTCGGCGGGCTTCGCGGAGGTCGAGGTGCTCGACGACGGTCGCGCACGGCCGGGGTCGTCCGGCACCGGGCTGGGGCTCGTCGGGCTCCGGGAGCGCGTCGCCGCCCACCACGGAGTGGCCGAGATCGGCCCGCGGGTGACCGGCGGCTACCGGGTGCGCGTGCGGCTCCCCCTCCCGGAGGACGCGTCGTGACCTCGGTGCTGCTCGTGGACGACCAGCGGCTGGTGCGGTCGGGATTCCGGCTCATCCTGGCCCTCGAGGACGACCTGGACGTCGTCGGGGAGGCAGGGGACGGCATCGACGCCGTGGCGGCGGCCCGCGAGCTGCGTCCCGACGTCGTGCTCATGGACGTCCAGATGCCGGTGATGGACGGGATCGAGGCGACCCGCCGGATCGTCGCGGAGGACCTCTCCCGCGTGCTGGTGCTCACGACGTTCGACGACGACGCCTACGTCTTCGACGCCCTGGCCGCCGGTGCGTCGGGGTTCCTGCTCAAGAACGCCGACGCCGACCATCTCGTGGAGGCCGTGCGCACCGTCGCCGACGGCCACGGGCTGCTGTCGCCGCAGGTGACGCGGCGGGTCGTGGAGCGGATGGTGGCCCGGGGCGCCGCCGGCCCGGCGCAGGCACCGGCCGTCCGGGACGCCGTCACGCCGCCGTCGGCCCCGGGTCTGGACCGGTTGACGGCCCGGGAGCACGAGGTGCTGGTGCAGGTGGGGCGCGGGCTGTCCAACGCGGAGATCGCCGCCGAGCTGTACCTGGGCGAGGCGACCGTCAAGACCCACGTGTCCAACGTGCTGTCCAAGCTCCACCTGCGCGACCGGGTCCAGGCGGTCGTCTACGTCCACCGGCACGGTCTGCAGGACGGGCCGGATCCGGCGTAGTGGACGGTCAGCCATCAGCCGGTGATGCCTGACCTTCCGCGTCGTCGCCGAGGGCCGTGCGTGGGTGACGACGTGCCCGGTCAGCGCTCCGGAGGCGACGGCTGGCCAGGGCCGTCGTCGACCGGCAGCTGTCCCGTCACCTCGGCAGGACGAAGCGATGGTCCGTCGGGACCCGGTGCGGGTGCCAGCCCTCCGCGGCCAGGAGTCGGGCCACTTCCCGGGCGACGGTGCCGTTCCAGGCCTCACGCCCCGTGTACCGGCGGACCAGGGACCGCCGTCCGACGATCCGGTTCTGACGGATCCGGTCGGCGACGAGGGCCTCCGGCCCGGTGTGGGCATCACGCCCGTCGATCTCGACCAGCAGCGCGCTCCCGTCGGGAAGCAGCCACGCCAGGTCGACGCGGGCCACGACCCGCCCGGACTCCCCGACCAGCCGCAGCTGCAGGGCGTCCGGCGCGACGCCGGCGTCGGCGCAGCTCAGGCGTGCCCAGGTCTCGGCCGGCGACTCGGCGCGCGGGTCGCACTCGTCCCACCAGGGCCGGCGCGCGGCCGACCCGGCGAGGTCGCCGGACTTCTCCCGGGCGCGGTCCAGGAGAGCGCGTGAGACGAGACCTCGGTGGCCCGCCGAGTCCATCATCGCGACGGCGCGGTACCTCGGCAGCGTCGGGACCGCGTGGGCCAGGGCGTCCTCCGGCAGGGCGCAGGCGATGCCGTCGACCTCCGCCCAGCGACGGAGCCGCAGCCGACGGACACGGACGGGGCCGGGGCCGCGGCGTGCGGACCCGTCCGGGACCGTGACCTCCGACCGGACCTCGACCGGTGCCCCCTGGACGCCGTGCAGGACCAGCGCGGCGACACCGGTGGCCACGGTGCCGGGGCACGCCAGCGGGCCGAGCAGGGCGGCCCGTCGACGCGCGCGGTCGAGGCGGTCCCGTCCCGGCTCCCCGGGGACTCCGGTGTCGTACACGCCCCGGACCGGGCGGCGCCAGCGCCCCTGGGCGACCAGGCGCGCCGCCTGCTGACGGGTGATGCCGGACGACCTGCACTGGTCGGTCGAGAGCAGTCCCTCCTGCCGGGCCGCGATCCGTCGAGCACGCTGCGGGACGACCAGCGGGGGTGACGGCATCGCCCCAGCAGACCAGGTGGAAGGAATCGCCGGGCACGTCGTCCACAGGATGTGACCACCCCGACGTGCTCGGTCACGCATCCATCGCCGATCGATGACCGCGGACGACGTCGCCGACGACGCGGCGATCTCGCCCGCACGACGGAGGCGCGCAGGTCCTCCTCACGGCGGATCCGCGACCGGCACCGCGCCCGTAGCGTGAGTCGCATGTCCACACTCGAGGTCAGGGACCTGACCAGAACCTTCGGCGACCTGCGCGCGGTCGACGGCGTCTCCTTCGCCGCCCGTGGCGGGATGCTCACGGGGTTCGTCGGTTCGAACGGCGCCGGCAAGACGTCCACGATGCGGATGATGATGGGGGTCCTCGCCACCACCTCCGGGGAGGTGCTGTTCGACGGCGACCCCGTCACCCGGGCCGACCGCCGCACCTTCGGCTACATGCCCGAGGAACGCGGCCTCTACCCGAAGCAGCCGGCGCTGGACCAGCTCGTCTACCTCGCGCGGCTGCGCGGCATCCCGGCCGCCACGGCGCGCGCCGAGGCCCTGGAGCACCTGGACCGCCTCGGCCTGGCCGACCGCGCCAAGGACCACGTGGAGAAGCTGAGCCTCGGCAACCAGCAGCGTGTCCAGATCACGGCGGCGCTCATGGGCCGGCCGCGGGCGCTGATCCTCGACGAGCCGTTCTCCGGGCTCGACCCCGCGGCCGTGGACGACATGGTCGACCTGCTGCGCGGGCACACCGCACGGGGGGTGCCGGTGCTGTTCAGCTCCCACCAGCTCGACCTCGTCGAGCGGCTGTGCGAGCGGCTCGTCATCCTGCGCGGCGGCCGGGTCGTGGCGGACGGGACCCCCGCCGAGCTGCAGGAGACGGGCACCGTGCGGCACCGGCTGGTGCTCGGCGGCGACGCCGGCTGGGTCCGGGGCGTGCCGGGTGTGCACGCCGTCGACGTGGACGGCGCGACGGCGCTGCTGGAGCTCGCCGACGAGGAGGCGGCCCGGCGTCTGCTCGCCGCGGCGGTCGAGCGGGGCACCGTGCGCGAGCTCTCCCCGGTCCGCCCGTCCCTGGCCCAGATCTACCGCGAGGTGACCTCATGACCATGTCCACGCAGCAACCGACACGCCTCGCCGCGGACTCGTCGCCCGGACGGCCGGACGAGGGCACCCGGGGCGCCTGGCGACTGGTGATGCAGCGCGAGATCGTCACCCGCGCGATGAACCGGGCCTTCGTCGTCGGCCTCGTCGTCTCGCTCGTCGTCATCGTCGCTCTCGCGGCGTTCTTCGCCTGGCAGGCCAACCGGGTCGACACCACCACCGTCGCGGTGAGCAGCGACGACACCGCCGCCGTCACGGCGGTGACGTCCGCCGGCGAGCTGGCCGCCGGCGAGGGCGGGAACGACGAGATCGACGTCCTCGAGGTGGCCGACGCGGACGCGGCACGGAGGGCGCTCGCCGCCGGTGACGCCGACGCCTGGCTGCATCCGGGCGACGACGGCTGGGTGCTCGCCGGCCAGGGTGAGCCGGGCGGGTCCGTGGAGCGGTTCGTGGCCGCCGCCGTCGAGCAGCAGGTGGTGGCGGCGAACGCCGAGGCGGCCGGCACCTCGGTGACGGAGCTGTCGGCCGGCGCCGAGCTGACCACCGAGGCCCTGAAACCCGACGCCGTCGGTGAGCAGGCGCTCTTCTTCGCGACCCTCGCGCTGTCGTTCCTGTTCTTCGCGGGGGCGATCACCTCGGGCAACATGATCGCCAGCTCCGTGGTCGAGGAGAAGCAGTCCCGACTCGTGGAGATCATCGCCACCGCGATCCCGCTGCGTCAGCTGCTGGCCGGCAAGATCCTGGGCAGCTCGGTCATCGCCGTGGGTCAGAACCTGCTGTTCGCGGGGATCGGCCTGGTCGCGGTCTCGGCGAGCCCCGTCTCGATGGCGCTGCCGGCGCTGTCGACGTCGCTGATCTGGTTCGTCGTGTTCTTCACGGTCGGGTTCCTGGCGCTGGCGGCCCTGTACGCGGTCGCCGGGGCCCTGGCCAGCCGCGCCGAGGACCTGCAGTACACGGCCACGCCGATGACCTTCCTGGTGATGGGCGTCTACTTCGTGACGTTCTCCGCCTCGGGCGCGTTCCTCACCGTGCTGTCGTACGTGCCGATCGCGTCGGTGGTGGCGATGCCGGCCCGGGTGCTGGCGCGGGACGCGGCGTGGTGGGAACCGGTGGTCTCGCTGGTGCTCCTGGCCGGGTTCGCCGCGGCGGCGTTGCTGGTCTCCGAGCGGGCGTTCCGCGGGTCGCTGCTGCAGACGGGTGGCCGGGTGTCCTGGCGGCAGGCGCTGCGCCCGCAGAACTAGTCAAGGGGTTCTCTTGAGGCGATCGTGACGGATAGATTGCCGGGTATGTCCCCACCGCCTGACCGCGTCCGGTTCGATCTCGTCGCCGACGACGACGGCGGTCCCGGGGACGGCGGAGCGACGGCCGACGCCGGACCGGACAGCGAGCACGCCGTGCCCGGCTGGTTCGGCCGGCACGTCGGCGGTCCGGTCCGCGCACGCTGGCGGGCGACACCTCGTCGGCTGCAGGTCGGGATCGTCGGCGTGACGACCGTCGCCGTCGTCGGGGCGGCGGCCGGGATCGCAGCGTTCGACGCCCGGGCCGACGCCGCGCACGCGGAGCACATGGCCGCGATGCCGGGCGGGGTCGCGGACCTCTCCGCGCCGCTGCACGAGACGTGGCGGGTGGAGACCGACGACGGTGTCCTGGCGGTGCTCCCGGACGGTGTCGTCGCCACCCGCGACGGGGCCGACGTGCTCGGGGTCGACGGCGCCACGGGCGACGAGGTGTGGCGCCACGAGCTGGGCGCGCTCGCCGAGTGCGGCTCGAGAACGACCGGAGCCGCGGTCACGCCGTCGGAGACGCTCGTGTGCGTGCACGGCGCGGGCGAACGCACCGCGACCGTGCTGGACGCCACGGGCGTGGTGCTCGGGGAACGCGACCTGGGCTTCGCCAACTGGGGTCGCGAGATCTGGGACCTGGACGCACCGCAGATCCTCCCGGCGCAGGACGGGACGATCGCCGTGCTCGAACGCGCGACGCACGGTCTGGCGCTCGACCCGACCGACCCCGTCGCGGAGCTGGCGCGGGCCCGCTCCGAGGGGCACTGGCAGGACCCGACGGTCCGGGTCGAGGACGCCCTGACCGGGCAGGTCCGGGGCGAGGCGACGCTCGAGCTCCGCACCGCCGAGGACCTGGCGGGCTGTGCCACGAGCGACGGCCCGGACGGCAGCTCGACGCTCCACGTGGCGCCCACCCTCTGGGTCTGGGGCGGGGAGGTCCACCTCTCGGTGTGTCGGGAGTCCGTCGCGCTGAGCCCCGACGGCGAGCGGTCCGAGCCCGTGCGGTATCCGTCGGTCGACGGAGGGTTCCTGCAGCCCGTCGAGGGCGGGACGCGTGTGGTGGACGCCTCGGGCGACGTCGAACGCACCATCCCCGGAGCCGTCCTCGAGACGGCCGTCGTGGACGGCACGACCGGGCCGCGACTCGTCCTGGTCGAGGAGGGACGTCTGGCGGGCGTGGGCGACGGCGACCGGCTGTGGACGGCCGACGCCGAGGAGGTCCGGGTCCACAGCTACCTGGCACGTGCCGACGGGGTCGCCGTGCTGCTGTTCGACGACGGCGCGGTGTCGGCCGTCGACCTCGGGACGGGTGACGTCCGGTGGACCCGCGACGACCTGTCGCCCGGTGACCACGGCGGGGTGCACGGCGCCGCCACCGACGGCTCGATCGCGCTGCTGACCGTCACCGGCGGCCCGCAGACCGATCTCGTCGCGGTCGACCTCGACGACGGCCGGACGGTGTGGAGCACCACCGTGGACGCCCGCTACGGCAGCGTCTCCGTCGTGGCCGGGCGACCCGTCCTCGTCGACGCGACGGGCAGCGGCTTCGTCGAGACGGTCGACGGGGTGCAGGTCGAGACCGCCGACGCCGCACTGGTCGGCCTGTCGCCGTAGGGTCTGCGGGCCGGCGGCCGAGCGGCCGGCGGCGGGAGCCTGCTGCTGCGGCGGTAGATTGCAGGGTATGCCGCGACGGCCCGATCCCGTGCAGATCGACCTCGCCCCGGACGAGGGCGAGGAGGACGACGGCGGCCGCGGACCGGGTGTCGACGGGTCGACCCGGGGGGCCGCGCCGGGCGGGCCGGGCTGGTTCCGGCGGCACGTGGCCGGCCCGCTCGGGGCGCGGTGGCGGGCCGCGTCGCCCCGGCTCCGTGTCGGGGCCGTCGGCGTCACGGCGCTCGCCGTGCTCGGGACGGCGGCCGGGGTCGCGGTCACCGACAGCCGGGCCGACGCCGCGCACGCGGCGCACATGGCGACGATGCCGGGCGGTGTCGCCGACCTCTCCACCCCGCTGCGCGAGGTCTGGCGGGTCGCGACCGACGACGGTGTCCTCGCGGTGCTGCCCGACGGGGTCGTCGTCACGCGCGCGGACTCCGAGCTCCTCGCGGTCGACACGACGACCGGTGACGAGGTGTGGCGGCACGCCCTGGGCGAGCAGCCGCGGTGCGGACCGCGGCCGACGTTCCCCGTGGAGTTCGTGGAACCCGTGGACCGTCTCGTCTGCCTCGAGGGGGCGCCCGCACGCCGGGCCGTCGTCGTCGACGCCGCCGGGCAGGTGCAGGGGCGCCGCGACCTGGGCCTGGTCAACGACCGCACGCTCGAGACGTGGACCGCCGGGGCGCCGCGGGTCGAACCGGGTCCGGACGGGTCCGTGGCGGTCGGGGCGCGGTCGGCGGCCCTCCTCACGGTCGACGACGCCGACGAGGCCGCGACGCGGCTCGCCGCGGTCCAGCAGTCCGAGGACTGGCAGGACCCCGTCCTGCGGCTCCAGGACGCGGCGTCCGGTGCCGAGCGGGCGCGGGTCCCCGTGGAGCTGCGCACCGCCGCCGAGCTGCGGGCCTGCGGTCTCGCGTCCGGCCCCGAGGGGCAGGACCTCATCTCGATCCACACGTCCGTCCTGACGACGTCCTCCACGGTCCGCCTCGCGGTGTGCGGCAGCAGCACGGCGATGCTCCCGGACGGGTCGACGGTGGACGGTCTGGCCCTGCCGTCGGTGGACGGGGGCTGGAACCTGTTCGAGGGCGGCGGCACCCGGCTGACGGACGCGAGCGGGCGGGGCGACGTCGTCGTCCGCGGCTACGTCTTCGAGCCGATGGCCGTCGACAGCAGGACGGGGCCGCTGTTCGCCCGCTCCCGGGGAGGTCTCACCGCCTACGACTCCACCGGCCAGGAGGTCTGGTCCGCCGACGTCGGCACGGTGCACGGCGTGCTGGCGCGGGCCGGGGGGACGGTCGTGGCCCAGGTCGGGTCGGACGCCGGCCTCGTCGGGATCGACGTCGCCACGGGTGCGGTGCGCTGGGCCCGGGACGACCTGCGCACGACCGGCGCCGGACCGCGCGGGGGAGGCGTCGTCACCGACGGCACCCTGGTGCTGCTCCCCGCCGTCGGCGCGGACGGGTCGGCGGGCCTGCTCGCCCTCGACCTCGCGGACGGCACCACCCGCTGGCACACGGACGCGGTCGGCACGGTCCGGGTCGCGGCCATCGGTGGCAGCGTCGTGCGGACGGCCGACGACGCGATCGTCGGCCTGGCGAGCTAGGGTCGCGCGCATGGGCCGTCAGCGCGGGGGCGAGGTCGTCACCTTCGACGTGTCCCACGACGCCGCGGACCCCGACGCCACCGGGCACCCGGACGGCGGCCCGGCACCCGGTCGGACCGGACGCGCCGTCCGGGCGGTCGAACGGTGGCGCCGGGCGGGTCGCCGCCAGCGCCGCACCGCGCTCGGGATCGCGGCCGTCGCCGTCCTCGTGCTCACCGGGGGCGCAGTGGCGGCCGGCGCCCTGGCCGACCACGTCGAGACCGACCGCCTGCGCACCGCACCGGGTGGTGTGCTCTCCCTGGACGGCGCGCTGACCGAGGTCTGGCACGCCGACGTCGACGGTCTCGCGACGGTGCTGCCCGACGGCGGTCTCGCCGTGGTCAGAGGTGCTGACCTGGTGGCTCTCGAGGTCGCCACCGGCGCCGAGCGCTGGCGCACCACCCTCGACGACAGGCTCGAGTGCGGCCCGCGTCCCCGGCTCGGCAGCGGCGTCGAGTGGACGATCCCGGTCGGGACCGTCACGTGCGTGCACGGCAGCGACGGCGCGCGCGCCGTCACGGTGCTGGACGCCGACGGGGACGTCGTCGGGCGGCGGGACCTGGACGACGACCGCTACGGCGGGCCGCTGCGCGCGGTCGCCCCCGCGGCGCACGGCGGGCTGCTCGTCGCGGAGCACGACAGCGACCTGCCCGCCCAGGTGACGTTCGCCTCGCGGAGGCAGGTGTTTGCCGAGCTCCTCCGTCCGGGGCTCGAGCCGGGGTCGACGCAGGTCCGGCTGGAGGACGCCCTGACCGGGGAGCGGCGCCAGACCCTGGACCTGGCCGCGCTGTCCGACGTCGTCGTCAGTGACTGCTACGACCTCGGCGCCGACGGGCGCAGCGGGGACGCGGTGCCCGGGCCGGGGGGTCGGGCCGTGCTGGACCTCGGCGTCCTGCTGGGCACCCCGTCGATGGTCGCCTTCGACGGGTGCGCCGTCGACGGGGGTGCCACGTACGACGGGGTGCCGCTGGGGTACGCCACGGACCGGAGCACCTGGCCGGACGACCCCGTCCGCCAGCCCGCCCCGGGTGACCGGTTCGTCGTCCCGCAGGGGTCCGGCACGATCGTGCAGACCGACGACGGCACCCCGGTGCTGGAGCTCCCGGACCTGCGGGTGGAGGTCCCGGCGACCGACGGCAGCAGCGGGTCCGGCCAGGTCGCCGTCGGCACCGACCGGGTCGTCGCCCTCGCCGACGACGGGACCCAGCGGTGGGAGGCCGCGATGGACGACCCGCAGGTGCTGGTGCGGACCGCCGACGTCGTCGTGGCGGGCGGCTGGAACCTGCTGGCCGCCTACGACCCGGCCGACGGGTCGGAGCTGTGGAGCCTGGCGCCCGACGCCGGCCCGCGGCGGTACGTGCTGTCGGCGACCACGGACGGGGAGCGGATGACCGGTGTGCTGCTGGAGTTCCCCGCCACGGGGCCGGCCACGTTCTCGCTGTTCACGATCGACCTGCGCACCGGCCGGGAGGTCGCCCCGCGGGTCCCGCTCGGGGACGGGCGGCTCGGGGAGACGGGACAGCTCGTCGCGGTCGACGGCCACCTGCTGGTCCCCGAGTTCGCCGACCGCGAGGCCATGACCGCCGGGCCGGGCAGCGCGGTGGTGGGTCTCACCGTCCTCGCCCCCGAGGGGGTGTGAGCGGCATGGCGGCACGACCCGACGGCCCCGTGGTGGCGTTCGACGTGTCCGCCGACGGGGACGAGGCGGGGCGACCCCCGGGCGGCGAGCCGCGTCCGCCGGACCGGCCGGAGTGGTGGACCCGGGCGGCCGCGTGGTGGCGAGCGGCCTCGCGCCGCCGACGCCGGGCCGCGGTCGTGGCGGTCGGCGGTGCCCTGCTGGCCGTCGCGGGGGCGTCCGTCGTCGGTCTGCAGCTGGCCGAGCAGGTCCGGGCGGACCGGCTGCGGGCCGCCCCCGGCGGCGTGGTGTCCCTGCACGGTGATCTCGGCGAGGCGTGGAGCACCGAGGCCTCCGCCGTGGTCGCGGTGCTGGCCGACGGGGGTCTCGCGTTCGTCGACGGTGAGGACGTCGTCGTCCGGGACGTCGCCGACGGCACCGAACGATGGCGTGCCGATCTCGGACCGGAGCCGGAGTGCGGCCCGCGCCCCCGCCTGAGCAGCGGTGTCGAGTGGACGATGACGACCGACCTCGTGACCTGCCTGCACGGCACCGCGGGCGCGCGGACGGTCACGGTGCTCGACGCCACCGGTGCACAGGTGGGGGAGCGGACGCTCGACCCGCAGCCGAGCCCCGAGGCCGGGGTGTTCGTGGCGCCCGCAGCCGCCGGCGGGCTCGCCGTGGTCGAGCACGAGATCGACCTGCCGGAACCGCGGACGGTGGAGAACTCGTCGGCGCCACGGGTGGTCGCGGGGATCGACCCCGAGGGTCTGGGCCCGGCGACGCTGCGCGTGGAGGACGCCCTCACCGGTGCCGTGCGGGCCGAGAGCACGGCGGAACGGTGGCCGCAGTCCCTGCAGGACTGCGTCGTCCTCACGGCCGACGCCGCGGGACGACCCCGTCCGGCGACCACGCGGATCGAGCTGAAGGGAGTCCGCGAACCGATCGCGACACCGTCGGTCGTGGGATACCAGATGTGCCAGGGCGGTACGGGGATGGCCACGGACGGTACGCCGCTGGGCGTCACCGACGTGGCCGGTGTCGCGTTCGCCGACCTGCCGTCCGGAGAGCTCGTCGAGCCGTTCCCGGGGGGTGGCTTCGTGGTGTCCCGGCGTCTCGCCGGTGCCGGGTTGGTGGCCGACGACGGCGCGGGGCCGGCCCTCGCCCCCGACAGCAGGGTGCAGGCACCCGCGGCGCAGGTGGGGACGGCGGACCCCGCGGTGATCGCCACCCGGGGCAGCACCGTCGTCGGGCTGGCGTCGGACGGGGAGACGCGCTGGGAGACCGAGCTCGAGGGCCGTGCCCGGGTGCTCGCCCGCGCCGCGGGGGTCACCGTGGTGTCCACCGACGTGTCCACCGACCTGGTGGCCCTGGACGACGGGGACGGGGCGGAGCGGTGGCGCATCGACATGGTCCATCCCGCACCGGACGGTCGCTGGGTGTGGCCGACGTCGGCCGTCACCGACGGCGAGCGCGTCACGGTCGCGCTGATGGAGGGCATCGACGCAGGTCCCACGTGGCCCGGCAGCCTCCTCACGGTCGATCTCACCAGCGGCGACGCGCACCGCACGGGCCTGGACCTGGACGGTCTGCCGTGGGTCACCGCCGTGGACGGGCACCTGCTGCTGCACGAGGTCCGTCAGGACGGTCCCTTCTTCCGGGCCTGGCCCGAGATCATCTCGGTCAGAGTGCTCGAACAGCGGTAACGTCGAGAGGTGGGGCGACGACGAGGTGCCCCCGAGGGGGCGTTCACGTTCGACCTCGTTCCTGACGGGTCCGAGGCCGGTCGTGAACCTGCGTTCCAGGAGGCCGCGGACCCCGGTGAGTCCGCCGGCGCAGTCCCGGGACCGGCGTCGGGAGCCCGACGGCGGTGGTCCGGCCGGGCGCGGCGGGTGCGCTGGGTCGGGGTCCTGGGCCTGGTGGGGGTGCTGGCCGCCGTGGTGCTCGTCGACGGGGCCGCAGACCGCTGGCGTGGTGATGACCTGCGTGCGGCGGCCGGCGGGGTGACGGACCTCTCGGGCCCGCCCTTCGAGGCCTGGAGCCTGAACGAGGACATCGGCGGGCTCGGGCTGAGCGGCGGGCTCGTCGCCATGCAGGGCGAGGTGGTCGCGGTGCACCGGCACGACGAGCTGGTGGGCATCGACCTGGCGACCGGGCGACCGCGGTGGACGGTCCAGCTCGACGAGGCCGACGGGAGCTGCGGACCGGGGATGGCCGTCTGGGGCGACACGATCGACGTCCGCCCCGCCGAGCTGGTGGTCTGCGTGGCCCAGGAGATCGACGGGGAGGCGCACGTCACCGTCGTCGAGGACGACGGCAGCGTGCTGGTGCGCCGCACCGTCGAGGGCGACCACGACCTCGTGGTGCCGGGTCCCCGCGGCACGGTGGTGTCGGCGACGTGGGTGGGCGACCCCGAGGACGTGGACGTGGACCTGCGCGGCGACCCGCTGACCAACCTGACCGTGATCGGGGAGATCGACGACGGCTACGACCTGGAGCTGAGCGCCGCGGATGCCGTCACCGGTGAGGAGCGCTGGGTCACGACGGTGCCGTTCGGGCAGGTGCGCGACCGGACGCAGTGCGTGTCGTGGGACGTCGGCGGGCGCAACGCCCGGGTCGACCGGCGTGCCACGCTCGACCACGCGGTCGGCCGGGAGCTCATCGGCGTCGCGGGCTGCGGGATCCTGGCCTACCTCACGCCCGAGGGCAAGCGCCTCGACGTCCCGGACGTCGCGTCCGACGACGACGACGTCGTGCGGCGGGTCCGGCCGCTCGCGGACGGGGGGTACGTCGTCTCGAGCGGGGTGTGGAACCGACCGGCCCTGGAGCACGACGTCCTGGGTGCCGACGGGGAGCACCTGTACTCGGTCGAGGGGCGGGTCCTGGACCCCCTGTCCACGGTCGGTGGTGACGCCGACGAGCTGCTGGTCGCCTACGCCGCGCGGACCATCGCGCTGGACCGCACCGGGGAGGAGCTGTGGCGGGCGGACATCAACGCCGAGCGCCTGCTGGCCCGTACCGACGACGTGGCGGTCGTGCTCGACAGCCTGGACCGCGTCGTCGGCCTGGGGCGCGAGGACGGCGCCGTGCGCTGGGTCCGGGACGACCTCGTCGTCCAGTACTCGGCGCTGGTCGGCGGTGGCCGGAGCGGCGAGCTGGAGGCCGCCTTCACCGACGGCACGGTCGTGGCCGTCGTCGTGCCGACCTACACCGGCGAACGGGTGCTGGCGCGGTGGAACGCCGTGGACGCGGCGACCGGCGAGGACCTGTGGTCCACCGAGCTCTCCTCGGACGGCTGGGGCCTGGACCTGGCCGCCGCGGGTCACCTCCTGCGGTGGTCACCCCGCGGGCTGACCGGCTACGCGACCGGGTCCTGAGCACGGCGCCGCCGGGCCGCCGCCCGTCCGGGCGGACGGAGCGGACGGCCCGGCCGCCGTCGTGCCGGCACCCCGGCGGCCTGCGGGTCAGGTGGTCTTGACCTCCCCGCGCTGCACGCGCCAGGTGCCGAGCGCCAGGGGCAGGCCGACCCAGATCGCCGCCGACGTCGCGAGCTGCGCCCACTCGGTGCCGCCCAGCGACCCGCCCGTGATCAGCGGGACGGAGGACGTGGAGAGGTCGAGCCAGGGCCACACGTCGGACCAGGAGGTCAGGAGCATCGTGATCGCCCCGACGATGGAGGGCACCGCGAGGTACACCACGATCGCGGCCGGGGTGCTCTGCAGCGCCAGGCCGAACGCGACGCCCTGGACCATCCACAGCACGATCATCAGGGCCATGCCGGCCGTCATCGCGCCGAGTCCCCAGTCCGGCGAGGCGTCGCGCAGCATGACCACCCCGACGTGGGCGACAGCGGCGATCCCCACCGCCACGACGAAGAACGCCAGCCCGGAGCCGACGGCGGTCAGCAGCTTGGCCCCGACGACGCGTCCGCGGCGTGGCTCGAGCGTGAACGTGGTCAGCGCCGTGCGCTGCGACCACTCGGCCGTCGTGGCCAGGATGGCGACGATCGGCAGCAGCATGGCCAGGGGCGTGGAGGTGGTCGAGACGAACGTCTCGAACGACACGTCGCCGTCACCGACCAGGGCCGTCACGGTGACGACGCCGGCCGTCAGCAGCGCGATGATGACGAACAGCCACCGCACGGCCCGGGTGTCGAGCTGCTTGCGCCACTCGACCAGCGTCAGGCGGGAGAAGGGGACGGGGCGGATCTCGGCCGCGGTGCGGGCACCGGTGCGGCGGGTGGTCCGGGTCTGGTCGACGGCGGTCATGCCGACACCTCCTCTCGGGCGTCCGCGGCGGTGAGCTCGAGGAACAGCTCCTCCAGCCCGCGGGAGTCGGCGGGGCGCAGCTCGGTCACGAGGACCCCCGCGCCAGCAGCGGTCCGTGCCACGGTCTCGGCGTCCGCCGCGACGGACAGCCCGCCGTGGACGCCCGCCTCGACGTCGACGCCGGCGCGGCGCAGCTCGGTGGCCAGGGCCTGGTCGTCCAGCGAGCGGACCACCACGCCGGCCGCGCGGAGCAGCTCGTCCTTGGTGCCCTCGGCCACGACCCGGCCGCGGCCGATGACGACGAGCCGGTCGGCGACCTGCTCGATCTCGGACAGCAGGTGGCTGGACAGCAGCACGGTGCCCCCGTCGCGCGCGAAGTCGCGCAGCAGGTCACGCATCCAGCGGATGCCGGCGGGGTCGAGGCCGTTGGCGGGCTCGTCGAGGATCAGGACGTCGGGGTCCCCGAGCAGCGCGGTCGCGAGGCCGAGCCGCTGCCGCATCCCCAGGGAGTAGGTGCGTACCCGGCGTCCGGCCTCGGCGGGGGTGAGCCCCACGGTGTCGAGGACCTCGTCGACGCGCCGACGCTCCACCCCGGTCAGCAGGGCGGCCAGCACCAGCGTCTCGCGGCCGGTGCGCCCGGCGTGCTGGGCGGAGGCGTCCAGCAGGACGCCGACCCGGCGGCCAGGGTTGGCGAGCGCGGCGAAGGGCTTGCCGAGGATCCGTGCCGCCCCGCTCGTGGGCGGGGTCAGGCCCGTCATCATGCGCATGGCGGTGGACTTGCCGGCGCCGTTCGGGCCGAGGAATCCGGTCACGAGGCCCGGTTCGGCGGTGAACGACACGTCGTCCACGGCCAGGACGGGCCCGTACCTCTTGGTCAGGTGCTCCACGGTGATCATGGCCCCACCCTCGCGCGCGGCGCCGGAGCAGCACATCGCCCGTGGGGAGGGTACGTGTCGTCCCGTGGGAGGGTTCGGGCTCATCCCTTCGGCTGATGCCCCGGCGTCCCCGGTGTGCCTAGGCTCGTGGGGTGCCCGCCCCGCCCGTCGACCCCTACCGGTACTCCTCGGCCGACCGCCCGGCATCGGGGGTCGCGGGACCGGCCCCGACCGCGCCGCCGACCGCTGCGCGGTGGCGCCGCGTGTGGGGCGAGGCCTGGCGGCTGCTGGCGGCCTTCGCGGTGAGCATGCTCGTCGCCGGCACGGTCGCGTGGGAGGTGGAGACCGGCCAGCGCGAGTCCACGCCCGACCTCCTCGCCCTGGACATCTCCGTGGGACTGCTCTGCTTCGGTCTGGTGCTGCTGCGCCGCCGGTTCCCGACGACCGTCGCGCTGCTGATCGCGGCGGCGTCGACGGTCTCGGTGTTCTCCTCGGGTCCCCTGGCGCTCGCGGTGGTCTCGCTCGCGACGCACCGGCGCTGGTGGCGCATCGGCCTGGTCGGGGCGGTGTTCGTCGTGGGTGGGTGGGTCTACGGGGTGCTGTACCCGGTCGGCGACGGCATGACCTGGGTCTTCGACGTCGGCAGCGGCATCGGTGCGTACGCGCTGATGATCTGGATCGGCGCGTACGTCGGGTTGCGGCGGGAGCACCTCGCCGAGCTGCACGAGCGGGTGGCGACGGCGGAACGCGAGCAGGCGAGCCGGGTCGCCCAGGCGCGGGCGAACGAGCGGGCGCGGATCGCGCGGGAGATGCACGACGTGCTCGCCCACCGCATGTCCCTGGTGGCGATGCACGCCGGCGCGCTCGCGTATCGCAGCGACCTGCCACCGGAGAAGGTCGCCGAGACCGCGGGACTGGTCCGGGACAGCGCCCACGAGGCGCTCGGCGAGCTGCGCGAGGTGCTCGGGGTGCTGCGCGGGCTGGACGGGCCCGGCGCTCCCGGGCAGGCCGGTGGCACCCCAGGGGTACCGGTCGACCGGCCCGAGAGACCGCAGCCGACGCTCGCCGACGTGGCGGACCTGGCGCGGGCGACCGGGGAGGCGGGGACGGCCGTCCGGGTCGTCGACGAGACGGACGAGGCCGCCCGGTTGCCGACCACGACGTCGCGCACCGCCTACCGGATCGTGCAGGAGGCGCTGACCAACGCGCGCAAGCACGCGGCGCACATGCCGGCGACGGTCCTGCTGCGGGGTGGTCCCGGCCGGGGACTGTCCATCACGGTGTCGAACCCGACGCCGGCGACGGAACCTGCGACCGCTGCCGACATCCCGCCGTCGGGCCTCGGGCTGCTCGGTCTGGTCGAGCGGGCCGAGCTCGCGGGCGGTTCCCTCACGACGCACGAGGCTGACGGCGGGTTCACCGTGCGGGCCTGGCTACCGTGGTCGTCATGACCGACACGATCTCGGTGGTGGTGGTGGACGACGACCCCCTGGTGCGAGCCGGGTTGGGGCTGATCCTCGGCGGAGCGCCCGAGGTGCGCGTCGTCGGGGACGCGGACGACGGGGACGCGGGGGTCGAGCTGGTGCGACGGGTCCGGCCCGACGTGGTGCTGATGGACATCCGCATGCCTCGCGTCGACGGGATCGAGGCGACGCGGCAGCTGGCCGCGGCCGACGCGATGCCGCGGGTGATCGTGCTGACCACGTTCGACACGGACGACATGGTGCTGCGTGCGCTGCGCGCCGGAGCGGCGGGGTTCCTGCTCAAGGACACGCCACCGGACCAGCTGGTCGCCGCGGTGCGGGCGGCTGCGGCCGGCGAGCCGACGCTGTCGCCGTCGGTGGCGGCCCAGCTCATCGACCAGGTCTCGGGGGGTGCGGCCGCGGAGTCGGAGGCCGGCCGCCGGGCGGCGCGACGCCGGCTGGAGACGCTCACCGACCGGGAGCGCGAGGTCGCCGCGGAGCTGGCCCGGGGGCTGTCCAACGCCGAGATCGCCGGTGAGCTGTACCTGAGCGTGCCCACGGTGAAGACGCACGTCTCGCGGATCCTCGACAAGCTGGCGGCGGGGAACCGGGTGCAGGCAGCCATCGCCGTGCACGACGCCGGACTCGCCCCGTAGCCCGTCAGAGGTCTCGTCTCCTCGAATCCCCGGCTCGACCCGGTTCGCCGTCGCCGGCGGGTTGTCGTTCTGCGTGGTGTCAGCAGGGCCTGAGTCGTGACGTCCGCGCGGTCGCGGATCACGCATGGCGTGAGAGTCACGCAGTGCGTGATCCCGGCACGCTGCGATGTCCGATGGAGCGCCGGGCTCACACCCCCGAACAAGACATCCCTCTGCTCGCGGGCTGCCGGGACCGGCGACCGGTCTGCCGAACCGACCTACCAGGCCTGGATGCCGCGGGGCCGGGGCGCCTCGGTGACCAGGTCGACGACGCGACAGCCGAAGAGCTGGGCCAGCGTCCCGATCTCGTCCAGGGACCAGGCGACCCGGCCGCGGAATCGTGCCGAGACCGCCGTCCGTGACAGTCCGACGGCGGCCGCGAGGTCCTGCTGGGACATGCCACGACGGGCCGTCTCGAGCCGGATGGCGCCGGCGGCCACCATCGCGAGCCCGTCGTGCGCGACGCGGGGCGGGAGCCGACGGCGCGGCGGACGGGCGAGCTCGAGATCACCGTCGGGTCCTGCTTCGGCGTCGTCGAGGTCGACCATCGGCTCCAGGTCAGGGGGTGGCACGGGAAGACGTCGCATCGGGTCAGGGTGGACGGGTGCCATCGCACCGGTCGTCCGTCGTCCCCGACGGCGCGGGCGGACCGTCACTGTCCACAGGTCGTGCGTCGTGCTCGGGGCCGCTCATGGAGCGCGGAGGCGCTCGTGACGCTCAGAGGCGCTCGCGCAGCCAGGTGATGTCGGTCCCGACGTCGCCCTTCGTCTCGCACACCACGGGTGCCCCGGCGGCACGGATCACCGCGAGCAGCAGCTCCTCCGGGATCTCGCCCGCCCCGAAGTTCGTGTGCCGGTCCGCCCCGGACCCGGCGGCGTCGCGGGAGTCGTTGGCGTGCACGAGGTCGATGCGGCCGGTGATCGACCGGATGTCGTCCACCACACTGGACAGGTCGAGCCCGCCGGCCCAGGCGTGGCAGGTGTCGAGCGTGAACCCCACCTCGACGTCGCTGTCGGCCTGCTGCACCGCGGCCCAGAGCTGCTCGATCCGGTCGAGCCGGCGCGCCATCGAGTGGTCGCCCCCGGCCGTGTTCTCGATCAGCACCGGCACGTCGGTGTCCAGCGCCTCGATCGCCTTGCGCCAGTTGTCGAAGCCCTTGGCCGGGTCGTCCTGCGCGGTGACGTGGCCGCCGTGCACGACGACGCCCTTCGCCCCGATCTCCCCGGCCCCGGTCATGATCTGCTGCAGGAGCTTGCGGCTCGGGATCCGGATGCGGTTGTTCGTCGAGGCCACGTTGATGACGTAGGGGGCGTGCACGACGACGTCGACACCGGCCTCCGCCGTCGCGGTCCGGAAGGCCTCGGCCCCGCCCGGGTACTCCAGCGGCGGCACCTTCCACGCCTGCGGGTCGGACAGGAACACCTGCACGACGTCGGCGCCCATGGTGCGGGCCTCGGTCACGGCGTCGGCGAGGCCGACGTGGGCACCGATCTTCACGCTCATGGTCACCACCCTAGGCGGGCGGTCCGACGACGGGGTGCGATCTGGGCCCCCACCAGCATCGACGCGGGCGTCTCACGACGCTAGGTTGGCGCTGACGGTCGATCGCCACGGAGGAGTTCCGATGGATATGTCGTACGCGCTGGCCCTGCTCCTCGTGCTCGGCGCCCTGGCGGTGGTGGCCGCGGTGGTGCTGGTCATCGTCCTGGTGGCGCGGGGTGCCGACCGGTCGTCCGCGACCTCGAGCGGTGCGTCGCTCGAGGACCGGCTGGCGGAGGTGGACAGGCTCCACGAGGCCGGCCGGGAGCGTCACCGCACCGGTCAGTACCCGCCACCGCCCTCGGTGACGGCGGACCCGTCCGGGGCCACGACCCACCAGACGTCGTTGACCCCCTGGCCGGAGACCTCGCCCGGGGCGGCGTCGTTGGCGAACAGGTACACGGGACGGCCGTCCAGGGTCACCTGGAGCTCGCCGTCGTTGCCGGTGATGGTGCCGACCTCCGCGGTCACGCCCTCGACCTCGGGCTCCTCGGACCCGGCGTGCACCGGGGGCCACGCGGCCAGGCAGTCGCCCTCGCACGCGCTCGTCCCGGAACCCGGCTCGTCGTTGTCGAAGAAGTAGACGGTCATTCCCACGCCGTCGACGACGATCTCGCCCAGCTCGCTGTCGGCGGTGCCGAGCACCGGCCCCATGGAGTCGTCGTCCATGTCCTCGGACTCCGACTCCATGTCCTCGGACTCCGTGTCCTCGGACTCCATGTCGTCGGACTCGGTCGCCTCCTCCTCGCCGGTCGTCGCCTCGGTCGCCGTCTCCTGCGCAGCGGGCTCCTCCTGCGTGGAACACGCCGTCACGGCGGCGAGCGCCGCGACGGCCGAGATCGCCACCGTGGTCGTCCTGGTGATGCGTCGCATGGTCACTCCTCGTGTCGGTCCGTCACCCCGTACGACGGGACCGACCGCTCCGGGGTTCACCGTGGGGTGAACCTCCGGGGGCCGTGTCCCGTCGTACGGGGTACGGGCGCGTCGGGGGCCGGCGGCCCGTCCAGGGCGAGACGAGGAGGTGGGCAGCGTGCGGGCAGGGGCCACGGCGGCGATCGTCGCCGGAGCGGTGGTCGTGGTGGGCGCGACGGCGGTGATCGCGGGCCCGGGACTGTACGCGGACTGGGCCAACCGGTCGGCGGCGGACGCCCCGTCGGTCACCAGCACGGCGACGGAGGTCGACCCGGCCGACCTGGACGGCGAGTGGACGGTCGCGACCGGGTCGTTCGCGGGCTACCGCGTGCACGAGGTCCTGCGCGGTGAGGACGTGACGGTCACCGGGCGTACGGACCCGGCGTCGTCGGACGTGACGGGCACGGTGACGGTCGCCGACGGCAGCGTCACGGCTGCCGAGGTGGTCGTGCGGGTCGAGGCGATCGCCACCGACCAGGCGCCGCGGGACGCGTACTTCCGCGCTAGCGTCATGGACGTGGACACGTTCCCGACGGCCACCTTCGAGCTCACGACGCCCGTGGTGCTCGACCCGGGCGGGCGCGACGTCGAGCTGACCGGTGACCTCACGCTGCGCGACGTGACCCGGGAGGTCACCGTCCCCGCGCAGGTCGCCGCCTCCACCGACGGTGCGCAGGTGGCGGGCAGCGTCCCGGTGACCTTCACCGACTTCGGCATCGAGGCGCCGTCGCTCGGCTTCGTGGAGGTGGACGAGGAGGGGGCCGTCGAGTTCTCCCTCGAGCTGGTCCCGGCGGGGTGACGTCCGTGGCCACCGATGACCAGCTCCTCACGGCGATCCACACCGAGCACGCCGCGGACCTCCACCGGTACGTGACCCGGCTGGTGCGCGACCCCGGCGAGGCCCAGGACGTCGTCCAGGAGGCGCTGCTGCGGCTGTGGAGGCATCCCGACGTGCTCGAGCGCCCCGAGGAGTCGGTCCGTGCCTGGTTGTTCACGGTCGCGCGGCACCTCGTCGTCGACCAGGCCCGCAGCGCGCGTCGTCGCCGCGAGCGCACGACCGACCAGGTGCCCGAGATCCCGGAGCCGGACGCGACCCAGGCGGTGCTGGACGCCTGGCTGGTCGCCGACGCGCTGTCCGGGCTCTCCGCGGACCATCGTGCCGTCGTCGTCGGCGCCTACTACGGCGGCCGCACCGTGGCGGAGCTGGCCGTCGAGCACGGCGTGCCGCCGGGCACCGTCAAGTCGCGCCTGCACTACGCGTTGCGTGCCCTGCGGCTCGCCCTGCAGGAGAGAGGAGTGACGTCATGACCGCCTCTGGCGGACGGACCGGGTCGCCGCCGGACCCCTACGTCGAGTGGGACGCCGCCTACGTCCTGGGTTCCCTGGGCCCGGCGGAGCGGCGCGAGTTCGAGGCGCACCTGGCCGGCTGCGCCGACTGCCGGGCCGCCGTCGCCGAGCTCGCCGGGATGCCCGGTCTGCTGGCGGGACTCCCCGCCGGCGAGGCCGTCGCGCAGCTCGAGGACGGCGCCGCGGCCGACGGTGACGCCGTGCCGATCACGGCGCTGGCCCGCCGCGCCCGCCGGTCCCGCCTGCGCCGCCGGTCCGTCGGGGCGGTGGCGGCCGCCGCGCTCGCCGTGGCCGGGGTGCTGACCGGCCTGACCCTCGACGCGGCGCCGCCCGACGGGGGAGCGGTCGTGGAGGCGGCGGACGTCGAGGTCCGGCTCGCCCCGGTGGGCTCGGCCGACGTCACGGCCTCGGTGGCGGCCACCTCCCGGCCCTGGGGAACCCTGCTGCACTGGAGCTGCGAGTACCCGGCGGTGGCCGGGTCCTACGGGGACCTGTCCTACGAGCTCGTGCTCGTGGACAGCTCCGGGGCGCGCCAGGTCGTGGCGACGTGGGCGGCCGTCGGGGAGTCGGCCCGTGGCCTGCAGGCGTCGTCGGCGCTGCCGCTGGAGGACGTCGTGCGGGTCGAGATCGCCGTCGCCGGGCGCCCCGACCCGCTCGCCTCGGCCGACGTCTGACGACCCCCGTCCCTCGCGACCGCCTGGCGGACGCCAACTATGTCCCAAGCGAGGTTCCGCTTAGTCTGAAGCGCGTGAGCGACAACTACGGACACCAGAGCCCGACCACGGGCGCGATCGAGCGTGTGGTCGCCCGTCACGAGATGCCGGACCCGCTGCGTGACGACATCCGGCTGCTCGGCGGTCTCCTCGGGGACGTCCTGCGCGAGGCGGGCGGGCAGGACCTGCTCGACGACGTCGAGCGCCTGCGCGAGCTGACGATCCGCGCCTACGGCGTGGACGACGGCGGCGCCGCGCTGGCCGAGGCCTCGGACGTCGTCGCGGGGTACTCGCTGGAGCGGGCCGAGCAGGTCGCGCGCGCCTTCACGTGCTACTTCCACCTGGCCAACCTGGCCGAGGAGTACCACCGCGTGCGCGTGCTGCGGCAGCGCGAGGCCGAGTCCGGCGCGGCGATCGAGGAGTCGCTGCCGGCGGCCTTCACCCGGCTGACCGAGGAGGTCGGACGCGAGGAGGCGCTGCGCCGCCTGTCCGAGCTCGAGTTCCGGCCGGTGCTGACCGCCCACCCGACGGAGGCCCGTCGTCGGGCGGTGTCGGGCGCGGTCCGACGGATCTCCGACCTGTTGGCCGACCGCGACACCGTCGAGCTCGGCGGGACCTCGCGCTCGGAGAACGAGCGCCGGCTCATCGCCGAGATCGACACGATGTGGCGCACCTCGCCGATCCGCGCGTCGAAGCCGACGGTCCTCGACGAGGTCAAGACCGCCATGGGCGTCTTCGACGCCACGCTGTTCGAGATCTACCCCGAGGTCTACCGGCGCCTGGACGACTGGCTGCTCGACGGCGACGCCGGACGCACCGAGCCCCTCGCCAAGCCCTTCGTCTACCTGGGTTCCTGGATCGGCGGCGACCGCGACGGCAACCCGAACGTCACCGCCGAGGTGACCCGGCAGGCGGCCACGCTGGCCGCCGAGCACGCGCTGACCGCCCTGGAGCAGGCGGCACGGGCGACCGGGCGCAAGCTCACCCTCGAGGAGGCGACCACCCCGGCCTCCGACGGGCTCAAGGCGCTGTGGCAGCGGATGCGCCAGCTCTCGGAGGGGCTGGCCGCCCAGGCCGCCGCCGAGTCCCCGAACGAGCCGCACCGCGCCGCCGTGCTCGCGATCGCCGGCCGGATCGGCGCGACCCGCGCCCGCGACGCGGACCTCGCCTACCGCGAGCCGGCCGAGCTCGAGGCGGACCTGGCGATCGTGCAGAGCTCGCTGGTCGAGGCCGGTGCCAACCGGGCCGCGTACGGCGACCTGCAGCGACTGCTGTGGCAGGTGCAGAGCTTCGGGTTCCACCTGGCCGAGATCGAGGTGCGCCAGCACTCCCAGGTGCACGCCGCCGCTCTGGAGGAGATCCACGACAAGGGCGTGCACGGCGAGCTGTCGGACCGCACCCGCGAGGTGCTGGACACGTTCCGCGCCCTCGGTGCCGTGCAGAAGCGCTTCGGCCAGCGGGCCGCGCGCCGCTACATCGTGTCCTTCACCCAGGCGCCCGAGCACATGGCGGCTGTGTACGAGCTCGCCGCGCTGGCGTTCGACGGCGCCGACGACGCACCCGTCGTCGACGCGATCCCGCTGTTCGAGACCTTCGCCGACCTGGAGAACTCGGTCGACATCCTCGAAGCGATGCTCGAGATGCCGCAGGTGCAGCAGCGGCTGGCCGAGAACGGTCGCCGGGTGGAGGTCATGCTCGGCTACTCCGACTCGTCCAAGGACGTCGGTCCGGTCGCGGCGACATTGGCGCTGCACTCGGCGCAGTCGCGCATCGCGCAGTGGGCGCAGCGCCACGACATCACCCTGACGCTGTTCCACGGCCGGGGCGGTGCGCTCGGCCGCGGCGGCGGTCCGGCGAACCGCGCGGTGCTCGCGCAGCCGCCGCACTCGGTGGACGGCCGGTTCAAGCTCACCGAGCAGGGTGAGGTCATCCTGGCCCGCTACGGCAACCCGACGATCGCGGCCCGGCACATCGAGCAGGTGGCGGCGGCGACGCTGCTCGCCTCGGCCCCGTCGACCGAGAAGCGCAACGCGGAGGCCACCGAGCGGTTCTCCGAGCTCGCCGCGGCGCTCGACGCGACGTCGCGCGCCCGGTTCCACGAGCTCGTGCAGTCCGAGGGCTTCCCGCAGTGGTTCGCCGAGGTGACGCCGCTCGAGGAGGTCGGCCTGCTGCCGATCGGGTCGCGACCCGCCAAGCGTGGCCTGTCGGTCAACTCGCTGGACGACCTGCGAGCGATCCCGTGGGTGTTCTCGTGGTCGCAGGCGCGGATCAACCTCGCCGGCTGGTACGGCCTGGGCACGGCGCTGCGCGAGTACGGCGACCTGGACGAGCTCCGGGCCGCCTACCGCGAGTGGCCGCTGTTCACCACGCTGCTCGACAACATCGAGATGTCCCTGGCGAAGGCCGACGAGCGGATCGCCCGGATGTACCTCGACCTCGGCGACCGGGACGACCTGGCCGAGATGGTCCTGACCGAGATGCACCGCACCTACGAGTGGGTGCTCAAGGTGACCGGCAACCAGTGGCCGCTGGCCAGCCGCCGCGTGCTCGGGCGCGCCGTCCAGCTCCGCTCGCCGTACGTCGACGCGCTGTCGTTGCTGCAGGTCCGCGCGCTGCGGGCGCTGCGCACGCAGGGTGCCAGCGAGGGCCTGACGGTGGACGACGGCGAGTGGGTCGACGGCGGGTACAAGGACCGCTGGCGGCACCTGCTGCTGCTCACCGTCAACGGCGTCTCCGCGGGCCTGCAGAACACCGGCTGACCAGGCACGACACGGCTCCCGTCGGCGCTCCGGCGCCGGCGGGAGCCGTCGTGCGCCGCGGACCCGCCGGGGCCGTGCTCAGGCGGTGAGGATGCGGAAGGCCGCTCCGTCCGGGTCGGTGACCTCGGCCATGCGTCCGTAGGGCGTCACGACCGGCTCGCCGTGCACCGTCCCGCCGAGGTCGACCGCGCGCGCCGCCGCGGCGTCGACGTCGACGGCGCCGAGGTAGACCACCCAGGACGACCGGCCGTCGTCCCCGAGCGGCGCGGCGGCGTCGAAGAGCCCGGCCACGGCGGCGTCCCCCGCCCCGTGGGTCGCGTAGCGGAACGCGTCGTCGTCGGCCATCACGTGCACGTCCCAGCCGAGGGCGTCGCGGTAGAACGGCAACGCCGCCTCGTAGTCGCTGGTCCACAGCTCGAACCAGCACGGGGCGCCGGGTTCGGCCAGGCGGGTGAAGCCGGGGTGGCCCGCGGCCTGCCAGAACCCGATCGGCCCGCCGGTCGGGTCGGTGGCGAACAGGTAGCGGCCCATCCCCGGGACGTCCTGCGGCGGGACGTCGACGGTCCCCCCGAGCGCCCCGATGCGACCCGCGACGCCGTCGGCGTCCGTCGTCCACAGGTACACGTGCCAGCCCGGCGTCTGCTCGTCGGCCTGCAGGGGTGCGACCCCGGCGACGGGCGACCCGCCGTGGATGAACTGACCGTAGTGGCCGAAGTGCTCGCCGAGGTCCCGGTGCTCCCAGCCGAAGAGGCCGGTGTAGAAGGCGACCGCCGCGTCGAGGTCGTGGGTCGCCAGGTCCATCCAGCCGGGCGCTCCCTCGGGCAGGCTCTCCACAGCGGGCATCTGGCGGGCTCCGTTCCGGCGTGGTGGTGGACGGTCACAGACGATCACGCCTGCAGGGCGCTCACCACCCGGCGCACGCTCGAGCCGATGCCCCACCGCTCGGCCAGGGTCTCGAGGGTGTCGGGGTCGGCCGGTCCGTCCGGCAGGGCGTCGTCGAACGGCTCCAGCGGGGCGTCGTGGGCCACGCGCACGACGTCGGGGGCCACCGCGAGGTAGTCGGCCGCCGCGGCGATCTTCGTCCGCTGCGACGGCGTGACGCCCTTCTCCCCGGCGGCCGCGGCCGCGAGGATCCGGTCCAGCGTCCCGAACGTCGCGAGCAGCTTCGCGGCGGTCTTCTCCCCGATCCCGGCGACACCGGGCAGACCGTCGGAGGGGTCGCCGCGCAGCACCGCCATCTCGGCGTACGCGGTGCCGGTCGGCACGCCGTACTTCTCGGCCAGCCGGGCCTGGTCCACGACGTCCGGGTCGCGCACGCCGCGGGCCGGGTAGAGCACGGCCACCCCGGCGGCGTCGTCGACGAGCTGGAAGAGGTCACGGTCGCCGGTCACGATCCCGACCCGCGGCCCGTCGTCCTCGGGGTCCGCCGGGCGGGTGACCTCCCGGGCCACGAGCGTGCCGATGACGTCGTCGGCCTCGTAGCCGGGCGAGCCGACGCGAGCGATGCCGAGCGCGGCCAGCACGTCGACGATGACGGGGATCTGTGCGCGCAGGTCCTCGGGCATCTCCTCGACGTCAGGGCCTTCCTGGCGCAGCTCGGCGACGCGGTGCTCCTTGTAGCTGCCGATCGCCTCGACCCGGAACGCCGGACGCCAGTCGTCGTCCCAGCAGGCCACCACGCGGTCGGGCCGGTGCTCGGTGATCAGGAACGCGATCATGTCGAGCAGGCCGCGGACCGCGTTGACGGGCCGGCCGTCGGGGGAGCGCAGGGAGTCCGGCATGCCGAAGTAGGCGCGGAAGTACAGGGACGCGGTGTCGAGCAAGAGCAACTTCTCTGGTCGAGAGTCCATCTCGTCAGCGTATCCAGGCGAAGCACCGCCACCAGCGGCGGGTGTCGGCGATGATCGGCCGCCGGCGATCAGGGACCTGTTCTGAAGAGTAGGCTCTGAAGCCGTGTCCGAAGCCGCTGTGCCCCTCGCGGTGCTCGGCACGCGCTGGGCGGAGTCCGAGCGCTGGGACGTGAGGTGGAGAGGGTTTCTGTGGCGGCGCGCTGAGCCGATCCCGTTGAGCCCGGTGAGGTTCCTTGACTGGACGGTCGACGGAGCGCCACTGCGGGACCGGCTCGCCCTTTTGTACGGTGCGCCGTGCACGGACATCACCTTTCTGACCGAGGGCTCCCGAGGTGATGCGTTCGCGGTCGAGAGTCTCCGCGCGCTCGTTCTGGAGAACGAGTCCGGGGTCGAACCGTGGGTGCAGTTCACCGATGGCAGAGCGGGCGTGCTGTTCTGTCCGCAGTGCGGCGACCTGGCGTGCGGCGCTGTGAGCGCGGACGTTCGGGTCACAGCATCCGCCGTCGAGTGGCGCGACATCGCGTATCAGGACGGAATCAGTGAGGCGATTCAGATCGATGAGGTCCCCGCGTTCACGCTCCGATTCGACCGTGCCCAGTATGAGGCGACCGTGCGGGGGCTTCTGATGCAGTGGAGCAGTCCCAGCGACGCCTAGTCCGAGGCCCCGGGTACAGCGACGCGGTGTCGAGCAGGAGCAGGCGCATGGGGTCAGCCTTCCACCTCGGCGGCATCCGGGTCGTCCACAGGCCTGTGCACCGGCGAGCCGGTCATCCGAGGACGGCCGCCATGAGCCCCAGACCGCCGGCGACGGCGAGCACCGAGACCCCGAGCGTGCTCAGGGCGTGCACCACGGCCCGGGCGGGCCGGCCGCCGCGCAGCATCGTGGCGGTCTCGACGATCGAGGTCGAGAACGTGGTGAAGCCGCCGCAGACACCGACGGCGAGGAGCAGCTGCCACGGGGACACCTCGCCGGAGAGCACGAACCAGCCCGCGACGAGCCCGATCAGGAGCGAGCCGAGGGCGTTGACGATCCAGGTGCCCCACGGGAAACCGTCCGGCCGGCGGGCCCTGACCGTGTCCGCGAGCCAGAACCGCGCGGCGGCGCCGACGCCTCCGCCGATGCCGACGAGCAGCGCGCCCAGCAGCCCGCTCATGCGCCCTCCTCGGGGTGGAGCAGCCGTCCGAAGGTGCTGCGGGAGGTCCGCAGGCCCAGGAGGATGCCGAGCAGCGCCGCAAACGTGCCGAGGACCAGCGTCGCGCCGGCGTAGACGGCGGCGACCGACCAGGCGCCGTCACCGGTGAGCGCGGTGGTCTCCAGCGCCAGGGCGGAGTAGGTGGTGAAACCGCCCAGCACGCCGGTGCCGAGGAACAGCCGGACCCGGCGCAGCCGCGGCGTCTCGAGACCGCGGCGCGCCACCGCCTCCAGCAACCAGCCGAGCAGGAACGCGCCGAGCACGTTGACCGCCAGGGTCGCCCAGGGCCAGCCGCCGGACCCGGGCGGCAGGGCCAGGCTCACGCCGTAGCGGGCGACGGACCCGACGGCTCCGCCGGCGGCGACCAGCGCGACGAGGCGGACGTCGCGGTGCGGGTGTCGGTCGGGGGCCACGGTGCCCATCCTGCGTGCCGCCCCACCCCGCGGTCCACCGGCCCCGCAGGAGAGGTCAGGCGGTCGCGGGCGGCAGACGGTCCGGCAGCCCGAACCGGGGGAACCACGTGGCCGTGTCCAGGAACGTCGTGATCCCGGTGACGCGGCCCGCGCCGTCGTCCTCCAGCACCACCAGCCCCCAGGGTGTCCAGCCGCCGTCGGGGGACGCCCGGTACTGCCCGAACGCCATGGACCCGTTGGCGTGCACCCGCAGGCACCGCGACCCCCGGCAGCCGTGCCCGGGCCCGACCATCCAGCGCACGATCTCGCGCGGACCGTGGACCCACAGGGTGTAGGGGGGCATGTTGAGCACGGCGTCGTCGTGCAGCAGCGCGACCAGGGCGTCCATGTCGTAGCGCTCGAAGGCGTCGAGGTACCGCCCGAGCAGCGCCTCGTCGACCTGCCCCCGGCCCTCGGCGTCCCGGGAGATGTTCTTCGACCCGAGCGTGGCGCGCGCCCGCTGGAGCGCGCTGTTGACCGAGGCCACGGTGGTGTCCAGCAGGGACGCCGTCTCGGCCGCCGACCAGCGCAGCACCTCGCGCAGCACCAGCACGGCCCGCTGCCGGGGCGGCAGGTGCTGCAGCGCCGCCACGAACGCCAGCCGCACGGACTCCCGGCCCACGGCCATGTCCGCGGGGTCACCCTCGCGCGGCAGCACGGCGTCGTCCGCGACGGGTTCGACCCAGCGGTCCTCGGCCAGGGTGTCGCCGAAGTTCTCGATCTCGGCCGGCTGCGGTGCGCCGATCCCCATGGGGCGTTCCCGGCGCTTCGCCGACCCGAGGTGGTCGAAGCACACGTTGGTGGCGATCCGGTACAGCCACGAGCGCAGCGAGGAGCGCCCCTCGAACCGGTCGTAGGCGCGCCAGGCGCGCAGCATCGTCTCCTGCACGGCGTCGTCCGCGTCGGCGGCACCGCCGAGCAGCCGGTAGCAGTAGCCGGTCAGCTCGCGGCGATAGGTCTCGAGCTTCTCCTCGATCGCCGACGAGGCGCCGGCCTCGGGGGAGGCCGTCTGTGTCATGCCTCACACGGTAGGTCGGCCCTCCGACACCCGCGCGCAGAGGGTCAGGTGCGCCGGCGCCGGGCCTCGTCGCGCGTCCACGGCAGCACGCGCTCGACCAGCGGGACCGAGCTCGTGCTCGGCGACTGGCGGCGGACGACGGGCACCACGCCGGTCAGCGGCCGGGCCGACCGGTCGATCTCGAACCAGACCGTCTTGCCCTCGCCCTGGGCACCGTGGCGACCGACCGCGGCGTCCGGCAGGTGCTGCTCCACGCCCCAGCGGGAGGCCAGGCGTTCCATGAACTGCACCCCGCGGCCCGACAGGTCCTGCGGCGTCGGGGCCTGCAGGACGGGCCGCCGCGTGCAGCCGTCGCGGACCGCGACCCGCAGCCGCGTCGCGTCGACCTCGACGGTGACGACGATCGGACCCCTGCCGTGCTCCAGCGCGTTGGTGAGGATCTCGCTCGAGAGCAGCATCGCGGTGCGGCGCTGCTCGGCGTCGACGCTGCACGACTCCAGCACGTCGTCCACCCACCGGCGGGCCGGCCCGAGGTCGCTGAGGTCCTCGTGCGCGACCTTGCGCTCCGCCGTGGCGGGGCCGGCGGCGGACGGCGGGCCGGACGGGGCGGGGACACGGGCGCGGGCCACGAGCACGGCGACGTCGTCGCGCTGGGCGCGGCCGACCAGCCGGCGCACCAGCGCGCGCGGGAGCGCCGCGGTGGCCTCCCCGTGCACGTCCGCCAGGGCCTTCTTCAGCTCGGCCATCCGGTCGCCGAGCGGTACGCCGCGCCGTTCCACCAGCCCGTCGGTGTAGAGCACGAGGGTGTCGCCGGGGAGCAGCCGGTCGACGTGGTCGCGGCGTCGCACCCCCGGGTCGACACCCAGGAGCATGTCCGGGCGGGCCTCGAGCTCCTCGACCGAACCGTCCCGCCGCAGCACCAGGGGCGGCGGATGACCGGCGTCGGACCAGGTCAGGGTGTAGCCGCGTTCCGGGGTCCCGTCGGGACCGGTGTCGCCGCGGGGCTCGGCGTCGTGGTCGAGCCGCACGACGACGGCGGTGGCCATCGCGTGCAGCCCGAGCTGGCTGTCCGCCCGGTCCAGCCGGGACAGCAGGGCCGCCGGTGACTCGTCGTGGCTCCAGGCCAGCACCCGCAGCATGGACCGGAGCTGGCCCATCTGCGCCGCCGCGTTGACGTCGTGCCCGGCCACGTCCCCGATCGACAGGACGGCGGCCCCGTCCTCGTGGACGACCGCGTCGTACCAGTCGCCGCCGACCTGGTCCGTGCGGGCGGCCGGGGCGTAGGTCGTGGCGATGTCGAGGTGCGCGACCGCGGGCGGGTCGGTCAGCAACGACTCCTGGAGCGTGGTGGCCACCCGTCGGCGGGCCTCGAGCAGCGCGACCCGTTCCAGGGCCATCGCCACGTACCGCGTCACCGTGGTCTCCAGGGCGGCGGTGGCGGCGTCGTGGTCACGCTCGTCGGCCCAGACGCACACGACCACGCCGACGACGTCGTCGTCGGCGATGATCGGCAGGAACGAGCGGGCGCCGGTCGAGGTCAGGCCGAGGCCGGCCATGGCCGGGTAGGCGGCGATCATCTCCTGGTGGTCCCGGTAGAAGCGGGTGCGCTGCTCCCGCACGGCGGCGACGTCCGGGCGGGGCGCGTCGAGGCGCAGGTTGCGCATCTGGTCGGGGAACCCGGGCTCCTGGTGGCCGACGGTGACGTAGCGCAGGTGCCGGCGGTCGGCGTCGACGAGGGCCAGGGAGCACCACCGCGCCCCCATCCCGGCGCCGACCACCTGCGCGATGGTCTCCTCGATCTCCTCGATGGTGGTCACGCCCGCGAAGCGTTCGGACAGGCCGAGCAGGAACTGGGCGCGCTGGTGGGCACGGAAGGCCACCTGCTCGGCGCGTCGGGCCCGCTCCCGCTCGGCGCGCAGCCGCAGCTCGCCCGTGCACGAGGCCGCCAGGTCGGACAGGGTGGCCAGGTCGGCGTCGGTCCAGTCCCGGCGGTGCTCGGACAGGGCCCAGAGGGCTCCGACGACCTCGCCGCGGCTGTCCTCGACGGGGTAGCCCGCCAGGGCACGCACCCCCATCTCGGCGATCATCCCGCGACCGGCGACGAGCGGTTCGTCCGCGACGTCGGGGACGATCAGCGGCGTGCGGGTCTCGGCGACGATGCGTGTCGCCGGCCGATCGAGGCGGTAGACACGGCTCCGCTGGACCTCCTCGGGCAGGCCGACGGCCCCGGGAAGGTACTGGACGTCGTCGCCCCCGAGCACGATGAAGGACGCCGCCTGCACGTCGAGCGTGCGACGGGCGATCCGCACGATCCGGTCGAAAACCTCGTCGGCGGGGGAATCTCCGGGAGCGCCTTGGGTCAGCGAACCCAGGACCTGGGTCTCGGGCACGGTCCCAGTATGGCCCTGATCACGGCGTCGGCCGCACACCGTCCGGGCCACGTCGGTGATCCGTCCCGGGCACCGGGTGACGACTTCCCGTTGCGATCTACGTCACACCGCGCGCACACTGGAGCAAGGACCAAGACGGGGGTGGCACCGTGGTGGGAACCGCTGGAACGTTCGACGCACTGCCCATGCTGGGCCGTGGCAAGCACCGCAACCCGAAGAAGGGCGCCTGCTTCATGGAGCTGGCGTCGTTCCTCGCCGGGGAGCGCTGGAGTGATCATCCCCAGTGCACCCATCCGCTGCTGGCGATGCTGGCGCGCGCCGTCAACGACCTGACGTCCGACCATCACCGGCCCCGGCTGGCGCCGATGATCCCGTCGGTGATCGGGCTCAACAGCGACGACCCGCACTGGGACGTGCGCATCGCCCTGCGGGCCGCCCAGACCGCTCTGCCCGTCGCACCGGCCGACCGTCAGCAGACCCTCGCGGTGGCGGTCTACGGGGCCGAACGGATGCTGGACGTCCTCGACGCCCGGCCGGAGGGGACCATGTCGCCGGAGAGCGTCGCGGCGCTGGCCACCGTCCCGAAGACCGCCGAGTGGGCCCGTCGGTTCTGCGCCGGCACGCACGTGAAGCCGAAGCGGTTCGTGCGCGACGCGGCGCCGTCCGTCGTCTCCACGGCCGTCCAGGGCATCAGCGAGTCCTTCCTGCCCGACGTCGACGCCCGGCTGCGCGCCCTGCTCGCGGACACGATCGCCGACGCCCGCCGCTGGTCCGGTCTCCAGGAGGCCGGCGAGTCGCTCCGGCAGGACCAGTGGGCGGACGTCGTCCGTCCCGCCACGGTGTGAGCCACCGGGCCACGGTGTGACCGGAGGAACTGCCGACGTCAGCGTCGTCTGCTAGACCGGGGACGTGATCGACACCAGCGTCAGCCCGCTCGACCGGCTCTCCCTCGACGACCTGCGCCGTCGTACCTCGGTGAAGTGGACCGCCTATCCCGAGGACGTCCTGCCGATGTTCGTCGCCGAGATGGACGTGCCGCAGGCGCCGTTCGTCGTCGACGCGGTGACCCGTGCCCTCGAGGTGGGTGACACCGGGTACGACCGCGGCACCACCTACGCGGACGCGCTCGTGCCGTTCGCGCAGCGCCGCTGGGACTGGACCCCCGACGCGTCCACGAGCCGCACGCTGCCCGACGTCATGGTCGCCGTCACGGAGATCCTGCGGGTGCTCACCGCCCCGGGCGACGCCGTCGTCGTCACCCCGCCCGTCTACCCGCCGTTCTACGGGTACACGCGCAACGAGGGACGACGGGTCGTCGAGGCACCCCTGACCGACGCCGGCCGTCTGGACCCGACGACGCTCGAGGCCGCGTTCCGCGAGGCGACCGGTGGGGGACCCGCCAGCGGGCGACCCGGGTCGGGGCGGCGTGCCGTGCTGCTGCTGTGCAGCCCGCACAACCCGACCGGCACGGTCCACACCCGCGACGAGCTCGAGACGGTGCTCGACCTCGCCGGACGGTACGGCGTGCGCGTCGTGGCGGACGAGATCCACGCGCCGTTCACGGTCGCCGACCTGACCGACGGCGGCACGCCGTTCACGCCGCTGCTGAGCGTGCCCGGCAGCGAGAGCGCGATCGCCGTGCACTCGGCGTCCAAGGCGTTCAACCTCGCCGGTCTGCGGGCCGCGACGGCGCTGGCGGGGCCCGACGCCGTGGCCGACCTGCGCCGCGTCCCCGAGGAGGCCGGGCACGCCGTCAACCACCTCGCGGTGCTGGCGCACGCCGCCGCGTACACCGAGGGCGACGCATGGCTCGACGCCCTGCGCGCCGGGATCGTGCGCAACCGGGAGCTCGCGACGCGGCTGCTGGCGGAGCACGCCCCCGCGGTCCGGGTCCACCCGGCCGAGGGCACCTACCTGATGTGGCTGGACGTGCGCGACGCCGTCCCGGCCGGGGTCGACCCGCACCGGCACGTGCTGCGCACCGCGAAGGTGGCGCTCGGCGACGGACGGGACTTCGGTGCCGGTGGTGACGGGTTCCTGCGGCTCAACCTCGCCACCTCCGTCGACATCCTCACCGCGGCGGTGGAGCGGCTCGGCCGGGCGTTCTGATCCGGTGCCCGCCCGCCGCCGTCACGCCACGCCGAAGGCCTCCTCGAGCGTCGTGCCCGTGCGGTGCACGTAGGTGGCGAGGTCCTCGCCGACGTACCGCAGGTGCCACGGCTCGGCGTCGTAGCCGGTGATCTCCTCGCCGCCGGCCGGGTACCGGACCACGTAGCCGTAGCGCCACGCGTTCGCGGCGACCCAGTCCGACGACGGCGTCCCGCCGAACCGCGTGAAGTCGACACCCGCCTCGGTGACGTCGACCGCCCAGCCGGTCTGGTGCTCCGAGTGGCCGCTGCGGGCGGAGAACCGGTCCGCCCCCGACGTGCCGTGCTGTGCGGCGTACCGGCCGAAGAGGTCCTCCTGGTAGTCGGCGGACCGGAAGCCGGAGACGAGCACGAGCTCGCGGCCCGTGGCCGCGTCCGCGTCCGCGGCGAGCCGTTCGATCGCGCGGGCGGCCGCCGGCACCAGCCGGACGTCCCCGGCCTGGCCCGGGCCCTCGGGACGGACCAGGCGCTCCGGCTCGTAGCCCGCCGGGCGCACGGGGCGGTCCTTGGTCACCAGCACCGTCGGGAGGGTCGGGTCGTCGGTGGCCTCCCAGGTGACCGTGACCTCCTTGACCGCGCTCGTGGCCGCCGCGGCCGTGGCGGTCGCGGACGCCTGCAGCCGCCACCGCGTGGTCGGCGCGTGGCGCCAGTGCCGCGTGAGGGCGACCCGCGCGACGTCGGCGCCGCCGTGGTCCAGCGTCAGCGTGCTCCGCGTGAGCCACTCGCCGTCGACCCGTTGCTGCAGCGCGAGCCGTCGCCCCTGGGCCGGTGCGACCAGGACCCCGTCGGCGGACGGCTGGTCGGCGGTCCGGCGCGCGTCGGTGTCCCACCCGACGAACGAGGTCGTCCCGGCCCCGGAGTCCTCGCGCCCCCGCGTCGAGCGGGAGGCCGCCGTGGGGGTGGGCTGCGCCGCCGGCGCTCCGTCGGCGAGAGTGCTCGTCGTGCCTCCCGTCAGGTCGGGGGACGACGCCGTCCCGGCGACCGTCCCGGCGGCGAGCGCCGTGGCGACGAGGACCGTCCGGGCGAGACGGGACGACCGCCGAGGCGGGACGAATCGGGAGTTCACGACCGCAGCGTGCCAGACGGGACGCTACGCTCGCCACGTGCGCCGTCGGACATCGTTCGCCCTGACCGTCCTGCTGACGTCCGCCGTGCTCGCCGCGGCCGGGTGCACGGGCCCCGAGCGGCCCGCGCCCGACGACACCGCGGAGGCGCTGGCGGACGGTCTGGCGCGCCAGGACCTGTCGGCGCTGACGCTGGTGTCCGACACCAGCGCCATCCCGCAGCAGCAGCTCACGGAGGTCGTGGAACCGCTCGTCGCCGCGGCCGGCGACGGCGACGCCGTGCCGGACGTGACCGTCGCGGAGGTGGTCGAGGCCACGACCGAGGAGGACGAGCCACCCCGTGCGTCCGTGCGGCTCGCCTGGAGCTGGCCGCTCGCCGCGGGGCACACCTGGGACTACACCACCGAGACCGAGATGGTCTGGGCCCCGCCGCCGGAGGACTCCGAGGAACCCGGCACGTGGGAGGTGCGCTGGGGGCCCGACGTCATCGTGCCCGGCCTCGCCGGCGGGGAGCGTCTCGAGCTGGAGGTGCTGGCGCCCGACCGCGGCGACCTCCTGGACGTGCGCGGCGAGCCGTTGGTCACCGCGCGCGACGTGTGGCGCATCGGCATCGACAAGACCTTCCTCGAGCCGGAGGAGTACGAGCAGCAGGCGACGGAGCTGGCCGAGCTCGTCGGCCTGGATCCCGCGGCCTACGCGGCGCGGGTCGAGGGTGCCGGCGACAAGGCGTACGTCGAGGCGATCACGATCCGCCAGGACCGCAAGACCTCGGGGGTGTCGTTCACCGCACGCGACGCACGGTCGATCGCCGGCGTCAACGTGCTGGCGGACACGATGGAGCTCGCCCCGACGTCGTCCTTCGCCCGGCCGATCCTGGGCCGCGCCGGCGAGGCGACGGCCGAGATCATCGAGGAGTCCGACGGCGCCGTGCAGCGGGGGGACGTCGTCGGTCTGTCCGGTCTGCAGCGCGACTACGACGCCGTGCTCACCGGGACCGACGGTCTGGCGGTCCACGTGGTCGCGGGCGAGGACGGCGAGGTGCTGCGCGACGCCTACCGCGTGGAGGGCGTCGACGGCGCGGACGTCGCGACGACCTTCGACCCGGACCTGCAGGTCCTGGCCGAGAAGGTCCTCGCCGATGTCGAGCCGGCCAGCGCGATCGTGGCGGTCCGGCCGTCGACCGGGGAGGTCCTGGCCGCGGCCAGCGGCCCGGGCGGCGCGGGCTGGTCGACGGCCACGCTGGGGCAGTACGCGCCGGGCTCGACCTTCAAGGTGGCCACGGCGCTGTCGTTGATGCGCTCCGGCGTCTTCCCCGAGGACACGGTCCGGTGCCCGCGCCGCATCACCGTCGACGGGCGCACGTACGAGAACGTCCCGGGCTACCCGCAGGAGGCGACCGGTGAGGTGACGCTGCGCACGGCGTTCGCCCACTCGTGCAACACCGCCATGATCGGCGCGGGCGCGGAGGTCCGGCAGGCGGACCTGGCGGCCGCGGCCGTCGACCTCGGTCTCGGCGAGCCGGCGGTGGGCGCCCCGGCCTTCCTCGGCGCGGTCCCGACCGAGGCGTCGGCCACCGGGCACGCGGAGGCGCTCATCGGTCAGGGCAAGGTGCTGGCCTCGCCGCTGGGGATGGCCACGGTGGCGGCGTCGGTGGCGGCGGGCGAGCGGGTCGAACCGTTCCTGGTCCGCCCGGCCGAGGGCGAGGACGACGACAGCGCGTCACCGTCGCCGTCGGCCGAGGACGCCACGGCGGAGCCGGCCGAGGAACCGGCCGGGACCGCCGACGGGCTCGGCGCGTCCGAGGCCGCCGACCTGCAGGACCTCATGGGTGCCGTGGTGTCCGACGGCAGCGCCTCGGAGCTGGCCGACGTCCCCGGCGTGACCGGCGCGAAGACCGGGACCGCCCAGTACGGCGACGGGTCCCAGCAGCACGCGTGGATGCTGGCGATCGCGGACGACCTCGCGGTCGCGGTGTTCGTCGAGGACGGCGAGTTCGGCTCCACGACGGCGGGACCTCTGATGGGGAGGTTCCTCACCGGCCGCTGAGTCCGGCCGTCCGGCGGGGGCGGTCCGCGACCGCCGGGCCGTCACTCGGGGATCGTGAACCCGTCGTCCTGGCACATCGCCTCGAGCGAGGCGACGGCCTCCGCGACGTCGTCCGGGTCGGCCGGCGTGCCGGCGAGCGCCTCGTCGAACGGGGTCTTGATCGCCTTCAGCATCGCGACGGGGCCGTTGTCCGCGTAGCGGATCCGGGAGTCGAGCCGGTAGCTGATGATGGAGAACGCCTCGCGGCTCTCCTCGGTCAGCGGCTGGTCGAGCTCGGCGGCCCAGCTGTCGACGCGGTGGTCGATCGAGAGGTCGTCCCCGCCGTAGTAGCCGCTGCACGTGGTCTGGACGCGGGTGAGGGCTTCCGTCTCCGACGAGGCCTCCGGGGCGGAGGACGACCCGGACGACCCGGACGCCGGCGAGACCGTGTCGGGCCCGGCGCACGCCGTGAGCAGGAGGGCAACGGAGACGACCGCGGTCGCGGCGTGGAGGGTTCGCATGGGAACGATTCGACACGGATCGGGCCCGACCAGGCAACTTCCTCCGGGTGTTTGTCGCGTGTCTCACAGCGGGCCCGGGCGGGACGGTCCGGGACCTCCCGCCCGGGCGCTCGCGGCAGACCTCAGGCGAACCGTGCGGAGCGCTCCACGACGCGACCGGCGCCCCGCCCGCCGTCGGCGTCCCGGTCCCAGGAGTACACCGCGGTCCCGGTGACGAGGACGTGCTCGGCGCGGGCGTTGACGTCCAGCGGGTCGCCCGACCAGATCACGACGTCACCGTCGAGGCCCGGCCGCAGCGCGCCGACCCGGTCGTCCAGCCCGAGGATGCTCGCGGGGTTGACCGTCAGCGCCTCCAGGGCGACCTGTCGGTCCAGTCCCTCCTTGACGGCCAGGGAGGCCTGGTGCACCAGGAAGTTGATGGGCACCACCGGGTGGTCGGTGGTGATCGCGACGGTCACCCCGGCCTCGGCCAGCCGGGCCAGGTGGGCGATGTCGCGGTTCCGCAGCTCGACCTTGGTGCGGGTGGTGAACATCGGCCCGAAGATCACCGGGACGCCCTTCTCGGCGAGCACGTCGGCGACCGCGGCGCCGTCGGTGCCGTGGTTCACCACGAGGCGGTAGCCGAACTCGTCGGCGAGCCGCATCGCCGTGGCGATGTCGTCGGCCCGGTGCGTGTGCTGGTCCCAGGCGAGCTCGCCGTCGAGGACGCGGGCCAGCGTCTCCTTGGTCAGGTCGCGGGCGAACGGCTCGCCCTTCTCCTCGGCGGCGGCGCGGGCGGCCGCGTAGTGCTGGGCGTCGAGGAACGCCTGGCGGATCACCGAGGCCACCCCGAGCCGGGTCGACGGCGTCTTCTTCTGCTCGCCGTACACCCGCTTCGGGTTCTCGCCCAGGGCGCTCTTGACCGACACCGCCTCGCGCAGGACCTGCTCGTCGACGGTGCGTCCGCCCCAGGTCTTGATGGCGACGGTCTGCCCGCCGATGGGGTTGGCCGAGCCCGGCTTGACGACGACGGAGGTCACGCCGCCGGCCAGGGCGTCGCGGAACCCCTCCTCCTCGATGTTGATCCCGTCGAGGGCGCGGAACGCGGCCCCGTTCGGGGCCGTCTTCTCGTTGGTGTCGTCCCCGGCCCAGCCCTCGGCCTCCTCGTGGACGCCGACGTGGCCGTGGGCCTCGACGAACCCGGGCAGCACCCACCGGCCGCCCGCGTCGAGGGTCGGGACGCCGTCGGGGATCTCGACGTCGGCGCCGACGGCGGTGATGACGCCGTTCTCGATCAGCACCGTGCCGTTCTCGACGGGGTCGCCGGCCACGGGGACGACGTAGCCGTTCGTGACGGCGACGGAGCTGCGGGTGGTTCCGGGTGCGGTGGGGTAGGTGGAAGTCATGGGGGCCATCCTGCCCCCGGCACCCCGACGGCCTCGACCGGGCGGGGCCGGCCGGCGGGCGACCCGCGCCGCGTCAGCGCTCCGGGACGTTCTCCTCGATCTCGCGCAGCCAGGCCGCCGCGGACGCGTCCGACGGCATCCGCCAGTCCCCGCGCGGCGACATCGTGCCGCCGGGCGACACCTTGGGGCCGTCGGGCAGCGCGGACCGCTTGAACTGGGAGGCGAAGAACCGGCGGAAGAAGACCAGCATCCAGCGGCGGATCTCGGCCAGGTCGAAGGCCGACCGGTCGTCGTGCGGGTAGTTCGGCGGCCACGCCCCGGCCTCGGCGTCCCGCCAGGCGTGCCAGGCGAGGAACGCGATCTTGGACGGCCGCATCCCGAACCGCAGCGTCCAGAACAGCGTGAAGTCCTGCAGCGCGTACGGGCCGACCGTCGCCTCGGTGGACTGCGGCGTCTCGCCCTCCCCGGACGGCACGAGCTCGGGGGAGATCTCCTGCACGACGATCTCGCGCAGCACGTCGCCCACCTCGACCGGGAAGTCGCCCGAGTCCGCCACCCAGCGGATCAGGTGCTGGATGAGGGTCTTGGGGACGCCGGTGTTCACGGCGTAGTGCGACATCTGGTCCCCGACGCCGTAGGTGCACCACCCCAGCGCCAGCTCGGACAGGTCGCCCGTGCCCAGGACGATGCCGCCGCGGTGGTTGGCGATCCGGAACAGGTAGTCGGTGCGCAGCCCGGCCTGCACGTTCTCGAAGGTGACGTCGTAGACGGCCTCGCCCTCGCCGTACGGGTGGCCGAGGTCGCGCAGCATCTGCTCCGCGGCGGGCCGGATGTCCAGCTCCTCGAACCGCACGCCCAGGGCCTTGGCCAGGCGGGTGGCACGGTCCTTGGTCTCCGCCGACGTCGCGAACCCCGGCATCGTGACCGCGTGCACGTCAGTGCGCGGCCGTCCGAGCCGGTCCATCGCGTTCGCGGCCACGATGAGCGCGTGGGTGGAGTCGAGACCGCCGGAGACGCCGACGACGACCTTCGGCCGGCCGATCGCGGTCAGCCGTCGCTCCAGGGCGGTGACCTGGATGTTGTACGCCTCGTAGCAGTCCTGGGCGAGCCGCGCCGCGTCGTCGGGCACGAACGGGAAGCGGTCCACGTGCCGGCGCAGGCCGACGTCGCCCGACGGCGGGCGCACCTGCCACTCGACGACGCGGAAGCCGCGCACCCGGTCGCCGAGGGCGCGCCGGTTGTCGTCGAACGTGCCCTGACGCAACCGGTCCTGGCGCAGGCGGTCGAGGTCGACGTCGGCCACCGCGCGCCGGGGGCCGTCCGGGAACCGATCGGTCTCGGCCAGCTCGTCGCCGGCCTCGTAGACCATGGTCTGCCCGTCCCAGGACAGGTCGGTGGACGACTCGCCCTGCGACGCCGCGGCGTAGACGTAGGCGGCGTGGCACCGGGCCGAGGCCGAGCGCACCAGGAGCCGACGGTCCTCGGCGCGGGCGATCGTGATGGGGCTCGCCGAGGGGTTCAGCAGCACCGTCGCGCCGGCCAGCGCGGCCTCGGCCGACGGCGGGACCGGCACCCACATGTCCTCGCACACCTCGACGTGCACCGTCAGGCCCGCGACGTCGGAGGCGCGGAACAGCAGGTCCGGGCCGCACGGGACCTCCTCGGCCGCGAAGGGCAGCCGGACCGTGGACCCGCGCAGGTCGGTGCCGGAGGCGAACCAGCGCTGCTCGTAGAACTCGCGGTAGGTGGGCAGGTACGACTTCGGGGCCACACCGAGCACCCGGCCGCCGTGGACCACCACGGCGCAGTTGTGGACGCGCCCGTGGATCTCCAGCGGCGCGCCCACCACGAGCAGCGGACGCAGGTCGGCGCTGGCCTCGACGATCTGCTCGAGCGCGTCCCCGACGGCCTCGAGCAGCGGGTCGGCCAGGTGCAGGTCGCCCAGTGCGTACCCCGAGACCGACAGCTCGGGGAACAGCGCGACCGCCACCCCGTCGTCGTGGCAGGCACGGGCCTGGTCGAGGATCGCGGCGGCGTTCGCGGCGGGATCGGCCGACGTCACCGGCACGGTGCAGGCGGCCACCCGGGCGAACCCGTGGGCGTAGGCGTTGCGGAAGTCCACACCCCGAGTGTGCCCGACGACACCGGTCCGGTGTTGGCCGACGCCGCGACGGCGGGGCTATCGTCGACGTCGTGGCGCACCATCCCGAGGGCTCCCGGCCCCGATCCCGACCGTCCGCCCCGTCCGAGGGGCCGGACTGGACGCCCGTCCGCTCGCAGCGGCGGAACCGCCTGATCGCCGCGGTCGTGGCGCTCTCGATGCTGCTGACCGCCGTCGGCGGCACCGCCGTCATGCTCGTCGGTGCGCTGTCCGCCGGCGCGCACGACCAGCTGCTCTCCACCGACCCCGAGGACGGGGCCTCCCTCGAGGAGCCCGTCGAGAACCTGACGCTCACCTTCAGCTCCGACGTCATCGCCGACGGCACGCAGGTCCGCGTGACGCCGCCGTCCGGCGAGCCGGTCGACGCCGAGGTCACCGTCGACGGCCCCGAGGTCGTCGCCGCCGTGCCCGGGCAGGCCGCCGGCGGGGAGTACGAGGTCGCCTGGCGCGCCGTGTCCTCCGACGGTCACCCCATCGAGGGGTCGTTCGCCTACGAGGTCGCCGCTCCGGCGGCGGACGCGGGCGAGGACTCCGCGCAGGCCGCCGAGACGGACGACCGGGCCGCGGCACCGAGCGAGCAGCCCGGCCCGTCCGCTCCGGTGCAGGACGACTCCTCGGGCGCGGGCGGGATGCCCGTGCTGTACGGCGGCGCGCTGGTCGCGATCATCGGGGTCGCCGCGCTGATGCTGGCGCGCTCGCGCCGCCGGCTCCACGACGACCACGGCCAGGGCCCGACCCAGGGGCCGCTGAGCTGACCCACCCGTCCGCACGGGGCTGGTCAGGCACGCCGAGACGGCGAAAAGTCGCAGGAACCCGCGGATGTTCCATAGTGTGTTCCCGGTCCACCGGTTCTGCCGGTCTGGCCGTGAACGTGACGACGTACGGCTCCGTACGTCGTGATCCGGAGAAGGGATTCACATGTCGCTGAACAAGTCCGAGCTGGCCTCGGCCATCGCCTCCAAGGCCGACCTGACCAAGTCGGACGCCGAGGCTGCGCTCAACGCTTTCCAGGAGGTGCTCGTCGAGTCCCTCAGCAAGGGTGAGGCCGTCAAGGTCACCGGTCTGCTGTCGGTCGAGCGTGTCGAGCGTGCCGCCCGCACCGGCCGCAACCCGCGCACCGGCGAGGAGATCCAGATCCCGGCCGGTTACGGCGTCAAGATCAGCGCCGGCTCGCTGCTGAAGAAGGCCGTCGCCAAGTGATCCTCCGCTGACCCCGGTCAGCGTCCGAGGGCCCGTCGTCCGCGGAGTCGCGGACGACGGGCCCTCGTGCGTCCGCTCCCCCTCCGGCGCGACGAGCGTGCGCACTCGGTACCCGATCCGCGGGGATGGCGTGCTGAACGAGCACGCTCGTCGCTCCCGCTCCCGCGCCCGGCCCAGCGCCCGGGGTCAGAGGTCGCCCTTGCGCTCCAGGTAGCGCATCGCGGCCCACCCGAAGGGCACCCGGCCCCAGTAGGTGACCACCCGGAACAGGATCGTCGTGGACAGCGCGATCGAGGCCGGGATGCCTGCCGCGGTGAGCCCGGCCGTCAGCGCCGCCTCGACACCACCGAGACCACCCGGCGTCGGGACCAGTGCTCCGAGGGCGTTGCCCACGAGGTAGATGACGGCCACGTCGATGAGGTTGAGGGACTGGCCGAACGCCGCCAGCGCGGCGTCGAAGGCCAGCACGTAGCCCAGCGACATGACGACGTTGCCGCCGATCCCGAGGGCCAGCCGGGTCGGCTGGCCGAGCATCTGCGACAGCCGCGGCCACACCTGCTCCAGCGTGGGCCTGATCTTCCCCCAGATCCACCGGCGGATCGCGGGGACCAGCAGGACGGCCGCGATGACCGCGGCGATCCCGGCGATCGCCAGCAGCACCGTGATCGAGGGCAGCTCGATGAGTCCGCCGGACCCGGTGAAGATCGAGAGCACCACCAGCAGGACCACGGTGACCACGAACTGGGAGACCTGCACCAGGGCGACGGTGGCCACGGCCATCGGCAGCTCGACGCCGCGGCGGGTGAGCATCCGCAGGTTGAGGGCGGCGGGACCGATGCCCGCCGGGGCCGCGAGCGCGACGAACGACCCCGCCATCTGGGTCAGCGTCGCCCGCCACAGCGGCAGCCGCTTCGGGGAGAACGCGACGAACGTCAGCGCGGCGCCGAACCACGTGACCGCGCCCAGCACGAACGCGGCGACCACCCACCAGGGGTTGGCCCGGCTCACGGCGTCGGTGATCTCGTCGAGGTTCATGGTGGTCACCAGCGCGGTGACCACACCGATCGACAGGGCGAGCGTGATGACGGTCCGGGCACCGAACCGCGTGATGTTCTCCGGCTGGACGTCCACCTGCGGCAGCCGTTCCACGAGGGCGTCGCGCAGGTCGTCGAGCAGTCCGCGGCGCTGGCGCACGGCCACGCGGGTCGCGGCGGGCAGGGCGATGGACTGCAGCAGCGGGCCCACGGCGGCGACGTCGTCGGCGGGCAGCGCACGCACGGCCGACGCGACGGCAGGTCCGGGGCCGACCCGCAGCGCGAGCAGGGCGAGCATCTGCACCAGGTCGAGGCGTCGGCCCAGGATGGTGGAGGCGATCTCGCCCTGCTCCCACCCGGTCAGCCACACCCGGGGGCGGGTGCCGTGGGAGTCCACGAGCAGCACGTCCGGGGTGAGCGCGTGGTGGGTCAGGCCGGCCTCGTGCGCGCGCCGCAGCTGTTCCCAGACGGCGGCCAGGACGGCGTGGCCACGGTCCCCGGCGAGCGCCTCGTCGGGCAGGTCGCGCCACGGCACGGCACCGACGGCGTGCTCGGTGACCAGCACGATCGAGTCCGCGGCCTCGCCCACGCCGAGCAGCCGCGGGGTGCGCACGTGGGCGGCGTCGGCGGCGTAGGTGAGCATCGCCGTGCGTTCGGCGACGGCCTTGAGCGACACCTGGGCCCGGCCCTCCAGGCCGCGCAGGCGCAGGCCGCGCCACAGCCGCGTCAGGACGCCCACGACGTGCCGGTCGCCGTCGAGCACGACGACGTCGCGGCGGTCGCCGTCCGGCGTGAACATCGCGTAGACGCGGGCGTCCCCGGTGCGGGTCAGGGCGCGGGTCGCCGGGTCGGCGAGGGTGTCCGACGCCGGCAGCCCGGTGCCGACGTCGGCGCCGGCGCCGCGGCGGCCGCCGTAGCGGGGACGGTTGCGCAGCAGGGCGCGCAGGGTGGTGCGGCCGGTGACCGCGCCGGAGGCGTCGACGTCCGTGACGGTCTCGTCGGGTATCGGGGCGGGGGGCGTGTCGGCGTTCACGGGGGCGGTGACGTCCCGGACCCGCACGAGGGTGGTCGGGCGGAAGCCGGCACGGCGGACGGCCGTGACGAGCTCGCCGCCGTAGGCGCGTTCGGACCGCACCCCGGAGGCGTACTGCACGGTCTGGCCGGCGAGCCGGCCGAGCAGCAGGGCGACGAGCACGCTCGGCAGGGGGGCCTGCCCGGTGATCAGCGCGATGACCAGCGCCAGGTAGAGGACGTTCCACGACCAGCGGACGGTGCGCCGACGGGTGCGGGGGCCGGCGGTGGTGAGCAGCGCCGCGATGCCGACGACGTAGATGGGGACCGTGATCCGCCAGGCCCCGTCGCGGAAGATCGACAGCGACCGCAGCAGGTCGTCGCCGCCCCACCAGCCGACCATCAGCACGGTGAGGACGCCGAGCACGATGCCGAGCGTCGCGGCGACGATCGACTCCACGACCTGACGGCCGAGGCGCCGCACGCCGAGCTCGGCGAGCACGGCGACGGGCACGAACAGCGTGACGAGCCCTTCGAGCACGGCGACCGGGATGAACAGCAGCTCGCCCAGCAGGGTGTTGAACGCGCGCACGTCGGCGGTCACGCCCTCGGTGGTGCCGTGGGCGACGACGGACAGCACGAGGACCGCGGCGACGCCGACGGCGCTGCTGATGAGGCCGAGCAGGTCCGAGGGGTTGCGGACGCGCTGCTCCGGGGTGTCGACGACCCGGACCAGCCCGGCGTCGTCGTCGGGGGCGCCGCCGGCGAGGAAGAGCGCGTCGAAGGCGCCGGTGGGCGGCGGCGTGTCCGCGGCGCCGTACGACCCGACGTCGTGCACCGTGCCCGGCGGGTTTCCAGGGCCCGCGGGGCCCTCGCCGCTGCCTCGGGACATGGGGGGAGTCTAGGTCGGCGGGGCGGTCGAGGCCCGGTGGAGGGGGGTGAAGGCCGGACTGATCTGCCGGACATGTCACACTGATGTGATCTGGGCGACATGATTGCCTGATAGAACTGCCGTCAACGTGGACGGCATGCGGCCGGGAGGCCGCATCGAGGAGGGAAACACACATGAGGACGATTCGCGGGACGCGACGCGCCGTCTCGACCGCTGCCGGGGCGGCTGCTGTCGCGCTGGTGCTCACCGCGTGCGGCGGTGGCGGCACGGACGAGGGCTCCGAGGCGGAGGGCGACAGCGGTGCTGGTACGTCGCTCACCATCGGCACGACGGACAAGATCACGACCATCGACCCGGCCGGCTCGTACGACAACGGGTCCTTCGCGGTGATGAACCAGGTCTACCCGTTCCTGATGAACACGCCGTACGGGAGCCCGGACGTCGAGCCGGACATCGCCGAGTCCGCCGAGTTCACGGCGCCGACCGAGTACACGGTCACCCTGAAGTCCGGGCTGAAGTGGGCCAACGGCAACGACCTGACCGCGTCGGACGTGAAGTTCAGCTTCGACCGTCAGCTGGCGATCGCCGACGAGAGCGGCCCGTCGTCGCTGCTGTACAACCTGGACAGCACCGAGGTCGTCGACGACACCACCGTCGTCTTCCACCTCAAGGAGGCGAACGACCAGGTCTTCCCGTCGATCCTGTCGTCCCCGGCGGGCCCGATCGTGGACGAGGACGTCTTCTCGGCCGACGCCCTGACCCCGGACACGGAGATCGTGGACGGCCAGGCCTTCGCCGGCCAGTACGTGATCACCAGCTACACGCTCAACGAGCTGGTGACCTACGAGGCCTTCGACGGCTACCAGGGGCTGCTCGGCGAGGCGAAGACCCCCGAGATCAACGTGTCGTACTTCGCCGACGCCTCCAACCTCAAGCTCGAGGTCCAGCAGGGCTCGGTCGACGTGGCCTTCCGGTCGCTGTCCTCGACCGACATCGAGGACCTGCAGGGCGACGACGGCGTGAAGGTCGTCGAGGGCCCGGGCGGCGAGATCCGCTACGTCGTCTTCAACTTCGACACCCAGCCGTACGGCGCCGCGCAGGACGACGCCGACGAGGACAAGGCGCTGGCCGTGCGTCAGGCCGTGGCCCACCTCATCGACCGCGAGGCGATCTCCGAGCAGGTCTACAAGGGCACCTACACCCCGCTGTACTCCTACGTCCCGGCCGGCCTGACCGGTGCGACCGAGTCCCTCAAGGAGATGTACGGCGACGGTGACGGCGGCCCCGACACCGACGCCGCCACGCAGGTGCTCGAGGACGCGGGCGTCGAGACGCCGGTCGAGCTCAGCCTGCAGTACTCCAACGACCACTACGGCCCGTCCTCGGGCGACGAGTACGCCCTGATCAAGGACCAGCTGGAGTCCTCCGGGCTGTTCAGCGTCGACCTGCAGACCACCGAGTGGGTGCAGTACAGCAAGGACCGCACCGCCGACGTCTACCCGGCCTACCAGCTCGGCTGGTTCCCGGACTACTCCGACGCGGACAACTACCTCACGCCGTTCTTCCTCGACGGCGGGTTCCTCGGCAACCACTACTCCAACCCGGAGGTCGACGAGCTGATCGTCGAGCAGGGGGTCACCGAGGACGCGGACGAGCGTGCCGGCGTCATCGAGGAGATCCAGGACACGGTGGCGCAGGACCTGTCGACCGTGCCCTACCTGCAGGGCGCGCAGGTCGCCGTGGTGGGCTCGGACGTGTCCGGCGCCGAGGAGACCCTCGACGCCTCGTTCAAGTTCCGCTACGCGGCGCTGAGCAAGGGCTGATCGAGGACCCTGTCCGTGGCTGCATCACCGACGGCAGGAAGCGCACTGGGGCGGTACGTCCTGGTGCGCTTCCTGCTCATCATCCCGACCGTCTTCATCCTGGTCACCACCGTGTTCGTGCTCATGCGCGCCACGGGTGACCCGATCACGGCCGCCCTCGGCGGTCGTCTCACCCCCGACCAGCTCGCCGAACGCATCCAGGCCGCCGGGTACGACCGGCCGATCCTCGTGCAGTACTGGGAGTACCTCTCGGGGATCCTCACCGGCGACTTCGGCACGACGATCAGCGACAACCGGCCCGTCACCGAGGTGCTCACCACCTACGGCGCGGCGACGCTCGAGCTGAGCACGTACGCCGTGCTGGTCGCGCTCGTCCTCGGCGTGCCGTTCGGCATGATCGCCGCCTACCGGCGCGACCTGCTGCCCGACGCCGTGCTGCGCGTGCTGGCGATCCTCGCCTACGCGACGCCGGTCTTCTTCGCCGGTCTGCTGCTGAAGCTGATCTTCTCCGTCTGGCTCGGCTGGTTCCCGGTCGCGGGCAGGGTCTCGACGGCCGGCGAGATCGAGATGCGCAAGGCGGGTGCCGACTCGGGCTTCATGGTCGTCGACGCCCTCGCCACCGGGGACCCCGCCGTCCTGCTCGACGTGCTCTCGCACGCCGTCCTGCCGTCGCTGGCGCTCGGCCTGCTCACGGCCGGGGTGTTCCTGCGGCTGGTGCGCACCAACATGATCAGCACGCTGGGCACCGAGTTCGTCGTCTCCGCCCGGTCGCGCGGCGTGAAGGAGCGGCGCCTGGTCACCGCGCACGCGTGGCGTCCCGCGCTCATCCCGATCATCACCGTCGCGGGCATGCAGATCGCCATGCTCCTGGTGGGCGCCGTGCTCACCGAGACCACCTTCGAGTGGCGCGGCCTCGGCTTCCAGCTCTCGGAGTACCTGCAGGCCCGCGACTTCGTGGCCGTGCAGGGGATCGTCGTGGTCATGGCCGTCATCGTCGCGGTGACGAACTTCCTGGTGGACGTGATCGCCGCCCTCGTCGACCCGAGAGTGAGGTACTGATGACCGCCCCGGAGACCCAGGGGGCCCCGCCCCCGGTGCCGGCCGCGCCCGAGCACCTGCAGGGGCGCGGCGCGTGGTTCAAGCGGCTGCCCGTCGTGCACCAGGTGCGCCAGAGCGTCGGCCTCCAGCGAGGCATGCTCGTCACGGGGCTGGTGCTGTGCGCCGTGTTCGTGGTCACCGCCGTCGGTGCCCGCTGGATCGCGCCGTACGGCTGGTCCCAGCTGCGCACCCCGGAGGGCGCCTTCGGCGCCCAGCAGCCCCCGAGCGCCGAGCACTGGTTCGGCACCACCGTCGGCGGGTACGACGTGCTCTCCCGGGTGGTGTGGGGCGCGCAGACGGCGCTGCTCGTCGTCATCGTCGCGGTGACGGCGTCCATCGTCGTCGGCGTGCTGCTCGGTCTGGTCTCGGGCTACTTCGGCGGCTGGGCGGACCGGGTGCTCGTGCTCGTCGCCGACGCCGTGTACGCCTTCCCGTCGCTGCTGCTGGCGATCCTGCTCGCCATCGTCATCTCGGGCGGCCAGTCGAGCATGTGGGGCGGCGTCCTCGCCGCCGCGCTGTCGATCACGGTGGTGTTCGTGCCGCAGTACTTCCGCGTGGTGCGGGCCGAGGTGGTCCGCATCAAGGGGGAGGCGTTCGTCGACGCCGCTCGTGTCCTGGGCACGCCGCACCGGCGGATCATGACCCGCCACGTGCTGCGCAACTCGGTGCGCACCCTGCCGCTCATCGTCACGTTGAACGCCTCCGAGGGCATCCTGACCCTGGCGGGGCTGGGCTTTCTCGGGTTCGGCATCGAACCGACGGCCGCCGCGGAGTGGGGCTACGACCTGCAGCGGGCGGTCGCGGACGTCACCTCGGGCATCTGGTGGACGGCGCTGTTCCCCGGTCTGGCGATCGTGCTGGCCGCCATGGGGATGACGCTCGTGGGCGAGTCCCTCAACGACCTGGCCGACCCGCGCCTGCGGGTGCGGTCCCGGTCGCGCAAGGTCGCCGGCGCGGTGGCCGCCACGTCGGTGGACGCCGGGTCGGACGCCGACGCCGGGACCACCGGCCCGTCGAAGGAGGAGTCATGAGCACGTCGCGCGTCGCGCACATCGAGGACCTCGCGGTCTCGTTCGCCACCGACGCCGGCCCGGTGCGGGCCGTCGACGGCGTCAGCCTCGACGTCGCCCCGGGCGAGGTGCTCGCGATCGTCGGCGAGTCCGGGTCGGGCAAGACCGTGACGGCGAAGACCATCCTCGGCCTGCTGCCGGAGACGGCCACGGCGAGCGGCGCCGTCGTGCTCAGCGGGCACGACGGCGCGCAGACCGACGTCGTGCACGTGTCCGGCGCGGAGCTGCGCCGGGTGCGCGGCCGCGACGTCGCCATGGTGTTCCAGGAGCCCTCCACGGCGCTGAACCCCGTCTACACGGTCGGCTGGCAGATCGCCGAGGGGTTGCGTGCCCACGGCAAGGTCTCGGCGAAGGAGGCGCGGCGGCGGGCGGTCGAGGTGCTGCGGACCGTCGGGATCCCGGATCCCGAGCAGCGCGTCGACCACTACCCGCACCAGTTCTCCGGCGGTCAGAAGCAGCGTGTCGTCATCGCCATGGCGCTGGTCCTCGACCCCGGGCTGATCGTGGCCGACGAGCCGACGACGGCGCTCGACGTCACCGTCCAGGCGGAGATCCTGGACCTGCTGCGGCGGCTGCGGGACGAGACCGGGACGGCGATCGTGCTCATCACCCACAACATGGGGGTGGTGGCGGACCTGGCCGACCGGGTCGCCGTGATGTACCAGGGCCGTGTGGTCGAGGAGGCTCCCGTGCAGGAGCTCTTCGCCGACCCGCAGGCCGAGTACACCCGGACGCTGCTCGGGGCGGTGCCACGGGTCGGCGAGGGCACCGCGCGCGCCGAGGCCCGGGCGGCGTCCCGGCCCGAGGGATGGGCCGACGGCGAGCCGGTCGTGCGGGCCGAGCACCTGACCATCACCTACCCGGGCAGGTTCCGGCGTCCGGGCTTCACCGCGGTCGACGACGTGTCCCTGACGATCCGGCCCGGTGAGGTCCTGGGGCTGGTGGGGGAGTCCGGTTCGGGCAAGACGACCATCGCCCGGGCCGTGGCCGGGCTGCAGCCCGTCACCAGCGGGTCGCTGCGGGTGCTGGGCACGGAGATGCGCGGTGCCAGGGGCCGTGCCCTCGCCGGCATGCGGCCGCGGCTCGGGTTCGTCTTCCAGGACCCGGCGACGTCGTTCAACCCGCTGCTGACGATCGCCGAGTGCGTGGCCGAGCCGCTGGTCGTGCACGGCCGGGCCGCGTCGCCCGCGGCGGCACGTGGCCGGGTGGACGAGCTGCTGGAGGCCGTCCAGCTCCCGCGCTCCTACGGCGACCGCTACCCGCACGAGCTGTCCGGCGGGCAGCGTCAGCGGGCGTCCCTGGCGCGCGGCCTGGCGCTGGACCCGGAGCTGCTGGTGGCGGACGAGCCCACCTCGGCCCTCGACGTCTCCGTGCAGGCGCGGGTCCTGGAGCTGTTCGCGGACCTGCAGGCCGAGCTCGGGTTCGCCTGCCTCTTCGTCTCGCACGACCTCGCGGTCGTGGACCTGCTCGCCGACCGGATCGCGGTGCTCTACCGCGGGCGTCTCGTCGAGTCCGGGACCGGTGCGGAGGTGCTGGGTTCGCCGCGCGAGGACTACACCCGTCGGTTGCTGGCCTCGCTGCCGGTGCCGGACCCGGCCGAGCAGGCGCGACGCCGGACGGCCCTGGCGACGGCGTGACGCCGTGACCCTCGGGTGGGGGCGGCCCCGTGCCGCTCCCACCCGGCGGTCCGCCGTCAGCCGACGCCGAGCGCGGAGAGCCAGTCGGCCGGCAGGAACGCGTACCCGACGAAGGCGACGACGTCGAGCAGGGTGTGCGCGATCACCAGGGGCAGCACGCGCTGCCGTCCCCGGCGTGAGGTGTAGAACCAGGCGAAGACGACGCCCATGACCATGTTGCCGAAGAACGGGCCGATGCCCTGGTACAGGTGGTAGGAGCCCCGCAGCAGCGAGCTGGCCACGACGAAGGTCACGCGGTGCCAGCCGAGGTCGCTCGTGCGTTCGTGCAGGTAGGCGACGGCGATCACCTCCTCCAGCAGCCCGTTCTGCAGCGCGGCCAGCATGAGGACCGGGACGGTCCACCAGTAGTCCTCGAGCGCGCTGGCCTGGATCTCGACGGTGATCCCCAGGAACCGCCCGAGGGTGTAGAACGCCAGCCCGGGGATGCCGATCGCCGCCGCGAGGGCGAAACCCCAGGCGGTGTCCCGGCCGGGCCGGGCGGCGTCGAGACCGATGCGGCGCAGGGTCCCCGGGCCGCGGGCGCTGAGCAGGTACAGAGCGAGCGCGACCGGCAGCACGGCGAATGCGATCCCGAGCAGCTGGTACGTCAGGTCGAGGTACGGGCGCGCCGACCGCGAGGCGTTGAGGGTCGCGGACTGCTCGGCCAGCGCCGTGCCGGAGGTCAGCCTGGCGACGATGTTGACCAGCGCGTAGATCGCGCTCTGGCCGAGGCTGAGGCCCAGGACGAGCCAGATCTCGGCGCCGGTCCGGCGGCGGTCCCGCGGCGTGCGGGCCGGCGCGGCGGGCGCCGGCGGCGTCCAACGGTCCTTCACGGCGGGTCGTGGTGCGCTCACCGGCCCAGCCTAAGCGCGCCCCACCCTTCGCTGTGGGTATGAGATGTGCGGCCCCACCGCGGGTCGGAGGCGCAGATTTCATGCCCACAGCGGTCGGCGGGGTCTTGTGCGTTCCGGGAACCGGTGGCACACTGCAAAGTAGTTTGTACTGCAAACCTCATCGAGAGCACCGGAGCCATCGTGAGCACCGAACCCGACAGCCGGTCCGACCACCCCCTCGACCCCGCCGCGAGCCTGGACCTCATCGCGGAGTCCCAGCGTCGGGTCCGCCGCGGCACCGAACCGGACGGCCGCCTGATCTGTCTCGTGTGGGGGATCGCCTGGGCGGTCGGCTACCTCGTGCTGTGGACGAGCGCCCGCGCGCTCGGCGTGCCCGGCGTGGTGGCCTACGTCGTCTTCGGGACCCTGCTCGCCGTGGCCGTCGTCGTCACGATCGTGCACAGCGCGCGCCGCGCCGCCGGGACCCGCGGCCCCGGGCACCGGGCCACGGTCCTGTGGGGGGCGACGTGGTTCCTGGCGTTCGGCGTGTACCCCTTCGTCATCGCCGGACTCGGCCGCGCCGGGGCGTCCGACGACGTGACGGGCCTGGCCTCGAACGCGTTGGCCTGCGTCATCATCGGCGTCATGTACCTGACCGGGGGCGCGTCCTTCGGCGACCGCGGGCTGTCCGTCCTCGGGGCCTGGATCCTGCTCACCGGGGGCGTCGCGACGATGGCGGGGATGCCCGCCACCTACCTCGTCATGGCGACGGTCGGCGGCGGCGGGTTCCTCGCGATCACCGTGGTCTGGCAGGTGCTGCACCTGCGGCGCCGGGCAGGGGCGCGGCGATGACCGAGCTCGACACCGTCATCCACGCCCCGGCGCGGCTGCGGGTCGTGTCCACGCTCGCCGCGCTGGAGGTGGGGGAGGAGATCACCTTCGCCAAGCTCCAGAAGCTCCTGGACATGACCGCGGGCAACCTCTCGACGCACCTGCGCAAGCTCGAGGACGCCGGCTACGTGCGCCAGACCAAGGAGTTCGCCGGGCGTCGGCCCGTCACCTACCTCGCCCTGACGACGGACGGTCGACGGGCCTTCGAGGACTACACCACCACCCTGCAGGACCTCTTGAGAGGGGCCGGATCATGACCGTCATCGACGTCGACGGCGTCACCCGCCGTTTCGGGGACGTCGTCGCCCTGGACGACGTCTCCCTGGAGGTGGGCCCCGGCGAGCTCGTCGGGCTGCTCGGTCCGAACGGGGCCGGCAAGTCGACCCTGCTGTCCCTCGTGAGCGGCCAGCGGCGACCCGACACCGGCCGCGTCCGGCTGCTCGGCGGCGACCCGCGGGACGCGGCGTCGCGGATCGGGCTCGGCATCACCCCGCAGGAGACCGGCCTCCCGCCGACCCTGCGCGTCGGCGAGGTGGTCGACTTCGTCGGCGGGCACTTCCCGGACCAGGTGCCGACCGCCGAGCTGCTCGAGCAGTTCGGTCTCACGGACAAGGCGCGCAAGCAGACCGGGTCGTTGTCCGGCGGCCAGAAGCGGCGGCTCGCCGTGGCCCTGGCCCTCGTCGGCCGTCCCCGGGTGATCCTGCTGGACGAACCCACCACGGGACTGGACGTCACCGCCCGGCAGGTGCTGTGGGAGGCGATCCGGCGGTACCACGCCGGCGGCGGGACCGTGCTGCTGACCAGTCACTACCTCGAGGAGGTCCAGGCGCTGGCCGAGCGGGTGGTGGTGATCGATCACGGCGTGGTGCGCGCGGACGACTCCCTGGACGGGATCCTGCGCCGGGTGGGACTGCGCCGGGTGGTGCTGCGCGCGGCGGTCGACCTGGTCGACCGGCCGGGAGTGTCCCGCGGCGAGCACCGCGGCGACGGCACCCAGGAGCTCTACACGCCCGACGCGGACGCGCTGGTCCGTGACCTCGTGACCTCGGGCGTCGCGTTCTCAGACCTGCAGATCCGTGGCGCCAGCCTCGAGGAGGCGTTCGCCGAGATGGTCGCCTCCGGTTCCCTGGAAGGAGCGGACCGATGACCCGCGTGACACCCGCACCCGCCGTCGTCGCGCCGTCGGGCACCGTGAGCCCGGTGCGGATGACCTGGCTGCACCTGAAGTTCCAGTTCCTGGAGACGGTGCGCATCCCCATCGCGGTGCTGGGGAACATGTTCTTCCCCGCGCTGGCGATGTTCTTCTTCGTCGTGCCGCAGAGCGACGTCGCGCAGAACCCCGTGTTCGCCACGATGGCGGTCGCGGGGCTGGCCCTCTTCGCCGTCTGCTCGGCGAGCCTGTTCACCTACGGCCTCGGCGTGGCCGAGGACCGTCAGCTCCCGTTCGACCCGTTCGTGCGCTCCCTGCCGGCGGGGCCGGGACCGCGCATGGTCGCGCGGATCCTCAACGGGGCCGTCTTCGCGCTCTTCGGACTCGTGCCGCTGATCCTCATCGGCGCGTTCTTCACCGCCGCCTCGGTGACGCTCCTCGAGCTGCTCGCCGGGGTCGCGACGATCCTGGCGACGGCGGTCCCGTTCGTGCTGCTGGGGATGGCCGTCGGGTACTCGCTGACGGCCAAGGCCGCGCTGCCGGTCGTGCAGGTCGTCCTGTTCCCGCTGGCCTTCGCCGGCGGGCTGTTCCTGCCGCCGGTCGCGTTCCCCGACTGGCTGAACACGCTGTCCCAGGGGACGCCGACCCGCGCCGGCCGCGACCTGCTCGTGCAGGCGCTGACCGGCGCGGACGCCTACGCCGGCGCGTGGCCGGTGCTGCTCGGCTGGACCGTGCTGTTCGCGACGCTGGCCGTGGTGGCGTACCGCCGCGACGAGGGCCGGCGCTTCCGCTGATCCCCGCCCACGACGACGATCTCAGCCGGCGCGGCGCAGGCGCAGCGAGTTGCTCACCACGATCACCGACGAGGCCGCCATCGCCGCACCCGCGATCATCGGGTTGAGCAGACCGGCCGCGGCCAGGGGGATCGCGGCGACGTTGTAGGCGAACGCCCAGAACAGGTTCTGCTGGATGATCCGCAGGGTGCGCCGGGACAGCCGGACGGCGGTGGCGGCCGCCCGCAGGTCGCCGCGCACCAGCGTGATGTCGCTGGCCTCGATCGCCACGTCGGTGCCGGTGCCCATGGCCAGGCCCAGGTCGGCGGTGGCCAGGGCGGCGGCGTCGTTCACGCCGTCACCGACCATCGCGACCGTGCGCCCCTCGGACTGCAGGCGCGCCACGGTGGCCGCCTTGTCCTGCGGCAGCACCCGGGCGATCACCTCGTCGATCCCGACCTCGGCCGCCGCGGCGCGGGCCGCGCCCTCGGCGTCCCCGGTCAGCAGCACCGGGTGCAGCCCGAGGTCGCGCAGCTCCCGCACGGCCTCGGCCGACGTCGGCTTCACCGGGTCGCGCAGCACGAGCACGGCGCGGGCCGACCCGTCCCAGGCGACGACGACGGCGGTCGCCCCGTCGTCCTCCGCCTCCGCGACGGTGTCCCGCACCTCGTCGGGGACACGGACGTCGGTCTCGTCGAGCCAGCTCAGCCGGCCGACGGTGACCCGGCGGCTGCCCAGCCCCGCGTCGCCCAGCCCGGAGTGCGCGGTCCGCACGACGGCCTCGACGCCCCCGCCGGGGACGCTGCGGAAGTCGAACACCTGCAGCGCGCCGGCCGTGACGCCGTCGGCCCCGACCTCGGCGGGCCGGCGGCCCGGGTCCGCGGCAGGATCCCCCGCGGAGTGCGGCGCGTCGTGTCCCTCGGCAGCCGCCGCGGGCGCGTGCGCGATCGCCTGGGCGATCGGGTGCTCGCTGCGTGCCTCGACGGCGGCGGCGTGCCGCAACGCCTCGTCGGCGTCGACCCCGGCCGCGGGGACGACCCGCTCCAGCGCCATCGCGCCGGCGGTGACCGTGCCGGTCTTGTCGAGCACCACGGTGTCGACCCGGCGCGTGGACTCGAGGATCTCCGGCCCCTTGATGAGGACGCCGAGCTGGGCCCCGCGCCCGGTGCCGACCAGCAGCGCCGTCGGCGTCGCCAGGCCCAGGGCGCACGGGCACGCGATGATGAGCACGGCGACCGCGGCCGTGAACGCGAACGGCAGGTCCGCACCGGCGAGCAGCCACCCGCCGAACGTCAGCACGGACAGGGTCAGCACGATCGGCACGAACACCGCCGAGATGCGGTCCGCGAGCCGCTGCACCGGGGCCTTGCCGGTCTGCGCCTGGGCGACGAGCCGCCCGATCTGCGCGAGCGTCGTCTCCTCGCCGACACGGGTGGCCCGCACCAGCAGGTGGCCGGAGGTGTTGACGGTGGCACCGGTGACGGCGTCACCGGGTGCGACGTCCACGGGCACCGGTTCGCCGGTCAGCAGGGAGGTGTCCACCGCGGAGGCGCCCTCGACGACCTCGCCGTCGGTGGCGATCGTGGACCCGGGCCGCACGGCGAACAGGTCGCCGACGCGCAGCGCGGAGACGGCCACGCGGTCGGTGACCGGCCGGCCGTCGTCACGGGTCACGGGGGTGCCGTCCGGTCGGGTGCGGACGCGCTCGGCGTCCTTGGCGCCCATCTCGAGCAGCGTGCGCAGCGCGTCGCCGGCCCGTCGCTTCGAGCGGTGCTCGGCGTACCGTCCCGCCAGCAGGAAGGTCGTGACCACCGCCGCGACCTCGAAGTAGAGCTCCGGTGCGCCGGCGTGCTCGCGGGAGGGCAGCAGCGACACGTCCATCGTCATGCCGATCTCGCCGGCCCCGCCGAGGAGCAGGGCCCACAGCGACCAGAGGGTCGCGGCGGTGACGCCGATCGACACCAGGGTGTCCATCGTGGACGACCCGTGCCGCGCCGCGCGGGCGGCCGCCGTGTGGAACGGCCACGCGCCCCAGGTGACCACGGGCAGCGCCAGGGCCGCCACGACCCACTGCCAGCCGGGGAACTGCCAGGCGGGCACCATCGACAGCGCGACGACCGGCACGGTGAGCACGGCGGACACGCGGAGCCGGCGGAGCAGGTCGGCGCCGCGGTACTCGGCGCCGCCGGCGGCGGGCGCCTCGTCCGCCGCCGGCGCGTCGGAGGACTCCTCCGGTCCGGGGACGTCCCGCCCGTCGGGTGCGAGGAGCACGTCGGTGCCCGCTCCGGGGTCGGACGACGTCTCCGCGCTGCGCGAGCGGGTGATCGTCGCGGTGTAGCCCGCGGCCTCGACGGCTCGTACGAGGGCGTCGTCGTCGTGCTCCTCGGTGAGGACCACGTGTGCGGTCTCGAGGGGAAGGTTCACGGTCGCCTCGACGCCGGGGAGCTTGCCGAGCTTCTTCTCGACGCGCGCGACGCAGCTGGCGCAGGTCATGCCCGAGACGGCGAGGTCGACCTCGCGCACGGTCGGGCTGGGGGTGGTGGTCATGGGAGGTGACTCCTGTGGTGCGTGCGTGGATGTCACCGGCGGCGGACCGGGGAGGCGGTCGGCGCGGTCGGGTGCACCGGGGTGTCCGGTGCGGCGCGGAGGGTCCGCGCCGTCCGGCAGGACGGCGGGTCGGCGGACGGTCCGCGGGAAGAAGGGGGGCGCAGGGGGCCGCTCAGCGGCCCCAGGTGTGCGCGGCGTCGTCGTGCGCCCGCTGCTTGCCGGGCGCCTGCTCAGCCTGCTGGGCCGCGAGCGCGTCCGTCTGCACGTCGAGCGAGGCGACCTCGTAGCCCGCCTCGTCGACGGCGGCGCGCAGCGCAGCCTCGTCGAGCGGCTCGTCGGAGAAGACCGTCACCTCGGACTCCGCGTCCGGGTGGAGCACGATGCTGACGTGCTCGGCGCGGTCGACGCTCTCGATGCGCTCGGTGACGCGCGCGACGGAGTCGGTGCTGGTCATGCCGGTGACGCCCAGCGTGGTGACGGTGCTCATGGTGCTCCTCGGTCTCCTCGGATCAGCTGCGGACGAGGCGTCCGATGGCATCGGTCGCCTCCTTGACCTTCGCGGCCCCTGCCTCGTCGGACTCGCGGGCGGCCCCGACGACGCAGTGGTTGAGATGGTCCTCGACCAGCGCCAGGCTCACGGACTGCAGCGCCTTCGTCACGGCCGACACCTGGGTCAGGATGTCGATGCAGTAGACGTCCTCGTCGATCATCCGGGCGATGCCGCGGACCTGGCCCTCGATGCGGCGCATGCGCTTGAGGTACGCCGCCTTGTCCGAGGCGTACCCGTGCGGGCCGTCGTGCTCGTCCACGCCGACCGCCGTGGTCGGGTCGGGCGCTGCTGTCTCGGTCATGGCTCCAGCATACCCTCCGGGGGTATGTGGTCAAGGGTGATTCCGGGCACGGTCCGCCGTCACTTCTTCTTCGACTTCTTGCTCTTCCCGGACTTCTTCGCGTCCTTGCCCGAGGCCCCCTTCGGGGCGCCCTTGGCCGACTTCTTGCCCTTGCCGGCCGTCTTGGCCTTCTTGGCCTTCTTCCCCTTCTTGTTCTTCTTGCCCGTGTCGGCCTTCGCGTCCGTGGCCGCCGTCTTCCCGGTGCCGGACGTCGCGTCCTGGTCCGACCTGGTGCCCTGCGCCGTCTTCGCGGTGTCCGTCGAGGCACCGTTCGTGGCGGGAGCGGGGTCGCCGCCCGAGACCCGCGCCTTGAACCCCGAGCCGGCCCGGAAGCGCGGGACGACGGCGGCCGGGACCTCGACCGTGTCGCCCGTGCGTGGGTTGCGGGCGGTCCGGGCGGGGCGCTCCGCGCCGGTGAAGGTCCCGAAGCCGAGCAAGGAGACGCGTTCACCGGCGGAGACGCTCTCCATGATCGAGTCGAGGACGGCGTCGACCTGCCGCCGCGCCTGGGTCGGGGTGCTCTCGGTGCGTTCGGCGACGGCCGCGGCGAGCTCGGACTTGTTCATCTCTGATCCTCTCCTGGCACCGGTCGAGGGAGCCGGGGCCCCCGAGATCCACCCAACGTACCCAAGGGTGCTGGTCGTCACCAGGATCGCGCGGACGGGTCCTCCCGCCGGGCCGCCCTGCCGTCGCGACCCGTCGGGGCGCGACGGGGTGAAAGAGGGGCATGACCTGGCCGTTCACGCCCCGGTGGCGCTATGTTGAGCCGCCGCCCGAGCGCTGTGCCGAGCGGCAGATCAGGGAGCGTCGATGAAGCGCATGATCGTGGCGTCCGTGGTGGGCGCCCTGCTGGCCGTCGGAGGGGTCGCCGCACCGGCGACCGCCGGATCCGGATCCGTCACCGACTCGGACACCGAGGGCCGGTCCGTCCGCATGACGGTGACCACACCGAAGTACGTGACCATCAACCGGGCGGGCTACACCAAGATCCCGGTGACGGCCAGGCTGGCATTCTCGGGGCCCGGCACCTTCACCGGGTGGTGGGGTGACGCCGGCTACGCGACGGCCGAGTCGATCAACGGCGACTGGCAGTTCTCCTGGGCCGACTTCACCGACACGGTCGAGACCACCAAGAAGACCACCGTCGTCTTCCGCAAGTACGACCGCCTCGCGCCGCAGCGGCTCGCCGTGGGGGCCGAGACGGCGCCCGTGTACGGCGGTTCGTTGCTCTACCCGTTCGACGACCACCTGACGACCGTGTACCTGCGCAACGCGCGCAAGATCGTGGGCACGGACGCCTACCGGAAGAGCGGCTCCCGGGCCTACGTCCAGGTCCGCGGGACGGTCAAGGAGAACGTCTGGAAGTCCTCGACGTCGTACGAGGGGACGTGGAGGGGCAGGAAGGGCGTCGAGGTCGCGATCCAGTTCAAGCCGGACGGCGCGGCGAGCTGGAGCACCGTCAAGTACGTCACGACCGGGACGGGCGGAGAGGTCGTCACCCGGATCCGCAAGGGCAAGGCGGGCACGGTGCGGATCGTCGTCGCGCCGACCAACCGCACCACGGCGGCCACCGGGACCGACGGCGTCGGCGCCCGCTGACCGTCGTCGGCGCGGGACGACCGTGCCCCGGTACCCGCCGTGGGTACCGGGGCACGGGTGCTCGGGAGCCGGGTCAGGCCGTCGCGGCCGCCGCGGCCCGCGCCGCCGCGGGCAGCGCTTCGAGGATGCGGCCGACCGCCTCCTCGTCGTGCGCCGCCGAGCAGAACCACGCCTCGAACAGCGAGGGCGGCAGGTTGACGCCCGCGTCGAGCATCGCGTGGAAGAACGGCCGGTGGCGGAAGACGTCCTGGGCCCGGGCGTCGGCGAACGACGCCACGCCGTCGCGAGCCGCGGCCTCGCCGAAGAAGACCGAGAACAGCGACCCCACGCGCTGCACGCGGTGCGGCACGCCCTCGGCGTCCAGGGCCTCCTCGAGAGCCGTCGACACGGTGTCGGCCACCTCGGACACCCGGTCGTACACGAGCTCGTCGGCCAGCCGCAGCGTCGCCAGGCCCGCGGCCACGGCGACGGGGTTCCCGGACAGCGTGCCCGCCTGGTAGACGGGGCCGGTCGGGGCGAGATGGTCCATGACCGACGCGGCGCCGGCCAGCGCGGCCACCGGCATGCCGCCGCCGACGACCTTGCCGAAGGTGAACAGGTCCGGGGTCCAGTCCTCGCCCTGCGCCCGGGCCAGACCCCAGTAGCCGGCGTCGGAGACGCGGAACCCGGTGAGCACCTCGTCCAGGACGAGCAGCGCCCCGTGCTGGGAGGTCAGGCGGCGCAGCCCGGCGTTGAAGCCCGGGGCGGGCGGCACGACACCCATGTTCGCGGGGGCCGACTCGGTGATGACGGCAGCGATGCGGTCGCCGTGCGCGGCGAACACCGCCTCGACGGCGTCCAGGTCGTTGTACGGCAGGACGAGGGTCTCGGCGGCCGCGGCCTCGGTGACCCCGGCCGACCCGGGCATGGCCAGCGTCGCGACGCCCGACCCGGCCTCGGCGAGCAGCGCGTCCACGTGCCCGTGGTAGCAACCGGCGAACTTGACGACCAGCGGGCGTCCGGTGACGCCCCGCGCCAGCCGCACCGCCGTCATCGTCGCCTCGGTGCCGGTGGACACCAGCCGGACGTGCTCGGCGGCCGGGACCCGCCGACGGATCTCCTCGGCGAGCTCGACCTCGCCGATCGTCGGCGCGCCGAAGGACAGTCCGCGCGATGCCGCCTCCTGCACGGCGGCCACCACCTCGGGGTGGGCGTGCCCGAGCAGGGCCGGGCCCCAGGATCCGACGAGGTCGACGTACTCGCGCCCGGCGACGTCGGTGACGTAGGGGCCGCGGGCCGAGGTGAGGAACCGCGGGTCGCCGCCGACCGAGCCGTAGGCGCGCACCGGGGAGTTCACCCCGCCGGGGATGGCGTCCTGGGCACGCAGGAACGCGGAGTGGTTGTCGGCCGGGGGCGTGGCGCCCACGAGCGCCGTCTCGACCTGGCCGAAGCCTGCGGTGTCCGTCATCGTGGTCCTTCCGTTCGGTGGTGGCGGGGGCTCGGCCGGGTCAGGCGAGCCAGTCCGCGATCTCGTGCGCCCAGTAGGTGAGGATCACGTCGGCGCCGGCCCGCTTGATGGCCAGCACCGACTCCAGGACGGCACCGCGGCGGTCGATCCAGCCGTTCGCGGCCGCCGCCTCGATCATCGCGTACTCGCCGGAGACCTGGTAGGCGGCCACGGGCACGTCGGCACGGTCGGCGACGCCGCGCAGGACGTCCAGGGAGGTCCCGGCGGGTTTGACCATGACCATGTCCGCCCCCTCGGCCAGGTCCAGGTCGGCCTCGCGCAGGCCCTCGCGGGAGTTGGCGGCGTCCATCTGGTAGGTCCGTCGGTCGCCCTGCAGGGCGGAGTCGACGGCCTCGCGGAACGGGCCGTAGAAGGCGCTGGCGTACTTGGCGCTGTAGGCGAGGATCGACACGTCCTCGAAGCCCGCGTCGTCCAGCGCGTCACGGATCACGGCGACCTGGCCGTCCATCATGCCCGACGGCGAGACCACCTCGGCGCCGGCCTTCGCCTGCGCGACCGCCATCGTCGCGTAGCGCTCCAGGGTGCTGTCGTTGTCGACGACGCCCTCGGGGGTGAGCACGCCGCAGTGGCCGTGGTCGGTGAACTCGTCCAGGCAGGTGTCGGCCATGACGACGGGGCCGGGGCGCCCCGTCTCCGCCTCGACGGCGGTCACGGCCGCGCGCGCGGCCCGGATCCCGCGCTGCAGGATGCCGTCCGGGTCGTCGCCGGCGGTGCCGCGGCCGTCCCGCTCGGCGGGGATGCCGAAGAGCATCACCCCGCCGACCCCCGCGCGGGCCGCGGCGGCGACCGCGTCGGCCAGCGTGGCCTCGGTGTGCTGCACCTGGCCGGGCATCGACGAGATCGGCGCGGGCTCGGTCAGCCCCTCCTTGACGAACAGCGGCAGCACGAGGTCGGCCGCGTGCAGCCGGGTCTCGGCGGCGAGCCGGCGCATCCGCGGTGTCGTGCGCAGACGGCGGGGCCGGTAGACGATGCCGGACGTGCTCATGAGTTCTGCTCCAGGGCGGTCGTGACGGCGGCGGCGAGGCCGTCGTCGGTCGGTGCGGACGCGACGCCCGCGACGGTCAGGCCCACCTCGTGCGCGGTGTCGGCCGACGGACGGCCGATCGCGACGACGGGTGCGGCGGTGCCGAGCTGGGCGGCGATCTCTCGGGCCACGGAACCCGAGGTGACCACGACCAGGTCGTAGGGGCGGCCGACGACGTCCGCCGGCAGCGCGGTGCGCACGGTGCGGTAGGCGGTGACCACCTCGGGGTGCCAGCCGCGGGCGGCCAGACCGTCGCGCAGGGTGGGGCGGGCGCGGTCGCCGAGCGGCAGCAGCACGGGCCGCCCCTCCTCGTCGGCGTGCGGGAAGGCGGCGACGAGCCCGTCGGCCGAGGCGTCCCCGGGCACCAGCTCCGGGTCGACGTCCACGGCCCGCAGCGCGCGGACGGTGGCCGGGCCCACGGCGGCCCACCGGGTGGGTGCGGCGGCGAGGGGGCGGGCGGCGGCCCCGGCCAGGGCGTCGACCGCGTTCACGCTGGTGATCACGGTCCAGACGAACCGTCCGTCGTGCAGGTGGGCCACGGTCCCGCGCAGGGCCTCCTGGTCGTGCGCCGGCGCCCGGGTGATCACCGGGGCGACGGTGACGTCCGCCCCGGCGTCGCGCAGCAGCCCGGCCAGCCCGGCCGCCCGCTCCGGCGAGCGCGGCAGCAGCACCGACCGTCCCGTCAGCGGGGGACATACGTCCGGGGCGGTCACGGGACCTCCGGGTCGTCCGTCCCGGTCAGCGTCCGGTCGGTGTCGCCGCGGGACGGCGGTGCCGCGGTCAGCGGTGCCAGCCGCGCGGCGCCGTCGGCGAGCAGCCGTTCGGCGACCCGGACGCCCAGCGCGCGGGCCGCCGTGTCCGCGTCGGCGTCGGACAGGTCGGGCCCGACGGCGACCCGGGCCGTGTGGGTGAGCTGCTCGGCACCGTCGACCCGTCCGACGACGGCCGACATGACGAGCTCGCCGTCCTCCAGGCGGGCGTGGGCGCCGATCGGGGCCGAGCACCCGGCCTCGAGACGGGCCAGCACCCCGCGCTCGGCGGTCACCGCCAACCGGGTGGGCCGGTGGTCCAGGGCGGCGAACGCCTGGGCGAGCGCGCCGTCGGCGAGGTCGACGGCGCGGGCCTCGACGGCGAGGGCGCCCTGCCCGGGCGCCGGGGCGACGACCGACGGGTCGAGCACCTCGCTGACGACCTCGGTGCGGTCCAGCCTGCTCAGCCCGGCGAAGGCGAGCACGACCGCGTCCAGGTCGGCCTCCTCGCCGAGCGCCCGGGCCAGCCGGGTCTCGACGTTGCCGCGGATGTCGACGATCTCGAGGTCGGGCCGGGCCGCCTGCAGCTGGGCGGCCCGGCGCGGCGAACCGGTGCCGACCCGGCCGTTGCGGGGCAGCGTCTCCAGCGTCAACCCGTCGCGGGCGCACAGCGCGTCGCGGGGGTCCTCCCGCTCCGGCGTGACGAACGTCAGACCGGCGGGCTGGGCCGTGGGCAGGTCCTTCAGCGAGTGCACCGCGACGTCGCAGCGCTCGTCGAGCAGGGCCTCGCGCAGCGCGGCGACGAACACGCCCGTGCCGCCGAGCTGGGAGAGCGAGGTCGTGCGGTCGGCGTCCCCGGCGGTCCGGACGTGGACCAGCTCGACGGGGTGCTCGAGCAGCTCGGTCAGGCGGCGCGCCACGAAGCCGGACTGCGTGGTCGCCAGTCGGCTGGCCCGGGTGCCGAGGCGCAGGTGGGTGACGTCGAGGGTGCTCACCCGTCCAGTCTCTCGCGAACCGAGGGGTCCGGGACAACCCGGACGGCCCTGTTCCGGCGGATCTCACAGTGCCCTCGTGACAGCATGAGCACCAGGGGGCACGGGGGTGCCCCGACGGAGAGGAGCGCTCCATGGAGGCCGTCCGACACGACATCGCCCTGGTGGCGCACGACAACAAGAAGGTCGAGCTGCTGCGGTGGGCGGAGTTCAACCGCGACACCCTCGCCGGCCATCAGCTCTGGGCCACCGGCACCACCGGGACGATGCTCGAGTTCGAGCTCGGGCTCCCGGTGAACCGCCTGCTCTCCGGCCCGGTCGGGGGCGACCAGCAGATCGGCGCCAAGATCGCCGAGGGCACGATCGACATGCTGATCTTCTTCTGGGACCCCCTCGAGGCGCAGCCCCACGACCCGGACGTCAAGGCCCTGCTGCGCCTCGCGGCGGTCTGGAACGCGCCGATGGCGTGCAACGTCGCCACGGCGGACATGATGATCTCCTCGCCGCTGATGCACGAGGACTACGGCGCCCGTCGGCCGGTCATCGACCAGCGCGGCTGGGTGGGCGGCGAACCGGCCGAGTGACCCGCAGGCCGACGGGCCGGGCCTAGAGCCCGGCGACGGCCGCCTGGGCGTGCGTGACGATCGCGGCGAGGCCGGTCCCGGCGACCCAGCCCCCGGTGGTGGCGAGCCCCGGCGTCCGGCCGACGGCGGCCCCCAGGTCGGCCACCGCCGTGCGGTAGGCGGGGGTCGGCGGCGGCAGCGCGCCGTCCCAGCGCTGCAGCAGGTGGTCGACCACGCGGTCCGCGACGGGTACGCCCAGCAGCTCGGCGGCGTCGCGCGCGGCCTCCTCGGCCGTGGGCGGGACCGTGGGCTCGCCGAGCCGGCCGTAGGACAGCCGGACGACGTGCATGCCCTCGCCGGCCGCGGCGCGGACGCGCTCGGCCAGCCACGGCCACTTCGCCGTCGAGTGGGTCATGGCCTTGGCCCGCACCGGCCCGGCGTCGGGGGCGACGAGCATCCCGGAGCCGCGGGGTGCGGCGTCCAGCTCGGGGGCGTCGAGCAGCAGCGTCGCCAGCCAGACGTCCGCACCCTGCTCCGGGACGGGAACCACACCGGTCCACGGCTCCAGCATGGGTGCCACCGTGGGCGTGGCCACCACCAGGCGCTCGGCGATGGTGGTGTGCACCGAGCCGTGGCCGCCCCGGACCTGCGCGGAGGTGGCCCGCGAGCGCACGACCCAGCCGCCGTCGTCGGCCCGCTCGACCCCGACGACCTCGTGGCCCAGGCGCAGCGTGGTGTGGATGGGGCCGGTGGCGTCGGTCGTGGGGGAGTCGGTCCAGTCCTCGGCGCTCGCGGCGATCTGCCCGGCCAGCGCCTCGACCAGCCCGTGCAGGCCGCCGGCGATGCCGCGGACCGCCGAACCCGCCGGCGCGGCGGCCCGCAGGTCGGCCACGGCGCGCGTGAGCGACCCCTCGACGGCGAACCGTTCCCGCAGGCCCGGGGCGACCGCCGCGACGTCCAGGCGGTCCAGCGGGGCGGAGTGGACGCCGGTGGCCACCGGGGCGACGAGCCGGTCGGTGGCACGGGCGCCGAGCCGGGCGCGCACCAGGGTGCCGAGGTCGTCGGCCCCGGCCCCCACGAAGCGGGGCAGCACGCGGTCCAGGGCGGCCCGGGCGACGCCGGGCCAGCCGATGACGCGGCGCACGTCCGACGCCCAGGGCACCGCCGGGATGCCGAGCACCCCGGCGGCGGGCAGCGGGAACGGACGACCCGCGGCGTAGCCCCAGGCGGACAGCGGCGCGGGGGCGACGACCTCGAGGCCGAGCCGGCCGGCGAGGTCGGCCACGGCCGTCCCCCGGGAGGCGAACGACTCGGCACCGAGGTCGACCGGCACCCGCGGCAGGGACTCGAAGGAGCCGCCGCGGATCGGTCCGCCGAGCCGGGGCGAGGACTCCAGGACGACGGTCCGCAGGCCGCGGTCGATGAGCGTGCTGGCCGCGACCAGGCCCCCGATCCCGCCGCCGACGACGACGGCGTCCACCTGCTGGCTCACAGCGAGTGCACGAGCTCGACGACGCGGGTGAGCACCGTCGGGTCGGTGGTCGGCGGGACGCCGTGGCCGAGGTTGACCACGTGCGCCGGTGCCGCGCGCCCGCGGTCGACGACGTCGCGGACGTGCGCCTCCAGCGCGGGCCAGGGGGCGCCGAGCAGCGCCGGGTCGATGTTGCCCTGCAGGGGGACGTCGTCGCCGAGCCGGCCGGCGGCCTCGTCCAGCGGGGTGCGGTAGTCGACGCCGACGGTGCGGTGGGTCAGCCCGGCCGCGACGAGGACGTCGCGCATGGCGGGCAGCAGGTGGCCGGTCGCGGTGCCGAAGTGGATGCCCGGCACGCCCAGGTCGGCGACGTGCCGCAGGGCCCGCGTCGACGACGGCGCCACGTGCGCGACGTAGTCGGCCAGGGACAGCGAGCCCGCCCAGGAGTCGAAGAGCTGCACGGCGCTGGCGCCGGCGAGGATCTGGGCGCGCAGGAACCGGCCGGTGAGGTCCGCGGTCCAGGTGGTCAGGCGCTGCCACGTCTCCGGGTCGGCGTGCATCAGCGTGCGGGCGGCCAGGTGGTCCCGCGAGGGCCGGCCCTCGACGAGGTAGGCGGCGAGGGTGAACGGCGCACCCCCGAACCCGATGAGCGGGGTGGAGCCGGGCCCGTCGGACAGCTCGGCGACCGTGCGCGCGGCGGCCTCGGTGATCGGGGCCAGCGCGGTCTCGTCCAGGTCGCGCGAGACGAGCTCGTCGATGTCGGCGGCCGTCCGGTAGGGGCGGTCCATCACCGGGCCGACGCCGGAGGCGATCTCCACGTCGACGCCCGCGAGCTTCAGGGGCACCACGATGTCGCTGAAGAAGATCGCCGCGTCCACGCCGTGCCGGCGCACCGGCTGCAGCGTGATCTCCGCGGCGAGGTCCGGCCGCAGGCAGGACTCGAGCATCCCGATGCCCTGCCGCACCTCGCGGTACTCGGGCAGGGAGCGCCCGGCCTGGCGCATGAACCAGACGGGGGTGCGCTCCGGCCGGTCACCACGCAGGGCCCTGACCAGGGGGGACGTCGACGTGCGGCCGTCGACCAGGGGATGGGTGGACGGCAGGTTGCTGACGCTCGGCGTGGGGGATGTCACGGTTGACGATTCTGCCCCCACGCCGGGGTGAACTTAAAGTGGAGCCACTGTGGTACTCCTCTCTCTCACCGCCTCCCACCGCGAGCTGGACCTGGACGCGCTCGAGCGCCTCTCGTCCGGCTCGCACTCCGTGGGTCGTGAGGTCGTGGGCAGCTGCCGCCCGGTCCAGGGCGCGGTGGTGATCTCCACCTGCAACCGGTTCGAGCTCTACCTCGACGTGGACGCCCCGCTGGACGGCGACGCCGTGCGGCACGCGACCCACCACGTCGCCGACCTCGTCGCCGCGTCCTCCGGGGTCACGACCGACACCGCGGCCGGGTCGTTCACCGTCCGCACCGGCTCCGAGGTGGCCCAGCACCTGTTCGGGGTCGCCGCCGGGCTGGACTCCATGGTCGTGGGGGAGCGGGAGATCGCCGGTCAGGTGAAGCGCGCGCTGGTGACCGCGCGCGACGACGGGACCACCTCGAAGACCCTCGAGCTGCTCTTCCAGACGGCGTCGCGGACCTCGAAGCGGGTGGGTCACCACACGACGCTCGGCGGGGTCGGGCGGTCGCTCGTGGCGCTGGGCCTGGACCTGGCCGGGGAGACCCTGCCGCCCTACCCCGGGACCCGTGCCGTCATCATCGGCACCGGCGCCTACGCCGGTGCCTCGGTGGCGGCGCTGCGCGCCCGCGGCTGCCACGACGTGCGGGTCTACTCCCGGTCGGGACGGGCGGCGGACTTCGCGGCCTCGCACGACGTCGAGGCCGTCGCCACCGACCTGGAGGCGCTGGTCGAGGCGCTCGAGGACGCCGACGTCGTCGTGTCCTGCTCGGGCGCTCGTGGACGGGCGCTCGACCTGCCCGGCGTGGACGCCCCCGAGGCGTCCCTGGCGTACGTCCTGGACGCCGCCGCGGTGGCACGGGCACGGGAACGGGCGGCGGCGCGGGCCGAGGAGGCCCCGGAGCCGCCGGCGCTGGTGATCCTGGACCTGGCGCTGCACCGCGACGTGGACCCGCGGGTGGCCGACGTCGAGGGCGTGCTGCTGTACGACCTGTCGACCCTGAAGGCGAACGCGCCGGCCACCGACCACGCCGAGCTGGACCGCGCGCGGGACCTGGTCGCGGACGCGGCCGTGCGCTTCGAGGAGACCCGGCTGGGGCGGGCCGCCGACGCCGCGGTCGTCGAGCTGTTCGACGAGGCCGAGCGGCAGGTCGAGCACGAGGTCGCCGTGGAGTCCGCCCGGCTGGTCGAGGAGCTCGCCCCGTTCGGGCAGTCGCCGACGGAGGCCGATCTCGAGGGGATCGCCCGGACCGTGCGCCGTCGCGTGCACACCGAGCTGCACGGTCGCATCGTCGCGGTGCGCGCGACGGCCCTGGCCGACGCCCGGGCCGCCGAGGCCGCCGTGGTCGCCGGCGCGGAGCAGACCCTTCGGGCCTCTCGGGCAACACACCCCTCACGCGCATAGTGCTTTTGTCGGGCGAGTGCGGGGCGCCTCCCGTAGCGTGATCGGCGAGGCCGCAGCGAGCGGTCGACGCACCCGCGGAAGGACGTGCCGGCGATGGACAGCTTCTGGGACTACATCTGGTTCCTCCTCTGGATCTTCCTCTTCATGGCCTACCTGATCGTGCTCTTCCAGATCCTCGCGGACCTGTTCCGTGACCACACCCTCAGCGGCTGGTGGAAGGCGGTCTGGGTCCTCTTCCTGATCTTCGTCCCGCTCCTGACCGCGCTCGTCTACCTCATCGCCCGCGGACGGGGGATGGCCGAGCGCAACCTCGCCGCGGTCAAGGAGTCGAAGGCGGCCACGGACGACTACATCCGCTCGGTGGCGTCGCACCCGGCGCCGGCCGACCAGATCGCGGCCGCGAAGAAGCTCCTGGACGAGGGAGCGATCACCCCGCAGGAGTTCGAGTCGATCAAGGCCAAGGCCCTCTCCTGACGGAGGGTGCGCCGGCCCGCGCCGGTAGGTTGCCCTCATGAGGCTCGGCGTCATCGACATCGGTTCCAACACGGTCCACCTCCTGGTCATGGAGGCGCGACACGGTGCCCGGCCCGTCCCCCAGGCGAGCCACAAGACCACCGTGCGTCTCATGCGCTACCTGGAACCGGACGGGTCGATCTCCGCCGAGGGCGTGGCGGCCCTGCACGGGGCGGTCGGCGACGCCGTGGCGGTGGGGCGTGAGCACGGCATCGAGGCCACGATGGCGCTGGCGACCTCGGCGCTGCGGGACGCGACCAACGGGGCCCGGCTGATCGCCGACCTCTCCGAGCTCGCCGGCGTGCCCGTCGAGGTGCTCGGCGGCGAGGAGGAGGCGCGGCTGACGTTCCTCGCGGCGCGTCGCTGGTACGGCTGGGGCGCGGGCCGGCTGCTGCTGCTGGACATCGGCGGCGGGTCCCTCGAGATCGCCAGCGGCGTCGACGAGGCGCCCGACGTCGCGCTGTCGGTGCCGCTCGGCGCCGGCCGCACGACCCGGGAGTTCCTCTACGAGGAGGACCCGCCCGCCAAGCGCGACGTGGAGCGGCTGCGCAAGCACGCCCGCCGGGTGCTGCAGGACGCGGTCGGCCCGGTCCGGGACGCACCCGCGCCCGACCACGCCGTGGCGACGTCGAAGACGTTCCGGTCCCTGGCACGTCTCGCCGGGATGCCGCGGCAGGTGATGGGCACCGGCGAGCGGTGGCGGATGCGGCAGGAGCACCTGGCCGACTGGGAACCGCGGCTGGCGAAGCTCTCCTCGGGGGACCGCACGGTGCTGCCGGGCATCGGGCCGGGACGTGCACGGCAGATCGTGGCGGGGGCGGTCGTCGCCGAGGAGGCGATGCGTGCCCTGGACGTGGACGAGGTGGAGATCTGCCCGTGGGCGCTGCGCGAGGGAGCGATCCTCCAGCGGCTCGACCACCTCTGACCCGGCGCCACACCCGCTGTGGGCATGAAATCTGCACGCTTCGGGGACTCGAGCGCTGCAGATTTCATGCCCACAGCGGGGGGTCGGAGCTCCAGGGGTGCGCCGGCGCGGGGTAGTCGTCGACCGGCAGGGCCGGGCGCGCGGTCCGCACGCCGGCGTGGGTCACGGTGGTCGACGCCGGCGGCACGGCAGCGGGAGGAGGGTCCGGGTCGCGCCCCGGCGCGTCCAGCAGCCGGGCCGCCGTGCGGGCCAGCGAGACCGACACGTCGCGACCGGACCCGTCCGCAGACCGGTCGACCAGGCCGTCGAGCACCCCGGCGGCCAGCAGGTAGCCGGTGGCGTGGTCGAGTGCCTGGGCGGGCAGCGCCCCCGGCGTGACGCCGTCGGGCGACTCGACCAGAGCGATCCCGGTGGCGGCCTGCACGACGGAGTCGAAGCCCCGTCGGCCGCTCCACGGGCCGTCGGTGCCCCACGCGGAGACCCGGGCGCGAATCACCGACGCGGGCACGCGCAGCCCGAGCGCCTCCAGAGCACCCGGTCGGTACCCGGTGACGAGGACGTCGGCGGCGTCGAGCAGCTCCTGCGCACGCCGGTGGTCGGCACGGTCCCGCAGGTCGAGGACCGTCGTGCGCTTGCCCTGGCCGGTGTCGAGGTGCTGGGCGGCGATCTCGGCGGGCGCCGGCGGGTCGACGCGGAGCACGTCCGCGCCGAGCAGCGCGAGGGTCCGGGTCCCGACGGGGCCGGCGATGACGCGCGTCAGGTCGAGCACCCGCAGCCCGGCCAGAGGCGCGGGCCCGCCACGGGTGCCCGAGGACGTGGCGGCGGGACCGGGGGACCGGGGCTCGACCCGCACCAGGGGTCCGACGGCGGCGGCCCGGCCGGGCGCCGAGGCGCGCCACTCGTCCTCGGAGCGGACCCGCACGACGACCGCCCCGGTGGCGGCGGCGTCGTCCTCGACCTGACGGGCCGAGCACGTCGCGAGCCGGGCGGCCAGGTCGTCGCGCGTGGCGTCGTCGGGCAGGTCGAGCAGCCGCAGCAGCCGGGTCCGGTGGTGGGGGTAGTTCGCGTGCGTGCGGACCCAGCCGTCGGACGTCGCGAAGAACCCCGAGTGCGGGGCGAAGCCGGCGACCGGGTCGCCGTCGATCTGCAGCAGCCGGTCGGAGCCGAACGCGGCGGCGACGCGGGCCGGGTCGAGGGGGTCGTCGACCAGCGGACCGGTCGCCCCGGCGCGACGCGCGGCCGAGCGCAGCACACCGAGCGCGTCCGTGGCCAGGTCGAGCACCGGCAGGGTGGCCGCGAGCCAGGTCATGGTCCGACGGTACCCACCCGCGGCCGACGATTTCACCCGGTCTGTCGTGCCGGGTCGGCGCATGCTGGAGGAGGTGGCGTCCTCATCGCACGGGCCGACGGCGGCCCCCGGGCGTCTCCGCGGCACGAGGGAGTGCGCCATGGTCACCGCTCAGCGAGGGATCGCCAGCTTCTCCGTCAAGGACGTCGGCGAGGCCCGGAGCTTCTACGAGGACGTGCTCGGACTGAAGGCGAAGATCGTCCAGGACGAGATGCTGATCCTCCACCTGCCCGGCGGCACGCCGGTCTTCGTCTACCCGAAGGGCGACGACCACACGCCGGCGTCCTTCACGGTCTTCCACCTCCTGGTCGACGACGTGGACGCGGTGGTCGACGAGCTCGGCTCCCAGGGGGTGACGCCGATCCGCTACGAGGGTTTCGACCACGACGAGCGCGGCGTCGTCCGCGGGTTCATGGAGGGCGGCGACGGCGTCTGGTACGCCGACCCGTCCGGCAACGTCATCGGGTTCGCGGACGGGGACGGAGCGCGGCTGTTCGACGAGCTCGTCGGCTGAGCCGGCTTCTGGTCCGGGGGCGGGGACGGGGCGGATCGGCCGCTTCCCGTTAGGATGCGGCACATGGCCAAGTCCACCGCTGAATTCGTGCTGCGTCCGTTCCAGGGTCTCCCCGGGGAGGCCGACTGGGTGTCGATGCGCGAGATCGTGCCGTCCGCGACCGCCCCCGCCCGGATGACCGCCGAGCACGGCGGCGAGGACGTCGTCGTCGCCACGGTGCTGCCCGGCGGCTGGGCCGCCATGCGCCGCGAGGACGGCACCGTGCTGCTCGGCGTGCAGGGCGTCCTGAACTCGGACGACCTGAGCCGCGACCTGGCGGCAGCCCTGCTGGCCGCGGTGGAGGGTGAGCCGGGGACGGGTGTCCTGCCCGAGCACCTCCAGGTCGCCGCCGACGGCCCGCGCCTCCAAGACGTCCTGGACGACTCCGTCCCGTTCGAGGTCACCGTGCACGAGGGCTACGACTACTGGATCGACTCCTCGGCCGAGATGACCGACGAGATCAGGGCCGGGCTGGACGAGGCCGCCGCCCAGTCGGTCCCCACGGTGAAGCTCGACGGTGTCGACGCCGCCTACTGGTGCCGCATGAGCCGCGAGTTCGTCCGGTGGGCCCGGACCGAGGACGAGGACCGCGTCGTGGACGCCATCGCGCGCCTGCACGCGAAGCGGGACTCCGGCCTGGCCGGGGGCAAGTTCCTCGGCATGTTCCGCGCCTGCGGCCTGGTCGTGCCCGTGTGGGAGCTGCCGCGCGGCACCGAGGCCGACGAGCTGACCGAGCCGGTGCAGGACCTGTCCCGCCGTCTCGAGGAGGCGCTGGCGGTGGAGGAGCCGCTCGACGCCACGCAGCGTCGTGCGCGGGCCGGGATTGTCTCCCGCCAGGTCACCCTGCGCTGATCCACACCGAATTTTCACCCGCTGCGCGCCGCCGCACCGGTCCTCGGTCCTCTGCCTGCCCCTACCGTGGACGTAGGATTCCGAGGGAAGTTCTTTGCACTTCCGCCCGGCCCCTCCGGCCGGGCCCACCGACGACCACGGTCGTGACCACCGCACGAGGCAGGGAGCTGTGAACGCGGAACACGGGGGAACCAGGACGGGCGACGCGAGGGTGCCGACCGGCGGCACCGGCGACGCCGACGGACGGACGCCGGCGCGGCGTCCCAGCATGCCCGTGGCGAAGACCCCTCGCCCACCCCGGACGCGTGACGGTCGCAGCACCCAGCGCGTCGCCGTGATCGTGCCCGCCAAGGACGAGGAGGAGCGCATCGCGGCGACGGTGCGCTCCGCGCGCGCCATCCCGCACGTCGACCTGGTGCTCGTGGTGGACGACGGTTCCGAGGACGACACCCAGCACGTGGCGCGGGAGGCCGGCGCCGTCGTCGTGCGGCACTCGCACAACCGCGGCAAGGCGGCCGCGATGGAGACCGGCGCGGCGGTCGTGGCCATGCGTGACGCCGACGGCCGGGCACCGCGTCTCCTGCTCTTCATCGACGGCGACCTGGGTGACACCGCGGTCAACACCGCACCCCTGGTCTCCCCGGTCCGCGAGGGTGTCGCCGACCTGGCCATCGCCCTGCTGCCCCGGCAGCAGGGCGCGGGCGGCCGGGGCATCGTCGTCGGTGCCGCGCGTCGCGCGATCCAGCGCCTCGCGGGGTGGAGCCCCACGCAGCCGCTGTCCGGCATGCGGTGCCTGACCCGGGACGCGTTCGAGGCCGCGACACCCCTCGCCCACGGCTGGGGCGTCGAGACCGGGATGACGATCGACCTCCTGCGGGCCGGCTACGTGGCCGTCGAGGTGCCCTGCGACCTGCGCCACCGGGCCTCGTCCAACGACCTGGCGGGCCAGCTCCACCGCGCCGGGCAGTACCGGGACGTCATGGCGGCCGTGGGGGCCCGGCAGGTCCGTCGGGCCGTGGACGCGATGGGACGTCGCGTCACCCGCTGATCCCCGGCGTGCTCAGGGGGTGACGATCGCGAAGTCCGGGTCGCCCGGGTCGAGCACGGCGGCCAGGCGCCTCAGCACGCCCTCGTCGCCGGTGACCTCGACACCGGCCGCCGCGAGCGCGTCCGGTGCGGGGTCGGCGGCGAGCGCCGGCAGTGCCGCCTGCGTCGTGGTGAGGCGGACGTCGGCGTCCCCGTGCCGCGCCGCGGTGCTGTGGGTGAGCACGCCGTGGGCCAGGCGCACCCGGTAGCGGCTGCCGGTGTCGGTGAGGACGACGTCGAGCGTGAGGTGCTCGTCCCAGGCGCGGGGGCCGTCCACCCGGACGGCGAGCGCGTCGAACAGCATCTCCGGGGTCAGGTGGGCGACGACGTCGGTGGCGGCCGTCGTGATCGGGGTCCCGAACGGCCCCTCGCGCAGCTCGGTGGCGCCGGAGAGGTAGAAGTTGCGCCACGTGCCGTTCTCGGCGCCGTAGCCGAGCTGCTCGTACGTGTCGGCCAGGAGCTCGCGGGCCGCGACGTGGTCCGGTTCCGCGAAGACCACGTGGTTGGCGAGCTCGGCCGCCCACCGCAGGTCGCCGTCGTCGACGGCGGCCTGCGCGGCGGCGACGACGGCGTCGGCACCGCCCCCCAGCGCGACGTAGCGCCGGGCGCGCTCGACGGGCGGGTGCTCCCACAGGTGGGCCGGGTTGCCGTCGAACCATCCCAGGTAGCGCTGGTAGATCGCCTTCACGTTGTGGTTGACCGACCCGTAGTAGCCCCGGGCGTTCCAGGCGTTCTCGAGCACGGGCGGGAGCTGGAACCGCTCGGCGATCTCGGGACCGGTGAGCCCTTGGTTCATCATCCGCACCGTCTGGTCGTGCAGGTAGGCGTACAGGTCGCGCTGGTTCTCCAGGAAGCTCACGGCACGGTCGCGTCCCCACGTGGGCCAGTGGTGCGAGGAGAAGACGACCTCGAGGTCCGCGCCGAACAGGTCGATGGTCCGGGTCAGGCACTTCGCCCACGCGTTCGGGTCACGGACCAGCGCGCCGCGCAGCGTGAGCAGGTTGTGCAGGGTGTGCGTGGCGTCCTCGGCGGCGCACAGCGCGCGGTGGTCGGGGAAGTAGAACAGCATCTCCGACGGCGCCTCGGTGTCCGGGGCCATCTGGAAGACGATCCGCACGCCGTCGACGGTCTCCTCCTGGCCCGTCGTCGTGACGTCGATCGTCGGGGGGATGAGGGTGACGGTGCCGGTGGACGTCGTCTGCCCGAGCCCGGCCCCGACCTGTCCCCGCGGCCCGCGGGAGAGAGCCGCGCCGTACATGTAGCCCGCGCGACGGCTCATGGCCGTCCCGGCGTACACGTTCTCGGCGACGGCGTGCTCGACGAAACCTTCCGGGGCGAGGACCGGCACCCGGCCGGCGTCGACCTCCTCCTGGGTGGTCACGCCCTTCACGCCGCCGAAGTGGTCGACGTGGGAGTGGGAGTAGATGACGCCCGTGACCGGCCGGTCGCCCCGGTGCTCCCGGTACAGCGCGAGGGCGGCCGCCGCCGTCTCGGTGGAGATCAGCGGGTCGACGACGATCACGCCGGTCGCGCCCTCGACGAACGTGACGTTCGACAGGTCGAGACCGCGGACCTGGTAGATGCCCTCGACCACCTCGAACAGCCCCTGCTCGGCGACGAGCCGGGACTGCCGCCACAGGCTCGGGTTCACCGTGTCGGGGGCGTCCCCCTCGAGGAACGCGTACGTGTCGGTCTCCCAGACGACGGTGCCGTCGCCGGTCGTGACGGCGCTCGGCGTCCGCCGGGCGACCAGGCCGCGCCGGGCGTCCTCGAAGTCCTGGGTGTCGTCGAAGGGGAGGGTCGCGAGCAGGTGCTGCTGCTGGGCGGAGACGGTCGGGGCCGCGGGCTTCGGCGGGGTCGTCATGGACCCCAGCCTCACCCGGCCAGGACCGCCACGCCCGGCGAGGCGCGCGCCGGGCCGGGCGGTGGCACACGGCCTGGCGGTCCGCCGCGGTCAGGCGGCGGTGCTGAAGTCGTGCCGCTGCCGGCGGGCAGCGCGCACGACCGTCCGTTCGGGGACGGCGGCGTCGGCCTCGACGTCGGCTCCGGGCTCCAGGACGGCGTCCTCGCCGAGCTGGGCGTAGGCGCCCACGCGGGCGTCGTCACCCACGACGCTGCGTGGTCCGACGTGGACGCACTGGCCCACGCGCGCACGGGTGCCGACGACGGCGTCGACGTCGATCCAGCTGAACCGACCGATCCGGGCACCGGCAGCGACCCGAGCACCGGCCTCGACGTAGGCACCCGCCTCGACCCGCGCCTCCGGGTGGACGGACGCGTGGGGGGAGACGTAGCCCTGGCCGTTGTCGTGTCGGACGTACCGCGTGACGTTGCCCGCGTCGTCTTCGATCTCGACCTTCCGGGGGATGCGTCGCACAACTCTCCTTGGCTGATGGTCTTGTTCCACTTTGCACAACGTTCGTGCGTCGGCCAGGATTCCTGGTCCCACCCCTCGGACGCCAACTGACGTCATGGTGGTCTACCCGGTGTTCGCCCGAGGACCCCCGCGCGGATGCACGGCGGCCCCGGTCACCCGCTGGGGTGACCGGGGCCGCCGTGGTCGACGAGCGTGCTCAGTAGCGGAAGCTGGTGAGGAACTCGAAGCTGTCCTCCGCGAACTCCGGCGTCGACGGCGCGCCGTCCCGCTCCACGACGTAGAGCTTCACCTTGCCGTGGGCGGCCCGCAGGATCGGGCCCCACTCCATGTCGCCCTCGCCGACGTCGCCGGGGATGCCCCGCTCGTCGCCGTTGAGGTCGCCGTCCTTGATGTGCAGCAGCTCGACACGGTCGCCGTGCTCCTCCAGCAGCTCGACCACGTCGGCGCCCGCGTCAGCCGCCCAGAAGGTGTCGAGCTGGAAGGTCACGTACCGCGGGTCGGTGTTCTCGACCAGGACCTCCCAGGCGCTCTTCGTCTCGCCGGTCTCCGGGTCCTCGAACGTGGTCGTGAACTCCCACTGGTGGTTGTGCCCGAAGATCTTGCCGGTGCCGTTCTTGACCGACCGTTCGCCGAGGCGGTCCATGGCGGCCGCGGTCTCGAGGACGTCCTCGTAGGTGCTGGACCCGTCCCGGGCGATGCCGGGACCGGGCCAGCCGCCCGAGCCGACGTATCGCTGCCCGAGGTCCTTGGCGTTCTCCAGTGCCGCGTCGAAGCTGGCCTCGGACACGTTGCCGTGCGTGGTCGGCGCCGACATCCCGCGCTCGCGGAGCTCGACGCGGAGCTCGGCGGCGGTGTTGCCGCCGTAGAAGACGCTGCCCGGGGAGCTGAACGGTTCGACGTTGCGGTACCCGATCTCCTCGAGCTCGTCGACGACCGTGTCGAAGCCGTCGGAGAGCGTCCAGCCGAGGTAGCTGAACAGCTGGATCGAGATCTTCTCGGCCGGGACGGTCCGGCCCTGGCCCTGGCCGGGGGCTTCGTCGCCGTGCGGGTGCTCGGGGACGGCGCTGGCGGTCCCCGCGCCGAACAGACCGGCGGTGAGCATGGCGGCGGCGGTGGTGGTCGCGAGGACGCGACGGGTCTTGTGCGTGGTCACTGCGGTTCCTCCTCGGGTGGGCAGCGTCGGTGCTGCACGGGGTGGATCGACGGGCGGCTGCTCCGCCGCCCGGGGTGGTGGGGCGGGACCGTCGCGGCCCCGCCCCACCGTGCTCGGGCGAGCAGGTCAGCCGAGCTCGGCGACGAGCGCCTCGGCGTCGCGGGTCAGCACCTCCTCGTCGGTGGCGTCGGCGAACCGCTGGTACGCGGCCGCCGCCTTGGCGGCCCGGCCGGCGTCGGCGTGCCGCTCGGCCTGGTCCAGGAAGGCCTGGAGCCGGGCCGACTCGTCGGTCGAGAGCTCGCCGGCCTCCTCGAGGCGCTCGAGGTGCGCCGCGATGTCGTCGGCCGAGGTGGTGACGGTGAAGCCGACCGTCGCCCCGGTCGTGTTGCCGGCCTCGTCGGTCGCGGTCGCGACGATCTCGTGCTCGCCGAGGTCGAGCGTCCACAGCTCGATCTCGCCGGCCTCGATCTCCTCGCCGTCGAGCGCCAGGCTCCACGAGGCGACGCCGGAGGTGGCGTCCGTGGCCTCGGCACCCAGGTCGAGGACCTGGGAGGAGCCGAGCTCGTCACCGTCGGCCACACCGGTCACCGCGACCTCGGGGGCCGTGGTGTCGATGGACACGGTCACCTCGCCGACCTCGGAGACGTTGCCCCCGCTGTCGATGACGCGGTACTGCAGCTCGTGCACGCCGGCGGAGTCGAGCGTGACGGGCTGGATGCCGAACCAGCGGTGCCGGATGGACTCCCAGGTCTCACCGCCGTCGTCGGAGACCTCGGCGTCGGCGACCTCGCCGTCGTCCGTGCCGTTGATCGACACCTCGACCTCACCGGTGTACCAGCCGTTGTCGCCGGTCGGCTCGGCCGGGTCGAGCGAGTGGTTGGCCTCGGGCGGGGTGACGTCGCTGACGCCCGGGCCGTCGAAGGCCAGGGTGTCGAGCTCGACGCCGCCGGTGGAGGTGACGAACAGCTCGCCGGTGCCCTCCGGGAACGCGGTCACGTCCGCGGCCACCGTGGACCAGCCGGCCGAGTCGAGGTCGGCCGTGGCGAAGGGCTCGGCGTCGGCCGCGCCCCAGCGGAGCTCGATGGTGCCGGTCCCGGCACCGGTGACGTCGACGCCGTCGATCCCGGTGAAGTTCACCGGCTCCCAGGCGAGGTGGTCACCGGCGTCGAACGAGGCGACCTTGGCCAGACCGCCCGCGGTGTCGTCGCCGACGACCTCCACGCCGGAGAGGGTGTCGGCGTGCTCGGCCTCCTGGGTGAAGGTGTTGAGCAGCAGCGAGACCTCGTCCACGGCCGGCGGGATGTCCCCGTTGCCCTGGTCGGTGTAGTTCGCCACGACGACGGCGTAGAGCTTCTCCGTCTCGCCGTGCTCCGGCGCGTCGGCCGGGGTGACCCAGGCGCCGGAGCAGCCGCTGCCGAGCACCTCGGGGTGCGCGTGGGTGTCGTGACCCAGGCCCAGCGTCCAGGACAGGTTCGAGCACACGGTCTCGTCGCCGTCCTCCGGGTCGGAGGTGGAGAACCCGTACGGCACGGCGTCGCCCCAGGCGAAGAACCCGCCGTCGGCCGGGTAGTCGGCGGTCAGCGTGGGTGCCACGTTGCCGACCGTGACGAGCTCGGAGGTCAGGCCGATGCGGCCGCCGGGGTCGGTGACCCGCAGGCGCACGGTGTACTGGCCGAGCTCGTCGTAGGTCGTGGTGACCTGCTCGCCGTTCTCGTCGAAGGTGCCGTCACCGTCGAGGTCCCACTCGTAGGTGAGCGCCCCGCCCTCGGGGTCGCTGGACCCCGAGCCGTCGAGGGTCACCGTCAGCGGGGCCTCGGAGGAGGAGATCGGGTCGGCGTCGATGACCGCCGTGGGGGCCTTGTTGCCCTCGGCGTAGTCGACGCGGTACAGGCCCGCCTCCGGGTTCTGCCGGAAGAAGCCGTTGCCGTAGTCGAGGATGTAGAGCGAGCCGTCGGGGCCGAACTCCATGTCGATCGGGCCGTCGGTGATGGCCTGCACGTTGTCGGTCAGCGCGGCGTTGGGCAGCACGTGCTCGACGTGGGTGACGGGGCCGTCACGGTCGGGGATGGTCAGCCCGGCGATGTAGTCCTGGGAGAACTCGTAGAAGAACGCCGTGCCGTCCCAGTACTCCGGCCACTGGGTCTCGGGACCCTCCGGGTCGAAGGCGAACGTCGGGCCGCCCATCGGGCCCTGGCCGCCCTGCGGGTCGAACTCGACGAACTCGTCGAACGGCTGGTCGCCGGGGTCGTCGCCGTAGTAGACCTGCGGCGCCGTCGCCGGCGGGACGACGTCGAGGCCCGTGTTCCAGGTGGAGCTGTTCTCCGCGCCGGCCTCGCAGTCGAACCACGGTCCCGGGGTGGCGGTCTCGAAGTCCCACTCGTTGTAGTTGGCGTTGGGCCCGTGGCAGTACGGCCACCCGCCGTTGAGCGCGGTCGTCGTGCTCTGCCACTCCACGTAGCCCATCGGGCCGCGCTCGTCGCTGGCGACGCCGGAGTCGGGGCCGTAGTCGCCCCAGCTCACCGCGCCGGTGACGTCGTCGACGTCGATCCGGAACGGGTTGCGCAGACCCATGACGAAGATCTCGGGGCGGGTGTTCTCCGTCCCGGGCGGGAAGAGGTTGCCCTCGGGGATCGTGTAGCTGCCGTCGGCCTCGGGGTGGATCCGCAGGATCGCACCGCGCAGGTCGTTGGTGCTGCCGGCGCCGCGCCGCGCGTCGAACCCGGGGTTCATGCCGGGGGCGTTGTTGTTGGGGGCGAAGCCGTTGGAGCCCGGGGTGCTCGCGGGGGTGTTGTCACCGGTGGACAGGTAGACGTTGCCCTCGGCGTCGAAGTCGATGTCACCGCCGACGTGGCAGCACTGCCCGCGCTGCACCTCGACCTGGAGCAGGTTCTGCTCGGTGGACATGTCCAGGGCGCCGGCCGCGGCGTCCCACTGCACGCGGGAGAGCTGGTTGTAGCCCTTCCACTGGTCCCAGTAGGACTCGTCCGCACCGTCGGGCAGCTGGTTGGGCGCCGACCCCGACGGGGTCGTCGTGGGGTAGTCCTCGCCCTCCATGACGCGGGGTGCGTAGTACAGGTAGACCCAGCCGGACTCGGCGAAGTCGGGGGCCAGGGCGATGCCCTGCATGCCGTCCTCGGAGTTGGCGTAGACGTCGACGGTGTTGACCACCGCGGTGACGCCCGTGCTGGGGTCGGTGTGCCGGATCGCGCCGTCGCGGGCGGTGTGCAGCACCGACCCGTCGGGCATGACCGCCATGCCGATGGGCTCACCGGTGTTCTCGGTGAGCAGGATCTTCTCGTAGTTGGACCAGTCGAGCGCCGCCTCGGCGCCCTCCTCGGAGCCGTGGTCGACGCCGTCGTGGGCCGACGCCGTCGCCGCTGCGATCGGCAGTGCCAGCGCGGCGGTCGCCACCGCCGCGAGAGCACGTGAACGCATAGAATGGGTCATCGCACTTGCCTTCCTGGATGTAGTGCGTGAGAGCCCCGTCGATGTCCCCGTCGCCGCTACGACGGACCCGGACAGGCGGGGTTTCTCATTCCGTGGTGTGGTGCGCCGGCCTCCCCTCGTGCTCGTCGCGGGGGCCGTGGCACGGCGCGGACGGCGTCAGGGACGGCGTCGGGCCTGCTCCGGGGGGCGGGTGGACCGCCCGCTGGCGCGGCTCCTGTGCCGCGCGGTCGTCAATGACCATGGCCCGAACCTAGGGGCACTTATGGCGACTGTCAACCAAAAGGTGTGAGTTAGTTGACAGACATCTGTCGAGAATCGTCGGTGCGGAGCACGAGCAGGCCGATCAGCGGCACGGCGGGGAACAGCATGATCGTCACGACACGGATGCCGTAGTCGTTCGCCAGCGCCCCGCCCACGCCCGCGATGAGCAGCGCCACCAGGACGGGGCGCAGCAACGGCCAGGAGTCCTCGGCCCGTCGGAGCCAGCCGGCGGGGAAGCGGGGGCCGGCCCACAGCGCCGCCACGACACCCAGCAGGACGGCCAGCGACAGCCACGCGGGCGGGCCGCCGTCCAGCGAGCCGACGGCGTAGCCCGCCTTGCGCCACACGGTCTCGAAGGCCGTGCCGTCCACGACGGACTGGACGAACGCGCCCAGGTGCGAGCGTTCGGCGGGCGGGCGCAGCCAGTCCAGGACACCGATGACGGCCACGAGGAGCACGCCCGCGCCTCCCGCGAGCGCCAGCCGCCGCCAGGTCAGGCGCGCCCCCAGGACGGCCAGGACCACCACGGCGAACACGGGGACGAGCACCAGCCCGCCGCCGACGTCGACGCCGAACGTCGGCCACACGGTCACCACGAGCGCCACCAGGCCCACGAGGCCCGCGACGACGGCGCCGGGGACCCGGCCCCAGCGACGAGCCACGACCGTCGCGAGCCCCGCGGCGCAGAGCACCGCCGCGACCGCGTACACCGAGTACGTCGGGTTGCCGAACCCGTAGAACCGGCCGCCGAGCGTGGGCGCCGCCCCGAGCGGGCTGCCGCGGTGCAGCGGCGTGCCGAGCACCGCGTCCAGGCTGAGCACGAGGAAGGTCACGGTCGCCAGCACGGCGGTCCCGGCCCAGGCGGGGCGGCGCGGCGCCAGCGTCCCGACCAGGGCCACCAGGACCGTGCCTCCGGCGAGGGCCAGCCACAGGCCGGTCTGCGGGTCCGGCATCCGCCACCACGACCAGGTGGTCATGAGGAACGAGGCGGCGGGCATGGCGGCGCAGACCAGCAGCACCGTCTCCAGGGTCCGGGTCCAGACCCGGACGGCGCGGGGCGAGGACCGGCGCCGGAGCTGCGGCAGGACGAGCACCACCAGGGCGAAGGCGACCAGCGCGACGTACGTCGGCACCCCGGTCACGGCGCCGGTGACCTCGCGCAGGCCGTGGTCGCGCTCGGTCAGGGAGGACAGGTCGCGCACGGTGGCGCCGGTGCCGCTCGGCCGCTGCGCGCTGAGGGTGACGGGGGCGCCGGAGAAGTCGGCCGGCGGTGCCAGGTCGAAGTTCGCCACGAGGGTCGGGGGCAGGTCGAGCAGCCGCACGACGCCGACCCAGCGGGTGGCCGACGACGCCAGGTAGGACGGCGCGGCGTCGGTGTGGGTGCGGGCGACGCCGACGCCGAGCGCCGGCCGGGTGGGCGAGGGGTTGCCCATGTCGGTGACCAGCACGGTGACGTCCTGCGGTGCCGCCGCCAGCACGCGGCGCACGGTCGCGTCGACGGCTCGCAGCGCGTCGTCCCGCTCGGGCCCGGAGCCCGTGGCGCCCTCGGGCACCGGCCGCGCGTCCGACCCCTCGCCCGTCGGGTGGTACGGGGCGGAACCGGCGTCCACGACGGTGACCGGGCAGGCGAAGGCCTCCTCGGGGTCGTCGAGAGCGTCCTCCAGGGTGCGGTAGCGCTCGACGGCCCCGTCCCCGTCGGCCAGCGTCAGGGCGGCGGCGGGGCCGACCGCGGTCGCGCACACGTCCCCGGCGGCGAGGGTCTCGCCCAGCACGCCCGGGTGCGGGTTGAACTCGGAGGCGCTCTGGCGGGCCTCGAGGTCGTCCCAGCCGTCGACGACGGCCCCGGCGCCGTCGGCGGTGACACCCCAGTCGGTGCAGCGCCAGACGTCGCCCTCGGTGGCGCCGGTGACCGTGCTGCGCCCGGCCGACAGGCTCAGCCAGCCGGCGGACCGGCAGTCGCCGGAGGCGCCGGTCACCGTCGTGGTCATCCCGCCGGCGCTCGCGCCGTCACGCAGCAGCCCCCACAGGGTCGGGGTGCGGGTGGGGGAGACGTCCTGCCAGCGCAGGCCGTCGGTGCCGACGATCACGACCGGCTCGCCGTCGGCCAGCAGGACGTCGCCACCGGCGGTCACGTCGCCGGCGTGCGCCATGCCCCCGGCGGGGACCGCGGCACCCCCGAGCTGCAGCGCGACGACCACCCCCGCGGCGACGCCCAGGATCCGGCGCCCGGTCCCGCGGTCGGCGTGCTCCGGCGCGACGGGCGGGGTCAGCGCGGCCTCGAGGCGCCCGGCGAGCAGCAGCGGGGTGCCGATCAGCAGCACGTACATCGCCACCACGACGCCGGAGTCGTTGACCGCCGTGCCGACGACGCCGACCGTCACGATCGCGACCACGGCGCGACGCAGCAGCGGGTCGCGGTCGTACGCGGCGGTCAGGCCGTCGAGCCGGGCGCGACGCGGGTCCAGCACCGCCCACGCGGCGGCCGCGCAGACCACGGCGGCGAACGCGCCGGCGGGGTTCGCGACCGTCGCCCAGGCACCGGCCGCCTTGCCCGCGACCACCGACAGCGCGCTGCCGTCGAGCACGGAGTCCACGAACCCGCCCAGGTGGGTGGCCGGCGGCAGGGCCCAGTCCAGGACGGCGATCACCGCGACGACCAGCGCGGCGCCGAGCAGCACCAGGAGCGCCCGCCGCCAGGTCAGGCGGATCCCCGCGACGCCGAGCACCAGCACCGCGAAGGCGGGCACGAGCGCGAGGATGCCGCCCAGGTCCGCACCGAACGGCGGCAGCCCGTCCACCAGCACGGTGACCGTGCCGACGGCACCCGCGACCCAGGCCTGCGTGCGGCGTGCCGCACCGCGGTCGCGCAGCAGCGCGGCGAGCCCGGCGGCGAGCACCAGTCCGGCCACCGCGTACACGGCGAACACCGAGTTGGAGAACCCGTAGAAGCGTGCGCCGAGGGAGGGGGCGGGACCGAGCAGCGACCCCTGCTGCAGCGTCGTGCCGGTCAGCCCGTCGATCGTCAGCACGAGCCACGTCGCCGCGGCGAGGGTCGTCGGGAGGCGCCACGGGGAGCGGGGCAGCAGCACCCGGACCCACCAGGCGCCCAGCGCCACGGCCAGCGCGGAGACGCCGACGGCGAGGCAGAGCACCGTGACGGGCACGGGCCACACCCACCAGCGGGCCAGGGTGGCCAGCGTGGCGGCCGCGGGCAGGCACGCCACCACGGTCAGCACGGCGAGCGCCGTCCGGGTGCGCCAGGGGTCCCGGGGGGTCCCGGCGCCCTCCGCACGCCGTCGGGCCAGCAGCAGGCCCGTCACCACGCCGATCACCCCGAGGGCCAGCACGCCGACCAGCACGGGGGTCATGCGGGGCAGGGTCTCGGTGAGCACCGAGAGGTACTGGCGGTTCTCGACGGTGCGGGAGACGGACGACCGGCGGTCCTCGCCCCGTTCCAGGGCGGACCCGGTGAACGCCGACCTCAGCTCGGCGAGCCGGCTGTCGGGGTCCTCCTCCGCCGCGGCGAGCTCCGCGGGGTCGGCCTCGGTCAGCAGGGCGTCGGCCAGCGTGGCCGACAGGTCGCCCGAGACCACCACACCGGGCCACCGGGACGACGTCGAGGTCAACCAGGTCGCCCCGCCGCCGGGGCGGGTCCAGTCGACCACGACCTGCAGGTCCGCCGGGCCCAGCGGGGTGTCGGCCAGGCCGGCGACGACGAGCCGCCCCCCGGCCGGCAGCAGACCGGCGATCCGGCCGACCGCGGCGTCGACGGCGGACACCGCGTCCGTCCGCTCGGTCGCGGCGTCCGGGAGCTCGCCGAGGTCGACGACGGTCACCGGGCAGGCGGTCAGGTCCTCGGCCTCGAGGTCGTCGGAGCTCGACAGGAAGCGGCCGACCTGCCCCGACCGGTCCGCCGTCGCCAGCGCGGCGCCCGGGCCGACCGCCGTCGTGCAGGTCCCGACGGTGTCGGCGAGCCGGCCGAGCGTGCCGGGTCGGGCAGCGGGGGAGGCCAGGGCCTCCTCGGCGACCAGCGCGTCCCAGCCGGGGACCTGGACCGTGGTCGGGGTGTCGGCGGCGGGGAGCGTCGGCAGCGGGGGGCAGGGCTGCTCGGGCTCCTCGGCGGACTCCCCGTCGCCGTCGGCGCCGGCGTCCTCCTCGCGGGGGTCCTGCGCGGCGTCGGTGACGACCCGGCTGCCCGCGGACAGCGACAACCAGGCGTCCCGGGGACAGGTCGGGGTCAGGGTGCGCACCGACACCGAGGCCACCGACCCGCCGCCCACGAGGCGCCACAGGTTCGGGGTGCGGGCGGCGTCGATGTCCGTCCACTGCAGGCCGGCGACCCCGACCAGCACGAGCGGGGTGTCGGTCGGGGCCGTGGACTCCTCGGCCTGCGCGCTCGTCGGCAGGACGACGGCCGCGGCGGTGACCAGGAGCGCCACGGCCGCGACGACGAGTCGGACGAGGGGACGCACCCCGTCAGCCTAAGCGGCTCAGGCGGGGGCGCGGACCACCAGCGTCCCGGGCTCCACCCAGGTCTCGATCTGGATGGCCCGGCCCAGGACCTCGCCGTCGGCCTGCGCCTGCTCGCCGTCCTCCACCCGGATGGTGGCTCGCCGGGCCTTGACGTGGTCGATGCGCCCGATCTTGGCCGGCAGGTCGTTCTGCACCCCCATGCCCTGGGCGACGACCTCCCCGAACAGCTGTGCCCAGCCCGCCAGCCCGGCCCGGGTGTCGATCGCCGCGACGTCGAGCACGCCGTCGTCCAGCGAGGCGTCGGGCAGCAGGTTGATGCCACCGGGCAACCGGCCGCAGTTGCCGACCATGATGCTGCGCAGCCGCGTCTCCACCGGCTCCTCGTCGTCCACGGCGATGCGCGTGGCCATGCGTCGCCCGTGCAGGTGGCGGGCGCCCGCGAGGAAGTAGGCGACCCAGCCCATCCTGTCCTTGAGCTGGTCGTCGGCGTCGGCCACCATCGCGGCGTCGAAGCCCAGGCCGGCGATGACGAGGAACAGGTGCGCGGTGTCGTCGTCGTCCTCCTCGTCCGGCGGCCGTTCCGTGACGCGGATGCGACCGACGTCGATGGAGCGGTCGACGCCCCCGAGGATGACGGCGAGCGCCTCCTGGGTGTCCGTCAGGGGCAGGTCGAGGTTGCGGGCCAGGAGGTTCCCGGTGCCGGCGGGGAGGATCCCCATCGGGACCTCCGTGCCGAGCATGCCTTCCGCGACGGCGCGCACGGTGCCGTCGCCGCCGGCCGCGACGACGACGTCCGCCCCGTCGCGCACGGCCTCGCGGGCCTGCCCGGTGCCCGGGTCCTCGACGGTCGTCTCGTAGAAGCGGGGCGCGGGCAGCGCGGCCTCGCCGGCCAGGCGGCGCACCGTCTCGATGGCCCGCCGGGTGCTCGCCTTGGACGGGTTGACCACGACGGCGAGCTGCGGACGCTGCGGGCGGGCGTCGGCGTCGGCGTCACCCCGTGACGGAGACGGGGTGGGACGGCGGCTGCGCCGGAGCACGACCAGCGCGACCACGAGGGCGGACAGGCCGACGACCAACGCGACGACCCCGACGAGGAGTTCCCAGGGCATGACCGAAAGATAGGACTGATCCCCCAGGACTGCACGACGGCGACCCCGCGACGGGGGCGCGTCCCGGTCCGGGACCGGCGACGGCCGACGCCCGGGAGCGGCCGCGCGCGCGGCCGTTAGGCTTGCGGGCGTGATCGACATCCGTCTCCTGCGCGACAACCCCGACGCCGTCCGCGCGAGCCAGCGAGCCCGCGGCGAGGACGAGCACCTCGTGGACACGGCACTGGCCGCCGAGGCCCGCCGCCGTTCCGCCCTGGCGGAGTTCGAGTCCCGCCGGGCCGAGCAGAAGGCGATGGGCAAGCAGGTCGCCCGGGCGAGCGGCGAGGAGAAGGCCGCACTGATCGGGCGGACCCAGCAGCTCGCCCAGGAGGTCAAGGACCACCAGGCCGCCGCGAACGAGGCGGAGGCCGAGCTGGACGAGCTGCTGTTCCGCATCCCGAACGTCGTCGAGGGCGCCCCGGCCGGCGGCGAGGAGGACTTCGTCACCCTCTCCACGGTGGGCACCCCGCGCGACTTCGCCGCCGAGGGCTTCGAGCCGCGCGACCACCTCGACCTCGGCGAGGGCCTGGGCGCGATCGACACCCAGCGGGGCGCGAAGGTCTCCGGGTCGCGGTTCTACTTCCTCACCGGCGTCGGCGCGCGGCTCGAGCTCGCCATCCTGCAGGCGGCCATGGACAAGGCGCTCGCCGAGGGCTTCACCCCGATGATCACGCCCACCCTCGTCACCCCGGAGACGATGCGCGGCACCGGGTTCCTCGGGGAGCACTCCGACGAGGTCTACCGCCTCGAGCGCGACGACCTGTACCTCGTCGGGACCTCGGAGGTGGCGCTCGCGGGCTACCACGGCGACGAGATCATCGACCTGTCGGACGGCCCGAAGCGCTACGCCGGCTGGAGCGCCTGCTACCGCCGCGAGGCGGGTTCGCACGGCAAGGACGTGCGCGGCATCATCCGCGTCCACCAGTTCCACAAGGTGGAGATGTTCAGCTACTGCTCCGTGGACGACGCCGAGGCCGAGCACCAGCGCCTGCTCGCCTGGGAGGAGGCCATGATGGCCGCCGTCGAGCTGCCGTACCGGGTGATCGACACGGCGGCCGGCGACCTCGGCACCAGCGCGGCCCGCAAGTTCGACTGCGAGGCGTGGCTCCCCACCCAGCAGCGCTACCTCGAGCTGACCTCGACGTCGAACTGCACGACGTTCCAGGCGCGGCGCCTCAACGTGCGCGAACGCGTCGAGCACGGCACCCGGACCGTGGCCACCCTCAACGGCACGCTGGGCACCACCCGGTGGATCGTCGCGATCCTGGAGAACCACCAGCAGCCGGACGGCTCGGTGCACGTCCCCGCGGGTCTGCGTCCCTACCTGGGCGGCCTCGAGGTGCTCGAGCCGGTGCGCTGAGATGTCCCGCACCCTGCCGCCGGACGGGCCGATGCTGGTCGCCCTCGACATCGACGGCACGCTGCTGTCCTACGACGGCGACCTGACCGACGCCGTCCGCGAGGCCGTGGGCGCCGTGCGCGACGCGGGGCACGAGGTGGTGCTCGCCTCGGGCCGGTCGTTGCTGGCCATGCTGCCGGTCGCGTCCGCGCTGGGGATCGCGACCGGGTGGATGGTGTGCTCCAACGGGGCGGTCACGGTGCGGCTGGACCCGTCGGCGCCCGACGGGTGGGTCACCGAGGACGTCGTGACGTTCGACCCGGAGCCGGCGCTGCGCCTCCTGGGGGAGCAGCTCCCCGACGCCCGGTACGCGGTGGAGGACCTCGGCGTCGGCTTCCGGATGACGGAGCACTTCCCGGACGGCGAGCTGGAGGGCGAGCACGTCATCGTCCCGATGGAGGACCTGTGGTCCTCCGAGGTCACCCGCGTCATCGTGCGGCGACCCGACTCGACCTCGGGGCACTTCCACGAGCTGGTCGAGCACCTGGGCCTCGAGGACGTCACCTATGCCGTCGGGTGGAGCGCCTGGATGGACCTCGCGCCGCTCGGGGTCTCGAAGGCGACGGCGCTGGAGCAGGTGCGGCGACGGCGGCACCTGCAGCCGCACCGCACGGTGGCGGTCGGCGACGGGCACAACGACCTGGAGATGCTGCGCTGGGCGGCCCGCGGCGTGGCGATGGGGCACGCGGACGAGACGGTGCGGGCGGCCGCCGACGAGGTGACCGGCCCGATCGACGACGACGGCGCGGTCACCGTCCTGCGCTCGCTCCTCGAGGCGCCGTAGGCCCCGACCGGAGCGTCCCGGGTCGGGCCGTCGGGGGACGGTGCCGACCCGGTCGAGGGCTCAGTCGCGCGCGGTGAGGACCAGCGGGCCGTCGGCGGTGATCGCGATGGTGTGCTCGCTGTGCGCCCCGCGCGAGCCGTCCACCGACCGCAGGGTCCAGCCGTCCTCGTCCGTGTAGATCTCGTCGGTGGTCTCGAGGAACCACGGCTCGATGGCGATGACCAGGCCCGGGCGCAGCGGGAACCCGCGTCCTGCGCGGCCGTCGTTGGGCACGTGCGGGTCGCCGTGCATGGTGCGCCCGACGCCGTGGCCGCCGAAGTCGGTGTTGATCGAGTACCCGGCCTCGCGCGCGACGGCGGCGATCGCGGCGGAGATGTCGCCGATCTTCTTCCCGGGCTGCGCGGCGGCGATCCCCGCCTCGAGCGCGACCTCGGTGGTGCGGATCAGCTGCGCGTCCGCGGCGGCCCGCTCCGGGGAGGGGGACTCGCCGACGACGAACGACATCGCGGAGTCGGACACCCAGCCGTCCACGGCGACCGCGAAGTCGATGCTGAGCAGGTCACCGTCCACGAGGTCGTAGTCGTGGGGGAGTCCGTGCAGCACGGCGTCGTTGACGGAGGTGCAGATCACCTTGCCGAAGGGGCTGGCACCGAAGGACGGGTGGTAGTCGATGTAGCAGGACTCGGCGCCCTTCTCCTTGATGAGCCGGTGCGCCAGCGCGTCGAGCTCGAGCAGGTTCACGCCGGGCTCGGCCGCCTCGCGCACGGCCTGCAGGGTCTCGGCGACGAAGCGACCGGCGGGACGCATCTCCTCGATCTCACGCGGCGTCCTCAGCTCGATCATGGGGGTCCTTCCGGTCCGGTCCGACGGTGTCGGCTCAAGGGTGTCACACATCCACGAGGGCATGATCGTTACGGCATCGTCATCAAGATGTGCACCGGGTGAGGTTGCACCGGGTGAAACCTTGCGGTCGACTTTCATCAGGGAAGACGTCCTGCGGTCACGTCCGCCGGACGGTCCCGACCGGAGTCGTCCGACGGTGGACGGCCGCCGGCTGACCGCACGACGGAGTGGAGAGTCTGATGACACGAAGGACCATGGCGAGCAATCGCCGACGACTGGCGGTCGTGGCCGGTGGTGCCGGCCTCGCCCTGGTGCTGGCCGCCTGTGGAGGCGGCGGGGACGACGACACCTCTGACGGCGGCGGTGACAGCGGCGGCGGGACCGCCGAGGACATCGACTGCGCCGCGTACGACGAGTTCGGCGACCTCGAGGGCACGAGCGTCAGCATCTACACCTCGATCGTCGAGCCCGAGCAGACCCAGCAGGAGATGTCCTACGACGCGTTCGAGGAGTGCACCGGCGTCACGGTGAACTACGAGGGCTCGCGCGAGTTCGAGGCGCAGCTGCTCGTCCGGATCCAGGCCGGCAACACCCCGGACATCGCCTACATGCCGCAGCCCGGCCTGCTGAACACGATCGTGTCCGACTACCCCGACGCGGTGGTGGAGGCTCCCGAGGCCACGGTGGCCAACGTCGACGAGTACTTCAGCGAGGACTGGAAGGAGTACGGCTCGGTCGACGGCACCTTCTACGCCGCCCCGTTGGGGGCGAACGCGAAGTCGTTCGTCTGGTACAACCCGGCGGCGTTCGCCGACGCCGGCTACGAGATCCCGGAGACCTGGGACGAGCTGCTGGAGCTCAGCGAGACCATCGCCACCGAGCAGGAGGTCCTGCCGTGGTGCGTGGGCTTCGAGTCCGGTGACGCCACCGGCTGGCCCGGGACCGACTGGATCGAGGACGTCGTGCTCCGCACGGCCGGCCCCGAGGTCTACGACCAGTGGTACAAGCACGAGATCCCGTTCAACGACCCGCAGATCGTCGACGCGTTCGACGAGGCCGGGCAGATCCTCAAGAACCCGGACTACGTCAACGCCGGTCTGGGCGGGGTCGACTCGATCGCCACGACGGCCTGGGACCAGGCCGGGACGGGCGTCCTGGACGGCACCTGCTGGATGTACCGCATGGCCAACTTCTACGCCACGCAGTGGCCGGAGGGCACCGAGGTCGGGTCCGACGGTGACGTCTACGCGTTCTACCTGCCCGGTGACGGCGAGAGCCAGCCGATGCTGGGTGGCGGGGAGTTCGTGCTCGCGTTCGACGACCGCCCCGAGGTCCAGGCGTTCCAGACCTACCTCGCCAGCGCGGACTGGGCGAACCAGAAGGCCATCGCCACGCCCGAGGGCGGCTGGATCAGCGCCAACAACGGCCTGGACGTGAACAACCTCGCCACGGAGTTCGACCAGGACGCCGCCGCGATCCTCGCGGACGAGGAGACGGTGTTCCGGTTCGACGGTTCGGACCTCATGCCCGGTGAGGTCGGTGCCGGGACCTTCTGGACCGGCATGGTCAACTGGGTGACCGGTTCCTCGACCCAGGAGGTCACCGACCAGATCGAGAACAGCTGGCCGTGACACCCGCGGACCGGGTCCGCCGACACCTCGTCGGCGGGCCCGGTCCGTCCTACGCCGTGAGGAGTTAATTGTCGTGGACTGGTTGCTGAATCCTGACACGGTCACCGAGAAGTTCATCGTCATGGGCATCGGCATCGCGCTGTTCGTCGCGGTGATGAGCCTGATCCTGTTCCTCGTCGACCGGCCGAAGCGCATCCCGTCGTGGGTGGTCGCCATCGGCTTCGTCGGCCCCGCCCTGCTGCTCATCGCCTACGGTCTGCTCCGACCCGGGCTGGAGACGCTGTACAACTCGTTCTTCAACCGCACCACCACGGAGTTCGTCGGCTTCGACAACTACGTCACGATGCTCACCGGAGCGCAGTTCCAGAAGGTGCTCGTGGTGACCGCGGCCTGGGTGGTCCTGGCCCCCCTGGTCAGCACGCTCATCGGGCTGATCTACGCCGTGCTCGTCGACCGGGCGCGTTTCGAGAAGATCGCCAAGACGCTCATCTTCATCCCGATGGCGATCTCGATGGTCGGCGCCTCGATCATCTGGGGCTTCGTCTACGAGTTCCGGCCCGACCAGCCGGGCATCGAGCAGATCGGTCTGCTCAACCAGCTGCTGGTCTGGATCGGGCTGCCACCCCAGCAGTTCCTCATCGGCGAGCCGTGGAACACCGGGTTCCTCATCGTCGTGATGATCTGGATCCAGACCGGTTTCGCCATGACGGTGCTCGCCGCGGCCATCAAGGCCATCCCGGACGACATCGTCGAGGCAGCCCGCCTGGACGGCCTGCACGGTCTGGGGATGTTCCGCTACATCACCGTGCCGAGCATCCGCCCGGCGCTCGTCGTCGTGCTGACCACGATCGCCATGACGACGCTCAAGGCGTTCGACATCGTCCGCACCATGACCGGTGGCCAGTTCGGCACGCAGATCATCGCGAACGAGTTCTACACGCAGGCGTTCCGCCAGAACAACCAGGGTCTGGCCGCGGCGCTCGCCGTGGTGCTGTTCATCCTGGTCGTCCCGATCGTCGCCTACAACGTGCGGCAGATGCGCAGGTCGGAGGAGATTCGATGAGTACGACGCCGCCCGTCCCCACGACGAACCCCGAGACGGAGGACACCGCTCCGGTCAAGGAGCGCAAGCTCACCCGCCTCGAGAAGCGGGCCATCGCCACCAAGGGCCGCCTGACCTCGCCATGGGCGTCCCTGACCGCGGTGATCCTGGCGATCCTGTGGACCATCCCCACCGTCGGCCTGCTCGTGACGTCGTTCCGGCCGGAGATCGACATCCGCCGCAGCGGCTGGTGGACGGTCATCCCCGGCATGTTCACGGGCGAGACGGAGTTCACGCTCGACAACTACGACCAGGCGCTCTACGGCAGCGGGACCGGCCTGTCGGAGGTGTTCATCAACACCTTCGTCATCACGATCCCGGCGGTGATCATCCCGATCACCGTCGCGCTGCTGGCGGCCTACGGCTTCGCGTGGATCGACTTCCCCGGCCGCAACCTGCTGTTCGTGGCGGTCTTCGCGCTGCAGGTGGTGCCCATCCAGGTCACCCTCGTGCCGCTGCTGACCAACTACAACAACTGGGGCATGGCGGGCTCGTTCTGGGCCGTGTGGTTGTCGCACTCGATCTTCGCCCTGCCGCTGGCGGTGTTCCTGCTGCACAACTTCATGAAGGACATCCCACGGTCGCTCGTCGAGGCGGCCCGCGTCGACGGGGCGGGGCACGTGAAGATCTTCTTCCGCGTGCTGTTCCCGCTGCTGGTCCCGGCCATCGCGGCGTTCGGGATCTTCCAGTTCCTCTGGGTCTGGAACGACCTGCTCGTCGGTCTGACCTTCGCGGCGCCGGAGTACCGGCCGCTGACGGTGGCGGTGGCCGAGCTCGCGGGTACCCGTGGCGGTGACTGGCACATCCTCACCGCCGGCGCGTTCATCTCGATGATCGTGCCGCTGATCGTGTTCCTGCTGCTCCAGCGCTACTTCGTGCGCGGGATGCTGGCGGGGGCGGTGAAGGGGTAGTCCCCTCCACCCGCCGTCCTGTCCCGCGGCTCACAGCGGTGTGAGCCGCGGGACGGTGGCGGTGGTCAGGCCTGGGCGGACTCGGTCCCCGCGGCGGCCGTCGGAGCGGTGTCCGGGGCGACGGCGGCCTTCGGGTCGGGGCCGAAGCGGTTCGCGCCCGGGGTGCCGACCTGGACCGTGAAGACGAGCAGGACGATCCAGCCCACGAACGGCACGAGGCCGATGAACCACCAGAGCCCGCTGCGGTCGGTGTCGTGCAGACGTCGCACGGTCACGGCGAGGCTCGGCAGGAGGACCGCCAGGCTGAGGATGATCGAGAGCCCGTAGGTCGGGCCGTAGACGGGCAGCATCGTCTGCGGGTCGATGGAGATCCCGCCGGTCGCCAGGACGACGGAGTTGACGACGATGCTCAGCAGGACCGTGAACAGGGCCCACCACCAGAACTCGGAGCGACGGGCGCGCCCGGAGAAGGTCGCGTACTTGCTGAGGACGGTCGTGACGGCGGTGCCGAATCCCATGATGTGCCTCTCGTGATGGTGATCGTCGCCACCCTGCGCGGCGACGCGTGCCGAACCTAGGGCACCCTTCACGGGAAGACCAGACACTTCGCAGAAAAGCGGCACACCGGATGCCCGGCCTGGTCGCGGCCCCGGGGCGGCGGCGCGCTCGCCGTCGGGCGGCACCGGCGACCGGCGCCGCGTAGGCTCCCCGCGTGCCCGACGCGACCTCTCCCGCCCGGCCCGGCCCACCGCCGTCGGCCGCCCGTGGCGCCGCCGACCGTGTCCCGGCGCCGCTGCTCTTCGTCGCCTCCGGGCTGACGCTCTACCTCGGGGCGGCGGTCGCCGTCGGGCTCTTCGGCACCCTCGGGGCGCCCACCGTGAGCTGGTGGCGCATCCTGCTGGCCGCTGTCGTGCTCGTCGCCTGGCGGCGTCCCTGGCGGCGTCGTTGGACGCGGCAGGACCTGGTGGGCGCCGGGCTCTTCGGGGTGGCGCTGGCGGCGATGAACATCGTGTTCTACGTCGCGATCGACCACCTGCCGCTCGGGGTCGCCGTCGCCATCGAGTTCACCGGGCCGATCGCCGTCGCCGCGATCACCGGGCGGGGGTGGCGCGAGCGCGGCGCGATCGTCGTCGCCGCGGCCGGGGTCGTCCTGCTCGCCGGTGTCACGCTGGAGGGCGACATGGCCCGCGGGGACGCGATCGTCGGCCTGGTCGCCGTGCTCGGTGCCGCGGCCTGCTGGGCCGGCTACATCGTGCTCGGCAAGCGGGTGGCCGGCGGCGGTGCGGGCATCGACGGGCTGGCCGTCGGCATGGTCACCGGGGCTGTCGTGTTCGCGCCGTTCTTCGCGACGTCGGTGACCACCGTGGTGCCGGACCTGCGGCTCCTCGGCTTCCTGCTCGTGGTCGCGGTGTGCTCCTCGGTCGTGCCCTACGTCCTCGACCAGCTCGTGCTGCGGCGGATCGGTACGGCGACGTTCTCGGTGCTGCTCGCCCTGCTGCCCGCCACTGCCACGGTCGTGGGCGCGGTCGTGCTCGGCCAGCTCCCGAGCTGGCCCGAGATCGCCGGTCTCGTGCTCGTCTCCGGTGCCATCGCCATGACGGCGACCGGCCGGGAGTAGGTCAGAGGTACTGCCCGGGCGAGGCGGCGGCGTCGCCGTCCTCCGGGCCGCTGCCCGGCATGCCGGGCCGTGCGCCACGCGGGAGCTGACGCCGCATCTGGTCGAGGGCCTGGTGCGCCTCCATCTGCTGGGCCACCAGCGCGGTCTGGATGCCGTGGAACAGGCCCTCGAGCCACCCGACGAGCTGGGCCTGGGCCACCCGCAGCTCGGCGTCCGACGGCGGCTCGTGGTCCGTCAGCGGCAGCGTGATGCGGTGCAGCTCGGCGACCAGGTCCTCGGAGAGCCCGTCCTCGAGCTCGGTCAGCGACCGCTCGTGGATCTCGGCGAGCCGTTCCCGTGCCGCGGCGTCCAGCGGGGCCGCACGGGCCTCGTCGAGGAGCTTCTTGACCATGCTCCCGATCCGCATGACCTTCGCCGGCTCCTCGATGCGCGACCTCTCCGGCCCGGGGGGCCGCGTGCTCGCGACGTCGGGCGCGGTCTCCTCGCCGGGCTGCTCGTCCGTCATGCCCCCCAGTCTGCCGTGCCGGGCCGCTCGCGTCAGGGCAGCAGCAGCACCTTGCCGAAGGCCTCGCCGGACTCGAGCATGCCGAGGGCGCTCTCGGCCTCGTCGAAGGGGAGCCTCGCGTGGACCACGGGGCGGATCAGGCCCCGCTCCACGAGCGGCCACACGTGCTCGGTCACGGCCGCGACGATCTCGGCCTTCTCCTCGGGGGTGCGGGACCGCAGCAGCGTCCCGGTGACGACGGCCCGCTTGGCCATGAGCCGGGCGAGGTCGAGCTCTCCGGTGCGGCCCTGCTGCAGGCCGATGACGACCAGCCGGCCGCCGGGGGCGAGGGCGCGGACGTTGTCTCCCAGGGCACCGCCGCCGAGCACGTCGAGCACGACGTCGGCGCCGCGACCGTCGGTGGCGCCGCGCACGGCGTCGACCACGTCCTCGCTGCGGTGGTCGACGACGACGTCGGCGCCGAGCTCGCGGCAGCGCGCGGTGCGGTCGGGGCCGCCGGCGGTCGCCACGACGCGGGCGCCGAGCGCGCGGCCGAGCTGGATCGCGACGCTCCCCACGCCCCCCGACCCGCCGAGCACCAGGAGCGTCTCGCCGGCCCGCAGGTGGCCGGTGTCCACGAGGTTCGTCCAGGCGGTGCAGACGGCCTCGGGCAGAGCGGCCGCGTCGACGAGGTCGACGCCCTCGGGGAGGGGCAGCGTCTGGCCGGCCCGCACCACGACCTGCTCGGCATAGCCGCCGCCGTCGAGCAGCGCCACCACCTCGTCGCCGACACGCCGGTCCGACACGCCAGGCCCGAGTCGGTTCACCGTGCCGGAGATCTCGAGTCCGGGCCACGCGGGGGCCCCGGGTGGCGGCGGGTAGAGGCCGGCCCGTTGGAGGAGGTCAGCCCGGTTGACACCGGCGGCGGCGACGTCGACTACGATCTCCCCGTCGCCCGGCTCCCGGAGCTCGACGTGACTCGTGGTGAGTTTCCCTGAGGGCCCATCGCCCGATATCGTGACGGCTCGCACACCGACGAAGACTACTCGCGCGCGGCGCCGAGCGTGGGGAGATGTCCCAGCGGGCAGGCGACGAGAAGCCGGAGGATCGGGGAGGTTCGACCCCGCCGACCTCGAACGATAAGTGATGGAGAGAGGTCCACATGCTCCGCAGGTTGGGCGTTCGCGGGAAGATCCTTGCGACACTCGCCGTGCCGATCTTCGTCCTGGTCGTGGCGGCCGCCTACATCTCCTGGGGGGCCCTGCAGGACGCCGTCCGCGCGGACCAGACGTCCCAGCTCGCCGACAGCCTCCAGGTGCAGGACGCCGCGGGAACCGCGGTCGCGACCGAGCGGGCGCTGGCCATCGCCGTGCTCAACGGCGACGAGGAGCGACGGGAGCAGCTCGCCTCGGCCCAGGCCGAGAGCGACGCCGCGGTCGACGCCCGTGACGCCGAGCTGCGCAGCATCGAGACGGACGCGCTGAGCGTCAACGTCCAGAACGCGATCCAGACGACCCTCGACGACCGCCGCGTGCTCGACGAGCTGCAGCGCAAGGTTCTCGCGGGGCAGGTCACCGAGGCCGCCGCGGCCGACCAGTACACCGACATCATCGAGCGCGCGTTGGACGTCCCGCGGTCCGTCTCGGCCGCGTCGACGAACGGCGGCCTGTCCGAGCTGCTCAACGCCTACGTCGCGATGGACGAGCTCATGCTCGCCAAGACGGTCGAGCGGCCGATCGTGGCCCTGGCCCTGGCCGACGCCACCCGTGCCGCGCAGTCCGGCGGTGACCGCGACGCGGAGCTGGCGGCCCGCATGGTCAACGCCCTCGAGACGACCAACGAGCTGCACGCGGCGGCGAAGGAGCAGGCCGAGCGGCTCGGGCTCGACATCACCGTCCCGGAGTTCTCGGACGAGCTCGACGCGCTGCGCTTCCCGCTGCGGTACCAGAACTTCTCCGGCATCGACCGGTCGGCCGCCTCCCAGTGGGGCGAGCTGTCCGACGCCTGGGTCGACTCGATGCGTCCCGTGCGTGACGACGTCCGTGACGAGACCGTGAGCTACGCCTCCGACGCCTCGGACGACTCCCAGAACCAGGCGATCGGCACGATCGCCGCGACGTTCGGCATCGTGCTGATCTCGCTGATCATCGCGCTGATCATCGCCCGCCGGATCGTCAACCCGCTCCGTCGCCTCACGGCCGCCACCGCCGACGTGCGCGACCGCCTGCCGCAGATGGTCGAGCAGATGGCGGTGCCGGGTCAGGCGCCGGAGATGAACGCGGTGCAGATCCCCATCGAGTCCTCGGACGAGGTCGGGCGCCTGGCGACCGCGTTCAACGAGGTCAACGCCACGACGATCGAGGTCGCCCGGGAGCAGGCCGCCCTGCGTGGCTCCATCGCCGAGATGTTCGTCAACGTCGCGCGTCGCGACCAGGTCCTGCTGAACCGCCAGCTCGCGTTCCTCGACGAGCTCGAGCGGTCCGAGGAGGACCCGGGGACGCTGTCCAACCTGTTCCGGCTCGACCACCTCGCGACCCGTATGCGCCGCAACGCCGAGTCGCTGCTGGTCCTGGCCGGTATCGACTCCGGTCGTCGCGTGCGCACACCGATGCCGGTCTCGGACGTCATCCGCACGGCCTCCTCGGAGATCGAGCTGTACGACCGGGTGCGGCTGAACCTGCAGGCCGACCCGCACATGCTGGGCCACAACGCGCTGAACGCCGCGCACCTGCTGGCCGAGCTGCTGGAGAACGCGACGATGTTCTCCGAGCCGCACACGGCGGTCGAGGTCACCGCGGCGCGCGAGGCCCACGGGGTCGTCGTGACCGTCCACGACCAGGGCCTGGGTATGTCCCCGGCGGAGATCGCCGACGCCAACGCGAAGGTCTCCTCCTCGACGCCCTCGGACGCGGTCGGTGCCCAGCGACTGGGCATGTTCGTGGTCAGCCGCCTGGCCCAGCGTCTGCAGGCCCGGGTGGAGTTCGCCACGGGCCGCGACGGCCGGGGCACGGTCGCCACCGTGACCTTCCCCGACGAGCTGTTCGTCGCGGACGAGGCGATGCCGCTGCCGCAGCCGACGGACCCGCTCGAGGCCGCGACCCAGCGCTCCGCCGCCCAGCTGACGAGCCCGCAGGCCGAGGCCCCGGTGTCGCAGAGCGAGCCCTCGACGGTTCCGGCGCCCGGCAGCGACCAGCCGACCGAGGCCCCTCCGGCCCCGTCGCCGGCGCCCGCACCGGTCGAGCCCGCGCCCGCCCCGCGCGAGCCCGTCGCGTCGCACCACCTCGCCCCGGAGCCGCCGGAGGCCGAGCCCGTCGACCTCGACGCCCTGATGGACGGCACGACCCGCGCCGGGATGCCCCGTCGCCGCCGCTCGGAGACGACCACGCCTCCGACCGAGTCGATCGTGCTGCCGCCGCTGGAGACCCCGCAGCTCGACGAGACGGACTCCTCGGACGGGGAGTGGGCGCCGCCGACGGACGTCCAGCCGGCAGCGGCGTCCCTGCCGAGCCGGCGTCGGGCGGCCTCGATGCCGAGCGAGCCCGCGCCGCACTCCGGCGCGATCGCGCTGCCCCAGGCGGCCGAGCCGACCGCCGAGCCCGTCGAGCCCCAGGCACGGACGGGGCTGTTCTCGAGCTTCCGGACGATGGACAACCTCGCCGAGAGCACCCTGCAGCTCGACGCCGTCACCGACGACCCGGCGAACGTCCCGGACCTGACGGACGCGACGTCGGAGTCCGCTCCGCCCGCGCCCGCCCCGGCGGCGAACGCGGCCTCGACCGCCTCGGCGCCCGCGCCGGCACCGCGCACCGAGCCCGCTCCGGCGGCGAACGCGGCGTCGTCGGCCTCGGCCCCGGCTCCGCAGCCGGCTCCGGCTCCGGCTCCGCAGCCTGCGCCCGCTCCGACGCCGCGACGCGAGTCCGCGGCGCCGGCCCCCGTTCCGGCGGCGGACCCGGCGTCGGCGACCTCGGCTCCCTACCAGGCTCCCGCGAGCTCGGCCCCGGCCTACGAACCGATGGTCCCCGCCCCGGCAGCACCGGTGCCGCAGCGGACGCAGCAGCCGGTCGAGCGGCCGGAGCAGCCGGCCGAGCGTCCGCAGCAGCCCGTCGACCGGACGCCGGTCGAGGACGCGCCGACGCCTTCGCGCACCGCGTCCTCGGCGAACGGCACGGACCGCACCGAGGAGTCGACCTCGTTCTCGGCCCTGCCGGCGTTCGAGGAGCTCATGTCCGACCTGCCGACCCGGCGGACCGAAGGTTCCTCCGGTGCCGGGCACCGCAAGCGTGGTCTGTTCGGGCGCAAGCCCGCCGCGGCCGAGACGGCCGGCGCGAGCGGGACGTCCGGTCAGGACGGGGCCGTGCCGCAGCAGGTCGGGTCGGGCGACGACCCGCTCACCGCTCCGACGGCGGACTCCTCGTCCACGCCGTGGGCCGCGTCGAGCCCGTCGCGCACCCCGGCGCCGGCCGAACCCGCGGCACCGGCTAGCGGGCACGAGACCTCGGCGCCCGTGCCGGCACCTCGTCCCGACGAGCTGCCGATGCCGTCCGCCGCTCCGACCGGCCGCACGACGTGGCCGACCGGATCCTCGACGGAGGCGGGACGCTGGACGGGTCCGCAGCAGTCGACGGAGTCGACGGCGTCGTCGCAGCCCGCCCCGACGCCCGAGCCCGAGCAGGTGGCCCGGGAGGAGCGTCCGGCGCGGACCTCCTACGGCGAGTCCGTCCTTCCGCTGCGATCCACCGAGACCTCCGACGTCGACCCGTACGACTCGAGCGATGTCGCCGACACGGTCGAGGCGCGTTCGGAATGGATGGCGTCGGCCGTGCTGTACGAGGAGATGTCCACGCTGATGCAGCGCGGCATCTTCCAGGAAGAGAACGTGACGACCACGAACCAGGAGCAGAGCTATCGGCCCGCGAACATGGCATCGACTGGCAACGGCCTGACGCGCCGCACCCGGCGTGACGAGCCCGTGGAGCCTCCGGAGCGCTTCACCGCCCGCATCGAGCGCGATCCGGAGCAGCTGCGCTCCCGGTTGTCGGCCTTCCAGTCGGCGACCGCGCGTGGCCGGTCGGAGAAGACCGACGACAGGGCCTCGACGAACGGCTCCTGAGCGTGAATGATGTCCAAGGATCGGCCCCGCACCAGCGGTGACCTGCGCAGCAGAGCGCATTTGACGAGGAGGAAGCGTGACCCTCAGTACTGAAGCGACCAACTTCGGGTGGCTTCTCGACAACTTCGTCCGGACCGTGCCGGGCAGCCGCCACACGCTGGTGGTCTCGGCCGACGGTCTCCTCATGGCGATGTCGGACCAGCTCGACCGGACCAGCGGCGACCAGCTCGCGGCCATCGTGTCGGGGATGTCGAGCCTGACCCGCGGCGCCTCGCGCCAGCTCAACGGCGGGAACGTCCGCCAGGCCATCATCGAGATGGACAACGGGTACCTCTTCCTGATGAACGTCTCGAACGGGTCCGTGCTCGCCGTGGTTGCCGACGCGAACTGCGACATCGGGCTCGTGGGGTACGAGATGGCCCTGCTGGTGTCCCGGACCGAGTCGACCCTGACGCCGCAGCTCATCTCGGAGATGCGCGGCGCCCTTCCGGTCGACGGCAACCAGCGCTCCGCACAGGTGGGATGAGGTAAAGCATGACGCACGCACCGTTCGGTTCCCTGGGCGCGCAATCCGCGGACGGCTACGAGGCTGCCACGGTGCGTCCCTATGCGGTCACGGGAGGTCGTGTCCGCTCGTCGATGTCCGATCTACCGCTCGAGGCGCTTGTCGAGGTCATGCCGGGAGCGGTGAGCAGCCACGGTCTGACGCCGGAGAAGCGCGCGATCCTTCAGCACGCCGCGCACACCTACGTGTCGATCGCCGAACTGTCGGCGCTGCTCAAGCTCCCCCTCGGTGTGGTCCGCGTCCTGGTGGCGGACATGCAGGAGGAGGGGCACATCACCGTGCACACCTCGGCCCCCGTGAACGTCCACACGGGCCACGGCAGCAACCACTCGGGACTTTCCCTGAGCGTCTTGGAGAGTGTTCTCAATGGCATTTCCGCCCTCTGACAGTGCGTCGCCCGCAGGCTCGGGCGGGTTCGCTCCCAGCTGGGCGCCGATCTCGCAGCCTGCTGGTGCGATGGGCGCGTCGACAGCAGGTGCCGCACCGTCGGGCGCCGCGATGAGCGGTGGCCCGGTGCGCCAGAGCGTGCTCGGCGGTGGCGCACCGTCGGCGCGCGCGACGTCCGAGCCCCAGGCCTCGACCGCACCCCAGCCGGGTGTGGCCACCGACACTCAGGCCGCCCCGACGGCCCAGGCCCCGGCGCAGAGCTCGAGCGCCGCCCCGGCGGCCCCGCAGCAGGCTCCGGAGGCACAGGAGCAGGCCCCCGCTCCCACGGCTCCCGCCAGGGCGACCGCGCCGGACGGCAGCGCCGCCCCCACCGTCACGAAGATCGTGGTCGCGGGCGGCTTCGCGGTCGGCAAGACGACGTTCATCGGCTCGATCTCGGACGTCGAGCCGCTGAACACCGAGGCCGCGATGACCGAGCACTCCATGGGCGTCGACGACGCGGGCGGGGTCACCGACCGCAAGACGACCACCACCGTGGCGATGGACTTCGGGCGCGTGTCGCTGCCGGGCAACCTCTGGCTCTACCTCTTCGGCACCCCCGGCCAGGACCGCTTCCTCTTCATGTGGGACGACCTCGTCCGCGGCGCCATCGGTGCCGTCGTGCTGGTGGACACCGACCGTCTCGAGCAGTGCTTCCCCGCGATCGACTACTTCGAGTCGCGCGGCGTCCCGTTCGTCGTCGGCGTCAACTGCTTCGACGGTGTGGCCAAGCACCGCCTCGAGGACGTGCGCGAGGCGCTGCAGATCCCGGCGCACGTGCCGATGCTCTACACGGACGCGCGGTCGCGGGCGGCGACCAAGCAGACGCTGATCTCGCTCGTGCAGCTCGCGATGCGCCAGCTGCGCTCGGGCAGCCAGCCCGGCTGATCTCGACCGACGGCCGGGGACGGTGGCACACCGTCCCCGGCCGTCGTCGTCCCCGGGCAGGGCCCGACTAGACTGTCGGGCCGAGGAGGGCTGACAGAGCGGCCGAATGTGACGGTCTTGAAAACCGTTGTTGCGCAAGCAACCGGGGGTTCGAATCCCCCGCCCTCCGCAGAAGCACGCGGTTCCCCCGTGGACTCCTGGCATTCGACCCGTCGCGGGCGGGCCGAGTGCCAGGGGATGGCCGGGGAAACGCCGTCGGGAGATCCTCTCGCGCCCCCGGGTGGTCGCGAGATGGCGTGGAGGCCCCGTGACTCAGGGCGCTTCGCACCGTTGGTCGAAGAGACTCCAGACCTGGCGCAGCACGCCGTACCCCGCGCGGGATGCCTCCGCGGTCCCACGATCTCTGCACCGGAACTGAACTCCGCCCTGCGGTGGGGCTCGCCGGGCCGACGCCCAGGGGACGGTTCCGTCGCGTGCTGGAAAGGGCCAGCGAGGGTGGGTGGGCCATCCCTGGGCAAGGATCGGCCTGGTCGTCGTCCGCGGGCGGTCGGAGGCTGGACCGCGTACCCACCCCGCTGAGGCTCCTGGCCTCGGCACGACGAACAGGAGCCCTCGTGACCCTCCATGACACGACCAGCCCCGCGGTACTCGAGCAGGTGCAGCGCCGGTCCCCCGACCCGAAGCGGCGCATCCTCTTCACCAACGCCACCATCGTGACCATGGACGCCGGCCACGGCGTCCAGCACGAAGCGGATCTGCTCGTCGAGGGCGACACGATCGCCGCGATTGGGCCAGGCCTGAGCCAGGACGGCGCCGTGATCGTGGATGCTGCCGACACGATCATCACCCCGGGGTTCGTCGATACCCATCGGCACGCCTGGGAGACTCAGCTGCGCCGGATCATGCCGGACGTCGATGATCTCGGCGCGTACGTGATGTCCACCCTCGCGCGCTACGCGACCGTCTTCCGGCCCCATGACATGTACGTGGGCACGCGGTTGGCTGCCCTGACCGCGATCGACAGCGGCATCACGTGCATGCTCGACTTCTCCCACAACTCCCGCACTCCCGAGCACTCCGACGCCGCGGTCGAGGCGCTCGTCGACTCCGGCATCCGTGGGGTGCACGCCTCGATGGGGCCGCACTTCGGTGACTGGGACAAGCAGTGGCCGGGCGACCTGGCCCGTCTGCAGGAGCAGTACTTCTCCTCCGGCGACCAGCTGCTGACGCTGCGCCTCGCAGCCCTGGCCACCGACGAGATCAGCGGACCTGCCCTCGCCTACGGCACCGAGCTCGCCCGCACGGCGCGCGACCTGGGTGTCGGCGTGAGCGTGGACGCCGTCTTCGGTGCCTCCTCGTCACGGGCCGTCCTCAGCTGGGCGAGGGACGGCCTCCTCGGACCGGACCTCACCCTCATCCACGCCACCGGCCTGACGTCCGCTGCGTGGAGGGCGATCGGCGAGAGCGGCACGACCATCGCCCTCGCCCCGACCTCGGACGCTCAGATCGGTCTTGAGACCGCGATTCCCGCCATCGACGAGGCGCTGGCTGTCGGCGTCCGTCCAGGTCTGAGCATCGACGTCGAGGTCGCACTGGCCAGCGACATGTTCACGCAGATGCGGGCGCTGCACGCGATTCAGCGGATGCGTGCGGTCAACGCCGCCTACGGCACCGAACAGCAGCCGGCAAGGATCACCTCGCGTGACGTGCTGGACTTCGCGACCCTCCAGGGAGCCCGCACCAACGGCCTGGCACACGTCACCGGATCGCTCACCCCTGGCAAGAAGGCCGACCTCCTGGTGATCCGCGCCGAGGACCTCAACAACATGCCGCTCAACGACCCGATCGGCACCGTCGTCCTGGGGTCCGATGCCCGCAACATCAGTGCGGTGCTCATCAACGGCGAGCCTCGCAAGTGGGACGGTCAGGTCCTGGGCGTCGATCTGTCCGCCCTGCGCGACGAGGTCCACGCCTCGCGGGAGTACGTGCTGAACACCGTCCCGACCGCCTGAGGGGCGAAGAGAAGAGCGCCGTGGTGCCGACGCGGACGCGTCAGCGTCCGGGACCGGCGTCCTGGCGACGGGTGACGTGCAGACTGCCGAGCAGAGCGAGGGCCTCGGCGCTCGGGCTCCCCGGCTCGGCGTGGTAGATCACCAGCTGCTGGCCCGTCGCTCCCCGGACGTCGAAGCTCTGGAAGGTCAGGTGGAGGCGCCCGACATCGGGGTGGAGAAGCTCCTTGCTCGCGCGGGTCTTCCCCTGAACAGCATGCGAGGACCACAGGGTGGCGAACTCGTCGCTCTCTTCGATCAGGCGACGGACCGTCTCGTGGAGACGCCGGTACTGCGGGTTGAGGCCCGTGGCATGCCTCAGCTCCGCGACCACCGCCTCGGCCGCCCGCGCCCAGTGGGCGAAGAAGCTGGGAGCGGCGGGGTCCAGAAAGGTCATGCGAGCCAGGTTGTCCATCGTCACGAACGGCGAGAAGAGCGCCGTCGCCATGGCGTTGGCCGCCAGGACGTCCGTGGCGGGGTTGAGGACGAATGCCGCGGCGTTCGGGTACCCGTCCAGCAGCTGACGCATCCCGGGGCTGATCGACTCCCGGGGCACCCCGCGTCTCCCCGGTGGGACGGTTCCCGCGAGCCGGAACAGGTGCCCACGAGCATCGTCGTCCAGCATCAGCGCTCCGCTGATCGCCTCGAGGATCTGCGGGGACGGGCTGCGCTCACGGCCCTGCTCCAGGCGGGCGTAGTAGTCGCTGTTCATCCCCGCCAGCACAGCCACTTCCTCACGCCGTAGCCCTGCGACCCGGCGGGCGCCGTACGAAGCCAGCCCGACATCGTCGGGTCGCACCCGGCCGCGGTGCGCCCTGAGGAAGTCGCCGAGATCGTTGCGTCCGCCCATGCGCGCAGGATAGACCCGGGCCCCGCCCTCGTACCTGGGTGTGCCGTACCCCGGCGCAGGCCGCCCTGGCCCTCGCCCCGACGTCCGTCCAGGCTGGGTTGCTGAAGGAGACCGACGAGACGAGAGGAAGACATCGTGCCGAAGCAGCCGGACCCGCCGCAGGAGACCCGATCCGCACCAGGGATCGAGGCGATGGACGTCACCGGGATGTGGGTGACCGCCGACGGGCACATCCGTCAGGAGCTGCGAGCCGACGGTCGCTACGACGAAGCCCGCGGGACGAGGCGTAGCGCCTACACCGGCAGCTACACCGTCACCGGCTCCCACATCGACTACGCCGACGACACCGGCTTCACTGCCACCGGGGACATCCGCGACGGAGTGCTCTTCCACGAGCACCTCGTGCTCTACCGGGAGGGACGCCCCGGGTCTGAGAGCTGACGGGTGGACCCGTCGCCCGGGGTGACGATCGGCCGCCGGGGGTCGTGGGCCAGGAGCCGCGCAGCGTGGCCGCACCACCTCCCTCGGCCGTCCCCCACGGACGATGTCGGTCCGGTGGTCGGGTCAGGTGTCGGGTCCCGGCTCCTGGACCGGTCCGGAGATGACGGCGTGCACCGCCAGGCGGAGTGTCTCGGTCTCGGTCTGGACCTGCAGCGCGTCGGCGGGCAGGGCGCGTTCTGTCATCAGGCCGTTGAGGACGGTCATGAGGAACCGCGCGCGCTGCGCGATATCGCCAGCGGGTATCGCGCCCTCCTCGGCGAGAGCCGCCAGCCAACGCTCGACGCGCTGGCGGCCCAGGCGTTCCAGGGCGAAGTAGGTCGCGGCTTCGTCGTCGGTGGGAGGGGAGGCGATGTATGCGTCGTACAGCGCCGCCCAGTGCTGGCGTGCGCTGTCTCCGGCGCCCACCTGTGCCAGGAGTAGCTGCATCCCCGCGAGGAGACGTCCGCTCGGCGTCCTCGTGCGGTCGTCGATCGGGTCGTCGGGGATGTCGACCTCGTAGAGCCCGGCGATCACGGTATCGATGAGCGCTCGCTGCGTCGGGAAGAAGTGCCGTAGCGAGCCGGTGCTCACCTGAGCGCGAGCGGCGACCGCCCGGACGCTCAAGCGGGCGGTCGGGTTCTCCCCGAGCATCGTCGCCGCGGCGATCAGGATCTTGTCCCGCGTTCCTGGTTCCTCGGTGCGCGCACTCATGTCCGTCCCTCTCGCCTGGATTGAGTATCACAGTGTGATAGCGTCCACTCCAACATCTCTATTACAGCGTACTAGAACGAGAGGGGGCGAGCGAATGCTCGACGGAGCGCGGAACCGCCTCGCTGCACGGCGCGTGCGTCCTGGAACCGGGCAGCCGCTGCCGCACTTCCGCTGGTGGCAGCTGGTCGGCAGGTCCCTGCGCACACTGACGCTGCCCGCGCCCGGGGGTGCGGCCTCCACCTACGCCGTCGACGTCCGCCGAGCCGGCGACGCTTCCGACGGCGCGGTCCGTGCGCGTCTCTACCGCGACGGCGTACAGCTCGCCGTCTCGACGCTGCCGGCGCGGTTCGTGGTGCCGGGCGGCCGCATCGAGGTCGCCGTCGGCACCTTCGGGCTCCGACGCTGCCACTACGTACCCGCGGGCGGTGGCGAGGTGCCGTTGATCCCCCACCCCGCCTCGGCCGAGGGGCGCCGCGCACGTCTGCACCACGAGCGTCCTCGCCTGAGCCGGGTCGTCGGCCTCGCCTCGGCCCTGCTCGTCCTCGCCGGGGTGTGCGTAGCCGTCCCGCAGATCATCCAGGAGATCTCCCAGGTCCCTCTCGTCGCCGACTCGATCGGCACGTTCACCTCGCCCATCCGCCTTCCCCCGACGGGCAACGTGCTCGTCGGGATCGCCGCGGTCATCGGTAGCACCGAACGCGCCCTCCGGATGCGCTCGAACTGGCTCGACGACCTCGCCGGCTGACCCCACCAGGAGAACCGTGCCCAACGCCACCCAGAACCCTCCCCTCCAGCTCGAGGGACCGACCCGTCCATCCGGTGTGCCGGCCGACGTCGAGTACCACCGCGTGTACGCGGGCGACGCACGCCGCATCCCGCGCGGCCTGCTGGCCATCGTGCTGCTGCTCGCCGGACTCGTCGGCTTCGCCCAGCTGTTCCTGTTCGGCGCGTCCCTCATCGACACGCACCTGATGGGAGGCGCGGGGTCCACCCCGCTCCAGCATGCCGCAGGCACTCTCTCCCTCGCGGTGCTGATCCCCTACTCCATGCTGCTGCAACGCTGGCTCTACGGACTGCCCGCCCGCTCACTGCACTCCGTGGTCGGACGCTTCCGGTACGGGCTCGTGGCCCGAACGCTCTTGGTCTTCGGTCCGCTGCTGCTCGTCGCGGTCTCCGTCAGCTCCCTGCTGGAGCCCGGCGAGCAGATCCCGTGGGCGATCGCGGACCTCGTGGCGTACTTCGTGATCGGCATGCTGCTGACGCCGCTGGCGGCCGCCGGCGAGGAGTACGGGCTCCGTGGCCTGGTGTTTCGCGTCGTCGGGGGGTGGACCCGCGGCGCCCGCTCGGGTGCGGTGCTCGGCGTCGTCGTCACGACCGTCCTCTTCGCACTCGCCCACGGTTCGCTCGACCCCTACATCCTCACCTCCTACCTCGTGCTGTTCGGGTCGATGGCCGTCATCACGTGGCGCACCGGTGGGCTCGAGGTCGCCGTCACACTCCACGCGCTCTACAACGTCGTGGGCCTGGTGCTGGCCACCACCCTGCACACCGATGTCAGTGGGGCACTCAGCGGCCGGGCGGAGACCGCCGGCTCGATCACGTATCTCATCCCGAGCGCCGCACTGGTCGTCATCACCACCATCATCTGGCGGACGACGCGCGGCACCGGCCCCGCTCGCACACCCGCACGATGAGCCGACGACGCATGGTCCCGAGGGGTTGCTGTCCGGCGGGAGTGAGTGTACAGTCACTCACATGGCGCGCACCGTGACCTCAACCTCTCAGTCCCGGCGGGCCGCTCTGGTGGACAGTGCCATTCGTACGTTCGCTCGCACGGGCTACCTGGGGACTCCCACCACGGCCCTCGCGCAGGACGCGGGCATCTCCCCGGCGTACGTCTTCAAGCTCTTCCCGAACAAGACGGCCTTGTTCGTGGCAGCCCTCGACCGGTGCTTCGATCTGGTGGAGGCAGCACTGGAGGAAGGTGCGAGCGCCTCTGCGTCCGTCAAACCTGCCGATGTGCTGGAGGCCATGGGGGGTGCCTACGCCCGACTGATCGCAGACCGCGATCTCCTCCTGCTCCAGGTGCACGCCCTGAGTGCGTCCGACGTCCCCGAGATCCACGCATCGATGACGAGGGGGGTCGCTCGCATCACGTCTTTTGCGCAGTCCCGATCGCGGGGCTCGGATGCGCAGGTCCAGCGATTCGTCGCGGTGGGCCAGCTGTGCCACCTGCTCACGATGTTGGGCATCCCTGACCTCGACCAGTCGTGGGCGAGGGCGCTCAGTCGCGGTATCCGCCACCCCTCGCCCGCGGCGCCCCTGACACGGGAGGAGGTCGAGGACGATGGCCCGCCGTAGTGGCGCACCGTCGTGGTCGCGCTCGTCGTGGCCCTTCCGATGACGTACGCAGTCCTCGTCGTCATCGACCGATGTCCGGCCCGCAGATCGGCGGGCCGATTTTTTCGGCCGAACAAGTGACTGACCATTCACTCACCCCGAAGGAGTCCTCATGAACAGTTCCCTGCATGTCGTCCTTGGTGCCGGCCCGGCCGGCACCACCCTCGCGCGAGCGCTGGTGACCCGAGGTCATCGTGTCCGAGTGGTCGACCGCAGCGCCGTCGAGGCACCCGCCGGCGCGGAACTGCGTCGAGCCGACCTCACGGATCCAGAGCAGGCGCTCCGGGCCACCGAAGGAGCGAGCGTCCTCTACCACTGCGTCAACGTCTCCTATCACCTGCAGGTGGAGGTGATGCCGCGGATCGCGCGCAGCGTGGTCGGCGCAGCCTCGCACCACGGCTCCCGGCTCGTGGTGCTGGACACGCTGTACCCCTACGGTGAGGCCGACGGGGAGGCGATCACCGAGAGCACGCCTTGGGCAGCCACCAGCCGGAAGGGCCGCATGCGCGCGGACCTCGACCGCTTCTACCTCCGTCGGCACGAAGCAGGTGACGCCTGGGTCGCCCTGGGTCGCTCCGCCGACTTCTTCGGTCCGGGCGTCGTCAACTCCACCCTCGGCGGTGCGTTCTTCCCCGGGGCGCTGACCGACGAGCCGGTCCTCGCCCTTGGCGACACCTCCCTCCCGCACAGCTACTCCTTCGTCCCGGACGTCGCCGCTGGACTTGCCACCCTGGGCGGGGCCCGCGAGGAGGACGGCGGGCGGGTCTGGCACCTTCCTGCCGTCCCGGCGGTCACGACCGACGAGGTCCACCGGGAGGTCGGTCGTCTGGTCGGGCGCCCGTTGCGGGTGCACCGGCTCGAGGAGGCCCGTCCGTACGGACCGTTCGACGAGACGTTCATGGCCGAGTACGCCGAGATGTTCTACCAGCACCTGCTTCCGCAGAACATGGTGTCGACCGCGTTCGAGCAACGATTCGAGGCGCACCCGACGCCGCTGCTCGAAGCGCTCGAGAGCACGCTCGACTGGTACTCGACCCAGCTGAGCCAGGCGGTCGGTGAGCGCGCCCCGTCATGAGTGAGACCGGCCTCCGACCGACGTGTACGGCCGCCGCGCCGCCCGGCTGCTCCTGGGGCGCCGCGCGCGAGCCGACCACCCTACTGCTCCGACGTGCGACATGGCCGTCGGCGCCGTTCGACACCGAAGGGAGGTGACCCATGGACACCCGCACCGTGCGCTGGCTCTCGCTGGCCCCGCTCGCTCTGCTGGCGATCGTGCTGTTCCTGTGGTGGAGCTGATCCGCCGAGCGCGCCCAACAGACGTCTGACACACATCCGAAGGTGAGGTAAGCATGACCAGCCGACTCGAGCAGACCGCGTGGTGGACGACCTTGATCGTCCTCCTCGGAGCCGTCCTCTTCATGGTCGGGCTCTGGAACTGAGCCCGACCGCGCTCTAGGCGCCCAGACCGCTGAGCACCGCCGGCCCCGACATCCGGTCGGCGGTGCTCGGCACAAGAGCGCGCACGGTCCGGCGACCGTCCGGGCGCCCCAGGAGTGGCCCACGAGGGCCACCCGGGACAGGTGGACCCGGCCGGCGAGACCGCGCTCGTCGACGGCCCGTCCGCGGTGGTCGAGAATGGCGTGGAGGTCGGCGGGCCCGTCGGGAACTTCGGTTCGTCGAACCCGGCGGCTGCCCACCGGCCGACGTCGGAGCCGTCCATGGACCAGGCCCTGCCGCGCGAGAAGGAGGAGACGACGTGCGCGATCGCGCCACATCCCGGACCACGGCGCGTCGGTACCTGCCGGCGGTCCTCGTCCTGCTGCTCGGGGCAGGCTGCGGCGCCGTCGAGGACGGCCCCGACGACGGGTCGTCCGCCGCCGTGGCCGAGGAGCCACCGGCGGCGGTGGCCAGCCGCGAGGCCACCGAGCCTCCCGACTCCGCCGGTCCCGGCGATGAGGTGCCGACGGACCCGCAGGTGGCCCGGGCGCTGGAGGAGCTGGAGGCGCAGTTCGACGCCCGCCTCGGCGTCGTCGCCGTCGACACCGGGTCCGGGAAGCAGGTCGAGTACCGGGCCGACGAGCGCTTCGCCTACGCGTCCACGATCAAGGCGCCGCTGGCGGGGGTGGTGCTCGCCACGACCGACGACACGGAGCTCGACCAGGTCGTCACCTTCACCGAGGCGGACCTCGTCGCGTACTCGCCGGTGACGCAGGACCGCGTCGCGACGGGGATGACCCGCCGTGAGCTCGCCGAGGCCGCCGTCCGCTACAGCGACAACACCGCCGCCAACCTCCTGCTGCGGGATGTCGGCGGGCCCGCAGGCCTCCGATCGGCCCTTCAGGCCGTCGGTGACGACGTGACACGGCCTGCGCGCGACGAACCCTCCCTGAACGAGGCCGTCCCGGGGGACGTCCGCGACACGACCACCCCGCGTGCCATGGCCGCGACCCTGCGGGCCTTCGCCGTCGGGGCGGCGCTCGACACCGACGACCGAGACCTCTTCAACGACTGGCTCCTCGGCAACACGACCGGCGACGACCTGATCCGCGCCGGCACGCCCGCCGGCTGGGCCGTGGGCGACAAGACCGGGACCGGTGGGTTCGGCACCCGCAACGACATCGCGGTGGTCACCCCGCCTGGTCGCGCTCCCGTCGTGCTCGCGGTCTTCTCCGACAAGGGGCAGCCGGACGCCGACCCAGACGACCGACTCGTCGCCGCCGCGGCCCGTCAGGTGCTCGAGGCGTTCGAATGACCCGTCAGTCGGCGTCCGGCATCAGGACGTGGCTGACCAGTCGGCGTCGTCGGCCGGGGCCCGGCGCGAGCTCGAGCCGGGGCTCGATGACGGCGCGCAGATCGGCGATGAACTCGTCCATCTCCTCGTCGGTCAGGTGGGCGGCGTACTGCCGGTAGCCGACCCGGTCGCGCGCGAGATCCTGGTCCCCGCGCGCCAGGTAGCGGTCCAGGTCGCCGATCAGCCCGGCCACGAACACGGCGAAAGCCCGACGGTGCTCCTCGGTGGTCATCGTGGCCGCCTCGTCGGGACCGAGGCTGGCTCGGGCCGTTCGCAGGACCAGCGTGCGCTCGACGGCACCGCGCACCTTGCGCTCGTCGACGACCTCGAGCACGCCGGCCTCCAGCAGGGCGTTGACGTGGCGGTAGAGCGTGGCCGGCGGGACGTCGGCGAGATGCCTCCCCAGTGCTGCGGTCGTCAGCTCGCCGCGGCCGAGGAACGTCTGGACGACCCGCAGCCGCACCGGGTGCAGCAGAAGGCTCGACAGCGTCATGGTCACTCACCATTCTCAATCTTGACAACGTTTCCATCTATGAGAACAATCTAGGTCATGCCGACGATCAGCTCCACCCCGTCCGAGCTCTCCGTGTCCTTCAGCGTGTACGAGAAGGTCGCCGGGCTCGTGCGCGACATCAGCGTCCCGTGGGCCGCCGTCGCCGCCGTGTCCGTGGAGTCCGACGGCCTCCGCGCCGCACGAGGGATCCGCGCGCCGGGACTGGGCGTGCCCGGACTGCGCAAGGTCGGCACGTGGCGCCGTCGTGAAGGCGGTCGCATGCGTCGCACCGTCGTCTCGGTGCGGCGCGGTCAGCCGGCGCTGCGGATCGAGCTGCGTGGCGCCCGCTGGGACGAGCTCCTCCTCGGCCACGAGGGCGCCCGCACCGTCGCCGGTACGCTCGCGTCACGCCGGATGACGACCGAGTCCTCGCCGCCGACAGCCATCCGCGAGCACGACGTGCGCTTCACCTCCGAGGGGGCGACACTGGCGGGCACCGTCTGCCGTCCCGACAGTCCTGCGCGTGCGGCGGTGCTGCTGCTGCCGGGCTCCGGGCCGCTGGACCGTGAGGGCAGCCACCCACGGCTGCAGGTCGACGTCTCCCGCCAGCTTGCGCACGCCCTCGCGGACCGCGGCGTGGCCAGCCTGCGCTACGACAAGCGGGGTGTCGGCGACAGCCCCGGAGACTGGCGCGCTGCCGGCGTGTCGGACCTCGTGGCGGACGCACGTGCTGCCCGAGCCCTGCTGGCGTCACAACCAGGGGTCGACCCCGCTCGCGTCGTCGTCCTGGGCCACAGCGAGGGTGCCCTGCTCGCCGCCGCGGTCGCGGCGGGGGACACACAGCTGGCGGGCGTCGTGCTCCTCGCCGGTGCGGCACGTCCGGGTGAGGAGGTGCTCGTGCAGCAGGCCGAGAGGCTGCGAGACGGCCTTCCTGCCGTGCTGCGCGCCGTCATGCGCCTGCTGCGCATCGACCTCGTCGACAGGGTGCGGGGCAACCACCGCAGGCTCAAGGCCACGACGGCCGACGTCGCGCGTGTCAACGGGGCCCGGGTCAACGCCCGCTGGGTCCGCGAGTACATGGCCCATGACCCGGTCGAGGACATCCGCCGCATCACCGCCCCGGTCCTCGCGATCACCGGCGAGAAGGACCTCCAGGTCAGCAGCGACGACCTCGACGTGGTCCGGTCCACCGCTCCCGCCGAGGTCACCGTCCACCGCATCCCGGACCTGTCGCACACGCTGCGTCGCCAACCGGGCACGCCCTCCCTCCGGCTGTACCGCGAGGAAGTGCGACGCCCCGTCGATCCCGAGGTCGTCGGCATCGTCACCGAGTGGGTCGTCCGGCACACGGCGGCCTAGCGCCTCACCCGACGGCGGCCGCGCGGGCGGACGTCATCGGAGTCTGGAGCCGTCCCGGGCCCCCGGTGCAGCAGACCCCGCCCTCCGCCACCGGCCGGGGTGCGACGTCACGTCGTCGCATCCCGGTCGCGTCGTGTGCGGAGCTCGACGACGGGCAGGCGCAGGGCCCCGGGAGCCGTCTCGGGGACGAGCGGTCGGACCGGGCGCGTCGGGGTGACGGCGGTGTACGAGCCTCCGGGGGCCGGGCGCCGGTCGGGCTCCCCGCGGTTGGGCCAGAGCGCACAGGCGCGCTCGGCCATCGCCGTGATCGTCAGTGACGGGTTCACCCCGAGGTTGGCGGTGACGGCGGACCCGTCGAGGACGTGCAGGCCGTCGTGACCGTGCACCCGGTGGTAGGGGTCGATGACACCCGTGTCGGCCGACTCGCCGATCGTGCACCCGCCGAGGATGTGCGCGGTCATCGGGACGTCGAACGGATCGCCGATGCTTCCGGCGGGCACGCCGCCCATCCGTGCGGCCATCGCGCGGACGACGTCGTGCGCGACGGGGATCCACGCGGGGTTGGGCTCACCGGTCCCTTGGCGGGAGGACAGTCTCCTGCCCAGGAGACCGCGGCGGGTGAACGTGGTGAGCGAGTTGTCCCGGTTCTGCATCACCAGGGCGATGACGGTGCGTTGCGACCACCCGCGCAGGTCGAGCAGCGATGGCAGGTGCCTGCGCTGCCTCCACAGCTCTCCCAGCCAGCGGAGCCATCGGGCACGGTCCCCGGGGCGGCGTCGACCGTCGACCAGGACGGTCTGCAGCAGCCCCATCGCGTTGGATCCTCGCCCGTAGCGCACCGGCTCCACGTGTGTCTCGTCGTCCGGCGCGAACGCCGAGGTGATCGCGACGCCGCGGGTGTAGTCGGCCTCGTGCCGGTCCCGGGCGGGGAGGCCGGCCCCGAGCAGAGCCTCCGAGTTCGTCCGGGTGAGCTCGCCGAGGCGGTCCGACAGGTGGGGCAGCGTGCCGGCGTCGCGCATCGCGTGCAGCAGGCGTTGCGTGCCGAGGGTGCCGGCGGCGAGGACGACCTGCGGGGCGCGCAGGGTCCGGCGCCGTGACCACGGGCGGCCGGTGCGGTGGGTGCGGATCTCGTAGCCTCCGTCGGGGGACGGGACGACGGCGGTGGCCGTGGTGAGGGGATGCACCTGCGCGCCGCCCCGCTCCGCCAGGTAGAGGTAGTTCTTGACGAGGGTGTTCTTCGCGTTGTGCCGGCACCCGGTCATGCACTCGCCGCAGTGCAGGCAGGGGCTCCGGTCCGGGCCGATCCCGCCGAAGTACGGGTCCCGCGCCCCGGCGGCCGCCCCGGTCGCGTCGTCGTCCCCGAGATAGACCCCGACGCGTGCGGTGCGGCAGGTGGACTCGACGCCCATGCTCCGGGCGACGTCACGCATGACCTCATCAGCCGGCGTCGTGCGTCCGTAGTCGACGACGCCGAGCATGCGTTCGGCCTGGTCGTAGTGGGGCTGCAGCTCGGACTCCCAGTCGGTGATGCCGGACCAGGCCGGGTCCGACCAGAACCTGCCGACCGGGCGGTACAGCGTGTTGGCGTAGACCAGCGATCCGCCGCCGACGCCGGCACCCGCGAGGACGAGGACGTCACGGAGCCGGTGGATGCGCTGGATGCCGAAGCACCCGAACGCAGGTGCCCAGAGGAAGCGCCGCAGGTCCCACGACGTGCGGGGCAGCTCGTGGTCGGCGAACCGCCGACCCGCCTCGAGGACACCGACGCGGTAGCCCCGCTCGGTGAGCCGCAGCGCCGCCACGCTGCCGCCGAACCCGGATCCGATGACGAGGACGTCGTAGTCCTCGCCGACTGTGGTGCGCGCCATGCCCTGACGATACGACGGCGCTTTGCTCCATCCGGTCCTTGGCGGTTAGTCTGGTCGCCGCGGCATGGCGACGTGCGTCGTCACCGGCCGCGAGGAGACGTCGCATAGTCTGGTCTAGTGCGCCACCCTGCTAAGGTGGTAACGGGGCAACCCGTTCGCGGGTTCAAATCCCGCCGTCTCCGCCAGGAAGGCCTCGGAGCTCGACGCCCGGGGCCTTTTCTGTGGCCTCGTTCGCCATCCCGTGGCGTGGGTCACGAACGGCCGATCCGGTTTGGGGATCGGCGTGGAGGGCGGTAGAGTTCTCGTCGGCCGGTGCGAACGCATCGGACGTACTGCGCCCGTAGCTCAACGGATAGAGCATCTGACTACGGATCAGAAGGTTGGGGGTTCGAATCCCTCCGGGCGCGCAGCACACGCGGGGCCCACCAGATCATCTGGTGGGCCCCGTCGTCGTTTCCGGACCGTCCGCCGACCACGCCGGCGATCCAGCCTCCACCTTCCGCATGCCGGTGCCCCGGGTGCACGAGCGGGGGACCGGGTGCCTCTCCTGCGGAGACGTCCTGCCCGTCACGGCGTCGCGCGCCGGACGACGCCGTGCCTGACCGGCCCGATGCTGGACCGCAGCGGGAGTGCATGCTGTGGTGCTGTCCCACGCGCTCGAGGTCGGGGAGGCGATCGGCCTCACGATGTCGATCGTGGATCGCTCCTCGTCGTGGTCGGCGTGGTGATGATCTGGCGTGCGGGTCGGACCGACGAGTCCTGAGGTCGGGATCGCACGGCGCGACGAGAGCCCGTCCGGACGGACTCGGCCCCGCTGCCGGCTGTCGAGCTCCGTCCCGGTCGACCACCTGCCGTTCACGGTGCCGACACGGCGGAGCCGCCTGCGGAACACGTCGTCTCGCCGAGGTCAGCCGCTGGACCGCCGGTCGGAGAGCTGATCCGGGGTGCTCCAGCGGCAGGATTCCGGGCCTCTGCCAGGAGAGTGGCGCGCGCCACGTCGTCCGACGTTGACTCTCGGGGAGAGGCATCGGTAATGTTCTCTGACGTCAGCCCGACGGGCCGACGGACACCAGATGAACGAACCGCAGGGTTCGATTCGGTGGCCGGGCCGGAGCTGACGACCACCACCCTCCGGGACAGGTAGCATTGTGCGCCCTGAACCGGGTGGAGCGGGTCGCTTTTGTCAAAGCTGTATCCGATCGAAAAGATCGGGGCGGTTTGCAGAGAGAAAAGCGAAATGCTAAGTTAGAGGGGTTGCCCCGGACGGGGTCGGAACGGAAAGTTCCGGTCCTGGATGGTGTGTGTCGGTTGTTTGAGAACTCAACAGTGTGCTTGATAGTCAATGCCAAATTTTGAACCTTCATTGGTTCCTTTGGATCG
>NZ_JAUQYN010000004.1:0-207580 GCF_030586525.1 Isoptericola sp. 178 | reverse complement strand
CAGCGCCGATGGTACTGCCCTGGAGACGGGGTGGGAGAGTAGGACGCCGCCGGACACCCTTCACAGCAGGCCCCCCACCACAGGTGGGGGGCCTGCTGCATTTCCCCACCGAACCCCCGAGACCGCAGCGGACCGCGCGGACGGCGTCCACCCGGCCCGCGGCGGCGTGCCGGCATCGCGGACGGGTCCGTGGCGGACGGCCCGCTCTCCACCTCTACGATGAGCGCAGGGTGCGCGGTGAGCGTGCGGGGCGGACTGCTGAACGGGAGGAACCAGGGTGAGGGTCTCGGCGAAGGCCGACTACGCGGTGCGAGCGACGGCCGAGCTCGCCGCGGGCGACGACGGTGCACCCGTGCCCGCCGAGTCGCTGGCCGAGGCGCAGCACATCCCGCACCGCTTCCTCGAGTCGATCCTGCGTGACCTGCGCCGCGAGGGCATCGTGGCCAGCCGCCGGGGCGCGCGGGGTGGCTACGTCCTGGCACGACCCGCCGACCAGGTGACGGTGGCGGACGTCGTGCGGGCCGTCGACGGCCCGCTGGTGTTCGTCCGCGACGAGCGTCCCGCCGACCTGGACTACGAGGGGGCCGCCGCCGACCTCCTGCACGTCTGGGTGGCCCTGCGGGCCAGCGTGCGGCGTGTCCTGGAGGAGGTCACCGTGTCCGACCTGGCGGCGGGATCCCTCCCGGACGAGATCCGGTCGTTGACGTCCAGCGACTCCGCCTGGCAGAACCCCTGATCGCGGCCCCCTCCGGGTCCGGCGACGCAGATCCGACCAGGATGTTGCGCGTCGTTAAACCCGACTAGCCCGATCGGATATAGTCACTTCAGCGGGGTCGCCGACCACGCACGGACGGAGGGACTCGTGATGCAGACACTGGTGCTGCTCGCTCTCGTGGGCCTGGGGGCTCAGCTCGTCGACGGCAGCCTGGGCATGGCCTACGGCGTCACGTCGACGACGCTGCTCCTGGCGATCGGGACCAACCCTGCCGCGGCGTCGGCCACGGTGCACCTCGCGGAGATCGGGACCACGCTCGCGTCGGGGGCGTCGCACTGGCGGTTCGGCAACGTGGACTGGCGCGTCGTCGCGCGCATCGGCGTGCCGGGGGCGATCGGCGCGTTCGCCGGGGCGACGTTCCTGTCGTGGCTGTCGACCGATCTCGCCAAGCCGGTCATGTCGGTGCTGCTGCTCGCGCTCGGCGTGTACGTGCTGTCCCGGTTCACGTTCCGCGGCCTGCGCACCGACAAGATCGGCCAGCCGCTGCGTCGCCGCTTCCTCGCGCCCCTCGGCCTGGTCGGCGGCTTCCTCGACGCCACCGGTGGTGGCGGCTGGGGGCCGGTCGGGACGCCGGCGATCCTCGCCAGCGGACGCCTGGAGCCCCGCAAGGTCATCGGTTCGATCGACACCAGCGAGTTCTTCGTCGCCGTGGCGGCCAGCCTGGGCTTCTTCGTGGGCCTCGGGACGGCGGGGATCGACCCGATGTGGGCCACCGCCCTGCTGCTGGGCGGCCTCGTCGCCGCGCCGGTCGCGGCCTGGTTGGTCCGGCTCGTGCCGCCCCGGGTGCTCGGATCGGCGGTCGGTGGCGTCATCGTGCTCACCAACAGCCGGACCCTGCTCGCCACGGTCGACCTCGCGCCGGCCTGGACGACGGTGGTCCTCGCCGCCGTCGTCGTGCTCTGGGCCGCGGCGGTCGCGTGGTCCGTGCGGGCGCACCGCCGCGAGCAGTCGGTGACCATGGCCCGGACGACGACCCAGGACGCGCACAGCGTCGGCGGGTGAAACCCGCGGGTGAAGACGTCCGCCCAGGTGGCGCTCGTGACTCCGCGGAGTACGGTGGGCCACACCGGCCCGGCCCGGCCCGGTGAGATCGTCGGGAGGAGAACACATGAGTTCGCTGTCGTCGTCGCGGATCATGAAGAGTTCCGCGCTCTCATCGGTGACCGACGCACTCTCCACCGGGACCCAGCTCGTCGTGGGTCAGTACCGGATCGACGCGCCCTCCGGTGCCGTGTGGTGGTCCGACGAGGTCTACCGGATGTACGGGTCGGAGCCCGGCGATCTCACACCCACCGTGGACATCATCCGGGCGCGGACCCACCCGGACGACCGGGCGCGCGTGTCGCGGACGGCGATCGTGTCCCTGCGGGCCGGGCGGCCGTTCAGCAGCGCCCACCGCATCATCGACCCGCACGGCAAGGCACGTACGGTCGTCGTCACGGGTCGGGGGCAGCTGGACGAGGACGGGGCCATCGCCCGGGTGGGCGGGTACGTGCTGGACGTCAGCCCGGTCGCTCGCGAGGTGCTGGACCGCGAGTCCCACCGTGCCGTCGGGCGGGCGATGGTCTCCGCCGCCGCCGTCGAACAGGTCAAGGGTGCCCTCATGATCGTGCGGGGCCTGGACGAGGCCGACGCCACGGACCTGCTCGGCGAGGTCGCCGCACGAGCCGGGATCCCGATGCAGTCAGCGGCGTCACAGGTCGTCAGCGAGCTCCGCACGTCCCGTGGAGAGCCTGACGACCGGCTGCAGGCCGCGCTCGACGCGGTCCACAGCGTGGACCGCCCGCACGGGCACGAGGCCCAGCTGGCCCGTCGACGTCAGAGCACCCGGCGCTGAGCACCGGTACCGGTCCGACCTCTCGCGAGGCGCGCCGGTCACCGTCCGACCGCTCGCGGGGCGAACGAGCCGCCCCGCGAGTCCGGGACTCAGACCGTCGAGATCTTCTTGGCGCGGCGGTCGACCGCCTTGACGACTCCCTGCTTCGCGAGCCGGCGGGCCATCACCGCGGCGCCACCCGTGACGGCGGCGAACGTGATCGCCTGGACGATCGGGATGTCGTCCGCGTCCAGGTCGATCGGGGCTTCCTTGCCCGTGGCCTTCTCCCAGATCGTCTTGATGATCTTCTGGGCCACCCAGCCGGCGGCGAGGGTCGCCGCGATCGTCCCGACCTTCACGGCCAGCGTCGGCTCGGTGCTCTTGGACAGCTCCACGGGTCCTCCAGTCGTTCGGTGCGCCGGGCGGTCACGGACGGACTCCGTCGGGAGGTCCGCGCCACGGACGCCACCACCGTAGCGTGCTCGAGGTGTGTAGGCTCGGGGGGAACGACAGGGGAGCGCCATCGGCGCTGAGAGTGCGGACCACCGCAGACCCTCGAACCTGATCCGGTTAGCACCGGTGGAGGAAGTCGGGCTTCTCGATCCCGTCGCCTCGGACCCTCCGAGCGGCGGACCCCCTTCTCGAACGTCTGAGGAGGACACATGAGTCATCGTCTCCGTCGCACCGTCGCGACCACCGCCGTCGTCGCGCTGCTGCCCGCGCTGGCCGCCTGCGGCGGCGAGGAGTCCCCCGGAGCAGCGCCCAGCAGCTCCGCGGGCTCCGCCGACGCGAGCGCCACGCCGGAGCTGTCCGGTACCGTCACGCTCGTCACGCACGACTCCTTCGCCCTGAGCGAGGGGGTCCTGGAGTCGTTCGAGGAGGAGACCGGGCTCACCGTCGAGCAGGTCGCCGCCGGCGACGCCGGCACCTTGGTCAACCAGCTCGTGCTCACGGCCGACAGCCCGCTCGGCGACGTCGTCTACGGCGTGGACAACACCTTCGCCTCGCGTGCCGTCGAGGCCGACGTCTTCGAGCCGTACACGCCGGCCGACCTCGACCCGTCCGCGACCGGGCTCGTCGACCCGGCGCTCGAGGGGCTCACCCCGATCGACAAGGGCGACGTCTGCCTCAACGTCGACACCACCTGGTTCGAGGCCGAGGGCGTCGAGCCGCCGAGCACCCTCGAGGACCTGACCGACCCCGCGTACGAGGACCTGACGGTCGTGACCAACCCGGCGACCTCGTCGCCCGGCTTCGCGTTCCTGCTCGCCACCGTCGACGCCTTCGGGGAGGACGGCTGGCAGCAGTACTGGGCCGACCTCTCGGACAACGGTCTCAAGGTCACCGACGGCTGGTCGGACGCCTACTACGTCGACTTCTCCGGGGCCGGCGAGGGCGGTGAGCGGCCGATCGTGCTCTCCTACGCCACCTCTCCGGCCTTCACCGTGACCGAGGACGGCAGCGAGAGCACCACCGAGGCGCTGCTGGACACCTGCTTCCGCCAGGTCGAGTACGCCGGCGTCCTCGCCGGCACCGACAACCCCGACGGCGCCCGGGCCCTGGTGGACTTCCTCGCCTCCGCCGAGGTGCAGGCCGACATCCCCGCCAACATGTACATGTACCCGGCCGACGACACCGTCGAGCTGCCGGCCGAGTGGGAGCAGTTCGCCCCCCTCGCCGAGGAACCGTTCGACGTCGCGCCGGACGAGATCGCCGCGCACCGTGACGAGTGGATCGAGCAGTGGACGGCCACGGTCATCGGGTGACGCCCTCCACCAGCGGCGGGGCGTCCCTGCGGCCGCCCCGCCGTCGGCCCGCCCCGGGGACCTGGCTGTGGTGGGTCCTCGCCGCGGGCCTGCCCCTGCTGTTCCTCGGGGTGTTCTTCGCGTGGCCCGTGGCGGCGCTCGTCGTCCAGGGGTTCTTCACCGACGACGGCGGCACTCGCGCGCTCGACCTGTCCGGGTTCGCGGAGGTCCTGTCCCAGCCCCGCACGTGGCGCGTCGTCGGGCAGACCCTCGCCCAGGCGTCCGTCGGCACGGTCCTGGCCGTCCTGCTCGGGCTGCCCGGCGCCTACGTGCTCTACCGGTGCCGGTTCCCGGGCCGGGCGCTGGCACGCGGCCTGGTGACCGTGCCGTTCGTGCTGCCGACCGTCGTGGTCGGCGTGGCCTTCCGGGCGCTGTTCGCCCCGGGCGGCACCTTCGGGTGGCTCGGCATCGAGGAGTCCTTCGCCGGGGTCGTCGTGGCCCTGGTGTTCTTCAACTACGCCGTCGTCGTGCGCACCGTGGGCGGGCTGTGGGAGCGGCTCGACCCGCGGGCGGAGCAGGCGGCCCGCTCCCTCGGCGCGAGCCCGTGGCGGGCCTTCCGCACGGTCACCCTGCCGGCGCTGGGGCCCGCGATCGCGTCCGCGGCCGCCGTGGTCTTCCTGTTCTGCTCGACGGCGTTCGGCGTCGTCCTGGTGCTCGGGGGCATGCGGTACGGCACGATCGAGACCGAGATCTGGATCCGCACCACCCAGTTCCTCGACCTGCGCGCCGCCGCCGTGCTCAGCATCCTGCAGCTCGTGGTCGTCACCGGAGCACTGCTCGTCAGCGCCCGGCTGCGTGCCCGCCGCGAGCGCGCGCTGCACCTGACCAGCGACCGGTCTGCGGCGCACCGCTTCTCCTGGCGACGGGCCAGCGACGCCGTCCCGGCGGCCGCGACCGTCGCCGTCGTCGGCCTGCTGGTCGTCGTGCCGCTCGCGGGTCTGGTCGCCCGCTCGCTGCGGACGCCCGACGGCACCTGGGGGTTCGACAACTACGTCGCCCTCGGCACGACCGGGGGCCGCAACGCGCTGTCCGTCACCGTGTGGGAGGCGACGGCGAACTCGCTGCGCACGGCCGTGCTGGCCGCCCTCATCGCCGTCGTCGTCGGCGGGCTCGTGGCCCTGGTCGTCTCGCGCCGTCCCCGGTCGGCCGGGCTGCGCCGGGCCGTCGGGGCGCTGGACGCCGCGTTCATGCTGCCCCTCGGGGTCTCCGCGGTGACCGTCGGGTTCGGGTTCCTCATCACCCTGGACCGGCCGCTCGGGCTCGACGTCGACCTGCGGACGTCGGGCCTGCTCGTGCCGATCGCGCAGGCGGTCGTCGCGATCCCGCTCGTGGTCCGCACCGTGCTGCCCGTGGTGCGGGCGATCGACCCGCGGCTGCGCGAGGTCGCCGCCACCCTGGGTGCCGCCCCGGGCCGGGTGCTGCGAACCGTCGACGGCCCCCTGACCGCCCGGTCCCTCGGGCTGGCCGTCGGGTTCGCGTTCGCGGTGTCGCTGGGCGAGTTCGGCGCGACGTCGTTCCTCGCCCGGCCCGACGCGGCGACGCTGCCGGTCGTCATCTTCCGGCTCATCGGCCGGCCCGGGGCGGAGAACTACGGGATGGCGCTCGCGGCGTCCGTGGTGCTGGCCGTGCTCACCGCGACGGTCATGATGGTGGCGGAACGCCTGCGCGGTGACGCGGGCGGAGGGGAGTTCTGATGTCCGGGGCCGAGGGCCTGAGCGTCCGTGACGTCGTCGTGCGCTACGAGGGCACGCGGCACGAGGCGGGCACGACGGCGGTCGACCACGTGTCGCTCGACGTCGCGACGGGCGAGGTCCTGGCGCTGCTCGGGCCGAGCGGCTGCGGCAAGTCGTCGCTGCTGCGCGCGGTCGCGGGGCTGGAGCCGCTGGTGGCGGGGTCGGTGTCGTTCGCGGGGCAGGACCTGGCCCGGGTGCCGGTGCACCGGCGCGGGTTCGGCCTGCTGTTCCAGGACGGTCAGCTGTTCCCGCACCGGGACGTGGGCCGGAACGTCGCCTACGGGCTGGAGATGCAGGGGATCCCCGCGGCGCAGCGGCGCGACCGGGTGGCCGAGCTGCTCGCGGACGTCGGGCTGGCCGGGTACGCGCGGCGGGCCGTGTCGACGCTGTCCGGCGGGGAGAAGCAGCGGGTCGCGCTGGCCCGGGCCCTGGCCCCGCGGCCGCGGCTGCTGCTGCTCGACGAGCCGCTGTCCGCCCTGGACCGGCAGCTGCGCGAGAAGCTCGCGATCGACGTGCGCGACACGCTGCGGGCGACCCGCACGACGGCGGTGTTCGTCACCCACGACCACGCCGAGGCCTTCACGGTGGCCGACCGGGTCGCCGTGATGGACGCAGGGCGGCTGCTGCAGGCCGACACCCCGGAGCGGCTCCGCGCCGCACCCGCCTCGGCGCGGGTCGCGGAGTTCCTCGGGCTCGAGCTCCCCTGACCGTCGCCGGTGGGCCCTGCCGTAGACCGTGGGCCGCAGCCCTCCGTCAGCGCGCGAAGACGACCCGTGCGTGCCCCATGAGCAGCAGCAGCGGGTCGCGGCGGGCCACGAACGCGTCGTCGTCCACCAGGCCCAGGTCGTACCGGCGGTGCAGCATCGCCAGCTCGGTGGCGGCCTGCTGGTAGTCCGCCAGGGCCCGCGCCGCGCCCCGGCCGAGGGCACCGCGGACCTGCTCGCGGGCCCGCTGCCGTGCCCGCAGCGACGACAGCATCCGCAGGTCGCCCGTGCCGATCACGCCGAGCTCCTGGTAGCGGGGCAGGTGCCGGCGCACCAGGCCGACGATCCGACGGCGGTCGCGGTGCAGCACGACGCCGAGCGCCACCAGCACGCCGGCGCCCAGCAGGTACGCGACCCCGAGACCGAGAGCACCCGCCGCCGTCGAGGCGTTCCACAGGGCGTGCAGCGCGGTCGCCCCGGCCACGCCGGCCACGACGGGCAGCGCACGCCGTCCGGGCCGGCGCAGGGCCGCCGCGGCCACGCCCACGCCGATCAGGGACGTGCACAGGGGGTGCAGCAGCGGGGAGACGATCCCGCGCACGACGAAGGTCCCCGCCAGCGTCCCGGCCGGAGCGGTGGCGTAGTAGCTGATGTTCTCCACGGTGGCGAAGCCCAGCGCCACCGTGGAGCCGTAGATGATGCCGTCGGTGGGGCCGTTGAGCTCGTGACGCCTGAACCAGAGCAGCCCCACGAGCACCGCGCCCTTCGCCAGCTCCTCGACGACCGGGGCGGTGAGGGACGCCGTGGCGTACCGGCCGAGCTCGGCGCCGAGCATCGGCCGCCACACGAGGTCCAGCCCGGCGGTGTTGAGGAGCGTGGCGAGCAGGACGGCGACGCCCGCACCCCAGCCGAACGCGGCGACGAGGACGTCGGGGGGTTCGGGCTCGAGGCGGTCGAGCGCGAGGACCCCGGCGAGCAGCAGCGGCAGGGGGACGAGCGCCAGGACGACCGCCGTGACCAAGCCGTCCGCACCGTCCCGCAGCAGCAGGGCGAGAGCCACCGCCAGGCACAGGGAGGACGTGGCCACCGTGACGACGACCCCCACCGACGGCCGGGCGGTGGGCCTGCCGGCCAGGATCGCCCGTGGCTCCAGGGGTGGCATGCCCTGACCCTACTGAGCGGCCCCGCTCGTGCGGCGCACGATCACCACGGCCACGTCGTCCTCGCGCGCGCCGTCGTCGAAGGCGTCGAGCAGGTGCTGGCACGCGTCGTCGGGGCAGGTCCCGGGGATCTGCGCGGCGGCGGTCCGGAGCCGGGCCAGGCCGTCGCGCAGCGAGCCGTCCCGGCGCTCGACCAGTCCGTCCGTGGCCAGGACCAGCAGGTCACCGACCGCCAGCGTGGTGCGGTACGGCGGGCGGCTCTCCGGGCTCGGCAGCCCCAGCAGCCGGGAGGTGGACTTCACCGGCCGTGCCGTGCCGTCGGAGCGGACGAGCATCGCCGGCAGGTGCCCGGCGTCGGTCAGCTCGACCTCGCCGGTGACCGGGTCCGCGAGGCAGACGCACACCGTCGCGGTCTCGGTGTGGTCGGTGCGCAGCACCTCGTTGAGCAGCTCCAGCGCGCGTTCCGCCCCGTGCCCCTCGCGCAGGTAGGCGCGCAGCGTCAGGCGGAGCTCGCCCATGACGGTGGCGGCGTGCAGGGAGTGGCCCTGGACGTCGCCGATCACCACCGCGACCCGGCCGTCGGGGAGGTCGAAGGCGTCGTAGAAGTCGCCTCCGACGTCCAGCAGGTCGTCCGAGGCCTCGTAGCAGGCGGAGACGTCGAACCCGGGGCGCACCGTGAGGTCGGACGGGAGCAGCGCGTCCTGCAGGGCGCGGGTGATCCGGTGCTCCTCGGCGAGCAGGCGCAGGTTGGCCAGCGCCACCGCGGTCGCCTGCGTGAACCGTCGCACGGTCTCCCGGTCGTCGTCCGTCGGGCCGGTCTCGGAGTCGGCCAGCTGGACGCCGAGGCCGCCGACGAGCCGCCCGCGGGCGTCGCGCATCCACGTGGTCCACCACGAGGAGGGCCTCACCCCGGCCTGCGTGAGCAGCTCCCGCCACGGCGCGGGGACGCGGTCCCTCGGCAGCAGCGCCGAGCTGACCCCTCCCGGCGGCGGGACGGGCGTCTCGCCGGCACCGCGGACCAGCGGGGCGCCCGGCGCCGGGCACACGGTGCGCAGGACGTGGTCGGCATCGACGACCACCATGGCGATCGCGGCACGTCCGAGGACGCTCGACGCGCCCCGGGCCGCGAGGTCCACCGCCTCCTCGGCGGAGCGCGCCGAGTGCAGGGGGACCAGCGCCGTGCCGAGGTCGTCGAGCCGCTGCGCGGTCCGGTGCGCCCCTCGCTTCTCGTCGTAGCTGCGGCACAGCGCGCCCACGGTGGCGAGGAACTCGTCACGGTCGAGGGGTTCGGGCAGGTAGGCGTCGGCGCCGTGCTGCAACCCGGCCGTGCGGGCCGCCGCGTCGATCGACGTGGCCGACACGTGCAGGACGGGCACGGGGGACGTCTCCGGCCTGTTCTTCAGCTCCCGGCACACCTCCGCCCCCGAGACGTCCGGCAGGTTGACGTCGAGGACCACGGTGTCGAACTCGGCCGAGGCGCGCTGCAGCGCCTCGCTCCCGGTGGCGGCCTCCGCCACCGCGTAGCCGGCGGCGCGCAGCCAGGTGGCCATGAGGTAGCGGTGGGCGTGGGTGTCGTCGACGACGAGCACCCGTCGCCGTCCGTTCTCCTCGATCACGGTCCTGCTGTCCCTTCGGTGTCGAGTGCCGCGACGAGTGCGGCACGGTCGATCCGGTCCTTCGGCAGGAACCGCGCCGTGCGCGTCCACGGGCCGGGGGCGGGGCTCGGTCCGCTCGACATCAGGACGGCTGCCAGGCCCGGCCGTTCGTCCAGCATCCGAGCCAGCAGCGCCGTGCCGGTCGTGTCCGGCATGCGCACGTCCAGGACGACGGCGTCGACGTCGTCCTGCAGCATCGCCAGGGCCGTGCCGGCGTCGTGGGCGACGCTGACCCGTGTCGCCTCGTCGCGGAGCAGACCGGCGACCGAGGAGCCGAAGGCGTGGTCGTCGTCCACGACGAGGACGTGGCCGACGCGACCGCTGCGGGCACCGGCGGGGGCGTCCGCCCCGGCGGCGTCCTCCAGCGAGGGCAGGGTGAGCGTGAAGACGCTCCCCTCGCCGAGCGTCGAGGTCGCGGTGAGGCTGCCGCCGAGCGCCTCGGCGGTGCGCCGCGCGTACGGCAGCCCCAGACCCGTCCCCCGCGCGCCCGGCTGCAGGTGGTGGGGCACCTGGACGAACTCCTCGAAGATCGCGTCGAGCTGGTCCGCGGGCACGCCCAGCCCCGTGTCCCGGACCTCGCACCGCGCGCCGTCGGCCGTGGGCGTGACGACCAGGTGCACCGACCCGCGCTCGGTGAACTTCACCGCGTTGGTCAGCAGGTTGCGGAGCATACGCGCCACGAGGCGCCGGTCGCTGCACAGCACGGGCACGCCCGGCCGGTCGACGACGAGCTCGACGCCGTCCCGGACCAGCGGGCGCGTGGTGCCCTCCAGCTCGGCGAGGAGCTCGGCCATGTCGAACGGGGCGGGGTGGACGTCCTGGTGCCCGGCCTCGGCGCGCGCCAGCTCCAGGAGCTCGTCCACGAGGGTCAGCAGCGTGTCGGCGCTGTCGCGCACGAACCGGACCTGCTGGGCCTGGTCGTCGTCCAGCGACGACTCGGCGAGCAGTCCCGCCAGGCCGATGATCGAGTTGACCGGGCTCCTCAGCTCGTGGCTCACGTTGCGCAGGAACCGCGACTTGGCCTCGTTCGCCGCGGCGAGCTGGCGGCCGCGCTCGTCCAGCTCGGCGTAGAGCGCGACCACGCCGGAGTTCGTCTCCTCCAGCTCGGCCGAGAGCTGTTCGTACTGGGCCGTCAGTGCCTCGTGCGCCTGCTCGAGCCGGGCCAGCCGACGCTGCAGAGCTGCGGCCTCCACCGCCCCGCTCATGGCCGTGTGGCCCCTCGGACGGGCAGGACCACCACGCAGGCGTCGTCGCGCCGGACGGCGAAGTCGCGCATGATCACGCCGGCGACGACGGTCGCGGAGCGCAGCAGCAGACCGGGGTAGTCCACGAGGTTGACCCGGTCGGTCAGTCCGTCGGAGTACAGGGTGACGACGTCGCCCTCGCTGACGGCGTGCGTCGTCTCCGAGATCGCGGGGGAGCGCGACCCGCCGATGCCCGGGGGGCTCAGCAGGCTGCGGGTGCGGGTGCCGTGGATCGCCCCGGCGATGTTGCCGATGCCGGCGTGGCGCAGGGTGGAGCCGATCTGCTGCACCACCGCCACGGCGGCGCCGCGCGTGCCCGCCAGGGCACGGTGCACCCGCTCGAGGAGGATCGCGGGGCCGGCCGCGGGAGCCGCGCGGAAGGCCCGGACGGCGGCCTGCGAGGCCGCCGCCGCGAGCGGGCCGTGACCCAGCCCGTCGGCGACCAGCACGCTCGACGCGCCGTCGTCCACGCGGACCGCGAACGCGTCACCGCAGACCTGCTGACCCGTCATGGCGCGGGTGATGCCGCTCGGGGCGCCGGCGGTGGACGCCGGACGCTCGTCGCCGGCGACGGGACGGCGCGCGTCGAACGCGGCGGACACGACGGTCCCGGCGCCGGGGGCCGACCACGCGTCCCACGAGCCCGCCAGCCGGGGCAGCGTGCCCAGACCGATGCCGAGGGTGCCCCGCGAGGAGACACCGTCCCGCATCGCCGCCGCGACGTCGCGCATGCCCGGCCCCGAGTCGACGGCGAGCACCGTCAGGCGGGCGCACCCGTCCGTCCGGTCGACCGCGAGCAGCATGCGGCCGGAGCCCGCGTGGCGGGTCTGGTTCGTGGCCAGCTCGGACACGACGAGCCCGACCTCGGCGGCACGGCTCTCGTCGTGCCCGAGCCGGATCGCGGTCGTCACCGCCGCGCGGCGCACCCGGCCGACGGCCGACGGGTGGTCGACCGTGTACCAGGCGCCACTCTCGAGCACACTGCGTGGCTCGTCCGGATCGACGACGCCGGTCATCGCGCCCAGGCCGCGATCTCGACGCGGGTCCCGACCCCGGGCGTCGTGTCGATCGCGAAGTGCTCGACCAGACGACGCGACCCCGACAGCCCCAGCCCGAGCCCGCCGCCGCTGGTCCAGCCGTCGGTGAGCGCGAGGTCGAGGTCGGCGATGCCGGGGCCCTGGTCCGAGAAGACGGCACGGACACCGGTGCGCCGCCCGCTCGTGACCAGCTCGACCTCGGCCTCGCCGCCGCCGCCGTGCACCAGGGTGTTGCGCGCGAGCTCGCTCGCCGCGGTGACGAGCTTCGTCTGGTCGACCAGGGACAGCCGCGCCTGCTGGGCGAGCCGTCGCACGGCCTGGCGGACCCGGACCACGTCCGAGTCGTCGCGAACCGGTTGTCGGGTGCCGGTGGTGGGAGAGGTCGTGGTCATCCGGCGTCGCGTTCGACGGCCGCGAGGAGGACGTCTTCGGCCGCCACGCTGTCGGGACTGAGCAGGGCCAGACCGCGGTCGACGTCGAGCGCCGTCTGCACCCCGTGCAGCCCCAGCCCGAGCTCGACCATGGTGATCGCGACGGCGGGACGCATCCCGACGACGACGGTGCGGGCGTCCAGCACCCGCGAGACGGCGGCGACGGAGGCCAGCATGCGGCCGATGAAGCTGTCGACGATCTCCAGGCCGGAGATGTCGATGATGACGCCCCGCGCACCGGTCCGGGTGATCCGGGCGGCGAGGTCCTCCTGGAGCTGGAGCACGGTGTCGTCCTGCAGCTCGACCTGGATCGACACCAGCAGCGTCGACCCGATCTTGAGGATCGGGACCTCGTTCACCCGCGCACCTCGCTGGTCGGTCGCTTCTTCTCGCGCAGCGCGTCGACCAGGGCGTCGGCCAGGGACGCGCGGGTGCGGATGTCGCCGAACTCGATACCGAGGGCCACGATCGTCTGGGCGATCTGCGGCCGGATGCCGCTGATCGTGCACTGGGCGCCCATGAGGCGCGCCGCCACGACCGTCTTGAGCAGGTGCTGGGCGACCTGGGTGTCGACCGCCGGCACACCCGTGATGTCGATGATCGCGTGCTCGCTGCCCGTCTCGACGAGGGTGTTGAGGAGCTTCTCCATGACGACCTGCGTGCGGGCCGAGTCGAGGGTGCCCACCAGCGGCACCGCGACGATGCCCTCCCACAGCTTCACCACCGGGGTGGACAGCTCCATGAGCTGCTCCGCCTGCTCGGTGATGATCGCCTCGCGGGCGTCCGCGTAGTTCTCGAACGTGTACAGGCCGAGGTCGTCCACCAGCCGCATCAGCGGCGTCAGGTGCGCGCGGACGTCGTCGTCGACCAGGCTGTACAGGCCCTCCTTGAGCGCGAACACCGCCATCGCCGTCTCCCGGGGGGTGAACCCCAGGCGGGCGCGAGCACCGGAGACGTCGGCCAGGATGCCCCGCAGCTGGTCGAACGCCGCGTCGCCCAGCTCGGAGCCGCCGTCGCGCAGCCCCTCCACGAGCGCGTCGTAGATGTCCGACTGCTCGCGCTCGAGCTCGCCGCGGGTGCTGCGGCCCCGCAGCTCGACGCTCGACGCGTCGAGCCACGCGGCGCGGACGGCCTCGGCGTGGTCCGTGAGGATCGTGGAGAGCTGGGCACTCCGGGCAGTCGGCACGTGGGCTCCTTTCGGGCGGCGCGAGGGTGGATCGCGGAGACAGTGTAGGAGCAGAACGCCCCCGCGACCCACCGGTTCGCGTCGCCGCAGGTCAGGCCCGGTGTGTCCGGTAGAACTCCACCAGCCGGCGGGTCGAGGAGTCCTGTTCCGCCAGGGCGGCGTCGTCCCCGGACACGGCCGGGGCGACCTCCAGGGCCAGCTTCTTGCCGAGCTCGACGCCCCACTGGTCGAAGGAGTCGATGCCCCACACGACGCCCTGGACGAAGGTGATGTGCTCGTACAGCGCGACGAGCTGACCCAGGACGGACGGCGTGAGCGCCGGCGCCATGATCGAGGTCGTCGGACGGTTGCCGGAGAAGGTCCGGGCGCTGACCAGCTCCTCGGCGGTGCCGTCGGCCCGCACCTCGTCGGCCGTCTTGCCGAACGCGAGGGCCTTGGTCTGGGCGAAGAAGTTCGCCAGGAACAGCTCGTGCACGTCCGCGCCCGGCGCCACCGCCTTGCCGTCACCGACCGCGTCGACCAGCGGGTAGGCGGGGGTCGCGAACGCGACGAAGTCGGCCGGCACGGTCCGGGTGCCCTGGTGGATGAGCTGGTAGAAGGCGTGCTGGCCGTTCGTCCCCGGCTCGCCCCAGAAGACCTCGCCGGTCTGCGTCGTGACCGGCGACCCGTCCCAGCGCACCGACTTGCCGTTGGACTCCATCGTGAGCTGCTGCAGGTAGGCGGGGAAGCGGTGGAGCTGCTGGGCGTAGGGGAGCACCGCGTGGGTGTGGGCGCCAAGGAAGTTCGTGTACCAGACGTTGAGCAACCCCATCAGCGCGGGCACGTTCCGCTCGAGCGGCGTCGTGCGGAAGTGCTCGTCGACGGTGTGGAAGCCGGCGAGCAGCTCCCGGAAGACCTCCGGGCCGAAGGCGACGGCGAGCGAGGTGCCGATGGCGGAGTCGACCGAGTACCGACCGCCGACCCAGTCCCAGAAGCCGAACGCGTTGGCGGGGTCGATGCCGAACGCCTCGACCTTGTCCAGCGCGGTGGAGACGGCGACGAAGTGGGCGCGGACCGCGGCCTGCTTCGCGTCGTGGTCGTCCTCGATGGCGCCGACCGCGTGCAGACGCTCCCACAGCCAGGCCCGGGCCAGGCGGGCGTTGGTGAGGGTCTCCAGGGTGCCGAACGTCTTGGACGCCACGATGAACAGCGTCGTCTCGGGGTCCAGGTCGGCGGTCTTCTGCGCCAGGTCGGTGGGGTCGATGTTCGAGACGAACCGGACCTCGAGGTCCTCGCGCCCGTAGGGCTTGAGCGCCTCGTAGACCATGACCGGGCCGAGGTCGGAGCCGCCGATGCCGATGTTGACGACCGTCCGGACCGGCTTGCCGGTGACGCCGCTCCACTCCCCGGAGCGCACCTGCTCCGCGAACGCCCCCACCTTGTCGAGCTCACGGGCGACGTCGGCGTCCACGTCCTGGCCGTCGACGACGAGCGACGGCTGCGTCCCGGGGGCCCGGCGCAGCGCGGTGTGCAGCACGGCACGGTCCTCGGTCACGTTGATGTGCTCGCCGGTGAACATGGCCTCGATGCGTTCGGGCAGGTTCACCTCGTGCGCGAGACGGACGAGGAGGTCGAACGTCTCGTCGGTCGCCAGGTTCTTCGACAGGTCGACCAGCAGGTCCCCGGTGGTGTGGCTGAACCGCTCGGCGCGGCCGGGATCGGCGGCGAACCAGCCGCGCAGGTCCCCGCGGAACTCCTGGTGGTGGCGGAGCAGCTCGCCCCAGGCGGGCGTGGTGGTGGCGTCGACAGGAGAGGTCGTCATGAGGCCTACCGTAATGACCGCGACGAGCGTCTGCGCGCCCGGTCCGCGGTCCGGGAGGCCCGTGCCCACGGCGACGGCCCGTCCGGCCCTCGGCGGGTCGCGCCCGGAGGATGAGAGGACTCTCATGCTCGTCTCCGCGAGGTCTCATGCCGGCGCCGAAGGATGGTGCACGTCCGCAGGCAGCGGATGCCGTCACCGTTCGAGGGAGCAGCCATGAGACCGTCCGTGAAGAAGCGTTGGATCGTCGTCGGCACCGCCGCGGCCCTGGGCATGGGCGTCGCGGGCGCCGCCGCCGTCGGGACGAGCGACCAGGACGACCCGTCCGGGGGCGTCGACGCCGTCACGCTGGACGGCCCGGAGGAGGGCGCGACCGACGAGTCGTCCGTCGACGAGTCGTCGGGCTCGACCGGTCCCGCGTCGACCGACGTCAGCGACCCGTCCCCGGAGTCCTCCGACTCTCCGACCACCGCCGTCGACACCTCCGACTCGCCCGACGACCCCTCGACGCAGAGCGCCCGCAGCGCGGAGACCGCCTCGCCCTCCCCGCAGCACGTGCAGAGCGCGGACTCGGCCGATTCCGACGACTGAGCACCGTGCCGGTCCTGGTGGGGATCGCCGACCGGAGCGGTGAGCGCGCGCTCCGCGCCGGTTCTGGCGAGGATGGACCGATGGCACAGAGCGACCTGGACCTGTTGACGGGCGAGGAGGCGACCGAGCTCCTCGCGACCGCGGTCTCGACGGCGGGCGGCGAGCTCGTCGACTGGTCGGTCCGGCAGGTGGACCACCGCCCCGGACGGTCGACGACCGTCGCCTACCGGGCGCGCGTGCGGTGGGGCGAGGGCGTCGAGGCGGGGCGGGTGCGTACCGAGACGCTCGGGGCGTCGCTCGGCCGCCCGGGCGACCAGCAGGTCCCCGGTGTCCTGACCCTCGACGACGGCGAGCACGCCGTGGCCGTGTGGCGGTTCCCGGGCGATCCGGCGCTGCCGGCGCTGGCCACGGCCTACGACGCGGAGGCGGTCGCCACCCTGCTGGGCGACCTGGGCGTGCCCGAGGTCGCGCGGGGCCCCGTCACGCTGAGGGTCCGTGCCTACCGTCCCACGCGCCGCGCGGTCATCGAGGCGAGCACCCCCGGGGCCCGGGTCTTCCTCAAGGTCGTGCGCCCCGAGAAGGTGGACGACCTGCACGCCCGCCACGCGCTGCTCGCCGGCGCCGGGCTGCCGGTGCCGAAGCCGCTCGGACGCAGCGCCGACGGTCTGCTCGTCATCGCGCCCCTGTCCGGGGAGTCGATGCGGCACGCGGTCCGCGACGGGGGAGCGGTCCCGAGCGCCGCCGAGGTCGTCACCATGCTCGACCGGCTGCCGGACAGCGTCGCCGAGCTGCCGCTGCGCACCTCGTGGAGCGAGAACGCGGGCCACTACGCGTCGGTGATCGGCGCGGCGATGCCCGCGGAGGCCGACCGGGCACGGCACCTCGCCGAGACGATCGCGACCCGGATCGCCGGGCAGCGCCCGGACGAGCCGACGCACGGGGACCTGTACGAGGCCCAGGTCATGCTCGCCGACGGGCGCATCACGGGTCTCCTCGACGTCGACTCGGCCGGTCCGGGCCGGCGCGCCGACGACCTGGCGTGCCTGGTGGCGCACATCGAGACGCTGTCCTTGCTGCGCGGGTGGGACAACGAACGTCTGCACGCCCTGGCGCTCGAGTACGCGGCGGGTTTCGCCGGGCAGGTCGAGCCGGTGGAGCTGTCGGCGCGGATCGGCGGGGTGCTGCTGTCGCTGGCGACGGGGCCGCACCGGGTCCAGGAGGCGGACTGGCCGCTGCAGACCTCCCGACGGCTGGACGCCGTCGAGCGATGGCTGGGCGGCGTGCCGGGGTGACCGGGCGCGGCCGGCGGCTCCGTCCGTCGGCGCTGCCGGTCCGCACCAAGGCGGTGCTCTCGGTGCTGCTGCTGTCCGCCCTCGGGCTGGCGGTGGCATGGGCGGTGACCGACACGATCCACGCCCGGGCGGTCCTCGAACGGATCGACGGCGAGCTCGACCAGGAGGTCGAGGAGTTCCGGGTCCTGGCCGAGCGGGGCGTGGACCCGGACACCGGGGAGCCCTTCAGCAGCGTGGAGCAGCTGCTGCGGGTGGCGATCGAGCGCAACGTGCCGGGCGCCGACGAGATGCTGGTGACCTTCGTCGGCGGCGACGCCGACCTGTACTCGCCGTCGTGGGCCTCCGCGGTGGTCGACGACCCGGACCTGGTGGGGCTGGTGGGCGACCTCGGGCCGCAGGCCCGGAGCGCGGTCGAGGAACGGATCCCGACCGCCGTGGGTGAGATGCACGTGATCGCCGTCCCGGTGCAGGTCGCCGACGGCTCGGAGCACGGCACCTACGTCGTCGGCGTGGGGACGGATCTCGCGCTGGCCTCGCAGCAGGAGCTCCGCCGGACCTTCGCCCTGGTCTCGCTCGGCACGCTCGTCCTGGTCGGGGCGGTGGCGTGGTGGGTCGTGGGGCGGCTGCTGCGGCCGCTCGAGCTCCTCGCGGCGACGGCGCAGCGGGTCGGCGGCGACGACCTGACGCTGCGGGCCCCGGTGCACGGCGAGGACGACGTCGCCACGCTCGGCCGGGCCTTCAACACGATGCTGGACCGGGTGGCGGCGGCCTTCGACGCCCAACGGCAGTTCCTGGACGACGCCGGTCACGAGCTGCGCACCCCGTTGACGGTGCTGCGGGGACACCTGGAGCTGCTCGAGCCGGACGACCCGCACGACGTCGCCGAGACGCGAGCCCTGCTGCTGGACGAGACCGCGCGGATGAGCCGCATCGTCGAGGACCTCGTGCTGCTGGCGAAGTCCGAGCGCCCCGACTTCGTGCGGTTCGGCGAGGTCGACCTCGGGCCGCTGACCGACGACCTGCTGGACAAGGCGCGCGCCCTGGGGGACCGCGCCTGGCGGGTGGACGCCCGTGCCGAGGGGGTCGTGCCCGGCGACGAGCAGCGGCTCACCGAGGCGGTGCTGCAGCTCGCCGACAACGCGGTGAGGTTCTCCCGTCCCGGGACGCGGATCGCGGTCGGCAGCGCCGTCACCGGCTCCACCGCCCGCCTCTGGGTGCGGGACGAGGGGCCCGGTGTGGCACCGCAGGACCGCGAGCGCATCTTCGAGCGCTTCGTCCGGGTGGGCGACGCGGACGTCCCCGGGTCGGGGCTGGGCCTGGCGATCGTCGCCGCCGTCGCGCACGGGCACGGCGGGACCGTCACGGCGGAGGCCGGGTCCCCGGCGTCCGACGGCGTGGGGGAGCACGGGCTGCGTGTCACCGTGTCGTGGCCCGTCGCCGGCGGCCCGGTCGGCGGGGTCCGGGAGGGGACGGTCCGATGAGCAGGATCCTGGTGGCGGAGGACGAGGACCGCATCGCGCAGTTCGTCCGCAAGGGGCTGCGGGCCCACGGGTTCGTCCCGACCGTCGTCTCCGACGGCGCGTCGGCCGTCGAGCACGCGCTCAGCGGCGAGTACGACCTCATGGTGCTGGACATCGGGCTGCCGGAGGTCGACGGGTTCGAGGTGCTGTCCCGGCTGCGCGGCTCCGGGTCCACGATGCCCGTGGTCATCCTCACCGCCCGGGACTCCATCACCGACCGGGTCACCGGGCTCGAGGGCGGTGCGGACGACTACATGGCCAAGCCGTTCGGGTTCGAGGAGCTGCTGGCCCGCATCCGGCTGCGGCTGCGGGAGCCGGGACGCGCCGAGCGGGAGGTGCTGGAGCACGGCGGTCTCGGCCTCGACCTGGGGTCCCGCCGTGTGACGGTGGAGGGCCGGTCCGTCGACCTGTCGGCCCGGGAGTTCGCGCTGGCGGAGGTGTTCCTGCGCAACCCGGGACGGGTGCTCTCGCGCGAGCAGCTGCTGTCGCGGGTGTGGGGCTACGACTTCGACCCGGGGTCGAACGTGGTCGACGTGTACGTGCGCTACCTGCGCCGGAAGATCGGCACGGAGCGGATCGAGACGGTGCGGGGGATGGGCTACCGGCTCGTCTGACCCGTCGGGCGGGGGACCTCCGCCGCCTACCTCGCGGGCGGAGGGGGAGGGGCCGTGCTGCCGCGCACCACGAGCGAGGTCGGCAGGCGCAGGTGCTGGTCGCGGGGGGTGCCGTGGAGCAGGTCGAGCACCATGCGCAGCGCCTCGGCGCCCATCTGGTGCAGCGGCTGGGCGACGGTGGTGAGCGCCGGGGTGGTGGTCATCGACTCGGGGACGTTGTCGAACCCGACGACGGACAGCTCCTCCGGCACCCGGATGCCGAGCTCGGCGGCGACCTCCATCAGGTGGATCGCGGAGAGGTCGTTGGCGGCGAACACGGCGGTGGGCCGCGCGTCGCCGGTCGCGGTGAGGAGCTCGCGCGCGGGGGTGTCGGCGGTGTCGGGACGGTAGCCGCCCACCCGCACCAGGTCCGGGTCGACGTCGATGCCGGCGGCCTCGAGCGCCTGGCGGTAGCCGAGCTCGCGCAGCCGCGCGGACTGCAGGTCCGTGCGTCCGCCCAGGTGCGCGATGCGCCGGTGCCCGAGTCCCAGCAGGTGCTCGACGGCCTCGCGCGCACCGGTGACGTTGTCGGAGTCCACGGTGTGGGTGCCCTCGGGGCCGGTGTGCGGGTCGATGGCCACGACGGGGACCCCGTAGGCGCCCGACATCACCATGGTCGGGGTGACGACGATCGCGGCGTCGATGAGGGTGCCGGCGAGCCGGGACAGCGATCGGCGCTCCCACCCGCCGGGCACTCCGCCGTCGGACCCGCCGCTGTAGGCGAGCAGCTCGTAGCCGGTGCCGCCGACGGCTGACGAGATCCCCTTGAGCAGCTCGGTCGAGTAGGGCTCGAACTCGGCCACCAGCACGCCGACCACGTTGGTGGACTGGCGCCGCAGGCTGCGGGCGACGAGGGAGGACTCGTAGCCCAGCTCGGCCACGACGGCGAGGACGCGCTCCGCCGTCGACGAGGCGACCCCGTACCGGTTGTTGACGACCTTCGAGACGGTCGCGACCGACACGCCGGCGACGCGCGCGACGTCGGAGATCGTCACCCGTCCGGCGGGCGGGCTGGTCCTGGGACCCGCGGCGGACGGGTCGGCGGCGGTGCTCACAGGAAGACGGTATCCCGCGCAGCCCGGGGTGACGAGCCACGGAAGGCAGTGATGAAATCGTTATCGAAAACGTTTGACGAAAGCTGCGTCCGTCGGAAACGCTAGGGGCTGGCCACACCCGTGCAGGTGCGGGTTCAGGTGCCGTCGTGGGGAACACCCCCAGCGGTAGGCATTCTCGACGAGGAGGATCAGTCATGAAGATGCGTTCGCGAAGGTCGCTCGCGGTCACGGCCGCCCTGGTCATGGGCCTGGGCACGCTGACGGCCTGCGGAAGCGGTGACGAAGGCGGCTCCGCCGAGGAGGGCGGCCCGGTGACGCTCACCGTCTGGCACAACTCGACCACGGGCCCGGGCAAGCAGTACTGGGAGGACGCGACCGCGGCCTACACCGAGGAGCACCCGGACGTGGACTTCGAGATCCAGTCGATCCAGAACGAGGACATGGACGGCAAGCTCCAGACGGCCGTCAACTCCGGCGACATGCCCGACGTCTTCATGGCCCGCGGTGGGCAGAAGCTGGCGGACATCGTCGCCAGCGGCAACGTGAAGGACCTGACCGGCACGCTCAGCGACGAGGCCAAGGACACGATGGGCGCGGCGCTGTCCGCCTTCACCGTGGACGGGAAGAACTACGCGATGCCGCTCGCCGTCCTGCCCGGCGGCATGTTCTACTCCCAGGACCTCTACGACGAGGCCGGCGTCTCGGGCACCCCGACGACGATCGACGAGCTCGAGCAGGTCGACGCGCAGCTCAAGGACGCCGGCATCGAGCCGATCGCGCTCGGCGCTAAGGCCGCGTGGCCGGCCGCGCACTGGTTCTACTTCTTCGCCCTGCGCGAGTGCTCGCAGGAGACGATCGAGAGCCTGTCCACGTCCGCGGACTTCTCGGACGAGTGCTGGCTCCGGGCCGGCCAGGACCTCGAGGACTTCGCGGCCACCGAGCCGTTCCACGAGGGCTTCCTGACCACCGATCCGCAGGAGGGCGCGGGGTCGTCGGCCGGGCTGGTCGCGAACCACGAGGCCGCCATGGAGCTCATGGGTGGCTGGAACGTCGGTGTGATCGCCTCCCTCACCCCGGACCAGCAGCCGCTGGACGACCTCGGGTGGTTCCCGTTCCCCGAGGTCGAGGGTGGCGAGGGTGACCCGACGGCGATGATGGGCGGCGTCGACGGCTTCAGCTGCTCGCAGGACTCCCCGTCCGCGTGCGAGGACTTCCTGAACTTCATCGCGACGAAGGACCAGCAGGAGCAGTACGCCGAGGCGTACCAGACCATCCCGGCCAACCAGGACGCCCAGGAGGTCGTCGAGGACCCGGCGCTCCAGCCGATCATGGAGGCGTACAACGACGCCGCCTACGTCAGCACCTGGATGGACACCGTCCTGGGCCAGAACGTCGGCAACGCGCTGAACACGGCCGTCGTGGAGCTGCTGGCCGGTCAGGGTGACGCCGCGGGCATCGTCTCGACCATGGAGACGGCCGCCTCGCGCGGGTGATCGCACCGATGTCCGACTCACAGGTCATGGCGCCTGAGGGTCCCTCGGCCGCAGGGGGCGGCAGCACGCCGCCCCCTGCGGCACAGCCGGCGGCCGAGCCGTCCCGGCGAGGGGCCGACTGGCGCAAACGCGCAGAGATCACGCTCCTCACCGGCCCCGCGATCCTCGTCTTCCTGACGTTCGTCATCGTGCCGGTGCTCATGGCGGCCTACTACGGATTCTTCCGCTGGAAGGGCTTCGGCCCGCCGACGGACTTCGCCGGCCTGCAGAACTACGTCTCGATCCTGACGGATCCCACGTTCCAGGACGCGGTCCGCCACAACTTCATCATCGTGGTCCTGTCCCTGGTCATCCAGGGCCCGGTGGCCATCCTGTTCGCGCTGCTGATGAACCAGAAGATCCGCGGGCGGTCCGTCATCCGCATGCTGATCTTCGTGCCCTACGTGATCTCCGAGGTCATCGTCGGCACGGGTTGGGCGCTGATGATGTCCGACACCGGAGCGGTGAACACGGTCCTGGCCAAGATCGGTCTGGAGAACCTGCAGCAGAGCTGGCTCGCCGACCCGAACATCGCCATGGGCACCCTCATGCTCATCCTCACGTGGAAGTACGTCGGCTTCGCGGTCATCCTCATGCTGGCCGGTCTGCAGTCCATCCCGGAGGAGCTGTACGAGGCCGCCGCCATCGACGGCGCCTCGTTCTGGCAGCAGCAGTTCCGCATCACGCTGCCGCTGCTCGGACCGACGATCCGCATCTGGGCGTTCCTGTCGATGATCGGGGCGCTGCAGCTGTTCGACCTGGTCAACATCATCTGGGGGCAGTACGTCGCCGCCACGGCGGGCACGTCGACGATGGCGACCTACATGTACCTCAACGGTCACCTGGCGGGGAACTACGGGTTCGGTAGTGCCGTCGCCGTGGTGCTGTTCATGATCTCCCTGGTCGTCGCGCTGTTCTACCAGCGCTTCGTGCTGCGCCGCGACACCGAGGGCGCGGTGACCGGAAACTCAGGCCGGAAGAGGAGGAAGAAGTGAGCGCCTCGACCGTTTCGCCCACTCGCCCGCAGACGTCGCCGCAGGTCCTGCGCCACTCCACGGCGTTCGCGTGGGGCAGCCCGGCCACCTACCTGATCGCCGTCGTGCTCATCGCGGCGTGCATGGGACCGGTCCTGTACATCGTGCTCGGCGGCTTCCGCACGAACTCGCAGATCACCGAGGACCCGTCCGGGCTGCCGTCGCCGTGGGTCACCACGAACTACACCGACGTCCTGGCCAGCAGCGAGTTCTGGGTCGCCATGGTGAACTCGACGATCTCCGCGCTCGCGACGACGGTCGGCACCGTCGTCCTGGGCGTCATGGCGTCGTTCGTCATCGCCCGGTACGACTTCGTCGGCAAGGGAGCCATGTACTCCCTGTTCGCCGCCGGGCTGATGTTCCCCATGACCGTGGCGATCACGCCGCTGTACCTGATGGTGCGCATGCTGGGCCTGACGAACTCGCTGATGGGCATCATCCTTCCGCAGATCGCGTTCGCTCTGCCGGTGACGATCATCATCCTGGTGCCGTTCCTGCGGGCGATCCCTCAGGAGCTCGAGGAAGCGGCGAGCATCGACGGGGCGAGCCGCCTCGGATTCTTCTGGCGGATGGTCGTCCCGCTGTCGATGCCCGGCGTGATCACCGTCGGCATCCTGGCGTTCATCAACGCCTGGAACAACTACATGCTGCCCCTGTTCATCCTCAGCGACCCCGCGACGTTCACCCTCCCGCTGGGCGTGGCGAACTTCGCGTCGCAGTACTCGGTGGACACCGCCCGGGTGCTGGCGTTCACCTCGCTGTCGATGATCCCGGCGCTGCTGTTCTTCACGCTCTTCGAGAAGCGGATCGTCGGCGGACTGACCGGCGCGATCAAGGGCTGAGCCCGGCCCGCGAGGACGACGTCCCGGCGACGCCCCGACGTCGTCCTCGCACCCCGTCCTGTGGAGGTGGACTTCCGTGTCGCTCGTACGCAACCCCGTCCTGCCGGGCTGCTATCCCGACCCCAGCGTGTGCCGGGTGGGGCAGTGGTACTACCTGGTCTGCTCGACCTTCGAGTACCTGCCCGGACTCCCCGTCATGCGCTCGCGTGACCTCGTCACGTGGGAGACGGTCGGTCACGTCGTCGACCGTGAGGGCATGCTCGACCTGGGAGGTATCCGCTCGTCCGGGGGCCTCTACGCTCCGACGATCCGTCACGACGGCGAGCGGTTCTGGGTCGTGTGCACGCTCGTGGACCAGAACGACGACCAGCGGGGCGGCAACTTCGTGTGCCTCGCGGACGACGCGGCAGGACCGTGGTCGGACCCGATCTGGCTCGACGAGCGCGGCATCGACCCGTCGCTGTTCTTCGACGACGACGGGCGGGTCTGGATGCACGGCACCCGTCTGGTCGATCCGGACCGCGCGGAATGGCACGACCAGACCGAGGTGTGGATCCGGGAGCTCGACCGCACGTCGATGAAGCTCACCGGGCCCGAGCACCTCGTCTGGAACGGTGCGCTCACGAACGCCGTCTGGGCCGAGGGGCCGCACCTGTACAAGGTCGACGGCACGTACTACCTGCTCGCGGCGGAGGCCGGGACGGAGTTCCACCACGCGGTCTCGGTCGCTCGCGCCGAACGCGTGACAGGTCCGTACGTCGGGAACGCGGGCAACCCGGTGCTGACCCACCGACATCTGGGCAGGCGCCACCCGGTCGTGGGTGTCGGGCACGCCGATCTCGTGGAGACGCCCGACGGCGACTGGTTCGCCGTGCTGCTCGCCATGCGTACCTACGGGGGGTACCACTACCCCCTGGGCCGGGAGACGTTCCTCGTGCCGGTGGTGTGGGAGGACGGGTGGCCGGTCTTCGCGCCGGGAGTCGGCATGGTGCCTCGCGAGGTCGAGGTACCGGGTGCGTCGGCGGCCCCCTCGGGATGGAACCCCGGGGGCCGGCCCGGAGTCGTCGCCCCGTCGGACCGGCGGTGGACGGCGCTGCGTGCCCTGCCCGCCACCGTCGCCGCGCCGGACGGCGACGGGTGGCACCTCCCGGTCCGGGCGGACGGCCTCGGCGAGCCGGGCGTGCCGGCTTTCGTCGGGCTTCGCCAGCAGCACCAGGACGTCGACGTCACGCTCGAGCTGGACGTCGCCGCGTTGCAGGTCGGCGAACGAGCAGGGCTCGTGCTCCGGCAGTCCGAGCAGGACCACGTGACGCTCGACGTCACGCCGGAGGACGGCCGGCTCGTCGTCCGCGCCCGCCGACGTGCCGGTGCCGGCGGCGAGGGCGTCCCGGGGCGTGCCGACCCCCGGGCGGACGCCCTCCCGGGCAGCGGTGAGCCGATGGGCCACGCCTCCGTCGCCGCCGACGCCGGACGGATCGTGCTGGGCATGAGGGCACGGGGCACCGACGTCGACCTGTTCCACAGGGCACCGACGCCGGACGGCCCCGGGCGTGAGCACCACGTCGCGACCGCCGATGCGCGCTGGCTCGACACGGTCACCACCGGCGGATTCCTCGGACTGTGGATCGGTGCGTTCGCCACCAGCGACGGGAGACCGGCCGCAGGGTCGGTACGCGTCCGGCTCGCCTATCACCCCGCGGGAGGGAGCATCCCGCGCCACCAGACCACCACCACGTCGCTCTCGACGCACGACGCCGCCGCAGGCAGCCTCGAGTCCGAGCTCGTGTCCACCGAAGGAGACCGACCGTGACCCACGTCCAGCCGAACGCTCAGGGCAGGTCGGACACCGTCGCCGACACCGCGGGCCCGGGCACGCCCGGCGCGGCGCCGCACGCCTCCGACCGGGTCGTGGCGCTGCACGCGCGGATGAGCCTCGAGGAGAAGGTGGCCCAGCTCGCGGGCTACTGGCTCGACCAGGGCGGCGACGTCGTGGCCCCCCTGCAGGACGAGATGGCGGCCGGGCAGGCCGGGGCCGACCGGCTCGGTGACGTCACCCGGCACGGCATCGGTCACTACACCCGGGTGTACGGCACCCGGCCGGTCGACCCCGTGGAGCGTGCCCGGTGGTTGTGGGGCGAGCAGCGGCGCCTGCGCGCCGAGACCCGGCTGGGCATCCCCGCCCTCGTGCACGAGGAGTGCCTGACCGGGCTGGCGGCCTGGCAGGCCGCCACGTTCCCGACGCCGCTGGCCTGGGGTGCCGCCTTCGATCCCGAGCTCGTGGCGGAGATGGGCGCCCTGATCGGCGAGTCCATGCGCTCCCTCGGCATCCACCAGGGCCTGGCACCCGTGCTCGACGTGATCCGGGACCCGCGCTGGGGGCGCGTCGACGAGTGCATCGCCGAGGACCCGTACCTGGTCGGCACCGTCGGCACGGCCTACGTCCGCGGCCTGCAGGGAGCAGGGGTGCACGCCACCCTCAAGCACTTCGTCGGGTACAGCGGGTCGCGGGCCGGACGCAACCACGCACCGGTCTCGGCCGGTCCGCGCGAGATCGCCGACGTCTACCTGCCGCCGTTCGAGATGGCGGTGCGTGACGGCGGCGTCCGGTCGGTCATGGCGTCCTACAACGACATCGACGGCGTGCCGCTGCACTCCTCGGACGAGTACCTCACCGGGGTCCTGCGGGACCGGTGGGGGTTCGACGGCGTGGTCGTCGCGGACTACTTCGGGGTCGCGTTCCTGGAGGTCATGCACGGGGTGGCCGCCGACCGCGGCGAGGCCGCGGCGACGGCGCTCGCGGCCGGGGTGGACGTCGAGCTGCCCACCGGCGACGCGTTCCTCGACCCGCTGACGGCCGCGGTGCGCGACGGCCGTGTCGACGAGGCTCTCGTCGACCGGGCGGTGCTCCGCGTCCTGGCGCAGAAGGACCGGCTGGGACTGCTCGAGCCCGACGCGTTCGCCGACGAGCCGCCCGCCGACGTCGACCTCGACTCGCCACGCCACCGTGAGGTGGCGCGGCGGCTGGCCGAGGAGTCGGTGGTGCTGCTGTCCAACGACGGCGTGCTGCCGCTGGGCCGCTGGACCAAGGCGCCCGGACGGGTCGCGGTCGTCGGCCCGAACGCGGCCCGCGCCGACGCGCTGATGGGCTGCTACTCGTTCGCCAACCACGTGCTCGCCCACCACCCCGAGCACCCGCTCGGGTTCGAGATCCCCACCGTGCTCGAGTCCGTCGGTGACGCCTTCACCGCCGCCGGGGCGGCTCGTCCGGAGGTCGTGCACGCCCGCGGTTGCGACGTCGCGGGAGAGGACACCTCGGGGTTCGCCGACGCGGTGGCCGCGGCGTCCTCGGCCGACGTGGCCGTGGTCGTGGTCGGGGACCAGGCAGGGCTGTTCGGCCGGGGCACCGTCGGGGAGGGCAACGACGTCGAGTCGCTGGACCTGCCCGGCGTGCAGCGGGAGCTGGTCGAGGCCGTGGTCGCCACCGGGACCCCGGTGGTCATGGTGGTCCTGTCCGGTCGGCCCTACGCGATCGACTGGGCGCTGGACGGTGACCGCGGTCCCGCGGCCGTCGTGCAGGCGTTCTTCCCCGGCGAGGAGGGCGGTCCCGCCGTCGCCGGGGTGCTGACCGGTGCGGTCACCCCGTCCGGACGGCTCCCGGTGTCGTTGCCGCGGTCGGCCGGGGCGCAGCCGTACTCCTACCTGCACCCCGTGCTCGGTGGCCCGAGCGACGTCACCTCCACGGACTCCACGCCGTTGCGGCCGTTCGGGTTCGGGCTGTCGTACACGACGTTCGAGTACAGCGAGCTCCGGGTGGACCCGGCCGTGGCCACCGCCGGGACGCTGTCCGCCACCGTGCGGGTCACGAACACCGGGGACGTGGCAGGTGCCGACGTCGTGCAGCTCTACGGCCACGACCTCGTCGGGTCGGTCGCTCGGCCCGTGGCCCAGCTGCTGGCGTACCGACGGGTGGCGCTCGCGCCGGGGGAGTCGGTCGAGGTCGCCTTCTCGGTGCCGACGGCCCGGTTCGCGTTCAGCGACCGGCGTCTGGACCGGGTGGTCGAGCCGGGAGCGGTGGACGTCTGGGTCGGGTCGCACGCCGCTGCCGTGGCGGGCGAGGCCGGTGACCTGCGGCACGTGACGGGCGGTGCGATCCGGAACGAGCGGGTCGCCCCCAAGCGTCAGGTGCCCGGGACGGCGACACCTCGGGCCCGCGTGGACCTCACGGGTCCGGTGCACGCGGTGACCGGTGCCGACGCCCGGGTCGCGACCGCCGTGGTGGTGCGCGAGCCCTGACCCGCGGGTCAGGACTGCTGCCCGCGGCTCAGGGCTGCTGCGCGCGGGTCAGGACCGAATCTGCCGGGTCAGGACCGATTCGCGCGAGGCAGGACGTGGCAGAGTGGACGGATGCGGATCGACATCTGGCTGTGGGCGGTCCGGCTCTTCAAGAGCCGGTCGGTCGCGGCCTCGACGCTGCGCTCCGGCAAGGTGCGCGTCAACGGCACCGTCGCCAAGCCGGCCACGCAGGTCCAGGTCGGCGACCGCGTGACCTGGCAGGACCCGCTGCGCCAGCGCATCGTCGTGGTGCGCGAGCTGCTGCCCAAGCGCGTCGGCGCACCGCTGGCGGTCAAGGCCTACGAGGACCAGAGCCCGCCGGTGCCGACGCGTGCGGAGCGGGCCGCGGTCGGCCTGCGGGAGCGGGGTGCCGGCCGGCCCACCAAGAAGGAGAGGCGCGAGATCGACAGGCTCCGGGGAGGACGGCGGTAGTCCGGGCGTCCTGACCCGCGCGGATCGGTGCTGACCCGGCGCGGTCAGAGCCGGTGCAGCAGCGCGATCAGCTCGTCGGCCATCTCGAGCTTGCGCGCCAGGTCGGCCCGCCGTTCCTCCGCCGCGGTCACGTAGCCGGCGAGCCGGTCCCGGGCGGCAGGACGCTCGTCCGGGCCCACGGCCTCGGCACCGAGCGTGTCGGCGACCCGCAGCAGGTCCGACATCTCCTCCAGGGAGAACCCCAGCGGCTTCATGCGGCGGATCAGCAGCAGCCGCTCGACGTCGGCGTCGGTGTAGAGCCGGAACCCGCCCTCGGACCGTGCCGAGGGGCGCAGCAGCCCGACCTCGTCGTAGTGGCGCAGCGTGCGCAACGACAGGCCCGTCCGCTCGGCGACGGCCCCGATGTGATGCATGGCCGGATCGTGAGACACGAGGATGAACTCTACCCTCACGTGAGGGTAGAGTTGCCCCGTCGCGGGCCGACGTGCGTCCGGCGCCGTCGGTCGCGACACCCGAATCCTTCGCGCGACGCCGCGCCCCTTGAGCCCTGTCCCCGGCCGGGAGCCCGTCGTCGAGCGGTCCCTCTCGGTCTGCCGTGCGCCCACGGCGCCACCGAACCGAGAGGAAGCCTCCGCGTGTCGACCGACCTGCGTGCCTCCCTGCCCGACCCGGCCCCCGAGCCCCAGCCCGTCACCGGCGCCCCCGAGGCGACCTCGTCCGGCTCCTTCCGGGCCGCCTTCAGCTCGATGACGCGGCTGCGCACCGAGGTGCTCGCCGGGCTCGTCGTGGCGCTGGCGCTCATCCCCGAGGCCATCGCGTTCTCGATCATCGCGGGCGTGGACCCCAAGATCGGGCTGTTCGCCTCGTTCACGATGGCCGTCACCATCGCGTTCGTCGGCGGCCGGCCGGCGATGATCTCCGCCGCCACCGGTGCCATCGCCCTGGTCATCGCCCCGGTCGTGCGCGACCACGGGCTGGACTACCTCATCGCCACCGTGATCCTCGGCGGGGTGATCCAGGTCGTGCTCGGCCTGATCGGCGTCGCGCGGCTCATGCGGTTCATCCCCCGCTCGGTGATGGTCGGGTTCGTCAACGCCCTCGCGATCCTCATCTTCACCTCGCAGATCCCGCACCTGTTCGGCGACGCGGTGCCCTCCGACCAGCGCTGGACGGTCTTCGCGCTCGTGGCCGCCGGCCTCGCGATCATGGTGTTCTTCCCCCGGCTGACCAAGGTCGTCCCGGCGCCGCTGGTCGCCATCGTGCTCCTGACGATCCTCACCGTCGTCGCGGCGATCGCGGTGCCCACCGTCGGCGACCAGGGCGACCTGCCCGACTCCCTGCCGGCGCTGTTCTTCCCGGACGTCCCGCTGACCCTGGAGACGCTGCAGATCATCGCGCCCTACGCGTTCGCCATGGCGCTGGTCGGGATCATCGAGTCGCTGCTGACCGCCAAGCTCGTCGACGACGTCACCGACACCCACTCGAACAAGACCCGCGAGACGTGGGGCCAGGGCGTGGCCAACCTCGTCACCGGGTTCTTCGGCGGGATGGGCGGCTGCGCCATGATCGGCCAGACGATGATCAACGTGAAGGTCTCCGGCGCGCGCACCCGGCTGTCGACCTTCCTGGCCGGCATCTTCCTGCTGATCCTCGTCGTCACCCTCGGTGACGTCGTGTCGGTCATCCCGATGGCGGCCCTCGTGGCCGTGATGATCATGGTCTCGGTGGCCACGTTCGACTGGCACTCGGTCCACCCCTCGACCCTGCGCAACATGCCGTGGGCCGAGACGGGCGTCATGCTCTCGACGGTCGTCGTCACCGTGTGGACGCACAACCTCGCCTACGGCGTGGTGGCCGGTGTGGTGGTCGCGGCCGTGCTGTTCGCCCAGCGGGTCGCGCACCTGACGACGGTCACCCGGCTGGACGCCTCCGACGAGGACGGCGAGCGCGTCTACGCCGTCGACGGCGAGCTGTTCTTCGCCTCGTCGAACGACCTCGTCTACCAGTTCGACTACTCCGGCGACGAGCAGCGCGTGATCATCGACATGTCCAACGCCCACATCTGGGACGCCTCGACCGTCGCCGCGCTCGACGCCGTCGAGCACAAGTACGCCGTGCACGGCAAGACCGTGGAGTTCCGCGGGCTCAACGACGACAGCCGGGAGCGGCTGGACCGCCTCGCCGGCAAGCTCGGCGCGGAGCACTGAGCCGCCGCTCGGCCGGCGGGGGCGACCGGCGCTAGGGTCGCCGACATGGTGAGCGATCGGATCCGCGCCCTGCTGGCCGAGCACCCCGTGGCCGACGGGCACAACGACCTGGCCTGGGAGGCCCGCGAGCAGGTCGGCTACGACTGGGACCTGCTCGACATCGCGGGGCCGACGGCGGACCGCACCCACACGGACATCCCCCGGCTGCGAGCCGGGGGAGTGGGGGCGCAGTTCTGGTCGGTCTACGTGCCGACCACCATCCCCGGGGCGGACGCCGTGGTGGCGACGCTGGAGCAGATCGACGGCGTGCACCGCATGGTCGAGCGGTACCCGGACCAGCTGCAGCTCGCCACGACCGCCGCGGAGGTCGAGGACGCCTGGTCCAACGGGCGCATCGCGAGCCTGCTGGGCGCCGAGGGCGGGCACTCGATCGACGGCTCCCTCGGCGTGCTGCGCATGTTCCACGAGCTCGGCGTGCGGTACATGACGCTGACCCACAACGACTCCACGCCGTGGGCGGACTCCGCCACGGACGAGCCGAGCGAGCACGGCGGCCTGAACGACTTCGGCCGCGAGGTCGTGCGCGAGATGAACCGCCTCGGCATGCTCGTCGACCTCTCGCACGTCGCCGCGGGCACCATGCACGCCGCGCTCGACGTCACGACGGCGCCGGTGGTCTTCTCCCACTCGAGCGCCCGCGCCGTCTGCGACGTGCCGCGCAACGTGCCGGACGACGTCCTGGGCCGGCTGGCGGGCAACGGTGGCGTCTGCATGGTCACCTTCGTGCCGCACTTCGTCACGCCGGCGGTGGCGGAGTGGAAGGACGAGGCCGCCGCGGCCGCCGCCGAGCAGGGGATCCGCGCGACCGACTACCTGGCGTTCAGCGCGTTCCTCGCGGACTGGCGCGAGACCCGGCCCGCACCGCCCACGCGCCTGGCCGACGTCGTCGCCCACGTCGAGCACGTGCGCGAGGTGGCCGGCGTCGAGCACGTCGGCCTCGGCGGGGACTACGACGGTGCCAGCGGGTTCGCCCCCGAGCTCGCGGACGTGTCCGGCTACCCGGCGCTGCTGGAGGCGCTGGCGGAGCGAGGCTGGTCCGACGCGGACCTCGGCCGCCTCACCAGCGGCAACGTGCTGCGCGTGCTCCGCGACGCGGAGCGCTGACCGCGCACTCCCGTCGCGGGGGCACGCGGGACGGACGACTCAGACGCCGAGCGTCCGGCGCGACCAGGAGATGCCGAGCGCCTGCAGGACGGTCCCGGGCTCGCGCGCGGTGGCCTCCGAGTAGGCCCGCAGGGACAGCACCGACGCCGTGAGCATCGTGGTCATCACCTGGCGCGCCAGGTGCGCGTCCTGGCTGGCCTCGTCGAGCAGCTCCTGGACGATGGTGGAGCGGATCCCCAGGTCCGGTTCGGAACAGGCGGTCAGCAGTGCGATCGTCATGGCTCCGGCGTCGTTCTGCATGAGGTACCCCCAGGTCGTCGACGCTGACCCTCCCGGTGTACCGCACGCCGTGTCAGCACGCGAGCGGGGCGGCCTCGACGGTCGCGGGCCGAGACCGCGCCTGACCAGGCCTTCTGCTGCGGCGCGCCAGCCGCTACGATCGGCGCGCGGCGGCCACCGTGACCGCCGGGACGACGACGGGGTGTGTGTGGCACGGACGGACCAGACCGAACGCAGGCGCGGGGGACGGTTCGTCCGCCGCACGATGACGACGCTGCTCGTGGCGGGACTGGCGCTGGCCGGCCTCGTGGCCGTGCCGGCGGGTGTCGTCCCGGCGGCCGCCGCGGGCGGGATCACCGAGGAGTCCCACGCGCGGTACGTGGTGTCGAAGAAGGGCAAGGTCACCGCCACGGTGACGACCACGATCACCAACGTCACCCCCGACCGGGGCAACACCTACTACTACTGGGACGCCTACGGCATCGGCGTGCCGTCCAGCGCGAAGAACCTCCGGGCGAGCAGCGGCGGCGTCGACCTGAGGATCTCGACCGTCGACTCGGAGGACCCGAACATCCGGTGGGCGACCGCCGGGTTCTCCCCGCTGCGGTACGGCCGGTCGCGCACCATCGAGTGGACCTACACGATCGCCGGCGACCCGATCCGGTCGGACCGCTGGGCGCGGGTCGGCCCGGGGTACGGCACGTTCGCGGTCTTCGCCTACGGCGACGAGGGCAGGACCAGCGTCGAGGTCGACGCCCCGAGCTCGATGACGTTCGACGCCACCGCACGCTTCACCCCGGACACCGAGGGCAAGCGCACCGTGTACTCCCTCGACGACCACATCGAGGACGTGGGCACCTGGGCGGTGGTGTCCCTGCGTGACCACGAGCGCTCCGACGAGCGGGAGATCGAGGTCGGGGACACCAGCCTGACCCTGCAGGCCTTCCGCGGTGACGACGCGTGGCTCTACTTCGCCGCCGACCGGGTGTCGCAGGGGCTGCCGGTGATCGAGGGGCTGACCGGATCCGACTGGCCGGGCGACATCGAGGTCATCCGCGAGGACGTCTCCCCCCAGGTGCTCGGCTACGCCTGGTACGACGAGACGGGCCGCGAGATCGTCCTCGCCGAGGACCTCGACGAGGCCACGCTGTTCCACGAGCTCGGGCACGCCTGGTTCAACGAGGACACGGTGCGCGAGCGCTGGCTGTCCGAGGGACTCACCGAGGTGACCGCCTTCCGCGTCATCGACTCCCTCGACGGCAAGGGCACCCCGCGCAAGGCGCCGAAGCGGGACGCCCAGGGGGCCGTGGCGCTGAACAAGTGGTCCGACGGAGGGAACGTCGCGCGCGAGGACTACGGGTACGCCGCCTCCTACACGGTGGTCGAGAAGCTGCTGGGCGACCTGGACGACGAGACGTTCACCGAGGTGGTCCGGTCAGCGGTGGCCGGCGAGAGCGCCTACGAGCCGGCGGGCAGCACCGAGCACCGCTTCGGCACGGTCGACTGGAAGCGGTTCCTGGACCTGGCCGCCGAGCGCGGCGGGGTGGACGGCACGAAGGTCTTCCGGCAGTGGGTGGCGACGGGACCCCAGAAGAAGCAGCTCGCCGAGCGTGCCGACGCCCGGGCCGAGTACGAGCGTCTCGACACCGCCGACGGCGACTGGGCCGCCCCGTACACGCTGCGCCGCGCCATGACGGTCTGGGACTACGACGAGGCGGGAGAGGTGTTCGAGGTCCTCGACCCGCTGACCGTGGAGGCGTCGGCCCTGCAGGAGGCCGCCGCACGCACGGGCCTGGGCGTCCCGGACAGCATCCGGGCCGCTTACGAGGACGCCGGGTCGGTCTCGGACCTCACCGAGGTGGGCGACCTGCTGCCCCGGACCACGGACACCCTGGAGCAGGTGCACGCCGCCACGGAGGCGGTCGCCGCCGACCGTGACCCCGTCACCGAGCTGGGCGAGCGCGTGCTCGCAGCGGAGGCGTCGGCGGCCGAGGCCGCCGAGGCGCTCGCGTCGGGGGACCTCGAGAGGGCGCAGCTGGCCGCCACCGAGACCACGGAGCGGGCCGACCGTGCGCTGTGGGTCGGGATCGCGCTCGTGATCGGTGCCCTCGTGGGACTGGCCCTGCTGGTGCTGGTCCCGTGGCTCGTCGTCCGGCGACGACGTCGGCGGCCGGCGGCCGTGCTCACGGAGCCCCGGGTCGTCGCCGTCGTGGCCGCGCCCGGCGTCGACGGGGACCGGGACGGCACCGACGGCCAGGGGACGGACGCCGAGCGCGTCCCCGCGGAGCCCTCGGTGTCCTGATCGGGACCTTCGGCCCCGGGGGCGGGACCATGGGCCCGCAGGTCAGGGCCGTTGCACCCTGCCCCCGGGGGCACGGGACCGCGAGTCTGGTGCTGACACCGGGAACCGCCCGGTGCCCAGGACCGGAGTTCCCGGTCGAAGGAGGAGATCGTCATGACCACCGCCTCCGCGCACCAGGCATCGACCCCCACCGTGCGCGAGACCTCGCTCTCACCGGCCGCGGCGTACACGTTCGCCGTCGTCCGGCTGCTGCTCGCCGTCGAGTTCCTCTGGGCCTTCTTCGACAAGACCTTCGGTCTGGGCGTCGCCACGCCCGCCGAGCGGGCCTGGATCTCGGGCGGCTCGCCCACCACCGGCTACCTCAGCAACGCCGAGGGGACGTTCGGCGACTTCTTCAGCTCGCTCGCGAACAACGTCTTCATCGACTGGCTGTTCATGCTCGGGCTGCTCGGCATCGGCCTCGCGCTGCTGCTCGGTATCGGCATGCGTGTCGCCGCCGTCTCCGGCGCGATCCTCATGCTGCTCATGTGGCTCGCCTCGCTGCCGCTGGAGAACAACCCGTTCGTCGACTACCACCTGGTCGACGCCGTCCTGCTGGTCGGCCTGGCCGCCATCCTCGCCGGCGACACGCTCGGTCTCGGCAAGCGCTGGGGCTCCACCGAGCTGGTTCAGCGTCTCCCCTGGCTGCGCTGACGTCGACTGCGTAGCGTAGAGCCATGGGCGAGCCGAGTGTGCGGGTCTTCCTCGTGGACGATCACGAGATCGTCCGTCGCGGTGTCGCCGACCTCATCGAGGCCGAACCGGACCTCGAGGTGGTCGGCGAGGCCGGCACCGCCGCCCAGGCCCTCGCACGCATCCCCGCTCTCACCCCGGACGTCGTCGTGCTGGACGTGCGCCTGCCCGACGGCGACGGGGTGACCGTGTGCCGGGAGCTGCACTCGCGCATGGACGTGGCCTGCCTCATGCTCACCTCGTTCGACGACGACGAGGCGCTGTTCGACGCGATCATGGCCGGTGCTGCCGGCTACGTGCTCAAGCAGGTCCGCGGGACCGACATCGTCGCCGCGATCCGCACGGTCGCGGCCGGGGGTTCCACGCTCGACCCCCGCACCACCGCCGCGGTGATGCAGCGCATGCGGGCGCAGGACCGCCACGACGACGACCCCTTGGCCGGGCTGACCGAGCAGGAGCAGCGGGTCCTCGCCCTCATCGGGCAGGGGATGACCAACCGGCAGATCGGTGCCGAGCTGTACCTGGCCGAGAAGACCGTGAAGAACTACGTCTCCAGCATCCTGGCCAAGCTGGGGCTGGAACGCCGCGTGCAGGCCGCCGTGCTCGCCACCCGCCTCGAGGACCGGCACTGATCACCGTCTGAGCGGCACCCGCCAGCGGACCGTCGTGCCGCCCGGGCCGGTGTCGACCTCGAACGTCCCCCCGAGCTCGGCCGACCGCTCCTCCATGTTCCGCAGGCCGCTGGGGGCGGCGTCGTCCGGGATGCCACGTCCGTCGTCGCGCACGACGAGCCGGAGCGACTCGATCGCGTCGACCGAGACGTCGACCCGTCCGGCGTGCGCGTGCCGGGCCACGTTCGACAACGCCTCGCGCAGCACGGCCACGAGGTGGTCCGCGACGACCGCCGGCACCACCGTGTCGATCGGGCCGGACATCCGCAGGGCGGGATGGAATCCCAGCGTCCGCGCGGCCGCGTCGCACTCGGCGATGAGCCGGGCCTTGATGCCGGCCCGACGGTCCTGCGCCTCGGGCTGGTGCAGGCCGTGGATGGTGGTGCGGATGAGGCTGATGGTGTCGTCGAGGTCGTCCACGGCACGTCCCACGCGGTCGGCGTCCTGGTCGAGACCGTCCCGCTCCAGCCGGCGCCCGACCGCCTCCAGGCTCAGCCCGGTGGCGTACAGCCGCTGGATCGCCAGGTCGTGCAGGTCGCGCGCGATCCGGTCGCGGTCGCGGATCACCGCGAGGCGTTCCCCGTCCCGACGACGTTGCGCCAGCTCGAGCGCGACGGCGGTCTGCGCCGCGAAGGCCTGCAGCGAGTCGATGGCGACGCTCGAGAACGGCGGGGTGTGGCGTCGCCGGCCGACGGTGAGGATGCCGATCGTCTCGCCCGGCCCGCCCAGGGGTACCGCGGCCAGCGGGCCGACGACGTCGACCGGCCGGAACGCCGGGGTGGTGCGGTCGTCGGTGGCCGCGTCCGCCGTCGTCACGGGCTGGCCGGAGACGTAGGCGTCGGCGGCGAACGTGCCACGCGTCGGCAGGGCCGTGCCGACCAGGCCGTCGACCCCGGCGCCGCAGGCCGAGCGGATGACGAGCTGGTCGGCGTCGTCGGCGCGGATGGCGAGCACGGCCGTGTCGGCCTCCGCCACGTGCATGGCCTCACGGGCGACGACGTCCATCACCGAGTCCGGCGACGAGCCCGAGGCGATCTCCCGGGAGATCTCGTGGTTGCCCCGCGCCCACCGTTCGCGCAGCCGTGCCGCGGAGTACAGCCGTGCGTTCTCGACGGCGACGCTGGCCGCGGCCGCGAGCCCCTCGGCCAGGTGCTGGTCGCGGTCGGTGAACTCCCCGCCGCCCTGCTTCTCGGTGAGGTACAGGTTGCCGAAGGGCCGTCCGCGGACCCGCAGGGGGACGCCGAGGAACGACCGCATGGGCGGATGGTGCGGGGGGAACCCGACCGACCGGGGGTCGCCGCGCATGTCGGCCAGGCGGAGCGACTCCGGGTGCCGGACCAGCTCCCCGAGGAGGCCCTTGCCCGTCGGGTAGGGGCCGATCGCGCGGATCTCCTCGGGGGTGAGCCCGACGGTGAGGAACCGCGCGATCCGTTGGTCCTCGCCGAGGATCCCGAGCGCGGCGTACCTCGCGTCGACGACGTCGGACGCCGTCTCCACGAGGCGCTGCAGCGTGGTCTCGAGGTCGAGACCCCTCCCGACCGAGACCACGGCCGCGAGCAGGCGGTCCACGTCGTCGTCGTGCACCTGTTCACCGTAGCGGGACCAGGGCTGTCCGGCCCGGGACCTTCGGCCTGCCAGGGGGAGGCGAGAGGCACTGCCGGGCGGCGGTGCGTCCGTGGCCTACTAGGGGCAAGACCAAGGAGGTCGTCATGAAGAGCACACGAGTGATCGTCGGCATCGACGGTTCGATCGCCGGTGAGCAGGCCCTCGACTGGGCGGCCGCCGAAGCCGTACGCCGACAGGGAACCCTGACCGTGGTGAGCGCGTACACCGTTCCGACGACTCCGGCCGAGCCGGGCTTCGGCCTCGGGGAGCAGGCGATCCGCGAGCGGGCGGAGGAGGGGATCTCCCGGGCCGCGGAACGGCTGGTCGAGCTCCGCGAGCACCGGCCCACCGCAGCCCCCGTCGCGGACGAGGTCTCGTGGGAGGTCGTCTCCGGCACGCCGGCCGGCGTGCTCGTGGGCCACACCGGTCCCGAGAGCGTCGTCGTGGTCGGCCAGCGCGGCCTCGGCGGCATCGACCGGGTGGTGCTGGGATCCGTCTCGTCCGCCGTGGCGGCGATGGCGCACGGATCTGTCGTCGTCGTCCCGACCGACCCGGTCGCGCAGCACTCCGTCACCCCGAGCGACAGCGTCGGCCCGATCTGGCGGGTCGTGGCCGCCGTCGACACCGACGAGCAGGCCGACCGCGTCCTGGAGCAGGCGTTCGGGGAGGCCGACTGCGCCGCGGCGCCGCTGCTCGTGGTGCACGCCGTGCACCCGGACTTCATCGCCGGGCCGTACGCCATGGCCAGCGCGCTCTCGCAGGAGTACCGGGACGAGGCCATGAAGGCGATGACGGACATCATGTCGCGCTGGACCGACAAGTTCCCGGACGTCGAGGTGTCGACGGAGGTCGTCACCGGGGTGCCGATCGACGTCCTGCAGCAGCGGCTCAACCGGCACGACCTCGCCGTCGTCGGCGGACGCAAGCACTCGCCGATGGTCGGCCGGGTGCTGGGGTCGATGCCCGACCGGCTGGTGCGGCACGCACCCTGCCCGGTCCTGATCGCCCACGAGCCCGCGTAGGACCCGTGGGACACGTCCCGTCCGGCCGTCTTCCCCCGACGGCCGGGCGGGACGCTGCTGTGTGCAGGCCCGGTCGACCAGCGCCGACGTCTCAGTCGTGCAGGATCCGCTGGAACAGGACGTGGTCCTGCCAGGCGCCCGCGATCTGCAGGTAGCGCGGGGCGTAGCCGATCTTCTCGAAGCCGGTCCGGGCGAGCACGCCCTGCGAGTCGTGGTTGTGCGGCAGCGTCGCGGCCTGCAGACGGTGCAGACCGACGGCGTCCCGTGCATGGGTGACGAGCGCCTCGACGGCGGCGGTCATCACGCCGTGTCCCGTGACGGCGCCGGCGAGCCAGTAGCCGAGGTGGGCGTTGCGGAACGGGCCGGCCACGACGTCGCTCAGCGTGACGCGGCCGACGACCTCGCTGTCGCGCGCCAGGACGCACGGGACGGTGCGGCCGGCGCGGTGCGCGGCGAGCTCGTCCGGGACGGTCCGCGCGTGGTGCTCGGGGGTGAAGTACGACTCCGGCCGCTCCGGTTCCCGGTCAGTTGTCCTCGGAGCGCAGGCGCGGTTCGGTGCGTAGCTCGGGCCGGACGCCCGCCTTGTCGGCGTAGAAGGCGCGGATCCGGTCCATGTCCATCGTGACCTCGCCGGTCAGCTCCATGGTCGGGCCCAGACCCGTGGTCATCGTGGTCCGGTCGACGTACCCCAGGGTGATGGGCAGGTCCGCCTCGCGGGCGATCCGGTAGAACCCCGACTTCCAGCCGTTGCCCGAGCGGGTGCCCTCGGGTGTCACCACGAGGTGGAAGGTCTCCCCGGCCGCGACCCGGTCGACGATGTCGTCGACGACGCGCGACGGGTCCCGGCGGTCCACCGGGATGCCGCCCAGGGCGCGCATGATCGGTCCCCGCCACCCGGTGAACAAGGTGTGCTTGCCCAACCAGCGCACGTCGATCCCCAGCCGCCAGGCGATGGCGAGCATGAGGACGAAGTCCCAGTTGGAGGTGTGCGGGGCGCCGATGAGGATGCCGGTCCGGTCGGGGGCCGGTTCGGTCTTCAGCCGCCACTGGCTGATCCGCCAGTACAGACGCGCGATGCCGCGACGGAGCGAAGTGAGCACGCGACGATCCTACGGCGTGCCACGACCGCCCGTGCGGACGGGTTCGGTGCCATCATCGGCGGTATGGCGAGCGCGGAGCAGGGCTGGTCCGAGGTCGACGCCTACCTGGCCGGCGAGCTCGTGGAGGAGGACGCGGCGCTCGTCGCCGCGCGGGACCGCGGGCGGCAGCGCGGTCTGCCCCCGATCGAGGTCACGGCGACCCAGGGGGCGTTCCTCGCGCTGCTCGCACAGGTCTCCGGTGCCCGGCGGGTGCTGGAGATCGGCACGCTCGCCGGCTACTCCACCATCTGGCTCGCCCGCGCGGTGGGGGGAGCGGGGCACGTGACGACGGTGGAGCTCGACCCGCGGCACGCCGAGGTCGCGCGGGAGAACGTCGACCGCGCCGGCGTCGGCCCGCTGGTGCGTATCGAGGTGGGGCGCGCGCTGGACGTCGTGGCACGCCTCGCCGACCGCGGTGCGGAGCCGTACGACCTCGTGTTCGTCGACGCCGACAAGGCGAACATGCCCGCCTACCTCGAGCTGGCGCTGCGCGTGACGCGGCCCGGCAGCGTCATCGTGGGGGACAACGTGGTCCGCCGGGGAGCCGTCGTCGACCCGGAGGACGACGACCCGGACGTCGTCGGGGTGCGGGAGTTCCTGCACGCCCTGGGGAGCGACCCGCGGCTGACCGCGACCGCGCTCCAGACGGTCGGGGCCAAGGGGTGGGACGGGTTCGCGATCGCGCGCGTGACCTGAGCGGTGTGAGGTTCCGGACAGGCCCCGGGGGCGACGGGGGCGGCCGGGCGCACCTGTCAGGGGTGCTGTGGGGGGACACTGGATGACAGCACCGTCCACCACCAACGAGGAGCTCTTCGTGCACCAGGGAACCGTCCGATGGTTCGACGCCGACCGAGGGTTCGGTTTCATCGACCGAGGGAACGACGCCGACGACCTGTTCGTGCATGCGTCCGAGATCGTCGGCGGTGGCACGGGACCGAAACAGCTCCGCGAGGGGCAGTCCGTCGAGTTCGAGGTGGGCGAGGGTGACCGGGGCCCGCAGGCGCGCCGGGTCCGTGTCACGGGCGACCAGCCTGCCGATGCGCCGCTGGGCGTGCTCGGCACGGTCAACTGGTACGAGCCGACCAAGGGCTACGGCTTCGTCACGCCTGACGGCGGTCGTGCCGAGATCTTCGTCCACAGCTCGGCCATCGTCACCGGCGGCGTCATCACGGAGGGGCAGCGCGTGGCGTTCCTCGTCGTCGAGGGGGAGAAGGGGCCGCAGGCGGACCACCTGCTCCCGCTCGCGGCGGAGGCCGCGAAGCCGGCCTCGGACGGTGCCGACGGCACCGTGTCCTTCTTCGACGAGGCCAAGGGCTTCGGGTTCATCGCTCCGGACGCGGGCGGCGAGGACGTCTTCGTCCACGTCAAGGCGCTCGGCCGGGGGACGTCCGAGCTCGCCGAGGGCGCGCGGGTGACGTTCGACGTCGTCGACGGCGACCGGGGGCCGAACGCCCGCAACGTCCAGGTCGTGCGGGGCGCGGGGAGCGGGCGTGACGTGGCGGGCCGCGGACGACCGGGCCGTCCGCCCGCATCCCGCGGGCCGGTGCGGGGAGGCGAAGGGACCGTCGCACGGTACGACGCGGACCGCGGCTTCGGGTTCATCGCGCCCGACGACGGCGGCGAGGACCTGTTCGTGCACGTGTCGGTGGTGCGGGGCGCCGAGATGCTGGAGGAGGGCGACCGGGTCCGGTTCACGGTGCGCCAGAGCGACCGGGGACCGCAGGCGGACCGCGTCGAGATCGTGTGAGCGCGGCGGCAGGTCCGAGCACCGCCGCCGCCCTCGCCCCGACTCCTCAGCGCCCGCGCAGCTGGTGGAACATCGGGCAGTCGAACGGGTCGCGGGCCTGGAGGCCCACCCGGTTCAGGTAGCGCACGACGATGCCGTAGGAGGCCACCAGGCTCGTCTCCGTGTACGGGATGCCCAGGTGCGCACAGTGCTCGCGGACGATCTCCCGGGCCCGGGCCAGGTGGGGGCGCGGCATGGAGGGAAACAGGTGGTGCTCGATCTGGAAGTTCAGGCCGCCCATGAGGATGTTCATCCACCAGCCGCCGCGGATGTTGCGCGAGGTCAGCACCTGCTTGGACAGGAAGTCCAGCTTGCTGTCCGCGGGGATCAGCGCCATGCCCTTGTGGTTCGGGGCGAACGAGGCGCCCATGTAGACGCCGAACACGGCCATCTGCACACCGAGGAACGCGAAGGCCAGCCCGACGGGCAGGAACACGAACAGCACCGCGAGGTACAGGCTCAGGCGCAGGCCGATCACGACGAGCTCGTTGATACGGGCGCGCAGGGTGTCCGGCCTCCCGGTGAAGAGGGACCGGATCGAGGTGACGTGCAGGTTCACGCCCTCGAGGGTGAGGAGCGGGAAGAACAACCAGCCCTGGTAGCGGTTGACCAGCGCCAGGAAGCCCTTCTGCTCGCGGGCCTGCTCCTCGGTGAACGCGATGGTGTCCATCGCGATGTCCGGGTCCTTGCCGACCTTGTTCGGGTTGGCGTGGTGGCGCGTGTGCTTGGACATCCACCAGGAGTAGCTGATGCCGGCCACCCCGTTGGCGAGGATGCGCCCGACGCGGTCGTTGACCGGTCCGGAGGCGAACACCTGCTTGTGCGCCGCCTCGTGCGCGACGAACGAGAACTGGGTCAGGACCAGGCCCAGCGCACCGGCCATGAGGAGCTGGAACCAGGAGTCACCCAGGAGGACGGAACCCGTGACGATCCCGCCCAGCGCGGCGGTGAGCACGCCGAGGGTCCACAGGTAGTAGCGGGGTGTCCTGCGCAGCAGACCGGCGTCCCGGACGGTGCGGGACAGGGCGGCGTAGGTGCTGGTGACAGGGTTGTCGGCGCGCAGTGCGGCGGAGGTCATGGACGTCCTCGTCGTCGGGGGTGTCGACTTCTCAGCCGCGGTCGTGAGGTGATGCCTGTGATGTGAATGGCTTCACACTAGGGGGTCGGCCGTACCGGGGGAGCAGACGACTCGTGAACGAACGGTGCACGTCCGTCCCGTATCAGCGTCGGTGCGGTGTCGCTCTCCTCCGGTAGATGGTGCTCGACGGCCCGCCGGGCCGTCCGTCGATCGCGTCGGAGCGGATCATGTCCGAGGTCGAGGGCTCGCCGAGGAGCCCGCTGTCGCTCGTGCGCGACGCGGTCACCGTTCACGCGGTGCCGCAGGTCAGGTCGCGAGCACGCGAGCTGCACGGCGGCTTCGTCGATCTGTGCGACCGCCGCTGGCTCCCGATGCACGGGCTGGCCTGGGCCGTCACGGCGGTCGTTCTGGTCCTCCTGCTCCGAGCGACCCACGTCGTCCCGGTAGATCCGTGGGTCTCGGTGGTGGCGTTCGGCAGTGCGGCCACGGCGGTCGTGCTCTTCTTCGTCAACCGCGCGACGGGGCACCACGGCGTGCGCCCCGGATCGATGGCCGCGCTGTCCGCCCTCTGGTTCATCTTGTGGATGGTCTACGGCGTCGCGGCGCTCGTGGGGTCGGGAACGTCCTTCGCCCGGGCGGGGGAGCTCGTCTTCTGGATGACCTGGGACGCCTTCCCGCTCGACGTGCCGGCCACGCTCGGGTGGGAGCAGCCCGTCACGGGTTACGAGTTCGACGTGGGCCTCGCGCTGGTGATCGTGCGGGCGTTCGTGATCTTCGGCGTGCTGCGGTTCCTGCTGAGCATCGTCGAGCACGACGTCGACAAGAAGCAGCACGGCCCCGCGCCGGCGCACACCTCGTCGAACGGGGGTGCATCGACGGGAGCAGGTCCGTCCGGTGCGGCCGAGGAGCCGGTCCCGCGCCGCCGGACCCCGTGGTGGGTCTGGCCCGCCGTCGTCGCGCTGGCGGTCGCCTTCGGCGGGGGAGCGGTGTTCGGCGACACCGTGGAGACCAAGGACCGGGGTGCGCTCCGGGCCGGAGACTGCCTCGACCTGACCGAGCCCGAGGCCCCGGAGGCAGCTTTGGGGCAGGTGGGTGTGCTCGACTGCGACGAACCGCACACGGGTGAGGTGGTCGAGACGGGGGCCTGGCCCGTGCTGGTGCTGGACGACGCTCCCCGGGATCCCGTCGAGTACCCCGGTGAGTCGGAGCTGGCCAGGCGCGCCACCGCGTCGTGCCGCCAGCAGGACCTGTCGGTCGAGGGCGGGTATCGCGTGGACGTCGTCGCGGTGTACCCCACCGCCGCCGCCTGGTACCAGTTCGACGACCGGGCGTTGGCCTGTCTCGCCTACGTGACGTCGGGCTACGCCGGGTCGGCCGAGGGTTCTCAGGAATGGGCCCCGGTCCCGGTCACGGGGTCGCTGGCGGATGACACCGTGGCTGTGGTCGATACCCCGACGGACGGATGACAGGTCTGTGCGCGACCTGTTCCCCTTGTCAGGAGCAGCCACGGCTGGTGGGCTGGAACCGGGCCGCGTGCGAGAGACCGGCTCGCGGCCGGGAGGCACGCATGACTGTCGGACCGTGGCACGTCGGACTGGCCGGGATGTCGATCATCGGGGTCTCCTTCGGGTTCGCCCGTTACGGCTACGGACTGTTCGTCCCGGTGTTCGAGGACGAGTTCGGCCTGTCGACCGAGACGCTCGGACTCGTCTCGGGTGGTAGCTACGCGAGCTACCTGCTGGCACTGCTGGCGGGCGGCGTGCTCGCCGCCCGCTTCGGCCCGCGGCTGCCCGTGGTCCTGGCCGGGGCGTGCGCGACCGTCGGGATGACGCTCATCGCCCTGGCCCCGCACGCCGGTGTGATGGCGACGGGTGCACTGCTCGCCAGCACCAGTCCGGGGTGGGCGTGGGCGCCCCTGTCGGACGCCGTCTCCCAGCTGGTCCGTCCGCGGAGCCGGGACCGGGTCCTGTCCGTCGTGAGCACCGGAACCGCCGTCGGGCTGGCCGTGGCGGGACCTGTCGCGCTGGTCGCCGGTGGGTCCTGGCGTCTCGCGTGGATCGTCTTCGCGGCCCTCGCCCTCGGAAGCATGCTGTGGAACGCGCGGCTGCTGCCCACCCAGCCCTACCGGCGGACGGCCACCCGACGTCGGGCCGGTGGGCCGGGCTGGCGGTGGTTCGTCAACGGTGACTCGTGGCCGCTCCTCGCGGTGGCGCTCCTGTTCGGGGTGTCGAGCGCGTTCTACTGGACGTACGCCGCCGATCTGGCCCTGGACCGGGGCCTGCCCGAGTCCACGCGGTCGGTGCTGTGGGCGTGCGTCGGCGTCGTCGGGGTGGTCGGCCTCGTCACGGGCGACCTGGTGAGGCGGTTCGGCCTGCGGCGGATCCTGTTGCTCGCACTGGCTCTGCTGGCCGGTGCCATCGGGCTGCTCGGGCTGTTCCCGGGCACCTGGTCGGGGGTCGTGGCCTCCGGTGCGCTCTACGGGCCGGGCTTCATGATGATGTCGGCGCTGCTCGCGGTGTGGAGCGGGCACGTCTTTCCCGAGCGACCCTCCGCCGGCTTCAGTGCGACGCTCCTCGCGTTGGCGGTCGGTTCGATCATCGGCCCCGCGGCGCTGGGACTTCTCGCGGGGTCGACGGACATGGCCGTGCAGTTCCTGGTGGCCGCCGCCGTCACGGTGGTGGGCATGGCCTGCGCCGTCCCGGCGACCAGGCGGACTGCGTCGATGTGAGGCGCTTCACCGTCGGCGAACATGTCCTCCGACCTGTGGGAATATCGCCGCTCCGTGCAAGGTTGAGTGAGGCAGACTCAACTTCGTCCCTCTCGACTGGACAGCCGCCGGGCGGCGTCTTACGTTGAGTGCAGACGACTCAACCCCCGCACGAACAAGGAGTGCCAACATGTCCCGAGCTGTCGGAATCGACCTCGGCACCACCAACTCGGTGGTCGCCGTCCTGGAGGGTGGCGAGCCCACCGTCATCGCCAACGCCGAGGGCGCCCGCACGACCCCGTCGGTCGTCGCGTTCTCCAAGACCGGCGAGGTCCTCGTCGGCGAGGTCGCCAAGCGCCAGGCCGTCACCAACGTCGACCGGACCATCTCCTCGGTCAAGCGCCACATGGGCACCGACTGGTCCACCGAGATCGACGACAAGAAGTACACCGCGCAGGAGATCAGCGCCCGCATCCTGGGCAAGCTGAAGCGCGACGCCGAGGAGTACCTGGGCGAGCCCGTCACCGACGCGGTCGTCACCGTCCCGGCGTACTTCAACGACGCCGAGCGTCAGGCCACCAAGGACGCCGGTCAGATCGCCGGCCTGAACGTCCAGCGCATCGTCAACGAGCCGACCGCCGCCGCGCTGGCCTACGGCCTCGACAAGTCCAAGCAGGACGAGCTCATCCTGGTCTTCGACCTCGGTGGCGGCACCTTCGACGTCTCCCTGCTCGAGGTCGGCAAGGACGACGACGACTTCTCCACCATCCAGGTCCGCGCCACCTCCGGTGACAACCGCCTCGGCGGCGACGACTGGGACCAGCGCATCGTCGAGCACCTCATCAAGCAGGTGAAGAACACCGAGGGCGTCGACCTGTCCAAGGACAAGATCGCCCTGCAGCGCCTGCGCGAGGCGGCCGAGCAGGCCAAGAAGGAGCTCTCCTCCGCGACGAGCACCAACATCTCGATGCAGTACCTGTCGATGAGCGAGAACGGCCCCGTCCACCTGGACGAGAAGCTGACCCGCGCGCAGTTCCAGCAGATGACGCAGGACCTGGTCGACCGCACCAAGGAGCCGTTCCACGCCGTCATCCGCGACGCCGGCATCTCCGTCTCGGAGATCGACCACGTCGTGATGGTCGGCGGTTCGACCCGGATGCCGGCCGTCGCCGACGTCGTGCGCGACCTGACCGGCGGCAAGGACCCGAACAAGGGTGTCAACCCGGACGAGGTCGTCGCCGTCGGCGCCGCGCTGCAGGCCGGTGTCATCGGCGGTGAGCGCAAGGACGTGCTGCTCATCGACGTCACCCCGCTCTCCCTCGGTATCGAGACCAAGGGCGGCGTGATGACCAAGCTCATCGAGCGCAACACGGCCATCCCGACCAAGCGCAGCGAGATCTTCTCCACCGCCGAGGACAACCAGCCCTCCGTGGCGATCCAGGTCTTCCAGGGCGAGCGCGAGTTCACCCGGGACAACAAGCCGCTGGGCACCTTCGAGCTCACCGGCATCGCCCCGGCCCCGCGCGGCGTCCCGCAGATCGAGGTCACCTTCGACATCGACGCCAACGGCATCGTGCACGTGTCCGCCAAGGACCGCGGCACCGGGACCGAGCAGTCGATGAAGATCACCGGTGGCTCCGCGCTGCCGCAGGAGGACATCGACCGCATGGTCAAGGACGCCGAGGAGCACGCCGAGGAGGACAAGAAGCGTCGCGAGGAGGCCGAGACCCGCAACCAGGCGGAGTCCTTCGCCTACTCGATGGAGAAGCAGATCGCGGACAACCGTGACAAGCTTCCCGCCGACGTCGTCTCCGAGGTCGAGGGCGACATCGCCGCGGTGAAGACCGCCCTGGAGGGCGAGGACGCCGAGGCGATCAAGTCCGCCTACGAGAAGCTCGGTGCCTCCTCGCAGAAGATCGGCGAGGCGCTCTACTCGGCCGAGCAGGCCGCGGGTGCGGACGCCGGCACCGCCGGCACCACGGCGGGCGACGCGCCGTCGTCGGAGTCCGAGAGCTCCGACGAGGACGTCGTCGACGCCGAGATCGTGGACGACGAGGACGAGAAGAAGGACTCCCAGTGACGTCCGACGAGACGCAGGGCACCCCCGAGCCGCCGGAGAACGGCGGCTCGGGGGACTCCCCCTTCCACTTCACGGACAAGCGCAAGGTCGACCCCACCACCGGCGAGAAGCGCGAGACGCCCGAGGGCGCCCCCGAGACCGACGAGGCCGCGGCGTCGTCCGGCGAGGGCGACCCCCTGGAGGCGCTCGACTTCGAGCCGGTCGGCGAGGCCGCCGAGGACTCCGAGCTGCTGCAGGCCAAGGCCCAGGCGGCCGAGAACCTCGACGCGCTCCAGCGGGAGCGCGCGAGCTTCACCAACTACCGCAACCGGGCGCTGCGTGACCAGGAGGCCGCGCGGACCCAGGGCACGCAGGACGTGCTCGCGGCGCTGCTGCCCGTGCTCGACGACATCGAGCGGGCCAAGTCGCACGGCGAGCTGTCCGGCCCGATGGCGGCGATCGCGGAGAAGCTCGACGCCTCGCTCGGCAAGTTCGGCATCGAGCGGTTCGGTGCCGTGGGCGAGGAGTTCGACCCGACCGTGCACGAGGCGCTCATGCACAACACGGACGCCGAGGCGACCGCCACCACGGTGAACCTGGTGGTCGAGCCCGGTTACCGCATCGGTGACAAGGTGGTCCGCGCCGCCCGCGTGGGCGTCGTCGGACCGGAGTAGCCGCACGACGCCGGCTTCGTTCGGCAGTTCGTGCCTCGTTCGGCAGCCTGAGCTGCCGAACGAGGCACGAACTGCCGAACAGCGGCCGCGGCTCGTGCACGTGCAGCAGAAAGGAACGTCGTGACCGGCCAGGACTGGATCGAGAAGGACTTCTACGCCGCGCTCGGCGTTCCCAAGGACGCCGACGAGGCGGCCCTGAAGAAGGCGTACCGCAAGCTGGCGCGCCAGTACCACCCGGACCAGAACCCGGGTGACGCCGCCGCCGAGGCGCGGTTCAAGGAGATCGGCGAGGCCTACGCGGTGCTCTCCGACCCCGAGCAGCGGAAGCAGTACGACGCGCTGCGCTCCATGGCCGGCGGCGGCGCCCGGTTCGCCGGAGCGCCCGGTGCGGGTGGCGGCCAGGCCGGGTTCGAGGACATCTTCAGCTCCATGTTCGGCGGCGGTGCCGGCCGGGCGGGCGGCCCCGGAGGCCCCCGGGTCCAGTACCAGCAGACCGGCGGCGGCTTCGAGGACATCCTCGGATCGATGTTCGGCGGGGGCGCGGGCGGACGCCCGGCCGGGTTCGGCGGGCCCCAGCGCCAGAAGGGCGCCGACGTCGAGACGCGGGCCACGCTGCCCTTCCGCGCGGCGGTCGAGGGCACGACGGTCGAGCTGACCGTCGACGGCCGGAAGATGACCGCGCGGATCCCCGCCGGGGTCCACGACGGCCAGAAGATCCGGCTGCGCGGCAAGGGCCGGCCCGGCATGAACGGTGGCCCGGACGGGGACCTGCTCATCAAGGTGCACGTCGAGTCCCACCCCGTGTACGCGATGGACGGCGCGAACCTGCGCATGACGCTGCCGGTGACCTTCGCCGAGGCGGCGCTCGGCACGACCGTCGAGGTGCCCACGCTGTCGGGCGAGACGGTGCGTCTCAAGGTCGCCGCGGGCACGCCGTCGGGCCGCGTGCTGCGGGTCAAGGGTCGTGGCGTGGCGACGGCGAAGCGCACCGGCGACCTGCTGGTGACGATCCAGGTCGTCGTGCCGCAGAAGCTCAGCAGGTCGGCGAAGCAGGCGCTGGAGGAGTTCGCGGCACAGGTGGACACCGGCGACGTGCGCGCGGAGCTCGGCGCCCAGGCCGCCCAGTAGGCACGCACCGGTAACCTCAGGGCGCGAGGGAGGTCGAGATGGTCACCGACGACGCACCGGTGCTGACGGTCTCGCAGGCCGCGCAGCTGTCCGGCATGCACCCGCAGACGCTGCGCCAGTACGACCGGCTCGGTCTGGTCGTGCCCCGGCGCGCCCGCGGGCGCGGGCGCCGCTACTCCCGGCGCGACGTCGCCCGGTTGCTCGAGGTGCAGCGCCTCGCCCAGGAGGAGGGCATCAACCTCGCCGGGATCAAGCGCATCCTCGACCTCGAGCACCAGGTCGGCCAGCTCGAGCGACGGCTCTCCGAGCTGGCGGGGCTCATCGCCGCGCGGGACGAGGCGGAGGGTCGCGTCTTCGCCGCCGGCACGGGTGGTGACGTCGTCGCGGTGCCGCTGGGCCGCCGCGTGCGACGCTCGGAGCTGCGGCTCGACATCGACCCGCGGCGGGAGCGGGGCGGTGCACTGGTCCTGTGGCGTCCCTCGCGCGACCGCGGGTGAGGCGACGGCGCCGACCGCGGAATTTGGAAATGCCGTCCTTTCGCAATTCACGAATCGCTCGGTAAGCCTCCCCTGATCTTTCGAGGTCGCCTTTGGTTTCTCGGCAGGAATGTCGAGACGCGCCTATCATCGAAATGGTTCGGCGATGATCCAGCGACCCGAGGAGCGGCCATGACCACGCTGATGGAGATGCCCGAGGTCACCGAGTGTTCGGTGGAGGGCTGCAGCTACAACCACGACCACGACTGCCACGCGGGTGCCGTCACGATCGCCGGGGTCCCCGGTGACGCCGCCTGCGCCACGTTCATCCCGCTCGGCACCAAGGGCGGGCTCGACAAGGTCGTCGCGCACGTCGGCGCCTGCCAGCGCATCGACTGCGTCCACAACAAGGACCTCGAGTGCGGCGCCTCGGCGATCCGCGTCGGGTCCGGTCCGCAGGACGACCACCACGCCGACTGCCTCACCTTCACCGAGGCCTGAGCACGCCGCGCAGCACGACCAGAGCCCCGGACGGGAGATCCGTCCGGGGCCCTCGTGTCGCGGTGCGGGCCGTCAGCGCCGCAGGTGCTCGAGCAGGTCGAGCGCCGCCTCGTGGTCACGGGGCAGCCGCTCCATCCACACCCGGACCGGCCGACGCATCGTCTCGGAGACCCCGAGGATCTGGGCGTTCCGCTCGATGATGCGACGCACGCCCTGGGACAGGCGCGGGATGTCCGCCGACCGCTCGCACAGGACGGCGAAGACGCCGTCGCTGAGGGACGCCATCGGGTGCCCGCCGCCGAACACCTGGTCCAGGGTCCGCCCCACCGACGCGGCGCGTGCCATGCGTTGCCAGGGGTCCAGCGCCTCGACGGCCACGTCCACCACGACCAGGCAGTGGGACTCGGACGCCTCGACGCCGTCACGTTCCGCCCGTCCGTAGGTCTCGCGCAGCCGCTCGCCCAGGTAGTCCCCCGTCGGCAGGCCGGTCGCGGGATCACGGACACCGCTCAGGGCGGGCCGGCGCTCCCGTCCCAGCGCCCAGCCCAGGGCCGATCCGCGGACCGCGTCGACGTCGACCGGGGAGCCCACCGTCCGGAACAGGCAGGCGACGTCCTCCAGCGTCTCGTCCAGGGAGATGCCGGCGGCGCTGCGGGCGTTGCCCAGCCGGTGCGCGGGGGCCTCGGGCGAGCGGCCCTCGATGATGGCCTCGACGACCGCGTCCACGGCCGGGTGGTACCAGTCGCCCGGGCGCAGCCAGACCTCCGTCAGGCTCGTGGTGCGCCAGCGTTCGCGCGTGGCGACGGCGACGGTGTCGCCGGGCGGCAGGCTCATGCTGATGTGACTCTCATGGCCCCCCACTATGACGCAGAAACCCGCGACGTGTGCGGGTGAAACCGGCCCGGATCAGCCCGCTCGGCCGGGCGGCGACGTGCACGGGGTACGGATAGAGTGTGAGCGTCCCGTGTCGACGCGGGTGCAGAGGCCGACAACCGGGCGAGAAGCGGACGAGTGTGACCGACGTCTACGTGGGATCGGACGGATCAGCTCCCAGCGACGGCGAGCTGATCCTTGAGGTGCGCGGAGGCAGCCTCGAGGCCTACGGCGCCCTCTACGCACGGCACAGCGGCGCCGCCCGGGTCCTGGCGCGCCAGTACGTGCGGTGCGACGGCGACGCCGACGACGTGGTCTCCGACGCCTTCCAGCGGGTCCTCGGCGTGCTGCAGCAGGGCAACGGACCGGACACCCACTTCCGCGCGTACCTGTTCACCGTCGTGCGCCGTCTCGCCGCCGACCTCGCCCACGGCGCGCGCCGCACCCGGCCCACCGACGACGACGGGACCTTCGAGGACGCGATGGGTCCCTCCTCGTCCCCCGAGGACCCCGCGCTGGCCGGGTTCGAGAGCTCCGTGGTCGCCCGTGCCTACGACGGCCTCCCCGAGCGCTGGCAGGCCGTGCTCTGGTACACGGAGGTCGAGGAGCTCTCACCCGCCCAGGTGGCGCCCATCCTCGGGCTGACGCCGAACGGGGTCTCGGCCCTGGCCTACCGCGCCCGGGAGGGGCTGCGGGTCGGCTACCTGCAGCAGCACCTCTGCGGCGACCCCGCCGACTCCTGCCGGGCGGTGAACCCCCTGCTCGGTGGTTACGTGCGCGGCGGGCTCGCCCGCCGTGAGGTCGCCAAGGTCGACCGTCATCTCGAGGTGTGCCAGGACTGCCGGACCCTCGTGCTCGAGCTCGGCGACGTCGCCCACGGCATGCGCGCCGTCGTCGCGCCCCTCGTCGTCGGCCTCGCCGGGACCGCGATCCTCGGTGCGCTCCCGCTGGGCACCGCGACGATCGGCGCGGGCGCGGCGGCGGGTGCCGGCGTGGGAGCCGGTGCCGCGGGTGCAGGGGCGACGGCCGGGACCGTGGGGACCGGGGCGACGGCCGGGAGCGCGGGCGCCACGGCCGCCGGGGCCTCGACCGTCGCCGGGACCTCCACGGCCGCCGGTGCGGGTGGGGCCGCGGCCGCCGGCGGGGCCGGAGCGGCCGGCGCCGGAGCAGCCGGCGCCGGAGCAGCCGGTACCGGTGCCGCGGGGGCCGGCGCCGGAGCGGCCGGTGCGGCCACCGCGGGCACGGCCACCGGGGCGGCCGCCGGCGGATCGGCCGTCGGCGGAGCGGCGGCAGCCGCCGGTGCCACGGCAGGGGCTGGTGCCGCCGGCGCCGCGGGAGTGTCCGGGGCGGCTGTCGTCGCCTCGACCGGCGCCGTGGCCGCGGCCACGGTCGGGGTCGTCTCCGTGCTCGGGGTGATCAGCGACGCCGACGCCGCGCAGGAGGTCCCGGACGGCGCCCCGGTGGCGGTCGAGGCGTCCCCGTGGCCGTCGGCGGACGCCGAGGGGCGGGCCGACCCGTCTCCCGGCCCGGACCCGCAGGAGGACCCCACCGACCCGGCGAACCTGCCGTGGCTCGCGGACGACCCCGGCATCCCGGTGCCGGCCGCGGTCAGCGTCCATGTGCCCGACGCCGACGCCGAGCTCCGGCCCCGCGCGACCGACTACCTCACCGTCCAGGTCTCCAACCCCGGAGGGCTCCCGGCCGTGGACGCCCACGTGCGGCTCACGTTGCCGGCGGGCATGCAGCACGCTCCGTCCTCGGCCATCCAGGGTGCCGGCGGCACCGTGCCGCGTCCGCTGACGGTCGAGACCCTGCCGTGCACCGCGACCGCGGAGCCGCAGCGGGTGCTGTGCCGGCTCGGCACGATCGACGCCGACGAGCAGACCACGGTGCGGGTGCCCGTCGTCGTGCGGGACGGCGGGTCCTACGACGTGATGGCGGAGGTCTGGGCGGAGGGCCTGGAGGTCCGCCGGCTGGCTCTGCCGCCGACCCGCGTGGGCTCGTTCGGCCCCGAGCTGACGACGCGGGCCGCCGACGCCGAGCTCGCCGCCAACCCGGGTCTGGGCACGGTCCCGTTCTCGGTGCGCAACACCGGCGACCAGCCCACCGGCGACGGGTGGGCCGTCCGCCTCCGGGTGCCGGCCGGGCTGGTGCCGCACTCCGTCACCGGCGGGCTGGACTGCGAGCCCTCGGCCGGCGGCGCCGGGGTCTGGTTCTGCTCGGGTGCCGTGCTGCAGCCGGGGGAGGCCGTGGACGCGGCCGTGAGCGTCGTCGTCGACGGCAGCACCGAGGCCGGTGCGTATACCGTCGACGTGGAGCCCGTCGCCGCCGACGACGGTCCGACGATCGCCGCCGCGTCCTCGGTGGGCGTGCCGGAGGGCTGGGCCGGGGTGCTCGCCGGGGTCGGTGGGGTGCAGGCCTCCTGCCGTGCCACCGGCGGCGTCGGCGTGGCCGACGCCGTGGTCTCCGGCACCTACACCAACACCACCGGCTGGACGGTGACGGTCGCGCTCGCCGCCGCCGGGTCGACCGCGACGGAGCGCCCGGTGCTGGTCCCGGGGGCGCGGGCCACGCTGACCGTGCCCGACGGGCTGCGGGTACCGGCGGGCAGGGCGACCTGGACGGTGTCGACCGTTGTCGCCGGGGAGACGTACAGCCGCGTCGTGGCCTCGGGCGCCCACGGCGCGGCCGAGTGCTACGACCCCCGGTGGGAGGTCGAGACCACCGCCGAGGCCGTCAACGTCGAGGGGCGGGTGAGCGTCCGGGGCACCATCGTCAACCGCGGTGACGAGCCGATGCAGGCGGGGATGTCGGCACTCGGTCGGGAGGCCGACCGGGTGCGGCTCGGTGCCGGCGAGAGCAGCACCTTCACGGTCCCGACCGGCAGCACCGCGACGGACGCCGGCCGCGTGACCTTCGACCTGTACCGCTGGGTGCTCGACGTCGACGGGGACGAGCCGGTCGTCGGGGTCGTGCCGGCCACCGCGCCGACGGCGACGTACCCGGCGGCGGCGATCGCCCCCGCCGTGGGCAAGGTCGTCCCCGCGGGTGCCTGCCGGTTCGACCCGGCCGCGGAGGTGTCGACGGGCACCTTCACCGTGCCGCTGGACAACTCGGCCTCGACGCTGCCGGTGGTGTTCCGGGTCGAGCTCGGCGACCGGTTCGAGCAGCTGCGCCTCGGGGGCGGGGAGTCCGCGAGGTTCGAGGTCGAGGTCCCGTGGGGGACCGACGAGGCCGTGGTCAGCGCCGACGGACGGAGCCTGGTGACCGTCGACGTCGGGTTCGCCGGGTGCGCGACCGCACCCGCTTCGCCGGACGTCGACGTCACGGCCGCCGCCCGGTGCGAGGACGGTGACGCGCGGCTGGTGGTCGACGTCCGTGAGCGGGACGGCCACGACTGGCGCGCGACGCTGCTGCGCGACGGCGACGAGGTCGCGGCCCGCGACCTGGCGGCCGACGGTGCCGTCCGGTTCGTCGTCGACGCCGACGGCGCGCGCCTCGCCGCCGGGGAGGTGACGGTCAGCCTGACCCGGAGCGTGGAGGGCACCTCGACCACGGTCCGCCGGACGGTCGAGCACGGAGGCACCCGCTGCGTGGTGATCGCCCCCTCCGCGTTCCTCGACGAGGGGTCCCTCGAGACGGAGTCCTCCGGCGACGGGACGACCTCGTGGCGCGAGGTCGGGGTCGTCCTGGACAACACCGGCTCGACCGTGGAGGTCGACTTCCGCGTCGAGGGTCCCGGGGGCGACACCGAGGTGACGGTGCCGGCACGCGCGACGCGGACCACGGAGGTCCAGCGGGTCGACGGCCGACAGGGGGGACGCTGGACGGTCTCCACCGAGACGTGGTCCACGACGCTCGACGTCGCGGCGTTCACGGGGGCCGAGGCCGGCTGGTGCGCCGAGCCGATCGGCTGGGGCCAGCGCTACGCCACCGGTGAGGTGCGGTCGTGGAACGGCGTCGACTACCGCTACCGCGGCGTGAGCGGCGACGAGGGGGACCCCCCGGGGCAGGTGGGGCGGTCCGAGCGCAACGGACGGGCGCCGGGCGGGACCGACGGCAGGTTCGACCGGTCCGAGCGGACCGAGACCTGGGCCGGCGGCTGGTCCCGCTGGGAGCAGGTCGGCGACTGCGAGGAACGCTGAGCCGGCCGGCGGGCGGCCGGCCGACCCCGGTGCTCAGACGACGCCGTAGAGGCGGTCTCCCGCGTCACCCAGGCCGGGCACGATGAACTTGTGCTCGTTGAGCCGCTCGTCGACCGCGGCGGTGACGATCTGGACGTCGGCGCGCTCGCCGATCGCCTCCTTGACGACCTCCAGGCCCTCCGGCGCGGCCAGCAGGCACACGGCCGTCACGTCGCGCGCGCCCCGCTCGAGGGCGTAGTCGATCGCTGCCACGAGCGTGCCGCCGGTCGCGAGCATCGGGTCCAGGAGGAAGACCTGCCGGTCGGTCAGGTCGTCGGGCAGACGGTTGGCGTAGGTGACCGCCTCGAACGTCGACTCGTCGCGCTGGAGCCCGAGGAACCCGACCTCCGCCGTCGGCAGCAGTCGCGTCAGGCCGTCGAGCATGCCGAGGCCGGCCCGCAGGATCGGGATGACGATCGGGCTCGGGTGACTCATCCGGACACCGGTGGTCGTCGTGACCGGCGTGCGGATCTCCTTCTGCTCCGTCCTGACGTGCCGGGTCGCCTCGTAGGCGAGCAGCGTCACGAGCTCGTCGACCAGCAGCCGGAAGATCGGCGACGGTGTCGACTCGTCACGCAGCACGGACAGCTTGTGGGCGACGAGCGGGTGGTCGGCGATGTGCAGGCGCATGGTCACACGGTACCGGTCGCGCCCGGGCGCGGACCGCACGGCGGCGGGCCCGGCCGGTCGTGCCGGCCGGGCCCGCCGGGTCCCGCGTGCGGTGCCGGTCAGCCCTGCCGGAGCCGGCGTCGCACCAGGAACAGGCTCGCACCGGCCGCGACCAGCAGCGCGGCGACGGTGATGGCGATGCCGACCGCAGCCCCGGTGCGGGGCAGCTCGGCGTCCGGTGTGCCGTCCGCCACGGGCACCGGTCCGTCCGCCTCGTCGCCGCCGCCCGCCGGGGTCCCGCACCCCTCGGACGGGGGTGTGACGTCGACGACGGCGGGCTCGCCGGGACCAGCCCCGAAGCTCACGCGCAGGGCGTCGCCCGGAGCCTGGCCGGGCCACGCGAGCCGACCCGCGAGGGGCTGGTCGGTGAGCTCGACGGCGGACCCGTCCTGCGCCAGGAACGTCACGGTCAGGGGCCTCGCGTCCTCCGGCTGCGCGCCCTCGGGCAGGGCGACGTCGTAGACCAGGACGGCTTCACCCGCCTCGCAGACGGCGGTGACGTCGCGGGGTTCGGGAGCGCAGGTCGCGTCGGTGAAGGTCACCAGGTCCCGGGGGTACAGGGCCGTGGTGGCGCCGACCGCGGTGTACCCCTCCGGCAGCTCGCCGAACGTGCTGCCCTCGGCGGCCTCGGCGACCACGCCCTCGTCCGTCGTGGTGTAGGTGACCTCGACGCCGTCGCGGGGGGCGACGAGCTCGTCGCCGGCCGTGCCGCAGAGGTCGACGGGCGTCGGGGGCTCGGGCACCACGACGACGGGTCCGTCGTCGTCGCACCCTGTCCGGGAGAACTCGAAGGTCCACGACGTCGCGGCCCCGTCGGCGAGCAGCACGTCCGCACCGGGGGTCGCGGTGACGGTGGCCTGCGAATGGTCGTCGGCCCAGGTGACCGAGTACTCGGCCAGCTCGGACTCGGGAAGCTCCACGCGGCCCTCGGTGTCGCACGCCTCGACGGGTGCCGGCTCCGGCAGTGTCACCGGTTCCGCGACGTCGCACGGGGGCACCGTCACGAGGTCGTCGAGGTCGTCGTGCCGCCAGTCGACGAGGTGCCCGGCGAACCCGCCGTCCGGCCAGACGATCCGCGTCGGGATCTCGAAGCCGTCGCTGACGTCGGCGACGTCCTGCTGGACGCCCCAGCCCGTGCCGCAGACGTCGGCGGGGAGGTTCTCGACGGGGAAGTCCTCCTCGTCCCAGAAGCTGTGCCCGTCGCGCTGGACGAGCAGCTCCTGCGGGCCGGAGTTGTGCCATGCGGCCGGCTGGTCCGGGTGCACCTTCTCGTAGAGGTACAGGCCGGTGACGAGACGCTCCTCGGGGGCGGCCTCGGCGGCACAGGGCGTCGTCTGCCCCGACCACTCCCGGTCCCACTGGTCGTCGTCGAGCGCATCCACGGCGACGTGCCAGGTGTGCGCGACGGAGCCGTCGTGGTCGAAGGACGCGGCGTACCGGGAGGTGAACCCGGCGTCGTCCAGGATCTCGTCGTCCACGGTGACGGTCACGCGGGCCCCGTCGTAGTACCGCAGCTCGACGTCGAGGCCGTCGCACGTGGCGGTGACGTCGGGGGTGTGGGCGGAGGCCGGTGCCGCGGCGACGAGCAGGCTCCCGAGAGCCAGCGTCGAGGTCGCGATGCTCGCCAGCAGTCGTCTCACGATGATGGTGGTCCCTTCGGCAGGAGGTCGAGCGCGCGCGGTGGCGCGCCCGATGTGGTGGGGGAACGATGCTCATCCCATCACCGGACCGGCCGAAAAGGAACAAAGATGACAATCCTCTGAGGGTTTTCACCCGCTGCCACCGGTGCGGCGGGCCGCCTCTACGCTGGTCGGGGGACGACGACGAGGAGCAGCCGTGGACGAGCGTGGCCTGGCCCTGCCGTGGGCCGACGATGCCTTCCCGCCGCGCACGCTGAGCGAGCGTCGCGTCGTGTGGGACCACCTGATGGGCCTGGCCCTGCACGAGGCGACCCACGCCCTGGCGACGGACGACGTGCCCGTCGGTGCCGTCGTCGTCTCCCCGGACGGGCGGCTGCTCGGCCTCGGGCACAACCGCCGCGAGCAGACCGGGGACCCCACGGCGCACGCCGAGGTGCTGGCGCTGCGCCAGGCCGCGGCGAGCTGGGGGGAGTGGCGGCTGACCGGCTGCACGCTGGTGGTGACGCTCGAACCGTGCGTGATGTGCGCCGGGGCGCTGGTGGCGGCCCGGGTGCAGCGCCTCGTCCTCGGCGCGTGGGACCCCAAGGCGGGGGCGACCGGCTCGGTGTGGGACATGGTGCGCGACCAGCGGTCCCTGCACGAGGTCGAGGTGATCGCGGGCGTCCGTGCCGAGGAGTGCGGTGCCGTGCTGCGGGAGTTCTTCGAGGCGCGCCGCTGACCGCGCCCGATCGCTGTGGGTATGAAATCTGCAGCTCTGGAGCTCTCGAGGCTGCAGATTTCATGCCCACAGCGGTGTGGACGGCGAGCCGTGGGGTCGGGACAGCCCGACCATGAGGACGTGGGTCCACCGCATTCCGCGCCGGCACGCGCCTGCCTAGTGTCGAGGACATGACCAGCACACCTGCGGCACCGCGCGACACCGCGCCGGCCGTCACGAGCCTGCCGGGGCTGCTGCGTGCACCCTGGGCGGGGGCCACCTGGCGCGGCCTCGCCCAGCTCGCGCTGGGTTACCTCTGGCTCGTCTCCGTGGGCCTGGTGGTCTTCGACCTCGTGCTCGTGGCGGCCTCCCTCGTGCCCGCGCTCGGGCTCGGCCTCCTCCTGCTGCCGCCGGCCCTGTGGGTGGCCCGGTGGTTCGCCACCGCCGAGCGTGCTCGCCTCGCCGCCCAGACCGGCGTCGTGCTGCGCGACCCGGGACGGCGGCGCCCGACCCGGCCCGGCTGGTGGGGGTGGACGACGGCGGAGCTCGCCGACCGGCGCGGCTGGCTCGCCACGGCGTACACCCTGGCCGGACTGGTCGTGGCGACCGTGTTCCTCACGCTCGCCGTGGCCGCGGCGAGCGGTGCTGTCGCGGCCGTCGTCCTCGGGGCGCGCCGCGTGACCGAGGCTGATCTCACCGCGCTGTGGGCGGTGCCGATCGCCGTCGTGCTCGCCTGGTTCGCCGCCGTCCTGGCCCAGCTCGGCACCCTGGCGACGACCGCGTTGGCCCAGGCGATGCTCGGCGTCTCCCCGGCGGCCGAGGCACGTACCGCACAGCGCGCCGCCGAGGCCGAGGCGCGCGCTGCCGAGACCGATGCCGCCACGGCCCGGCAGCGTGCCGTCGAGCTCACCGCCACCCGTGCCGCCGCCCTGGAGGCGGCCGACGCCGAACGGCGCCGCATCGAGCGGGACCTGCACGACGGCGCCCAGCAGCGTCTCGTCGCCCTCGGTGTCGCGCTCGGCTCGGCCCGCCGCGCTGCCGACCGGGACCCGTCGGCCGCGGTGGCGGCCGTCGAGCACGCGCACGCCGAGGTCAAGGAGACCCTGGCCGAGCTGCGCGACCTCGTCCGCGGCATCCATCCGGCGGTGCTCGCCGACCGCGGCCTGGACGACGCCCTGTCGGCGCTCGCGGCACGCAGCCCCGTGCCGGTCCGGGTGGAGGCCGGCCCCGGCCTGGACGCCGTGGGCGCCGGGGTGCAGGCCGCCGCCTACTTCGTCGTCGCCGAGGCGCTGACCAACGTCGCCCGGCATGCCGCGGCCACCCGCGCCCACGTGCGTGCCGCCGTCGTCCCCGTCGCCGAGGGCACCGACCGCCTGCTGGTCGAGGTGTCCGACGACGGCCGCGGCGGCGCCGAGGCGCGTCCCGGCTCCGGGCTGGCCGGCCTGCGCGGCCGTGTCGCCGCCCTGGACGGCACGTTCGACCTGACCAGCCCGCCCGGTGCGGGCACCCGTCTGCGAGTGGAGCTGCCGTGCGTGTCGTGATCGCCGAGGACTCCGTCCTGCTCCTGGACGGCCTGACCCGGTTGCTGCAGACCGAGGGGCACGACGTCGTCGGGCACCGCACCGCCGAGGAGATGGTCGCCGCCCTCACCGCGCCGGGCTCGTCGCTGCCGGACCTGCTCGTCACCGACGTGCGGATGCCGCCCTCGCACACCGACGAGGGTCTGCGTGCCGCCGTGCACCTGCGCAGCCTGTATCCGGAGCTGCCCGTGCTCGTGCTCTCGCAGTACGTCGAGCAGCGGTACGCCGCCGAGCTGTTCACGCACGGCACCCGCTCGGTGGGCTACGTCCTCAAGGACCGCGTGGCCGACGTCGACGAGTTCCTCGACGCCGTCGCGCGGGTCGCCGCCGGCGGCACCGTCCTCGACCCCGAGGTCGTCTCGCAGGTGCTCGCCCGATCCCGGCACGACCTGGACGACCTCACCGCCCGGGAGCGCGAGGTCCTCGGGCTCATGGCCGAAGGACTGTCCAACTCCGCGATCGCGGACCGGCTCGTCGTCGGGTCCGCGGCCGTGGAGAAGCACGTGACCAACATCCTCACCAAGCTGGGGCTGCCCGTGGACGCGGACACGCACCGCCGCGTCCTGGCGGTGCTGCGCTGGCTCGACCGGAACGGAGACGCACGATGAGCCAGGACCTGTCCCCCTCGGAGCCGCGCCGCAGCGGCGCGGCCCGGGTACTCCTCACGATCGGCGTCGTCGTCGGCGTGCTGATGGTGGCCTGGGCCGCCCTGCTCCTGGTGGACCGGGCGCTGTCCGAGACGCGCACCGACCTGGAGTCCTACGACCCCGTCGGGCAGGTGGAGCTGGTCGCCGACGGCGACGTGACCGTGCGGGCCGACGACGACGCCACGGACGTGAGCGTCGAGGTCGTCTCCCGCGGCGGACTGGCCACCCCGGAGTACACGGTCGCGACCGGTGACGGGTCGCTGGTGCTGGAGAACATCTGCCCGGACCGGGTGTGGTGGTCGTGGACCTGCGCCGGGGAGCTGCACGCCGTGGTGCCGGCCGACACGGTGGTGATGGTCCACACCGCCAACGGCGAGGTGCGGGCCGAGGGGCCGACGGGCGCCGTCGAGCTGCAGACGTCCAACGGCGACGTGGTCGCGACGGACCTCGGCGGTTCGTTGGAGGCGCGGACCTCGAACGGCGAGATCGACGCGACCCGGGTCGGCGGGGACGTCGACGTGCAGTCCTCGAACGGCCGGATCGGCGTCGTGGACGCCGCCGGCGGGGTCGTCGCCCGGTCCTCCAACGGCGACGTCGAGCTGCGGGACGTCGGCGGGGACGCCGAGGCCCGGACCTCCAACGGCGAGATCGACGTCTCGGGCGCCGCCGGCGACGTCGTGGCCCGGACGAGCAACGGCGACGTCACCGTGGTCGGCGACGGCGAGCCGGTGGCGCTGACCATCGAGACGTCCAACGGCGAACAGGTCATCGAGGCCCCGACCGACCCGGGGGCGTCGCGGACCGTGGAGATCCACAGCTCGAACGGGGACGTCGCCTACCGGGCGCCCTGACGCGGCCGCCTCAGATCGCCGGGATACGGATCCCGAAGACCTCGTACGCGGCCCGGCGTGCGGCGTGCCAGCCGGACATGCCGTGCACGCCGGGCCCCGGGGGCGTCGACGCCGAGCACAGGTAGACGTGCCCCGCCTGCCGGTAGGGGTTCGCCGCCGCGGTGGGCCGCGCGATCATGCGCCACAGGCTGGTCCGCCCGCCCGCGATGTCGCCGTCGACGAGGTTCGGGTTGTGCCCGGCCAGCTCGGCCGCGGGGGTGCACCGGGAGGCGACGACGGCGTCGCGCACCCCGGGGGCGAACCGCTCCAGCTGGTCGACGACCACGTCCGTGACGTCCCGGGTCGACCCGGCGGGCACGTGCGTGTACGCCCACACCGGCCGCAGGCCGCCGACCTCCCGCGACGGGTCGGCCACCGACGGGTCGCTGACCAGGCACACCGGCGCCGCCGCGTGGTCGCCCGCGGCGACCGCCGCCTCCGCCCACGCCATCTCCGCCCGGGTGCCGCCCACGTGCACCGTGCCCGCCCGCGCGACCTCCGGGTCCGCCCAGGGCACCGGTCCGTCGAGCACCAGGTCGACCTTGGCCGCCGCGTTGCCCGCGGGGAACCGCGACAGGGCGCGCCGGCAGGTGGGGAACAGGGCGTCGCCGATGACGTCGAGCAGCGTGCTCGCCGGGGTGTCGAACAGGTACACGTGCGCCGAGGGCAGGTCCGTGCACACCCGCACGGGGTGGTCGGTGACGACGGTGCCGCCGTGCGCCTCCAGGTCGGCCACCAGCGCCGCCGCGATCGCGCCGGACCCCCCGCGCGGGATCGGCCAGCCGCCGTCGAACCCTGCCGAGGTCGCGCCGCCCGGGGACGTGCCGGCGCCGTCGGGGACGGCGTGACCCAGCGCCCCGAGCAGCAGCGCGGTGCCCGCCGCCCCGAGCGACGGCATCGGGGCGATCGTGTGCGCCGCGACACCGGTGAGCAGCGCGGCGGCCTCCTCGGTGCGGAACCGGGCGCTCCACGCCCCCGTGCCCTGCTCGAGCATCGCCGCCCCGAACTGCGCGGCACCGAGCAGGCCACCGACGTCGGCCACCCCCCGGGGCAGCGACCGCTTGTCGCTCATCCCGACGGCGACCACCGCCTCCCAGCGCGCGGCCAGCGGCCCCAGCAGGGACCGCCAGGCGCCGCCGTCGACCCCGAGCCGGTCGGCCGTGCGCTCCAGGTCGCGGTAGGCGATCCCGGCCCGGCCGTCGGGCAGCGGCTGGGCGTAGGAGATCTCGGGGGTGACCAGCTCGACGCCGTGGGCGGGCAGGTCGAAGGCACGGAAGAACGGTGACGCCCACGCCATGGGGTGCACGGCCGAGCAGACGTCGTACGTCAGCCCGGGTGCCAGGTCGAGGTCCAGCGTGCGGGCACCGCCGCCCGCCGTGGGCAACGCCTCGAGCACCGTCACGGACAGTCCGACCCGGGCGAGCGTGACGGCGGCAGCCAGGCCGTTCGGGCCCGACCCGACGACGACCACGTCCTCCATGCAGGAAGCCTAGGACTCCTGGCGCAGCCCCGCGCGCACGGCCCCCGCGACCTCGGGGGCCAGGGTCCGGGCGAACGTCGTCGTCAGGTGCCCGTGGTCGAAGTACGCCGTGACGCCGCCGACCACCGGGTGGCAGACGTCGTCGCACATGAGGTCCTCGACGCTGGTGACGCTCACCGCACCGGTGGTGTCGGCGCTCGCGGCCGCGGCCAGGGGGTCCGGCTCCAGCGCCACCTCCGGCGGCGCGCCGCAGGCGTCCGGGTCGTCGCGGTGCTGGGTGAGGCAGTCCGGCACGTCCTCGGGCATCGCCGGGGTGTCGCGCAGGACGACGACGGGCAGCCCGGCGTCGGTGAACGTCGCCAGGGTCTCGGCGTAGGCCTCCTGGGCGACGCGTTCCTGGTCCTGCGGTGCCACGTCCGCCAACGGCTGGTGGGTGCGGTTCGACATGATCACCAGGTCGTAGTCGCCGCCGACGATGCTGTCCACGGCCCACCGGTTGGTGTCCCGGCAGGCCTCGGAGACGCCCTCCCCGGGGAGTTCCAGGGGCAGGTCGACGGTGTAGCAGACGGACTGCAGGTAGGTGTCGAGGCGCCAGCCCTCGGTGGCGATCGCGTCCTCGAGCGCGGGCAGCCAGTGCCCGGCGTGGGAGTTGCCCACCAGGGCGATCCGCGCCGTCGGGTCCTCCTCCTCGCCGTAGGTGCAGGTGTTCCGCGTGGTGAAGGGTGAGTTGTTCCAGCAGCCGTCGTCGTACACGGCGGGCTTGTCGTCGGCGGCGGCCTCGGGCGGCCAGACCAGGCCCGGGTCCGCGCAGGAGTCGTCCCGCACCACGGTGGCGCCCACGCACGGGGCGGCCTCGGCGACGGCGGCCCGGGCCTCGGTGATCGCCTCGCGCTCGTCCGCGGTGGCCTGCGCGGTCACGGCCGCGGCGGTGCCGCCGACCACGACGACGGTCCCGGCGAGCAGGACGAACGTGGCGGCGAGCCGCCGGGTCAGCAGCGGCTGCCAGCGCAGGCGCTCCTCCACGTACCGGCGGGAGACCGCGGCCAGCAGCAGCGTCACCGCGAGCACCGCGAGCATGTCGGCGGCGGTCAGCTCGCGCCCGATCGCGAACGGCACGATGACCACGAGCGGCCAGTGCCACAGGTAGGCCGAGTAGGAGGTGTCGCCCAGCCACTGCACCGGCCGCACGCGCAGCAGGGCGCCGGGGCCGGTGCGGGTGTCGTCGGCGTCCGCGGCGATGACCAGCGCGGTGCCCACGGTCGGCAGCAGCGCCGTGTAGCCCGGGAACGCGGTGGCGGAGTCGTAGGCGAGGACGGCCGCGACGATCATCGCCAGACCGAGCCAGGCGGTCGCGGCGCGCACCCCGTCGTGGCGCAGCAGCATGCGCGATGTGCCGGCGCGGACGGCGAGCACCGCGGCGAGCAGGCCGCCGAGCCCGAGCTCCCAGAACCGGGTCGTCGACACGAAGTAGGCGGCGGCCGGCTCGACCCGGGTGGCCCACACCGACCAGCCGAGGGACGCCACGACGACCGTGCCGGTCAGCGCGACCGCGAGGACCGCCGTCGGGCGCTCGCCGTCGAGGCGTCCCGGGCTGCCAGCGCGGCGGCCGAGGCGCACGCCGAGCCAGGCGACGGCGGCGAGGAGCAGGGGCCACAGCAGGTAGAACTGCTCCTCGATGGACAGCGACCAGTAGTGCTGGACGGGGGAGTGCAGCTGGTCCGCCGCCAGGTAGTCCGTCTCGCTCGCGGCCAGCACCCAGTTCTCCACGTACAGCGCCGAGGCGAGCACCTCCCGGCCGACCTGCGCCAGCGCGGTGACGGGCAGCCACACGGCGGCGGCGACCAGGGTGACGAGCAGGACGAGGCTGGCGGCCGGGATCAGGCGGCGGACGCGTCGTCCCCAGAAGTCCAGCAGGTCGCGGCCGCTGCGGATCGGGCGCCGCAGCAGGTGGCTGGTGATGAGGAACCCGGAGACGACGAAGAACACGTCCACGCCGACGTACCCGCCGGTGACCGCGGCCGGCCACAGGTGGAAGCCGAGCACCGCGGCGACGGCGACGGCACGCAGACCCTGGATGTCGGTCCGCGGGGAGGAGGGGGTGGACACGGGTCAGAGCATCTCATCCACGGCTGGGAGCGGCGGCCCGGCGGTCGGTCGCCGGCTCAGAGCAGCTCGGCCAGCGCCGCGAGCGTCTCGCTCGCCCCGGCGTCCACCTTGACGGTGGCCAGCGGGTCGCCCCGGGTCTCGCCGCGGTTGACGATGACGACGGGCTGACCGTTCTTGGCGGCGCGGCGCACGAAGCGCAGGCCGCTCATCACCGTCAGGCTCGTGCCGGCCACGAGCAGGGCGTCGGCCGACTCGACGAGCGCGAAGGCTCGCTCGACCCGCTCGCGCGGCACGTTCTCGCCGAAGTAGACGATCTCGGGCTTGAGCACCCCGCCGCAGAACTCGCAGTCGGCCGGGTTGAAGTGGGAGGTGCGGGCGATGACGGCGTCCGCGTCGGGGGCGACCTCCACGTCGGCGACGGTGGTGCCGCCGTCGAGCACGGACTCGATGAACCCCGGGTTCAGGGCGTCGAGACGCTCGGCCAGATGGGCGCGGGAGATGGTGCGGCCGCAGCTCAGGCAGACGACCGAGTCGTAGCGTCCGTGCAGGTCGATGACGGTGCGTGACCCCGCGTCCTCGTGCAGCAGGTCGACGTTCTGGGTGATGACCCCGCGCACGATGCCGCGGTCCTCGAGGTCGGCCAGCACCCGGTGGCCCTCGTTCGGGTGGGTGCGGTGCACGTGCCGCCACCCGACGTGGTTGCGAGCCCAGTAGTGCCGGCGGAAGTCCGGGTCGCCGACGAACTGCTGGTATGTCATGGGGTTGCGGGGCGGGGAGTCGGGGCTGCGGTAGTCGGGGATCCCCGAGTCGGTGGAGATGCCGGCGCCCGTCAGCGCCGTGAACGTGCCGCCCCGCAGCAGGCGCGCCGCGTCGACGACGTCCCCGTGCTGGATCACCGCGTCGGGCGGCAGCTCCCAGCGACGTTCCTGATACGTCGGCGCGAGCGGTCGGGCGGCGGGTTCCACCCGTCGAGCGTACGACGACCGGACCTCCGGAGCGGTGGCTCGGGTCACGCCCCGGCTGTCGTGCGGGTCACCCGGGCGTCGGTCCGCGGACGGATGTCCCGGGTCGTCACCACGACGGTCGCCGTCGCGCCGAGGCTCCGACCAGGGGTGAAATCGCCGGCCGCGCCAGCGAGTGACCTGGATCACAGGAAGCGTGGTGTCTTGTACGCAGCGCGGGGGCACTGTCGAGTCCGCCCACCACCGAGGGCGGACCAGGACGCGGGAGCGGGACATGCGCAGACTGCGCGAGTCGGCCGGCATCGGGATCGTCACTGCAGCAGCCGTCACCGCGACGGTGCTCGTCGCACCACCGGCGTACGCCGATCCGGTGGACGACTTCGCCGAGGACGTCGCCGCGTGGGCCCTCGGATTCGCCGAGCAAGAGGTCTGGGCGACCCCCCTGCCGGTGGTCAACGTGTCCCCGGCGCAGGTGCTGGCCGACGCGGACACCGGGTTCGGCAACGACCTGTCCGCCCTGGGGGGCGGCCGCTACCGACTCGAGGTCAGTCAGGACGTCCCGGCCGCGTTCTCGCTCGAACCGGGATTTCCGCTGTCCTCGGGTCCGGGCGAGGTCACGGTGGCGGTGAGCGTGGGGCTCGAGTTCACGGTCGGCTCGGAGGAGGTCGGCGGCACCGACGAGTACTTCGTCGTCGCGACCGGGGCGGACGCTCCCGAGCTCTTCGCCACCGTCGACCTCGACGGGTTCGGCGGTGCCGTCGCCACCTCGGTCGGCCTCGTCGGTGGCCAGATCACCAGCGACGACGTCGCGCTGCACGCGACCTACGGCGGGACGCTCGACGACCCCGACGGCGACGGGCGGCTGGCCTTCGCCGGCACGGACGGCACGCCCGGGGACGGCGAGCTGTCCGTCGACGGGTCCGCCGTCGGCCTGAGCACCGTCGAGCTGACGTCGTCCTCCGCGAGCGGGAACCTCACGGTCACCACCGAGGCCGGGTACGTCCCCGCCGTCGCGGGCGGCATCGCCTTCACCTGGACCGACCTGAGCGACGCCGCGACGCTCAGCGTCACGCCCGACGCCGACTTCGACGTCCTCGGCGACTTCCTCAACATGTCCCAGCGGGACGTCGCCGAGGGGCTCGTGCTGCTCAAGTCGACCGTCGTGGCGATGCAGCGCACCCCGGACAACGTCGACCTGCCGTTCATGCGCGGCACGGCGGCGGACGCCGTGCACCTGGCGGAGAACCTCACGACGTTCCTCACCGACGAGATCCCCCAGGAGGGCGACGACGCCGGGATCCCCTCGTGGACCAGCCTCGAGGAGCTCTTCACCGCGATCAACGCCTCCGGCACCGGCCTCGGCGTCGCCGTCGCGGACTACGACGCCACGAACCACCGGCTGCCCTTCACCCTGACGTTCACCCGCAGCGACGAGGGCCCCGGCGACCTGTTCGTGCCCACGCCCGGCGCCGAGGAGGCCGGCGTCAAGACCGGTCTGGTCGAGCTCGGCAACCTGCTCACGGCGCCCGGGGGCCAGCAGGTCACCGGGGCGAACGAGCCGGAGCAGACCCCGGGTGCCCAGACCACCCGCGACTACAGCGTCGAGATCGAGCTCGCCCTCGACCTGCAGGACCCCGTCGTGTTCGACGAGCCGCAGCCGCAGACCGGCCCCGACGGGGAGGTCGTCGCCTATTACGACGAGGCACCCATCGGTATCGACCGGATGCTGTTCCGCTCGGCCACGGCCTCGGCCTCCTTCCCGATCACCGCCAGCTTCACCACGGCCGGGCAGATCGGGTTCGTCGGCGTGGAGGTGGACGGCAGCCTCGCCGTCGGGCCCGAGACCGGGGGCGACCCGATGCTGACCCTGGCCCTCGGCGGCACCGAGTACCGGACGCTGGGTGAGGTGATGGACGAGATCACCGCGGTGCCGTCCGGCGTGACGGCCGCCGTGGACCTGCACGTCACCGGCTCGGGCCAGGTGGACGTGCCGCTCGAGGGGCGCAGCTTCAGCTCCGACGGCGGCGCCGCCACCTTCTCCGTCGACTGCGACGTGACCCAGATCCCGGACTCCTGCACGCCCACGATCGAGTCGGGGCTGACCGACCTGCTCGCCCTCGACGTCGACACCGACGACCCCCTGGCGATGCTCGGCCGGCTGCTCACCGTCCTGACGCTTTTCGACGCCGGGCTGCGCTCCACCGACCTGCTCGGGGACACCGCGGACGTCTCGCTGCCGCTGGTCGACACGAGCATCGGCGACGTGCTCACCGGCGCCTCGGACGGGCTGGCCACGGCGACCGAGCTCTCGGCCGTGCTGGAGGAGGTCAGCACCACGCCGCCGGAGAACCTGCAGGACCTGCTGGGGCTGCTCGAGGACGCCATCGGCGCCGACCTGCCCGTCGAGCTCACCGAGGTCGACGGCACCCCGGCGCTCGTGCTCGACGTCGCGGTCGCCCGGTCGTACCAGACGTCCGCGCCGCTCTCCTTCGACCTCGGGGACGTGCCGCTGGTCAGCGCGAACGCCGACGCCGAGGTGGACCTGTCCGCCGAGGTCGACGCCAGCGCGGGGCTCGCGGTCTCCCTCGGCACGCCCTTCGAGGACGCCGGGGACGCCGCCACCCTGCGCGTCGTCGACCCGAACGTCACGGCGTCGGCCAGCGGGTCCGTCGACGGGCAGTTCGCCGTGTCCGTGGCGGGCCTGTCCGCCCAGCTCGGCGACGGCGGCACGCTCGGTGCCGTCGGGCTGACCGGCTCCTACGGGGCCTCCGGCGCCGTCGGGCTCGGGGACCTGCTCGGCGGTGACCTGTCCCTGACCGGCACCGACGACTGCTCCGGCGGGCCGCGGCTGCTCTGCGTGGACGCGCCCGTGTCCGTCGTCGGCACCTCGCTCGGCACGCTGTCGGTCACCCAGGACCTGCCCGGTGACGGGACGCTCAGCGGCGGCGAGGCGCTGCCGGCCCCCGACATCGACCTGCCCGACGACCTGGGCGACCTCACGGCGCTGCTCTACGACTCCGAGCTCGACCTGCTCGCGCTGCCGGAGTCGCTGCTGACCTACCTCGGGATCGTCTCCGAGGCGCTGCAGACGCTCAGCGGCGGCGGGAACTTCCCCCTCATCGGCCAGCAGCTCGCCGACGCCGCCACGACGCTGGAGGACGCCCGGACCGAGATCGAGCAGCTCGTCGAGGACACCGACGCGGCGCTGGAGACCGGCTACGCCGACGCCAAGGCGACGCTCGAGTCCGCGCCCGGGGTGACCTTGAGCGAGTACTGCGGCCTGCTGGAGCCCGCGACGGGTCTGTCCGTCTCCGCCGTCGACACGGTCACGGCGGACACGACCTACACGTACGCGATCGTGGCGCACAACGCCGACGGGGACCCCACCGGCTGGTCCGGCACGGACTCCGTCGACAACGACGCGGCCCTCGCCGCGGAGGGCCCGCGCAACGAGCTGACCTGGACGGAGAACCCGCGTGCCACCGGCTACTACGTGGTGCGCAGCACCGACGGCGGCACCACCTGGGAGCAGATCTCCGACGTGGCCGGCGCGAGCTACGTCGACGACGGCACCGGGACCCCGTCCGCGGCGCCCGACGACCCGGCCGAGGCCGACTACCCGCAGGCCGACTGCACCGCGAACGTGCGGGCGATCGACACGATCGTCCTGGAGTGGGCCTACGACCCGGGCAGCGGCGGCGACGCCGGCGCCCCGGAGTTCTCCGAGACCGTGCCGCTCGACCTGGGCATCCCCGGGCTGGCGCTGCGGGCGAGCGCGGCCGACGGCGCCGGCGGCGTCGGGGTCAGCCTCGACTACGGCTTCCGGGTCCGGCTGGCGCTGGACAAGGAGTCCGGCGTCGTGCTGCTCACCGACAACGGCGACGACGACGTGCCCGAGGGCTACGCCGTCGCCACGGCCCGGCTCGAGGACGCCGGGTCGGACCCCGACCTCCAGGCGGAGCTCGCGGTGCTGCAGGTCACGGCCGACAAGAAGGACGCGGCGTCCGACGAGCTGCAGGCCGAGCTCAGCATCGACCTGACCGGTACCCCGGACGCGATCACCATCGACGGCGAGGACCTCGAGGCGCTGCCCGTGGCCGACCTCGTCTCCTCGCCGCGTGACCACGTGGACCTGGCCGCCTCGTTCGACATCGACGTGTTCTGGGCGCTGGCCGCGGCACCCGAGATGGACGGGCAGACGCTACCCGGCATCGCCACCGACTTCTGCCTGCGCTGGTCGGTGGGCTGGGAGAGCGGCGGGGGCGGCGGGGGCGGCGGCTCCGGGTCCGAGTGCGAGGCACCCGACGACGCCGGGACGTACGCACCGACGTTCGGCAACGCCTCCAACGGCGTCGTGGGGACGCCGTCGATCGCCTTCACGGACATCGGGCTCGACCTCGGGCAGTTCCTCAGCGGGCAGATCAAGCCGGCGATCGACACCATCAACCAGGCGATCGACCCGCTGCGCCCGATCATCGACACCCTCTACGCGCCCATCCCGGTGCTGACGGACCTGTCGCAGGCCGCCGGCGGACCGGAGATCTCGCTCGTGACGCTCGCCGAGCTGTACAGCACGCTGGCGGGCGGCACGGACGTCACCGCCGTGAAGACGATCCTGCAGATCGTCGAGACGGCGAACACGGTCGACGACCTCCTCAGCAGCGCGGCCCCGGAGGACGGCGGCGTCATCCTGCCGATCGGCGACCTGGCGCTCGACGGCGCCGCGGCGAAGACGACGGCGGCGACCCCGGACCAGCTCGAGAAGCTCAAGGCGTCCTACGCCGCCGGGCCGGCGCCGACCGGCGGGGCCGCTCAGGTCGTCGCGGACCTCAGCCCGACCAACATCACGACGGCGGGCTTCGACTCCGAGCGCTACGGGTTCACCTTCACGTTCCTCGAGCAGCCCGAGCAGGTCGCGAACCTGCTCGTCGGCGGCGACGTCGAGATCGTGCGGTTCGATTCCGGGCCCCTGAAGCTCGGCTTCTCGATGAAGCAGTCCTTCGGCCCGGTGTACGCACCGCCGCCGGTGCTCATCACCCTGTCGGGGTCCGCGGGCGTCGAGGCGCGCATCATCGCCGGCCTGGACACCTACGGGCTGCGCAAGGCCGTCGAGGCCTGGCGCGACGGCACCGGCGTCGGCGTGCTGGACGCCCTCGACTCGCTGTACTTCGCCACCACCGACCTCGACGGCAAGCCGGTGCCGGTGCTGACGTTCTACGGCGAGCTGGCCGCGGGCGTCGCGGTGTCGCTGGTGGTCATCGAGGTCAGTCTCACCGGCGGCGTCGGGCTCACGATCTCGTTCTTCTGGAACGACCCGAACGACGACGGCAAGTTCCGCCTGTCCGAGATCGGGGAGCAGGTCAAGCGCAGTCCGATCTGCCTGTTCACGATGAGCGGGCGCGTGTACCTGTTCCTGCGGCTCGGGATCACGCTCGGCGTGAGCATCTTCTCGGTGAGCTTCACCCAGACGATCGCGGACATCACCCTGCTCGACTTCTCCGCGGAACCCGACTGCGAGCCCCCGCCGCCGACCCTGGGCGCGGTGGACGAGGTCGACGGCACCGACTACCTCGTGGTCTACGCGGGCCGGCTCGGCGTGGACGGCAAGCGCGGCGACTCCGCGTGGGACGCGCACGAGGACCCCGAGGACGACGCCGAGGTGTTCACCGTCATCGAGCGCCACGACTACTCCGCGGGGACCGAGCCCGAGGGCGGCTGGCCCGTCGTCGGCTACACCGTGCAGTGGAGCGGGTTCACCTCCAGCTTCGACGGCGAGGTCGACCGCGTCCTGCTCGACGGTCAGGGCAAGCAGACGCCGCTGCAGGTCTCGTTCGTCGGGGACAGCGAGGCGCCGCCGCCCGGGGACGACCCGGGTGACGTCGGCAGCGAGGTGGCCGCCGGCTTCCGCACCGCCGTCGTCGTGCGCGGATCCGAGGCCGACGACGTGATCCGCACCGACATCGGCCCGGCCTGGGTCGACGCCCGGGGCGGCGACGACAAGGTCGTGACCGCCAACCCGGACGGCGTCACCGTGCGGGTCTCCGGCGGCGCGGACGACGACACGATCGGCACCGCGCAGGGCCGCGCGTTCGTCGCGGGGGACACCACGCTCGACGCCACGGTCGCGACCGTCGACGGCGTCGAGGTGGCCGTCGCCCTCGGCGACCCCGGCGAGCAGGACGGCGGCGGTGACGACACCGTCAACGTCGGCCTGAACCGCAACGTGGTCTGGGGCAACGGCGGGGACGACGTCATCGGCGTCGTCGGCGAGCAGGGCGCCGACCGCGGCGGGGCGACGAACCTGCTGGCCGGCGGCCACGGTGCCGACCGCATCACCGCCGGCCCCGGGGACGACATCGTCTTCACCGGTCAGCGGGCCGACCTGCCGTTCGGCGCGAACGCCGACGTCACGATCCAGGGCGAGGCGTACACCCCGGGGTCCGCGCTCAGCGCGGCCCAGCTCGGGGCGCTCGCCGACGGCGACGGACGTCCGGACAGCGTGGACGACCCGGCGCAGGCCAACAACGTCGACACCGGGGCCGGCAACGACCTGGTCATCGGCTCGACGGTCCGCGACGTCGTCCAGGCGGGGTCGCTGGGCAGCCCGCCGCCGCAGCGCGCGTACCTGTTCGGCGGGGCCGACGAGGACATCCTGTCCGGCGGCTTCGGCGGGGACTGGGTGTTCGGCGGCCCGGACGACGACTACGTGCTCGCCGAGCCGCACGAGCTCTCGTTCGGCACCGGCGACGACGGGTTCGGCCCGGACCACGAGGTCACCCGCCTGCCGCTGCCGGAGGACGCCGTGCCGCAGGAGGACGTGCTGGTCGGCGGTGCCGACCGCGACCACGTCGTCGGCGGCGACGGTGGCGCGCAGGCCTGGGGCGACGCCTACCGGCCCGGCGAGCTGTGCGTCGCCGGCGACCCGGTGGCGAGCGACTCCGACATGCCGGACGCGGACGAGCCCGGTGCGCCGAACGCGGCGGACGACGACGACCTGATCCTCGGCGGTATCGGCGTGGACGTGGTGCGTGCCGGCGGCGGGGCCGACCGGCTCGAGCTGCGGGCCGCGGACGACCGCGGGTGCGGCCAGTCCGGGACCGACACGGTGTTCGCCGGCGCCGGGGCCGACCAGGTCTGGGGCGGCAGCGCGAAGGACGTCGTCCACGGCGAGAGCGGGCCGGACCTGCTCTACGGCAACGCCGGCCCGGACGTGATCTACGGGCACGGCGAGGAGGACGTCGCCGAGGGCAACGCCGGGTCCGACGTCGTGTCCGGTGGTGGCGCCGACGACATGCTGGTCGGCGGCACCCGTGCCGCCGGGCGGGCCGACACCGACGACCGGGTGTTCGGCGACGCCGGGGCGGACGTGATCGCAGGCGACAACATGACCATCGAACGGGCCGCGCCCGGCGCGCCCGGGGCACCGGTGCTGGCCGGCCGCGACACCGCCGACCGCGTGCTCGTCGAGCACGAGACGGGTTCGTCCCCGCCGGCGAGCACCTCCGGGCCCGACCGGCTGTACGGCGGCGCCGACGACGACGCGATCTTCGGCCAGGGCGCCGGGGACACGCTCTGGGGCGGACCCGAGGACGACCTGACGATCGGCGGGCGCGGCGAGGACACCGTGTTCGGCGAGGCGGGCCGGGACGACGTGGTGGGCGGCAGCGTGACGCCGCTCGGCACCGGGGAGCCCGGCGGCGCCGGCACCGAGGGCCAGCCGGACGACGGCGACACCCTGCGCGGCGGGTCCGAGGGCGACGTGATGCTCGGCGACAACGGTGTGGTCACCGTCGCCGCGGACGGTGCGGTGACCCCGCTGCTGCTGGGCCGCGACCGCGGGACGACGGAGCCGCGCACGATCCGGCTGCTCGACCTGGGCGTGGCCGCCGACGGCGACGACGCCGGGGACGACTGGCTGCGCGGCGACGGCGACGAGGACGTGCTCCTCGGCCAGGCCGACCCCGACCGGCTCGACGGCGGCGGCGCGGACGACGCCGTCGAGGGCGGACCGGGTGTCGACTGGGTCGAGGGCGGACCCGGCGACGACGACCTCGTGGGCGGGTCGACGACCCCGGCGGCGACACCGTCGTCCGACGAGCCCGGCACCGGGACCGGGGCATCCACGGGGCAGGGCGACGACGGCGACCTGCTGTTCGGCGAGACCGGCGACGACGCGATCCTCGGCGACGACGGGACGATCCTGCGCGGCGAGGGGGCCACGACCTCGGTGCTGGTGCGGTCCTCGACCGACGGCTCGCTCGTGCAGCAGCGCTCGGTGGTCCCGTACGACCTGGCCTCGGCGCAGGGTGGTGCCGACCTCGTCTCCGGCGGGAACGGCGTCGACCTGGTCTGGGGACAGGACGGTGGCGACGCCCTCAGCGGCGGGCCGCACGACGACTACGTCGAGGGCAACGGGGCCGCGGACGTGATCCGCGGCGACGCGCTCGTGGTGGAGATCGTCGGCGACGAGGCGGCGGCGCTCGGCCACTCCGTGCCGGTGCCCTCCGGCCTGTGGCGTGGGACGCCGTCGGTCCTCGCCGAGACGGGACCGGACGGTCAGGACGACCTGATCGGCGGGTCGGCGATCGCGGGCCACCGCGACGCGGGCGACGTGGTCTCCGGCAACGGGGAGCACGACGTCGTCCTCGGGGACAACGGCACGCTGCTGCGCGACCCGGTCGAGGACACCGGGAGCTGGGCCGACCGCGTGGAGCCGGACCGCTACCCGGCGGACACCGGTGACCCCGCCTACCCCGACCGGCTGTTCACGGTGCGGCTGCACGACCCGGACGCGCTACCGGCCGGGCACGACGGCGTCACCCGGTTCTGCACCGAGGACCAGGACACCTGCGAACCCGCCGGTGCGTTCGGCGACGACACGATCGACGGCGACGCCGGCGACGACCGGCTGTGGAGCCAGGACGGTGACGACACCGTGCACGGCGACGCCGGGTCCGACGACGTGATCGGCGGGCTCGGCGACGACGAGCTGTTCGGCGACGGGGGCCAGGACACGATCCTCGGCGACCGCGGCGGCATCGTCGGCCAGTGGATCGACACCACCGAGGAGGGCACCTTCACGGTCTCGGTCAAGGGTGTGCCGGACGAGTCGTACACCGGGCTGCGGCCGGGCACGTTCGACCGCCGGGTCGACCTTTTCTCCGACGTCGAGGACCGGGCCTGGGTGGACACGGCCGACGCGCCGATGCCGCACCCGGGCGAGACCGTCGGCGGTGCCGACCGGATCCGTGGCGGTGCCGACCGTGACGTCGTGTTCGGCGCCGCGGGTGACGACCTCGCCAACGGTGACGACGGCGGCGACTCCGTGTTCGGTGGTGCCGACTCCGACGTCTTGTGGGGCGGGCGCGGGCTCGCCGACGGGTCGCCGGATCGGGGTGACGAGGACCAGTACGTCGACCTCGTCTTCGGCGGGGAGTCGGTGCCTGGGTCCGGGACGGACTCCGTGGTGGGCGCGGACATCCTCGACTGGAAGCCGCGTGGCTCGGTCGACGACCCGGGCGTCACCTGCACGCTCGCCGACACCCCGCAGGGGACCCTCGGCGAGGTCGTGGACCCGTGCGCCTGGTTCACCATGACGAACACCGACGACGGGGACGTCACGAACGACCAGCACCACCACGGCACGGACTGGATCTACGGCGGACGGGACCGTGACGTGATGCAGGGCAACGAGTCGGCGAACGGGCCGAGCGACCAGGACGACCGGCTCATCGACTGGAACGGCGCGTTCAACCTGTACTCGCACTGCAACGCGGCGTACGGCGGGTGGAACGACATCCGCCAGCACAGCCCGTCGATGAAGGCGTTCCTGCAGGGTGTCGCCTACGGGGCCGGCGCCGGCCGGACGCCGGACGAGGCCGCGGACGACGGCACCTCGGCCTACCTCGAGCTGGCGATCGTCGAGCCGGGGGAGAAGGAGCACGGGTCGGGCAGCGCGTTCCCGACGACGCCGGGGCACTTCGACTCCCCGGCCGCCTGCGACGCGCCGTGACACCGGTCGGCGCGGGCCGGGATATCCCGGCCCGCGCCGATTCTTGCGGTCCTGCCGACTTCCGGGGAGTCCTGTGACGTGCCTGGACGTCCGCACGACGGCGCTCCGGTCGCCGGAACCCGTTGTCCCACCTAGCGTGGACAGGGCTGTTGCCCTCGGCGACGGCACCTCGACCGACCACGGAGGACGACCATGGCCGACAAGACTGCCTTTCCCCGCCAGCAGCAGGACCCGCCCGGCTGGACCCGGCAGATGGACCCCGTGCCCGACCACGGCGAGGAGTCGTACCAGGGCAGCGGGAAGCTGGCCGGCCGGTCCGCGCTGATCACCGGTGGCGACTCCGGCATCGGCCGCGCCGTGGCGATCGCCTTCGCCCGGGAGGGTGCCGACGTCGCGATCAGCTACCTGCCCGAGGAGCAGGAGGACGCCGACGAGACGGCGCGCTGGGTGCGCGGGGCGGGCCGCAACGCGGTGATGCTGCCCGGCGACCTGACCGACGAGGCCACCGCGCGGGCGCTACCCGGCCTGGCCGCCGACGAGCTCGGCGGGCTGGACGTGCTGGTGAACAACGCCGGCTTCCAGATGGCCCGGCGGGAGTCGTTCGAGGACGTCACCACCGATGAGATCGACCGCGTCCTCAAGACCAACCTCTACGCCCTGATGTGGGTGACGCAGGCGGCGCTGGAGCACCTCAACGAGGGGGCGAGCATCATCAACAACTCGTCCATCCAGGCCTACCAGCCGTCGACGTCGCTGGTGGACTACGCCTCGACCAAGGCGGCGATCAACAACATGACGGTGAACCTTGCCGCCGAGCTCGGGCCCCGCGGGGTGCGGGTCAACGCGGTGGCGCCCGGTCCCATCTGGACGCCGCTGCAGCCGGCGACCCAGCCCCCGCACAAGCTGGAGAGCTTCGGCCAGGACACCCCGCTGGGCCGGGCGGGCCAGCCGGCCGAGGTCGCGCCCGCGTTCGTCTACCTGGCGTCCCCGACGGACTCCAGCTACGTCTCGGCCACCGTACTGGGAGTCACGGGCGGCAAGCCGGTGTTCTAGTCGGCGGATGCCGGTCCGCGGCGCGGGACGCCAGGCGGTGACGGACGTCGCACCCGGCGGGATTTCGTGGATGCGGACCTGTTCGGTATCCTCGTATGGCCGGTTCGTCCGGCGAAGGTAGCGTGTCCGAGCGGCCGAAGGTGCAGCACTCGAAATGCTGTGTGGTTCATAGCCACCGTGGGTTCAAATCCCACCGCTACCGCCCTCTGAAGGGCCCCTGACCAGGTGAGACACCGGTCCGGGGCCCTTCGTCGTTCCCCGTACTCCGTTTTCACTCCGTTTTGCCCACGGCTCGCGGCGCAGGATGAGTGGGACACGGGTCGGCTGGTGCGGTGGGCTCTCAGAGCTGCGAGGCGGCCTCGTCGTAGAAGGCGAAGAGCTCGTGCAGCGGAACCGGGCGACGCGACACCCTGTTCACGTCGCGGCCCTCCTCGCTGAAGGGTGGCGGGTACGCGCTGAATCCCTGATCGAGCGCCACTGCTTCGACGTCGCGTTGCCAAGTGCTCCAGCGCAGATCGGCGAACGTCTCGCCCATCGTTCCGCTGATGACCGCCTCCACGAAGGCGGAGTGTCCACCGCCGAGCCCGTTCCATTGCAGCGTGTCCGGGCCGAAGTAGCACACCTCGCCTGGAGCCACACCCAGACCGCCGCCGTCGATGGCAAAGCGGCCCCCCATGACGTCGTACCCGACGAGCAGAGATGAGGGCGGCGCCGGGTTCGTGTCGGGGCTCAGCTGGTTGGCGGTCGCAAGGTCCGGCAGCCCGTCGCCTCCTCCACCCAGAACGCGGAACCACCCGTGGTCGGCGACGATCGCCCCACAGTTGAGGGCGAGAGCGCCGAGAGTCGACCGAGCTGTGACCTGGAGAGCTTCCAGCGCGTGGAGCCCCTGGGCGCGCGAGATGGGCAAAGCCCGCGCACCGGGCGCGGCATCGATGCGTTCGAAGAGGCCGGGCCACGCAGGATCGTCTACGTCGGCGAGTTGAGCGCCACTCTGGGGAGTCATGACCCCAGTATCGAGCCTGGACACCGCAGCTGATCCTGAGGGATGTGGCGTGACTCACGGAGCATCACCCTTCGCCTCTGCCGCCTGCGTGACCAACTGGTCGATCACCGTCCGCAGGTCCGGGGCCACGTGGGTCCGCTTCACGTAGTGCCGCACGGTGGTGCCCTCGTCGGCGTGACCGAGCAGCGCGGTCGCGTTGGCGATGGTGGTCGAGTTGGCGACCTGGGTGGCGACGGTGCGCCGGAAGTCGTGCGGGGTGACGACGACGGCGCTGCCGGCCTGAGCCTCGCGGAGCTGATCGCGGATCCGGCTGGGGGAGCGCGGCGTGCCCCGCGTCGAGGGGAACACCAGGCCGTCCGACCCGCCGTCGAGCCCCAGGTCCAGCGACTCGGTGATTGCCGCCACCACGAAGGCCGGCAGAGTGATCGTCCGCCGCGAGGAGTCCGACTTCGGCTTGGTCTGGCGCATCAGCCGGCCCTCGACCCGGACGACCGTCCCGGTCACGGTGAGCGTCGGGACGTCGGCTTCCAGATCGAGGTCCGCCTCCCGCAGCGCCAGGCACTCACCGATCCGCAGACCGGTGCCGAGCATGGTGTCGACGATCTGCGGCAGCAGCGTGATGTTCCGACGGCCACGAACCCGAGCCGGCCGGTCCTCCCAGGCGCGGACGGCCTTGCGCAGCAGCGCGATGTCCTCGAGCCCGAGGGTGCGGACCTCGGCACGCTGGGGCTTGCGCACCGTGACGGAGTCGCGGACCGGGTTGAACGACGCCGCCCCGTAGCGGACGCACAGCATCATGACCTGCGACATGACGTTGCGCGCCTGCCGGGCGGTGTCGTACTTGCGGGCTCCGCTGAGGGCCATGAGCACACGGTTCACGGCGACTGGTGTCACCTCGCGGACTCGCAGGGCAGCGAAGGCCGGCCTGAGGTCACGCTCCAGCACGCCGAGGTACGTGGTCAGCGACTGGGGCGTGATCTGGCCCTCGACGCGCTTCTCGGAGACCCACTGGTCGAACACGACACCCATGCGCGTGTCCGGCGTGATCGTCGCCCCGCCGTCGGCGACGCCCTCCGTGCTCGCACGATGCAGTTTGTCCTCGAGACGCCGCTGAGCCGCCGCGCCCGACGGACCCCGGGACTCGTACTTGTGGAGGACGCCGGCGAAGTCGCGGTACTGCGCCTGAGCCCGCCAGACGCCGGGGGACAGCTCCCTGCGGCTGATGTTCCCCCAGCGGCCCGGCTCGATCGGCTTGCGCGGCACGGATCAGCCCACCACGCGGTTGTCGGTGACCTGGTCCAGCCAGGCCTCGACGTCGTCGGGGCGGTACCTCAGTCGGGCGCCGACCCGCAGCACCGTGGGGCCGCCGCCGCGGCTCGACCACGCGTACACGCAGTGCAGGGTCACCCCCAGGTAGTCGGCCATCTCCTCCGGCGTCATCAGGCGCCGGCGGCGGGTGGGGCTGTCGGTCTGGCGGGTAGTGCTCTGGGTGCTCATCGTCTTCCTCCTACGTCGTTGTAGTGGTTCCTGTCGTGCTGGTGTGGCTTCTCGTTCACAAACTCCTGGTACTGCCCTCGTGAAGGCCGGTAGCGTTGGCATCACCCCGCCCAAGGTGCGTCTAGCCGGTAACAACGCACCCAGCCCGCAGTTGGAGAGGGTGGCAGCCCGTTCAAGCCGGGCCGGGTCCGAGGAGTCACCCTCCGCTGCGGGCGGTGTGGTGGCTCCGCCCCTCAGGGGCCAGGACCTCTCGCCACGTGCGCCGTGCCGCCTTCCACTGCGCGTACTCGCGAGCCCGCGCGGCTGCGGCGTCGGCCAGGGCCTTGTCGCCGGGGTTGGTCCAGCCGGTGCCCTGGTAGGTCCAGGAGCCGACGACGAGCGTGGTCTCCTCGTCCTCGGACAGCAGGCGGTTCTCGAGGTCTGTGGTGTCCATCGGGGTGCCGTCGCGGTCCGCGTCGGCCTTGAGCCGCTGGAACCGCATCCGGGCCCGGCGTAGACGGCCGAGCGGGATCGAGTATCGGCGCGACTTGCTCGAGAAGTGGCCGCGGAAGCCGAGCATGTGAGCCCACTTCGCCAGGAGCCGGTATGGGCTGTCGGCGCACTGCCCGCAGACGCAGCCGGCGTCGTCCTCGGGGTCCGGGCCGGCGAGGCCGCGGCAGGCGGTGGCGGCGCGCTCGGCGAGCCACCGGCAGGTGCGGATGAGCCGGCGGTGGTGCGGCCGCGGGGCCGACGGGTCGGTGCCAGTGCCCTTGGTCGAATACTTCGCGAGGTAGCCGGCGACCTGTTCGGGGCGGAGGTCGTCCGAGCCCTCGTCGTTCTCCGGCACGCCAGAGCGCACGCACCGCACGTCGAGCTGCTGGCCGAAGCGCAGCACGCGCGGGACGTCCGCACCGTCGACCGGAGGCGCCGTGACGGAGACCGCCCGCGCAGCCTCTCGGACAGCCTCGCCCAGCACCGCGCCGGGAAGCGGAGCGGCCGAGCCGGGGCCGTCGGGTCCGTCGAGGCGTATGAGGGCGTGGAAGTGCACGAGCCCACGCACCTGGTACTCGGCGACCTTGGCGAACTGCACCGAGGCGACGTCGCGGAGCGCCGACTCGCGCACGCCCAGGGCTTCGGCGACCTGGCGACGCATCGCGATGGTGAACCGCCGCCACAGCTCCGGGGCGTGCCATTGCCACACGACGGCGGACTTCCAGTCGTAGCAGGCGTCGCACAGCGGTCCGCCGACGGCGGGGTCGTGCTCGGAGTGCTGCGCGGTGCAGGAGCGCGGGACGCCGTGCGGGCAGATGCCTCGACCGTGGGGCCGGCAGCGGCCGGCGCCGCCGTTCTTGGAGCGGGTGCCGTGCACGTGCCCGAACGACGGCGCGGTGAGCGTCGCGAAGACGAGTGGGTTGTCCGCCACCTCTGCCGGGACGGTCTTGCCGCCCAGCAGCCCGGCACGGATCATCTCGAACGTGTCGCGGGCGTAGATCCGGGAGCAGGCCGGGCAGACGGACTCCCGGCGGTTGCCACACGCCCGGTAGAGGACGCCGAGCGGGGCGTCGGCGGAGCTGAACTCGGCCAGGACCTCACCCGTGGCGGCGTCGATGGTTGTCGACGACCCCTTGAGCCGGACCGGATGGGAGCAGAAGCCCACCCGGGCAGCGGCCTTGGAGAAGGCACCGACGGAACGGTCGCCCAGCCGGGCGGTGATGCCGGCGACGGCGGCGGGGGAGAGGTCCCCGAGGTCGAGCGGGGCGTCCTGCCCGAACCCCGGGAACCCTCCCGCCACGGCGTGCACGTCACTCACCGCGGGCCCCCGAGGCGGCGGGCTGACGAGCGGCACGGGGCGCGCGCGGCTTCCGAGCGCGAGGCGCGGGGTCGTTCCTCACCGGCTGTGCATCGCCGGTGCGGGCCGCCGAAGCGCCGGTCGCGACGTCGACCGGGGCCACGTTCTCCTCGTCCACCGGGGCCACGTTCTCCTCGTCCGCCGGGATGGAGTCCGGAGCCTCGTCCACCTGCGGCGACGCCACCTCGGGCTCGTGCCGGTCGGGTGCCGGGTAGGTGTCCGCCACCATCCGGATGAAGGTGTCCTCCCAGAAGTCTGCCCGTACCCGCTCCACGTGACCGTCGTCGGCCACCACATACCCGGTGCCCGGGTGGGCTGGGCTGATCTGGTGGGCCGGTGCGACGTCGGCCATGCCCTCGCCGAGCACCATCGACGTCTCGGACGCCGAGCGCAGCCGTAACGCGACGGTCTGCGTGAACAGCCCACGCATCCCGATGGTCTCCTTGCGCGGGTCCTGGACGAACGCGGCCACGACCACGCCGAGCGCACGCCCCTGGGTGAGGATGCGCCGCAGCAGGTCCGACGCCTCGACCTGGACCTTCTTGGAGGCGTAGGCCGTCAGCACCGCGAGCTCGTCGATCATCAGCACGTGTACCGGGTCGCCCGGCGTTGGCTCGAAGTCCCGCGTCCGGCCGTACATCTCGCGCTGGCGGCGATCGACGACGGCGAGCAGGTCGCGCAGCGCCTCGATGGCCCGGTCCTCGTCGGTGGCGACCCGGTAGAAGACGCCGTCACCCATGCCGATCTCGATCCCGCCCTTGAGATCGATGCCCCACAGGCGAACCAGCCGGGCTTCCACAGCGGGGGCGAGGTTGCCGGCGATTCCCCAGAACACCGACCCCTTGCCGGACCCGGAGCAGCCGACCACGAGCGTCTGCCGGCCACGCAGCGTGAGGCGCCACCGGGAGCCGCCCTGGTTCCGGCCGAGGTCCACACCGTGCGGGTTGGCGCCCTCTGGGATGGTCGCGTAGACCGGCTGGTCGAGCAGGTCCGCCATCGTCAGCACGATGTCGAGCACGCGGGGCCGGACCCGATGGCTGGTCGAGCTCTCCGCCTCGAGCGAGGTCTCGATGGCCGGCACCGCCTTGCGGAGGTCGTCGAGCGTCTGGCCGGCGCGAGCTCTGATCCGAATCCGGAGCGTGTTGCCGCGAGCCCGGACCCGCACCAGCCGGGGAACGATCCGGTAGTCCTCGATGACGCGACTGGCCAGCCCGCAGGCGCAGGCCAAATCCTTCCAGTGCCGACGGACGTGGCGACGCCAGCCGAGGCGCCGCAGCGGACCGCCGAGCAACGGCTCGTACGACATCGGACTGAACACCGCCCAGAACGCCCGGAACAGGTTCCAAGCCGGTCCGGAGACGAGAGCCGCGACGCTGAGCAGGTCGTGCCGCATGATGCCGAGCACGCCGTAGGCCATCATCGACGCGATGAGCCACCAGTAGCCGCGGGCGGTCCACCGAAGCGCCAGCCACAAGGCTGACAACACCCGGCGGACCGCCTGCCAGAGTCGCGACGTCATCACGCTGCAGCCTTCGCGGTGGACTTCGCACCCTGGTTGGCCTGACCCGGCGTGACCATCTCGGACGCGCGGAACGACCAGGCGACCCGCGGGCGCATGCCGTTGTCGTCGACGTACGGCAGAGCCATCAGGCCGACGAACTCGACGGGCGTCCAGGGGAACCCGGACTTGTTCTCCGGCGGCACCGGCTGGTGCTTGGCCACGAACTTCACCGTGACGCCGATGTCCTTGCGGCCGGCGTCCTCGTCGCCGTCGATGACCACGCACTGCCACATCGGCAGGCCGGTCTCCTTGTCGAGCTGCTGCGGGCGCGAGCCGTCCGGGCCGGCGGCCGCGTTGAAGTCCGCCACGGGCTGGACCTCTCCTCGCAGGAACGCGCCCTTGGGGAACGCCACCGCGTGGTCGATCTGGAACCGCTGCTTCAGTGCCATGTCCTAGCTCCTTCGCTCTCTGCCCGGTTCGACCGGGCCGACCCCTCCGGGATAGAGGTGGTTCTAACGAGAGCGTAGCACTCGACGCGAGATAGAACCACCTCTAACTGCCTGGCGTCGATCAGAGGGCCGCATACCGCTACCGTTAACCAGGGAGGAGGTGGGCCATGACGCACGGCTACAAGGAGTTGGCGACAGTCCTGCGGGACGGCATCCAGCGCGGTGACTACCCGCCGGACACGACACTGCCCAAGCAGGCCGACCTCGCCGCGGAGTACGGGGTCAACATCAAGACGGTGCGCAACGCCGTCGCGCTGCTTGAGTCCGAAGGGCTCGTCACCCCGGTCAGACGTCGAGGCACCGTCGTGCGATCACGCCCACCGATGCGCCGGCTCGGCATCGAGCGGTACGCCAAGAGCAACTGGAAGTACGGCGACCGGGTCGCGTTCGCGGCAGACCGCGAGGCCAACGGGCAGTCGTGGGAGCCGGCGGACCAGACTCAGACGGTCGAGCGCGTCCCAGCGCCGAGCCGCGTAGCCGAGGCACTGAGCATTGAGCCCGATGCTGAGGTGTACGCCCGGGCGAGAACCGTGCGCCAAGACGGCACACCCACCCACACATTGACGAGCTACTACCGCGTGGAGGACGTCGACGGCACACCCCTGGTCGACCCGACGCCAGGGCCGGCCGGTCGTGGAGGCGGATTCGCGGTACTCACGCTGCAAGGGCTGGAGCCTGACCAGATCACCGAGACGCTGACCGCCCGGATGCCGAGGCCCGACGAGGCCGCGATGCTCGAACTGCCCGGCGGCGAGCCTGTCATGGTGCTGCAACGCACCACGCGAACGAAGGAAGGCAGAGTGGTCGAGTACGCCGAGGGCGTGCACGCGGCTTCGCGGTTCGCGTGGACCTACACCTTCGACATGCCCGACTGACGAACGGACACCCATGAGCGTGATGGACGACGCCCAGATCCTCTGGGACTATCACCAGCTGCACCACGAGCCTAGGAACACCGACATCGCGATCGGGCTCGGGAGCCACGACATCGGCGTCGCCGAGCACGCTGCCGAGCTGTGGCACGAGGGTCGGTTCCCGCTGATCGTCTTCACGGGGGCCAATGCGCCAACGACGGTCGACGTCTTCCCCCGAGGGGAGGCGGTGCACTATTCCGAGCGCGCCCAGGAACTCGGTGTCCCGGCCGATGCGATCCTGACCGAAAAGCGGGCCACGAACACGGGCGAGAACTTCACCTTCACGCGCGAGCTGCTCGACGGCCTCGGGCTCCATCCTTCGTCGGCCACGATCATCAGCCGGCCATACCAGCAGCGCCGCGCCTATGCGACAGCCCGCAAGGCCTGGCCCGACCTCGACGTTGTGTGCTCGGCGCGAACGCAGTCACTCGCTGACTACATCGAGTCCATCGGAGACACCGACCGTGTCCTAAATATGCTCGTAGGAGATACCCAGCGTATTTGGAGGTATGCAGAAGCCGGCTTCGCTGAGAGGCAGAAAGTTGGGCAGCGTGTCCTAGGCGCATACGAGCGGCTTGTGCGGGCCGGATTCGATCGACGACTTCTAAGCGACTCGGCGTAGCTGGGCAACTAAGTTGAAAAGGGTGAAAGCATCGTTAGTTCTTCGCTCACGGGTTGCAGACGCCATTTCGCTGCCGGCGTGCCCGAGAGTTATCTAGCAAATGGGCCCGGCTAGTGCGTGCATCGAATGCATCGTCGATCCAGCCGCGAAGTTGCGAGCGGGTTTGCGGATAGACCCAGTACCTCGCATACCCGAGATCCCTCCCGTCTTTGTCGCGAGAGACGTTGTCGTTTAGGCGGTCCGGAAGCTTCCCGCCAGTTTGGGCGGCGCTGGGCAACTGTATTGCGACGAGCCCGTTGACACTGCTGTGTTTACTCGCTCGAAGGGAAGAATAAATCTCCCAGTCCACGTATCTCCGCACGCTGGTGCAAGAGCCGATAAGCACGACGGTTACACTAGAGTCGCCCAGATACTTTGTGCGGATGCGATCCATGATGTAGCCAGTATCGACGCTATCAATGAAGTCGTCTTCGTCGGTAACGCCAATTGTCTTCGCGATGAATTCGGTGCCGAAGTCCTCGAGGAACTGCTTTACTTCCTCGGTGTCTTCGGCGTGGTAGGAGATGAAGCACTTGTGCCGTGTTCGGTCGATTTTCTGCGCAGCAACCCGCTCTGCTACTTCCTGCAGCTGTAATTGGCGGTAGTGACTCACTTGAGAGACCCTCCGGATCGGTGCATAAGTCTTCGGGACACCGTACCGCGCCCCGAGCTGCAACGCGACGGCGAGGGTGCACAATGTGTGGGTGAACCAGACACCTTCGGTCGTCGACGGCGACCTGCCACAGTTGTTCCAAGCGGCGGACGTTGCTTCGCAGGCTGGACAGCGTGCCTACGTGGGCATGACCCGTTGGCGTCTCGTGATGCTGAGCGCGGCCGCGACTGTGAGTGTCGCCTCGTGGCGCGTCGGCTCAGGAGATATCGACGTCCTTGCCGGGGTGGCAGCGTTGCTTTTCGTTGCCGCACTTATGCTAGAGGTTGTTCTTTGGAGAAGTCGGCCGGACAAGGCTTGGTATGATGGTCGAGCGGTGGCTGAGTCCGCGAAGAGCGTTGCATGGAAGTTTGCAGTTGGTGGAAATCCGTTTCCAGTCGATGCCGATTCCGAGGCGATGCGTGCGAAGCTGATTCGCCGCCTCAAATTCATCAGGGAACAGTACCCCGAACTCGAGCTCGAACCAATCTCGGCGCCAGCAATATCCAATTGGATGATCGAACAAAGAGAGCAGGATCTTGACTCTCGGAAATCGGTGTATCTGAATGAAAGGGTGCGGGGCCAGCGTAGTTGGTATGAGAAGAAGGCGCGATACAATCGTCGCAGGCGCAGCCAATGGAGGGTTGCGAGTCTCGCGTTAGAGTTTGCCGGATTCTTGGCGTCCGCTCTTGGTGTGGTCATGGATATGCAAGTTGTGGTTGCGCCGGCAATTGCAGCTATCGCTGGCGGTGTTGTTGCCTGGCTGGAAACGAAGCAGCACGACAACTTGTACCGCGCCTACTCCGCCGCAGTTTCGGACTTGACTAATATCGAGGCTTCTCTGCAGATTGTCCGTGATGAGGATCGATGGGTTCTCGAAGTCGATGATGCAGAAGAAGCTATTAGCCGCGAGCACGTGGGGTGGAGGGCGTCCCGGAGCCGCTGAATGCTAAGTGTGCGGGGGACCCCGGGCATAGGTCTGTGTGAGGAGTTTCCTTACTGATTCAAGGCGCGGCTTCGCCGCGCTGGCGTCGGTCAGGCGGGGCCTGCGTCGCGGGGCCCCGCGCTCCGCTCGCACGCTCGCTACGCGCACCCCACGGCGCACCGATCTGACCTACCGCCTGCCCTACGACGAAGGCTGCCCCGGTGAGTTCCGGCACCGCCGGGTAGTCCTGCGCTGACTTTCTGGTTGGCCGTCAGACTCCGCTCATGGCCGAGCTCCTGTCCCCAGCCGACCGCCCGAGAGCGAGCTTCGCCCTGACGGACAAGCACCCGTGGTCGCTTCCGATACGCTTCGCGCACGCGACGCCGGTTCGCCAAAGGGAGCACAGTCATGGATGACGAGGACTACGTCGAGACGCAGTACAGCGAAGCCGCGAAGGATGAGTATCGGCGCCGCGCTGACGAGTTTGTGGCAGCTCTGCGCGAACACGTCGAGCTCGTGCTGACGCGCAAGGGTCGCGAGCGCGAGATTCCCGAGTACTTCGGCTCCACAACAAACCTTGAGAACGCGGCGGAAGCCTTCAACGACGCGGAGTTCGAGTGGTGTGGCTCGTTCCCGCTCGCCCTCGCATCGACGGAAGACGATGACGACGACCTGGACGAGGAGGAAGAGCCGGAACGCCCACTCAACCCGGTGGTGACGATGGTCGGCCGCTGGGACTTCCGCGTCACGGACGAGGATGCACTCATCGAGTCCGGCCGCGCTGCCTATCTCGACGCGTGGCCCGATGAGGATCGAGAGGATGCCGAAGCCCGGGTTCGGTCCCTCGTCGCTGCAGCAGCCGAAGTGTCCCACCGCGGCGGGCCCGGGGCGCTGGAGATGGCCGATGGACTGGAGCCTGAGCGTGCAACTTTTGAGTTCGTTCTCCACGAAGGTGGGGATGACGACGAGTTCGACGACGACCCCTTCGCGATCGTCCACCGCTCTTGATCGCCCCCGGCCGGCGTGCCGCTGTGGAGATCTAGCCTCTCTCGCCACGCTGCCGTAGACATGAGTGCGGTCACGGCCCCGCACCGATCGCCGAGCATCCGGCCGGCTACAGCCCGCGTCAAGGGCGCCTGCGGCGTCGCTGCGCGATGGCCTGCGGCCACCCTTGACCCGGACCTCCGCCGACCTCTGGTGCTCCGCTATCGGCACGGCGCCTCCGAGTGTTCGCGCGGAACGCCTTGGGCGCGTAGTCGGGACGTCCGACGGGCCTGGGTGGGCCCCTTGTATGGTCTCAACGTGGTGACTGCTCAGGAGCGCTTCCGCGTCGTCGTCCGGGAGCGGGTCGCTCCTGCGCTGCGTTCGATGGGGATGCGCGGGTCGGGTCAGACCTTCACGCTTCCGTCCGAGACCTGCTGGGCGCAGCTCGGCATCCAGCGCAGCGCGTTCAGCGACCGTGAGCAGATCCTGTTCACGGCCAACTTGAGTGTCGTCAACCGAGTGGTGTGGGCGCGGTCCGTTGCGGAGCGCCCGAACCTTGGCGCGAAGCCGACGCCGAACACCTTCTCGATGTCGCCAGAGCGGTTCCAAGAGCGAATCGGCCGCACGGCCGGTGGCGGTGACTATTGGTGGCGCCTGTCCGCTGATGGTCACGACGAGGATGCGACGTGCGACCACTTTCTGACGACGATCGAGGCCTACGGCGTACCTGCGCTGAAGCGTGAAGTCCGCTCCCGTAGCTGAGTCGACCACGGCGAGAACCGGCCGGAGGTCTCCGGATTGCCGCCGCTTTCGTCGGCGGAGCGGTCCCGACGGGTGCAAGGACGTCCACCGGCCAGAGCCGCGAAAGACCAGGTCAGGTGCTAAAACGACCCAGCCAAGCAGGGTCAGCAAACTCGCCGCTCTCAAGCCCACCGCTACCGCCCTCCGAAGGGCCCTCCATCCGCAGCATCTGTGGATGGAGGGCCCTTCGTCGTTCCCTGCCGAGAGTTCACCGCTCACCGAGCGACATCATCGGCTGCCGTGCAGGTGACTCGATCTCGCTGCCGGTTCGCGGAAGGCCCTCACGCCGAGGACTGGCGAGTGCCTTCGGCGGGCCTGCCGCGCCGTACGACGCGGCACAGTGACTCAGCAGGATGCGGCGTCGTACGTCGCCGACACGACCCCCATGCCTTCGACGTCGACCTCCACCTCGCCTGCGTCGATCTGCGCCTCCCGAGTCGTGAATGCCTGGTAGGCCCAGGCCCCCGGGGCCACGTCCTCGACGTCTCGTGTCCCGTAGGGCGTGACCAGGCGCATGTCGAGCGCGCCGTCGCTCGTGTTCTTCGCTCGGACGGCGACGGCGGCCGTTCCACCCAGGCACGCGGACCGCGCTGTCACGTCGACGGGCACCTCGGCGGGACGCCCGAAGATGTCGATCTCGGCGACGCTGGTGTATTGCAGGCCGTTGGCCGATCCGGTGGCCAGGAGCCTGACGTAGCGCGCGGTGCCGGGCTCGAGCTCGACGTGGTCCGGAGCTGCCGTCCCGTTGAACTCGCCGGATCCCACGGTGGTCCAGGAGGCGCCGTCGAGGCTGGTCGCGATCTCGTAGGTGGAGATCCGGCCGTTCGTCCCGCCGTCCTGACGGGACAGGTGCCGCAGACCGTCGATCTCGTACTCACCACCCAGGTCGATGGTCAGTTCGTGGGGCAGGGGAGCGATGCCGTCGGAGTAACGGGAGTGCCAGATCGTCCCCCTCTCTCCGTCGATCGCTCGAGCAGCGGCACCGTTCTCGAGAACGGTCTCCTCGCTGTCGGCCGTCGCGCTCCAGCCGGTCTTGTCCAGCGGGGACCGGGACGGCTCGCTCGGTGTCGGCTCCTCGTCGCTCGCGACCGCCTCGAGGATCACGACCTCGTAGGGGTCGAGCTCGAGCCGGTACTCGGCACCTGCGCCGGCGACGAATCCGTCGTGCACCCCGTCGCGATCGGAGAAGGCGTAGGTGTCAGCGGCGCCGGCGGGCGGGTCGAACACCTCCACGACGTCGATCGCGAACTCCTGCGGGTATCCGGCCGAGTTCCGCAGCATGAGCATGCCCTGATCCGGAGTGGATCCCGTGCTTCCCGGCGCCCATGCCGCAGTGCCGTAGACCCCGCCGTACGCGGCGTCGCCGCCGACCCAGTGCGTGTCCGCCAACAGGTTCTCGTGGTCGCGTGCCCACCGGGCATTCTTGGCGAGCTCGTCCCAGAACCACTCGGCGCCCGGCTGGTCGGGCCGCACCATGGTGTTCCGGACGTACAGCTCCTGCAGGCCGAGCCCCAGGGCGAAGTAGGCCCGCATGTCCTCAGCCACCTCGTCGCGGACCAGCGGGTCCGACAGGTCGGTGCTCATGGGGACGCCGCTGAGGTCGGTGAAGGTGAGCCCGTGGTTCATGAGGGACGGCACGGGGAACAGCGGGTTCTCGTCCACGATGTTCCGATACGTCTCCGAGTCGCGGTAGTTCACGGACTGCTGGCGAGGGCTGCCCTGACCCGACTGTCCGTAGTCCGAGCCGTCGCGCCAGATCGAGTCGGCGTACCAGAGCCAGTAGGGGGAGCCCCACGTGCCCACCGTCGCGTTGATCCAGACCTCCGATTCGTGCTCGCGCAGATCCGTCATGAGGTCCAGCAGCGCCTCGTAGTCCCCGAGGTACTCCGGGTTCGGGCCCGACTGACGGATTCCGCCTCCGATGCCGTCGAACTTGAACCCGCGCACCCCCTGGTTGTCGACCATGTCGAAGATGACCTCGCGGAAGCGCTGGCTGTAGCGCTCGCCGCCCAGCGCGAAGTACCCGCTGTCGTTGGTCTCCAACCGCTCGTCGGCCGGCTTGCTCGCGTTGAGAGCGCGGCGGTTGACGGAGCTGAGGCCGTACCCGCCGTACGGTGACATCCACACGGACATCGACGCGTCGAACGTCGACGCGATCTCCTTCTGGGGGGCGAAACCGTCGGGGAACTCGGTGGGATCGAAGTCCCAGACCGCGAGATCGGACTCGTCCTCCACGGCGGGTGACCGCACGTAGTCCCACCCGTCGTCCACCCAGAAGCTGTCGATGGTCGCACCACGACTGGTCAGCTCGCTGCCGAAGAGAGTGATCGCCTCGTTGAGCTCGTTCGCGTCGATGACCTCCGACGGGGGCTTCAGGTCGAGCCAGCTCTGGTAGTGGAGGAACGTGCGGCGCGCGTGGACGCGCTCGCGCTCGACGTAGTGGCGAAAGGCGCGCCGCAGCTGACCCTGCGGCACCGTACCGATGCTGGTCGTGTAGCTGATCTCGGTGTCCGGGACGAGCGGCGCGGAGCGTGGGACGTCGATGCGCAGCTTCCCGCTCTCGACGACCGGTCGCGACATGGGGTTCTCCACGCCGACGAAGAACGTCTCGTGTCCCGGCTCGCCGATGACGACCGGGCTCCCGTCGTCCTCGCCCTCGACGCGCGCTCCTGGCCAGTCCGCGTCGACGAGGTCGACGGAGGTGACGTCGAACGACCCCCGGACGTCGCTCAGCGTGAAGCGCTGCCCCACGGTCGCCGATCCGTCCCGCAGCGAAGCCGCCCAGGTCAGGTCGACGCCGTTCCCCGAACCGTCGTCGTACCGGAACGTCGCCGTGATCTCGACACCACCGTCGCGTTCGGCCCAACGCGCCGCGTCGGCGGACGGGGTCAGCTCGCGCACCGTGGGGCCGTCGATCCGCGTCATGGCGCCGTCAGAGATCTTCGTTCCGTCAGCCAGATGCAGCGTGAGGAGGCTCGACGCATCGATGGCGGCCGCGTGGCCGGTCGCCACGTGCTCGAGCGCGGACAGGCGAGCGGTGTCGCCGCCGAACGACCACGTGACGGAGATCGCGTCGTTGTGGAGCGTGAGGTCGGTGCCGGACTCGTCGATCTCGGCGGCGCCCGGGGGCGCCCCTGGATACCTCGAGGGTGTGTCCACCGGCTGCAGCGAGGCCGGATCGGTGACCTCGGACGCGGTCGCGACCACCGGGGCCACGGCGCCGGCCATCGCGACCGCCAGGGTTCCCAGGACGGCCCCGACCGTGCGGGAGGTGCGGGTGACTGACTCCGACATCATTGACGGACTCCAATTGATTTGGCGTTGATTCGATCACAAACTGTCACACGCCATCGGTGCTGTCCAGAGGCGTTTCGCGCCGCGGACCGACGAGAGCCGGCCGGGCCCGCTCAGCTGCACGGCCAGCAGGCCGCGCGATCTTGCCACTGGACGCACGACTCCGTTGCATGCTTGAATCTGATCCGAACGAGCAAAAAACGTTCATGATCCATCAGTAGGGATGGCAGGTCCGTCGCTCTGTGGCGGGCACGGCAGGATCGCCCTCGATGCAACGACGCGGAGGATTCAAGGATGAAGAACACGATGATGCGGCCGACGGCGACGCGGCCACGACGGTTCATGACCGTGGTCGCGGGCATGGCCCTGACCGGACTGGCGTTGTCGGCGTGCGGCTTCGGGACGGAGACGGGCGACGCCGAGGAGGGTGACGGAACCGCCCTCGACCTGCTCGTCCCGACCTACTCGGACCAGACGAAGTCGCTGTGGGAGGACGTCATCAGCGACTTCGAGGCCGAGAACCCGGACGTCTCCGTCAATCTCGAGGTCCAGTCCTGGGACAACATCAACGACGTGGTCCGCACCAAGGTGCAGTCGGGCCAGGCGCCGGACATCCTGAACATCGACGCCTTCGCCGGGTTCGTCGAGGACGATCTGCTCTACCCGGCCGCCGACGTGCTCTCCCCGGAGACCGTCGACGACTTCCAGGCGTCGTTCGTCGACAACGCCTCCATGGGCGGCACCCAGTACGGGATGCCTCTCATCGCATCGGCCCGGACGATGTTCTACAACAAGGACCTCTTCGAGCAGGCGGGGCTCGACCCCGAGAACCCGCCGGCGACCTGGGACGAGCTGCGCACGGCGGCCGACGCGATCTCGGCTCTGGACGGCGGGATCTACGGCTACGGGCTCCCGCTCGGGTCCGAGGAGGCCCAGGCCGAAGCGGCGATCTGGTTCTTCGGCAACGGCGGCGGGTACGGCGACTCCGAGGCGATCACCGTGGACACGCCCGAGAACGTCGAGGCCGCCGAGTTCTTCCAGGGACTCGCCGTGGACGGCCTGACGCAGCCCGACGCCGGAGCGACGGACCGCACCCCTCTCCTGGACGTGTTCGTCCAGGGCAAGATCGGCATGATCGTCGGCCTGCCGCCGACCATCGGCCAGATCGCCGACAAGAACCCGGAGCTCGACTACGGCACGGCGCCGGTGGCGACGGCGGACGGCATGCCGGTCACTCTCGGTGTGGCCGACCACCTGATGGCCTTCAAGAACGACGGCGACAAGAGCGAGGCCATCACCGCGTTCCTCGACCACTTCTACGCGGCGGACGTCTACGGTCCCTGGGTCGACGCCGAGGGATTCCTGCCGGTGACGAAGTCCGGCAGCGAGCAGCTGGCTGACAAGGAGAGCATCGCGCCCTTCCTGGACCTGCTGCCGGACGCACAGTTCTACCCGTCGACCAACCCGCAGTGGTCGGCCACCCAGGGTGCCGTCCAGTCGCTGATCGGCCAGATCCCGCAGGGCTCCGACGCGCAGGAGGTCCTCTCCGAGATCCAGGCCAAGGCTGACGAGTCCTGACGTGCCGGGGGTGGCGTGCCCGCGCCACCCCCGCACGCTCGCCCGACACCTCACCGCCATCGAGGACTTGACATGACCCACACGACTCTCCATCAGGAATCCCGGCCACCGGGCGCGTCGCGACCGCCGACGACGGACGAGCCGACGGCGGATCCCGTCGACCGTTCACGGCGGACCTTCCGGGACACGCTCTCCGCTCTTCCGTGGATCGGCCCCAGTCTCGCGTTGATCTTCCTGATCGTGCTCTTCCCCGCGGGGTACATGATCTACAACTCCACCCGAGAGATCTCCCAGTCGGGGGTGGACCGCGGAGCTGTCGGTCTGGCCAACTACCTCGACATCTTCGCGAACAGCGCGCTGCCGAGAGTCCTGCTCAACACCGTGGTGTGGGTCGTGGTCGTCGTCGCTCTGACGGTCGTGCTGTCGTTGGCGTTGGCGAACTTCCTGGACAAGCAGTTCCCCGGCAGACAGCTCGTGCGGCTGGCGGTCATCGTCCCGTGGGCCGCGAGCGTCGTCATGACGTCGACGGTGGTGTATTACAGCCTCCAGCCCAACTACGGGATCGTCAATCATTTCCTGGCGGACATCGGCATCCTCGACGTCGGTGACTACGGATTCACGCGCAACGTGGTTCCTGCATTCATCGTCGCCATTCTTGTCGCTGTCTTCGTCTCTCTGCCGTTCACGACGTACACGATCCTCGCCGGGCTCCAGTCCATTCCGCACTCGATCGTCGAGGCGGCACGGATGGACGGCGCCGGGCCCGTCCGAACCTATTTCTCCGTGATACTTCCCCAGCTGCGGCCCGCCGTCGCCGTCGCGACCATCATCAACATCATCAACGTCTTCAACAACGTCCCGATCATCCGCATCATGACCGGCTCCATCCCGGGCTACGACGCCGACATCACGACCACCCTGATCTTCAAGCTGATCCAGACCGACCGGCGCGTCGACCTGGCGTCCGCGCTCTCGGTCGTCAACTTCGCGATCGTCGTCCTGGTCATCGTCGCCTACATGCGGATCGTCAAGCCGATGAAGGGAGTGGACGAGTGAGCACCGGTGTCGCCGCTCCTGCCACGGCAGCGCAGCTTCGCAAGACGTCCCGATACCGCGACGGCGGTCCCGGGGCCGGGGGTTCGGTCATCGGCCGGGTGGTGGCGGGCGTCGTCATCATCGGGGTCTTCCTGGTCCCGTACGGGATCATGCTCTTCGGGTCGCTCAAGGCCAGGTCGGAGATCCTCGGGATCCCGCCGACGTACCTGCCGCAGGAGTGGTACCCGTCGAACTACGTCTCGATGTGGTCCACCCCGGAGACCCCGCTGCTGCAGAACCTCATCTCGACGGTCGTCATCTCGGTCTGTGCCACGCTCCTCGTGCTCCTCGTCGCCGTTCCCGCGGCGTACTACACGGCCCGGTACCGCTTCCCTGGTCGTCTCGCGTTCTTGTTCCTGGTGCTGGTGACGCAGATGCTCCAGCCGGCGGTCCTCGTGGCCGGCCTCTTCCGCCAGTTCCTCACGATCGGCATCAACGACACGTGGATCGCGATGATCCTGGTGAACTCGGCCTTCAACCTCGCCTTCGCCGTATGGATCATGCACAGCTTCTTCGCCAGCGTTCCGCGGGAGGTCGACGAAGCGGCCCAGATCGACGGAGCGGGACGATGGACGGTCTTGTTCAGGGTGAATCTCCCGCTGGTATGGCCCGGCATCGTCACAGCGGTCATCTTCACCTTCGTGGCCGCGTGGAACGAGTTCGCGGCATCGCTGGTCATTCTGTCGACCGCAGGAAACCAGCCCTTGTCGGTGGCGCTGACGAAGTTCATCGGACAGTACGACTCGGCGTGGCAGTACGTGTTCGGCGTGTCCATCGTGGCTATCGTCCCCGTGATCATCCTCTTCGCGCTGATCGAGAAGCGCCTCGTAGGAGGCCTGACCGCAGGGAGCATCAAGTGACGACCGACGATGCACGACACGAGCACGACCGGACCGAGGACCCCGAGGGGATGTCCAAGTCCGTCCGCTGGGAACGGCTGCTGGCCCTCCTGGCGGATCGCACACGACTGTCCGTCACCGAGGTGGCCGAGGAGTTCGGCATATCGGAGTCGACGGTCAGACGTGACTTCGACCAGATGGCGGGACGCCAGCTGGCGCACAGGACCCACGGCGGTGTGGTCGCCGCATCGGTCGCCTACGGGCTGCCGCGCCGGTTCGGGCGACAGCTGGACGCGAAGCAACGCATCGCCGACGCTGCCGCCAACCTCGTCCTCGCACGGCATCCTGCGCCGGTGGTGGGACTGAACGGCGGGACGACGACCAGTCTCGTCGCCAAGGCGCTCGGCGAGCACTCCGAGGACACCACCGACGGGGTCCGGCAGCCGACGGGACATGCCATGACCGTCGTGACCAGCGCGTTGAACATCGCGACGGAGATGGTGCTGCGTCCGCACGTGCGGACCGTCTGCCTGGGGGGTACGGCACGGGCGCAGTCCTACGAGCTCACCGGCCCCGCCGCGATCCAGATGGCGAGCACGATGTGGATCGACGCGCTCGTCCTGGGGATGCTCGGCATCGACGCGGCCGCCGGCCTGACCTGCGGCGAACCCGAGGAAGCGGGCGTGACGACGGCCCTCGTGTCGCGTTCCCGTGAGGTGATCGCCGTCGGCACGTCCGACAAGATCGGCGTCCGCTCCTTCGCACAGATCTGCGAGATCGGTCGGGTCGACACGCTCGTCACCGACTGCGAGGCCACCGAGGAAGCCTTGGCGCCCCTGCGTGACGCGGGCGTCGAGATCGTGACGGTCTGAACCGTCCGAACGACCGTGGTCGGCGGGTGCCGATCACTACTGAGAAGAGAGGCAAGCCCACGATGAGTTCCACCCATGTCGGCGCTGAGATCGCCAGCCAGCCGCAAGCCTGGCGTCAGGCAGCCGCGCTCGCCCATGAGCGCATGACGGACCTGCCGCAGCGTGGCGAGCGTGTCGCCGTCGTCGGCTGCGGGACCTCGTGGTTCATCGCCCAGGCCTACGCCGCCCGTCGCGAGGAGATCGGGCACGGCGAGACGGATGCCTTCGCCGGGAGCGAGTTCCCGGCAGGACGGCTCTACGACCGCGTCGTCGCCATCAGCAGGTCCGGGACGACGACCGAGATTCTCGAGCTCCTCAGAACGCTGCGCGGGAGGCTTCGCACCGTGGCGATCGTCGGCGATGCGGCGTCGCCCTGCGCGCTCGCCGCCGACGACGCCGTCGCGATGCCGTTCGCGGACGAGAAGTCGGTCGTGCAGACGCGATTCGCCACCAGCGCGCTGAGCCTTCTGCGCGCGGGTCTCGGGGAGGACGTCGAGCCGCTGGCCGAGGCAGCGGAGTCCGCGGTGACCTGGGCCGTGCCCCCCGGCCACCTCGAGCGTCAGCAGTTCACCTTCCTCGGGCGCGGCTTCGCCGTCGGGCTCGCGAACGAAGCCGCTCTCAAGATGCGCGAGGCTTCGCTCGCCTGGGCCGAGTCCTACCCGGCGATGGACTATCGGCACGGACCGATCAGCGTCTCGGACGGGTCCAGCATCGTGTACCTCGTCGGAGAGGGCGCCCTGGATCTCGTCGAGGACGTGGAGCGCACGGGCGCCCTGGCGGTGCCCCTGCGCGAGGACCCTCAGGTCGCGCTCGTGCGGCTGCAGCGTCTCGCCGTGGCCAACGCGGTCCACAAGGGTCTCGACCCCGATGCGCCCCGACACCTCACCCGTTCCGTGATCCTCGATGCGCGGATCGCATGACCGGGCCCTCGGAGTCCACCGACACACGGCCCGTCGTCATCGCGCTGGACGTCGGGGGGACGGACATCAAGGCGGCGCTCATGGACGCCGACGGCGTCCTGCACCAGCAGGTCTCCTCGACGCGCGCTGAGCAGGGCGCGGGGGCTGCCGTCGAGGCCGTGCTGGAGGCGATCGCCTCCGTGCGGGCACGCGTGCCGCGGGGACGCCGGATCGACGCCGTCGGGCTCGCCGTCCCCGGAACCGTCGACGAAGCCCGTGGCGTCGTCGCGAGCGCCGAGAACCTGGGCTGGACCGACCTCCCGCTGAGGTCGCTCGTCGAAGAGGCCACAGAGTTACCCGTGGGTTTCGGGCACGACGTCCGTGCAGGCGGCCTGGCCGAGTGGGAGCTCGGGGCAGGACGCGGTGCCCCGGATCATGTCTACCTCTCGGTCGGCACGGGCATCGCGGCGGCGCTGATGCTCCGCGGTGACGTGTACTCCGCAGGCGGCTGGGCCGGAGAGGTCGGGCACGGCGGGTCCACCACCGGGGAGGCTTGCTCGTGCGGTGGCCGAGGGTGTGCCGAGACGTACGCGTCCGCCGCCGGGATGGCTCGTGAGTACCGGCGACTGACCGGTGCCACGTCCGCCCAGGTTCCCGGTTCGTTGGAGGTGCTGCGCCGCGCCGAGGCCGGGGACCGGACCGCAGCAGCGGTCTGGGACCGCGGTGTCGACCGGCTCGGAGAGCTCGTCGCCGAGATGGTGCGTGCCCTGGGGCTGCGGACCGTGATCGTCGGAGGCGGGCTCGTTCGAGCCGGGCAGGCGCTCATGGAGCCGCTGGACGGCGCGGTGCGGCGCTACCTCACGCTGCATCCGGTGCCCCGCCTCGTGCCGGCGGCCCTGGGGTCCGCGGCAGGGACGCACGGCGCTGCCCTGTTGGCATGGGAGGCGGCACGGTCGGTACGGGCGCCGCTCTCGTCGAGCGGCCCCGGCAGGGCAGGAGACGTCGGTCTCGACGCCGCCGTGGGGCGCACCTCGTGAGCGCAGCGCTCGTCGCGGGCGTGCCACGATCCGTCGTGACACTCACTCCCAACCCCGCCTGGGACCTGACCTATCAGGTGGACCACCTCACGATCGGCCAGTCGGTCCGGGTGCACGCGCGGTCTGCGCGCGCCGGGGGCAAGGGTGTGAATGTCGCTCGGGTGGCCCGGACCCTCGGTGCCCGCAGCACCGCGGTCCTTCCGCTCGGTGGTGCGCTCGGCGGGCTGGTCGCCGACGACCTGCTCGAGGATCGCCTGCCGTCCTTGATCGTGCCGGTGGCAGGTCCGACCCGCCAGTCCGTCGCCATGGTGCCTCGTGACGGAGCGCATCCCACGGTGGTCAACGAGCCGGGCCCGGAGCTGGACGACGCGGAGTGGGCCGACCTGATCGCTGCCACCGTCCGGACCGTCGGAGAGGCCGCACCGGCGCCGTCGCACGTGGTGGTCGCCGTCTGCGGGTCGTTGCCTCCGGGCACGACCAAGGACCGCACCACCGACCTGGTGCGGTCGTTGCAGGCGACCGGGGCGCAGGTGTACGTCGACGTCTCGGGTCCGGCGCTCGGCTGGGCGGCGGAGGCCGGCGCCGACCTCGTCAAGCCGAATCGGTCGGAGCTCGCCGAGGCCACCGGGACGGACGACATGGTCCGTGGGGCCGCCGAGCTGTTGCAGCACGCACGGTCGGTCGTGGTCACGGACGGGGAGCGGGGCATGCACGCCTTCGTGGCCGGGCCGCAGGGGGCGAGACTCCTGGCGCACGCGCGACTCCCCGAGCCTGTGGTGGGCAACCCCACCGGAGCGGGCGACGCGGCGATGGCTGCGCTCGCGGCGTCAGGAGCCGCGCCGTGGCCCCGCCGCCTCGCTCTCGCCGTCGCCACGTCGGCGGCCGCCGTACTCCAGCCCGTCGCCGGCGCGGCTGATCCTCAGCACATCGAGACCCTGCTCGCCCGGGTCTCCACGACTACGGAGAAGTGAATGCCTCTCGTCACCACCGACCAGCTGCTCGAGCCGGCATGGCGCTCCGGCCGTGGGGTCGGCGCCTTCAACGTCATCCATGTCGAGCACGCCGAGGCGTTCGTCGCCGCCGCGGAGCGCGCCGGGACCGGCGTCGTGCTGCAGATCAGCCAGAACGCGGTTCGCTGGCACGGTGCGCTGGAGCCCATCGGCGCGGCGACCCTGAGCATCGCGAGGTCATCACGTGTGCCGACGGTCGTCCACCTCGACCATGCGGAGGACCGTTCCCTCGTCTCCGAGGCGCTCGAGCTGGGTTTCACGTCGATCATGTTCGACGGCTCGACGCTCGACTACGAGGACAACGTCGCGGCGACCGCCGAGGTCGTCGCGGAGGCGCGCTCCGCAGGTGCGGTCGTCGAGGCCGAGCTCGGCGAGGTGGGAGGCAAGGACGGTGTCCATGCTCCGGGTGTCAGGACGGATCCGTCCGAGGCCGTCGAGTTCGTGCGCGCGACGGGCGTGGACGCCCTGGCAGTGGCCGTCGGCACGTCCCACGCCATGACGGAACGCGTCGCGTCGCTCGACTTCGGACGCATCCGTGAGCTCCGCCGCGTCGTCCCGGTGCCGTTGGTGCTCCATGGTTCCTCCGGCGTCGCCGACGAGGACCTGACGCGCGCCGTCGAGTCGGGCATGACCAAGGTGAACGTCTCGACCCATCTGAACGCTGCCCTGACGGGTGCGCTGCGCGCGTTCCTGGACAGCCATCCCACGGTGGTCGATCCGCGCAAGTATGTCGGTGCGGGCCGGGATGCCGTGCAGACCGAGGTCCACAGACTTCTCGGTGTCCTGCGCGCGTGAAGAACGACGACGCGGGCGAGGCGACCGCCGACACCGAGGTGGTGGTCGGCCGGATCGTGACCCCGACCGACGTCATCGAGGACGGCGCCGTGCAGATCCGGGACGGTCGGATCCACTGGTGCGGACCGCGGACGGCACTGCCTGCTCGTGCAGGCGAGGCGCCGGTGCCCGATCCGCGGCCGGGCTCGACGGTGCTGCCCGGCCTCGTCGACCTCCACAACCACGGTGGCGGCGGGGCGAGCTTCCCCGACGCGGCGACAGCCGCTCGGGCTCGCCACGCCGTGACCGCGCACCTGCACCAGGGCACCACGAGCGTCGTCGCCTCGCTGGTGACGGCGCCCGCGGAGGTGCTCCGCGAGAGAGTGGCGCTGCTCGCCGATCTCGCCGACGCCGGCGAGATCGCCGGGATCCACCTCGAGGGGCCGTTCCTCTCACCCGCACGGCGTGGTGCCCAGAGCCCGCGACACCTGCGGGCGGGAGATCCGGACCTGGTCCGGGCGCTGGCGGCAGCCGCTCGTGGCCACCTGCGCACGATGACCGTCGCGCCCGAGATCGAGGGCGTCGTCGGCCCGGGCGGGGTCATCGAGACCCTCGTCGACCTCGGGATCCTGCCGTCGATCGGGCACACGGCTGCCGACACGGACACCACGGAGCGGGCCATCTCGACCGCTCGCGCGGCGCTGACCGCGGTGGGTCGCCGGGACTCACGCATCACGGCGACCCACCTGTTCAACGGGATGGAACCGCTGCATCACCGGTCGCCCGGTCCGGTCGCCGCGTGCCTTGCTGCCGCGGCACGCGGCGAGCTCGTCGTCGAGCTCGTCGCCGACGGTGTCCACCTCGCCCCCGGCATGGTTCGCGCCGTGTTCGACATGCTCGAGTGCGGGGCGGCTCGGGGCGGGGCCACGGCGCCGTCGGGAGCGATCGCCCTCGTGACGGACGCGATGGCAGCAGCGGGGATGGCCGACGGCAGCTACGAGCTCGGTCCGATGAGCGTGCGCGTCGTCGACGGCGCCGCGTGGCTCGCGGACGGCAGCTCCATCGCCGGCGGGACGAGCCGTCTGCTGGACGTCGTCCGCTCCGCGGTCGCGGCCGGTGCGGACCTGGTGGCCGCCGTGCGGGCAGCATCGAGCACGCCGGCGGACGTCCTGGGCCTGGCCGACGTCGCAGGGATCGTCGTCGGGCACCGCGCCGACGTCGTCGTGACCGACGGCGACCTCCGTGTCCGCCGTGTGCTGCGGGCGGGGAACGACGTCCTGCCCGTGCAGCGATGACCCGGGCGGTCACTCCTCGGCAGGTGGCAGCCTGCGCTCGGCTGCGGCGGCCCCCTCGGCACGAGCGCTCGCGAGAAGCCTGTCGAGCTCCTGCTTCCGGCGACGGCGTCGAGCGACGCCGGCACCGAGGAGCAGGACGAGCCCGGTGAGGAGCAGGAGCTGCGGCACGGGGAGGGCCCAGGCGGTGATCTCGGCGGCGACGGGCTCGGCGACGACGTCGGCGGCGTCACCCGTGGGTTCGACGGCCGACGGCTGCGCGGCGACGCGCACCCGCACGGGCCCGAGCGGCCAGAGCTGCTCCACGTCGGCCTCGACCGCGCGCGAGCTCCCGGGGAGGACCTCGCCGCCCTCGGCGGTCGTGGACCGCTGGCCGTCCCAGGCGTCGGCCGTGACCAGCGGATCGGCGGCCAGCCGGACGTTCCCGTCGTTCACGAGGTCGAACCGGACGCTGGCGGAGCCGGGAGCGAACGGGTTCCAGGACGGCTCGTAGGTGACGTCGAGGTCCGTGGCGTCCAGGCGCGCCTCCACCGCACCGGGCACCCGCACGTCGACCCGCACGCCCACGCGGTTCTCGACGCGGACACGTTCGTCACCCGTGATCACCGATGCGGTCACGCCCGCGGGATGGTCTCCGGGCGTCGCCCGCGCGGGAACGGCGATGTCCAGCGGGACGACGACGGTCTCTCCCGGTCCTGCGGTCACCGACGGGGGTACCTCGATCCACGACCCGGCGTCGACCGGCTCCGATCCGGACGGGCGCACGTCGAAGCTCCCGTTCGCGGTGAGGTAGCCGTCGTTGGCTGCCATGGCGAAGGTGACCTCGGCGGTGCTGTGGTTGGTCACGGAGACCTGGTCGGTCGTCGAGGCGCCCGGTTCGACCGTGTGGCCGATCGACCTGCGTCCGTCCGGGCCGGCGGTGTCGGCAGCCGCCACCGACCACGTGATGCGGTCGGGCTCGGAGGCGTCCTCCGCCGCCCCGGCCGCGGTGGCGGACGGGGCGGCGAGGGACGCGGCGAGCCCCAGGACCGTGGCGAGAACGGATGACCGCATCATCGAGGACTCCTGAGGTGTGCGGGGTGGGGCGTCAGCTCTGCTCGAAGAGCGTGAGCGTCAGCGTCGAGGTGTAGGAGCCGGCAGGGATGTCGGCGGGCGTCCGGAGCGTGAGGCCGGCCTCCACGTCCCACGTGCCGATCTCCTCGGCGGCCGAGAACGTCGAGACGAGCAGCTCCTGCCCCTCCAGGCCCACGGCGGCGGCGCCGGTGCCGTCGTCGACCACCGAGGACACCGGCTCTCCCTCGGCGACCAGTCCGGTCGAGGACGGGGTGAGGAGCCGGGGTTCCCAGCCGAGGTGTTCGGGGCCGAACGTCTGCGTGGCGTCGCTGCCCTCCACGAAGTCGCCCGCCTGTCCGACGACGGCCCAGTACGACCCGTCCGGCACCTCCTCCGGGGAGCGGGTGTCGGTCACCGTGACGGTGGGCGTGGTCCCGACGAACTGGCGTGCGGTGTCGTCGGAGCCCTCCTCGACGAGGGCCACGCCGTCGTTCGCGGCCACGGACATCGACAGCTCGCCCGCAGGGGTGAGGTCCTCGATGTCGACCGAGATGTCGATGCTGTCGTCACCGGCCGGGTCGGCGGCCGCCGCGAGGGTCGGCACACCGGCCGCCGCGAGCAGGGACAGGCCGATGCTCGCGGCGGCCGTGCGCCGCCTGGTGCTCCGTGCGTTCATGTGAGATCTCCGTCGTCGTCGTCGCGATCCGCCTCATCACGTGCCGCACCGGCTCGTCGACGAGGCAAGAGCAGGTTTCTGCTCTGTAGAACTAGGAATCTCTCAGAAAGAATCATCGGTGTCTACCCCTGAGCGACGGCAGAGACAGCCCGGTCCTCGTGGTCGCGCTGTGCCCGGTCTGGCTGCAGCGCGTCTCGGCCGTGATGGACAGCATGTGGCCGCCAGAACTCTATGACGGATTTTGCGTGAACTCTGGTCATGAAAGTCAGAATGTGTCATTCTCGTCCACACCGAGCACTGTCCAGCTGCAATGAAGCACGGGAGGCACCCAGGCATGGCCCCAACGACAGTCCGCACGGCAGCGCGCCACAGACGGCTCGCCGTCCTCACGACCCTCACGGCGTTCGGCGTCGGCGCCCTGGTTCCCGCGGCCGCAGCTGCCCCGACGGCCCTCCCGCTCGCCGCGGACGGCGACGCCTACGTCGACCAGCCGGACCACGACACCGCGCTGTACAGCGTGGTCGCTCCCGACAACGCGGCTGCCCAGGAGTTCGTGCTCGACGTCGACACGACCGTCGAGCGGGTCAGTGTCTGGCTGTCCTCGAGCGCGACGGAGGGCACGATCACCACGGAGATCCGTACCGATGTCGAGGAGCCGACGAGCGCGATCGCCACGTCCGGCATCGACATCGCCGAGGATCTCGGAGGTTCGGGGTCCGGCTGGATCGACCTCGACTACGACGTCTCCGTGGCGGGCGGCACCGGGTACGCGCTGGTGGTGCAGGCGGACGTGCCGTCCGGCAAGGTGGCGTGGCACGGGACCAGGACAGCGAGGCCCGGGTCCCTGCCGAGCTGGAACTACGACGTGCCCTACTGGGGCGGGTGGCAGCAGTACGGCGGCAGCCGTGCCGCGTTCCACATCAACCCGACGGGCCTCGAGGGGTGCGGCGGGGGCTGCTACCAGGTCGTGCCGGACTGGGCGCTGCGACTTCCGGTCGCGGGCCTGTACTCGAACGGGACCGACGTCGCCCCGATCTCCCCGTCCGAGGGCTGGGGTGCGGAGTACGTCCCGGGCAGCAACGTGCTGGAGATGCCGGACGGCCGGTGGCGCTACCTCCCCGAGGGCGCCACGAGCCCGGTCACCGTGGCGGCCGGCGACGCGGACGCCATGGCTCAGATCGAGGAGTCACGCGCCTGGCTCGCGTCCGGGACCATTCCCGGGAGCACCGCGGAGGAGCGGGCCACCGCCGAGCGGGCGCTCCTCTCGATGCGTGCGCTGACACGGCCGAACGGTGCCGTCGCCGCCGCGTGGCACTCGGCCTGGAAATACTCCTGGCCGCGTGACTCCAGCTTCGTCGCGGCGGCGTTCGCAGCCACCGGTCACATCGAGGAGTCGCTCCGGATCAACACCTTCAACGCCTCGACGCAGCGTGCCGATGGCACGTGGGAGGCCCGGACGACGCTCGACGGCGCAGGTCCCCCCGACGACCGCGAGTGGCAGCTCGACGGCAACGGCTTCGTGCCGTGGTCGATCTGGCAGTGGTATCGGGCCGCCGACGAGTCGAGCACGCGCGACGCGCAGCTCGCCGACCTGTACCCCACCGTGCAGAAGGCAGCCGACTACTCGGCGGCCTCGCTCGACCCTGACACGGGTCTTCCGCCCGCCTCGCCCGACTACTGGGAGCTCGGCACGGACACGCCCAACCTCGGCACGGCGGTCCCGCTGCTCGCCGGGCTGAATGCCGCGGCGGACCTGGCTGCGGAGACCGGGAACGCCGACGACCGCGATCGCTGGAGCAGTGCCGCCGACGCGCTGGCCGACGGCATCGCGAGGACGTTCGCCCCGCTCGGGTACCCGCGGACGACGGAGAACCCGGATGCCCGGGAATCCGCCGTCGGGCTCATGGCACCCCCTTTCGTGGAGGCGCCGGCTGGTCTGCCGGACGCGCTCGACGCCTCCTGGGACGCGCTCGTGCTGCCCAGCGGTGGCGTGGTTCCAGGCGGCTCCGGGTGGGGTGTCGCCTGGACACCCAGCACGAGCTTCTTCGCGCTGGCGTGGGCCGGCACCGGCAACACCGCCCGGGCGACGGAGACCCTCGACTGGATCGTCGACTCGCGCACCTGGCTGGGGGAGCTCCCCGAGCAGGTGGCGTCGGACGGCAAGGCGACGTCGGTGAGCCCGCTCGTCTGGACCGGCGCGCTGTCCCTGCTGATCATGTCCTCGCTGGACGACGACCCGTTGCCCACGCCGCCCACCGCGGTCGCGCCGATGTCGGAGCCGACGGTGACGGCGACGGCGGAGCTGCGGTGCCTCGACTCGCACGCCTACCTTGCCGTGGCCGCGAAGAACGAGGAGCCGGACCCCGTCGCGATCGAGATCGGCGGCGATCACGGCACGCGGTCCTTCGCCACGGTTGCACCGGGGACCTTCGCCACCGCGACGTTCGCCACCCGGGAGGACTCCGTCCCCGCCGGTGAGGTGGAGGTCGTGGCGAGCGCGGAGATCGAGGGCGAGACGGTCTCGACCACCACCACGGTCCCCTACACCGCGACCGACTGCGGCTGACCCCGCTTCCCACGGCCACGACACCCGGAGAGCGCTGTGTCCGCACGTGAACCCTCCGTCCGTCGTCGAGATGACGTCGTGACCAAGCCCCTGCACGACACACGAGAGGCACCCGCCATGTCCCGTACGACAGTCCGGACGACCGCACGCCGGCGACGGCTTGCTGTCCTCGCCACACTCACCACGTTCGCCGTCGGAGCGCTGGTGCCGACGGCCTCAGCCGTCCCGTCCGCACCACCACCCGCGTCCGTCGACGACACCCCGCCCGCCCCCAGCACCTTCGACACCACGCCCGCGCGCGCCGCGATCGAGCGACTCGTCGGAGCGCGCGACGACCTGGAGCTGGTGGGGATCGACGCCGGCGGGGAGGGCGACCGCTACCGGGTCACGGCCGACGCCGGGGCGGTGCGCATCGAGGGCACGTCCCCCTCGACCATCGTCGCCGGCTTCCGTGACTACCTCGGCGCCGAGCTCGACATGTCCATCTCGTGGAACGGCGACAACCTCGGGGGGACGGACGGACCCGACCTCCCGTCGGACCTGCCGCTGCCCGACGCGCCGATCGAGGCTTCGGCGAACGTCGAGCACCGCTTCTACGGCAACGACACCGAGGACGGCTACACCGGCGCGTACCGGACGTGGGAGGACTGGGAGCGCGCGATCGACGTGTTCGCCGCCCACGGCATCAACGAGGTGTTCATGCCCGTCGGGACGGACGCGGTCTACTTCGACACGCTGACGCAGTTCGGGTACTCGACCGACGAGATCCTCGCCTGGATCCCGCAGCCGTCGCACCAGCCGTGGTGGCTCCTGCAGAACATGTCCGGGTATCCGTCGCCCGTCACGGAGGCCACCCTCGACGCCCGCGCCGAGCTCGGCCGGAAGATCGCCGACCGCCTGCGCGAGCTCGGGATGACGCCCGTGCTGCCGGGGTACTTCGGCACCGTCCCCGACGAGTTCGCCGAGCGGAACCCCGGTGCGGTCACGGTGCCCCAGGGTGGGTGGGTCGGTTTCGAACGGCCGGACTGGCTCAGCCCCGCCGACGGCGTCTTCGCCGAGGTGGCCGATGCCTTCTACACCGCGTCGGAGGAGATCCTCGGCACCTCGACGATGTACAAGATGGACCTCCTGCACGAGGGTGGGACGGCCGGTGGCGTGGACGTGGGCGAGGCGACGCTCGGCGTCGAGGACGCCCTGCAGGCAGCCAACCCCGGAGCCACCTGGGTGCTGCTCGGCTGGCAGAGCAACCCTCCCCGCGCCATCATCGACGCGGCCGACCCGGCGACGACCTTCATCGTCGACGGGCTCTCGGACCGGCGCGTGCTCGACCGTGAAGCGTCCTGGGCGCCCGTCCCGTACGCGTTCGGTGCGATCTGGAACTTCGGCGGGCACACGACGCTCGGCGCTCAGCTGAGCCTCTGGAACACCCGCTACCACGAGTGGCTCGACCGATCCGGTTCCCACATGACCGGTGTCGCGATCCTGCCGGAGGCCGGGGACAACAACCCCGTCGCGTTCGAGTTCCTCGCGTCGCGGGCCTGGAGCGACGGGCCGGTCGACGTCGAGAAGTGGTTCGCCGACTTCGCGACCCGACGCTACGGGGTGCGCGACGAGTCCGCCGTCGCCGCCTGGGACGTCCTGCGACGCACGGTGTACGACCTGCCGACGGACGACGGGTGGAGCGAGGCCCAGGACGCGCTCTACGGAGCCACGCCCAGCCTGTCGCGGACCACCGCCGCGTCGTTCTCGCCGGGCAGGGCTCGCTACGACATCGACGAGTTCGCGACGGCGCTCCCGCTGCTCCTGGACGCGAGCCCCGAGGCCCGGGCCACGCCGACCTACGCGTACGACCTGATGGACGTCGCACGACAGGTTCTCTCCAACACCTCCCGCACACTGCTCCCGCGCCTCGCCGAGGCGTCGTCCAACCGGGACGCCGAGACGTTCCGTGAGCTGTCCGACCAGTGGCTGGCGAACATGGACCTGCTCGACGACGTGGTCGGGACGCAGGAGCAGAACCTCCTGGGCGCGTGGCTCGAGCGTGCGCGGTCCTACGCCGTCGACGACGAGCAGGCCGCGGCGCTCGAGGTCGACGCCCGGTCGATCCTGACGACGTGGGGTGATCGGTCCGCGGTGAACGCCGGACTCAACGACTACGCGAACCGTGAGTGGCAGGGGCTCGTCGGCACCTACTACAAGGGACGCTGGGAACAGTTCCTCGACGGGCAGCACCAGAGGATCGTCGACGGCACGCCCGCCCCCGCGATCGACTGGTACGCCGTCGGCGAGGAGTTCGTCCAGGGCACGGGGTCGTTCCCGACCGAAGCCAGCGGCGACATCGTCGCGTTGGCCACCGAGGTGGTGGACCGCCACGCGGAGGCCGAGGCGCCCCTGCCCGACCCGCCGTCCGCCGGGACGACCTACGTCTCCGACATGCCGTTCGTCGCGACGCGGGTGAACGGCGCGTACGGTCCGGTCGAGCGGGACACCGAGGTCGGCAACGCTGCCGCGGGCGACGGTCAGCCCCTGACCATCGACGGGACCGTGTACGACAAGGGGATCGGTGTCAACGCGAGGGCCGAGGTCGACCTGTATCTCGCCGGCAGCTGCTCCGCGTTCGACGCGATCGTGGGGATCGACGACACGATGAACCGCTCGGACGCCTACCCGAGCGTGATCTTCCGGGTGGTCGGTGACGGCGAGGTCCTCTTCGACAGCGGCACCGTCCGTGCCGGTGATCCGCGCGAGGTCTCGGTCGACGTCAGTGGTGTCGAGACCCTCACCCTCGAGGCCGATCCGGACGTCGCGTCGACCCAGCCCGGTGCCGGTGCGGAGTGGTGGGACCGGGCCGACTGGGCGGACGCCCGCGTCACCTGCGGGCCGGCGGTGGCCGTCGAGGCCTCTGCCGAGCTCCGCTCAGTGGGTTCGCGCACCGTCCTCGCGATGCGGGTCGACAACACGGAGGACGTGCCCGTGGACGTCGAGATGTCCACGTCGTCCGGGACGGTCTCCGGACGCGTCGAGGCAGGCGAGTCCCTCTACCGGGGCCTGGTGCTCCGGGAGGACCTGGACGGAGGCACCGTCCGGGTCAGCGTCACGACCGTCGGGGAGGACCCCGAACGGACGGCGGAGTTCGAGCTCCCCTACGGCAGCGCGAACTGACCTCCACCGGGGCGGTCGGACTCCCGTCCGGCCGCCCCGCCCCCTCGCGCCCCCGGGCGCTCCCGAGCGAAGGAGCTTGCATGAGGCCCTCAGTCCGACGATCCGACCACCGGTCACGGCCACCACGCCGCAGCCGCCGTCCCGCCGCAGCCGGCGCGATGCTGGCCCTGGCGACGACCGCGGTCCTCGCCGCGCCTCCCGTCTCGACGGGCGCTGCGGAAGCGGCGGTCGCGACCGCAACCCCCGTCGGGACGGCCACGTCCTCCGTGGTCCCAGAAGTACCCGTCGACGCGTCCGGCACGACGATCGGTGCGATCTCCGACGTCGTGCAGGACGCGGAGCAGGTCACGCTCCAGGCCGCCGACGGCGCTGCCCGCGTGACGTTCCTCGACGAGGCGACCGTCCGCGTGGAGTCCGACCCGTCGGGGAGCTTCACCGACCCCGCGAACACACCGGAGGGTGACCCCGCCCGCACGGCGGACATCGTCGTCGGGCGTGACGAGTTCCCGGGTGTGGAACCGACGGTCACGGAGGCCGACGGCGAGATCACGCTGTCGACCGACGCCGTGGCCCTCACCGTCGACGCCGACACGTCGAGAATGACCCTTCACCGCGCCGACGGCTCCGTCGTCTGGGAGGAGTCGGCGCCCGTCACCTTCGGCGCGGACAGTGCGACGCAGCACCTGGCCACGCAGGACGGGGAGCAGTTCCTCGGCGGTGGCATGCAGAACGGGCGCTCGATCCACACGGGCGAGACCGTCAACGTCGCCCGGAACTTCGACTGGAACGACGACGGTTACCCGAACGCGGTGCCCTACTACATGACGAGCGCGGGCTACGGCGTCCTGCGCAACACGTTCGCCCGGGGTTCGTACACGTTCACGGCCGATGCGACCACCACCCACGAGGAGCGGCGGTTCGACGCCTACTACTTCGTGGGTGACTACAAGGAGTCGCTCGACGGCTACACGGCGTTGACCGGACGCCCCCTGATGCCACCGGTGTACGCGCTCGAGTACGGGGACGCCGACTGCTACAACCGCTCCAACCCGGACTACTCGCCGACAGGAGGCGACCCGGAGGGCATCAAGCAGACCACGCCCCAGGCGGCGATCACCGCGGCCCGTTTCAAGGAGAACGACATGCCGGGCGGCTGGATGCTCGTCAACGACGGGTACGGCTGCGAGTACACCGAGCTGCCCGAGACGGTCGCGCAGATCGCCGAGGAGGCCGACCTGGTGACGGGCCTCTGGACCGAGCGGTCCCTGACGAACCAGGAGTACGAGGTCGCCGAGGCGGGAATCCGCCTGCGCAAGCTCGACGTCGCCTGGGTCGGGTCCGGGTACCGGCAGGCGCTGACGGCCTGCGAGAGCGCCCACAGCGGCATCGAGGAGTTCTCCGACGCACGCGGCACGTCACTCATGGTGGAGGGGTGGGCCGGTTCCCAGCGCTGCGGCATGCAGTGGACCGGTGACCACGCGGGCAACCTCGACGCGGTGCGTTGGCAGGTCTCGGCGCTGACCGGCGCCGGCAACTCCGGCCTCCCGTTCACCACCGGCGACGTCGACGGCATCTTCGGCGGGTCGCCGGAGTCGTACGTCCGCGACCTGCAGTGGAAGGCGTTCGCCCCGGCGCTCTACTCCATGAGCGGCTGGGCCGCGGTCGACAAGCGTCCGTGGCTCTACGGCGACGAAGCGACGAAGATCAACCGCGACTACCTGCAGCTGCGCCAGCGGCTCATGCCGTACATCTACACGCTCGCCGCGCAGGCGCACTCCCAGGGCACGCCGCCGATGCGGTCGGTCGCGCTCGAGTACCCCGACGACCCGATGGCGTACGGCGAGGAGGCGAACACCGAGTTTCTGCTCGGGACCGACTTCCTCGTGGCGCCCGTGTACACCGACTCGGACGTGCGCGACGGGATCTACCTGCCCGAGGGGCAGTGGGTCGACTACTGGACCGGACGCCTGTACGACGGTGGTCGGGTGCTCGACGGTTACGACGCGCCGCTCGACACGCTCCCGGTGTTCGTCCGCGCCGGCGCGATCGTCCCGCAGGGGATGGTCGCGCGCAACGCCTCGCTGGTCCCGGAGGACTCGACCATCACGCTCGACGTCTACCCCCAGGGTGAGAGCACGTTCGAGCTGTACGAGGACGACAAGGTGACGCGGGAGTACGCCGATGGACGGTCGGCGCGCCAGAGCTTCACGGTCGAGGCGCCGGACCGCGACGGCGGCGACGTCAGCATCGCCATCGGCTCGCGCGACGGCGGCTACACCGGCATGGCCGAGGAGCGTCCGTACGCCCTCGACGTGCACACGGGGTCCGCGCCGGAGGCTGTCGTGCTCGACGGCACCGATCTCGCGGAGGTCGCCGACGCGGCCGCGCTCTCGGAGGCGGCGACCGGCTGGTTCTTCGACGAGGAGCGCGGCGGCGTCGTGCGGGTGAAGGTCGGGACCCTCGCCGCGGACGCGTCGGCGAACCTCGTGCTGCGTGGTACCAGCGCCGTCGGCGGCCTCGACTCGGACGGTCAGCGGGTGTCGCTCGAGGTGGAGGCGCCGGGCCAGGTGTTCCCCGGTGAGTCCGCAGAGGTGGAGATGACCTTCACCAACACCGGCACGAAGGTCAAGACGGACCTCGAGATCGCGGCAGAGCTCCCCGAGGGCTGGACGACGGACGACGTGCAGGGGAGCACCGCGGCGGCTGTCGCCCCGGGGGACTCGGTCACTGCGACGTTCGTCGTCACACCGGGATCGGGCGCGAAGGCCGGTGCTGCCACGGTCCGGGGCGCTGCTGCCTACCTCGACTCGGCCGGCGGTGAGCGATCGGTGTCCGGTGGACAGCAGGTGGACGTCGTCTTCGCGAACCTGGCGGACGCGTTCAACCGTGTCTCGATCACGTCGCTCGAGACCAAGGACACCGGGAACTTCGACGGTTCGGGGGCCTCGTTCTCGGAGACCGCGCTGGCCGACGCCGGAGCGACCTGGGGCGAGCCGGTCTCGGTCACCCGGGGCGACGACACGTTCGACATGGTGTGGCCGGATGCGGCACCCGGGGTCGCGAACTCGACGTCCCTGGCGGGCCAGACCGTCGCCGTCTCCGGGTCGGGGACGCACCTCGCGTTCCTCGGGTCGGGGGCGTCGGGAGGCGGCGTCACCCCGGAGGTGACCATCACCTACGCCGACGGCACGACCGCTGAGCGCTCGTTCTTCCTGCCGAACTGGCTCCTGCAGGGCGATCGGCGGGACGCGGTGGACGCGGTGGAGAGCAAGGGCCGCAACAACGCCGCCAACCCCGACGGCTACGAGTACCCCTCGTACACCTATCGGGTGTACGCGAACGTCGTAGCGCTGGACCCGTCGAAGGAGCTCCGGTCGATCACCTTCTCGCAGACGGACCGCGCGATCCTGTTCGACATGAGGCCCGTCGACCTGACCCTGCCCGAGGCTCCGTCCGGTGACGTCTGGTTGTCGGACCTGCCGTGGGTGTCGGCCTCCAACGGGTACGGCGTGATCGGCATCGACGTCGCCAACAAGGACAACGCGAGCTCACCCGACAAGCCGCTCGTCATCAACACGACCGACGAGCTGAAGGAGACCTACGACAAGGGTCTGGGGGTCCACGCGCCCTCGAGGATCACCTACTACCTGGGCGGCGAGTGCACACGGTTCACCTCTGACGCGGGCCTCGAGGACGGGTTCTCCGGCTCGGTGATCTTCTCCGTCGACGTCGACGACGTGAGCCGCTACGAGGGCACGACGTTCCAGCCGGGATTCCCCACCGAGGAGATCGACCTCGACCTCACGGGGGCTCAGTACCTCGAGCTCGCCGTCTCCACGCCGGGGACGTCGATCAACGGTGCGCACGGGGTCTGGGGCGGTCCGCGTCTCGAGTGCGACGAGGACGCCCCGGAGTTGGCGTTCTCGACGGATGTCCGTCTGCGGACCATCGGGTCCTCGACCGTTCTGGCCGTCCGGGTCGTCAACGACGAGGGGGTTCCGGTCGACGTCACGATCGAGACACCGTACGGGGACAAGTCGTTCAGCCAGGTCGAGCCGGGACAGAGCGCCTACCAGGCGTTCTCGACGCGATCGGACGCCGTCGATGCCGGAGAGGTGCTCGTCACGGTGACGGGCACGATCGACGGCAAGGAGGTGACCGCGACGCGGGCCGTCCCGTACCCGGTGGGCTGATCCGCCACTGGCGGGCACCGCGGTGCTCGCCGAAAGGGCCCACCTGCGCGAGATCACGCGCCGGTGGGCCCTTTCGGCCTTCCGTGTCCCGGCGCCCGTCGGGCCGCAGCACGGCGCAGTCCCACCGCTTGATCGCTGGCCTCCGTCGGTGCCGAGAGACTCCGGGGGCCCGGAATGCGTGGGACGCTGGCCGGGAGGAGGCGCGAGCTCATGGGACGCGATGCCTATGGAGTGCGGGCGAAGGTCTACGACCGGGTCGTCGAACCGATGAACGCGCCGCTGCGTCGGATCGCCCGGCGGATGTGCCCTCCGGATCCGGGATGGACCGTGCTCGACATCGGGTGCGGCACCGGGGCGGCGCTGGCCGAGTATGCGGACGAGGGATGTGCCGTCGTCGGCGTGGACACCTCACCGGCGATGATCACGGCAGCGCGTGAGCGCCTCGGCTCCGAGGCGGACCTGCGTCTCGTCGAGGGGTCGCGGCTGCCCGTCGCCGACGGCAGCGCGGACCTGGTGCTCGTCTCCTTGGTGCTGCACTCGATCAGCCGCTCGGACGGCGTCGCGCTCCTGCGTGAGGCCCGGCGGACGCTGGCACCCGGCGGCCGCGTGCTCGTCACGGACTTCGGCACCGACGGCCTCCGGTTCCCGCGCGGGTGGGGCACACGCGCGTTCACGGCGGTGGCCGAGCTCCTCGCCGGACCCCGCCACGCGCGGAACGCCCTGACCTACCTCCGGCGGGGTGGGTTGCGGTCCCTCGTCGACGAGGCCGGGCTGACCCTCACCACGCAGCGTCCGTCAGCCGGCGGGAACATCACGCTTGCCGTCCTCACGGTGTGAGGGGTCCACCTCCGTCGGCGCGGCCCTGAGGGGCAGCACCGAGAGCACGATCATGGCGCCGGCGAAGGCGTAGGTCGCGATGCTCAGCGCGCCGAGGCGGAGCCAGACGACCAGCATCGGCTCGGGGTCGACGAGACTGGCCAGGGCGACGGCCGCGTTGTAGGGGAGCTCGGTGGACACCACGAGCCAGACCGTCAGCACGACGAGCGTGAGCGTGGCCGTCCACAGGGGGACCAGCTCGCGGTACGAATTCGCCCTCGCTCGGGAACGCCAGGCCAGCAGCACGGCGAGACCGGTCACGAGTGCGACGGCCGCGCCTGGCCAGAGCAGCCAGATGTGGGGTGGCGGGGACATGACCGAGACAAAGGTGGTCCCGGTCCAGTCGAGTCGCGCGTTGTTGGAGACGGCGGCCACGTGGAGATCGAGGTAGCCGATGATCACGACGTAGGCCACGACTCCGGGGAGGGTCGCCAGGGCGCTGAGCGCGAGCCGCCAGGTCGGCGATCTCGTGGACGATGTCATCGGAAGAGCCTAGGTGCCATCTCCCGAGGTCACATGGCCAGTGCCTTCCACGTCCCCTCGGAGACCACCTCGACGGCGCCGTCCGCCACCACGATCGCGGTGTCGTCGTCGATCGCGTAGGCGGGGCCGCCGAGGCCGGCCGCCCACGTCTCGGCCGCGGCCAGGGTGTTGGTCGGCAGGTTCGGGTGGTCCAGGTGCGGAAAGATCGAGAAGTCCACGAGTCCCAGCGTGCTGTCGTCGCCCTCGCCGGGCGGCTGCCACCCGACGAACTCCTGCCCGATGCGCGGCGTCGTCACCATGCTGCCGGCGCTCATCCCGAGCCAGACGGTGTCCGTCAGCTCGGGCAGGAGATCCGCGAACCCGGACTCCCGCACCCAGTGGCTCAGGTACACCGCGTCGCCGCCGCTGAACAGCAGGACGTCGGCGTCCCGGACCACCGGCTGCCAGCGTTCGGCGGGGAGGCTGGGCAGCGCCGTGAGCTCCAACAGCCCCATCGACTGCCACCCGAGCCCGACCATGGGGTTGCCCTCCTCCTTCCCGGCGACGAACTCCCACGCCTTGATGCCGGGCCCCACCCACGGGTGCCCGTACATGCCCGTGGGGATGCACAGCGCCGTGCACGCGGCGACGGGCTTGTCGAGCAGGTCGTCCAGGGCCGAGCGGATGGTCGGGTTCGTGACGCCGCCCGAGGTGAGCAGGAGCTTCATGTGCGCCTCCCGTGACGCGGTGAGATCGGGTCACGCACAAGGACGGTGGACAGGCGCGGAACTCATCGCGCGCCCCGACCGTCGAGACAACGCGCGGACGGGCGGCCCGAAGCGGCCGCGCCCCGTACCGTGGTCACTGTCTCCGACGGAGGGGGTGGGACGTGAGCGCCCAGGGCACCGGCTTCACCGAGAAGACCTTCACCTTCTTCGAGGAGCTGGCCGCGCACAACGACCGCGACTGGTTCAGGGCCCACCGAGACGTCTTCGACCAGTACGTCGACGAACCCTTCGTCGCGCTGCTCGAGGAGGTCACCGCGCGGCTCGCCGACACCGACGTCCCCCTGCGCGGCGGGTCGGCCACCACCTTCCGGATGAACCGCGACGTCCGCTTCAGTCCCGACAAGAGCCCGTACACGACGTCGCGCTCCGGCCTGCTGACGCCCAGCGGCACCAAAACCGAGGACGGCGGCCTGGTCTACGTGCAGCTCAGCGCCGACGGTGGACTGCTCGCGGGCGGGCTCTACAAGCCGCCCACCGCGCGACTGGACCCCCTGCGACGGTCGATGGTCGAGGACCCCGACCGCTTCACCGCCGTCGTCGACGACCTCGCCGCCGCCGGGCTCGAGCTCGAACGGAGCGACGCCGTCAGGACCATGCCGCGGGGGTACGCCGAGCACGCCGACCATCCCCTGGCCGACCACCTGCGGCTGCGGCAGCTGGTCGTGATGCGGCCGCTGCCGCGCTCGACCTGGCTCGACGACACCGTCACCGATCGCGTCACCGCCTTCGCCCAGGACGTCTCGCCCCTGCTGCGCATCGTCACCCTCCGCTGATCATCGGCGGACACCCCGCGCGGCAGCGCGTGGAAGCGCTCAGACCTCCGTCGCGACGGCGGCGACCACAGACTCGTAATGCTGCACCAGCTCGTGGCAGACCTTCGCCCAGGTACGCCCGAGCGCCCGCTCCCGGGCCGCCGCACCGAACGCCCGTCGCTTGCGGTCGTCGCCCAGCAGGTCGTCGACGTGCGCGCGCAGCGCCCGGTGGTCGCCCGGCGGGTACAGCCAGCCGGTGTGCGAGTGCGCGACGACGTCGATCGGGCCGCCCGCGGCGGGGGCAACGACGGGCACCCCGGAGGCGTGCGCCTCCTGCAGGGTCTGGCCGAACGTCTCCAGCTCGCCGGGGTGGACGAAGACGTCCAGGCTCGCCATCGCGCGGGCCAGCTCCTCGCCGCGCAGCAGACCGGTGAAGCGGGCCTCCGGCAGCAGCTCTTCCAGCAGTGGCCGCTCGGGACCCTCGCCGACGACGACGAGCCGCACGTCGTCCCGGTCGTGCAGCACCCGCAGCGCCTCGACCTGCTTCTCCGCGGCGAGCCGCCCGACGTACCCGACGAGCAGCGGCCGCCCGGCCCCGACCTCTCGCCGCCAGGCATCGTCCCGGGCGCCGGGGCGGAACAGCTCGGTGTCCACACCCCGTCCCCAGCGGTGCACCCGCGGGATGCCGCGGGCTCGCAGGTGGTCGATGGTCGGCGTCGACGGCGCCAGCGTCAGCGCGGCGCGGTCGTGCAGGGTGCGGACGCGCCACCACAGCAGCGGTTCGAGGTGCCGCACCCCGTACCGGGCCGCATAGCTGGGGACCTCGGTCTGGTAGACGGCGACGGCCGGGACGCCGAGCGCCTCGGCGACCTGCATCCCGCGCCAGCCGAGCATGAACGGCGAGGCGAGGTGCACGACGTCGGGCGCGAACGCCGCGAGCGTCCGCTCGATCCGGGCACGCTGGCCGACGACGACCCGCACGTCCGGGTAGCCCGGCAGGCCGACCGACGGCACCTCCACGACGGGCGCGCCGTGCACGAACGGCGGCAGGTCGCCGTCGTCGGTGTCGGGAGCCAGGACCAGCGCGTCGTGCCCGGTGCGCTGCAGGTGCTCGAGGACCCGCAGGACGGAGTTCGTGACTCCGTTGACCTGCGGGAGGAAGGACTCGGCCACGATCGCTACCCTCACGCTCCGCACACTGGCGGGCCCGGGTGACCAACGGGGGAGCGGCCGGCGACGGGTCGGGGTCGACCCGCGGAACGGGTGGGAAACGTTCGGTGCCGGCTACGCGGACCGGGCGTCGTCGTCCGTCGTCGTCACGTGGCGTCCGCCCGGCTCCGCGGTGCCCAGCCGCACGAGCTGCCACACGGCACCGACCATGAGCACCACGAGCGCGGCGTTGCGCAGCGCCTCGATGACCACGATCCAGGCGTCGCCGGCGAGGAACGGACCGTAGCCCACCGGGTAGACGAGGTAGGTGGCGTAGGCGACGAGGACCATGCCCAGGGCGGGCGGCCACCAGGCGCGCAACGCACGGCCCTCGGGCAGCGACGCCAGCGCGACGGCGACGACGGGTCCGATCCAGGCGATGAACTGCGGCGAGCCGACCTTGTTGAAGACGATGAGCGCGACGAGCTGCGCCGCGGCCGACAGCAGCACGATCTCGTAGGTCCGCGCGGGGTGTCGCCGCGCCACCCACCAGGTGAGGGCGGCCACGGCCACGACGGCGAGGATCAGCAGCCAGTCCAGGGTGTCGGCCACGGTCCGGGCGGCGTCCCCGAGCACCTCGAAGGTGTAGATCTCGTCGTTGTACTCGATCCGTACCGACGGGTCCCACCAGCGGGCCACGGAGAACCAGGTGGCGGCCACGGACTCGGCCTGCAGGGTGCGGCTGCCCTGCTGGCCGAACACGCTCAGCGCCCGGACACCGGCCCCGCCGGCGAGCGCGAGCCCCACGACGACGGCGCTGACGACGGCCCCGGGCACGACGACGGTGCGCAGCAGGTCGCGCAGGCTGCGGCGGGTGGCGGCGATCGCGACGACGACGGCGCCGGGGGAGATCTTCACCCAGGCGCCGGCGGTGGCCACGGCGACGGCGATGCGCGGGTGGCGGCGGGCCAGGACGAGGGCGACGAGGATCATCGGGGCGACGACGCCGTCGATCCGGCCGAGGAAGATCGGCCCGAGCGCGAGCAGGAACAGCAGCCACCACCACGCGCCGAGCACACCCCGCGGCGTCATGCGGACCAGGACGACGGTCGCCACGGCGTCGAGCAGGACGATCATCGCCGTCCAGACGATCTCGTACCCGAGCACGTCGACGCTGAGGACCCCGGGCAGCCCCACGGGCACCAGGGCCCCCGCCGGGTACACCCACGTGTAGTCCAGGACGGGCCACTCGCCGCCCGACAGGCCCTGCCGCGCCCACCACTCGTACAGCGTGACGTCGCCGAAGATCGTGTTCTGCCAGGAGATCGCCTCGTGGACGAGGCGTGCGTGCACCACGACGAAGGCGAGGGCCAGCAGCCAGGGGGACGCGAGCAGCCGCCCTCCGCTGCCGGCCGCCGGAGCGGATGTCGCGGTGGGCGGGTTCTCCGGTGAGCGGTCCTGCGCGGCGTCGGGCACCGCCACATCGTGCCAGAACGCCACCCCCGGCGCTCCGACGGCGGCAGGTGGCCGCGTCTCGAGGGTGCTGTCTACGATCGCGACGACCCGAAGTTCCCCGGCCTCGAGATCGAGGAGGCCCCGTGAGGCCGCGAGCCGCATCGTCCCGGAGTGTCCTGCGCCGGCTGCGTGCCCTGTCCCTGCTCGGCCCCGCCTTCGTCGCCGCGATCGCCTACGTGGACCCGGGCAACGTGGCCGCCAACCTCACCGCCGGTGCCGAGTTCGGCTACCTGCTCGTGTGGGTGCTGGTCATGGCCAACGCGATGGCGGTGCTCGTGCAGTACCTGTCGGCCAAGCTGGGGGTCGTCACGGGGCGCTCGCTGCCCGAGGTCCTGGCGGATCGCATGACCCGGCGGGGGCGGATCGCCTACTGGCTGCAGGCCGAGGCGGTCGCGATGGCCACGGACCTGGCCGAGGTCATCGGCGGCGCCCTCGCCCTGCGCCTGCTGTTCGACGTGCCCCTGGTGCTCGGCGGGCTCATCACCGGCGTGGTCTCGATGCTGGTGCTCTCGATCCAGCAGCGCCGGGGCCAGCGGGTGTTCGAGACGGTCGTGCTCACGATGCTCGGGGTCATCGTCGTCGGGTTCTGCGCGGGGCTGGTCGTCGCCCCGCCGGACCCGGGTGCCGTCGTCGAGGGGCTCGTCCCGCGGTTCGCCGGGACCGACTCGGTGCTGCTGGCGGCCTCGATGCTGGGTGCGACGGTGATGCCGCACGCGATCTACCTGCACAGCTCGCTGGCCCGCGACCGGGTGCGCCACGACCTCGCGGTGCGCGAGGTGCTCACCGAGCTCCGCGGGGCGGACGGATCACCCACGGAGGTCGACGCCCCGTCGGTGCCGGACCCCGGCCTGGTGGAGCGCCTGCTGCGCGTCACACGGATCGACGTCGTCGCCGCGCTCGTCATCGCCGGCGGGGTCAACATCGCGATGCTGCTGCTCGCGGCGGCCAACCTGCCGGGTCGTGCCGACACCGACACCATCGAGGGGGCGCACGCAGCCATCGCCGACGCGCTCGGCCCGGCGGTCGCGGTGCTGTTCGGCGTCGGGCTGCTCGCCTCGGGGCTGGCGTCCACGGCGGTGGGCGCCTACGCGGGCTCGGAGATCATGGCCGGGCTGCTGCACCTGCGGGTCCCGCTGGTCGTGCGGCGGGTCGTCACGCTGGTGCCCGCGCTGCTGCTGCTCTCGACGGACGTCTCGCCGACCTATCTGCTGGTGCTGAGCCAGGTGGTGCTGAGCTTCGGCATCCCGTTCGCGATGATCCCGCTGGTGCGCGTCACCGCGGACGCCGGGCTGCTGGGTCGGTTCCGCAACGCTCGCGCCACCCAGGCGGTGGCGTGGCTGGTGGCGGGGATCATCGTGGGGCTCAACGTGGCGCTGCTCTGGCTCACCGTCGCGGGCTGACCGGCGAACGGCCACCGTCTGATACTGCGTATCGCTTGACGTGAGACTCGGTTGCAGAGCATGATAGGAGCAGGCCGACGCCGTCGTCACCAGCTTCTGCGGCGGCGCGGCCGCCCCCGTAGAGAGTGAGAGAACCTCATGAGCCGCAACGCCCCCACCCAGATCGGCGTCACCGCACCCGACTACGACCTCACCGCCGCCTCGGACGTCGACTACGCCGGCGCCTTCGCCGGGATCGCCCCCGAGGTGCGCGAGCACCAGCTCGCCGTCCGCCAGTTCGTCCAGGACGAGGTGCTGCCGGTCATCGACGGGTACTGGGAGCGCGCCGAGGTCCCGTTCGACCTGGTCAAGGGTCTGGCCGAGCGCGACTTCCTGCGCGACGGCGTCGACGTGCCCGGCCGGCCGACGGTCTCGCTGATGGCCGAGGGCCTGGCCAGCATGGAGATGTCCCGCGGCGACGGCTCGGTCGCGACGGTCTGCGGCGTCCAGGGCGGCCTGGCGCTGCGCTCCATCGTCATGCACGGCTCGCCCGAGCAGATCGAGCAGTACGCCGAGCCCATGGCCCGCGGCGAGATCCTCGGCGCCTTCGCGCTCACCGAGCCCACCCACGGCTCGGACTCGGTCTCGCTGGAGACGACGGCGGAGCGCACGGTCCGCGACGGCGTCGAGGGCTACGTGATCAACGGCGAGAAGAAGTGGATCGGGTTCGGCTCCTGCGGCCACATCACCGTGGTCTGGGCCCGCCTCGTCGGTGATGACGGCGACAACCAGGTGCACGGCTTCATCGTCCCGCAGGACGCGCCCGGGTACACGGGCACCACGATCGAGGGCAAGATGTCGCTGCGTGCCATCTGGCAGGCACACATCGTCCTCGACGACGTGTTCGTCCCGGCCGACGCCGCGCTGCCCGGCGCCACGTCGTTCAAGGCGACGTCCGAGGTCCTCTTCGCCACGCGTCTGAGCGTCGCCTGGGCCGCCGTCGGGCACGCCATCGCCTGCTACGAGTCCGCCCTGGCCTACTCCACGCAGCGCGTCCAGTTCGGCAAGCCGCTGGCCGCCCGCCAGATGGTCCAGGAGCGCCTGACCCGGATGCTCTCCACCGTCACCCAGCTCCAGCTCCTGGTGGCGCGCCTGACCGAGCTCGCCGAGAAGGGCGAGCTCACCGGTGAGCAGGCGTCGCTGGCCAAGTACACCTGCACCCGTGGCGCCCGCGAGGTGGCCTCGATCGCCCGCGACATGCTCGGCGGCAACGGCATCCTGCTGGCCAACCGCGTCGCCCGGCACTTCGCCGACATCGAGGCCCTGCACACCTACGAGGGCACCGAGTCCATGAACGCGCTGATCATCGGCCGCGACATCACGGGAGTGTCCGCGTTCGCCTGAGCCGCAGCGAGGGTGAGGGCCGCAGCGCAGCAAGGCACTCGCCCGCAACGAAGGCGACGGCGAATGCGGGGCTGATCCTGTTCGCCTGATCGCCCCCCCCCCCACAGACCCCGGCGTGGATCGACGCCGGCCCGTGCACCTGCTGGTCCGATCACCAGCCGGCGAGGCGGTGCACAACGGACGAGCGCCGCCCCACCACGTGGGGCGGCGCTTCGTCGTCCCTGGGGCCGGGAGGTGCCGCACGCGAGGACTCCGTTCGGCAGTTCCTGCCTGGATCGGCACCTTGAGCTGCCGATCCAGGCAGGAACTGCCGACCGCGTGGCGGACGGGAGGGCGACCGCGTGGCGGACGGGAGGGCGACCGCGGGGCGGACCCGGGTCAGACCGGCTTGCTCAGCCGGCGCCGACGGCCAGCTGCTCGCGACGGTGCACCCGCCACCAGACGAAGAACCCGACCAGGGTGAAGACGCCGTAGAAGACGTACATCAGCGACGTGGCGAAGTAGCCCGCGGACCACAGCAGCGGCACCCCCACGAGGTCGACGGCGACCCAGACCAACCAGAACTCGACCCACCCCCGGGCCATCCCGTAGGTGGCCAGCAGCGAGCCCATGAAGATCCAGGCGTCGGCCCAGACGGGTTCGTACGAGCCCAGCGCCCGGAACAACGGGGTCAGCGCCGCGGTGCCGACCAGCAGGGCACCGACGAGGAACGCCCGCTGGGGCCACGTCGCCCAGTGCGGGTGCACACCCTCGGCGCCCGACGTCGGCACCTTGCCGTCGGCACGGAGCTCCAGGTCCTGACGCCGGGTCTCGCGCCAGCGCATCCAGCCGTAGACCGACACGGCGATGAACATCACCTGCCGGCCCGCCTGGCCGAGCATGTCCGCCCGGCTCGCGTCGCCGAACACCGAGCCGAGGAACACCGTCAGCAGCAGCACGTTGCCGACGATGCCGACGGGCCATGCCCACACCCGGCGGCGCATCCCGCCGAGGGCAGAGGCGAGGCCGAAGGCGTTGCCGATCACCTCTCGCCACAGGATCTGCTCGTCACCGATCGCGAAGGTCGCGTCGAAGAGCCACTCGATCATCGTGGTCCTCAGGCCAGCACGTCACGGACGGCACGGGCGACGTCGTCGGGCCCCGCGCCCTCCTCGAGCACGGCGACCACGACCCGCTTGCTGCCCGGCCCGCGGCCGTCGGGTTCGGCCGGAGCCGCTCCGGCCCGGGCGCTGTCCGGTGCGGGGCCGTCCGTCGGGGCGGTCGCGACCTTGCGCAGGTCGGCGAAGGCCTCCTCCAGGTCGGGGCGCAGGTCCAGGTAGGGGTTGCGCAGCCACCGGCGCAGCACCGCGTTGTGCACGGCGACCACCGAGGCCGCGAACGCGATCGACATCGTCGACGACGACCGCTCGGTCGGCAGGGTGTCGCGCAGGTAGGCGGTGAACGCCCGCTCGTAGCGGTGGGTGGTGACCAGCTCGCGGTCGCGCAGCGCCGGGACCTGCTGGAGCAGCCGGTGCCGGGCCAGGGAGGTCTCGCGCTGGCCCACGTGGTGGTCGAACACCAACCGGGCGGCGCGGCAGACCTCCAGGTACGGGTCGACCGCCGGGTCCCAGGCGGCGTCGTGGTTGCTGGCCTCCTCGCTGGCCCGCGCCTCGGGGCGGGTCGCGGCGAGCATCACCACGACCTCCTCCAGCAGCAGCTCGTGGTCGGCGAAGACCACGTCCTCCTTGGAGCGGAAGCGCCGGAAGAAGGTGGCGCGGCTGACCCGGGCGGCGTCGGCGATCTCCTCGACGGTGGTGCGCTCGTAGCCCTGGCGGGAGAAGAGGTCGATCGCGGCGTCGACGGCCTGCGCGTGGGCTTTCGTCCGTGCGGCTGTCATGGGCAGGAGGCTACTCGCCGTGCGGGGGCCATGCGTCCGCCGCGTCAGTCGCGCTCGGCCCGCCGGTCCGGGGCGTCGAACCCGACGTGCCCGCGTCGGGACCGCTGCAGGTACCGGAGCTCGCGCACCAGCACGGCCGCGCACAGCGTGAACGGCAGCCATGCCCACACACGGCCCCGCAGCGCGGCGAAGAGCGCCACGGCGGAGAACGCGCCGGCGAGGACGATCGTCAGGATGCTCGCCCAGGGGATCTTGCGCACGATCGAGAGCACGACGCCGAGCCTACCGACCTGCCCGCGGCGCACGCCGGGCCGTGAGATGCCGCACGATCCCCGCGAGCCGCTCCGGACGCCGGAGTATCGTGCCCACGATGACTTCCACCGACACCACGCCCACCGTCGACGTCTACATCGACCCCACCTGCCCCTTCGCCTGGGTGACCTCGCGCTGGGCCCTGGAGGTGGCGGAGCACCGCGACGTCGACCTCACGTTCAAGCTGATGAGCCTGTACCTGCTGAACAAGGACAAGGACATCCCGGCCGAGTACCGGCAGATGATCGAGGACGGCCGCGCCCAGGGGCGCGTCGCCGCCGCCGTGCAGACCGACCACGGTCACGAGGCCCTGTCGGCGTACTACACGTCCTTCGGCACCCGCTGGCACGACCAGGACGTCAAGGACGTCGACGTCGTCATCCGTGAGTCCCTCGCCGAGGCCGGCCTGCCGGCCGAGCTCGCCGAGGCCGCGACGTCCGACGCGTACGACGAGGCCCTGGCCGCCTCCCACCACGCCGGCATGGACCCCGTCGGCCAGGAGGTCGGCACCCCGACGCTGCACGTGGACGGCGTGGCGTTCTTCGGTCCGGTCCTCACGCGCGTCCCGCGCGGCGAGGAGGCGACCCGCCTGTTCGACGCCGCGGTCACGATGGCCGGCAACCCGCACTTCTTCGAGCTCAAGCGGTCCCGCGACGAGCACCCGGTCCACAGCTGAGGAGCACCATGCCGCTCGACCTGCGCATCTTCACCGAGCCCCAGCAGGGCGCCTCCTACGACACCCAGCTCGCCGTCGCGCAGGCGACCGAGCAGCTCGGCTTCAGCGCCTTCTTCCGGTCCGACCACTACCTGGCCATGGGCGGGGACGGGCTGCCTGGCCCCACCGACTCGTGGACCACGCTCGCCGGCATCGCCCGCGAGACGTCCACGGTGCGCCTCGGCACGCTCGTGTCCTCCGCGACGTTCCGCCTGCCCGGCCCGCTGGCGATCCAGGTCGCCCAGGTGGACCAGATGTCGGGGGGCCGCGTCGAGCTCGGGCTCGGCACCGGCTGGTTCGCCGCCGAGCACGCTGCCTACGGCATCCCCTTCCCGGACAAGCGGTTCGGGATCCTCGAGGAGCAGCTCGAGATCCTCACCGGGCTGTGGGGAACACCGGTCGGGGAGACCTTCGACTTCACCGGGAAGCACTACACGCTCGAGGGCTCCCCGGCACTGCCCAAGCCCGTCCAGGACCGGATCCCGGTCATCGTCGGTGGTGGCGGGCCGAAGCGGACGCCGCGGATCGCGGCGCGGTTCGCGACCGAGTACAACCAGGCGTTCCCCGAGCTCGACACCATCGGGCCGCGGATCGCGGTCATGGAGCAGGCGCTCGCCGACGCCGGACGTGCGCCCGGGTCGCTGACCCAGTCGGTCGCCCTCGTGCTGGCCGTGGGCAAGGACGAGGCCGAGTTCACCCGCCGTGCCGAGGCCATCGGCCGGGAGCCCGCCGAGCTGCGCGAGCACGGCATCGCGGGCACGGTGACGGAGGCCGTGGACCGGCTGGCGTCCCTGCGCGAGCAGGGCGTGGAGCGGGTCTACCTGCAGGTGCTCGACCAGCAGGACCTCGACCACCTGGAGCTCGTGGCGCGGGAGGTCGCCCCGCACCTCTGACGGTCCCGCGGTGTTACCGGCCAGTTGCCGCGGAGTGAAGATGTTCACCACACGGCCCATCCCGCGCGACAGGGTCCGGGCACCGACCTACGGTGGAACGAGACGACGAGGTGGGCCCCCGAACGAGGGGGCCCGCCTCTCGTCGTTCCGGGCGGCGTTCTGATCGTCCGGCCTCCGTGAAGGGACGCCCCCGTGACCACCTTGGACCCTCGCGCGCCGGAGCACCTGTCTCCTGCCGGGACCACCGCCGCCCCGCCGCCGACCATCCCGGGCGATCCGACGTCGGCCGCGCGTCGTCGTGACGCGAACGCCGCCGCCCAGTCGCCGTCGCTCATGCTCATCATGCTGCTGGCGACCCTGGGCGCGGTCGCCTACGCGGTCTTCCTGCTGAACCCGGACAACCGGGGTGACCTCCTGCCCTACGGGCTGGTCCTCGTGGCCGAGTGCGTGCTGCTGGCGCTGGCCCTGCTGGCCATGTGGACGGTGCTCTCCTCCGGCCACGACCCCCGCGACTTCGCCTACCACCAGGCCCGCGAACGCCTCTTCGACACGCCCGAGATCCTGCGGGACCGTGCCACCGACGACCCCACCCGGTGGCGGCTCTACCTCGACGACCGACCCGTGACCGTCGACATCTTCATCACGACGTGCGGCGAGGACCTCGACACCATCGCCCGGACGGTCCGCGCCGCCGTGGCGGTGCACGGCGAGCACCGCACCTGGGTGCTCGACGACGGACGGGACGACGAGGTGCGCGACCTCGCGGCCACGCTCGGGGCCCGGTACATCCGCCGCATGTCCAGCGGGGGCCAGAAGGCCGGGAACATCAACCATGCGCTGAGCATCGTCAAGGGCGACTACTTCGTCATCCTCGACGCGGACTTCGTGCCCCGCCCGGAGCTGCTCACCGAGACCGTGCCGTTCTTCGTGCGCGACGAGGTCGCGTTCGTCCAGTCCCCGCAGACCTACGGCAACATGAACTCGCTGATCTCCCGGGGCGCCGGCTACATGCAGGCGGTCTTCTACCGGTTCGTCCAGCCGGGCCGGAACCGGTTCAACGCCGCCTTCTGCGTCGGGACCAACGTCGTCTTCCGCCGCGGGGCGATCGACGACATCGGCGGCATGTACACCGACTCGAAGTCCGAGGACGTGTGGACGTCCATCCACCTGCACGAGCGTGGGTGGCGCTCCGTCTACATCCCGCAGACGCTCGCCGTCGGCGACACCCCTGAGACGATCGTCGCCTACGCCAAGCAGCAGCTGCGATGGGCCACCGGCGGGTTCGAGATCCTGCTGCAGCACAACCCGCTGTCCCCGCGACGCAAGCTGACCGTCGACCAGCGGCTGCAGTACTTCGTGACCTCGACCCACTACCTGTCGGGGATCGCGCCGCTGCTGCTCCTGCTGGTGCCGCCGCTGACGATCTACCTCGACCTGACGCCCATGCAGCTCGACGTGTCGGTGGGCACCTGGGCCCTGTACTACCTGGGCTTCTACGGGCTGCAGATCGCCCTGGCCTTCTTCACCCTCGGCTCGTTCCGCTGGGAGGTGCTGCTGCTGGCGGCCGTCTCGTGGCCCATCTACGTCAAGGCGTTCTGGAACGCGCTGACGGGCAAGCAGCAGGCCTGGTCGGTCACGGGCAGCTCCGGCGGCTCGGCGTCACCGTTCGACGTGATCGTCCCGCAGACCCTGTGCTTCGTGTTCCTGGCGGTGACCTCGGCGGTCGGGTTCTGGAAGCACTGGGGCGACCCGGTCCCGAACCTGTCGCTCGCCTGGAACCTCACCAACACCCTCATCCTCGGCGGCTTCCTCGTCACGGCCGTCAAGGAGCACCGACAGGCGGTGAGGTCCCAGCGCGCGGCCCGCCGCGTCCGCAAGCGGGCCGACCGCCGGGCCCGCCTCGACCGTTCGTCCTCCCCGACCGTCACCGCCGGAGGTGCCGCATGACCTGGGCCACACGATTCAAGCTGCTCCTCGGGTTCGTCCTCGTCCTCGCGCTCTGCGCGACCCTCACGCTGGTGCTCAACCGGCGGGAGAGCCAGGCCACCTCCGCCCAGGCCATGATCGTGGCCGAGGAGGTCGCCGTCGGCACCGACTACCCCGGCACGGTCGTCGAGTCGTTCGTCGACCCCGGCGACACCGTCGCCGAGGGCGACCCGATCTACCGGATGCGGAGCCTCGTGCTCGCGCACGACCTCTCGTCCGGGACCGTGTCCCGCGAGACGGCCTCCTACGAGGTCACGGACGACGGGGAGATGACCGTCGTCGCGCCCTCGGACGGCACGATCGCGGACATCACCACCACGCGCGGAGGGTTCGTCCAGGCCGGCGACGTCGTCGCGACGCTGCACCGCGAGGGTTCCACGGCCGTGGACGCGAAGCTGCTGCTCGATCCCGCGGACTTCGCGCGGATCAAGCCCGGCGCCCCCGTCAGCATCACCCTGCCCGACCAGCGCGAGGTCACCGGCCAGGTCGACTCCATCGCGGTCGACAACGCCCGCAACCGTGCCGAGGCCACGCTCCTGATCGACAGCGAGTCGCTCACCGAGCAGGCCGGCGAGGGTCTCGTCCTGCCCGGCACGCCCGTGGTCGCGAGCGTCCAGCTGCACGACGAGGGCCCGATGGCCGACGTCGACCTGGCGTTCCAGCGGTTCCTGCAGAGGATCGGCCTGTGACGCGGCGGCCGGTCGCTGTGCTGCTCGCCGTCGTCCTGGCCGCCGCCGGGTGCACGACGACGGAACCGGGGGGCGACGAGGCCGCGGGCCCGGCACCCACCGATCGTTCCCTGGCGGGCGCGCAGGCGCCGGCCGTGGATCCCACCGCGCTGCCCACCGTCGAGCGGGAGCCGGGGCCGATGCGGCTCGCCAACGGCCTGCCGCCACCGACGAACCGCTGGTTCTCCGGGCTGGTCTTCGGCGACGAGCCGCAGCCGGTGTTCCCGCTGCCGCTCGCCGTCGGGCTCACGTCCACCGGGTTCGGCTACGGGCTGCCCGACGTCCGGGCCGACGGCACGCTGATCGCCGGCGGCTACGCCCCGCAGGTTCAGGTGGACGTGGGCGAGAGCGTCACCGGCGTCGTGTCGCGCTACGACGCCGCGACGGTCGACGTCGACCTGGTGGCGGAGGACGACCAGGTGCGCGGCACCGTGCACCTGACCCGCGGGTCGCCGGTCGTGCGGTACACCGCGCGGACCGCGCAGAGCCTCGGGCTGGACCGGTCCTTCGACGACGCCGACGCCGGGCTGCCGGACGGCGTCGCGACCGCGGAGGTGGACGCACGGACCCACGCCCTGGTCGGGGTGGACGGTCTCGACGCCGCCGGCGCGCTCGACGGCTCGGGCTGCACCCTCGAGCTGGGAGAGGGCGAGTCGGTGGCGTGGTTGGTCGCCCCGGACGACCCCGCCGAGGGCTCCGGGGCGCTGCCCGAGCTGGTCCGGGCGGCCGGAGAGGCGGTCGAGGCGTCCACCGTCTCGTACGCGACCGGGACCGACGACGTCACCACCACCGTGGGGTACGAGACGACCTCCGGCGGGCCGGCCGTCGCCGTGCGCTTCCCGCACCAGCGCGACGCCGTCGACGACGCCACGTGCGGGCTCGGCTCCTACGCCACGGTGCTCGGCACGGTCGACGTCTGCCGGGCCACCGAGCTGTCGTGGCGCTCGCCGGCACGGGAGCCGGTCGTCGGTCTCGAACTGTCGGACCTGGGGGAGTCGGCGCGCGACGAGCTCGTCGAACAGGTGCGCGCCGACGCGGACCGGGTGCTCGCCGAGACACGACCGGCCGACACGTACTTCGGCGGCAAGGCGCTCGCGCGGGACGCCGAGCTGTGGACGCTGGCGCGCGACCTCGGGATGGACGACGTCGCCGCGGACCTGCGCGAGAGCCTGCTGACGGACCTGCGGCTGTGGACCGACCCGGACGGCTGCGAGGAGCGCCCCGAACGGTGCTTCACGTGGGAGCCCACCCTGGGGACGGTCGTGGGCCAGGCCACCGCGTTCGGCTCCGAGGAGGGCAACGACCACCACTTCCACTACGGCTACTTCCTGTACGCGGCCGGCCTGCTGGCCGCCGAGGACGCCGAGCTGGCCGAGGAGGTCGCGCCCGTCGTCGACCTGCTGGCCGCCGACGTGGCCGCGGCCGCCGATGTGCCCGCCGGGGACGGGGCGCCGATGCCGGCCCTGCGGACGCTCGACGTCGTCATGGGGCACTCGTGGGCCTCCGGGCCGTCACCGTTCGGGGACGGCAACAACCAGGAGTCGGCCTCCGAGGCCGTCGCCGCCTGGCACGGGCTGGCCCTCTGGGCCGACGCGCGGGCGGCGGCCGGGCTCCCGGACGAGGGCCTGACCTCCCAGGCCCGGTGGATGCTCTCGCTGGAGGCCGCCTCGGCCCGGGCCTACTGGACCGACTTCGACCGGTCCGATCCGGTCGCCGACGGGCTGCAGGCGGACGTGACCTCGCTCGTGTGGGACGGCAAGCGTGAACGTGCGACGTGGTTCTCCGCCGAGCCGAGCGCCGCGCTGGGCATCGTCGTGCTGCCGGTGACCGGCGTCTCGACGTACCTGGGCGAGGACCCGGCGCGCGTGCACGACAACCTCGCCGAGGCGCTGGGGACCACGGACCTCTGGGCGGACGACGCCACGTGGGACGTGATGTTCGGCGACCAGCTGCTGATGTACGCCGGCCTGATGGGGCCTGAGGAGGCGACGGCGGCCCTCGAAGTCGCGCGCGAGCTCCCCGAGGACCGGATCGACGACGGGTCGACACGCTCCTGGTTGATGGCCTGGCTGCACGGCCGCGCGGAATGAGCCCGAGGACCCGCCCCCGACCCGGCGACCCGGCCGGGCCGTCCGCAGGTCGGCGGACGCAGCTCCCGTGCGCCGATAGGGTGTGCGGGTCTTCACAGGGCTGACGGACGGAGCGACATGCAGCTGGGCTGGACGAAGCACGGTGACGGCGCGCACGTGGCGCCGGGAGAGGTCGTCGCCCCGGGTGAACGTCTCACCTGGCCCCGCACGATCGGGATCGGCCTGCAGCACGTCGTGGCGATGTTCGGTGCGACGTTCCTCGTCCCGCTGATCACCGGCTTCCCGCCGTCGACGACGCTGTTCTTCTCGGCGATCGGCACCATCGGGTTCCTGCTCATCACGGGCAACCGGCTGCCGAGCTACCTGGGGTCGAGCTTCGCGTTCATCGCCCCGATCGGCGCGGCCACGGCCTCGGACGGGCAGTCCGCCGCCATCGGCGGCATCTTCGTCACGGGTGTGCTCCTGGCGGTCGTCGGCCTGGTCGTGCACCTCGCGGGCGCCCGCTGGATCGACGTCGTCATGCCGCCGGTCGTGACGGGCGTGATCGTCGCCCTCATCGGGCTCAACCTCGCGCCCGCGGCCTGGGGCAACTTCCAGGTGGCGCCGGTGACGGCCGTGGTGACCCTGGTGGCCGTGGTGCTGGTGTCGGTGCTGTTCCGCGGGATCCTCGGCCGCCTGGCGATCCTCGTCGGGGTGCTCGTCGGGTACGCCTTCGCGGTCGTGCGCGGCGAGGTGGACTTCGCCGCGGTGGGGGAGGCGGCCTGGTTCGGCGCCCCGACGTTCACCGCACCCAGCTTCGAACCCGGCGTGCTCGGGCTGTTCCTGCCCGTGGTCTTCGTCCTCGTCGCCGAGAACGTCGGCCACGTGAAGTCGGTCGCCGCGATGACCGGCCAGGACCTCGACGACCGGATGGGACGCGCGCTGCTGGCCGACGGCGTCGCGACGACGCTGGCCGGGACGGGTGGCGGCTCCGGCACGACGACCTACGCCGAGAACATCGGGGTCATGGCCGCGACGCGCGTGTACTCGACCGCCGCCTACTGGGTGGCCGGGGCCGGCGCGCTGGTGCTGTCGTTCTCGCCCAAGTTCGGCGAGGTCGTCAACACGGTCCCGGCCGGTGTGCTCGGCGGTGTCACCACGATCCTGTACGGCATGATCGGCGTGCTCGGGTTCCGCATCTGGGTGCAGAACCGCGTCGACTTCGGCGACCCGGTGAACCTCACGACGGCCGCTGTTCCGCTCGTGGTGGCCATCGCGAACTACACGTGGACCGCCGGTGACCTGACCTTCGAGGGCATCGCCCTCGGGACGGCGTCCGCGCTCGTGCTGTACCACGGCATGCGGTGGATCGGTCGGTGGCGGGGGACCACGCCCGACCTGGCGTCACCGGCCTCCGTCGCCCCGCCGACGAGCGGCGGGTCGGCGAACGGCGATCGGGAGACCGACCCGGCGGACTGATCAGGGCTGCGGACCGCGTCCCCCGGGGTCGGACCTCGTCAGGCCTCGTCGGCGTTCTCGCCCGCGTTCGGACCCCGCTCGTACCCGTACTCGCGCTCCACCGGGTCGAGGTCCTCGGGCGGCACGCACCCCGGCAGGTTGGTCATGGGTTCGCCGGTCTCCAGCGGGACCTCCTCGACCGACAGCGGCTCCTGCCACTCCTGCCCGACGATCAGGTCGACGAACGATCCGGAGCGGTCGTCCATGACGAGGCGGACGTTCTCGTACTGCGCGGCCAGCGTGTACGCCTGCCGCACGCCCTTGATCCCGTAGCGGATCTCCGAGGGGCCCTCGATCTGGTACGTGAAGTCGCCCGTGTCGCGGACGTCGAAACCGCGCTCCGTGAGCGCGTCGGCGTTCGCGCTGGCGAGGTTGAACGTGTAGTCGGCGGCGTTGTAGATCCGCACCTTCACCTTGGAGTACTCCATCGGCGGTGTGCCGTCCGGCCACTTCTCCGCGACGGGCAGGCAGGCGGGCTCGATGCTCGCCGAGGCGGGTTCCGGCGTGACGATCGGCTCGCTGATCGGGGAGTCGATGGTCTCGGTGTAGACCGCGAGGGCGCCGAGACCCAGGATCACCATGAGGGCGATCAGGAGCCCGAAGACCACAGCCTGGCGCTCGTGCTTGCGACGTCGTCGAGCGACGCGGGCCGGGTCCTGGGCTGGTGAAGTCACGCGAAGAAAATACCCGAGATTCCTCGCGATGGCGGGTCAGCCCACCGTCAGGACGCGGGCGTGCAGGATCGGGCGCTGCTGGAGCGCCGCGCGCACCGCGCGGTGCAGACCGTCCTCGAGGTAGAGGACGCCTCGGTACTCGACGACGTGGGCGAAGAGATCGCCGAAGAACGTCGAGTCCTCCGCGAGCAGGGCGTCGAGGTCCAGCGTGCGCTTGGTGGTCACGAGCTCGTCGAGACGCACCTGACGCGGGGGGACGTCGGACCAGTCCATGGATCCCTCGCGTCCGTGGTCGGGGTAGGGGCGCCCGTCGCCCACGGCCTTGAAAATCATGGACGTCATCGTAGAGCCCGGGGGTGACGCCCGACGAGGACGACTTGTCAGGATTCGTCACCTCGAGGTCACGATCGCACCACGATCTCGTCGGCCCGGCCCGTCGGCAGCGGGCAGGGGAGGTGCGATCGCGCCCCTCGCCCCACCGATCCGTGACTCGTCGTTGACTCGTGCGGTGTCGTGCTCGGCTGGTCTCCCTCGTCCGTGACGTGCAGTGCTCGTTCGGGCGCCGTGCGGCCCCCGCAGGAGCCCGGGAACGACGAAGGGCCCGCACCTCGAGGTGCGGGCCCTTCGTGCCGGCGGAGGATGGGGGATTCGAACCCCCGAGGGCGTGAACCCAACACGCTTTCCAAGCGTGCGCCATAGGCCGCTAGGCGAATCCTCCTCGGACGCGACCGACGCTCAGGGCGCCGGGCAACCCCAGCAGAATAGCGGACGGAGGCCCGAGTCTCCGAATCGGCCCGGTGTGAGGTGCGCGACCCTCGACCGGGACGGTTTCGAGGTGGCGCCCACTCTCGGTTAGGCTGTGGGCAGACCCCTCGTGCGGCGTCATCTCGCTGAACTCCCCCAGGGCCGGAAGGCAGCAAGGGTAGGTGAGCTCTGGCGGGTGCGCGAGGGGTCCTTTGCGTCTCCGGTCGGATGCGTGATCGAGGCGTCAACGGCGACGTCCCGGCGCTGACCAGCGACTTCTCGATATGCGATACCCGGGACGTTCGTATCGCGAGATTTTTCCCCCACGGAGTTGGTGCGCCGGTGCGGCGGATGGTCTGCTCCTCGCATGCACCGCATCGCCCCCGCCGCACACCGCACCGCGCAGACCTCCCTGCGCGGCCTGATGTGCACCGCGGCGATGCCGGCCCCGCGAATGTGCGGTCGCTGACCGTCCAGCTCCCCGCCGTCGTCCACCGCTGACGACGACCAGGCCCGTCGCGCGCTGATGGCCGCGGCCTGCCGCTCTCCCCCTGTGCTTCTCCCTCTTCGTCGCGCCACGGCGAGGCTCGTCGTCGTGCGCCCCTGCCCGGAAGGACCCCTGTCATGACCCTGCGCCCCACCCTGCTCGCCGCCGGCGCTGCCGCCTCCGTCCTGGCGCTGGCCGCCTGCTCCGGCGAAGCCGCCGCCACCTCCGCCGGGACGTCCGAGGACCCCGTCCGCATCGGCGTCGTCTCGGCCGGCGAGGACTACTGGGACACGTTCGCCGAGGCGGCCGCCGCCGAGGGGATCGAGGTAGAGATCGTGAACTTCTCGGACTACCAGCTGCCCAACCAGGGGCTGTCCGACGGTGACCTCGACCTCAACCAGTTCCAGCACCTGCAGTTCCTCGCCGGGTACAACGCGGCCCGCGGCGACGACCTCACCCCGATCGGGGCCACCGCCGTCTACCCGCTCGGTCTGTACTCGACCGCCCACGCGAGCCTCGAGGAGATCCCCGCGGGCGGCCAGGTCGCCATCCCCAACGACGAGACCAACCAGGCCCGCGCGCTGCTGGTGCTGCAGGACGCCGGTCTGGTCACCCTGCGCGACGGCGGGAGCTCGTTCTCCACCCCGGCGGACGTCATCGCGGAGGAGTCCCGGGTGACCGTCACGCCGGTCGACGCCGCGCAGACCGCGATCGCGCTGGCCGACGTCGACGCCTCGATCATCAACAACGACTTCGTGGGCGACGCGGGTCTGACCGAGGACGACGCGATCTTCACCGACGACCCGGACTCCGCCGCGGCCGCGCCGTACATCAACGTCTGGGTGGCGCGCTCCGCCGACGCCGAGGACGAGACGCTGCAGCAGCTCGTGGACATCTACCACTCGCCCGAGGTCGAGGCCGGCGTGCTGGAGGCCTCCGGTGGGACCGGCGTCGTCAAGGACAACGACGCCGCCGACCTGCAGGCGATCCTCGACGGCATCGAGACCGACCTCGCCGGCCGCTGACATGAGCCACCCCCTCCTCAGCTTCCACGACGTGGTCAAGGAGTTCCCCGCCCGCGGCCGGGGACGCCGCCGCGACGCACCGGTCCGTGCCGTCGACGGCGTCACCCTCGACGTCGACGCCGGCGAGATCTTCGGCGTCATCGGCTACTCCGGGGCCGGCAAGTCCACCCTCGTGCGCCTGGTCAACGCCCTGGAGACGACGACGGCGGGATCCGTCGTCGTCGACGGCACCGACCTGACAGGTCTGTCGGAGGCGCAGCTGCGGCCGGTCCGGGCCGGGATCGGCATGGTCTTCCAGCAGTTCAACCTGCTGGCCTCCCGGACCGTCGCCGGGAACGTCGCCTACCCCCTGGAGGTCGCCGGGTGGCCGCGCGCCGACCGGGACGCGCGGGTGCGCGAGCTGCTCGACTTCGTCGGCATCGGCGACAAGGCCGACGTCCACCCGGCGCGGCTGTCCGGCGGGCAGAAGCAGCGCGTCGGCATCGCGCGGGCGCTGGCCACCAGCCCCCGGCTCCTGCTCGCCGACGAGGCCACCAGCGCGCTCGACCCGGAGACGACGGCGGACGTGCTCGCCCTGCTGCAGCGCGTCAACCGCGAGCTCGGCATCACGGTCGTGGTCATCACCCACGAGATGGAGGTCGTGCGCTCGATCTGCCACCGGGTCGCCGTCATGGAGGCCGGTCGCGTGGTCGAGCTGGGCGACGCCTACCGGGTGTTCAGCGCCCCGCAGCACCCGGTCACGCGGCGGTTCGTCGCCTCGGCGCTGCGGGACGTGCCGTCGCCGGCCGTGATGGACCGGCTGCGCGAGCGTCATCCCGGACGGGTCGTCACCGTCCGGATCGACGAGGTGGCCGGGTCGTCCGCGCAGCTCACCCGCGTCCTGGCCGAGCACGGTGTGGACGGGACGATCGTCTACGGCGGCATCACCGAGGTCGCCGAGCGTCCCTACGGCTCGCTGACGGTCGAGCTCGTCGGCCACGACGCCGCGGTGCACGCCGCGCTGGACGGGCTGCGTGCCGCCACGACCGTCGTCGACCACGGCACCGCCGCCCGACCCGCGGCCGAGGGGAGCGACCGATGAGCCCGGACCTCGTGCCCCTGCTGGGGCAGGCGCTCGGCGAGACCGTCTTCATGGTGCTGATCACCCTGGCCGTGGGCGGCGTCTGCGGCCTGGCGCTCGGCCTGGGGCTGTACCTGACCCGCCCCGGCAACCTGCTGGAGCACCGTGGCCTGTTCGCCGTGCTGAACGTCGCCGTCAACGTCGTGCGACCGATCCCGTTCATCATCTTCCTCGTGGCGCTCGGCCCCGTGACCCGCGCCGTGGTCGGGACGACGATCGGGACCGGGGCGTTCACCTTCGCGATGTGCGTCATGGCGTCGTTCGTGTTCGCCCGCCTCGTGGAGCAGAACCTCGTCTCGATCGACCCCGGCGTCATCGAGGCGGCCCGGGCCATGGGCGCCTCGCCGCTGCGGATCGTGCGCACCGTCGTCGTGCCCGAGGCGCTGTCCCCGCTGATCCTCGGCTACACGTTCCTGTTCGTCGGCGTGCTCGACATGTCGGCCATCGCCGGCTACCTCGGCGCGGGCGGGCTGGGCGACTTCGCCATCGTGTACGGCTACCGGCAGTACGACTGGGCGCTGACGGCCCTGGTCGTGGTGATCATCATCGCCGTCGTCCAGCTCGTGCAGTGGCTGGGGAACTCCCTGGCGCGGCGCGCGCTGCGGCGCTGAGGCGGGTCGAGGTGCGCCCCGGGGCGGCGCCGGACGGACGGGTGCCGGGCGGGATGTTCGTGTCGCCCCCGACGTCTACAGTGGCTGCGTGACGACCGCTCTGTACCGCCGCTACCGGCCCGAGACCTTTGCCGAGGTCATCGGCCAGGACCACGTCACCGCACCCCTGCGGCAGGCGCTGCGGACCGGTCGTGCCAACCACGCCTACCTGTTCTCGGGACCGCGCGGCTGCGGCAAGACGACGTCGGCCCGTATCCTCGCGCGCACGCTCAACTGCCACCGGAACACCCCCGAGAAGCCGCTGGACACCCCGTGCGGCGAGTGCCCCTCGTGCGTCGAGCTGGCCCGTGGCGGTCCCGGCTCGCTGGACGTCGTCGAGATCGACGCCGCCAGCCACAACGGCGTCGACGACGCCCGCGACCTGCGCGAGCGCGCCACCTTCGCCCCGGCCCGCGACCGGTACAAGATCTTCGTGCTGGACGAGGCGCACATGGTGACCTCGCACGGCTTCAACGCGCTGCTCAAGATCGTCGAGGAGCCGCCCGAGCACATCAAGTTCGTGTTCGCGACGACGGAGCCGGACAAGGTCATCGGCACGATCCGCTCGCGCACCCACCACTACCCGTTCCGGCTGGTCCCGCCGGACGTGCTCGGTCCCTACCTCGAGCAGCTCTGCGCCGCCGAGGGGATCGAGCTCGGTGCCGGTGTGGTCCCGCTGGTCACCCGCGCCGGCGGAGGATCGGTGCGTGACACGCTCTCCGTGCTGGACCAGCTCATCGCCGGGTCGTCCGGCACCGTGGAGTACGACCTCGCGGTCAGCCTGCTCGGGTTCACCCACGGCACCCTGCTCGACGACGTCGTCGACGCCATCGCCGCCCGCGACGGGGCCTCGATCTTCCGCGTCATCGACCACGTCATCGCCACCGGTCACGAGCCCCGTCGCTTCGTGGAGGACGTCCTCGAACGCCTGCGCGACCTCATCGTCATCGCGGTCTCCGGCGAGGCCGCCGACGCCGTGCTGCGCGACCTGCCCGCCGACCAGCTCGAGCGGATGCGCCACCAGGCCGCCAACCTCGGCTTCTCGGAGCTCTCCCGCGCCGCCGACCTCGTCAACACCGCCCTGACCGAGATGACCGGGGCGACCTCGCCCCGGCTGCACCTCGAGCTGCTGTGCGCCCGTCTGCTCCTGCCGGGCGCCGACGACGGTACGGAGGGGCTCGCGGCTCGTCTGGACCGTCTCGAGCGGGGTGCGGTGGCCGCGGGACCGGTCGGTGCGGCGCCCGGCACGACGACGCCACCGGCCGTGGCGGCCGAGCCGGCGGAGGAGCCGACCGCGCCTGCGGGGCTGTCCGGTGCGGCCGCCGCCCGCGCCGCGCTGGCCCGGAGCCGCCGCACCGTGGCGGAGGTCAGCGCCCCCGAGCCCGCCCCGGAACCGACCGAGCCGTCGCCGCGGGAGGCGGCGCCTGCTCAGGCTCCCGCACCGACGCCGGTCGAGGCGACGCCCGGGGCGGACGACGCGCCCACGGAGGCGCGCGAGACCACCGAGCCGGTGGCGACCGAGCCGCCCGCACCGGCCGAGCCGGTCGGTACGGAGCCGTCCGAGCCCGGATCCACCACGGAGCCCGAAGCCCCGGTGACGGACCCGGTGGACGCGGCGGAGCCGCCCGTCGGGGTCTCCGCCACCGAGGAGCGCGCGACCACCGCACCGCCCGCCGCCCGCCCGCAGGAACAGCCCGCCGCGCCGGCACCGTCCGCGGAGCCGACGGGGACGACGGCCGAGGACCTGCGGCGCCGGTGGGAGGAGATCGTCGCCAACCTCGCCAGCCCGGTGACCCGGGCGCTGGTCGAGCAGAACGCGCAGATCGGCTCGCTGGCGGGTGACCGGCTCCGGCTCAGCTTCCAGACCGAGGGACTGGCCCGGAACTTCTCCCAGCCGCGGCACCTGGAGGCGTTCGCCGAAGCCGTCTACCAGACCCTGGGCCTGCGTGCGCAGATCGACGTCACCGTCGGGGCGCCCGGACCCGCGTCGGCGCCGGGCGAACAGCCCGCGGTGGAGTCCGGACCGTCGCGGTCGCAGGAGGCCCCGGAGTCGGACGGGCCCGCCCCCCAGGGAGCCGACGGCGGTGCGCCGTCGGCCCCGTCCCAGGTCTCGGCGGCCACGACGGGCCGCACCGGGGTCGCCGTCGCCGAACGGGTGGCCGATCCGGTCGACAGCGCGCCGCACCCCGACGGACCCGCGCACGACCGCGCCGACGACGCGGCGGCGGACGCCGCCCGGGCCGCGGACGACGCCTGGCTCGCCGGGGCGTCCGCCGCGACGTCGCAGAGCGCGGCGTCGGCCGCGTCGGCCGCGCCGTCCGGCGGTGCGCCGGCCCGGCCGGATCCGGACGAGGCCGTCGCCGCAGCCCCGACGGTGTCGTGGTCGCACGACACCTCCGCGTCCACCGGGACGCCGGCACCGGTCGGGCCGTCGGCGGACCCGTGGCCGCACCGGATGCGCTCCGCCGCCGCGACGGCCGCGCCGGCACCCGAGCGGTCCCCGGCGACGCCGGCCACGGCGCCGGACGAGGACGACACCTCCGACACGGACGCCGAGCTGGTCTCCTCCGGTCTCGTCGGCGTGCCGCTCGTCGTCAAGATGCTGGACGGCAAGATCATCGACGAGACGGCGGACGAGGCGTGACCGCGGCGGCCACCACCCTGCACATCGTGGCGGCCGTCATCGTCCGCCACGGCCGGTGGCTCCTCGTGCGCAAGCAGCGCACCGGGACGTTCATCCAGGTGGGCGGCAAGATCGAGGCCGGCGAGTCCCCGCGCGACGCGCTCCTGCGCGAGTGCGCCGAGGAGATCGGCCTGGACGCCGCCCCGCCGCGCGTGCGAGCCCTCGGGCAGCACCATGCCACGGCCGCGAACGAGCCCGACCACGTCGTCGACGCGCACGTCTTCGAGGTCGAGCTGCCGACGGGTTTCGAGCCCCGGGCGCTCGCGGAGCTCGCCGAGCTGCGCTGGGTCGACCCGCACGACCCCGTCACCCCGTTCCCCGTCGCCCCGCTGTCGCAGGAGCTGATGTCCCGGTTCGGTGCCGGGCGGCCCCGGACGACGCCGGGGTAGCCCGCCGGAGCCTCGGCCTCGACCTGCGACAGTGGTTCCGTGACGACGACGCACCACCTCCTGCCCCGCGCGACCCCCGTGTCCCAGGGGGTCGACCCCGAGTCCCTGCGGCGCCTCGTCGCGGCTCTCGACCAGGTCCGTGACGTCCACAGCCTGATGGTGCTGCGGCACGGTCACGTGGTCGCCGAGGCGTGGTGGGATCCTTTCGCCCCGGGCGATCCGCACCGGACGTTCTCGGTCTCCAAGTCGGTCACCGCCACGGCGGTCGGGATGGCCGTGCACGAGGGGCTGCTCGGCACCGGTGACCGGGTGGTCGACCTGCTGCCGGAGGACGCCCCCGCGGACCCGCCGGAGCATCTGGCGGCGATGACCGTGCGCGACCTGCTGACCATGACCAGCGGTCACGGCACCGACACCATGAACTTCACCCTGCGGAACCTGCACCGACCCGGGTCGGGCTGGGCACGGGACATCCTGGCCTCCCCGATGGTCCACGCGCCGGGGACCCGGTTCGTGTACGACACGGGGGCCACGTACCTGCTGTCCGCGATCCTGCACCGGCTCACCGGGCAGCGGCTGCTCGACTGGCTGACCCCCCGCCTGTTCGAGCCGCTGGGCATCGCCGGCGCGACCTGGGAGCAGAGCCCGCAGGGGATCGACGTCGGCGGGTACGGGCTCGCCGTCACCACGGAGGACCTCGCGGCGCTCGGGCAGCTCTGGCTCCGGCGGGGCCGCTGGGGCGGCCGGCAGCTCGTCCCGTCGTCCTGGGTCGACGAGATGACCGCCGCGCAGGTGGACAACGGCCCGGACGTGAAGCCCGACTGGGAGCAGGGCTACGGGTACCAGTTCTGGCGATGCCGGCACGGTGCGTACCGGGCCGACGGCGCGTTCGGCCAGTTCGTCGTCGTCTGGCCGGAGCACGACGCCGTGGTGGTGCTGACCAGCGGCACCACCGAGACCGCGGCCGAGCTGGACGCGATCTGGGACACGCTCGGCCGCGCCTTCGACCGGGTGCCGGAGCTCGGCTCCCCGCAACCCGCGGATGCCACGTCGTTCGCCCCGGACGACCTGGCGGTCCTCACGCCGTCAGGCTGGGAGCACGGCGTGCTCGAGGACGTGGTGCGCGGCTGCTGGTTCGTGCTGGACCCGGAGGACGACGCGGAGGCCGCGCCGTCCGACACCCCGTTGCCCTGGCACGCGATCTCGGTGGACCGCGTCGACGGTGACCTGGCGTTCCGGTGGGTCGGCGCGCCGGGCGGCGCCGAGCACACGGTGCGGTGCGGTCTCGGGCGGTGGGTCACCGGCCGCGCCGAGCTGGACCACGGTGAGCGGGTCGCCGTCGCCGGGGCCGCCGCCTGGACGGGGGGTCACGAGCTGACCCTCCGCATGATCCGGTGCGGCACGCCCTTCACCCTCGAGGTCCGGCTCTCGTTCGGGGGTGACGCCGCAGGGCAACGGGTCGAGGTGGCCGCGGACCAGCCGGTGTCGTTCGGCCGGACCGCTCTGCTGCGTGCGACAGGGGTCGGAGCGCGACGGGAGCCGCCGCCGGGTCAGGTGTGACGGCGTGCGGCCCGTCCGGTGCGAGCGGGTCCGAGCGGACGGGGCAAGGAGTCCCGTGCGGTCGGGCCGTTGGTCCCTACCGTCCCGACGGCGGGCGGGGTTGGCTGGTCGCAGCAGGGCTCAGTGACCACGTGACCGCCCCGGGGGCGCACCATGACGACACCGGACGCCGGACCCCCGCGAACCCCGCGGCCCCCCGGCACCGCCGACCACGGTCCACGGGCCCTGCGCCGCTGGGTGGCGGCGCATCCGCCGGCCGCCTTCGTCGTGCTCGCCTACGGGATCTCGTGGACCCTGTGGGTGCCCCTGGTCGCCGGCCTCGGCGGACCCGCGGCCCAGGCCCTGCTGCTCGTGGGAGGGCTCGGGCCGGCGGCCTCCGCGCTGATCGTGCTCCGCGGCACCGGGGCGCCCGTCCGTCCGTGGGCGCGGCAGATCGTCCGGTGGCGCGTCCCGCTGCGGTACTACCTCTACGCGCTCGGCCTGCCGCCGCTGCTCCTCGCGATCGTGAACGTCGAGCTCGCCCTGGTCGGTCAGGAGATCGACCTCGCGCTGCTCGGCGAGCGGCTGCCCGCCTACCTCGGGACGTTCCTGCTCGTGGCCACCGTCGGCGGTGGGTTCGAGGAGCCCGGCTGGCGAGGGTTCGCCCTGCCCCGGCTCCAGGAGCGCTTCGCCCCGCTGGCCGCCACCTGCCTCCTCGCGGTGGTCTGGGGAGTCTGGCACCTCCCGTTGTACGGGCTCGGGTTCGTCGGTCCGATGGTGTTCGCGTTCTTCTACACCTGGCTCTACAACCGCACCGGCAGCGTCCTGCTGTGCATCCTGCTGCACGGGAGCTTCACCCCGGCGCTCGACCACCTCGTGCTCCGCGCGGACAACACGACCGTCGACGTCGCCATCGGGGCCACCCTCGTGACCGCCGCGGTCGTGCTCGTCCTCGTGACCAGGGGTCGACTCGGGTTCGACGCGGCGCGGAACCGCGCCCACCGGGCAGCCTGAGCGGCCGGCCCGCCCCTCAGTCGCTCCCGTGGCCGGAGGCCCGCAGGGCGTCGAGCCAGCGGTCCAGGACGGCCACCGAGTCGGGCACGAACGCGAGCTCGTCCACCATCTCGACCAGGCGCCGGGGGGAGACCCACCGGCCCCAGGCCACCTCCTCCGGCTGCCACCGCACGGGGCCGTCGTAGGTGCAGGTGAACAGGAACGCGCGGTATCGCGTGTGCGCGTCGGCGTAGTCCCGCTCGCCGAGCCGCAGCAGGGGGACCCCCTGGACGCCGAGCTCCTCGGCGACCTCGCGGCGTGCGGACTGCAACGGGGACTCGCCGGCCCGCAGCACCCCGCCGGCGCAGAAGTCGTAGCGGCCGGGGTAGACGTCCTTGGTGTCCGTGCGGCGGTGCACGTAGACCTCGCCGGCGGCGTTGCGGACGACGACGGCCGTCGCCGCGTGGCGCAGGTTCTCGGCCCGCACGCGACGACGCGACGCGGTGCCGCACGGTGCACCGGTTTCGTCGAAGAGGGCGACGAGCTCGTCCCTCGTGTCCTCGCTCATCCCTCGCATCATGCCGGAGAAGTCCCCGCCGCGCCGTAGGCTGGGCGCGTGTACGAAGGTGCGGTCCAGGACCTGATCGACGAGCTCGGCCGGCTTCCCGGTGTCGGGCCCAAGAGCGCGCAGCGCATCGCGTTCCATCTGCTCGCCACCGACGCCGCGGACGTGCGGCGGCTGGTGGACGCCCTGACGGAGGTCAAGGCGCGGGTGCAGTTCTGCGAGACCTGCGGGAACGTCGCGGAGTCGGCGACCTGCCGGGTGTGCGCGGACCCGCGGCGCAGCGACGAGGTGATCTGCGTCGTCGAGGAGCCGAAGGACGTCGTGGCGATCGAGCGCACGCGGGAGTTCCGCGGCAAGTACCACGTGCTCGGCGGCGCCATCAATCCGCTGGAGAACGTCGGACCGGACGACCTGCGGATCAGCGAGCTCATGGCGCGACTGGCCGACGGCACCGTCACCGAGGTCATCATCGCGACCGACCCGAACGTCGAGGGCGAGGCCACCGCCACCTACCTCTCCCGCCTCATCGGGCCGATGGGGGTGACGGTGTCCCGGCTCGCTTCCGGGCTGCCGGTCGGCGGGGACCTGGAGTACGCCGACGAGGTCACCCTCGGCCGTGCGTTCGAGGGACGGCGCGTCGTCGGCGGCTGAACCGGGGCCCGTCGACCTCGCGGGCCCGTCTGGCGCCCGGGCGGCCTGTCGGTGGAGACTGGGACGGAGCACGACCGTCCGTCGGCCCGACCGGCCGACGGCAGGCACCACAGGACGGATGAGCACCGTGTCAGAGATCGCTGCAGACTCCGAGCTCCGCGAGGTCGCCGACCAGATGTCGACGCAGGCGCGGACGTTCCTGTCCACGGCGTCGCAGGTCGCCTCCGGCGGGTTCCCGGGGGCCGAGCTGTCCCTGCTGATCCTGGCCACCTCCGACCTGCTGGCCGCGGGCGCCCGCCTGGCCGCCATCGTCGACGTCGTGCCGCCGCAGCGGTTCGAGCCCGACGCGGGCCGCGAGACCGACGTCGACCCCCTCCGCACGGCCCTGGGCCAGATGTTCGACGGGTTCGACGACTACGTCGAGGTCGTCGACCCGGTGCTGGGCCGGGAGCTCGGCCCGGCGTCGCTGTCCGGCGACCTGGCGTGCGTCGCCGAGGAGATCGCCAAGGGGCTGCAGCACTTCGACGACGGGCACGAGCTCGAGGGCCTGTGGTGGTGGCAGTTCTCCTACCTGTCCAGCTGGGGTGAGCGCGCCTCGTCGGCGCTGCGTCTGCTGCAGTCGGTGCTGGCGCACCTGCGCCTCGACGTGGAGGCCGACGTGGCCGCCGAGGCGGAGTACGACGCCCTGCACTCCTGATCGCGCGCGGCCCGGACCGCGCGTCGCGAGCGGTCGCCGCGTGCGAGGATTCCGGACGTGCCCGACCTCGACCCCACCACCGTCGCCCTGCTCGTCCTGGCCGGACTGACCGCCGGCTGGGTCGACGCCGTCGTCGGCGGCGGGGGACTCATCCAGCTCCCGGCGCTGCTGCTCGTGCCGGGGATGTCGCCGGTGCAGGCGCTGGCGACCAACAAGCTCGGCTCGATCATGGGCACCTCGGTCAGCTCGATCACCTACTACCGGCGTGTGGGGCCGGACCTGACCACGGCCGGGCCGATGGCCGCGGCCGCGCTGGCCGGCGCCGTCGGGGGAGCCGCGCTGGCGACGCAGATCCCCGCCGAGCTGTTCACGCCGATCATCCTGGTGGTCCTGATCGGCGTGGCGGTCTTCACCCTCGCCCGGCCACAGCTCGGCCGGTACGACAACCTGCGCTGGGAGGGCAACCGGCACCGCTGGACCGCCGCCGGCATCGGCCTCGTCATCGGCGCGTACGACGGGCTGCTCGGTCCGGGCACCGGCACCTTCCTGGTCATCTCCCTGGTGAGCATCCTCGGGTACGCGTTCCTGCCGGCCTCGGCGCTCGCGAAGATCGTGAACTTCGCCACCAACCTGGGTGCCCTGATCTTCTTCGTGCCCGCCGGGGCCGTCGTGTGGAGCCTGGGGCTGGCGATCGGCGTCGCGAACCTCGTCGGCGGGTACGTCGGGGCCCGGATGGCGGTGTCGAAGGGCAGCAGGTTCGTCCGTGCGGTGTTCGTCGTCGTGGTCGGCGCGCTCATCTGCACGCTCGGGTACGACGTCGTCACCGCCGCGGCGTAGGGACGCCCGGGACGGGCCCCGATCCGCCCGGATGTGACACCTGGCACACCGCTCGTCACGTGGGGTCGCTACGATGGACCGCGCACACACAAGGGACCGGCGGACCGTTGAGAGAGACGGAGGCCGGCGACAGAAAGGTTGTATGCATGGCACTGGTCGTGCAGAAGTACGGCGGGTCGTCCGTCTCGGACGCCCGCTCGATCAAGCGCGTGGCCAAGCGCATCGCCGAGGCCAGGCGCGCCGGCAACGACGTGGTCGTCGTGGTGAGCGCCATGGGCGACACCACCGACGAGCTCCTCGATCTCGCCGCCGACATCAGTCCCCGACCGCCGCAGCGCGAGATGGACATCCTGCTCACCGCCGGTGAGCGGATCTCGATGTCGCTCCTCGCCATGGCGATCGACAAGCTCGGGGTCAAGGCGAAGTCCTTCACCGGCCAGCAGGCCGGTCTCCTCACCGACGCGGTCCACGGCAAGGCCCGCATCGTCGACGTCGTCCCGCACCGCATCCGCCAGACCCTCGAGAAGGGCCAGGTCGCGATCGTCGCGGGGTTCCAGGGCGTCAACCGCGGCAACAACGACGTCACCACCCTGGGTCGTGGCGGTTCCGACACGACGGCGGTCGCACTGGCCGCCGGTCTCGACGCCGACGTCTGCGAGATCTACACCGACGTCGACGGCATCTTCACCGCGGACCCCCGCATCGCGCCGGGCGCTCGCAAGATCGACAAGGTCACCTACGAAGAGATGCTCGAGCTCGCCGCCTCCGGCGCCAAGGTGCTGGCGCTGCGCGCCGTCGAGTACGCCCGCCGCTACGGCGTGCCGGTGCACGTGCGCAGCTCGTTCTCGGGCAAGCCCGGCACCCTCGTCAAGGGCACCCACGGAGACCTCATCGACCCGAACGCCAGCTCCGAGGAGCAGGAGGAAGCCCCCATGGAAGACCCGATCATCTCCGGCGTCGCGCACGACCGCAGCGAGGCCAAGATCACCATCGTCGGCGTGCCCGACACCCTGGGCCAGGCGGCCCGCATCTTCGAGGTCGTGGCCGCGGCCGGCACGAACATCGACATGATCGTGCAGAACGTCTCCGCCGCCGACACCGGCCGGACCGACATCTCCTTCACGCTCCCGCACGCCGACGTCCGCTCGACGACGGCGGCGCTCAACGCCGTGAAGTCCGAGCTGAAGTTCATCGACCTGCAGATCGACGACGAGATCGGCAAGGTCTCGCTCGTGGGCGCCGGCATGAAGTCGCACCCCGGCATCTCCGCGCGCCTGTTCGGGGCGCTGCGCGACGCCGGCATCAACATCGAGATGATCTCCACCTCCGAGATCCGCATCTCGGTCGTCACCCGCGCGGACAGCCTCGACGACGCCGTGCGCGCCATCCACACCGCGTTCGAGCTGGACTCCGACGAGGGCGAGGCCGTCGTCTACGCCGGGACGGGGCGGTGAGCCACGTGGCACAGATCAACTCCACCGGAGTCAACGTCGCCGTCGTCGGTGCGACCGGTCAGGTCGGCGCCGTGATGCGCAAGCTGCTCGCCGAGCGGGCCTTCCCGATCAAGGAGCTGCGGCTGTTCGCCTCGGCGCGGTCGGCCGGGTCGACGATCACCTACGAGGGCGTCGACGTCACCGTCGAGGACACGGCGGCCACGGCCACCGACGACCTCGCCGACATCGACATCGCCCTGTTCTCCGCGGGCGGCGGCACCTCCCGCGAGCACGCCCCGCGCTTCGCCGAGGCGGGGGCCGTGGTCATCGACAACTCGTCCGCCTGGCGGCTCGACCCCGAGGTCCCGCTGGTGGTCTCCGAGGTCAACCCCGAGGCGATCAGCGAGGCCTCGAAGGGCATCATCGCCAACCCGAACTGCACCACGATGGCCGCGATGCCGGTGCTGAAGCCGCTGACGGCCGAGGCCGGGCTGGAGCGTCTGCGCGTCGCCACGTACCAGGCGGTGTCCGGGTCCGGGCTGGGCGGCGTGAAGGAGCTCGCCGACCAGGCGCGCGCCGCGACCGCCGGTGACCTCGAGGGCCTGACGCACGACGGCGGCGCCGTCGAGTTCCCGACGCCGGAGAAGTACGTCGCGCCGATCGCCTTCGACGTGGTGGCGATGGCCGGTGCGATCGTCGACGACGGCTCCGAGGAGACGGACGAGGAGCAGAAGCTCCGCAACGAGTCCCGCAAGATCCTCGGCCTGCCGGACCTCGCCGTCGCGGGGACCTGCGTGCGCGTGCCGGTCTTCACGGGTCACTCGCTGGCGATCCACGCCGAGTTCGGCTCGGCCATCACCCCCGACCGGGCGCGCGAGCTGCTGGCCGACGCCCCGGGCGTGGAGCTCACCGAGGTCCCGACGCCGCTCGGCGCGGCGGGTGCCGACCCGTCGTTCGTCGGCCGCATCCGCACCGACCAGTCCGTCCCGGACGGTCGCGGGCTGGTGCTGTTCGTCGCGAACGACAACCTGCGCAAGGGTGCGGCGCTCAACGCGATCCAGATCGGCGAGCTCGTCGCGGCCGACATCGCCGAGCTGGCGACGTACGACGCGGCGGAGGCCGCGGAGTCGGTGGCCGCCGACGCCTGACCGCCGGTCAGGGCACCTGATCGCGAGTCAGGAGGTCTGGCCGCGAGTCAGGCTGCCGAGGTCGTGCACGAAGGGGCCCGGGGAGAGCGAGACGCTCCCCCCGGGCCCCTCGTCGTGTCAGCCCGGCGCACGGCGCCCGACGGCGGGAGCCACGACCACGATCGCCGCCGCGGCGAGCACGTGCCAGGCCACGTGGCCCCACGGTTCGACGAAGCCGATCAGCGCTCCGACGCCGAGCACGACGAGGGCGGTGAGCAGCCGGGGTCGCAGCACCGGGCGGGCGACGGCACGCAGCAGGATCGCCACGACCGCGACGACCGACGCCGTCCCCTGCGCGACGATGGACGCCGCCGGTGACACGGCGGCCAGGACCGCGTCGGCGAGCGTCGGGACCAGCCACCACCACGTGCGCAGCCGTCGACCGGTCAGGTCCGCGACGGCGTCCGCGGCCACGAGGGCGTAGGCGCCCAGCAGCGGGGGGTCGTGGACGACCGGGTTCCAGGCGGGAGCCGGACCGTGCTGGACCACGGAACCCAGCCCGATACCGACGGCGAGGATCCCGAGGGCGACTCGGGTGCGCGCGGCGGACGGCGCCTCCGCACCGTCGCCCGGCCGGCGCCGTCGGGCCACGATCCACAGGCCCGCGGCGACGAAGGCCAGGCTCGACCACGTGTTCGCCGCGTCCATGCCACCAGCCTCGCCCCCCGGGAACCTCTCCGCTCACGGGGAGGCCTGCCGGACCTCCACCCCGGCCGGGTGAGAACCGTCGCGGACACCTGCGCCACGAGAGCGCGCGTGGCACCATCGGAATGACGTCCCGCCTGGCGAAGGGAGGGGCCATGGACGGCCCCGTCGTGGAGGTGAGCCACCTCCGGAAGACCTACGGCGACAAGGTCGCGGTGGACGACGTGTCGTTCTCGGTCCGCCCCGGGGAGATCTTCGGCATCCTCGGGCCCAACGGTGCCGGCAAGACCACCGCCGTCGAGACCATCGCCGGGATGCGGCGGGCCGACGGCGGCACCACCCGGGTGCTCGGCCACGACACCCAGCGCGACCCCGGTGCGGTGCGGGACAGGCTCGGCATCCAGCTCCAGGAGGCGACCCTCCACGACCGCATCACCGTCGGCGAGGCCGTCCGGCTCTTCGCCGCGTTCTACCCGCGTCCCGCCGACCCGGCCGACCTGCTCGCGCTGCTCGACCTGACCGAGCACGCGGACAAGCAGTTCCGCAACCTGTCCGGTGGGCAGAAGCAGCGGTTGTCGATCGCCCTCGCGCTGGTGGGCAACCCGGAGGTGGCCATCCTCGACGAGCTCACCACGGGCCTCGACCCGCAGGCCCGGCGGTCCACGTGGGACCTCGTCGACCGGGTCCGGGCGACGGGCGTGACGATCCTGCTCGTCACCCACTTCATGGACGAGGCCGAGCGGCTCTGCGACCGCCTGGTCGTCATCGACGCGGGACGGGTCGTGGCCGAGGGGACCCCGCGCGGGCTCATCGACGGCCTCCAGGCCGACCGCACCGTCGTCGTCCGCTTCGCCGAGGGCACCGCCGCCCCCGCCCGGGCGGTCCTCGACCGGCTCACCGAGACCCACCCCGACGTCCACGGCGTCGCACCCGGGAGCGACGGCGAGGTCGCCGTCACCGGCTCGCGACGGGTGCTGTTCGCCGTCATGCCGGCGCTCGCCGAGGCGGACCTCGTGCCGGACGACATCCGCACCGTGACCAGGACCCTCGAGGACGTGTTCCTCGCCGTCACCGGGCGGACGTACGCCGAGCAGGACGACGAGGACGAACCCGCGCTCGCCACGGAGGGGGACCGGTCATGACCGCCACCGCGACCGAGCGACGCCGGCTGACCGGGACGTCCGGGTGGCGCGGGTTCGGGCGTCTGCTGCAGACCGAGTTCCTCGTGTGGTTCCGCGACCTCGCGTCCCCGTTCTTCGGGGTGGTGTTCCCGACGGTGGTGCTGGTCGGCGTCGGGTTCCTCATCCCGGGCATGCGGGACCCGATCCAGGGCGCCCCGCCGGGGTCCGTCTGGTACCAGGTCACGCCCATCGCCACCTACGTGCCGACGATCCTGGCGATGGCGGTCGGCACCGCGGCGCTCACCGTCATGCCGGTCACCCTCGCCACGTACCGCGAGAAGGGGGTGCTGCGGCGGCTCTCGACCACACCGATGCGCCCGCAGGGCATCGTCGCGGCGCACCTGGTGATCAACGCGGTCACGACCTCCGTCGGCGTCGTGCTCGCTCTCGTCGTCGCGGCCGTGGCCTTCGACGTGCCGGCGCCCACGCAGCCGGCGGTCCTCGTGCTCGCGTTCGTGCTGGGCCTGGCCGTGATGCTGTCCCTGGGCATGGTGGTCGCGGCGCTCGCCCCCCGGGCGTCCGCGGCCAACGGCATCGCGATGTCCATCTACTTCCCGATGCTGCTGCTCGCCGGGGTGTGGACGCCGGGGCCGGCGATGCCCGACCTGATCCAGGAGATCGGGCAGTTCAGCCCGCTCGGTGCGGCCTCGCAGGCGTTGTCCGCCGGGTGGTTCGACGACGGCTTCCCGACGTTGCAGGTGGTCGTCATGGTGGTGTGGACGGCGCTGCTGCTGCCGCTCGCCGTCCGCCTCTTCCGCTGGACGTGAGCCGTCCCGGCCGCCTCGCGGACGGGCCCCCGGGCCCGCGAGCGGTCGGCCCGCACGCGGCATAGCCTCGGGTCATGAAGCCGTTCCTGCTGCTGGCGACGCGGGCCGAGGACGTCGCCGCCGACGGCGAGTACGCGGCGATGTGCCGGTACGGCAGGCTCCACCCGGCGCAGCTCCACCGGGTGCGGCTCGAGGCCGGGCCGATGCCGTCCGTCGACCTGGACGCCTACTCGGGGATCATCGTCGGGGGCGGACCGTTCAACTCCTCCGACCCGGACGACCAGAAGTCCGAGGTCCAGCACCGCGTCGAGCGCGAGATGGCCGACCTGCTCGAGGAGGTCGTGGACCGCGACTTCCCGTTCCTGGGGGCGTGCTACGGGGTCGGCACCCTGGGCACGTTCGCCGGGGGAGTGGTGGACCGGCACTACGGCGAGGACGTCGGCATCGTCACCGTCGAGCTCACCCGCGAGGGCGCCGAGGATCCCCTGCTGGAGGGGGTGCCGCCGGCGTTCGCGGCGTTCGCCGGGCACAAGGAGGCGATGCGCGAGCTGCCGCCCGGAGCGGTGCGTCTGGCGTTCTCCCCGTGGGCACCGGTGCAGATGTTCCGGCTGCGCGAGAACCTCTACGCCACGCAGTTCCACCCCGAGCTGGACCTGGCCGGCCTCACCGACCGGGTGCGGGTGTACCGCCACCACGGCTACTTCGACCCGGAGGAGGCGGGCGCAGTGATCGCGCGGGCCTCGGCACGACCGGTCACCGAGCCGATGCGCATCCTGCGCAACTTCGTGACCCGGTACGCGCGCGACTGACGGCCTCCGACGTCGCCGCCTCGCGGAGCCGCGCGGGGATAGGGTCGGCGCATGCCGATCCCCGATCATGTCGCCGCCCTGCGGGCCCGCGTCGGTACCGACCTGCTGTGGCTGCCCGGGGTCAGCGCCGTCGTGCGCGACGGCGACCACCGGCTCCTGCTGGGCCGCCGCGCCGACACGGCGCGGTGGGCGATCCCCAGCGGGATCCTCGACCCGGGCGAGCAGCCCGCCGCCGGGATCGTGCGCGAGGTCCTCGAGGAGACCGCCGTGGTGATCGAGGTCGTCGGGATCGTCGGGGTGTTCAGCACGCCGGTGGTGACGTACCCGAACGGTGACCGCTCCGCGTACCTGGACACCCTGTTCCGCGCCCGGCCGGTGTCGCCCGAGGCCGCCCGGGCCGCCCGGGTCGCGGACGACGAGTCCCTGGAGGTCGGGTGGTTCGCCGGCCACGAGCTGCCCGCCGACCTGGCGGACTCCACGCGCGAACGGCTCGACCGGGAGCGGGAGTTCCTCGCGGCGCCGGACGACGCGGCGCTGTTCGTCCGCCCCTGAGCCCGGATCGTGGACGGCGCTGGACGCGGCGGGACGGCGCGCGTACTGTCGTGGCCGTGGACATCCGTTGGTATTGGCGCTTTACGCCGGCTCCGCTGGGAGCTCGGCGGGCTCGCGCCTGACCGACACCTTCCACCGGAGCCAGCACAGGGCCTGGGACGCGCACCGCGTCCGGGCCCTTCGTCGTCGGACGGGCCTCCGGTCGGGATCGGAACGCGTGCGGCGACACCGCCGCCCCGCCGACACCGACCGCACCACCAGGAGCCCCGCGATCATGAGCACCACGACCTCCGACACCCCCGCCGCGCGCACCGCCGACGCCGAGCGAGATACTGAGCTGATGGCCGAGACCTCCGACCTCCGCGTCCGCGCGCTGGACCCCCTGCCCGCACCGCGGTCGATGCGTGCCCGCCTCCCGCTGGGCACCGCGCGCAGCGACCTCGTGACCACGTCCCGGCGCGAGGTGCGGGACGTGCTGCGCGGCGAGGACGACCGCCTGGTGGTCATCGTGGGCCCGTGCTCGGTGCACGACCCGGCGGCCGCGCTCGACTACGCCCGCCGGCTCGCACCGCTGGCCCGCGAGCTGTCCGACGAGCTGGTCGTCGTCATGCGGGTCTACTTCGAGAAGCCGCGCACCACGGTCGGGTGGAAGGGGCTCATCAACGACCCGCACCTGGACGGTTCGCACGACGTCCACCACGGGTTGCGGCTTGCCCGCGAGGTGCTCCTGGGTGTGCTCGACGCCGGTGTCCCGGCCGCCTGCGAGTTCCTGGAGCCGACCTCCCCGCAGTACATCGCCGACGCCGTCACCTGGGGCGCGATCGGCGCGCGCAACGCGGAGTCGCAGGTCCACCGCCAGCTCGCCTCCGGGCTGTCGATGCCGGTCGGGTTCAAGAACGCCACGGACGGGGACGTGCAGATCGCCGTGGACGGCTGCATCACGGCCGCGAGCGAGCACACGTTCTTCGGCGCGGACGCGGAGGGCCGTGCGGCCGCCGTCGAGACCGCCGGGAACCCGGACTGCCACGTCATCCTCCGCGGTGGCCGGGGCGGGCCGAACTACGGCGCGTCCGACATCGCCGACGCGCTGGCCGTCGCCCGGACCTCCGGGCTGGGCGGCCCCGTGGAGCACGGCGTGATCGTGGACGCCTCGCACGGGAACTCCGGCAAGGACCACGTGCGCCAGGCCGAGGTGGTGCGGGAGATCGCGGCGCGTCTGGCCGACGGCGAGCAGGGGATCAGCGGGCTCATGCTGGAGAGCTTCCTGGAGGCGGGTGCCCAGCAGCCGGCACCGCTCGACCAGCTCGTCTACGGCCGGTCGGTCACCGACAAGTGCATGGACTGGGGCACGACGGCGGAGCTGCTCTCGGTCCTGGCGGAGGCGATCCGCACGCGTCGCGAGGGCTGAAGCCTCCTGTCCGGGGGATGCTCGACCGCCAGGTCCCGCAGCCGGCGCAGCCCGCGGTGCTGCGCCACCCGGACCGCGCCGGCCGACATGCCCAGCCTCCTGCCGACCTGTGCCGCGGACAGGCCGACCAGGACCCGCAGCACCACGACCTGCCGCTGCACCGCGGGCAGGCGGTCGAGCATCCCCCGCAGGCGCGCCGACGTGTCGGCCGCCATCGCGCTGTCCTCCGGCGTGCCGTCGACGACCGGTTCCGGCACTCCGTCGAGCTCGACCAGGTGACGTGACCGCGCGGCCGCCCGCACCGCGTCCGCGACCTTGTGGGCGGCGATGCCGTAGACGAACGGCAGCAGCGGGCCCCGGGCACGCGGCAACGCGACCAGCACCGCCTCGCACACGTCCTGCGCCACGTCGTCGGCACTGGTGTGGCGCCCGGCTCCCGACCCCAGTCGCGCACGGCAGTAGGGCACGACCGTGCGTCGCACCGTGTCCATGACCTGGGCGAGCGCCTGTTCGTCACCGGCTACCGCGCGCGCCACGAGATCCGAGGGTGTCTCGACCACGGTGCCGCACCATCCCCCCACGCTCCGACAGGACCTCGCCGACCTGGCGATGTGACCTGTAACACATCCACGCCCCGGAGCGACATCTTCGGCAACGGGTTGTTCTGCAGGGTGCCGACTGCCGCGTCCGTTCTTTATGCCCTGATTTACGTTTTATGTAAAATCTGTATAACAACGTCTGGTCTGTACTGGTGCTCGAGGATACCGACGTGCCACTGTCCTGGCACCCGGTGGACCACCGGCCCGCTCGATCGGAAGACCCCGACGAAAGGACCTGCTGTGCACAAGAAACTCCTGGTCGTGTGGGGCACGGCCGCGCTCGCCGCCGCGAGCGTCGCCGTCCCCGCCAGCGCCGCCCCGCCCGAGACCAACGGCTACATCGTGATGCTCAGCCCGTCCGTCAACACCGCCTCGGTGGCCGCCCAGCACTCCCGCGCCGCGGACGTCGCCGTCGCCCACGTCTACACCAGCGCCATCCGGGGCTACTCCGCCAACATGAGCGCGACCGCCGCCGCTCGCCTGGCCGACGACCCCCGCGTGCTGCTGGTCCAGCCCGACGGCGTCGTGACGACCACGGCGCAGACCACGCCCACCGGCATCGACCGCGTCGACGCCGAGCTGAGCTCGACCGCCGCCATCGACGGCACCGACACCCGTGTCGACGTCGACGTGGCCGTCATCGACTCCGGCGTCGACCTCGACCACCCGGACATCAACGTCTACGAGCCCGGGGCCATGAACTGCTCCACGGGCCGCTCCGCCAACGACGGCAACGGCCACGGCACCCACGTCGCCGGCACCATCGGCGCGCTCGACGACAGCGCCGGGGTCGTCGGTGTGGCGCCCGGCGCCCGGATCTGGCCGGTGCGCGTGCTCAACAACGCGGGCAGCGGGCAGTGGTCCGACGTGATCTGCGGCATCGACTTCGTCGCGGCCAACGCCGACCAGATCGAGGTCGCCAACATGAGCCTCGGCGGCACCGGGACCGACAACGCCTGCGGCAGCAACACCGACGCCATGCACGAGGCGATCTGTGCCGCGGTCGACGCCGGGGTCACCTTCGTGGTGGCGGCGGGCAACGAGTCCGACGACTCCGCGAACCACCTCCCCGCGGCGTACGACGAGGTCATCACCGTCAGCGCGCTGGCCGACTTCAACGGGCTGCCCGGTGGCGGCGCCGCACCGACGTGCCGCACCGACGTCGACGACACCTTCGCCGGCTTCTCCAACTACGGCGCCGACGTCGACCTCATCGCCCCCGGCGTGTGCATCACGTCGACCTGGAAGGGCGGTGGCTACGACACCATCTCCGGCACGTCGATGGCCTCCCCGCACGTCGCCGGCGGCGCGGCGCTGTACCAGGCCACCCACCCGTCGGCCTCCCCGGCCCAGGTGAAGTCGGCCCTGCAGTCGGCCGGCACCACCGACTGGAACGACGTCGACGACCCCGACGGCACGAAGGAGAAGCTGCTGAACGTGGCCGGCTTCTGATCGCTCCACGAACACCCGGCTGACAGCGGCCGGCACGCCTCGCGCGTGCCGGCCGCTGCTGCGCCCGGGTGCGCCTCGGACGGTCGCGCCACCCCGGGCCGGACCCATCCGGAAGCCGCTCGGCGTCGAACCCCTGGTGTCCCGGGAAGTCCGGGACCGCACGACGGGAGCGGCATGTCGATCGACCTGGTGTGCCCGGTGGGGCACACTGTGCGGGTGCCACCACCCGAGACGACGCCGGTCGACGACGCCCTGGCGGCGTGCGCCGGCGGGACGCCGGACGCGTTCGGGCCGGTGTACGACGCCCTGGCTCCCGCCGCGTACGGCACGGCGCTCAGGGTGCTCCGCGACCCGGACCACGCCGCCGAGGTGACCCAGGAGGTGATGGTCGAGGTGTGGCAGACAGCCGCGACGTACGACCCGGCTCGCGCGTCGGCGCGCACCTGGGTCATCACCCTCGCCCGCCGGCGCGCGATCGACCGTGTCCGTGCCGAGCAGGCGCGGCGCGACCGGGACCAGCGCGACTTGGACACGAACGTCACTCCCTCGGGCCACGACGTCGTCGCCGAGGACGTCGAGCAGCGCCTCGAGGGCGCAGCCGTGCGGCGCTGCCTGGACTCGCTCACGGGGACGCAGCGCGAGGCGGTGGTGGACGCCTACTACGGCGGTCGGACCTACCGTGAGGTGGCCGAGCGGCTCGGCGCCGCCCTGCCGACCGTCAAGTCCCGGATCCGCGACGGACTGATCCGGCTGCGCGACTGCCTGGGGGTGAACCATGGCTGACAGCACGCACGACGCCTGGGACCTCCTGCCCGCCTACGCGCTCGACGCGGTCGACGACCTGGAACGCCGTGCGGTCGAACGCCTCCTCGCCGCCGACCCGGCGGCCCGCCGCGCCCTCGACGAGTACCGCGAGGTGGTCGCGGCGTTCACGGTGGACACGACGCCGCCGGCCGAGCTCCGCGATGCCGTGATGTCCCGCATCGCGCAGGGGTCGACGGCGACACCCGGCGAGCGCTCCGGGGTCGACGACGGCGCGTGGTCCGGATCCGACGGCGAGACCCGGAGCGCCCGTTCCGCGGGCGACGAGAACGTCGTGCCGTTGGCCCGGCGCCGTCGCCGGTGGGGCCTCGTCGCCGCAGCGGCCGCCGCCGTCGTCGCCGTGGCCGTGCCCACCACCGTCGCGATCCGGGCGACCGTCGAGCAGAACCAGCTCCAGCAGCAGGTCGACACGGTCGCGCAGATGATGGCCGACCCGTCGGCGACCCTGCTGCGCAGCGAGGTCGCCGGGGGCGGCCAGGCCTCGGTGCTGGTCGCCGGCGAGGACCTGCTGTTCAGCGCGAGCGACCTGCCGGACGTCGGCGCGGGCTCGACCTACCAGCTCTGGCTGGTCGGCGCCGAGGGCGGTGTGACGTCCGCGGGTCTGCTCGACCCCGAGGACGGTGCCGTCGAGCGGCTGCTGCAGGGTGTGGACGGCGTCGGCCTGGCCGTGTCGGTCGAGCCGGAGGGCGGCTCGCAGCAGCCGACCACCGACCCGGTCGTCGTGCTCGCCGAGGGCTGACCCGGAGCGAGCGTGCGAGTGCAGGGGCGGCCCGACCACGAGTCCTGAGGGCTGACCCGGAGCGAGCGTGCGAGTGCAGGGGCGGCCCGACCGCGAGTTCTGAGGGCTGACCCGGAGCGATCCGCCGCAGCACGACACCGGCCCACCCCGTCCGAGGACGGCGCGGGCCGGTGCGGAGCTGGTGCCCTGGTCCCGCCCGCCCCCTGCGCGGCCGGGACCAGGGAGCCGGTCACATCGTCGGCATGAGGACCCCGTCGATGAGGTAGACGGTCGCGTTCTGCGTCATGACGCCACCGCAGATGACGCCGGCGTCGTTGACCGTGAGCTCGTCGCCCTCGCCGGTGACCTCGACGGTCTCGCCCTGGACCGTGGTGTGCTCGCCGACGACGTCCTCGGGCAGTGCCTGGCCCTCCACCACGTGGTAGGTCAGCACCGAGGTCAGCAGGTCGGCGTCGGTGGACAGGGCGTCGATGGTCTCGGCGTCGACGGCCTCGAAGGCCTCGTCCACCGGGGCGAACACCGTGAACTCGCCCCCGTTGAGGGTGTCGACCAGGTTCACGTCCGGGTTGAGCTCGCCGCTGACGGCGGCGGTCAGCGTGGTCAGCAACGGGTTGTTCGACGCCGCGACGGCCACGGGCTCGGTGGACATGCCCTCGATCGAGCCGGCACCGTCGGGCACCTGCGAGGCGTAGTCCTCGCACCCGGGGCCGACGAGGTTGGCGGCCGGGTCCATCTCCATGTCCTCCTCGGCCATGTCGTCCTCGGACTCCATGTCCTCCTCGGCCATGGACTCCTCCTCCATGGGGGACTCCTCGGTCATCGTCTCCTCCGAGCCGGCCGTGTCCCCGTCGTCGGTGGAACAGGCGCCCAGGGCCAGAAGGGCCAGGGTCGCGAAGCCGGCGGCGGCGGTGCGGGTGCGAGTGCGAGCCTTCATCGTTCTCTCCTTGCCTCGTCGCCCCGACGTCCCCGGGGCGCTTCACGAGGGTGTTCGGAACGAGGGCGCCGTCCGGATGGGTCAGGGCGAAAACTTTGTCGATCTGTGATCTCGCGCGCTCGCCGACGGGCCCGCATCATCGGTGGATGAGCGACATGTGGCGATTCGACGGTCGCATCCTCGGCGTCGGGACGACGTCCGGGACGCGGGTGGTGCTGGGGGTCTGGGACCGCTCGCCGTTCGGTGCCTTCGCCGACGCGATGGTCGAGGACGGCTCCGGCCGTCGTCGGCTCGTGGCGCCGGCCCACGTCGCCGAGTTCGTGGCCACGACCTACGGGTTCGACGACGTCGTGGAGTCGCCGGTCCGTGTGCGGCTCGAGGACGGCGCTCCCGGGTCGCTCACCGCCGAGGCCGGTCCGCTCCACCTGCACGCCGCCGTCGGGCGCCGCACGGGACTGGGCCGGCTGCTGCGGCTGCTGCCGGGCCGGCTCGCCTCCGCGCCGTGGTTCACCGTGCTCACCGACCCTGTCGCCCGGCTCGTGCTCGACGGCGTCCGGACGCGGGGCAGCGCCGGCAACGGCCGGCACGAGACGTACGGCGCCACGGACGTGCACCGGGTCGACGCCGTCAGTGCCACCTGGGAGGGCACGGACCTCGGGGCGCTCGCGGACGTCGACCCGCCGGTCCGGTTCGGGTTCGGCTCCACGCCGCGGCGTCCCAGCCTGACCAGGGTGACGACGACGGTGCGGGGCTGAGCGTCGGGCTCCGACCCATCCGCGCCGCTCCGCGCTCCGAACCCCGGGCATGGAGACGCTCGTCCTGGTCGGTCTGCTCGGTGGTCTGGTCACCGGCATCTCGCCGTGCATCCTGCCGATGCTGCCCGTCATCTTCTTCGCCGGCGGTGTCGAGGGAGCGCGGACCCGGGCCGCGACGGGTGACGCACCCGCGAACCTCGGTGAGGACCCGGCACGTGCCCGCGTCGACCAGGCGCTCTTCGCCGGGGCGCCGACGGCCATCCGGGTCGACCGCGTCGGCAGGGTCTCCAGCGGCCCGTCGCGGGGGGACCGGGACGGCACCGAGGCGCGCCACCGCCGGCGGCGGACGCCCCGGTCCTGGCGCCCCTACCTGGTCATCGCCGGACTGGTCGTCAGCTTCAGCCTCTTCACGCTGCTCGGGTCGCTCCTGCTCACCGCGCTCGGGCTGCCGCAGGACCTGCTGCGCTGGCTCGGCATCGCCCTGCTGGCCGCGATCGGCGCGGGCATGATCGTGCCCCGGTTCGAGGAGGTGCTCGAGCGGCCCTTCCGGCGGATCGCGGCCCTCGGGTCGCGGCGGTCCCCGCGCCCGGACCGCGGGGCGTTCCTGCTGGGCCTCGGCCTGGGCGTGCTCTACGTGCCGTGCGCCGGGCCGGTGCTGGCCGCGATCACCGTCGCGGGCGCGACCGGCGACGTCGGACCGGGCACGGTCGCCCTGACGGTGAGCTTCGCCGTCGGTGCCGCGGTCCCGCTGCTCGTCTTCGCCCTGGCCGGACGGCGCGTGGCCGAGCGGGTGCGGGGGTTCCAGCGCCACCAGCGCGGCATCCGCACCGCCGGAGGGCTCGTCATGATCGCGCTCGCGGGCGCCCTGGCGCTGAACCTCCCGGCCCAGCTCCAGCGGGCCCTGCCGGACTACACCGGCACCCTCCAGCAGCAGCTCGACTCCAGCGAGACCGTCCAGGACGCCCTCGAGCTCGGCGGGATCGTCACGGACGCCAACCGCGAGCTGTCGAACTGCACGAGCGGGGACGCCGAGCTCGCCGAGTGCGGGACGGCGCCGCCCCTCACCGGCATCACCACCTGGCTCAACACCCCCGGCGGTGCACCGGTCGAGCTCGCGGACCTGCGCGGCCAGGTGGTGCTCGTCGACTTCTGGACCTACTCCTGCATCAACTGCCAGCGGGCGCTGCCGCACGTCAACGCCTGGTACGACGCCTACCGCGACGCCGGTCTGGAGGTGATCGGCGTGCACACCCCGGAGTTCGCCTTCGAGCGCGAGACGCGCAACGTCGTCGCGGGGGCCGAGGATCTCGGTGTCGACCACCCGATCGCGCAGGACAACGCCTACTCGACGTGGACCGGCTACCGGAACCGGTACTGGCCCGCCGAGTACCTGATCGACGCCGACGGGACCGTGCGCTACCTGAAGTTCGGCGAGGGTGACTACGCCACGACGGAGCAGCACATCCGCGACCTGCTGCGGGAGGCCGACCCGGGCGTCACGCTCCCCGCGCCCACGGACACCGAGGACACCACCCCGCAGGCCGACACGACGCCGGAGACGTACCTCGCGCTCAACAAGGTCTTCAACTACGCGGGGCCGACCGACTACGGCAGCGGCGAGCGGCGGTTCACCGCACCCACCGAGCAGCCCGAGGACACCTTCTCCCTGGACGGTCGGTGGGACGTCGACTTCCAGGGTGCGACCGCGGTGTCCGACGACGCGATCCTGCGGCTGGCCTACCGGTCCACCGACGTGTACTCGGTGCTCGGGGGCGAGGGCACCGTGACGGCACGGGTCCTGGCCGACGACGGCACCCTGCGCGCGGAGCGGGAGATCGACGTGGCGGGCAACCCCACGCTGTACGACGTGCTGCGCGGTGACGGCGCGACCGAGGGGACGGTGGAGCTGGAGGTGCCCGCCGGCGTGACCGTGTACACCTTCACGTTCGGCTGACCGCCGCGGACGGCGTCGACGCGTCGGGCAGGGCAGCCGTCAGCGGCCCTCGGGATCTCGGTGGACTCCGCGACGGCGAACACCCAGCCCTGGGCGACCGTGGGCTCGGGCGGCACGGCGATCTCGTCGGGGGGTCAGGACCCGGCGGCGAGCGGACCGAAGCGGTCGGCCGACGCGAGCCGCCAGTCGGCGGCCCAGCCCTGCGGTGCGTCGTCGAGCAGCTCGCCCGGGGCGAGCCACTCGTACAGCTCCGCGTACGAGCGGCTGTCCGTGGGGGACACGGTGCGCCGGAGGTGCGCGGGGGTCAGCTCCTCGGGTCCGGAGACGCCCATGGCGGCCATGAGTCGCATCGCCTCGTCGACGGTGGAGCGCTGGTAGCGGTGGACGCGTTCGCTCTTGTCCGCGACGTCGAGGGCTCGGGCCCGCCAGGGGTTCTGCGTGGCGACGCCGCTCGGGCAGCGGTCGGTGTGGCACCGCTGCGCCTGGATGCAGCCCGCGGCCATCATCATGGCCCGGGCGGCGTTGGTGTAGTCGGCCCCCTGGGCGAGCCGTTTGACGATGTCGCTGCCTCCGGCGATCTTCCCGCTCGCGCCGACGCGGACACGGTCGCGCAGTCCCGTGCCCACGAGGGCGTTGTGGACCGTCATCAGTCCCTGGGTGAGCGACATGCCGACGTGGTCCTCGAACTCCAGGGGTGCAGCACCGGTGCCGCCCTCGGCGCCGTCCACGATGATGAAGTCGGGGGCGGTTCCGACCTCCAGCACGGCCTTGCAGACGGCGAGCACGTCCACCCGTGAGCCCACGCAGAGCTTGATGCCGGCGGGCTTCCCACCGGCGAGCTCACGCATCCGTGCGACGAACTCGACGAGCTCGGTCGGGGTCGAGAACACCCGGTGGGCGGAAGGGCTGACGCACTTCTCGCCCGCGGGGACCTGGCGTGTCCGGGCGATCTCGGCGGTCACCTTCGAGGCGGGCAGTACCCCGCCGACCCCCGGCTTCGCGCCCTGGCTCAGCTTGAGGGACACCATCTTGACCTGGTCTTTCGCGGCGGTGGCGCGGAACGTCGCGGAGTCGAAGTCGCCGTCCGCGGTCCGCGCGCCGAAGTAGCCGGTCCCGATCTCCCAGACCAGGTCGCCGCCGTGCTCCTCGTGGTACGGCGAGAGGCCGCCCTCGCCGGTGTCGTGGGCGAACCCGCCGAGGGCGGCACCCTTGTTCAGGGCGCGGATCGCGTTGGCCGACAGGGAGCCGAAGCTCATGGCCGAGACGTTGAGCAGGGCCATGGAGTACGGGCGGGTGCAGTCGGGTCCGCCGACCTGGACCCGCGCCGGCTCGTCGGGGGTCTCCAGCGGGGTCGTCGTGTGCACGAGGTGCTCGTGCCCGACCCGGTTGACGTCGAGCTCGGTGCCGAACGGCTTCTCCTCGTTGACGCCCTTCGCCCGCTCGTACACGAGCGAGCGGGTGTCGCGGTCGTACGGGCGGCCGTCCCAGTCGCGCTCGATGAAGTACTGCTGCAGCTCGGGCCGGACGATCTCGAGGAGGTAGCGCAGATGGCCGATCACGGGGTACCGGCGCAGGATCGTGTGCTTGCGCTGCAGCAGGTCCCAGGTCGCCAGGGAGGCGATCCCCGCGCCGAGGGCTCCTACGCCTTGCCAGGTTCTCCGTCGTCCCACCTCGTCCTCCGTCCTGGACTCGTGCTCCGTCGGGGCGGCCAGGGGTCAGCCGGCGAAAGACTCCAGCGTCGCCCGGTCGACGGTCCCGTCGTGCCGGATCAGCTCCTCGGCCTCGTCCATCCGCTCCCAGACGTTGACGGCCATGGCCCCGTTGACCCGGCCGCCGTCGACCCAGAACGCGACGCACTCGCGGTCCTCGGCGGAGCCGGAGATCACGACGTCGCCCTCGGTGAGTCCCTTGGCCTCCATGCCGAGGTCGAACTGGTCGGAGAAGAAGTACGGCAGCACGTCGTACGGCTCCTCGGAGCCCATCACGGCCCGCGCGGCATGCTTGCCGGTCTCGTCGGCCACGGCCCAGTGCTCGATGCGCAGCAGCCGGTCGAAGCGTGCGGACGGTACCGCGGCGATGTCGCCGACGGCCCAGACCTCCGGTGCGGAGGTGCGCAGGGTCCCGTCGACGGCGACGCCGCCGCCGTCGCGGTCCGCGACCAGGTCGAGCCCCGCCTCCGCGGCGAGCCCGACCTCCGGGGTGACGCCGATCCCGACGACGACGGTGCGTGCCGCGAGGGACGTGCCGTCGTCGAGGTGCACGCTGCTCGCCCGGGTGCCGTCGCCCTGGATCGCGACGACGGAGCGGCCGTGGAGCAGCCGCACGCCGTTGTCCTCGTGCACGCCGGTGAAGACGCGGGCCACCTCGGCGCCGAGCGACGCGAGCGGGTGCGGGCCGCGGCCGACGACGGTCACGTCCCGGCCGAGCTGCCGGGCGGAGGCGGCGACCTCCATACCGATCCACCCGTCGCCGACCACGACGACGGGTCCGTCCTCGGAGAGCGCGGTGGAGAGCCGGTCGGCGTCGCGCACGGAGCGCAGGTAGTGGACGCCGTCGAGCTCGGCCCCGGGCACGTCGATCCGCCGGACCCGGGATCCCGTGGCGAGCACCAGCCGGGAGTACCGCTGGGACCCGCCGGGAGCGGTGGTGACCGAGCGGGCGCCGACGTCGAGCGCGGTGACGCTGGTCCCGGTCCGCAGGTCGACGTTGTGGTCGCTGTACCAGTCCGCGTCCAGGGGGCGCAGGTCGGCACGTCCCGCCTCGCCGCGCAGGTACTCCTTGGACAGCGGAGGACGCTCGTACGGCGGCATGGGTTCGCCGGCCACCACCACGAGCGGCCCGTCGTAGCCCTGGTCGCGCAAGGTCTCCGTGGCGCGGGCTGCGGCGAGCCCACCCCCGACGACGACGATCGGATCCATCGGTCCTCCTTGGCGCTGTCCTGCAGTCCGCCTCACAGAGTGTCACGTCTGCCCGGATCGTGCCGTGGAGGGCCGCAGGTGCGCGGCGGCGGCGGTGGGCGCCAGGCCCCGGTGTCGTCAGGCGGTGTCGCGGTCCTTCTGCCGGGTTCCGGTGGAGAGACCCGCGACGAGCAGCACCGCCCCGGCGAGCAGGAGGTACGTCGACAGCAGGAGGGCGATCGTCGGTGCGTCGTCGGTGGGTCGGGCGAGGATCACGATGCCGAGCACGATCCACAGCACCGCGTTGACGAGCTGCCAGTCCCAGGCCTTCGCGCGTACGGCGCGCCCCCGCAGCCCGGCGACGACCCCGGCCACGCCCGCGGCGCAGGCCCACACGCCGACGACGAGGAAGAGCAGGGGAGCCGTCATCGAGGGCCAGAGCACCACGAGCAGGCCGGCGGCGACGCTGAGCAGCCCGGCGACGAACCGCCAGCTCAGATCACCCTGGTCGGCCCGTTGCCCGGGGACGTTCTCGACCGCGAGCAGCGCTCCCTGGGCGAGGATGGCCAGGCCGATCACCCAGCGCAGCCAGGACAGGCCCTCGTCGGGGTTGACGAGGAGGACGGCACCGGCGACGAGGTAGGCGACGGCACGGACGTGGACGAGTCGCCACAACCTCCGCGCCGTGCCCGCGGTCCGTCGCGAGAGTGGTGTCACCGCGTCGTCGGCCATGCCCGGCTCCTCCCGGCGTCGTCCCGTGCTGGTGATGCTACGAGCAGGGCGTGGTCCTCGCCGTCTGACGTGCGGGGACGGTCACGGTTCCGGCAAGACGTCGCAGGATCACCCTTGCGCTCCGATGTCGCGGACCTCTAAGGTCGGCCATGCGTGGTGACACGAGTCACTACTGCCCCCTCGAGTCTCGACGGAGAGGAACTCGCATGTCAGTCCCGTCCTCGCGCGGCAGGCCCCGCCGCGCACTGGCCCTGGGAGCAGCCGCGGCCGTCCTGCTGACCGGCGTCGGCGCCGCGCAGGCGTCGCCGCCCGACCAGGTCGACCCGTTCGACCCGGACCTCGGCCCGAACGTCATGGTCTTCGACCCCTCGACCCCGCAGGCGGAGATCGAGACGGCGCTCGACGAGCTCGCCGAGCAGCAGACCGACGCCGAGATGTCGACGGACCGCTACAGCGTGCTGTTCAAGCCGGGCAGCTACGGCTCGGCCGAGGACCCGCTGCAGGCGCGCGTCGGCTACTACACGGAGGTCGCCGGCCTCGGGGCGTCCCCGGGCGACGTCGACGTCCGCGGCGCGATCGAGGTCTACAACCGCTGCCTGAACAACATTCCGGGCAGCTCGAACTGCATCGCGCTCGTCAACTTCTGGCGCACGCTGTCGAACCTCCACCTGACGATCGACAGCTCCGGTCAGGACGGGTGCCGGGCGTCGGCCAACTTCTGGGCGGTCTCCCAGGCGGTCTCGATGCGACGTCTCGACGTCGACGGCTTCCTGTCCCTGATGGACTACTGCACCGACGGGCCGCACTACGCCTCCGGGGGCTTCATCGCCGACTCGCGGTTCGACACGCCGCCGCTGAACGGGTCGCAGCAGCAGTGGCTGACCCGCAACAGCGAGATGCCCGCCTGGTCGAACGCCGTGTGGAACCAGGTGTTCTCCGGCGTCGTCGGTGCCCCCGACGACTCGGAATTCCCCTCCCCGCCGTACACGACGCTCGACGAGACGCCCGTGAGCCGGGAGAAGCCGTACCTCTTCGTCGACGACGACGGGCGCTGGAACGTCCGCGTGCCCGCGGCGCAGACCGGCACGCGCGGCGTGAGCTGGGCCGACGGCATGACCGAGGGGCGCACCATCGGCATCGAGGACTTCTTCGTCGCCCAGCCGGGTGACTCGGTCCGCGAGATCAACACCAACCTGGCCCGTGGCAAGCACCTGCTGCTGACGCCGGGCGTCTACGACGTCGCGGAGACCATCGAGGTCAAGCGTCCCGACACCGTCGTGCTCGGCATGGGGCACGCCACCCTGACCGCCGTCGACGGCGCGACGCCGATGCGCGTCGCGGACGTCCCCGGCGCCGTCGTCGCGGGTGTCACGATCGACGCCGGCGAGACGGAGTCCGAGCTGCTGCTGCAGGTCGGCAAGGAGAACGGCGACCACGAGAACCGGACCGACCCCGCGAACCCGACCACGCTGTCCGACGTGTACTTCCGCGTCGGCGGCCCCCACGTCGGGTCCACGGACACCGCGCTCGAGGTGAACTCCGACAACGTGCTCATCGACCACACCTGGGTGTGGCGCGGGGACCACGGCGTCGAGGGCTTCCCCACGGGTGGGGAGAACGGCGTGAACGGTGACACCGTGCGGTGGAACACCAACATCGGCCGCACCGGTGTGCGCATCAACGGTGACGACGTGACCGCGACCGGTCTGTTCGTCGAGCACTTCCAGGAGTTCAACACCGTCTGGAACGGCGAGCGCGGCACCACCGTGCTCTACCAGAACGAGCTGCCCTACGACCCGCCGACCCAGGCCGACTGGACCCGTCCGGACGGCACCCTCGGGTACGCCGGGTACAAGGTGGCCGACGACGTCACCGAGCACACGCTGCACGGTGGCGGGGTGTACGTCTTCAACCAGAACAACCCGGACATCGTCACCGAGAACGGGTTCGAGGTGCCCGACGCCCCGGGCGTGAAGCTGCACCACATCATGACGGTCAACCTGTCGGCCGGGACCATCAACCACGTCGTCAACGGCGTGGGCGACGCGGTGCCGCCGTCGACGGTCGGTGTGCCGGAGTACCTCGTGGAGTACCCCGCACCCTGACCCCTCCCTCCTGAGCAGGAGATGCAGACCCCGCCCCGGGGACGGCCCGTCCGGTCCGTCCCCGGGGCGGGGTTCTCCTGCGTCCGGGGCGGGGCGCCGTGCGCGGAGGGGGTCGGTCAGGTCGAGGCGCGCGGGACGACGCGGCTCGGCTCGTCCGGCCCGGGCGGCAGCGGCCGGCCGTCCAGCACCGCCTCGACGCTCGCCGCCAGGTGACGGGCCTGCGCGGCGCTCGGCTGCGAGATGGTCGTCAGGGGCGGGTCGGCGAGCGAGGCGGCCGGGACGTCGTCGAGACCGATGACGGCGAGACGGCCGGGCACCTCGACACCGGCCTCGCGGGCCCCGGCCAGGACCGCCAGGGCGACCTCGTCGTTGTAGCAGGCGACCGCGTCGACGCCGTCGGCCACCCACCCGCGCACCGCCTCGGTCGCGGGGGCGACCGGGGTGACGACGGCGACCGGCGGCACGGGGACGTCCGCCCGGGCGCAGGCGCGCCGCACACCGTCCGTGCGCAGATCGGCGAACTCGCGCAGCCGCTCGTCCGGGGTCGTGGCGATGCCGAGGTGTCGGTACCCACGCTCGAGCAGGTGCTCGACCTGGAGCTCGCCCAGTCCTCGCTGGTTCTCCGCGTCGATGCCGGGGTGGGCGCCGTCGTCCACGGACCCGGCACCGACCACCTCGATGCCCGCCTGGCGCAGCGCCCGCAGGTCCTCGGCCGGGAAGTGCGTGAGACCGACGACGACGCGGGGCGTGACGGCCCGCCACAGCTCGCGCAGCGGCCGGGTCGAGCGGTGGTGGTGCACCAGCAGGAAGAGGCCGCGTTCGGCGAGGTTGTCGGTGAGCAGGTCCAGGACCGTGTCCACGACGGGGCCGGTGGGCCAGTCGGGCAGGACGCACACGACCAGGTCGCTCTGCCCGCGGCGCAGGGCGCGTGCCGCGGCCGACGGCGCGTACCCGAGCTGTGCGGCGGTGGCCAGGACGAGGTCGCGGGTCGCGGTCGAGATGTTCGTGCCCGGGGTGTCGTTGAGGACGTAGCTGACGGTGGTGCGGGACACGCCGGCGGCGCGCGCGACGTCGGCACTGGTGACGGGCAAGGGATCCTCCACGACGGTGTGGGTCGAACTCTACGCGGCGCGCCGTCGCGGTGGGTGCGCTGGACGGGTGTATCAACTCACTGGTACACATGGTCCCGCCGACCGAACCGACGGAGGTCCTCGCCGTGCCGCTGTTCCTGTTGCTGACGTTCTCGCAGGAGGCGGCCGGGCTCCTGGCGGCCCTCGTGGTCCTCGCGGCCCGTCGGCGGTCCGCCCGCGCACTGCAGGTCACGACGGGCGTCCGCGTAGTGGTGCTCTCCGGCCTGGTGCTCGCTCTGGCCTTCCTGGCCGCGCGGCAGTGGAGCGGCATCGGGCCCTTCGTGAGTATCCCCGACGCGCTGCGCGGACTGTACGGCGCCACCCTCTACACCGGGCCTCTGATCGCCGGACTGATCGCCCTAGCCGTGTTCCTTGTTCCGGTCTGTCGTCGTCCGTCCGGTCGTTCCGCGGTCCTGGCCCGGCGGACTCCTCTGACCTTCGTCCGACCGTGGTGGCTCGTCGCGGCGTCCCTGGTGCTGGCCGTGGTCGTCGTCCTCACGATCGCCCTGGGTCTCGTCTCCCGGCCCGACGACCAGGGGCACTACCGGATGTTCCTCGTCGAGGCCGGGGAGATCGCCGTCGGGACGCACATCTACGGCTGGCACTACTCCGTGCCGTGCCTCGTGCTGATCGCCGTCCTGCTGCTCCTGGCGTACCTCGACCTCATGCTCGTCGCGCGTCCGGCGGTGGTGGGCGACCACGAGGCGGACGTCGCCCAGCGGACCTGGCGCTCACGCGCCGTCGTCGGGGTCGTCGTCGGCGCGCTGCTGCTGCACCTGTCCGCGGTCGTCCACTCGCTTCGTGGCGCGCTGATGGTGCGCGGCTCCTCGTCCGAGACCGGATCGCTGCAGAGCGCGTTCGCACCGCTCGCGGAACCGCTGCGGCTGGCCGGGGACGTCGTCCAGGCCGGTGGTTGGTTCGTGTGGTTCTTCCTGCTGCTGGCGGCGCTGGTGGCCCGCCGCGCCGCACGGCAGCGTGCGGCGGCTCCCGCACCCGTGACGGAGGGCTGAGCGGTGGCGTTGCGCATCGCGCTGACCGGCAGCACGCCACCGGCGGACCAGATCCGCGACCAGATCCGGGGCCTCGTCACCACGGGGCAGCTCGGCGCCGACGAGCGGCTGCCTTCGGTCCGCCAGCTCGCCGCCGACCTCGGGGTGGCGGCCGGCACCGCGGCCAAGGCCTACCGCTCCCTGGAGACGGACGGGGTGCTGGTCAGCCGCATCGGCTCCGGGACCCGTGTCAGCACGACCGCAGGTGCCGCGCCGCGCGCCCTCGTCGAGAGTGCGCAGGGTCTGGCCCGTGCCGGTCGGGACGCGGGGGTCGACGTCGACGAGGCGGTCCGCGTGCTGCGCGCCGTCTGGGGCGCCTGACGCCTCCGTCGGGCCGACCCGTCCGCCTACGCTGAGGCTCGTGGACCCCCTCGACGCCGTCTCGTGGCCCGTGCTCACCGAACGCCTGGCGATCCGCCGCGCCACGCCCGACGACGCCGCGGCGACCTGGCGGTGGCGGCGGCTGCCCGAGGTGGGGGAGTGGATCACCAGCGCGCCGACCGACTACGCGACCTACCGGGCGCGGTTCGTCGACCCCACCCGCCTGGCTCTGACGCTGCTCTTCGAGCTCGACGGCGAGCCGATCGGCGACCTCATGGTGAAGGTCGAGGACGGGTGGGCGCAGGCCGAGGTGGCCGACCAGGGCCGGGCTGTCCAGGCCGAGATCGGCTGGACCCTCGACCCGGCGTTCGGTGGCCAGGGCTACGCGACCGAGGCGGTCCGCGCGGTGATCGGGATGGCCTTCGAGCAGCTCGGGCTGCGTCGCGTGCACGCCGGATGCTTTGCGGCGAACGAGGCCTCGTGGCGGCTGATGGAGCGCCTCGGGATGCGCCGTGAGGAGCACAGCCGCAAGACCGGTCTGCACCGGTCGGGAGAGTGGCTGGACGGCATGGACTACGGGCTGCTGGCCGAGGAGTGGCGGGGCTGACCCACCACGGGGCGGCCTCGGCTGTCTACAGGACGAGCGCCCAGATCGGCGCCGCGGTGATCAGGCAGATGGTGACGGCGGCGCCGAGATCGACGGGCTGCGGCTGAGACCGTGGATCCGGGACGAATCGTCCGCCACGTCGATGCCTGGACCGGACGAGCCAGGTCTCGTGGTCGCGTTCCGCGACGCGACGGCGGAACCCGATCGTCACGAAGAGGGGGAGCAGCAGAGCGACGTAGGTGAGGGTCGCGCCGACGGCGATCGATGCGATCTGCGAGTCGACCTCCGTCCACGCAGGTGCGGGGAACCTGCGCCCGCGGTAGAACGCCACCAGGACGCCGATGATCGTCCCTCCGACGAGGCCGCCACCAGCAGCGAAATGGGCCTTCCTGAGCATGCCGACGCGCTGGTCCGACCGAGGGTTGGCCCCGAACGCCATCTCGAGCTGGCCCTCGCTCGGCCGGCAGAGCAGCCGCAGCACCAGAGCCAGGGAAGTGCCCTCGGCCACGGCGCGATACGTGTACGGCGAACGCTCGTCCCCGTCGTCGCTGCGCATGACCGAAGAGTAGCGACGACGGGAACAGAAGGAGAGGTCTGCCCCCAGGAAAGGCGAAAGGCCCTCCGGTTCAGCGTTTCCGCTGGCCAGAGGGCCTCTCGGCTGGTCGGGGTGACAGGATTTGAACCTGCGACCTCTTCGTCCCGAACGAAGCGCGCTACCAAGCTGCGCCACACCCCGAGGGACTGCACCCGCACGCTCGAGTCCCGGCGAACCGGATCCCTCGTGCGGAAGCCTGCTCAGGATAGCCGACGATGGCCCCGGAACGAAAACTCAGATCCGGCCCCGCGCCGTGAACGTGATCAAGGTCGCTTCCGGGCGGCAGGCGAACCGCACCGGGGCGTACGGCGAGGTCCCGGCGCCGGCCGAGACGTGCAGCCAGGTCGAGTCCTCGCCGCCCGGCTCGTCGGGCCGCGGTCCGGGCCAGCCGTGCAGCCCCTTGGCGCGCCCGCGGTCGATGTCGCAGTTGGTGACCAGCGACCCGTAGAACGGCAGGCACAGCTGGCCGCCGTGCGTGTGCCCGGCGATGATCGCGTCCGCTCCGTCGGCGTGCATCCGGTCCAGCACCCGCTGGTACGGCGCGTGCGCGACCCCGAGGCGCAGCAGCGCCGGCTCGTCGTCGGTCGTCTCCGGGAACTCGTCCCGGTCCAGGTGCGGGTCGTCCACACCGGCCAGGGCGACGCGCCGCCCCCCGACGTCGACGGCGTCGCGCCGGTTGGTCAGGTCGGCCCATCCGGCGTCGCGCATCGCCGCGGCCATGCGGTCCCACGGCAGGTCGGGCGTGCGGCGCATCGGTCCGCGGGCGTCCGGGAGCAGGTAGCGCGCCGGGTTCTTGAAGGTGGGGGAGTAGTAGTCGTTGGAGCCCATGACGAACGCCCCCGGGGCGGCGAGCAGCGGCTGGAGCGCGTGCAGCAGCGGGTCGACGGCGTCGTGGTGCGCGATGTTGTCGCCGGTGTCGATCACCAGGTCGGGCTCCAGCGCGGCCAGCGACCGGACCCAGTCGATCTTGCGCTGCTGGTCCGGGGTCAGGTGCAGGTCCGAGACGTGCAGGACCCGCAGGTCGCGCTCGCCCGGGGCCAGCACGGGCACGGTCACCCGGCGCAACGTGAACAGCTTCGTCTCGAGGTGTGCGTACGCTAGGCCGGCGACGCCCAGGGCGGCGACCCCGCCCAGCACGGTGAGGGGTCTCAGCCGTCGCTCCCGTCGTTCTGACCGTTCCCGTTGCCGTTTCCGTTGCCGCCGCTGTTCCCCGGGCCGTCGCTCGCGCCCGAGGAGTCGGACCCCGTGCTGAACGACGAGCTGTCGTCGGACGTGGTGGGCGCAGAGGTGGGGGCCGGGGCCGAGCCGATCAGCCGCGGGTCAGGGGCGCCGAAGTCCTCGACCGGCATGCCCTTGACCGCCTGGTCCATGTAGGTCTTCCAGGTCGGGGCCGCGACGGTCGAGCCGTAGAGGATGTCGTAGGAGTTGCCCGCGACGGTGCCCGGACCGGTGTGGTCCTCGACGGGGTTGTCGACCGAACCGACCCAGACGGTCGTGGCGAGCTGCGGGACGAATCCCGAGAACCACGTCTGGGCCGACAGCTGGGACGTGCCCGTCTTGCCGGCCACCGGGCGGCCGTCCTCGAGACCGCCGACGTAGTAGGCCGTTCCGCGGGTGAAGACGTTCTCCATGGCGTGAATCATGGTGTTGGCGACGTTCGTCGGCAGCGCGTTCTTGTCGCAGTCGGCCTCGGGGACCTCGTACTCCTCACCCTGGGGCCCGGTGACACCCGTGATCGCCCGCGGCGCGCAATAGGTGCCGCCCGAGGCGATGGTCGCGTACATCGCGGCCATGTTCAGCGGGGAGGACTCCTGCGTGCCGAGCAGCATCGGCGCGAAGATGTTGATGTCGCTCTCCTTGACCTGCGTGGTCTTCAGCGGCCCCTTGTCCCGGGTGTCCGTCTTGATGCTCGTGCTGGTGGGGCGGAAACCCATCTGGTAGGCGGTGCTGCGCAGGTCGCACAGGTTGAGCCGGCTGCCCATGTCGGCGTAGGCCGCGTTCACGGACAGGTAGGTGGCCTTCATCACGCTCATCGGCCCGGCGGAGCCGCCCTCGGCGTTGCCGACCGACCAGGGCGCGGACGTGAGGTTGCCCACGCACGGCGTGTTGAAGTTCGCCGGGATGAGGGTCCGTTCGTTGGCGTTCACGACGTCGTTGAGCGTGTGCCCGCTCTTGAGCCACTCGGCGAGGACCACCGGCTTGAAGTTCGACCCCGGGGAGAAGCCGCCCGAGGCGCCGTGCAGGTAGTCGGCGTTGTAGCTGACGGTCGTGTCCCGGCTCGCCTTCTCCGCGGCCTTCGTGCCGGTGTAGGGGACGTTCTGGGCCATCGCGAGGATCTTGCCGGTCCCGGGCTCGACGGAGACGATCGAGGCCTCGAGCCCCTCGCTGCTGTCGTCCTCGGGCACCGACGTCTTGATGGTCTTGAACGCGGACTTCTGCTTCTTCATGTCCAGCGTCGTGTGGATGTCGAGACCGCCCCGGTAGAGCAGGTTCTGGCGGTCCGCGCGCGTCTCCCCGAACGCCGGGTCCAGCAGCAGCTCCTTGATGACGTAGTCGCAGAAGAACGCCGAGTTGTTCGCCATCTGGCAGCCGGCCGGCGTCGGGTTGACGTTCAGCGTCTCCTCGATCGGCTGGTCGAGCGCCTCGTCACGCTCGTCCAGCGAGATGTACCCGAGGCTGTACATGTTCTTGATGACCAGGTCGCGCCGCTCCTGGGCCAGCTCGGGGTTCCGCGTCGGGTCGAACTTGCTCGGTGCCTTCGTGATCCCGGCGATCGTGGCGGCCTGGACGACGGTGAGGTCCGCGGCCGTCGTGTTGAAGTAGTAGCGGGCTGCCGCCTCCACGCCGTAGATCTGCTTGTGCCCGAACTGTGCGACGTTCAGGTAGCCCTGGAGGATCTCGTCCTTGGACATGCGCTCCTCGAGGGCGATGGCCATCTTGGCCTCGCGGAGCTTGCGGTCGATGGTGGACTCGTGGGCGGCGATCACGGCGAACTGGTCGCCGTCCTGCAGGGCCGACTCGATGAGCATGTTCTTGACGTACTGCTGGGTCAGCGTCGAGGCGCCCTGCGTGGCGTCGTTCGTGAGGTTGTTGACGACGGCACGGGTGATGCCTTGGGCGTCCACGCCGTGGTGCTCGTAGAACCGCTCGTCCTCGATGGCGATCGCCGCGTGCTGCACGTTCTCGGAGATCTCGTCGAGCGGCTTCACGATGCGGTTCTGGTAGTAGAACGTCGCCAGCAGCTTGCCGTTCGAGGCGTAGATCCGGGACTGCTGGGACAGCGGCCGCGGCTCGAGCTCGGCCGGGAACTCGTCGTAGATCTCCACGGTGCTGTCCGCCACCGCGTTGACCCCCGCGACGGCCGGGATGACGAACCCCGCGGCCAGCACGCCGCCGGCGCCGGCGGCCAGCAGGAAGGCGAGCAGCAGCGCGACCATCTGCGTGGCCGGGATCGTGCGCGTGATGCGACGAGACTCAGGAGGCGCCATGTGCCCAGCCTAGAGGTTCGGTCCGCGCCGCCGCACAGGAGGACCGGCACGGGTGTGCAGGTCCTGTGGAGTCGTGGTCCCGGACTCGTGCCGATGCCCCGACGAAACATGGTCGGGCTACCATCGCCGCATGGCTACCACGTGGGAGTACGCGACCATCCCCCTCCTGATCCACAACACGAAGGCGATCCTCGACCAGTGGGGCGCCGACGGCTGGGAGCTGGTGCAGGTCGTGCCGGGTCCGGACAGCGCGAACCTCGTCGCCTACCTCAAGCGACCCTCGGGTGAGTGAGGCCGGCGTGAGCATCGAGTCCCGCCTGGCAGAGCTGGGCCTGACCCTGCCCGACGTCGCCGCACCGGTGGCGGCGTACCAGCCCGCCGTCCGGTCGGGACGGTACGTCTACACCGCGGGGCAGCTGCCCTTCGTGGACGGTGCCCTGCCGACCACCGGCAAGGTCGGCGCCGGCGACGGGCTCGTGGACCCGGCGGACGCCACCGAGCTCGCCGGCATCTGCGCCCTCAACGCGCTGGCCGCCGTGCACAGCCTCGCCGGCGCGCTGGAGGGTGTGCGCATCGTCAAGGTCACCGGTTTCGTGGCCAGCGACCCGTCCTTCACCGGCCAGCCCGCCGTCCTCAACGGTGCCAGCGAGCTGCTGGGCAAGATCTTCGGGGACGCCGGCACGCACGCCCGGTCCGCCGTCGGCGTCGCGGTGCTGCCGCTGGACGCCCCGGTCGAGGTCGAGCTGATCGTCGAGCTCGCCGACTGACGGGTCGCCCGTCACAGCACGAGCTCGGCAGTTCGTGCGTCGATCGGCACCTCAAGCTGCCGATCGACGCAGGAACTGCCGACCGCGCGGGACGCCGCGGTACAGCGCACACAGCGGACGTCGAAGGCCCCCGGACACCGTCATCCACCCCGAAGTGGAGGCCGCCCAGCGGCCGTGAACGTGACGGTGTCCGGGGGCCTTCGACGTCCGCGGACGAGCAGGACTCAGCGGGCGCGGCGCTCCAGCCGGTCCATGTCGAGCAGCACGACGGCACGGCCCTCGCGACGGACCCAGCCACGCGTGGCGAAGTCGGCCAGCGCCTTGTTGACGGTCTCGCGGGACGCGCCGACGAGCTGGGCGAGCTCCTCCTGCGTCAGGTCGTGCGCGACGCGGACGCCCTCGTCGTTCGGCTCGCCGAAGCGCTGCGACAGGTCGAGCAGCGCCTTCGCGACCCGCCCGGGCACGTCGGAGAACACGAGGTCGGCCAGGGTCTCGTTCGTGCGGCGCAGCCGTCGGGCGAGCGCGCCGAGCAGCGTCGTGGCGACGTTCGGGTGGGCGGCGACCCACTGGACGAGCGCCTGGTGGCGCAGCTCGTAGCACAGTGCGTCGGACACCGACGACGCGGTCGCGGTCCGGGGGCCCGGGTCGAAGAGCGAGAGCTCGCCGAACATCTCGCCGGGTCCGAGGATCGACAGCAGGTTCTCCCGACCGTCGCTGGAACGGCGTCCCAGCTTGATCTTGCCCTGCGCGATCACGTAGAGCCGGTCGCCCGGCTCCCCCTCGCGGAACAGGACGTCCCCGCGGCCCAGCTCGACCGGGATCATGGACTCGATGAGCGCCTTGGACTCCTCGGTGTCCATGTCGGCGAACAAGGGGGCGGAGAGCACGACGGTGTCGTCCACAGCAATCCTCACGTTCTCGGGCCTCTGCCCGGGCGGGGCGAGGCGCGCGTCTGTCAAAATGTGTTCCAGGTCTCAGTCTGCCTCACACCAGGGCGTCGTGCCTGGACGCACCGCCGCGGGGTGACGTCCGGGCGAACGACCGGCGGGGTCCTCGAGTTCCGCGACCTGGCGTCCGTCCTGCGGTCGGAGTCCGGGGTTACGCTGCCCGCATGGTCGAGACGTCGGAGCAGCCTACCCCTACCGGCGAGTCCCGTCTGGCCCTGGTCCGACGGGCCCGGCGCATCGACCGCGTGCTCGCCGAGACCTACCCGGACGCGCGTGCGGAGCTGGACTTCACCACGCCCTTCGAGCTGCTGGTCGCCACGGTGCTCTCGGCCCAGACCACCGACGTGCGGGTCAACGCGACGACGCCGACGCTGTTCGCCCGGTACCCGGACGCCACCTCGCTCGCCGCGGCCGAACCGGCCGACGTCGAGGAGATCCTGCGCCCGCTCGGCTTCTACCGGGCCAAGACGCGGTCGACGATCGGACTGGCCCAGGCTCTCGTGGAACGGCACGGCGGCGAGGTGCCGCGCCGTCTGCCGGACCTGGTGGCGTTGCCCGGCGTCGGGCGCAAGACGGCGAACGTCGTGCTCGGCAACGCGTTCGGCATCCCCGGCATCACCGTGGACACCCACTTCGGCCGGCTCGCCCGGCGCCTCGGGTTCACCGAGGAGGAGGACCCGGTCAAGGTCGAGCACGCCGTCGGCGAGCTCTTCCCCCGCAAGGACTGGGTCATGCTGAGCCACCACCTGGTCTGGCACGGCCGCCGGGTCTGCCATGCGCGGCGTCCGGCGTGCGGCGCCTGCCCGGTCGCGCGGTGGTGCCCGTCGAACGGTCTGGGGGAGTCCGACCCGGTCGCTGCCGCGAAGCTGCTCCGGCCGGGGCCGCGGGGCTGACCGCCGGCGCGCCCGTCGGTCAGCGCAGCACGCCCGGGCGCCGCAGCCAGTCGAGCAGCAGCCCGGTCACGGCGTCGGGGGCCTCCTCCGGCAGGAAGTGGCCCGCCCCCTCGACGACCTCGAACCGGAAGTCGCGCGCGAGCGCCGCCCCGTCCAGGTCGGCGGTCTCGCGCCGCAGGAACCCGTCGGCGGCGCCGTGGAGCTGCAGGACCGGCACGTCGATCGGGCGCTTGAGGGCCGCGAGGTATCGGCGTCCGGCCGGGTGGCTCGACGTGCGGGACAACCAGCGCAGCGCGTCCACCGCGCTGTGCGCGGCGAACGGGACGCGCAGCGCCTCCCGGTAGCGCGCGACCGCCTCCGGGTCCAGGGGGCGGTCGGAGCCGGCGTCCAGGATGCCGGCCACGCCGTCGGCGTCCTGGAGGCGGCGTTCGAGGACGCCGGGCAGCTGCGCGGCGGCGAACAGGCGCCGGGCCGCGGGGGTGAGGATGCCCCTCCCCGGGACGTGCAGGCGGCCCGGGTGCGGTGCGCTCACCGCGGCGACGGCCGCGGTGACGGCCGGCTGGAGCGCCGACATGGCCCACGCGAGGGCGCCGCCGGTGCCCGCACCGACGACGACGGCACGGTCGTGTCCGAGGGAGCGGATCACCCCGGCCACGTCGCGGGTGCGGGTCGGCACGTCGCGGCCCGACGGCGGTTTGTCGGACGCGGCGACCCCGCGGACGTCGAGCGCGGCGACCTGCATCCCGGCGTCCGCCAGGGCGGCGATCTGGTGACGCCAGGCCCACCAGAACTGCGGGAAGCCGTGGAGCAGCACCACGAGCGGGTCCCGGTCGCCGTTCGTGGGGCGCGGGCCGGCGACGGCGACGTGGAAGCGGGAACCGTTGGCGGCGACGAACTCGTGCCGCCACGGTCCGTCGACCAGTGCGCAGGAGTAGTCGGCGGCGTCGGACATGGCGGTCACGGGCCGCAACCTACCCGGTCAGCCGCCGGAGGACACGTGGGCGGAGCCGGGGGCGTCGCGGTCGGGGCCCGGCCCCGTCCCCGGGGCGGACGTGTCGTCGCGGGGTTCCTTGGGCGGGTCGAACCGGTAGCCGACGTTCCGCACGGTGCCGATGAGCTGCTCGTGCTCCGGGCCGAGCTTGGCGCGCAGCCGGCGCACGTGCACGTCGACGGTGCGGGTGCCGCCGTAGTAGTCGTAGCCCCACACCTCCTGCAGGAGCTGGGCACGGGTGAAGACGCGGCCCGGGTGCTGCACCAGGTACTTGAGGAGCTCGAACTCCTTGTAGGTGAGGTCGATCGGGCGGCCGCGCAGGCGGGCGGTGTACCCGCCCGCGTCGATCGCGAGCTCGCCGGCGGAGATCTCCTGCGGCGAGTCCTCGCGGGTGCCGTGCGCCGACCGCTCGACGACGAGGCGCAGCCGTGCCTCGACCTCCGCCGGGGAGGCGGACTCGAGCAGGAGGTCGTCCGCGCCCCACTCGTGGTTGACGACGGTCAGGCCGCCCTCGGTGAGGATCAGCACGAGGGGGACCGTGAGCCCGGTGGCGTGCAGCAGGCGGCACGTGGTGCGGGCGGCGACGAGGTCCCGGCGGGCGTCCAGCAGGACGACGTCCGAGTCGGGGGCGTCCACGAGCGCCGAGGGCTCCATGGGGAGCACGCGCACCTTGTGCGAGAGCAGACCCAGCGCGGGCAGCACCTCGACCGAACCGCCGGTCGCGGGCGTCAGGATCAACAGTTCCGCCACGTGCACTCCTCCCGCTGCGGGTGATCGTCAAGGTACCCTGCCGCGCCCCGAAGGTCACAACGTCTTGGCATGGGAGACTCGTCCGCGTGACCGTGACCTCCCGTGCCGTGACGACGGCGGTGCTCGCCACGCTCGTGGCGACCGCCGCCTACCTGGGGCCCTGGTGGACGCTCGGCGCGTGCGGGCTCCTGATCCTGCTGCTGACGGCCGGCTGGGCGCCGCTGCTCCGCCTGCCGGCCGAGGGGGCGACCTCGGTGGTGGTGCTGCTGGCGGGTGCCGGCGGGCTCGCCGTCACCTGGTTCACCGAGGGCGAGCCGATCCTGCGCAACCTGCCCCTCGTCATCGCGCTGTCGCTCGTGCTGGCCTTCGTGGCGCAGATGCTGCGCCGTGGCGGGCGCCCTCGTCTGGTCGAGTCCGTCAGCGGGATGACGGCCGGCGTCGTGGTCACGGTCTCCGCCGCCGGATGGCTGGCCACCGCGTCGACGGACGCCGGTGCCGGGCTCGTGGTCACCAGCGCCGTCGGCCTGGCCGTGGCGTCGGCGGTGGCGGCGCTCCCGGTGGCCGGGGGGTGGATCGGGTCGCTGCTGGGCGTCGTGCTCGGTGGAGCCGCGGGGGCCGGCACCGCGTCGGCCCTGCCCGAGGTCGAACCCGTGCACGGCCTCGTCGTCGGGCTGGTCGCCGGTCTCGTCTCGGCCGCGCTCCGTCTGCTCTTCGAACGCCAGCCCGCCCTCGAGAGACGTCGTGCCGCCGCGGCGGCGGCCGCCGTCCCGGTGACGATCACGGGGATGCTCGTGTTCGTCGTCGGCCGCATGCTCCTGTAGCCCGGGGGTCGGACCCGCAGGTGGACGGTCCGGCGCGGACCGGGCGGGGCGCGTATTCTCCGGTGACGACGGCCGGGAACATCCATGCGAAACGATCTGTTGCCGGTGGGTGGTGATCTGAAGGAGGCCATCGCATGACCGCACAGTGGACCGCGCTCGCCGCGTTGCTCGTGGTGACGGCGGTGCTCGCGCTGACGTGGCGCTCGGCCCAGGGCCGCGTGCGCACGACCGCACCGGGCGCCGTGGACGCCGCCGCGACCGGCTGGACGGACGAGCTCGTCGCCCAGGGTGTGACCCCGGGCGACCGCGCGACGTTCCTGCAGCTGTCGGCGGAGGTCTGCTCGGCCTGCCGGTCCACCGCCCGGACCCTGGGCGCGCTGGCCGCCGAGGAACCCGGCGTCACGCACGTCGAGGTCGACGTGGACCACCGTCCCGACCTCGTGGAGCGCGCCCGGGTGCACCGCACGCCCACCGTGCTGGTGCTGGACGCCGCCGGCACCGAGGTGGCGCGCGCGTCCGGCGGGATGACTCCGGCCCGCGCCCGGGACGCGCTCGCGACGGTGCCGTCGGCACCCGTGGCGGGGAGGACCGCATGACCGTGGAGACCACCGACCCGCCCCGCATCGACCCCCGCGGCCCCCGTGTCGGGGCCGGCATCACCGCCTTGCTGCTGGCCGTCGTCGTCCTCATCGGTCCGACCACGCCCGCGCTGGTGCTGCTCACCGTCGTCGCGCTGAGCTTCGTGCCGGGTGCGGTGCGCGGCCCGCAGGCCACCTGGCAGGGCTGGCTCTTCCGCACCCTGGTCCGGCCGAGGCTCGCCCCGCCGCCGGAGCTGGAGGACGTCCGTCCGCCGCGCTTCGCGCAGACCGTGGGGCTCGTCGTGACCGGTGCGGGCGTCGTCGCCGGCTGGGCCGGGGTGCTCGCGGTCGTGCCGTGGGCCGCCGGGCTCGCCTTCGTCGCGGCGGCGCTCAACGCCACCGTGGGGCTGTGCCTCGGCTGCGAGCTGTACCTGCTGGGACGCCGGCTGCGTCCGTCCGCGCGGTAGGGCGCGGGCGCGCCGGTCAGTAGACCAGGGCCTGGGCCCCCGGGCGCAGCGACTCCTCGACGAACACCGGGGCGCCGGCGATCCGCACCCCGTCGAGCACGTCCTCGGGGCCGATCTCCCGGCGCGCCGCGCACTGGGAGCACACCGTGACCGTCCCGGCCGCCAGCACCGCCTCGAGCAGCTCGGCGGCCGGCGCGGCGTGCTCCAGCGCCAGCTCGTCGGCACGACCGGGCACCCCGAACCACGCCGCGTCCCCGGTCAGCCAGAGGGAGACGTCCACCCCGGCGGCGACCGCCGACGCGGCCACCGTCAGCGCCTGGTTCGCGGCCTCCGGCCGGTCCGTGCCCGACGTCGTCTTGACGACGAGGGATCGCCGGTCTGTGGTCTCGGTCATAGGTCGACCCTAGCCCCACGGCGATGGGTACCATCGAGGCATGTCGATCCACGCGCTCGAGATCTTCTTCACCAGCCTCCTGGTGGTCACCGTGGGAGTGATCACCTGGTTCGCCGCCTACGTCGTCTACAAGCTCTTCCACGGTCAGCGCTGATGCCGTTCACCTTCCCCGAGGGACTCGCTCCCGAGGTGTACCCGCTGGCCTGGCTGGTCGGGCGGTGGACCGGGGGCGGTGTCATCAAGTACGAGGGCATCGAGGAGACCGAGTTCCGCCAGGAGCTCGTCTTCGACCACGACGGCGGTCCCTACCTGCGGTTCGAGTCCACGCTGTCCGTGCGGTCCGGCGCCTCCGACGGCGCGGTCACCGACGGTGAGGTCGGCGACGACGCCGCCTTCGACACCGTCTGGTCCACCGAGACGGGCTACTGGCGCGTCGCCTCCGAGCGACCGGAGGGCCTCTCCGAGAGCCAGCACCCGCTCGAGGTGCTGCTCACGGACGCCTCGGGTCGGGTCGCGCTCTTCCTGGGCGTGGTCGGCGACGGCCGGGTGGACCTGGCCACCGACTTCGTGGCCCGCACCGCCACCGCCGCCGAGGTGACGGCCGCCAAGCGGCTGTACGGCAACGTCGACGGCCGGCTGCTCTGGGTCGAGGAGCTCGCCGCCTTCGGCCACCCGATGGGCACGTACGCGTCGGGAGAGCTCGACCGGGTCACCGACGAATCATGATTTACCGCAGCCCCCTGCTGGACCGCCCGGACGCCGTCGCGGCGACCGGCCCGGACGCCGGGGTCGCCTGGCACTACGGCGACCCGGTGGCCGAGCAGCGCGCGCTCGTGCGCGGTGCGGCCGTCGTCGACCAGTCGCACCTCGGCGTGGTGCGCCTGACAGGCCCGGACCGCCTGGGCTGGTTGCACTCGATCACGTCCCAGGACGTCGAGCACCTCGCCCCGCGCACCTCGACCGAGCTGTTCGTGCTCTCCCCGCAAGGACGGACCGAGCACGCGCTCGCGGTCGTCGACGACGGCACCTCCACCTGGTTCGTCACCGAGCGGGACCACGTCGCACCGCTCGTGGCGTGGCTCGAGCGCATGAAGTTCATGATGCGCGTCGAGATCGACGACGTGACCGACTCCTACGCCGCGATCGGTGAGGCCGTCGACGCCGAGGGCACCGAGGACGAACCCGTCACCTGGCGCGACAGCTGGCCCGAGGTGGTCGGCGGCGGCACCCGCTACGGTCCGCCTGCCGCGGAGCACCCCGGGGCCGACCGCGACTGGCGTCTCGTGCTCGTCCCGCGGGAGACCCTCGTCGACGCCGTGGCCGCGCGGGAGGCGGCCGGGTGGCGGCTCGCCGGGACGTGGGCCACCGAGGCCCTGCGCGTCGAGGCGTGGCGGCCGCGGCTCGCCCGCGAGGTCGACGACCGCACCGTCCCGCACGAGCTCGACTGGCTGCGCACCGCCGTCCACCTGCACAAGGGCTGCTACCGCGGGCAAGAGACGATCGCGCGCGTGCACAACCTCGGCCGGCCGCCCCGGCGCCTGGTCATGCTGCACCTCGACGGCTCCCAGCACGTCGTGCCGGAGGCCGGCGCCGAGGTCCGTCGCGACGGACCGGACGGCAAGGTGGTCGGACGGGTCACGACCGTGGCCCGCCACCACGAGCTCGGCCCCGTGGCCCTGGCCGTGGTGAAGCGGAACGTCCCCGTCGACGCCGAGCTCGCTGTCGTCGGCCCGGTCGGTGCCGGGGACGACGCCGAGCAGATCGCCGTGGCGGCCTCGCAGGAGGTCGTCGTGCCCGGCGAGGGCGTCTCGGCCGACCGGCCCGCCGCGCGCGGCGAGACGATGCGGGGCCTGACCTCACGCGGTGGCGACGGGTCTCAGAGCCTGCTGTGATCGAACGGTGAGGACCGGGCCGGACCCGCGCCGGGCGCGTGACGCCGCCAACACGGCCGTGCGGTCCTTGGTCCGTCGGATCCGGCTGCGCCAGGGCTGGGCCCGTGTCCGCAGCAGCTTCTGGCCGATCGTGCAGGCCTCCCTCGCCGCCGGTGCCGCCTACGGGATCGCGCACACCCTGCTGGGGCACGCCCAGCCCTTCTTCGCGGCGGTGGCCGCCTGGGTGTGCCTCGGGTTCTCCTTCGACCGGGAGCTGCGCCGGGTGGCCGAGGTCGCCGCCGGCGTGGCCGTCGGGGTCGGCATGGGCGAGCTCGTGGTGGAGGTCATCGGCTCCGGGTGGTGGCAGCTCACGGTCGTGCTGCTGGTCTCCGCGCTGCTGGCGCGGTTCCTCGACCGCGGCCCCCTGCTGGTCACGCAGGCGGGTGTGCAGGCCATCGTGGTCGTCGGGCTGCCCTTCGCGATGGTCGTCGACGGCGCGTTCGGCCGCTGGACCGACGCCGCCATCGGCGGTCTGGTGGCCCTGGTGGTGACCGTGCTGACCCCGGGGGACCCGCGCCGCCGGCTGCGGGCCCAGGCGGCCGGGGGCACCTCCGAGCTGGCCGAGACACTCGAGTCGGTCGCGCGGGGGCTGCGGAACCACGACGCGGACGAGCTGGCCGCCGCGCTGGTGCGCGGCCGGGCCAGCGAACCCGTGCTGGCGGACTGGCGCGACGCGGCACGCAAGTCCGCCGACATCGCGCAGGTGAGCGTCAACCGGGGGCACTGGGCGGAGTTCAGCCGTCTGGCCGAGCAGGCGGTGCTGCTCGACCGCGCGATGCGCAGCGTGCGGGTGCTCGCCCGGCGTGCCCCCACCGTCGTCGCCCCGGACGGCACCTGGCCGGACGTGGCCGCCGCCGCCGACCTCGTGGACCGCTTCGCCGGCGGGGTGCGGCTGCTGTCGACGGCGCTCGAGGACGGCTCGTCGCTCGAGGGGGCGCGGGCGCTGCTGCTCGAGGTCGCCGCGGAGGCCGACCCGCGCGAGGTGGGGGGTGACGACCTGGGCGTCGCCTCGCTCGTGGTGCTGCTGCGCGCGCCCGTGGTGGACACCCTGGAGGCCGCCGGCCTGGGGGCCGGGGACGCCCGCGCCGCGCTGCCGGAGCTCTGACCTGGTCTCTCGGGCCGCGAACCCGCCACGGGGCCTACCTGCGACGGACCGACTGCGGTAGCGTCGTCGACCATGGACGTCCCGGTGAGCACGCTGCGTGCCGAGCTCAAGTCGTGGATCGAGCGGGCCCGCGCGGGCGAGGAGGTCGTCATCACCGAGCGCGGGGTCCCGGTCGCCCGCCTCACCGGCGTCCAGAGCGCCGACCTCGTCGCCCAGCTGGTGCGCGACGGCCTGGTCTCCCCGGCCGACGGGTCGCGGCCCGTGCACGAGGTGCCGTCGGCCCCGGAGCCGACCGGCCCCGGCCACGGCACCCACCGCTCGACGTCCGGCTCCGCCCTGTCCGGTCTCGTGCGCCGCATCCGGCGCTGACCGGGGCGGGACAGCGATGGCTCTCGTCTACTTCGACGCCAGCGCCCTGGTGAAGCTCTGCGTCCCGGAGCCGGGGTCCGAGCTCGCCAGCGCCCTGTGGAACCGCGCCGACCTCGTGGTGACCTCGCGGCTCGCGGACGTCGAGCTGCGAGCGGCGCTGGCGGCGGGGCTGCGGGCCGGCGTCCTGGACGCCGCGGAGCACGACCGGGCCGTCGCCCGGTGGGAGGAGCTGTGGCCGGCCCTGCACCGGGTGGAGGTCACCGCGGAGCTCGCCGACCAGGCCGCCGCGCTGGCCGCGGGGACGGACCCGCTGCGGGGCGCCGACGCGGTGCACGTGGCCGGAGCGATCGCCGTCATGCGCGACGGCGGGATCCTCGCGGCCTGGGACGAGCGGGTGGCGACCGCCGCGCGGAGCCACGGACTGCGGGTGCTGCCGTAGCCTGGGCCCGTGATCGCGAGCCTGCAGTTCTACGTCTTCGTCATCCTGGCGATCGTCATCTTCGTCATCGAGGTGTTCGCCCTCGTCGACGCCGTGCGACGTCCGGCCCACGGGTTCACCGCCGAGGGCAAGCTGTCCAAGCCGATCTGGCTGGTCATCCTGGGTGTCGCCACGGCGCTCGGCTTCCTCGCGCTGCCCACCTCGGGCGGGGCGATCAGCTCCCTCGGGTTCCTCAGCATCGTCGCGGTGGTCGCCGCCATCATCTACCTCGTCGACGTCCGCCCGCGGCTCAAGCCGTACGGCACCGGACGGGGCAAGGGCCGGTCGCAGGGGTCGAACGGATGGTGAGCGTCGCGCAGGGAGCCGTCCCGCTGGCGGAGGTCGTCCGGGGCGGCCTGGTGGAGTCCGTGCACCTGGGTCACCTGGTCGTGCTGGACCCGGACGGCACGGTGGTGCTCGCGGCCGGGGACCCGGACGTCGAGATCTGGCCGCGCTCCTCCCTCAAGCCCGTCCAGGCCGTGGCCATGCTGCGCGCCGGGCTGGAGCTCCCGGCCGACCAGCTCGCGCTCGCCGCCGCCAGCCACGACGGGACCCCCCGGCACGTCGGGGTGGCCCGGCAGATCCTGGCCGGGGCGGGGCTGACCGAGGAGTCGCTGGCGAACACCCCCGACCTGCCGTACGACCCGCAGGCCGCGGCAGCGTGGCAGGGGGCCGGTCACGGGCCCGACCGCCTCACGCAGAACTGCTCCGGCAAGCACGCCGCGATGCTGGCCACCTGCCGGGTCGCGGGGTGGCCCCTCGAGGGGTACCTGGCCGTGGACCACCCTCTCCAGCAGGCGGTACGGGCCGCGGTGGTCGAGCTCGCCGGCCCGGACGCCGCCCGGCGCGTCACGGTCGACGGGTGCGGGGCACCCCTGTTCTCCACCACGCCGGCCGGTCTCGCGCGGTCCTTCTCGCGCCTGGTCCAGGCGCCGGCCGGGAGCCCCGAGCGGCGGGTGGTCGCGGCCATGACCGCCTTCCCGGAGCTGGTCGGCGGCGACGGTCGCGACGCGACGCGCGCGATGCGTGCGGTGCCCGGCCTCCTCGCCAAGGACGGTGCCGACGGGGTGTACGCCGCCGCTCTGCCGGGTGGGGCGGCGCTGGCGTTCAAGGTGCTCGACGGGGCCTCCCGGCCGCGGCCGGCGGTGCTGGCCGCCGCCCTGCGCGCCGCCGGGGCCCTCGACGTGCCCGGCGCCGACGAGGCGGCGCTGGACGCGCTCGGCGCCACGCCCGTGCTCGGGGGCGGCGCACCGGTCGGCGAGGTCCGCTCCACCGTGGCCGTCCGGGCGGAGGTGGCCTCGTGAGGGCCGTGGTCCAGCGGGTGACCCGGGCCAGCGTGACCGTGGACGGCGAGGTCGTCGGCACGATCGACCGACCGGGCCTGGTGGCGCTCGTGGGCGTGACCCACGACGACGGGCCCGCCGACGTCGCGACGATCGCCCGCAAGATCGCGGACCTGCGGATCCTGCGGGGCGAGCGCTCCGCCGCGGACGAGGGTGCCCCGGTGCTGGTGGTCAGCCAGTTCACGCTCTACGGGGACGCACGCAAGGGACGGCGGCCCACCTGGCAGGCGGCGGCGCCCGGCCCTGTCGCCGAGCCGCTCGTCGACGCCGTCGTGGCGGACCTGCGCGGGCGCGGTCTCGAGGTCGCGACCGGGGCGTTCGGTGCCGACATGGCCGTCGACCTCGTCAACGACGGGCCGGTCACGCTGCTGCTGGAGACCTGACAAGCGGAGCGGCAACCGGTGACCCGGGATATCATCCGGAAACCTGACAAACTCGTGACCTGCACCGATCGTGCGGATCACCGGGAGGTTGACGATGACGTCCCTGGACCCGGCAGCACCGGCGGCCCGGCGCACCGGCACCGGGTCCGCCGTCGTGGCGCCCTGGGTGGGGGCGTGGCTCGCGCGGGCGGCCGCTGGTGACCCCGAGGCCGTCGAGCAGCTCGTGGCCGCTCTGCGTCCGGCGCAGCTCGCCGGCGGATCGGCTCTGCCCGACCCGCTGCCGGCCGTGCCCGCGCTACGGGCCCGCGTCCCGGTGGCGGCGCTCGACCCGGAGGAACGCCGGGTGCTGCTCTGCGCGGCCCTGGCGGTGTCCGGGCGCGCCGAGGTCGTGCTGGACGCCGCCGGTGCCGACGCCGCCGTGCTGGCCGGGCCGGTGGTCGCCGACCGGCTGACCGTGCGCGACGGGTCGGCCGCCCTGGTGGACCCCGGGGTGCGCGCAGCGCTGCACGCGGCCGCCGATCTGTCCGAGCGGGTCGCGCTCCACGCCGCGCTCGCCGGTGCCGCCCGTCGGGTCGGTGAGACGGCCGCCGCCCTGTGGCACACCGCGGTGAGCACGCTGTCCGGCGACGAGCTGCTCGCCGACGGACTGCTGGAGCTGGCGGACCTGCTGCTGCAGCGGGGCGACGCCTCGGCCGCCCACCGCGTCGCCCGCGAGGCCGTCTCGCACGCCGTGGGGCCCCGGCGGGCGGCCGCCGCCCTGCTGTCCGGCCGCTGCGCCCTGTGGAGCGGGTGCCTCGACGACGCCGACCGGTGGCTGCGCGACGCGGCCGGGGGCCCGGACGCCGGGGTCGCCCGGCAGGCCGCACGGCTCGTCCACGCCGTGGCCACCCTGCGACGGGGTGCCCCGGTGGGGGCCGGCCCGACGGCGCCCCGCCACGGCGGCCGCGACCGTCCCGCGGCCGCGCTGGCCCGGCTCGTCGACCCCCTCGTCGTCCTCGCGCCCACGACGTCGGACCGGACGGCGATGGCTGCGGTCGTCGACGCCCTGCGGCTCCTGGACGACGACCCGGTCGGGGCCGACGCCGCCCTCGCCCGGACGGTCGTGGGAGCCGTGCCGACGGTCCCGCGGCCGGGGCCCTGGCCCGTGGCCTCCGGGGCGCTGACGCCGTTGGTCGAGGCGCACCTGCGCGTCGTCCAGTCCCTCGTGCTGGTGTGCACCGGCGACGCCCGCGCCGCCGTGGACGTGCTGGCGGACGCCGCGGCTCGTCTGCCGTCCGCGCACGTGGTCGGAGGGCTGGCCGCCGAGCTGGCCGGTCGTCTCGCCCGCGAGCGGGACCCGGGTGCCGGGCCGCCCGTCGAGGTGTGGCGACGGATCGGACCGGTCCGGCCCGCGGCGGCGGGGACGGTCGCCGCGCTGCTGCCGGGCGTCGTACCGCCGTCGGGGTCGCTGCTCGCGGCGGCCGCGGCACGAGCCTCCGGCCCGGGGGCGCCGGACGCGGCCCGGAGGACCGGGCTTCCGCCGGCGTGGTCGACGACGCTCACGGCACGTGAGCGCGAGGTGGTCGAGGCCGTCGCACGCGGCCTGACCAACCGGCAGGTGGCCGTCGAGCTCTCCGTCTCGGTGCGGACGGTCGAGGTCCACCTCGGGCGGGTGTTCCGCAAGCTCGACGTCTCCTCGCGGTCCGAGCTGTTGGTCCGGGCGCTGCGCCCCGACGCCTGACGACCCGTACGGGATCACCCGTAGTCCGGGTGTCGGTGGCGGCGGACAAATCTGTGGGGATCCCTGATCCGTCGAAAGGTAGGTTCCCTTACTTTTTAGGGACGCGTTCATCGACGAACCGCCCGGCGGGCCCTCCGGCCGGTGCCGGCGGTGGCGTCCCCGACGACACGAGGGAGACCTCTCATGCGAGCAACCCACCCGGCACCGCGCCGGCTCGGCGCCGCCGGTGCCGCCGTCGTCCTGCTGGCGACGACCCTCGCGGCGGCCACGAGCACCGGGGCGGCGACCGCCGCCGTCGCGTGCGAGCCGTCGTGGACGGCCGAGTCCGTCTACACCGCGGGTGACGTCGCCTCGTTCGCAGGGGAGAACTGGACGGCCGGCTGGTGGACCCAGGGCGAGGAGCCCGGGTCCGCGGAGTGGGGCCCCTGGACGAGCGACGGCGCCTGCGGCGCCACCGGGCCCGGCCCTGAGCCGACCCCGGAGCCGACCGGCGAGCCCGGCCCGGAGCCGACACCGACCGCGGAGCCGAGCCCCGAGCCGACCGGGGAACCGACCGCGGACCCGGGCGAGCCGATCTCGACCAACCCGGACGACGTCTGCCGCCCCGACGGCATGAAGCCGACCGAGGGCGTCGACACGCCCTACTGCGACGTCTACGACACCGACGGCCGCGAGATCCTGCCCAACGGGCTCGACCGCCGTGTCATCGGCTACTTCACGAGCTGGCGCACGGGCGGGAACGACCAGCCGAGCTACTTCGCCAGCGACATCCCCTGGGGCAAGGTCTCGCACGTCAACTACGCGTTCGCCCACGTCGGCCCGGACAACAGGGTGTCGGTCAACGAGGACGTGCCCGGCAACCCGGCCACGGACGCCACCTGGCCCGGCCAGGAGATGGACCCGGCGCTGCCGTACACGGGGCACTTCAACCAGCTCGCGCAGTACAAGGCCGCCAACCCGGGCGTGAAGGTGATCCCCGCCGTCGGCGGCCGGGCCGAGACCGGCGGCTACTTCGACGGTGACGGCAACCGGGTCGCCTCGGGCGGCTTCTACACGATGACCGAGACGCAGGAGGGCATCGACACCTTCGCCGACTCCGTCGTCGACCTCATCCGCACCTACGGGTTCGACGGCATCGACATCGACTACGAGTACCCGACGTCGAACACGAACGCCGGCAACCCCGACGACTTCGCGTTCTCCGACGCGCGTCGCGGCGAGCTGTTCTCCGGCTACGTCGACCTGATGCGCACCGTGCGCGAGAAGCTCGACGTCGCCGGTGCGGAGGACGGCGAGTACTACCTGCTCACCACCGCCTCGCCGTCCTCCGGCTGGCTGCTGCGCGGCATGGAGGCCCACCAGGTCGTCCAGTACCTCGACTACGTCAACCTGATGTCCTACGACCTGCACGGGGCGTGGAACGAGTACGTGGGCGGCAACTCGCCGCTGTTCGACGGCGGCGACGACCCCGAGCTGGCCGCCGGCGGCGTCTACACCGCCTACGACGGCATCGGCTACCTCAACGGCGACTGGGCCGCGCACTACTTCCGCGGCGCGATGCAGTCCGGCCGCATCAACCTGGGCGTGGGCTTCTACACCCGCGGTTTCCAGGACGTGCAGGGCGGCACCTACGGCGACGGCGGCACCGCCCCGGCACCGGCGGGCTTCGACTGCCCGGCGGGGACCAACGGCTCCTGCGGGTACGGCGCGGACGGTATCGACAACCTCTGGTACGACACCGACCCGCAGGGGAACGCGATCCCGGCCGGCGTGAACCCGATCTGGCACGCACTGAACCTCGAGGACGGCGTCGTCGGCGACTACGCCGCCTCCTACGGCGTGCCGACCACGATCGAGGGCACCTACACCCGTCACGTCGACGAGGTGACCAAGAACGAGTGGTGGTGGAACGAGACCACGCGGACCTACCTCTCGGGCGACACCGCCTGGGCGATCGGGCAGAAGGCCGACCACGTCGTCGACTCCGGGCTCGGCGGGATGATGATCTGGGAGCTCGCCGGCGACTACGCCTACGACGAGGCGGCCGGGCAGTACGGGATCGGCTCGACGCTGGTCGACCTGATGCACACGAAGCTGTCCGGCGTCGCCCCGTACGGCGCGACCAAGGCGAACGCCGACCGGCCGGTGCCGGGCCGGGCGCTCGACGTGAGCATCGACTACACCGAGTTCGCCCTGGGGGACAACAACTACCCGATCGCCCCGAAGGTCGTCCTCACCAACCACGGTGCGACGGACGTCCCGGCCGGCTCGACGATCTCGTTCCAGTACGGCACGAGCGACCTCGGCGAGATGAGCGACTGGTCCGGCTTCGGCACGACCACCACGCGGCAAGGCCACACCGGAGACAACGTCGGCGGGCTGACCGGGGACTTCCACGACGCGGAGTTCACGGTGCCGGCCGGGGGGATCCCCGCCGGCGGGTCGATCACCAACAACCTGACCTGGACCCTGCCGATCGCGCAGCTCTCCAACGTGGTCGTCACCGTCGACGGGACCGACTACGCCACCACCTACGACCAGCCGCGGGGTGTCACCGTCGTCGACCTGCCCGCCGGCTCGGGCGGCTCCGGGGGCGGCGACGACGGCGGCGGCGCGGCGGACGGCACCGCCTGCGAGGCCCCCGCCTGGCAGACCGGCGGCACCTACACCGGCGGGGACGCCGTCACCCACGCGGGCCACGCCTGGACCGCGAAGTGGTGGACCCGGGCCGAACCCACGGCGAGCGCCGACGCCTGGACCGACGAGGGCACCTGCTGACCGTGCACGACGCACCGACCACCCACAGGAAGGACAGCACCATGACCGGATCACGACCAGGGGTGCGCCGCGTCGCGGCCGCCCTGACCGGCCTCGCCGTCGCGGTGACGGGAGCCGTCGGCGCCGTCGCCGCCACGAGCGCGACGGCCGCCGAGACCTCCTCCGGCGACAGCGCCATCAACGGGTACCGCAACGTCGGGTACTTCACGCAGTGGGGCGTCTACGGACGCGACTTCCACGTCAAGGATCTCGACACGTCCGGCGTCGCGGCCGACCTCACCCACATCAACTACGCCTTCGGCAACATCCACCACGAGACCCTCGAGTGCTTCGAGGCGAACAAGGCCCAGGGCACCGGTCCGAACGGCTCCGACGGCGCCGGGGACGCCTACGCCGACTACGGCAAGAGCTACTCCGCGGCCGAGAGCGTCTCCGGCGAGGCCGACGCCTGGGACCAGCCGCTGGCCGGGTCGTTCAACCAGCTCAAGCAGCTCAAGGAGAAGCACCCCCAGCTCAAGGTGATGATCTCGCTGGGCGGCTGGACCTGGTCGAAGAACTTCTCGAAGGCGGCCGCGACACCGGAGTCCCGGCAGAACTTCGTGTCCTCCTGCCTCGACCTGTACATCCGGGGCGACCTGCCCGTCATCGACGGCAGGGGCGGGCAGGGGGCCGCCGCCGGGGTGTTCGACGGCATCGACATCGACTGGGAGTGGCCCGGCTCCACCAACGGTCTCGAGGGCAACCACGTCGACGTCGAGAACGACGCCGAGAACTTCCGGCTGCTGCTCGCCGAGTTCCGCGCCCAGCTCGACGCCTACGGCGCCGAGACCGGCGAGGACTACCTGCTGTCGGCCTTCCTGCCGGCCAACCCCGCCGACATCGCCGCCGGCGGGTGGAACGACCCGCGGATCTTCGACTCCCTGGACTACGGCAACGTCCAGGGCTACGACCTGCACGGCGCCTGGGACGCCTCGCTGACCGGCCACCAGGGCAACCTGTACGACGACCCCGCCGACCCGCGCGAGCCGAGCCGGCAGTTCTCCGTGCACCAGGCGGTGCAGGAGTACACCGGCGCCGGCATCGACCCCGCCCAGCTCGGCCTCGGCCTGGCGATGTACGGCCGCGGCTGGCAGGGCGCCACGTCCGCGGACGCCTGGGGCCCGGCCACCGGCGCGGCACCCGGCACCTGGGAGGCCGGCAACGAGGACTACGACGTGCTGAAGACCCTCGGCACCGAGTACTACGACGCCGAGATCGGCGCCGCCTGGCGGTACGACGGGAACCAGTGGTGGTCCCTCGACACTCCGCAGAGCGTGACCCAGAAGGTCGGCTACGTCCGTGAGCAGGGTCTCGGCGGCGGCATGTGGTGGGACCTGTCCGGCGACGAGGAGGGCGAGCTCGTCGACGCCCTGGCCGCCGGGCTCTACACGGGTTCCGCCGGGCCGGTCGACGTGCCGGACCAGCCGGACCCCGAGCCCACCGAGGAGCCCACGCCGAACCCGACCACGTCGCCGAGCCCGGACCCGACCCCGGAGCCCGGGGAGTGCGCGGCCACGGCCTGGGAGACGGGTGCGGTGTACACCGGCGGCGACGTCGTCGCCCACGCCGGCAGCGAGTGGGAGGCGAAGTGGTGGACGCAGGGCGAGGAGCCCGGCACCGCCGACGTCTGGGCAGAGACCGGTGCCTGCGACGGCGGGGAGCCGTCGCCGGCACCGACGACCGCTCCCGGGGACTGCACCGCCACGGCCTGGGAGCCCGGCGCCGTGTACGTCGGGGGTGACGTCGTGAGCCACGACGGCGCGGAGTGGACCGCGAAGTGGTGGACCACCGGCGAGGAGCCCGGCGCGACCCAGGTGTGGGAGGGCCCGGCCTCCTGCTGACCGCCCTCCGCAGCGCGGCGGCCCCCGGACCTGACCAGGTCGGGGGCCGCCGTCGTGCAAGGCTGGCCCTGCTCGGGACACACACCGGGTAGACCGGCGCCCGAGCACCCCGCTCGGCCGGCGCGGACCCGACGACGACCGCAGGAGGCCCCGTGACCGCCGACGAGGCGACCGAGCACGACGCCGCATGGTTCGACAGGCTCTTCGCCGCGCACGCGGGTGCCGTGCACCGCTACCTCGTGCGGCGTCTGCCCGCCGGCGACGGCCGACGCGACGAGGCCGAGGACCTCGCGGCGGAGGTGCTCGCCACCGCGTGGCGACGCCGCGAGGACGTCCCCGGCGGCGCCGAGCTGCCGTGGCTCTACCGCACGGCCGGCTACGTGCTGGCCAACCATCGGCGCAAGCACCGGGCGATGCCGGTCGCGGCGGTCCCCGAGCAGCCCGACGACGTCGACCCGGCGGCGCTCGCGGTGACCGACGACGCGGTGCGCGACGTCCTCGGGCGGCTGAGCCCCCGCGACCGGCGCATCCTGCTGCTGGTGGCCTGGGACGGGTTGAGCGGGGACGAGCTCGCCGAGGTGCTCGACGTCTCGCGCGGCGGGGCGGACGCGGCGTTGTCCCGCGCCCGGTCCAGGCTGCGCGCGGCCTGGCTGGAGGCCGTGGGCTCGGCCGGGTCCGCGGACGACGTCGAGCAAGCGAACCGACCGTGACGACACAGACCGGGTGTGCGGACAGGACCGCGCACCGGCACCGTCACCGAAGCGTCAGGAGGTCGTGATGGACCAGCGAGACGAGGCCTTCGACCGGCTCACCGCGGCCGACCCGGCCGCCGGGGTCGAGACGCGGCACGGGGTGCTGCGCGCGAAGACGGACGCGCTGCGCGAGGAGCAGGGCGGACCGGCGCACGGCAGCGCCGACGAGCTCGCGGTCGCACGCGCCCGGCGTCGGTCCGGGTGGCTCGTCGCCGCCGGCGTGGCGGGTGCGGTGGCACTGACCGGCGGCGGGTACGCCGTCGGCGTCGCCGAGGGCGGGGGAGCGGGCCCGACCGTCGCCGACGGCGCGCTGCCCCCGATCTCCCTGGACGGCGGGGCCGGCGGCGAGGGCGGCGTGGTGACGGAGGAGCGCGCGCTCGGCGGTCAGGCCGCGACGGACCCGGCGGTCGGGACGTCCGTGATGCCGGCGCCCGGCTTCGGCGGCCGCGTCACGTTCTCCCAGGAGGGGTTGTCCACCGAGCCGGGCACGGCGGCGGCGCTCGCGTACGACGCCGCCGACGTCGCGACGGAGTCCGGTGCGGCCGACCTGGCCGCGGCCCTCGACGTCGCCGGCGAGCCGCGGTGGGAGTTCGGCTCCTGGGCAGTCGGCCCCCGGGACGGCAGCGGTCCGAGCCTGTGGCTCGCCGCGGACGGCATCGCGTACTTCAGCTACACGGACCCCACCCTGGACCCCTGGCGGTGCGAGGAGGTCGAGGTCCTGCCGGAGGAGTCGACGGAGTCGCAGGGAGCGATCGAGCCGGCTCCCTGCCCTGTCCCCGACGGGGAGACGGTCCCCGCCGAGGACGCCGCCGACGGGCTCCGGGAGCTGATGACCGCGGTCGGCGCCGACCCGGCCGAGTACGAGGTCGAGGTGGCCGAGGCGTCCGGCGTGGGTCGTCGTGCCGTCGCGTACCAGGTGGTCGAGGGCCGGCGCACGGGTGCCACGTGGAGCGTGACGGTCACCGAGGACGGTGTCGCCTGGGCGGACGGGTTCCTCGCCGAGACGGTCTCGCTGGGCGACTACCCCGTCGTCAGCCCGGCCGAGGCGGTCGAGCGGCTCGGCGACCCGCGGTTCGGGCAGCAGACCTGGCCGATCGCGTACGCCGACGACACCGTCTCCGGGCTGGAGCCGAGCACCCGGCAGCTGCCCGCTCCCGACGCGGTGGAGCCCGACCTGAGCGAACCGACCGTCCCGCCGGCGCCGCCGTCGTCGGGCAGCGACCTGTCCTGGCCCGTGCGTGACGTGACGATCACCGGGGCACGGCTCGGGCTCGCCCAGGAGTTCACCGCCGACCAGGGCGTCCTGCTGCTGCCCGCCTACGAGCTCACCGACGCCGACGGCAGCACCTGGTCGGTGGTGGCCGTCGCGGAGGAGGCGCTCGACACCACCTCTCGCTGAGCCGTTTCCCGGGGTACTGTCGGTCGGGTCCTGATGTACAGCGCGAAGGAGGCGCCATGCCCACCCGTACCGCACGCACCGCCTGGAGCGGCACCCTCACCGACGGCTCGGGCAAGGTCGAGCTCGCCAGCTCCGGTACCGGGACCTTCGACGTCTCGTTCCCGCGGCGTGCCGCGGAGTCGGCCGACGGCGTGGCGAGCCCCGAGGAGTTCATCGCCGCCGCCCACTCGTCCTGCTTCGCGATGGCCCTGTCGGCCGAGCTCGCCGCGCTCGGCGGCACGCCCGACCAGGTCGAGGTCACCGCGGACGTGACCCTCGACGACGACCCGAACGGCGGTCACCGGATCACCTCCAGCGTGCTGACCGTGAAGGGTTTCGCCGCCGGTCTCGACGAGGCGTCGTTCCGTCAGGCGGCCGAGGCCGCGAAGATCGGTTGCCCGGTCTCCAAGGCCCTGGGCACCGTCGACGAGATCGTGCTCGAGGTCGTCTACGAGCACTGAGCCGACCCGCGTCACGTCCTGAGCGCCCGTCCCGCCGCCGCGGGGCGGGCGCTCAGCGCTGCAGGGGCGGGGTGTCGGCGCTCGCGCGGTCCAGCACCCCGTGCAGGACCTCGAGCAGCACCTCGCCCTGCGGCCGGGCCGGCTGCCAGCGCAGCACCTCGCGGGCGCGCGAGGCGTCCATGACGATGTTCGCGGCCGCCATGTCGAGCCATCCGGCGTCGATCGGCACGAGGCGGGCGCGGGAGGCGACGTCCAGGCCCCCGCGCAGCAGGCCGACCGGCAGCTCGACGAGCTGCCCGGCCGCCAGCAGGTCGGCCATGTCCTGACCGGTCAGCGCGCCGTCGGGCGCCAGGTTGAAGGCGCCGCCGTGGCGGCCGACGACGGCGGCGCGCACGGCAGCGGCCGTGTCGTCCGGGTGCAGCACCTGCAGGCGCAGACCCGCCGGGAACGGCATGAGCGGCAGCAGCGGCGGCTCGTCGGGTTCGGGCAGACCCTGCCAGCCCCGCACCGCCCCGCCGAGCGCCTGGCCCAGCGGGCCGGTCGCGACCCTGAGGCCGAGCTGCCCGAGCGGCCCGAGGAAGTAGCGCCCGATCTCGGCACCGGCCTCACGCTGCAGCATGATCGCCGCGCGCATCCGGGTCACGGTCAGCCACGGCTCGGACTCCTCGAGGGCGTCGAGGTGGTGCTCGACCTCGGCCTTCTGCAGCGCGTAGGAGGACCCGGGCACGCCGTCGCGGGGCCAGTCCTCGTCGATCGCGGACCCGTCGGCCGGGCCGGGGGAGTAGACCCCGGAGGCCGACATGAACAGCAGGTGCGGGACCCGGTTGCGGACCACCGCGGCGGTGACCGCACGGGTGCCGTCGACGTTGAGGCGGTGCAGGGTGTCCGGCTCGCGGGCCGGCTGGATCGCCCAGGCCAGGTGGACGACCGCGTCCGCCCCGACGACGGCCGCGTCGAGCCGTTCGGCGACGGTGGCGTCGTCGGTCAGGTCGACGCTCACCCACTCCGCGGCGTCGTGCGGCGGACCGACGGTGCTGGACCCGTCCGCGCGGGGGATCCGGCGGGCGACCCCGACGATCTGGGTCACCACCGGCTCGGCGGCGAGGGCCCGCAGGATCGCGGTCCCGACGTTTCCGCTGGCTCCGATGACGACGACGCGCATGCACCGACGCTATCCGCGTGCGGGGCCGGGCGCGCGGGGGACGGCCCAGGAACGCGCGGGTGTGGACGATTCGCCACCATCCCCGACGGCGGTGGCACAATCGCCACGTGTCCGCTCAGACGACCTCAGCGACCGGCCCGGACGGAACGACCTCGTCGGCGCGCTCCGCCGCGCACGGCGACGCCGCGGCGGAGGCACGACGGGAGGCCGACCGCGCGGCGCGGAGAGAGGCGGAACGCGAGGCCCAGGCGGCCGCCGCCGAGGCCCGCGAGGCCGTCGCCGCGGCCCTGCGCACCGTCATGGACGGGACGGTGGACAGCTCCACCCGTCGGCGTGCCGAGTACTCCACGGACGCCTCCAACTACCGCGTGGTGCCCGATCTCGTCGTCTTCCCCCGGAGCACCGACGAGGTGGTGGCGGCGCTGGACGTGCTGCGCGAGCTCGAGGTGCCGGTCACGGCGCGGGGAGCCGGGACCTCGGTGGCCGGCAACTCCGTCGGGCCCGGTGTCGTCCTCGACCTGTCCCAGCACCTGGACACGATCCACGCGGTCGACCCCACGTCGCGGACCGCCGACGTCGAACCGGGCGTCATCATGTCCTCGCTGCAGCACGCGGCGCGGCCGCACGGGCTGCGGTTCGGTCCCGACCCGTCGACGCAGAACCGCGCCACCCTCGGCGGCATGATCGGCAACAACGCGTGCGGCCCGCACGCCGTGGCCTACGGCCGCACCGCCGACAACGTCGTCGCGCTCGACGTGGTCGACGGGCACGGCCGCCGGTTCACCGCGGGCCGGGGCGACGCCGGCTTCGCGGCCGTGCCGGGGCTGGCCGAGCTCGTCCGCGAGAACCTGGCGCTGATCCGTACCGAGTTCGGACGGTTCGGCCGGCAGGTCTCGGGGTACTCCCTGGAGCACCTGCTGCCCGAGAACGGCTCGGACCTGGCGAAGTTCCTCGTCGGGACCGAGGGCACGCTGGTGACGGTCCTCGGCGCGACCCTCGACCTGGTGCCCGTGCCGAACGCGCCGACCCTGGTGGTGCTCGGCTACCCCGACATGCCCTCGGCCGCCGACGACGTCCCCGTGCTGCTCGAGCACGACCCGCTCGCGATCGAGGGGCTGGACGCCCGGCTCGTCGACGTCGTGCGGCGCGCGAAGGGGGCCGGCGCGGTACCGGAGCTGCCCGAGGGTGCGGGCTGGCTGATGATCGAGGTCGGCGGGGGCAGCGAGAACGAGGTGCGCGAGCTCGCCGAGATGATCGTGGGCGCCTCGTCCGCCGTCGGCGCGGCCGTCTACCCGGCCGGCCCCGAGGCGACCCGCATGTGGCAGATCCGGGCCGACGGCGCGGGACTGGCCGGGCGGACGCCCGCCGGCGAGCAGGCCTGGCCCGGCTGGGAGGACTCGGCCGTGCCGCCGGAGAACCTCGGTGCCTACCTGCGCGACCTCGACGCGCTCATGGCGCGCTACGGGGTCGACGGGCTGCCGTACGGCCACTTCGGCGACGGGTGCCTGCACCTGCGCATCGACATCCCGCTGGAGGCCTCCGGCTCGGTGCTGCGCACGTTCATGACCGAGGCCGCGCAGCTCGTCGCCCGGTACGGCGGGTCGCTGTCCGGCGAGCACGGGGACGGCCGGGCGCGGTCCGAGCTCCTGCCCCTCATCTACTCGCCCGAGGCCGTCGCCCTGATGGAGCAGGTCAAGGCGTTGTTCGACCCGCGCGACGTGCTCAACCCCGGCGTGGTGGTCCGGCCCGCCGCCGTGGACGCCGACCTGCGTCGCCCGGCCGCGTCGCCGGTGCCCTCCACGGGCCCGGTCGGCCGGCACGGGCTGCTCGGCTCGGGCACGCTGCGTGGGATCTCGAGGAAGACCGGCCACGCCGGCTTCAGCTTCACCCACGACCACGACGACCTGACCGCGGCGGTGCACCGCTGCGTCGGGGTGGGCAAGTGCCGCGCGGACAACGAGGCCTCGGGCGGGTTCATGTGCCCCAGCTACCAGGCGACGCGGGACGAGAAGGACGTCACCCGGGGGCGCGCCCGGGTGCTCCAGGAGGCGGTCAACGGGTCGCTGGTGGGCGGGCTCACCGCCCCGGAGGTCCGCGAGTCGCTCGACCTGTGCCTGAGCTGCAAGGCCTGCTCCTCCGACTGCCCCGCCGGCGTCGACATGGCGCAGTACAAGTCCGAGGTGCTGCACCGCACCTACAAGGGCCGGCCGCGTCCCGTGGACCACTACGCCCTGGGGTGGCTGCCCCGCTGGGCGCGGCTGGCGGGCATCGCCCCGCGCACGATCAACCGGCTGCTGTCGGTCGACTGGATCCGCCGGCCGGTCCTGTGGGCCGGTGGGATGGACACCCGGCGTCAGGTGCCCGAGTTCGCCGAGATGTCGTTCCGCCGCTGGTGGCGGCTCGGGTACGCGACCCGGGGCGTCCCCGGCCTGCCCCACCGGCAGGAGCCCGGCAGGCTCGTCGAGTCCGACCGCCCGAAGGTGGTGCTGTGGACGGACTCGTTCAGCGACTCGATGTCCCCGTCGGTGCCGCAGGCCGCCGTGCGGGTCCTGGAGGCCGCGGGATACGAGGTCGTCGTCCCGACCTCGGCGGCGTGCTGCGGGTTGACCTGGATCTCCACCGGGCAGCTCGACGGTGCGCGACGGCGGCTCGACGGGCTGCTGAAGACCCTCGGCCCGTACGCGGTCAACGGCTACGCCATCCTCGGCCTCGAGCCGTCGTGCACGGCCGTGCTGCGCTCGGACCTGCTGGACCTGTTCCCCGACGACCCGCGGGCCCACGCGGTCGCGGGGGCGACACGGACCCTGGCGGAGCTGCTCACCGACCCGGCCACGGCCCCCGCCGAGGACTCCGGGTGGGAGCTGCCGGACCTCAGCGACGTCACCGCCGTCGTGCAGCCGCACTGCCACCAGCACTCCGTCATGGGGTTCGCCGCCGACCGCGCCCTGCTCGCGCAGGCCGGCGCCACCGTCACCGAGCTGGCGGGCTGCTGCGGCCTGGCGGGCAACTTCGGCATGCAGAAGGGCCACTACGACGTGTCGGTGGCCGTGGCGGAGAACGCCCTGCTGCCGGCCCTGCGGGCGCAGGAGGAGGGCGAGGAGTTCATCGCCGACGGGTTCTCCTGCCGCACCCAGGCCGTCCAGCTCGAGGGCGTCGAGGGCAAGGCGCTGGTCGAGGTGCTCGCCGCACGACTCTGAGCGCGACGGTCGGGGCTACGGGGCGCCGGAGACCTCGGCGACGGCCGAGCGGGCCGGCTCCGGCAGCTCCGGGACGAGCACGGACAGGCTGGACAGCAGCAGGTCGCTGAGGTCCTCGCGGCTCGTGGACCCCTCGCCGAGCCACGCCGCCGTCATGGTCTCCGCCAGCGCGACCCAGCCCCGGGCGAGCAGGTCGAGGCGCGCGTCGGCGGTGACGCCGATGTCCGCCAGCGTCGTCAGCCGTCCCACGAGGTCGGCGCGGATGGCGCGCAGGGCGTCCTCCGTGACCGGGTCCCCGGCGAGCACTCCGCGCCAGATGTCCTCCCACACCCGGCGGCGGGCGGTGACGGACCCCAGGAACGCCGACAGCGCCCGGGCCGGGCGCTCGACCAGCGGCCCGTCGTCGGGTGCGAGGTCGGCGGCGAGCCGCTCGATCGCCTCGAGGGCGACGGCGCGCCGCAGCTGCGCCGTCGTGCCGAAGTAGTGGAACACCAGGCCCTTCGAGGCACCGGCCTGCGCGGCCACGGCGGCCGGGGTCAGGGTCTCCAGCCCGCCGGCCTCGGCGGCCTCGCAGGCGACGTCGAGGAGCTGTCGCCGACGGTCGGCGGGATCCTGGCGTGTGCGGGAGGTCATAGCACTGTTGTACCCGTCTTGTTGACCGCTGGTCAACAGCAACGCTAGCGTTGTTGACCAATGGTCAACAAGGAGGCGGCGATGCGGATCACCGTGGACGGCGTGCGTGCCGACGGACGGCGCGAGCCGATGCTGACGTCGGTGGGCTTCTCGTGGGCGACCGGCGAGGCGCTGCTCGCCGCTGCGGAGCCCGGTCACGGCCACACGGCGCTGGCGCTGGTCGCGACCGGCCGGTTCGTGCCGTCCGCCGGGACGGTGCGCCTCGACGGCGCCGAGGTCACGCCGGCGAGGCTCCGCCGGATCAGTGCCGTCGTCGACGTGCCGGGGCTCAACGACCCGGACGACGCCCTCACGCTCGCCGACGTGGTCGCCGAGGGCCTGGCCCTCGCCGGTCGCCGGTCCTGGCCCCGGGACGTCGCGCGCTGGCTCGACGCCCACGGGCTGACGCCGGACCGCGGGCGCCGGGTGGACCAGCTGCCGGGCGCGGTGCGGACCGCCGTCCTCGCCGGCCTCGCCGTGGAGGACCCGGAGGTGCGGTTCGTCGTCCTCACCCTGCCGGACCGGCACGGCGGCGATCCTGCCGACTGGTGGGACCTGGCCCGCTCGCTGGCCGCCGGCGGCACGGGCGTGCTCGTGCAGTGCACGCGGTCGTCCGCCCGCGACCTCGGCGTCGACCTGCCGGCCGCCGTGGGCGACACGCTCCACGCCCCGCCTCGCGTGGTGCGGCGCGAGGTGCTCCGTCCCTCCGGTCCGGACCCCGAGGTCGAGCCCGAGGGTGACCCCGGGACCCGCCAGGACACCGAGCCCGCCGAGGCCGAGGAGGCCGCCCGATGACCGCCGTCCGCCTGGCCGTGTCCGAGCTGCGTCGGCTGGCCACCGGCACCATGCCGCGGCTGGCCGTCCTCGCGATGGCGCTGGTCCCCACGCTGTACGCGGGGCTGTACCTGTACGCCAACCACGACCCGTACGAGAACCTCGACGAGGTCCCGGCCGCGCTCGTCGTCCAGGACGAGGGGACGACCACCACCGACTCCGTCACGGGGGAGGAGACCGAGCGGACCTTCGGTGCCGACGTCGCCGACGAGCTCGAGGACGACGGCGGGTTCGGATGGGTCGAGACCACCCAGCAGGACGCCGAGGTCGGGGTGCGGTCCGGGCGGTTCGACGCCGCGCTGATCATCGGTCCCACCTTCTCCGCGGACCTGGTCTCCGCCGGCGAGTTCGAGCCGGAGCAGGCCAGCCTCACGCTCCTGACGAACGACGCCAACAACTACCTCGCCGGCACCATCGCCGACCAGATCGTCGGGCAGGTGCGCGACTCGATCGCCGAGCAGGTCGGCACCGAGGCCGCCGACCAGTTCCTGCGCGGGTTCGCCTCCATCCACACCAACCTCGCCGACGCCGTGGACGGCGCCGGGCAGCTCCTCGACGGGTCGCGCCGGCTCCGCGACGGCACCGACGACGCGGCGGAGGGCGCGCACGCGCTCGCCGACGGGGCGCGCCGCACGGCCGACGGCGCCGCCACCCTGGACGAGAAGGTCGGGCCGCTCGTCGACGCCGTCGACCGGCTCGACGACGGTGCCGGGAACCTGTCGAGCGGTCTCGACGACCTGCGCGACGCCACCGCGTCGTTGCCCGCGGACACGCGTCGGCTGGCGGACGGCGCGCAGGATGTGGCCGACGGCGACGCCGAGGTCGCGCGGTACGGGCGCCAGGCCTCCGACGCCGCGCACGACGTGCTGCCGGCCCTCGATGCCGTCCGGGACGGTGTGGACACCGCGCTCGCCGACCGCCTGGACGGTCTCGTGGCCGACGGCACCCTCACCCGGGCCCAGGCCGACGCCCTCGCCGCGGACGTCCGGGACCAGGTCACCCCGGTCGTGGACGAGCAGCGCGCCCAGGTCAGCGACTCCGTCGCACAGGTGGACGACGCGTCGGCACGGCTCGACTCCCTGGCCGAGGGCGCGCAGCAGGTCGCCGACGGCGCCGACTCCCTGGCGGACGCCACACCCGCCCTGGCCGACGGCATCTCCTCGGCGGCGGACGGCGCCGACCGGCTCGCCGACGGCACCTCCCGGCTCGCCGCGTCCACCCCGGCGCTCGCCGACGGGGTCGGGCGGCTGGCCGACGGGACCGCGCGGGTCGCCTCCGGGTCGGCCGACCTCGCCGACGGCACCGACCGCCTCGCGGACGGTTCCGGTGACCTCGCCGAGGGTGCCGACGAGCTCCGCGACGGGCTCGCCCAGGGGCTGGGCCAGGTCCCGGACCTGGACGACGAGACGCGGACCGACACGGCCGACACGATCGGCAACCCGGTCCGGGTGCGCGACGAGTCGCTCTCCTCGGCCGGGACCTACGGGGGCGGGCTCGCCCCGTTCTTCCTGTCGTTGGCCGCCTGGATCGGCGCCTACGTCCTGTTCCTGCTGGTGCGTCCGCTGTCGACGCGCGCGCTGGCCGCCGGCCGCTCGGGCCTGGCCACGGCGCTGGGCGGGTGGGCCGTCCCCGCGGCGATCGGCGTCGTACAGGTCGGGCTGATGTTCACCGTCACGAAGTTCGCGCTCGACATCGACCCGGCCCACGGGCTGCTCACTGCCCTGTTCCTGGTGCTGGTCTCCGGGACGTTCGTCGCGATCCTGCAGGCCCTCAACGCCTGGCTCGGGGCGGCGGGCCAGTTCCTCGGCCTGGTCCTCATGCTGGTCCAGCTCGTGACGGCGGGCGGGACGTTCCCGTGGCAGACCATCCCCGAGCCGCTGCGGTCCCTGCACCGGTTCATGCCCATGACCTACGCGGTGGAGGGTCTGCGCCAGCTGCTCTACGGGGGGAGCCTCGACGCCGCCGGACGCTGCGCCGTCGTCCTGGCGGGAGTGTTCCTCGGGGCGATCGGGGCCACCGCGCTCGCGGCCCGACGCCGACGCGTGTGGACGGTGACGGCGTTGCAGCCCGAGCTGGTGCTCTGACCGGCACGTCCTGGCAGGCTGGGCGCATGGAGTTCCGTGACGTGGTCCGACGGCGGCGCATGGTCCGGCGGTTCGGCCCGGACCCGGTGGACCCGGCGGTGGTCGACCGGCTGCTCGCGCACGCCGTGCGCGCCCCGAGCGCCGGGTTCACCCAGGGCTGGTCGTTCCTGGTCCTGACCACCGACGCCGAGCGCGAACGGTTCTGGCGCGCTACCACCCCAGCGGACTCGGCGCGGAACATGTCGAGGTGGCTGGCCGGGATGCGCACCGCCCCGGTGCTGGTCGTGGCGCTGGCCTCGAAGGCCGCCTACGTGGGCCGCTACGCCGAGGCGGACAAGGGCTGGACCGACCGCGACGAGGCGCGCTGGCCGGTGCCGTACTGGCACGTGGACGCCGGGATGGCCTCGCTGCTCATGCTCCAGACCGCCGTCGACGAGGGGCTCGGCGCCTGCTTCTTCGGGATCGACGCCGGGAGCCTCGACCGGTTCCGCGAGGCGTTCGGCGTCCCGGCGGAGTGGGCGCCCACCGGGGTGGTCGCCGTCGGGCACCCCGAGACCGGGGGTGCGAAGGGTTCGCCGTCGCGGCGGCGGCGCAAGCCGCTGGACGAGGTGGTGCACCGCGGGGCGTGGTGAGCGCTCGGCTCAGGTCTCGTACGCCCGGAGCCACCGTGTCAGGACGCCTTCGAGCGCCCTCTGGTCCTCCGCCGAGAGCTGGTCGACCAGGCGACGCTCGTTCGCCATGTGGTCGGTGAACGCCGCGTCGATCCGTTCGACGCCCGCCGGGGTCAGGGCGACGAGGCGCCGGCGCCCGTCGCCCCCCGGGGCGGCACGACGTTCCACCAGGCCGGCGGCGACCAGCCGGTCGATCCGCTTGGTCATCGCGCCGGTGGTGACCATCGTGTGCTCCGCCAGCTCACCCGGGGCGCGTTCGTAGGGGGCTCCGGCGCGGCGGAGGGTGGCGAGCACGTCGAACTCGCCCTCGCCGAGCCCGTGCCGGGCGTAGACGGTGTGCAGCTCGTCGGTGAGGTAGCCGGCCAGGCGGTGCAGGCGCCCGACGACGCCCTGCGGCGAGACGTCGAGGTCGGGCCGCTCGCGCCGCCACTCGGCCTGGATCCGCGCGACGCGGTCGGGGGTGCCGGAGGTGCTGTCCGTGGTCGGGGGCGCGGCCATGGGGGAATAATATCTTCCCTGGAAGACATTATTGCTTCCGTGGAAACTACTTGGCGATGGATGCTCCTCACGGCCGTGGCGCCGGTGGCCTGGGGCTCGACCTACTACGTGACGCGCGAGTTCCTGCCGGCCGACGACCCCCTCTGGGGCGCCGCGCTGCGGGCCCTGCCGGCGGGTCTCCTGCTGCTCGTCCTGGCGCGCCGGCTGCCGCGGGGTGCGTGGTGGTGGCGCTCGGCGGTGCTGGGCGTCCTCAACGTCGGCGCGTTCTTCGTCCTCGTCTACGTCGCCTCGACCCGGCTGCCCTCGAGCGTGGCCTCCACCGTCATGGCGACGTCCGCGATCACGCTCATGCTGCTCGCGTGGCCGCTGCTCGGCGAGCGCCCGGCCTGGCGGGGCCTCGCCGGGGCGTCCGCCGGTCTCGTCGGCGTCGTGGTGCTGGTCGTGGAGGGCGGGGCCGCCGTCGACCCGTGGGGCGTCGCCGCGTCCGCGACCGCGATGCTGCTGTCCTCGACGGGGTACGTGCTCACCAAGCGCTGGGCGCCCGCCGAGCCGATGACGGCCGTCACCGCCTGGCAGCTCACGGCCGGCGGGCTGCTGCTCCTGCCCGTTGCCGCCGCCGTGGACGGGGCGCCGCCGGTGCTGGACGCGAGCGCCGTCGCCGGGTTCGCGTACGTCTCCCTCGTGGCCACCGCCGTGGCGTTCGTCGCCTGGTTCACCGGTCTGCGGCACCTGCCGGCGGGTGCGGTCGGCGTCGTCGGGCTGCTCAACCCCGTCACCGGGGTCCTGCTCGGGACGCTGCTCGCCGACGAGTCCTTCGGCCCGCGCCGGGCAGCCGGCACGATGCTCGTGCTCGGCGGGGTCCTGCTGGCGGCCCGCAGCGCCCGTCAGACGCCGAGGCGGGTGCGCACCGGCGCCGGCAGCTCGACGACGTCGTCGATCGTGTCCAGGTCCGCGGCGGTCCCGGCGCGCAGCACGACGGCGCAGTGCAGCCCGTGACGGGTCGCCTCGGCCTCGTGCGCGGCCCGCGAACGGGCGCCGAACCGGAAACGGAGGTCGGCACCGACCGGGACGCCGAGCAGGTTCGTCCCGGTGCCGTGCCGGTCGGTCGCGACGACGACGTCGGCGTGCGCCGACACGACGGCGTCGACGTCCGCATCGCCCAGCAGCGGAAGGTCCGCGTGGACGACCAGCATCCGGCCCGCGTCCGGCCCCGCCGGCGCGGTCGCGGACAGCTCGTCGCGCGCGTGCTCCAGGGCGGCGTTCAGCCCAGGCCGACCGGCCGGCTCGGCGAGCACCTCGACTGCCGGCCCCGGGACGCCGGACAGGACCTCGCGGGCGAACCCGGCGTCCGCGGTGACCACCACGACCCGGTCCACGTGGTCGCTCGCCGCCAGCACGCCCAGGACGTGCCGCGCGAGCGCGACGACGAGCCGACGCCGGGCCGCCGGGTCCAGCGACGTGGACAGCCGGGACTTGCCGCTGACCCCGTCCCGCAGCGGTACGACGGCGGTCACCCCGGCGGGCTGCGGCCGTGCCGTCGCCTCCGGCACGGTCACGAGCCGGCGAGCTCCAGCAGCTCGCGGGCCAGGCGCTCGCGGCCCTCGGGACCGCCCATGACGGTGTCGGTCACCAGGACCTCGAACCCGAGGTCGGCGATCGGGGCGGCCAGCGCCTCGTCGGCGGCGTCGATCACCATGACGTCGACCAGCCCCGTGTAGAGCCGGGCCACGCCGAGCGCCGAGACGTCGTGCCCGAGGGACTCCAGCACCTGGGCGGCGGGGCCCTTCAGCGCGCGGCCGCCGACGATCGGGCTCACGGCCACACGGCGCGGTCCGCCCGCCCGGAGCGCCTCGCGCACCCCGGGCACGCCCAGCACCGGCTCCACCGACAGGAACGGGTTCGACGGCGCCACCACGAGCAGGTCGCCGCCGGTGATCGCGTCCAGGACGCCGGGGCCCGGGCGGGCGGCGTCGATCCCGGCGAAGTCCAGGTCGAGCACGGCGTCCGCGTGCTGCCGCCGCACGAAGTACTCCTGGAACTCCAGCTCGCCGTCCGGGGTCGTGATCCGCGTGCGCACGGCGTCGTCGGTGACGGGCAGCAGGCGGGCATGGACGCCGAGCGAGCGCGTGAGCGCCGCGGTGACCGCGCTGAGCGGTTCCCCGGCGCGCAGCCGGGCGGTGCGCACCACGTGCGTGGCGAGGTCCTTGTCGCCCAGGGTGAACCAGGTGTCCTCGCCGAGGCGGCCGAGCTGGTCGAGCATCGCGTAGGACTCGCCCGTCAGCCCCCAGCCGCGCTCCTCGTCGTTGAGCCCGGCCAGCGTGTACATCACCGTGTCGAGGTCCGGCGAGACGTGCAGCCCGTGCCGCTCCGTGTCGTCACCGACGTTGACCACGCAGGTCAGACCGCCGTGCGCGCCGGGGGCTCCGCCGTCCGGCAGGGCGCGGGCGAAACCGTGCGCGAGGCGTGCGCCGCCGACGCCGCCGGCCAGGAGGGTCACCGAAGTACTCACGCCCCGAGCCTAAAGGCGTCATGATGGCCCCATGGCTGTCTTCGCGTTCTCCGTCGCCCCGCTCGGTGCCGGCGAGTCGGTCACCGACTCCGTCGCCGAGGCCGTCCGCATCGTGCGGGAGTCCGGCCTGCCCAACCGCACCACCTCGATGTTCACCGAGATCGAGGGGGAGTGGGACGAGGTCATGCCGGTCATCCAGCGCGCCACCGAGGCCGTCGGCAACGGCGGCCACCGCGTGTCCCTCGTGCTCAAGGCCGACATCCGCCCCGGCCGCACCGGCCAGCTGGAGGGCAAGGTGGCCCGCGTCGAGGAGGCGCTCGCCGAGGACGAGTCCGCGACCGGACACGCCTGACACGGCACGAGAAGTCCGGCGCGTCCCCCGTGCCGGATCCCGGGGATGTGCCGGTTCTGTGTGGTGAGAGTCGTCACTCACCTGGGGTGTTGTACGACCCCTGAGGGCCCGCCGTAGGCTATGGCGGATCGCGGCCACACGGGCCGCGTGCGGAGCCGGGGGAGTCAGCGCGATGCCACTGTTCGAGGTCGACGCCAGCAGGCCGCTCCTCGTCCAGTCCGGGCAGACCGCGGGGTCGGTCGAACCCGGGCTCCGGACGACGGCGCACCGGGTCGTGGACTCCCACATCGACGGGCTGCTCGGCGAGCAGATCTTCCCCGTCGCCCAGGGGAGCGGTCCCGACGAGCCGCACCTGCTGGCCCTGGACGCCACCGGGTCGCCCGTCGTCGTCGAGCTCGTGGCGAACCTCGACAAGGCTGCGCTGACCCGGGCCCTGGACCACGCGGGGTGGGCCGGCCGGCTCACCCGTGGCGAGCTCGCCTCGCGGTACCACGGCGGCCACAGCGCCTTCCAGCGCGACATCGCCACCTTCTACGACTCGGTGCCGATCACCCGCTCGCAGCCCGGCCGCTCCAGCGCGCGCCTCATCGTCATCTGCCAGGAGGCCGGCGAGGACATCCTCAACGCCGTCGACTTCCTGCGGCAGCCCACGATGCCCGTCGAGGTCCTCAAGATGGGCGTCATGCACGGGCAGGACGGCCGCCGGTTCGTCGACGTCTCGCCGCTGGTCATCCACCCGGCGTCCGACTCGACGTCGCCCCGGCTGTCGGGTCCCGGCCGCCCGGGTGGCGAGAACACGGCGCCCGCTGCGTCGGGGTCCCGGACCGAGGCGGAGCCGGAGTCGTTCGTCGAGGGGGTCAAGGTCGGCCTCGCCCTGACGGGCAAGAGCCCCGCCGTCGCCGTCCCCGCCGGTGGGGACGGCGAGACCGGTGCGCCGGTCGCCGCTCCGCACCCACGTGACGCCGTCGGCGACACCGCCGAGCAGCCGCCCCTGCGCCGGGGCCGTGCGGCGCGACGTGCGGAGGCCGCGGGCGGTGTCCCGGGCCCGAGCAGCCTGTCGGTGCCGCAGGTGCCGCAGGTGCCGACGTCGAAGCAGTCGCCGCCGACGCCGGTGCCCGCGCCCGCGACCGGCCACGGGCCGGTCCCGCCCCCGCCGTCGACGGGGCACGCGCCGGTCCCGCCCGCGCCCGCGACCGGGCACGCGCCGGTCCCGCCCCCGCCGTCCGGGGACGGACCGCAGGTCCCGCGGCGCCGGTCCCGCAGCGACCGCTTCCGCGAGGGTGGCACCACGTCGGACCCCGCACCGCGCCGCCGCCCGGCCTCCGCCGACGACCTCGACCTGGCCGGACTGGCACGTCGCACGACGTCCGCGGCGAGCCCGGACACGCCGTCGGCGCTCGACCTGCCCGTCCCCGGCGCAGGCTCCCGGAACACGGACCCCCTCGACTCGTGGACCCCGTGGTCGGAGACGTCCGAGCGGGACTGGAAGCCGTCCACCCCGGGTGGTTGGACGGACGCCTCGGACGACCTGCCGCGTCTGCAGGTCCCCCCGCTGGAGGCGCCGTCGTACACGCCGCCGCCCGAGCGGCGGATGTACGAGGCGGCCGCCGACGAGGACGAGGTGGACGAGGACCTCGTGGCGCTGGCGAAGATGTTCGGGCGCCCCACGTACCTCGAGTGGTCGCGGCCGCGTCGCCAGCAGCACTTCGAGGCGTTGCTCCACACGGACGGCGTCATCGAGCTGCCCGACGGGTCGCGGTACCAGCACCCGGACCACGCGGCGTCGGCGGCCTGCGGGGCGCCGACGGACGACGGCTGGAACGTCTGGCGCGTCGTGCCGGACGGGGTCACCCTGCTCGAGGCCTACCGGAGCCGCTTCGCCTGACCCCGCCCTGCGTTGTGGGTATGAAAATCGCGGGGGCGGCGCGCGGCGCGGCCCCGCTTGGGCAAACCACAACCCCCGGGGGGCGGGGCGGACGCGGCGTTGTCCCGCGCCCGGTCCAGGCTGCGCGCGGCCTGGCTGGAGGCCGTGGGCTCGGCCGGGTTCGCGGACGACGTCGAGCAAGCGAACCGACCGTGACGACACAGACCGGGTGTGCGGACAGGACCGCGCACCG
>NZ_JAUQYN010000003.1:0-851114 GCF_030586525.1 Isoptericola sp. 178 | reverse complement strand
AACCCGGAAGCTCAGCCCTTCAGCGCCGATGGTACTGCCCTGGAGACGGGGTGGGAGAGTAGGACGCCGCCGGACACCCTTCACAGCAGGCCCCCCACCCCACAGGTGGGGGGCCTGCTGCACTTCCCCACCGCGCTGGACCGCCATCCCCCGAGCGTCGACCACCGAGCCGCCGGCCGGACCGCGGACCAGGGACATGGTTCACACGTCCGGTGGTCCCCACGTCATCGGGGCGTCACGTCGGCCCACTAGACTGGCGGCCATGTCCACCATCTCCCGTGACGAGGTCGCGCGTGTCGCCGCGCTGGCGCGGATCGAGCTGCGCCCAGACGAGCTGGACCGCCTCGCCGGCGAGCTCGACGTGATCGTCGAGTCCATCGCCAAGGTGAGCCAGGTCGCGACCCCCGAGGTCCCCGCGACGAGCCATCCGCTGCCCATGTCCAACGTGTTCCGTGCCGACGAGCCGCAGCCGGCCCTGCCGGTCGACGACGTGCTCGCCGCCGCGCCGGAGGCCGAAGACGGCCGGTTCGCGGTGCCGCAGATCCTCGGGGAGGAGTGAGATGACGGACCTGACCCGACTCTCGGCCGCCGATCTGGCCGAGAAGCTGCGCCACCGCGAGGTCACCAGCGTCGAGGCGACGCAGGCCTACCTCGACCGCATCGCCGCCGTCGACGGCTCGGTGCACGCCTACCTGCACGTCAACGCCGACGAGGCGCTGGCGACGGCCCGCGACGTCGACGCCCGCCGGGCGGCCGGCGAGGAGCTGCACCCGCTGGCGGGTGTGCCGATCGCCGTCAAGGACGTCGTCGTCACCCAGGGCATGCCGTCGACCGCCGGCTCCAAGATCCTCGAGGGCTGGGTGCCGCCGTACGACGCCACCCTGGTGGAGAAGATCCGTGAGGCCGGGCTGCCCATCCTGGGCAAGACCAACATGGACGAGTTCGCCATGGGCTCCTCCACGGAGCACTCCGCCTACGGCAACACCCACAACCCCTGGGACCTCGAGCGGATCCCCGGTGGTTCGGGCGGCGGTTCGGCCGCCGCGGTGGCGGCGTTCACCGCCCCCCTGGCCATCGGCACCGACACCGGCGGGTCCATCCGCCAGCCGGGCGCCGTGACCGGCACCGTGGGCGTGAAGCCGACCTACGGCGGCGTCTCCCGCTACGGCCTCATCGCGCTCGCCTCCAGCCTCGACCAGGCCGGCCCCGTGACCCGGACCGTGCTGGACTCGGCGCTGCTGCACGAGCTCATCGGCGGGCACGACCCGCGCGACTCGACCTCCATCCCGGAGCCGCTGCCGCCGCTCGTCGAGGCCGCGAAGCAGGGCGCGCTCGGCGACCTGTCCGGCGTGAAGGTCGGCGTGGTCAGCCAGCTGCAGGGCGAGGGCTACCAGGCCGGCGTCCAGACGCGCTTCGAGGAGTCCCTGGACCTGCTGCGCCAGGCGGGTGCCGAGGTCGTCGAGGTCTCCTGCCCGCACTTCGAGTACGCGCTCGCCGCCTACTACCTGATCCTGCCCGCCGAGGCCTCCAGCAACCTGGCCAAGTTCGACGGCATGCGCTTCGGCCTGCGGGTCGAGCCCGAGGAGGGCCCGGTCACCGCCGAGCGCGTCATGGCGGCCACCCGCGGCGCCGGGTTCGGCGACGAGGTCAAGCGACGCGTCATCCTGGGCACCTACGCCCTCAGCGCGGGCTACTACGACGCCTACTACGGCAGCGCGCAGAAGGTGCGCACGCTCATCCAGCGCGACTTCGACGAGGCGTTCGCCCAGGTCGACGTCCTGGTGTCCCCGACGGCGCCCACGACGGCGTTCAAGCTCGGCGAGAAGCTGGACGACCCGCTGGCGATGTACCTCAACGACGTCGCGACCATCCCGGCGAACCTGGCCGGCATCCCCGGCATCTCGGTGCCGAACGGCCTGTCGGACGACGGGCTGCCGGTCGGGTTCCAGGTGCTGGCACCGGCCAAGGCCGACGACCGCCTGTACCGTGTCGGCGCCGCCCTGGAGTCCGCCCTGGAGAAGTCCTGGGGCGGCCCGCTGCTCGACCGCGCGCCCGAGCTCGGCTGACGGACCCACGAAGGAGATGACTGTGACCCAGCTGGTCGACTACGCCGACGCGGTCCGACGGTTCGACCCGGTGCTCGGCATCGAGGTGCACGTCGAGCTCGGCACCCGCACCAAGATGTTCTGCCCGGCCGAGGTGTCCTTCGGGGGCGCCCCGAACACCCAGACGACTCCGGTCAGCCTCGGCCTGCCCGGTGCGCTGCCCGTGGTCAACGGCACCGCCGTCGAGTACGCGATCCGGATCGGCCTGGCGCTGAACTGCCAGATCGCCGAGTCCTGCCGGTTCGCCCGGAAGAACTACTTCTACCCGGACGTCCCGAAGAACTTCCAGACCTCCCAGTACGACGAGCCGATCGCGTTCGACGGCTGGCTCGACGTCGAGCTGGAGGACGGCACCATCCACCGGGTCGAGATCGAGCGCGCCCACATGGAGGAGGACGCCGGGAAGAACACGCACGTCGGCGGTGCCGCGGGACGCATCCACGGCGCCGACTACTCCCTGGTGGACTACAACCGAGCGGGGATCCCCCTGGTCGAGATCGTCACCAGGCCGATCACCGGCGTCGGTGACCGGGCCCCCGAGGTGGCACGCGCCTACGTGCAGGCGCTGCGGGACATCTTCCGGGTCCTCGACGTGTCCGAGGCGCGGATGGAGCGCGGCAACGTGCGTGCCGACGTCAACCTCTCCCTGCGGGCGACGCCTGACGCCCCGCTCGGCACCCGGACCGAGACGAAGAACGTGAACTCGTTCCGCTCGGTCGAGCGGGCCGTGCGCTACGAGGTGTCGCGTCAGGCGGCGATCCTGGACGCGGGCGACACCGTGATCCAGGAGACCCGGCACTGGCACGAGGACACCGGCATCACCACCTCCGGGCGTGTGAAGTCCGACGCCGAGGACTACCGGTACTTCCCCGAGCCGGACCTCGTCCCGGTCGAGCCGTCGCGCGAGTGGGTCGAGGAGATCCGCGCGGGTCTGCCCGAGCTGCCGCAGGCGCGGCGTCGCCGGCTGCAGGACGAGTGGGGTTACGCCGACGCCGAGATGCGCGACGTCGTCAACGCCGGAGCGCTCGACCTCATCGAGGCCACGATCGCGGCGGGCTCCAGCCCCGCCGCGGCGCGCAAGTGGTGGATGGGTGAGCTCGCCCGCCGTGCCAAGCAGGACGAGGTCGAGCTGGCCGAGCTGTCCATCACGCCGGCGCAGATCGGCGAGCTGCAGGGGTTGATCGACTCCGGCCGGATCAACGACAAGATCGCCCGCCAGGTCCTCGACGGGGTCCTCGCCGGCGAGGGCGACCCGGAGCAGGTCGTCGCCGCGCGCGGTCTGGAGATCGTCTCCGACGACGGTGCGCTGCTGTCCGCGATCGACGAGGCGCTGGCCGCCCAGCCGGACGTCGTCGAGAAGGTCCGCGGTGGCAACCAGGGTCCGGTCGGCGCGATCATCGGCGCGGTGATGAAGTCGACGAAGGGCCAGGCGGACGCCAAGCGCGTGCGTGAGCTGGTGCTGGAGAGGATCGGGTCGTGACACCCCCCGTGCTGCCCGGCGAGATGGTCCGGCTGCGTCCGATCCAGGCCCCCGACGCCGAGCGGCTCTGGGAGTCGCTGCACGATCCGGAGGGCATGCGCCTGACGGGGACGACGGCGAGCTTCACCCGGCAGCAGATCGACGACTGGGCGGCCACGGTCGCCGACCGCGACGGCCGGTTCGACTGGGCCATCACGCCGGCCGCGATGCGCGACGGCGAGCTCGTCAGCGACGACCTGATCGGGGAGATCGTCCTCAACGACATCGACCCGGTCAGCCGCAGCGCCAACCTGCGCCTGCAGATGCTCCCGGACTACCGGGGCCGCGGCTACGGTCGGGAGGCGATCGAGCAGGTGCTGCGGTTCGCCTTCGACGACGGTCCGGACGGGCTGCGGCTGCACCGCGTCGGGCTGGACGTGCTCAGCATCAACCCGCGGGCCAAGGCGCTCTACGCCTCGCTCGGCTTCGTCGAGGAGGGGCGGCTGCGTGACGCCTACCGCGACGGGGACGACTGGTCCGACGCGATCGTCATGAGCATCCTCGAGGACGAGTACCGCGCGATGGTCCGCGGGTCCTGAGCGCGGCGCCACGCCAGACGACCGGCCGCCTCCGGCGGGGTCTCACCTGCCCCGCTGGAAGTCGTCGAGGCTGACCTTGCGCTCGTGCGCGTGGTCGACCAGAGGCGCCGGGTAGTCGGCCGGCGGGGTGTCCAGCTTCCAGGGCTGGTGCACCCGCCGGCCGGCCACCTCGCGCAGCTCGGGCACCCAGCGGCGCACGTACTCGCCGTCGGGGTCGAACTTCTCGCCCTGGGTGACGGGGTTGAAGATGCGGAAGTAGGGCGCGGCGTCGTGCCCGGTGCCCGCGACCCACTGCCAGTTGAGCTGGTTCTGGGACACGTCGCCGTCCACCAGGTGCGCCATGAAGTGCTCGGCCCCGCGCTGCCACCGCACGTGCAGGTCCTTGACGAGGAACGACGCCACGACCATCCGTACCCGGTTGTGCATCCAGCCGGTGGCGAGCAGCTGCCGCATCCCGGCGTCGACGAACGGGTAGCCGGTCCGTCCCTCCGTCCAGGCCGTCAGCCACTTGGTCTCCTGCTCGCCCCGTGTCCAGGCGTCGTCGGGCACGACGGCGCGCAGCGAGCGGTTGCGGGCGTCCGGCCGGTGGTACAGCACGTCGGCGTGGAACTCCCGCCAGGACAGCTCGGAGCGGAACGTCGCCACGGCCTCGGAGGGGGCGCCGTCGGACTGGGCCGCGGCGAGGTCGGCGAGCATCGTGCGCGGGTGGATCTCGCCCCAGCGCAGGTGCACCGACATCGCCGAGGTGCCGGCCAGGTCGGGTCGGTCCCGCGCGGTGGGGTAGTCCGCCAGCCCGTCGTCCAGGAAGTCCCGCCACCGCCGTCGGGCCGCCTCCTCGCCCGCGCGGGGCAGTCGCGCCGTCGGCTCGGGGGAGTGCGGGAGGTCCTCGCCGGGCAGGTCGGCCCACGGGATCTGCCGGGGCCGGTGCACCGGCTCCCGCCAGCCGTGCTCCAGCCAGGCCCGCCGGAACGGGGTGAACACCTGGTACGCGCCGCCGCTCTGCGTGAAGAGTCGACCGGGGGCCACGGCGTACGGGGACCCGGTGCGCACCAGCGGGACGCCCGGACCGTCCAACGCGGCGGCCACCTCGTCGTCGCGTCGTCGGCCGTACGGCTCGTAGCCGGCCGCGGCGTGCACCTCGGCGGCACCGGCCTCGCGCACCACCCGTGGCACGACGTCGACGGGGTCGCCGCGTCGCACCACGAGCCGTCCGCCGCAGGCCTCGTCCAGGGCGCGCAGCGACTCGCGCAGATAGGCGAGCCGGTTGACGCCGGCCCGGCGCCACAGGACGTCGTCCAGGACGTAGAGGCCGACGACGGCGGAGTCGTCGGCCCGCGCGGTCTCCAGCGCGGCCAGCAGGGCCGGGTTGTCGGCCAGGCGCAGGTCGCGCCGGAACCACATCACGGTCGTGGGCATGCGGCCACCGTACGGTGCCCGTCCCGTCGGCGCCGGGGGAGCGGCGGGCCCGGTGACCAGCACGCGGGACGGGCGTCCCAGCATCCGGCACGACGGCGTACGCTGCCCAGGCACGTCGCTCACGGTGCGTCCGTGAGCCGGTCCGAAGGAGCATGCAGATGAGCCGCCCCCTGCGTTCGCGCACGTCCACCCACGGCCGCAACATGTCCGGCGCCCGCGCCCTGTGGCGCGCCACCGGCATGGGCTCGGAGGACTTCGGCAAGCCGATCGTCGCGATCGCGAACTCCTACACCCAGTTCGTCCCGGGGCACGTGCACCTCAAGGACATGGGCGATCTCGTCGCGGGCGCGATCCGCGAGGCCGGAGGAGTCGCCAAGGAGTTCAACACCATCGCCGTGGACGACGGCATCGCGATGGGCCACGGCGGCATGCTCTACTCGCTGCCCAGCCGCGACCTCATCGCCGACTCGGTGGAGTACATGGTCAACGCGCACTGCGCGGACGCGCTGGTGTGCATCTCCAACTGCGACAAGATCACCCCGGGCATGCTCAACGCGGCGCTGCGGCTGAACATCCCCGTCGTCTTCGTCTCCGGCGGGCCGATGGAGGCCGGCAAGGCGGTCGTCGCCGACGGCGTCGCGCGGACGAACCTCAACCTCGTCAACGCGATCAACTACGCGGCGGACGAGAACGTCTCCGACGAGGCGCTGGCGAAGGTCGAGGAGAACGCCTGCCCGACCTGCGGCTCCTGCTCGGGCATGTTCACCGCGAACTCGATGAACTGCCTCACCGAGGCGCTCGGGCTGTCGCTGCCGGGCAACGGCTCGACGCTGGCCACGCACGCCGCGCGCAAGGAGCTGTTCCTCGAGGCCGGGCGCACCGTCGTCGAGCTGGCGAAGCGCTACTACGACGACTCCGACGACACCGCGGCGCCACGGGGGATCGCCACCAAGGAGGCGTTCGCCAACGCGATGGCGCTCGACGTCGCCATGGGCGGGTCGACCAACACCGTGCTGCACGTGCTGGCCGCCGCGCAGGAGGCCGAGGTCGACTTCACGCTGCGCGACATCGAGGAGATCTCGCGGCGGGTGCCGTGCCTGAGCAAGGTCGCCCCCAACCACCCGAACTTCCACATGGAGGACGTCCACCGGGCCGGTGGCATCCCGGCACTGCTCGGCGAGCTGCACCGTGGCGGGCTGCTGGAGAAGGACGTCACCAGCGTGCACACCCCGACGCTGCAGGAGTGGCTGGACGACTGGGACGTGCGCGGCGGGAAGGCCACCGAGCAGGCCACCGAGCTGTTCCACGCCGCTCCGGGCGGGGTGCGCACCACCCAGGCCTTCTCGACCGAGAACCGTTGGGAGTCCCTCGACACCGACGCCGCCGAGGGCTGCATCCGCGACGTCCAGCACGCCTACACCGCCGACGGCGGTCTGGCCGTGCTGCGCGGCAACCTCGCCGAGGACGGCGCCGTGTTCAAGACCGCCGGTGTCGACCCGGACGTCTTCCACTTCACCGGTCGGGCGCTCGTGTGCGAGTCGCAGGACGAGGCGGTCGAGAAGATCCTCACCAAGCAGGTCGAGCCCGGGCACGTCGTGGTGGTGCGCTACGAGGGTCCCGCCGGCGGACCCGGCATGCAGGAGATGCTCTACCCCACCTCGTTCCTCAAGGGCCGCGGGCTGGGCAAGGTCTGCGCGCTCATCACCGACGGCCGGTTCTCCGGCGGGTCGTCCGGCATCTCCATCGGGCACGTCTCCCCGGAGGCGGCTGCGGGCGGCGTCATCGGCCTGGTCGAGGACGGCGACGAGATCGAGATCGACGTCGAGTCCCGCTCCGTGCGCCTGAACGTCTCCGACGAGGTGCTCGCCGAGCGCCGCGCCGCGATGGAGTCCTCGGCGACCCCGTGGCAGCCGAAGGACCGCGACCGGTACGTCTCGCCGGCCCTGCGGGCCTACGCCGCCATGGCGACGAGCGCGGACAAGGGCGCGGTGCGCGACGTCGACCTCGTCGCGCGGCGCTGAGCGTGCGGGTCGTCGACCTCTCCGCGGCCGACGTCGACGCCGTCCAGCGGCTGCTCGCCGACGACGGCGGGTACGCGCGGCGCGTCTCCGGGCGTCCGCCGAGCCGTCAGGACGCGGTCGACGCCCTCACGTCGCGTCCGCCGGGCACGACGCCGGACGCCAAGCACGTCCTCGGGATCCTCGACACCACGGGTGTCCTCGTGGGGCTGGCCGACGTGATCCGCGGCTGGCCCACCGCCGACCAGGCGCACCTGGGCCTGCTCGCGATCGCCGCGAGCCGGCACCGCCAGGGGCTGGGCCGGGCGCTCCACGCGGCGGTCGAGGAGCGTGCGGGGACGTGGCCGGAGGTCGTCCGGCTGCGGCTCGGCGTCGTCGACACCAACCGTGCGGCGGCGGAACCGTTCTGGCGTGCCCTGGGGTACGCGCCGACCGGCGAGTCGGCGCCGTTCGTCTCCGGGAGCGTGCGGACCCGGGCGCGCATCTGGGTCCGTCCGGTCCCGCGCCGGGAGACCGCTGGGCCCCGTGCCGCCGTCGGCCCTAGCCTGAGGGCATGACGAGCACCGACGCCGGAACCACCCCCGACCTGAAGCCCCGTTCCCGTCAGGTCACCGACGGTCTGGAGGCCACCGCCGCGCGCGGGATGCTGCGCGCCGTCGGCCTGGGGGACGACGACTTCGCCAAACCGCAGATCGGCGTCGCGAGCTCGTGGAACGAGATCACGCCCTGCAACCTGTCGCTGGACCGGCTCGCCGGTGCGGTGAAGAACGGCGTGCACGCGGGCGGCGGGTACCCGCTCGAGTTCGGCACGATCTCCGTCTCGGACGGCATCTCGATGGGCCACGAGGGGATGCACTTCTCGCTGGTCTCCCGGGACGTCATCGCCGACTCCGTCGAGACGGTCATGCAGGCCGAGCGCCTGGACGGCTCGGTGCTGCTGGCCGGCTGCGACAAGTCCCTGCCCGGCATGCTCATGGCGGCCGCCCGGCTGGACCTGGCCAGCGTGTTCCTCTACGCGGGCTCGATCATGCCCGGCTGGGTCAAGCTCTCGGACGGCACCGAGAAGGACGTGACGATCATCGACGCCTTCGAGGCGGTCGGGGCGTGCTCGCGGGGGCTGATGTCCCGCGAGGACGTCGACCGCATCGAGCGGGCCATCTGCCCGGGCGAGGGCGCCTGCGGCGGGATGTACACGGCGAACACCATGGCCTCGGCCGCCGAGGCGCTGGGCATGTCCCTGCCGGGGTCCGCGGCCCCGCCGTCGGCCGACCGGCGGCGGGACACGTTCGCCCACGCCTCCGGCGAGGCGGTCGTGGAGATGCTGCGCCGCGGCATCACCGCGCGCGACATCCTGACCAAGCAGGCGTTCGAGAACGCCATCGCCGTGGTCATGGCGTTCGGCGGGTCGACCAACGCCGTGCTGCACCTGCTCGCCATCGCCCACGAGGCCGACGTCGAGCTCACCCTGGAGGACTTCGACCGCGTGGCGAGCCAGGTCCCGCACCTGGGCGACCTCAAGCCGTTCGGCCGCTACGTCATGAACGACGTGGACCGCATCGGCGGGGTCCCCGTGATCATGAAGGCGCTCCTGGACGCCGGTCTGCTCCACGGCGACTGCCTCACCGTGACCGGGCGCACCGTGGCCGAGAACCTGGCTGACATCGCCCCGCCCGACCCGGACGGCAAGATCCTGCGTGCCCTGGACGCCCCGATCCACCCGACCGGCGGCATCACGATCCTGCACGGGTCGCTCGCCCCGGACGGCGCCGTGGTCAAGAGCGCCGGGTTCGACTCCGACGTCTTCGAGGGCACGGCGCGGGTCTTCGAGCGGGAGCGGCACGCCCTCGACGCGCTGGAGGACGGCACCATCACGGCCGGGGACGTCGTCGTCATCCGCTACGAGGGCCCGAAGGGCGGCCCGGGCATGCGCGAGATGCTCGCCATCACCGGCGCGATCAAGGGCGCGGGGCTCGGCAAGGACGTCCTGCTCGTCACCGACGGCCGGTTCTCCGGCGGCACCACGGGCCTGTGCGTCGGGCACATCGCCCCGGAGGCCGTCGACGCCGGGCCGATCGCGTTCGTGCGCGACGGCGACCGTATCCGCCTGGACGTCGCGGCCAAGACGCTCGACCTGCTCGTCGACGCCGACGAGCTGGCCGCCCGGCACACCGACGACTGGCGGCCCGTGCCGCACGGCTACACCCGCGGGGTGCTCGCCAAGTACACGAAGCTCGTGCAGTCCGCGTCGAAGGGTGCCGTGCTCGGCTGAGGACGCGCGAGCTGCCCCCGACCACGGCACGGTAGGTGGATCGCACCGGCCACCGCGGGAGGGACCATGGCCACCGAGTCCGACGAGATCACCCCGGACGCCTTCGAGAAGGCCGACGCCACCGGGCACTGGCGCGTGCTGTCGCACGGCGCCTGCGCACTGTTCCGCGTTACCGCACCGGGGGCGGGGGCCGTGCTGCTCGAGGACATCAAGGTGCTCGCCGACGCCGCGAACCACCACCCCGACGTCGACCTGCGCCCCGACGCCGTCGTCGTGCGGTGCGTCTCGCACGACGTCGGCGGACTGAGCCGCCGCGACGTCGCCCTCGCGCAGGACATCTCGGCCGCGGCCGAGCGGGTGGGCCTGACCCCCGACCCGGCCGCGCTGCGGGACGTCGAGCTGACCATCGACGCCACCGACCGCGAGCGCGTCATGCCGTTCTGGGAGGTCGTGCTCGGCCACCGCCGGGCCGGTGACGAGGACCTGCTCGACCCGGACGCCCGGTGGCCCGGCGTGTGGTTCCAGCAGATGGACGAGCCCCGGCCGCTGCGCAACCGGCTGCACCTGGACGTCTTCGTCCCGCACGACGACCGACCCGCGCGCGTGCAGGCGGCGCTCGCGGCGGGCGGCCGGCTCACGACCGAGGAGTTCGTGCCGCAGTGGTGGACCCTCGCGGACCCCGAGGGCAACGAGGCCGACGTCGAGGCGTGGGAGGGCTTCGAGGACGATCTCCCCGAGGGCCTGGTCTCCCCGGACGCGTTCCGCGCCGCGGACGGGGTGGACGACTGGCGCGTCCTGCAGGGGGCGTGCGCGCGCTACGTGACCGGCGGGTTCGACGCCGGGGTCGACCTCGCGGCGACCGCCCAACGCCTCGCCGACGACGCCGGGGTGCGGCTCTCCACGGACCTGCGGTTCGGCCACGTCACCTTCCGCGTCGGCGCCCCCGAGGACGGCTGGATCGACGACGCCGCGCTCGACCTGGCGCGCCGGATCCAGGCCGCCGCCCGTGAGGCCGGTGTGGAGCCGGACCCGGGTGCCCTGCGGGACGTCCAGCTCACCTTCGACGCCCTCGACGTCGACGCCGTACGCCGGTTCTGGGCCGCGGCCCTCGGGTACGCCACCCGGGAGGACGCCGACCTGTACGACCCGCTGCTGCGTGGCCCGTCCGTCTTCATCCAGCAGATGGACGCACCCCGCGAGCAGCGCAACAGGATCCACGTCGACCTGTTCGTCCCGGCGGACGTGGCCGACGAGCGGGTCGCCGCCGCGGTGGCCGCCGGGGGGCGGGTCGTGTACGACGCCGAGGCGCCGCTGTGGCGTACCGTCGCGGACCCGGAGGGCAACGAGATCGACATCGCCGTCTCGATCGGAAGGGACCAGGACCATGAGTGACCGCATCACCCCCGCGCAGTTCCACGACGCCGCCGGGACCGAGGACTGGCAGGCGCCCGAGGACGGGCCGGCGACCGCGACGTTCCGCACCGGTGCCTTCACCACCGGGGTGCGGCTGGTCGAGGAGATCGGGGAGCTGGCCGAGGCCGCGGACCACCACCCGGACGTCGACCTGCGGTACGCCACCGTCGTCGTGCGCACGATGTCCCACGACATCGGCGGGCTCAGCGATCGGGACGCGGCGCTCGCGGCCCGGATCTCGGAGGCGGCTCGCGAGCTCGACATCCCCGCCGACCGACCGTCGTCCGGCTGAAGGAACCGCGGGGGACCTGTCCCGGGTGCCCGCCGGGCCGCTATGCTCCGCAGCACACCCGGCGTCCGTCCAGGTGGGAGCGGTCGGCGTGGCCCCGCGGGGCCACCGGGAGGCATGTGGTGATCGACGGCGAGCTGGCGGTCGAGACGCGCGGTTTGCGCAAGTCGTTCCGCACCCTGCGGGGGCGTCGGGTCGGTGTCGAGAACCTGGACCTGCGGGTCCCCCTCGGAGGCGTGCACGGGTTCCTCGGCCCGAACGGGTCCGGGAAGACCACGACGATCCGCATGCTGCTGGGTCTGGCCCGTCCCGACCGGGGCACGGCCACGATCTTCGGTCACGAGGTGCCGCGGCACCTGCCCGACGTCGTGGGAAGGGTCGGTGCGATCGTCGAGAGCCCCCGTTTCTTCCCGGCGTTCACCGGGCGGTCGAACCTGCAGCTGCTGGCCGACGCCATCGGCACGCCGCGCGGCCGGGTCGACGCGGTGCTCGAGGAGGTCGGTCTCAGCGGCCGCGCCGGGGATCCCTACCGGACCTACTCGCTGGGCATGAAGCAGCGGCTGGCCATCGGCGCGACGCTGCTCAAGGACCCCGACCTGCTCATCTTCGACGAGCCGAACAACGGGCTCGACCCGGCGGGCATCCACGAGATCCGGCGGACCATGCGGGACCTGGCCGACCGCGGCAGGACGGTGCTGGTCTCCAGCCACATCCTCGCCGAGGTCCAGCAGGTGGCCGACACGGTCTCCATCGTGGCCCGCGGACGGCTGATCGCCGAGGGCCGGGTCGCCGACCTCGTGTCCGGGCAGGCCGGGGCCGCGGTGCGGGTCGGGCTCGCGCCCGACGAGGTCGCGGTCGCCGCGAGCGTGCTCGGCGCCCGCGGGCTGTCGGTCGAGCGCGACGGTGCGGCGCTCGTCGTCGAGGGTGCCGAGGCGGCCGCCGTGAACCGGATGCTCGGCGAGCAGGGGGTGTGGGCCCGTGAGCTCGCCCCGCGGCAGGTCGACCTGGAGTCGGTCTTCCTCGGGCTGACGCAGGCCGAGACGGCGGGGGAGAGCGTCTGATGCGACTGGTCCGGGTCGAGCTGCGGCGATTGTGGATGCGCCGCGTGACGTGGGGTGGGCTGCTGCTGGCGCTCGTGGTCGCGGGGCTCGCCGTCGTGACCCAGGTCGGCGCGGCGCAGCCGCCGTCGGCGCAGGAGATCGCCCAGGCAGAGCAGTTCTACGCCGACCAGGTCGAGTGGTGGCAGGAGAACGGCGCGCAGGAGACGGCCAGCTGCCGGGAGGCCCAGGCGGCCGAGCCGGGTGCCGACTACGGGTGCGACCGGCTGGAACCCCGGCTCGAGCAGTTCCTGCCGTCGAGCTCGACCTTCGTGTCGCACGAGACCTCCGGCTCCTCGGCGACCGGCGGGCTGACCGGGACGGAGACCGCCGCCGCGGCCGTCTCGGCAGAGGTCGCCGCCGTGCAGGAGTCCCTGTGGTCGGGCTGGTCGAGCCTCTCCGCCGCCGCGCGGAGTGCCGCGCCGGCCTTCCTCATGCTGGCTTTCGTCGTCGGCGTCAGCTTCGTCACGGCGGAGCAGCGCACGGGGGCGCTGGGGCTGTGGCTGACCTTCGAGCCCCGCCGCTCGCGGGTCTACGGGTCGAAGGCGGCCGCCGCCGCGCTGGGGACGGCGCCGCTGGTCCTCGGGGGCTGGCTGGCCACCGTCGGTGGCCTCTACGCGCTGCACGCCGCCGCCGGGACCCTGGGGACGGTGTCGGGGGCCGACTGGGCCGAGATCGCCGCGTTCTCGGGGCGGCTGCTCCTGGCCGGGGCGCTGTGCGCCGCCGCGGGCGTCGCTTTGGGGGTGCTGCTGCGCCACGCGGCCTCGGCCATCGGTGGGGTCGCGCTCCTGCTGTGGGCGAGCGCCGGTTTCGCGTTCACGCTGGGGGCCGCGCAGCGCTGGCTGCCGGTGCTGAACCTGGACGCCTGGCTCCGGGGCGGCGCGATCTACCAGTACCCCGCGAGGGCGGCCGACCCGTCCGGGGAGGCTTCGGTGCCGTGGCTGGCGGGCGTGGTCGACGGTGTGCACGGGGGTCTGTACTGGCTGGCGGTCGTGGCCGTGCTGACGCTCGTCGCCGGTGCCGTGTTCCGCCGGCGTGACCTCGACTGACCGACCCGCTCCCGGCGGCGTCCCATCATCTGGGACGTTCCGACCAGCGCGTGACATCCGCGGCCCGACGGCGTAACGTGCGTCACGTGCAGACGATCATCCTTGTAGTACTTCCTGGGCGCGCCGGCTGAGGCCACGTTCCGGACTTCGTCAGCGCGCTCACCCCTCGTTCGTCCCCCTTGTGGTCGGGACCGAGGGGTTTTTCATTGCACAGAGACACCCCACACACCCCAGATTCCGTTCCAGCGGCAGGAGAGACCGATGGGCCAGCCGAACCCGACACCCGCCCACGTGGCAGCGCGCACCGCTCCGCGCCCGGTCGAGCACCGGGTCGAGGAGCAGGTCACGGGCGCGCAGTCGATCGTCCGGTCGCTCGAGGAGATCGGCGTCGACACCGTCTTCGGCATCCCCGGCGGTGCGATCCTGCCGACCTACGACCCGCTGATGGACTCCCAGAAGCTGCGGCACATCCTGGTGCGCCACGAGCAGGGCGGCGGGCACGCGGCGTCCGGGTACGCCCACGCCACCGGGCGGGTCGGGGTGACGATGGCGACCTCGGGCCCCGGGGCGACCAACCTCGTCACTCCGCTGGCCGACGCCAACATGGACTCCGTGCCGATGGTCGCGATCACCGGTCAGGTCGCCGGCCCCGCCATCGGGACGGACGCCTTCCAGGAGGCGGACATCGTCGGCATCACGATGCCGATCACCAAGCACTCCTACCTGGTCAAGGACGCCGACGACATCCCGCGGACCATCGCCGAGGCCTTCCACATCGCCTCGACCGGTCGTCCGGGTCCCGTGCTGGTCGACATCGCCAAGTCCGCGATGCAGGCCCGGACGACGTTCTCCTGGCCGCAGCAGCTGACGCTGCCGGGCTACCACCCGGTGACCAAGCCGCACGCCAAGCAGATCCGGGAGGCCGCCAAGCTGCTGGCCACGGCGCGTCGCCCGGTGCTGTACGTCGGCGGCGGGGCCGTGCGTTCCGGGGCCGCGGCCGAGCTGCGCCGCCTGGTGGACGTCTCGGGCGCGGCGGTGGTGACCACGCTGATGGCCCGGGGTGCGGTCCCCGACTCCCACCCGCAGCACCTGGGCATGCCGGGCATGCACGGCACGGTGCCCGCCGTGGCCGCGCTGCAGAAGGCCGACCTCATCGTCGCCCTCGGCGCCCGCTTCGACGACCGGGTCACCGGCAAGCTGTCCAGCTTCGCCCCGCACGCGGCGATCGTCCACGCGGACATCGACCCGGCCGAGATCGGCAAGAACCGCGCCGTCGACGTGCCGATCGTCGGCGACCTGCGCGAGGTCGTCGCCGATCTGGTGCCCGCCCTCGAGGCCGAGCACGACAAGGTCGGCAGACCCGACATCGAGGCGTGGTGGCACCAGATCGACACCTGGCGTGAGACCTACCCGCTCGGTTACAGCTCCACCGACGACGGTCACCTGGCTCCCCAGTCGGTGATCTCCCGGCTCGGCGAGCTCGTGGGCCCCGACGGGATCTACGTGGCGGGCGTCGGCCAGCACCAGATGTGGGCCGCCCAGTTCATCCGCTACGAGCGCCCCAACACCTGGATCAACTCCGGCGGGCTCGGGACCATGGGGTACTCGATCCCGGCGGCGATGGGGGCCAAGGTCGGCGAACCCGACCGCGATGTGTGGGCGATCGACGGCGACGGCTGCTTCCAGATGACCAACCAGGAGCTGGCCACCTGCGCGATCAACGACATCCCGATCAAGGTCGCGCTGATCAACAACAGCTCGCTCGGGATGGTCCGCCAGTGGCAGACCCTCTTCTACAACGAGCGGTACTCCAACACGGACCTGCACACCGGCCACGGCACCGCCCGCATCCCCGACTTCGTCAAGCTCGCCGAGGCCTACGGCTGCGTCGGCATCCGCGTGGAGCACGAGAACGAGGTCGACGCCGCGATCAAGAAGGCCCAGGAGATCGACGACCGGCCCGTGGTGGTCGACTTCACCGTCTCGCGGGACGCGATGGTGTGGCCGATGGTCGCGGCCGGGGTCAGCAACGACGACATCCAGTACGCGCGGGGCATCTCGCCGGCCTGGGAACGAGAGGACTGAGCCGATGAGCCGTCACACGTTGTCCGTGCTGGTCGAGGACAAGCCGGGTGTCCTGACCCGCGTCGCCGGGCTCTTCGCCCGTCGCGCGTTCAACATCCAGTCCCTGGCGGTGGGCCCGACCGAGCACGAGGAGATCTCGCGGATCACCGTCGTGGTCGACGTCGAGGACCACCCGCTGGAGCAGGTCACCAAGCAGCTCAACAAGCTGGTCCACGTCATCAAGATCGTCGAGCTCGACCCGGAGGCGTCCGTCCAGCGCGAGCTCCTGCTCGTCAAGGTCAAGGCGGACCCGACCACCCGGTCGGGGGTGCTCGAGGTCGTCGAGCTCTTCCGGGCCAAGGTCGTCGACGTCGTGCCCGACACGGTCGTCATCGAGGCCACCGGGACCGGGGCCAAGCTCGAGGCCCTCCTGACCGCCCTCGAGCCGTACGGCATCCGCGAGATCGTCAAGTCCGGGACCCTCGCCGTCGGGCGCGGGTCGCGATCCATCACCGACCGGGCGCTGGAGCGGGTCCGCAGCGCCTGAGACGCCTGCGCCCCGCCACCCCGTGCCTGCCAGAATCCCCCTGACGCGTCACACCCTGAAGAAAGAGGAGCACCACCGTGGCTGAGATGTTCTACGAGGATGCCGCCGACCTGTCCATCATCCAGAGCAAGAAGGTCGCCGTCATCGGCTACGGCAGCCAGGGCCACGCCCACGCGCTGAACCTGCGCGACTCGGGTGTCGACGTCCGCGTCGGCCTGCGCGACGGCTCGTCGTCGGCCGCCAAGGCCGAGGAGCAGGGCCTGAAGGTCCTGCCCGTGGCCGAGGCCGTCGCCGAGGCCGACGTCGTCGTCATCCTGGCCCCGGACCAGGTCCAGCGGGACCTGTACCGCGACGAGATCGCCCCGAACCTGCGGGACGGCGCCGCCCTGGTCTTCGGCCACGGCTTCAACATCCGCTTCGGCTACATCAAGCCCGAGGCCGGCCACGACGTCTTCATGGTCGCCCCCAAGGGCCCCGGCCACCTCGTGCGCCGCGAGTACGTCGACGGCCGTGGCGTGCCGGTCATCGTGGCCGTCGAGCAGGACGCCTCGGGTACGGCCTGGGACACCGCGCTGTCCTACGCCGCCGGCATCGGCGGCCTGCGCGCCGGGGGCATCAAGACCACGTTCACCGAGGAGACCGAGACCGACCTGTTCGGCGAGCAGGCCGTGCTGTGCGGCGGCGCCTCCCAGCTCGTCCAGTACGGCTTCGAGGTGCTCACCGAGGCCGGCTACCAGCCCGAGGTCGCCTACTTCGAGGTGCTGCACGAGCTGAAGCTCATCGTCGACCTGATGGTCGAGGGCGGCATCGCCAAGCAGCGCTGGTCCGTGTCCGACACCGCGGAGTACGGCGACTACGTCTCCGGGCCGCGCGTGATCTCGCCCGAGGTCAAGCAGAACATGAAGGCCGTGCTCGCGGACATCCAGTCGGGTGCCTTCGCCGAGCGCTTCATCGCCGACCAGGACGCCGGCGCCCCGGAGTTCACGGAGCTGCGGGCCAAGGCGGAGAACCACCCGATCGAGGCCACCGGCCGCGAGCTGCGCAAGATGTTCTCGTGGATCAAGCCGGCCGACTCCGACTACACGGAGGGCACCGCCGCTCGCTGACAACCACCCTGCGTCAGCGATCGACGTGAGCGGCCGTCGCCCCCACCCCGGGGCGGCGGCCGCTCGCACGTCCGACCCGACCCCGGGCCACCACCCCGTGCCGAGTCAGGGCGGAACTCAGCGAGTCAGAGGGCTCCGGCCCAACCCAGTCCGATGTCGACGAGGTCGACCCGCGGAAGGTGCGCCACGGCGTCGAGCGGGTGCCACGCCACGTCGTCGGTGGACCCGTCCTGCTCGACGGTGAGCGACCCCCCGACCACGCGGGCCCGGTACACGACGCGGATGCCGTGCAGCGGGTCGACGTCCGGGTCGTCCTCGAAGCCGATGAGGTCCTGGGGTTCCACCACGTGGCTGTCCACGCCGAGCAGGCCGTCGAGCTCGACGTCGTACCCGGTCTCCTCGCGCACCTCGCGCACGGCCGCATCCTCCGGGTGCTCGCCCGGGTCGATGCCGCCGCCGGGCAACGTCCACCCCGACCGTCCCGTCGCGGACCAGTGCGGCAGGAGCACCTGACCGTCGTCGATGATCACGGCGTAGGCCGCCACCCGAAGGAACATGCCGAGATCCTGGCAGATCGCGGCCCCGCTCGGGGGCGGCGGAGGCCTGATTCACCGCGTTCCGTCCTGACCGGACGGGAACCGTCCTGACCCGTCGAGTTCCGTCCTGACCCGCCGAGATCCGTCCTGACTCGCGGGAGGCGGGGTGGGGGCGCGGTGGACCGGCGGCGGTGGCAGGATGTCCCGCATGACGGACGACGGCGCCTTCACCGGCCACGACGCACCCCCGCCCGAGGCGGCCGCCACGGCCGACCAGGGTCCGCAGCTGGACGACGTGGCCCAGGCCGAACGGATCACGGCCTTCTGGGACACCGCCCGGCCCAGTGCCGGCCGGACCAGCCACGGCGGAGCCGTGGGGGAGCGGTCGGAGAACGTCGTCCCGCCGCCGGCCTGGGCGTTCGGCGACTCGCCGCGGCTGGCCGACGAGCTGCTCCGTCTGGTGCTCGTCGGGACGAAGACGGCGACGGCGTCGCTCGTCGTCGAGTACGAGGACGCCGGGGAACCCGAGCCCCGCAAGGGGGACCTGTCGATCCTGCTCGACGGGGCGGGCGAGCCCCGGGCGCTGATCCGGACCACCCAGGTCGACCGCGTGCCGTTCGGCGAGGTCACCGCGGAGCACGCCTGGCGTGAGGGCGAGGACGACCGGACGCTGGAGTCCTGGCGCACCGAGCACGAGCGCTACTGGCGCCGCACGCTGGCGGGCACCGCCCACGAGTTCGACCCGTCGCTGGAGGTCCTGTGCGAGCGGTTCAAGGTCCTCTACTCCGAGTGAGGTGATCGCGACATGCCGCTGCGCTGGTACTCGACCGTCGTGGAGTCCACCGACCCGCGTGCCCTGGCGGGCTGGTGGGCAGAGGCCCTGGGATGGGAGTTCGCCTACGAGTCCGACGAGGAGTGCGTCCTCGTCCCGCCCTGGGCCCGGGAGCTGGGCAGGAGCCTGACCTTCCACCAGACGCCCCCGGGGATGGTGTTCGTGCGTGTGGAGCACGAGAAGTCGTCGAAGAACCGCCTCCACTGGGACTTCGCGCCGCACACCAGCGACGACCGCGACGCCGAGATCGACCGGCTGGGGTCGCTCGGGGCGACGCGGATCGACGTCGGGCAGCCGGCGGACGCGTCGTGGACGGTGCTGGCGGACCCCGACGGCAACGAGTTCTGCGTGCTGTCCTCGCGGGAGATGTAGCTCGCGTCCTGTCCGCATGTTGAGACGCGCGTCCGCATGATGGCGTGCCCCCGCGTAGTATCGGCGCATGACGCGCAACATCGATCTGGCCGTGGTGGCAGGGGACGGTATCGGTCCCGAGGTCGTCGAGCAGGGTCTCACCGTGCTCGACGCGGCGCTGACCGGCGCCGACGTCAAGGTCTCGACGACCGAGCTCGACCTCGGCGCCCGTCGCTGGCACCGCACCGGCGAGACCCTCACCGACGAGGACCTCGCGCGCATCACGGACCACGACGCCATCCTGCTGGGCGCGATCGGCGACCCCTCGGTGCCGTCCGGCGTGCTGGAGCGCGGTCTGCTGCTCAAGCTCCGGTTCGCCCTCGACCACTACGTCAACCTGCGGCCCGGCAAGCTCTTCCCCGGCGTCACCAGCCCGCTGGCCGACCCGGGCGACGTCGACTTCGTCGTCGTCCGCGAGGGCACCGAGGGTCCGTACGTCGGCAACGGCGGGTCCGTCCGCACCGGGACGCCCCACGAGATCGCCACCGAGGTGTCGGTCAACACCGCGTTCGGTGTCGAGCGGGTCGTCCGCGACGCCTTCGCCCGCGCCCAGGCGCGCCCCCGGAAGCACCTGACGCTGGTGCACAAGCACAACGTGCTGGTGCACGCCGGTCACCTGTGGCGGCGCACCGTCGAGGCCGTCAACGCCGAGTTCCCGGACGTCACCACCGACTACCTGCACGTCGACGCCGCGACGATCTTCCTGACCACGAACCCCTCGCGGTTCGACGTCATCGTCACCGACAACCTCTTCGGCGACATCCTCACCGACCAGGCCGCGGCGATCACCGGCGGCATCGGGCTGGCCGCGTCCGGCAACATCAACCCCGACCGCACCACGCCCTCGATGTTCGAGCCGGTGCACGGGTCCGCCCCCGACATCGCGGGCCAGGGCAAGGCCGACCCGACGGCGACGGTGCTGTCCGTGTCCCTCCTGCTCGACCACCTCGGGCTGACCGAGCAGGCCCGCCGGGTCGAGGCCGCCGTGGCGGCCGACCTCGCCGAGCGGGGCGACCGGGTACGGTCCACGGCGGAGGTCGGGCGCGAGCTCGCCGCGCGCGTCGCGGGCTGACCCGCCGGATCAGCCGCCCGGGATCCGCACGGCTCCGGGCGCGCGAGGGGGTCGGCGCAGGGGCGGCGCCGCACGGGGTCCCACGATGCCGAGAGTCGTGGGACCCTACAGGGGTTACCTGGTGAAAGGCCTCTGATATGACCACGACCTCGCACAACGTGCTCCCCGAGGAGCTCGAGGACCTCGTCGCCCTGTTCGACGTCCGCGGCACCGACGAGCCCACCCCTGACGCCGAGCGCGAAGAAGCGCTCGCGGCACCCCGTTTCGGCACGGTGTTCACCGACCACATGGCCCGGGTGTCCTGGCGGCAGGAGGACGGCTGGCTCGACCGGCGCGTGGAGAAGTACGGTCCGCTGCAGCTCGACCCCGCCACCGCCGTCCTGCACTACGCGCAGGAGATCTTCGAGGGCATGAAGGCGTACAAGCACGCCGACGGGTCGGTGTGGACCTTCCGGCCCGAGGCGAACGCCGACCGGTTCGCGCGCTCGGCGCACCGGCTCGCGCTGCCCGCCCTGACGGTGGACGACTTCATCGGCTCGATCGCCGCGCTGGTGCGGACCGATCGCGCCTGGGTCCCCGGCGGGGAGGACTCGAGCCTCTACCTGCGCCCCTTCATGTTCGCCTCCGAGCCGTTCCTCGGCGTCCGGCCCGCCGCCGAGGTCGAGTACCTGTGCATCGCCTCGCCCGTCGGCCCGTACTTCGCCGGCGGCGTCAAGCCCGTCTCGATCTGGGTCTCCCAGGACTACCACCGGGCCGGGCCGGGCGGTACGGGCAACGCCAAGTGCGGCGGCAACTACGCCGCCAGCCTGCTGCCGCAGACCGAGGCGCAGCAGAACGGCTGCGACCAGGTGTGCTTCCTGGACGCCAGCACGAACTCCTACCTCGAGGAGCTCGGCGGCATGAACATCTTCGTGGTGATGGACGACGGGACCGTCCACACCCCGGAGCTGACCGGTTCGATCCTCGAGGGGATCACCCGCAAGTCCATCCTGCAGCTGGTGGCGGACCGCGGCCACGAGGTCGTCGAGCGGAGGATCTCCCTCGCCGAGATCGAGGCGGGCCTCGCCGGCGGCAGCGTGCGGGAGATGTTCGCCTGCGGCACCGCGGCGGTGGTGACGCCGGTGGGTCGTCTGGCCAGCAGCAACTTCGACCACACCGTCGCCGACGGTGAGCCGGGCGAGCTGACCATGGCGATCCGCAGCGAGCTCACGGACATCCAGTACGGGCGGGCGCGGGACCGGCACGGCTGGATGCGCCGGCTGGCCTGACCGCTCCACGACGAGGGGGCCGGTGCGGACGTCCGCAACGGCCCCCTCGTCGTCGGATCCTCAGCGCGGCGGGACCGTCGGCACCACGAGCGTCCGGGTGATGACGCTGCCGAGCATCGAGGCGACCGCGATCCCCAGGACCGCCCACACCAGCGCGGTCATCGCGCCGGACAGCGGGTCGGGGTTGCCGGTGAACGGCAGCACCGCGAGGATCACCGTCGTCAGCCCGACGAGCCAGCCGAAGAACATCCGCGGCCGCGGGGCCACGACCACGAGCAGGTTGAGCACGATGGCGGCGGCGAGCGCGAAGAGCGCCCCGGCGGCGGCCCACGAGGCGTCGTCCCCGCCGCCGGCGACGTCGGGCGGCGGGATCAGCTCGATGCCGAAGACCTCGTCGAAGATCACCGAGGCGGTGAAACCGAGCAGGGCGCACACGAGCACGGTGGCGGCGGCTCCGGCCCAGTACCGGCCGATGTCGAGGCGCGGCTCGGGCGGAGGCGGCTTCGGTGCGGCCTCCCAGGTCGGCTTCTGCGCCGGCATCATCCCGGGAGGCTGTTCCGCCGGCTGGTTCACCGGCCGGTAGCGCTGCGTCGGGTCCTCGGACCCGTACGGACGCTGTTGATCGCTCACTGTCCCTCTCCTCGCCGTCGTCGTGCCCCTAGAGGACCACATCCGGGCCGTCGGCGCCCCCCGGGACGTCGCCCGGGAGCACCTCACCGCGCCGCGCCGACCGGGTGCGCGAGGCCCTGCAGCGACAGGACGAGATCCTTGACGGACGCGGCCGGCACGGCCCGGTCGTCGTCGTGCACCCACGACGCGACGGGGTCGGGGACGGTCGGGTCGGAGCACAGCACCATCGGGGCGTCGAGGGCGGAGTCCGGCAACCGACCGTGCGTGCCGCCGACCCAGGAGGCGTCGAGCGGCACGGTCGACATCGCGTACCGCAGGCCGAGCCTCTTGCGCACGAGGTTCAGCCCGGCCCTGGCCTTCGCGAACCGGTCCGCGGGGTCGAAGAACAGCTCGGCCGGGTCGAACCCCGGCTTGCGGTGGATGTCCACGGCGCGGGCGTACTCGGGGGCACGGTCGTCCTCGAGCCAGAAGTAGTAGGTGAACCAGGCGCCCGGCTCGGCGACGACGACGAGCTCGCCGGAGCGTTCGTGGTCCAGCCCGTGGCGGGCCTGGGCCTCGCGGTCCAGCACCTCGTCGACGCCGGGCACGGTGCGCAGCAGGGCGGCGACCCGGGCCACGTCGGAGGCGTCGTCGACGTACACGTGCGCGACCTGGTGGTCGGCGACGGCGAACGCCCGCGAGGTCCACGGGTCGAGCTGTTCGCGGCCCGCCTGGGTGTACACCTCCAGCAGGCCCTCGCGACGCAGGACCCGGTTGAGGTGCACGGGGCGCTCGGCCCGGGTGATGCCGTACTCGGAGACGACCAGGACGGTCACGCCGTCGGCCTCGGCCTGGTCGAGCAGCGGTGCCAGCACGCCGTCCAGGTCGGCCGCGGCGGCGTCGGCCTGGGGAGACTCCGGGCCGAACCGCTGCAGGTCGTAGTCGAGGTGCGGGACGTAGGCGGTGGTGAGGTCGGCGGCCCGGGTGCGCAGCAGGTGCCGGGTGGCGTCCACGACCCAGCGGCTGGACGTGAGCGACGCCGTCGGGCCCCAGTAGGTGAACAGCGGGAAGTCGCCGAACCGCTCGACCAGCTCGTGGTGCAGGCCGGGCGGTCGCACGTAGGCGTCGGGGGACTTGCGGCCGTCGGCGTGGTAGATCGGCCGGGGCGTCACCGTGACCTCCGTGGTCATCCCCATCGCGTACCACCAGCACACGTTCACCGCGGAGTACCCCGGACGGCGCCGCCGGGCGGTCTCCCAGACCCTCTCGCCGGCGACCAGGCGGTGGTGCTGGCGCCACAGGTGGACCTCGCCCAGGTCGCGGAAGTACCAGCCGTTGGCGACGGCGCCGTGCTGGGCGGGGGACAGGCCCGTGAGCATCGTCGACTGGACCGTGCAGGTCACCGCCGGCAGCACGGTCGCCAGCGACGAGGACCATCCGCCGTCGGCGAGACGGCGGAGCCGGGGCATGTGGGCCAGGGCGCGGGGCGTGAGCCCCACGACGTCGAGCAGCAGGACGGGTCTCACGGGGTGCTCCTCCCGGCGGGGGTCAGGACGGTGTCACGGGCGGTCAGGTGGTCGGCGGCCCAGCGCAGCTCGGCGGCGATGCCCGCCACCAGCTCGTCGGTGCCGGACGGCAGCACGTCGGGGGGCAGGACCGACCAGGTGTAGGTCTCCACGTCCAGATGCGCCTCCTCGCCGTGCGGCGCCGCGGCCACCGCGGCGACGGACTCGCGCAGCACGTCGGTGGTGGCCGCCAGGGGCGGCGCCGGGTCGTGGTGCAGCGGGACGTGGAAGTGCACGCGCCACGGCCCGCGGCCCGGCAGACCGCCCGCCAGCGCATCGGTCAGGTCGTCGACGCCGTGCACCCGCCCGTCGGCACCGAGCTCGCGGGTCTGGTGGAGGTAGCGCGGTTCGGCGAACCGACGCACGGCATCACGGGCGGCGGGCGCCGCCGGGTCGGCGACGTGCAGGGCGGCGGAGGCCTGCACCTTGACGACCCGGAGCCCGGCCCCGGTGATGCGCCGCACCGCGGCGGCCGGGTCGGCGAACGACACCGCCAGGTGGCAGGTGTCGAGGCAGACGCCGACGAGTGCGGGGTCGATCCGCGCGGTCGCGGGCCGGTCGGCGCCGGTCCGGGCGCCCAGCCACCCCACGACGTCGTCGACGGTGTCCAGCACGCAGCCGGGTTCGGGCTCGACGGCGAGCCGGACGACGACCCCGCTGCGCTCGGCGAGGGCGCGCAGCTCGGCGGACAGCGTGGCCAGCGCCCGGGTGGCGGCCTCGTCGTCCGACGCCGTCCAGCCGGTGCGCCACCCCAGCGGGAGCGTCGAGACCGACCCGTCGGCGCCCGTCGGCAGCAGGTCGGCGAGCACCCGGGCGCAGGCGAGCGTGTAGGCCAGGCGCTCGGGCCGGGTCCAGTCGGGGCGGTAGACGGCGCGGCCCACGACGTCGGCGTGGAACCCGCCGGCGGGGAAGGCGTTCAGCGTGCGGACCTCGAGGCCGTGCTCGTGCAGGGCGACACGCAGGCGGTCGCGGTCGGCCGCGGAGGCGTCGAGGCGGTGGGCGAGACGGGAGGGCAGCCACAGCCCGATCCCGAGCCGGTTCAGCCCGGCGGCGCGGCGGACCGGGCCGGCGCTGCGGGCGAGCTGGTCCAGCACGCCGTCCAGGTCCTCGGCGGGGTGGACGTTGGTGCAGTACGACAGGTGCATCGGGGTCCTCAGACGCGCGCGCCGCGCAGCACGGAGGAGCCCTCGAACTCGGCCGGGGCCGGGACCTCGCCGGCGACGACGCCGGGGACCGGCTCCAGCACAAGGTGGCCGGAGGCCCCGTAGAAGGTCACCGGGTTGCGCCACAGGACGCGGTCGACGTCGTGCTCGGTGAACCCGGCGGCGAGCATCTCGGCGCCGGTACGCGCCGTCAGCAGCGGGTCGCTGCGGCCCCAGTCGGCGGCCGAGTTCACGATCATCCGCTCGGTGCCGTACTCGTCCAGCAGCGCCACCATGCGGTGCGGGTCCATCTTCGTGTCCGGGTAGATGGAGAAGCCCGCCCAGGCGCCGGCGTCGCGCACCATCGCCACGGTGGTCTCGTTGAGGTGGTCCACGAGCACCCGGGCGGGGTCGATCCCGGACTCGCGCACGACGTCGAGGGTGCGGCGGGTGCCGTTCAGCTTGTCCCGGTGCGGCGTGTGCACCAGGACGGGCAGCCCGGCCTCGCGCGCCATCTGGAGCTGGGCGGCGAACACCTCGTCCTCGGTGGGTGTCATCGAGTCGTAGCCGATCTCGCCGACCGCGACGACACCGTCCTTGAGCAGGTAGCGCGGCACCTCGGCGAGCACCTCGCGGCAGCGCGGGTCGTTGGCCTCCTTGGGGTTGAGGGCGATGGTGGCGTGGTGCCGGATGCCGAACTGCTCGGCCCGGAACCGTTCCCAGCCGAGCAGCGAGTCGAAGTAGTCGGTGAACGAGGACACCCCCGTGCGCGGCTGGCCGAGCCAGAACGCGGGTTCGACGACGGCGCGCACCCCGGCGGCGTACATCCGCTCGTAGTCGTCGGTGGTCCGGCTGGTCATGTGGACGTGCGGGTCGAAGATGCGCATGGTCACTCCGCGGTGGTCGGGGCCGGGACGGCCGGGTCGGGTCGGTGCTGCAGCAGCCGGTCGACGTCGGCGGGGACCGGGCGTCCGGCGGCGCGTCGTTCGGCGGCGAAGTCGGACGCCATCCGCGCGGTCTCGGCGTCGACGCGGTCGGTCAGCCCGGCGACGGCGTCGAGGGGCACCCCGAGGAAGACGAGCTTGAGGACCGTGTGCCGCCACGTGTGCTGGTCCAGGTGCGCCGCGCCGAACGGTCCGACGGCGGCGGCCACGAGGGAGGGGTCGTTGGCGCGGTGGGCGTCGTGGGCGAGCTCGACGCCGGTCCGCGCCAGGGGCGAGCCGGGCGCGACCGCGCCGTCGGACTGCAGGGCGTCGAGGCCGCGCAGCACCCCGCGCCGCTCGCCGGTGTCTCCCTGCGTGAACAGGTCGCGCAGCCGTCCGGCGACGTCCTCGCCGTCGCCGGCGGCGTGGGCCAGCGCCACGACCAGGGCGGCGCGGGCCTCGTCCTCGAACGTGCCGTGCACGAGGCCGTGCGGGTCGGCCCCGGGCCGCCGGGGTCCGCGGCCGGCCCGCCGAGGAGCCAGGGCGAAGGCGCGGGGCAGCGTGCGCGGGTCACGGGCGACCTCGGCCCGGGTCCGGTCGATCCAGGTGTCGCTCATCAGGGGGCCTCCGGGTGGGGGTGCCCGACGACGTCCGCCCAGGCGCGCCGCACCGCGGCGAGGCTGCGGCGGGCGAGCGCCGGGGCGTCGTGGGAGTGGCGGGGCAGCTCGACCGCGGCGACGCCGCGGTAGTCGATGTCGGCCAGGGTGGCGAGCACGAGCGGCAGGTCGAGGTCGCCCTCGCCGAAGGGCCGGTGCTCGTGGTGGGTGCGGGGCATGTCGTCGAGCTGGACGTTCGTCAGCACCGGGGCGGCGGCGCGCAGCGCGCCGACCACGCCGTCGGGTTCGACGACGAGGCAGTGCCCGACGTCGACGGTCAGACCGAGACCGGCGGGGTCGCCGAGGTCCGAGCGCAGCCGCAGGGCGTCCTCGACGGTCTCGACGAGCATGCCCGGCTCGGGTTCGATCGCGAGCTGCACGCCGTGCTCGCCGGCCTCCTCCAGGAGGACCGGCAGACGGTCGAGCAGCCGGGCCCACCCCTCGGCAGGGCGGTCGCCGTCCGGGAGCACGCCGGAGAAGAAGGACACGCACGTCGCGTCGAGGGTGGCGGCGACGTCGATCGCCCGCGTCAGGTAGCGCATCCGCAGGTCGGCCTCGCGGTCGACGAGGGTGGGCCGGTGCTTCGTCCACGCGTCGAGGGTGTAGCGCGTCCCCGTCTCGACGACGACGTCCGCCCCCGCGCCGTCGCGCATCCGGCCCAGACGGTCGGCCAGCCGGGCCGTCGCGGACGCGGCACCGGGTGCGAACGGGTCGAGGTGCGGGTGGCCGAGCGTGAGGGCGACGGCCTCGTAGCCGAGCGTGTCGAGGACGTCGAGCGCGGCGGGCAGCGGGTGGTCGCCGAACCCGTTGGTGCCGTACCCGAGCGCGAACGGGGGCCGGTCGGGGGCGGGGTGGGTGGTCACGTGATGCTCACCTGCCGGCGGCCCCGGCGCAGCAGCCGTCCGGCGGCGACGGCGCCGGCCAGCACGGCGGTGCTCGCCCACCGCCCGCCGCGCGCCGTCCAGGCGGCCTGCAACGGGATCATGGCCTGCAGCCCCGCCCGGGTCGCGGTGCGTGCCGCGGGGGCCGTGCGGTCCGCGGCCGCGGTGCGCTGCTCCGGCAGGCACGTGGCGACGTACCCGGCGGTGGCGGCCAGCGCCGCGACGCGCCGGACCGTGGGACCGCCCGGCGAACCGGCCGGTGCCCGCCACGCCGCGACGGCCGTGGTGGCGGCGACGGCCACGGTGCCGGCCACGGCGGACCCTGCCACGCCGCGGGTGGTGCCGTGGACCTCGCCGCGCGACAGCGCCATCACGGCGAGCGTGTGCGTCGTCAGCACGGCGGCGGTGGGCAGCGCCGTGCGCAGGGAGCCCGGGGCGGCGCCCAGCAGCACGTCGAGCCCGCGGCAGGCGGCCATCACGACGGCACCGGCGGGCCGGTCCTTCGCCGCGAGGTCGTAGGTGAGGACGCACGCGGCGAGCGGCACCGCGACGGCGAGCCCCCGCCGTCCGCTCGCCGCACCCGCGGCCACGACGCCGGTCGCGACGAGCCCCGTGCCGACGGCGAGCGCCTGCCGGGGCGTCACGCGTCCGGAGGGGATGGGGCGTTCGGGACGTTCGACGGCGTCGAGGTCGCGGTCGCCGTAGTCGTTGAGCGCCATGCCACCGAGGTAGAGGCAGGTCGAGGCGACGGGCAGCAGGGCGTGCCGCGGCGGGCGGAGGTCCGGCGGCGGTGCGGTGGCCATCCCGGCGAGGGTGTCGCCGAGGACGGTCAGCGCCGCCGGGGCGCGGACGAGCTCGACCAGGTCGCCCGCCCTCATGGCCGCCGTGCCACGGCGTCGGCGGTGCGGCCGGCCCAGTCCGCGAGCTCGACCGCCTGGGCGGCGGCCCCGTGCACGTCGGACCCCCAGGGGTCCTTGAAGAAGTACCCCAGCTCCGGGACGGGGCCGGTCAGCCCGGCCGCGTGCGCGAGGGCCAGCAGGCGGGCGAGGTCGAGGACCATCGGCGCGGCGAGCATGGAGTCGTGCGCGCTCCACGTGGTCTGCAGGGTGAGGCGCGAGCCGAGGAACCCCTCGACGTGCACGTGGTCCCACGCGACCTTGACGTCGCCGAGGTCGGGGACGTTGTCGATGTGCAGCGGGGTGACGTCGGTGCCGGTCAGGTCGCGCAGGCCGCGGTTCTTGGAGGTGAGCTTGCTGCGGGCCGCGACGGGGTCGGCCAGGGTGGCGCCGTCGCCGCCGCCGAGGAGGTTCGTCCCGGCCCAGGACAGCACCCGCAGGCCGCGGGTGGTGAGCGCGGGTGCCAGGACGGTGCGCAGCCAGGTCTGTCCCGTCTTGCCGTCGCGGCCGGCCACGGGGAGCCCGGCCTCGGTGGCCCAGCGGGTGAGGACCGGCACGGTCATGCCGGCCGACGGGGTGAACGAGGCGTAGGCGCAGCCGGCGAGCACGGCGGCGTACGCGGTCACCGAGGAGGCCGGGAGCACGGCGCGGTCCGGGTCGAGCAGCGCGGCACGCAGCAGCTCGGGGTCGTCGTGCTCGGGGACCGGGTCCAGCGGCGGTTCGGTCGAGGCGACGTCGATCACGACGACCCGGGCGAGGCGGTGGCGCTCGCGGAAGGCGACGAGGTCGGCGGCGAGCGTCTCGGCGGCCTCCTGCTGGGAGCCCAGGTGCCGGCGGGGGTCGTGGCCGGGCCGGATCTCGGCGTCGGCGGCGGCCAGGGCGTCGCGCGTGCCGGCCAGCAGGTGGCCGGGGATCATGCCGGCGTCGGCGAGCGCCTCGGCCTGCTTGACCACCGTCGTCGGGGCGACGTCGTGCCCGCCGACGACCAGGTCGTCGAACGCGGGCAGGGCGAGCCGGTCGAACGGTCCGGCCGCCGTGACGCAGCCGGTCGGCGGGGCGTGGCCGGCGGCGAGCGCGGCGAGCCCGAGCGTGGCCGTGGTGGCCACCGAGCCGCGGGCGCCGACCAACCAGAGGCCGGTGCGGCCCGTCGTCGCGGGCGGCTGCGTGGCGGTCGTGGTCCCGTGGTGCATCGTCGCTCCCCCCAGAAGCCGGTCGCGCGGACCGGTCGTGGCGTCGGAGGCGTCCCTACCTCCGGCCGTCACGCTAGCGGGACTTACGGCGACATGCAATCAAAAGGTGACCAACTTTGGTTAGAACTGGCGAGGGGTGTCCGCGGCTCGGACGGGGCTGACCGATGGGTGGCCACCTGTGGCACCATGTGACGTATGACTCACGCACGGCGGTGCGACCAGCGCCGTCACTGCCTCATTAGCTAGCGCGTCCGGTGCACCCCCGCCGGACGCGCAGACCTTCCGTACCCGGAGGGTCTTTTTTGTTGCCGCCACCGCACCTACGGAGCCACCGATGGCCACCGCACCGTTCCATGTGTACGACACCACCCTGCGCGACGGCGCCCAGCAGGAGGGCATGAACCTGTCCGTCGCGGACAAGCTCGCGATCGCGCCGCTGCTGGACGAGCTCGGCGTCGGCTTCATCGAGGGCGGCTGGCCCGGCGCGATCCCCAAGGACACCGAGTTCTTCCGGCGTGCGGCCAAGGAGCTCGAGCTGAAGAACGCCGTGCTGGCGGCCTTCGGAGCCACCCGGCGCGCGGGTTCCCGGGCGTGGGACGACCCGCAGGTGCGCGCCCTGCTCGACTCCGAGGCTCCCGTGGTGACGCTCGTGGCCAAGTCCGACGTCCGGCACGTCGAGCGGGCGCTGCGCACGACGCCGGACGAGGGGCTGGCGATGATCACCGACACCGTGCAGTTCCTCGTGGGGGAGGGGCGCCGCGTCGTGGTGGACGCCGAGCACTTCTTCGACGGCTACCGGTACGACCCGGCCTACACGCGGTCCGCGGTCGCGGCGGCGTTCGAGGCCGGTGCCGAGGTGGTCGCGCTGTGCGACACCAACGGCGGCATGCTGCCGGACTGGGTCACCGACGTCGTCGAGGAGCTGCGGACCGGGCTCGACCTGCCGCACGGCCGCGACGCCCTGCCGGGGGACCCGCTGCTCGGCATGCACGCGCACAACGACTCCGGCTGCGCCGTGGCCAACACGCTGGCCGCCGTCGCCGCCGGGTGCGCGCACGTGCAGGGCACCGTCAACGGCTACGGCGAGCGCACCGGGAACGTGGACCTGGTGTCCGTCGTCGCGAACCTCGCGCTCAAGCGCGGCCTGCCGACCCTCGCCGGCGACGGGCTGGCCGACTCGACCCGCATCGCGCACGCCGTCGCCGAGATCACCAACATCGCGCCCTACACCCGCCAGCCGTACGTCGGGGCCAGCGCGTTCGCGCACAAGGCCGGCCTGCACGCCAGCGCCATCAAGATCGACCCGGACCTGTACCAGCACATCGACCCCACGGCCGTGGGCAACGACATGCGGATGCTGGTCTCCGACATGGCCGGGCGGGCGTCGGTCGAGCTCAAGGGCCGCGAGCTGGGGTTCGACCTGGCCGGCCAGGGAGAGCTGCTGACCCGCGTGACCAACCGCGTCAAGGACGCCGAGGCGCAGGGCTACACGTTCGACGCCGCCGACGCGTCGTTCGAGCTCATCCTGCGCGAGGAGCTCACCGGGCAGCGGCCCGCCTACTTCCGGGTCGAGTCGTGGCGCGCGATCGTCGAGACCACGGGCGGGCGCGGCGGCGTGCCGGACGCCGACCAGCGGGACGCCGAGGCGCTGGCCGAGGCGACGGTCAAGCTGCACGCCGGTGGCGAGCGCATCGTGGTCACCGGGGAGGGCAACGGTCCGGTCAACGCCCTGGACCAGGCCCTGCGGCATGCCCTGCGGAAGGTCTACCCGACCATCGAGACCTTCGAGCTGGTGGACTTCAAGGTGCGGATCATGGACGCCGAGCACGGCACGGACGCCACCACCCGGGTGCTGGTCGAGACCACGGACGGCCACCACACGTGGTCGACCGTGGGGGTCGGGCCCAACATCATCGAGGCCGCCTGGGAGGCGCTCATCGACGCCCACGTCTACGGGCTGCTGCACGCCGACGTCGAGCCGCGCTGACTCCTCTCCCGTTGTGGGCATGAGATCTGCAGCTCCGGGCGCACCCGGAGCTGCAGATCTCATGCCCACAACGGTCCGCGCGGGGCGGTTAGGCTGGCGGGGTGCATGGTGAGTACAAGGTCCCGGGCGGCAAGCTCGTCGCGGTCGACCTTGCGGTCGACGAGTCCACCGGCTACGGCGTCCTGACGGACGTGCGCGTGTCGGGCGACTTCTTCCTCGAACCCGACGAGGCGCTGGGCGTCATCGACACCGCCCTGAGCGGGCTGCCGGCCACGACCGGCACCGGCGAGCTCGCGCGCACCGTCACCGAGGCGCTGGAGAAGGCCGAGCAGGGCGGGGAGATCGCCGGACCCGTGGCGATGGTCGGCTTCGACGCCCGGGCCGTGGCCGTCGCCGTGCGGCGCGCGCTGGGCCTGGCCACGACGTGGGAGGACCACACCTTCGAGGTGCTGCGCCCCGGACCCCTGCCCCCGCGCACGCTCGCCGCGCTCGACCAGGTGCTCACCGAGGAGCTCGCGGCCGGCCGCCGCGGCCCGACCCTGCGGTTCTGGGACTGGGACGAGCGGGCCGTGTTCATCGGTTCCTTCCAGTCCTACCGCAACGAGATCGACGAGGACGGCGTCGCCGAGCACGACGTGACCGTCGTGCGACGCATCTCCGGCGGCGGCGCGATGTTCATGGAAGCGGGCAACTGCGTCACGTTCTCCCTGGTCGTGCCCGGCTCACTCGTCGACGGGATGAGCTTCGAGCAGTCCTACGCGTTCCTGGACACCTGGGTGCTCGGCGCCCTGGGCGAGCTGGGTGTGGAGGCGTACTTCAGCGGCATGAACGACGTCGCCTCACCCGGCGGCAAGCTCGCCGGGTCCGCGCAGAAGCGGCTGGCGGGGGGAGCGGTGCTGCACCACATGACGATGGCCTACGACATCGACGCCGACAAGATGATGCAGGTGCTGCGCATCGGCCGGGAGAAGATGTCCGACAAGGGCACCCGCAGCGCGAACAAGCGCGTCGACCCGCTGCGCTCGCAGACCGGCATGACGCGCGACGACGTCGTCGAGGCGTTCGCGGTGTACTTCGCCGAGCGGCACCGGACCGAGGCCTCCGACCTGCGCCCCGAGGAGCTCGAGCGGGCCGAGGACCTGGTGCGCACCAAGTTCGACACCGCCGAGTGGATCCACCGGGTGCCCTGAGCCGGTCAGGCGGGTGGGCGCGCGCCGAAGACGGCGGTGCCGACCCGCACGACGGTGGCCCCCTCGGCGACCGCGAGCTCGAGGTCCGTCGACATCCCCATCGACAGCTCCCGGGCGTCCTCGGTGGCGGGCGTGCCACCGGCCACGACCTCGTCGCGGACCGCGCGCAGCCGGGCGAACCCGGCACGGACCTCGTCCTCGTCGGGGGTGTTCGCCCCGATGGTCAGGAACCCGGTCAGGTGCAGCCCCTCCAGCGCCGCGACGGCGGTCGCGAGCTCGACGGCCTCCGCCGGCGCCACCCCGGACTTGGACCCCTCGCCGGAGACGTTGACCTGCACCATGACGTCCAGCGTCCGGCCGTCGCGCACGCAGCGCCGCGCCACCGCCTCCGCGAGGGAGAGCCGGTCCACGGCGGCCAGCCCCGTGACGGTCGGCAGCATCTGGTTGATCTTGTTGCGCTGCAGCGTCCCGATCATGTGCACCTCGAGCCGGCCGGCCGCGACCAGGTCGGCCAGCGCCGGCGCCTTGGCGACCAGCTCCTGGACCCGGTTCTCCCCGACGAGCACCGGCCGGTCGTCCCCCCGCGCGGCCGCCAGGTCGGCGGCGGCGTGGACGGCCGCGAGGACGGTCCCGGCGTCCTGGGTCTTGGTGGCCAGCATCAGCCGGACGTCGTCGGGGCGCCGGCCCGCCGCGGTGGCGGCGTCGTCGATCCGTGCGCGTACCCGGGCGATCCGGTCGGGGAGGTCGGACGGCATGGCGCCCAGTGTAGGAACCTCCGGGGCAGGATCAGGGACCTCCCGGATGCCCTGCCCGGTCCCACGGGGCACAATCGACGGCGTGAAAGCGATCCTCAACGTCATCTGGCTCGTCCTGTCGGGCTTCTGGCTCGCGATCGGGTACGCCGCCGCGGGCATCATCTGCTGCCTGCTCATCGTGACGATCCCCTGGGGGATCGCCTCGTTCCGCATCGCCGGCTACGCCCTGTGGCCGTTCGGCCGCACCGTCGTGGACCGCCCCGGCGCCGGCGGCTGGTCCGTGCTGGGCAACATCATCTGGATCGTCGTCGCGGGCTGGTGGCTGGCCCTCGGGCACGTCGTCACCGCGATCCCGCTGTTCGTGTCGATCATCGGGATCCCGCTCGGCATCGCCAACCTCAAGATGATCCCGATCTCCCTGCTGCCGCTCGGCAAGGACATCGTCTCCACCGACACCCGGTACCCGACCTACCAGCCCTCCTGACGCCGTCCGTCCCCGCCCCGGCACCGGGCCGCCCGGGGGCCGGCCTCACCGGGCCAGGGGAGCGGTGGTGGCGCCGGTGAGCCGCACCAGGTCCGCGGGGGCGAGGGAGAGGTCCAGGCCGCGCCGACCGCCCGAGACGTAGACGACCGCCAGCGACGTCGCGGAGGCGTCCAGGACCGTGACCAGGCGGGTGCGCTGCCCCAGCGGCGAGATGCCGCCGGCGACGTAGCCGGTGGCGCGCTCGGCCCGGGCGACCGGCGCCATCACCGCCTTCTTGCCGCCGACGGCGCGGGCGAGCGCCTTGAGGTCGAGCTCGCCCGTCACGGGGACCACGGCGACCACCAGCTCGCCGTCGACGTCGGCGACGAGCGACTTGAACACCTGCTCGGGCGGGACGCCGATCGCCCGGGCCGCCTCGAGCCCGTAGCCCAGGGTGCTGCGGGGGTCGTGGTCGTACGGGTGCAGCCCGTGCGGGATCCCGGCCCTCTCCAGGGCGAGCACGGCGAGGGTCGGTGCGCTGTTCCTCCGGCGTGTCACGCGGCCAGTGTGCCCGACGACTCGCCGGCGGGCAGGTCCGCCCCACGGCACGGTCCGGCCCGCCCGCCCCGCTCGGCGTACGGTGGGGCCGTGCTCGCCCTCCTCGTCCTGGCCATCCTCGTCGGTGGCGTCCTGCAGCGGGTCTCGGGGATGGGGTTCGGCCTGGTGGCCGGACCGTTCATCGTGCTGATCGTCGGGCCGCTCGAGGGCGTGCTGTTCGTCAACCTGGCCGGTGCGACCGCGTCGACCCTCATCCTCGGCCGCGTGGTCCGGGACGTGGAGTGGCGCAAGTTCGCGTGGCTGACCCTGTCGTCGCTGGTCGTCACCGTCCCCGCCGCCCTCGCGCTGCGGGAGGTCAGCGCCCCCGCCCTCGAGGTGACGATCGGGGCGTTCGTCGTGGCCGCGATGACGTTGGCGGTGGTGACGACCCGGCTGCGCCGCGAGGGCCGGCACCCGGTGGACGCCGCGGCGGGCTGGCCGCTCGCCGTGACGGGGACGGCCAGCGGGATCGGTTCGGTGGCGGCCGGTATCGGCGGGCCGCCGGTCGCGGTCTACGCGGTGCTCAGCGGCTGGGACCCGAAGCGGTTCGCCGCCACGGCCCAGCCCTTCTTCGCGGCGAACGCGCTGGCGGCCATGGTGGCCAAGCTGGTGCTCTCCGACGCCTCGTTCCCGTCCATGGCGCCCTGGCAGTGGGTCGTGCTCATGGTCTCGATCCTCGCCGGGCTCGTGGTCGGGGACCGGCTCGCCCCGCGGGTCTCGGCGACCGCGACGCGGCGGGTGCTCATCGTGCTCGCCTACGTCGGCGGTCTCGCGACGCTGGTGCGCGGCCTGACCGGCCTGGTGTGAGCTACAGACGCCCGACCGCGAGGACCTCGAGGACCGGACGGCCCGCCTCGTCGGAGGCCGGCAGGTCCACCAGCGCGGTGATCGCCCAGTCGCGGTCGCCGTTCGCGTCGTCCAGGATCTGACGGACCCACCAGGTGTCGGCCGGCACGGTCGAGGCGTCCGACGGCGGGGCGCCGGCGGGCAGGGCGGCCCCGGGCTCCAGCATGGTCAGCAGCGCGGCCGAGCGGGCGTCCGCCCCGAAGCCGATCGCGTCGTCGCCCTGGGTCTCGAAGAGGTCCTCCAGCGCGTCGGCCCAGGCGTCCCCGTCCCAGCCGGAGGCCTTGTCGAGGGTCTCCAGGGCGTCGTAGTCCTCCCGGGCGGCGAGCTCGACCCGGCGGAACATGGCGTTGCGCACGAGCCGGCGGAACGAGCGGGGGTTGCCGGTGACCGGGCGGGCGGGCGCCTCGGCGCCCGCCTCGGCGAGCTCGCCCTCCACCACGGTGTCGGCGTCGTCGTCGACGGGGTTCTGCAGCCGCTCCCACTCGTCCAGCAGCGAGGAGTCGACGCCGCGCACCAGCTCGCCGAGCCACTCGACGACCTCGGCGACCTCCTCGGTGCGGTGCTCCTCGGGCACGACCTGACGCACCGCGCGGTAGGCGTCGGCGAGGTAGCGCAGCACCACGCCCTCGGTGCGCTCCAGGCCGTAGGTGCTGACCATCTCGGCGAAGGTCATCGCCTGCTCGAGCATGTCGCGCACCACGGCCTTCGGGGCCAGCTCGGCCCCGGCGACCCACGGGTTGGACTGCTTGTACTGCGCGAACGCGGGTTCGAGCAGGTCCGCGAGCGGCTTCGGCCAGGACACCTCCTCGAGCAGCTCCATGCGCTCGTCGTACTCGATGCCCTCGGCCTTCATCTCGGCGACGGCCTCGCCGCGCGCCTTCTTCTGCTGGCCGAACAGGATCTGGCGCGGGTCGTCGAGCGTGGCCTCGATGACCGAGACGACGTCGAGGGCGTGCGTGGGGGAGTCGACGTCGAGCAGGTCCATGGCCGCCAGCGCGAACGGCGACAGCGGGGCGTTGAGCGCGAAGTCCCGCGGCAGGTCCACGACCAGCCGCACGCTCGGGCGGTAGCCCGCGGGGCGGGTGTCGTCGGGGACGCGGACCCTCTCCACGACGCCGGCCACCCGCAGCGAGCGGTAGATGCGCAGCGCCTGGCGCACGTGGCCGGCCTGCTGGGCGGCGGTGTCGTGGTTGGCGGTCAGCAGGTGGCGCATCGCCTCGACCGGGTCGGCGGCGGCGCCGTCGCCCGTCCCCCGGGTGCGGGCCAGCACGTTGAGCACCATCGCGTGGTTGACGTGGAACTGGCTGGCCAGCGGCTCCGGCGGGGCGTCGCGCAGGCGGTCGAAGGTCGACTCGGTCCAGTTGACCGCGCCGGACGGGGCCTTCTTGCGCACGATCTTTTTCTTCTTCTTCGGGTCGTCCCCGGCCTTGGCGAGGGCCTTGCGGTTCTCGATGACGTGCTCGGGCGCCATGACCAGCACCTCGCCGAGGGTGTCGTAGCCCGCGCGACCGGCTCGGCCGGCGATCTGGTGGAACTCCCGAGCCGTCAGATGGCGCATGCGCTCGCCGTCGAACTTCACCAGCGACGTCATGAGCACGGTGCGGATCGGCACGTTGATGCCCACGCCCAGGGTGTCGGTGCCGCAGACGACCTTGAGCAGCCCCTTCTGGGTGAGGCGCTCCACGAGCCGGCGGTACTTGGGCAGCATCCCGGCGTGGTGCACCCCGACGCCGGCGCGCAGGTACTTGGACAGGATCTTGCCGAACCCGGTGCCGAACCGGAACGCGCCGATCTCGTCGACGATCGCCTGCTTCTCCTCCTTGGAGGCGAGCTTGGTGCTCAGCAGGGCCTGGGCCCGGTCGACGGCGTCCTTCTGGGTGAAGTGCACGACGTACACCGGGGCACGGTGGGTGTGCACGAGCTCCTCGATGACCTCGGGCAGCGGCTCCTGGACGTAGGAGAACTCCAGCGGGACCGGCCGCTCGGCGCCGGTGACCTCGGCGACGTCACGGCCGGTGCGCTCGGTGAGGTCCTCCCGCAGCCGTGTGGTGTCGCCGAGCGTGCCGGACATCAGCAGGAACTGGGTGTGCGGCAGCTCGAGCAGCGGCACCTGCCAGGCCCAGCCACGCTGCGGGTCGCCGTAGAAGTGGAACTCGTCCATGACGACCTGGCCGATGAAGTCGTCGTCGCCCGGGCTCCCGGCCCCGTTGCGCAGCGCGAGGTTCGCCAGGATCTCGGCCGTGCAGCAGATGATGGGGGCGTCGGCGTTGACCGCGCTGTCGCCGGTCATCATGCCGACGTTGCGCGACCCGAACGCGGCCACGAGGTCGAAGAACTTCTCGCTGACCAACGCCTTGAGCGGTGCCGTGTAGTAGGTGCGCCCGCCCAGGCCGGACCGCCGCGCCGCCAGCGCCGCGAACTGCGCTCCCATCGCCACCATCGACTTGCCCGACCCGGTCGGCGTCGCCAGGACGACGTGCGAGCCCGTCATGAGCTCCAGCAGCGCCTCCTCCTGGTGCGCGTACAGCGGCCGTCCGGACGCGGCCGCCCACTCGCCGAAGCCCTCGAACAGCGCGTCCGGGTCCGGGGCCTGGCCCGTCGGGGCGGGCAGGTGCGGCAGCAGGGTGCCGGCGGGGCGCGGTGCGGGCGTGACGGACGAGGAGGCGGTGTCGGTGGCAGTCATCGTGCGGTCATTCTGTCAGCAGCCCCGCATGACCCCCGACGAGCGTGCTCGTTCGGTACGTCAAGTGCTTGGTTGGGGTACCGAACGACCCTCGTTGGCGCCGGGGCGTGCGGGCGGCGGGGAGCACTCCAGGGTGCCGGTTCTCCGCAAGCCCGCTCAGCCCAGGTCCCACAGGCGGCGGTAGAAGGCGATCCGCTCCGCGTCGGGCTCGATGTCGTAGGCCGCGAAGAAGAGCGGCTCGTACCCGTCGCCGTAGTTCCAGCCCAGGCTCAGGCTTGCCGTGGCGAGGTCCGCCCACCGGTCGGCGACCCCGAGGGTGCCCAGGTCGACGTGCCCGGCCCAGGTGCCGTCGTCGGCCACCAGGGTGTTGGGGGCGCAGGCGTCGCCGTGGCAGACCACGAGACGGTCGACGGGCGGCACGGGTCCGACGTCGGCACCGACGGCGGGCTCGAGCCGCGCGACCCGGTCGGTCGCGCTCGACGAGAACGGGCAGTCCGCGACGGGCAGAGTGTCGTGCAGCGCCCGCAGCCCGGCGCCGATCGCGCGGACCGCGGTCTCGGGACGGGCCAGCCAGGTCGGGTCGACGGCGGACCGGCCCGGCAGCGCCGCCGTCGCCAGCCAGCTCCCGGTGGCGTCCTGGCCGCGGCCCAGCACACGCGGCACCCGGGTGTGCCGGCCGGCCCAGACGAGGCGTTCCGCCTCGGCGTCCAGGTCGATCTCCGGCGTCCCCGTGGGCACCCACTTGACGTACCGCTCGCCCTGGCCGCCGAAGAGCCGGAAGGTCAGGCCACCGAGGGTGTTGCGCCACACCGGGGCGACGTCGTCGGCACCGGCCAGCGCGGCCACGGCGTCCGGGACGACGACGGGTCCGCGCGGCGGGGCGGCGAGGTCGCGAGACATGTCGTGATCCTGACAGGTCGTCGACCCGGCGGCCGGGACCGCCGCGGTCGCGCACCGTGCACGCCGAGCTGGTGATCCTCGGGGCGCGCTCACAGCAGGGTGACGTGGCGCGAGCTGCGCAACGTCAGCACCTGACGGTCGTTGAGGGTCGCCCCGTGGCCGGACGGCGTCATGAGGTTCGACGTGCTGCTGCCCGAGAGAGCGCTGCCCGCCCCGCCGGTGTGCGGGAGTCCCAGGGCGTGGCCGATCTCGTGCGCGAGCGTGCGCCGCGCGCCCAGCCCGCCGTCGTCCACGGTGACGTAGTCCGTCAGCGGGCCGAGGGAGCACCCGGCCTTGCCCTCGACGTCCTCGACGACGAACGCCGTCAGCGGGGAGCCGGCGCCTGTGAGCGTGCCGACGAGGTTGCTCGCGGCCCGAGCCCGGAAGTACCCGCCCGCGTCCGTGAGGTCGTCCTGCAGCGCGCCGCCGTTGCAGCGCACCCGCCGGGCCGGCGCGGGCGCCGGCTCGGCGTCGACGGTGACGAACCGCCGACCGGCAGGGACCAGGCGGAACCGCGCCTCGCGGCGGAAGAGCTCGTCGGCGACCTCGACCGCCTCACGGACCCGTGCGCGGGCGCGCGCGGCCGACGTCCCCGTCACCGGGGCGCCGTCAGCGCCCGCGAGGACGATCACCCGGAGCCGCAGCTTCTTCATCGGCCGGACGCCCAACGCACCGAGCGCTGCTCCCGGCAGACCGACGGCGCGGTTCACCGTCTCCTGGACGACGTGGAGACCGCTTGAGCCGACCGAGCCGGCGCCCTTGCGGACGCTCCGACCGGCACGTCGCGCGACGCGCGCGGTCTTCTTCCCCGCGCGCCGGGCGCTGCGTCCGAGCGTGGTGGCCGCACCCTGGGCGCTGCGCCCGACCTTCTTCGCTGCGCTCTTCGCCTTCTTGGCGATCTTCCCGAACGTGCTGCCGAGTCCCACGGCGGGTCATCTCCTCGAGCTCGACCGGGGTCCGCGCCACGGGCCCTCTCCTGGAAGGAGGCGTCGCGGGGCTCGGGTGATACGAGAGCGCCGGTGCGACGCCGTCGCGGAGCGGTTCAGCCCTCGGCGGCGAGCAGCGCGTCGCAGACGTCCAGCAGCCGTGCCCGCAGCGCCTGCGCCCGTTCGGCGAAGGCCCGCTGGCGCCGCACGTACTCGGCCTTGCCGGCCGCCGTCTCGATCGCGACCGGTTCGACGCCGTAGGACGAGACGTCGTAGGGGGAGGCCGCCATGTCGGTGTACCGGATGTCGCGGGCCAGCTCGAAGGCGTCCAGCAGCAGCTCGCCCGGGACCGCGGGGCCGAGCTTCTGGCACCACTTGTACAGATCCATGTTCGCGTGCAGGCAGCCCGGCTGCTCCATCGCGACCTGGCGCTCGCGGGTCGGGCGGAGCTCGTTGGCGTCCCGGGCCTCCGGGGTGAAGAACCGGAAGGCGTCGTAGTGCGAGCACCCGACGCGGTGCGACTCCACGACCTCGTCCGTGCCGGACGCCCCCAGCCGCAGCGGCAGCGGGTGGCGATGGTCGCGTCCGGCCGCGGCGTCGCGGTAGACCATCGCCCACTCGTGCAGCCCGAAGCAGCCGAAGGTCCCGGTCCGACCGGCCGTGGCACCCACCAGCGACCGCACGTAGCGCACGGTGTCGCCGCGCCCGGCGAGGAACGCCGCCGTGTCCAGCGTGGCGCCCGTGCCGCCGTCGGGCAGGTCCACCGTGCGGTACCAGCGCCAGGAGGCGTGGTCGTCGGCCCCGGGCAGCACCCTGCCGGCACCCGGGTGCCAGCGCCGCAGGTGGCTCACCCGGGTGGGGTAGTAGGTGAACAGGAAGTCCTCGACGGCGTGCTTCTCGCCCCGGTCGCGGGCGGCGCGCCAGACGGCGGTGAGCGCGTCGGCACGGCGCGCGTGCGCCGCCGCGGGCTCGCGCCAGCCGTCCACGACGACGTCCCCGACGGGCTCGCGGAGAGCCTCGGGACCGGCGAGGAGAGAGGGCGGTGTCACCCGGCCAGGGTACGGCGGCCGTCGTATCGTGGAAGCAGACGGGAGGTGGTGACGATGGCCACCGTCGGCACGCAGTCGGACTTCGACCCGCACCAGGACGAGGTCGAACCCACGCCGCACGTCCCGCTGGACACGTGGGTGGAACGTCACGGCACCACGGTCGGTCTGCTGGTCGGGATCGCGGCCGTGATCGCGACCCTGCTGCGCTACGTGGACTGATCCGCGCGGCGCCGGGGGTCGTCCGGCGGTACCTTGCGGCCATGACGAGCTTCCCGTTCCGTCAGGTCGACGTCTTCGGCGACGGACCCCTGGCCGGCAACCCCGTGGCCGTGGTGCACGACGCCGGGACCTGGGACGAGCAGCGCATGGCCGCCTTCGCGCGCTGGACCAACCTGTCCGAGACCACCTTCCTGCTGCCCGCCACGCACCCCGATGCCGACTACCGGGTGCGCATCTGGACCCCGGGCGGCGAGCTCCCCTTCGCCGGGCACCCCACGCTCGGGACCGCCCACGCATGGCTCGAGGCGGGCGGGACGCCGGGTCGCGAGGACGTCGTCGTCCAGGAGTGCGGCGTCGGGCTGGTCGAGGTCTCGCGGACCGCGGACGGGTTGGCGTTCGTGGGGCCGCCGCTGCGCCGGTCGGGACCGGTCTCGCCGGCCGACCGCGAGCGGATCGTCCGGGCGCTGCGCATCCGGGACACCGACGTCGTCGACGCCGCGTGGGTCGACAACGGACCGGGCTGGGTGGGCGTCCGGCTCGCCGACGCCGCCGCGGTGCTCGCCGTCGACCCCGATCCCGCCGCGCTCGGCGGACTCGCCGTCGGCGTCGTCGGGCCGTACGGTCCGGGGGAGCCCGACGCGGACGTCGAGGTGCGCGCGTTCATCGCGGAGATCGGTGCGGCCGAGGACCCCGTGACCGGCTCGCTCAACGCCGGGCTGGGGGAGTGGCTCGCGGGCACCGTCCTGCCGACGGCCTACGTCGCCTCCCAGGGAACGGTGCTCGGTCGGCGGGGGCGCGTGCACGTGCGCCGCGACGGCGACGTCGTCCGGGTCGGTGGCTCCACGGTCACCACCGTGCGCGGCGAGGTCACCGTCTGACGAGGGTCAGCCGCCCCGACGCTCCTCGTACTTCCGGGTCAGGCGGTCCTCGACCTGCCGGCCGTCGATGAGGTACGCGAGCGCGTGGAAGGCCAGACCGACCGCCCAGGGCAGCGTGGTCCAGAAGGCCCAGTCCACCCCCGGGTCCGTGGCCAGGTCGATGGCCCACAGGAAGCCGTTGACGATCACGAAGACCCCGACGTGCCACATCAGACCCGTCGCCGCCTTCGCCCGGCGCCGTGCCGGGTCCGTGGTCTCACGGTCCGCCATGACGCTCACCCCCTCCGTCCTGCCCCGAGGCTATGCCGGTGGCCACCCGCCGCGTAGAGGCTTTCGGCCCCCGGGCGCGGGCCGAACGGTCACCGCGGGTCGGTGGTGCTGACCCGCGTCGTGGGTGGCGGGGGAGCGGTGCGTCGTGCCACCGCGGTGAACAGCCGCTCCAGCGGGCCGCGGCCCAGCCACAGCCGCCACAGCGTGGCCGTCACCAGCGAGGCCAGGATCATCACCAGCAGCGGCCCGTTCGTCGCGGACCCGATGAGGTCCCACCGCCAGATCGCCACGATCTGCAGCGAGTACACGGTCAGCGCCATCGAGCCCACCGCGGCCAGCGGGGACAGCACCCAGCCGCTGATCCGCCCCACGGACAGGCACAGCCCCACCACGGCCACCGCGAACCCACCGGTGGCCACCACCTCCAGCCAGCTGTCGTCGTGCGGGCCGGCCAGCGCCAGGTACACCGGCGTCGGCCACGGGTCGGTCCAGGACCAGCCCGGCGTGGAGGCGGCCTCCACCTGGTCGCGCACCACGAACTGGCCCCCGAACCGGTCCACGACCGCCGAGGACGCCAGCGTGCCCACCACCATGGCGCTCAGGCCGCCGATCACGAGCCCGCGGCGCAGCGCGGTCGAGGAGAGGTCGCACCGCCCGATCGCCATGCCGGCGAAGACGTAGGCCATCCAGACCACCGCCGGGTAGTGGCCGGTCAGCAGGAAGTCCGTGACGGCCCCGGACCCGTCGTCCGGCAGGTGCAGGCCTGCGCGGCTCAGGGCGACCGGGCCCCAGTACGCCACCGGCGGCCCGGCCACGGCCACCACGACCGCCGCCACGGCCAGCCGCCGCGGCCCCCACGTGAGGAACGGCAGCGCCAGCACGAAGTACGCCGCGTAGAAGCCCAGGATGAGCAGCACGCGCGTGCCGAGCAGGTCGAGGAGCGCCACGAGGGCGAGCAGGAGGACGGCCCGGACGAGCAGCCGGGCCCGCGCGTGGACCAGCACGTCACCGGCCAGGACCCGCGGGCCACCCGTGACCAGGGCGAGCGAGACGCCGGCGACCAGGGCGAACAGCACCGAGGACCGGCCGTCGGCGATGGTGAGCCAGGCCGTCGAGTCCTCGGCCACGCCGACGTGGGCGGTGAACATGCCCAGCACGGCCAGTCCGCGGGCGACGTCGAGCCCCACGACGCGTGCGGGACCGCCGAGGAGGCGCTCGCGGACCGTGGGCATGGCAGCGATCTTGCCAGCCGTCCCGTCTCGTGAGAAACGGGATGTGCTGACAGGACGTCTTCACTAGGTTGGCGCCATGAGTGATCTGCCGACGGGTTCCGAGCCCGACTTCCCGGAGCCCCCGAGCCTGGGCAGCCCGGCCGACGGCCCGAACGGGAACGCCTCCGACGAGCCGTCGGGCGCGGCCCTCTCCGACGCGATCGAGGCCCCGAGCACCCACCAGACGGTGCCGAGCCAGGAGTCGGAGTCCTACACGCACGGGCACCACGAGTCGGTGCTGCGCGCTCACCGCGCCCGGACGGCGCAGAACTCCGCCGGGTTCCTGCTGCCGCACCTCAAGGACGACATGCACCTGCTCGACGTCGGGTGCGGTCCGGGCACGGTGACGACCGATCTCGGGAGGGTCCTCGCCGGCGGGCGCGTCGTCGGCGTCGACGCCTCGGCGACGGTGCTCGAGGCGGCCCAGGCGCACGCCGACGCCCTCGGGGCGCAGAACGTCCGGTTCGAGCAGGCCAACGCCTACGAGCTCCCCTTCGACGACGACACCTTCGACGTCGTCTACGCCCACCAGCTCCTGCAGCACCTGTCCGACCCCGTCGCCGCGCTGCGCGAGATGAAGCGGGTCACCAAGCCCGGCGGTCTCGTCGCCGCCCGTGACGCCGACTACCTCGCCATGGCCTGGTACCCGGAGTCGGCCGGGCTCACCGAGTGGAACACGCTGTACCACGAGGTCACGCGCGCCTACGGGTTCGAGCCCGATGCCGGGCGTCGGCTGTTCTCCTGGGTGCTGCAGGCAGGGTTCGACGTCGCGGGCACCGTGCCCAGCGCGTCCTCGTGGTGCTACGCCACCCCGACGGACCGGGAGTGGTGGGGCCAGGTCTGGGCCGAGCGGTGCGTGGAGTCGAACTTCGCGCGGCAGGCCCAGGAGTCCCACCTTGCCGACGACGTCGCCCTCGAGCAGCTCGCCCACGACTGGCGGGCCTGGGCCCAGGCGCCGGACGGCTGGTTCGCCGTCCTGCACGGCGAGGTGCTCGCCCGGGCCTGACCAGCCGTGGCCCGGCCACGCCGTCGGACGCGGGAACGCCCGGTCCGCCAGGAGGCGGACCGGGCGTTGCCGTGCGGGCGTGCGGACCGGCGTCAGCCGTTGCCCAGCAGCTCCTCGATCTCCTCGTCGGAGTAGCCCTGCTCCTCGAGCTGGCGCTCCAGCTCCTGCTGGATCGCCGGGGCCTGCTCCTCGAGGGTCGACACGAGGAACACGTTGACGACGATCGCCAGGATGATCGCGACGACCGACAGCACCGTGCCGAACAGCGCCATGCCTCGGCCGGCCGCCGTCCCCCGCTTCGCCTGCACGAGCGCCATGATGCCCAGGACGATGCCGATGATGGCGAGGACGATGGCACCGATGTTGAGCACCGGGATCCACGAGCCGAGCACCGCGAGGATGCCGAGGACCAGCGCGGCGATCGCCAGCCCACGGCTCGGGGCCGGCCCCTGCGTGGGCGTGCCGCCGGCGTAGGGGGCGGCCGGTGCGCCCTGGGCCGCGTACGGCTGCTGGTGCCCGGCGTCGTAGCGCCCGGCGTCGCGGCGGTCGGCGTCGTGGTGCTCGGTGTCGTGGCGGTCGGGGTGGGGCGGTTCGTCGCGGTGCGGTGCGTTCGAGTCGTCGTGCGGCGTGCTCATGATGCCCCTTCGGTCGCTGAGTGTGTCGATGCAGGTTATCGGCTTCGGGGCGCCTGCGCCTCCGCCCACGGGGGCGTACGGCCGGTTAGCCTGGACCCGTGCGTATCGCGAGATTCACCACCGGTGACGACCCCCGCTTCGGCTTCGTCCAGACCGAGGGCGACAGGACCTACCTCGCCGTCCTCAGCGGCGACCCGCTGTCCATGCCGGCGATGCCGACGGGCGAGCGGATCGAGCTCGGCGACGGGGTGCGGCTGCTCTCGCCCGTGATCCCGCGCTCGAAGATCGTGGGCGTCGGCCGCAACTACATGGACCACGTCCGGGAGATGGGCGGGGAGCCGCCGACGGCGCCGCTGCTCTTCCTCAAGCCCAACACGTCCGTCGTGGGCCCGGACGACCCCGTCGTGCTGCCGGAGTGGACGACGGAGGTCTCCTACGAGGCCGAGCTCGCCGTCGTCATCGCCAAGCCGTGCAAGGACGTCGAGCCGGAGAACGCGCGCGCCTACGTGCTCGGCTACACCGTCGCCAACGACGTCACCGCCCGGGACGCCCAGCGCACCGACGACCAGTGGGCGCGGGCCAAGGGTTTCGACACGGCCTGCCCCCTCGGGCCGTGGATCGAGACCGACCTCGACCCCGAGGACGTCGGCGTGGTCTCGCGCGTCAACGGCGAGACCAAGCAGGACGGTCGCACCGCGGAGATGATCTTCGACGTCGACTACCTCATCTCCTACGCCTCCAAGGCCATGACCCTGCTGCCCGGTGACGTGCTGCTCACCGGGACCCCGGCCGGGGTGGGGCGGATCGAGGCCGGTGACCGCGTCGAGTGCGAGGTCGACGAGATCGGCGTGCTGGCCAACCCCGTGGTGCGTCGCGAGGACTGAGCGGAAAGAGGGCGTGCGATGGCGGCGTGCTGCGAGCCGCAGGGCTACGAGAAGGTCTTCGACGACCGCGAGGCACGTCGCGCCGCCGCGCGGTACGCCCGGTCCGGGCTGACCACGCTGCCGCGGCGCACGCTGGAGCTCTACCGCGACGGCGTGATCGGCGGCTCGACGCTGCTCGAGGTGGGCGGCGGCATCGGTGACTTCTCCGCCGAGATGCTCGGAGCCGGCGTGGACCGGGCCGTCTGCGTGGACATCTCCACCGGCTACGACGCCGTGGCCGCCCGCCTGCTGGCCGACGCGGGCCTGACGGGCCGGGCGAGCCGCCGCACGGGCGACCTGGTGACGCACCCGGACCTGGCCGGCCCGGCCGACGTCGTCGCCCTGCACAGCGTGGTGTGCTGCTACCCCGACGCCCGAGCGCTCGTCACCGCGGCCGCGGACCGGACACGGCGCTACCTCGTGCTGGCGTTCCCGCGGGACACCTGGTGGATGCGCGCGGCGGGTGGCGTGCTCAACGTCTACCCGCGCCTGCGGGGCAGCGACTGGCGCTTCCGGGTCCACCGGCCGGACGACGTGGCGCGTGCGGCCACCGACGCCGGGCTGCGCCTGGTGCGCGACGAGCGCTTCGCCTTCGACCACCACCTGGTCTTCGCGCGCTGAGCGGACCCCGGGCGACCCGTCGGCGTCGGACAACTAGGCTGTGCCCGTGATCCCCGCAGCTGGTACCTCCTCCGTCCGTGTCCGCTTCGCACCCTCCCCGACCGGCATGTTCCACGTCGGCGGTGCGCGCTCCGCGCTCTTCAACTGGGCCGTCGCCAAGCAGACCGGCGGCCGGTTCGTGCTGCGGATCGAGGACACCGACACCTCGCGCAACAAGCCCGAGTGGGTCGACGGCATCCTCGCGGCGCACGCGGCCCTCGGCATGCACGCCGACGACCCGACGTTCGAGGGGCCGTACTTCCAGTCGGCGAACCTCGACAAGCACCGCGAAGCGCTCCAGACCCTGCTCGCGGCCGGCAGCGCCTACTACTGCGACTGCACCCGCGACGACGTCACCGCGCGGACCGGCAGCCAGCAGTCGGGCTACGACGGGCACTGCCGCGACCGCGGGCTGACCGAGGCCCCGGGCCGGGCGCTGCGCTTCCGCACCCCGGACGAGGGCGAGACGCGCGTCGTGGACCTCATCCGTGGCAACCCCGTCTTCCCGAACGGCGCGATGGAGGACTTCGTCGTCGCGCGCGGCGACGGGTCGCCGGTCTTCCTGCTGGCCAACGTGGTCGACGACCTCGACGAGGGCATCACGCACGTCATCCGGGGCGAGGAGCACCTGTCGAACACGCCCAAGCAGCAGCTGCTGTGGATCGCGCTGGGCGCGGAGCCGCCCGTGTGGGCGCACCTGCCGGTCATCGTCAACGAGAAGCGCCAGAAGCTCTCCAAGCGCCGCGACAAGGTCGCGCTCGAGGACTACCTCGCCGAGGGCTACCTGCCCGCCGCGATGGTGAACTACCTCATGCTGCTGGGCTGGGCGCCGGGCAACGACGAGGAGATCCTGCCGTTCGAGGAGATGATCGAGCGGTTCCGCATCGAGGACGTCAACAGCGCCGCGGCGTTCTTCGACCTCAAGAAGCTCGCCGCGTTCAACGGTGAGTACATCCGCGCGCTGAGCGTCGACGAGTTCATCGCCGCCGTCGGACCGTGGCTGCGGGCCCCGCACGCCCCGTGGGCCGAGGAGCAGTTCGACCCTGCCGCCTTCGCCGCCGTCGCGCCGCTGGCCCAGTCGCGGGTCGCGCTGCTCGGCGACATCACCGACAACGTCGACTTCCTGTTCCTCGACGAGCCCGTGTTCGACGAGAAGTCCTGGAACAAGGCCATGAAGCCCGGCGCCGTCGAGCTGCTCACGGACGTGCGGGCCGCGCTGGCGACGCTCGACCCGTGGGAGGCCGAGCCGCTGAAGAACACCGTCGCCACGGCGGGGGAGTGGCACGGGATGAAGCTCGGCAAGGCGCAGGCGCCGGTCCGTGTGGCCGTCACCGGCCGCACGATCGGTCTGCCGCTCTTCGAGTCCCTGGAGGTGCTCGGTCGCGAGCGGACCCTCGGCCGGATCGACGCCGCCCTGGCCGCGCTCGCCGAGAACGCCCCGCAGGACCCGGTGCGATGACGACGTTCGGCGTCCCGCCACGCCGCGTCGACGGTGTCCTGCTCGACATCGACGACACCCTGGTGGACACGCGGGGAGCGTTCGCCGCGGCGCTGCGGGCCGTGGCGGAGGCGCACCTGCCCGAGGACGTCGACCACGGCGCGGTGCTGGACCACTGGCGCTCCGACCCGGCCGGCCACTACCGCCGCTACACGCGGGGCGAGACCGACCACCGCACGCAGCGCCGCCTGCGTGCCGACCTGCTGCACCGGACGTTCGGCGGGGGCCCGGTGGGCGAGGAGGCGTTCGACGCCTGGGACGAGCTGTTCTGGGGGACGTTCGAACGGTCGTGGCGGGCCTTCGACGACGCCGCCGGGTTCCTCGACCGGCTCCGGGCGGCGGGCGTCGACCTGGGGGTCGTCACCAACGCCGGCGTGGCGCTGCAGGAGCAGAAGCTCGCCGCCGTCGGCCTCGACCTGCCGATCCTCGTCGGCGTCGACACCCTCGGCTACGGCAAGCCGCACCCGGACGTCTTCGTCGAGGGGGCGCGGCGCCTGGGGACCCTGCCGGGTCGCACCGCCTACGTGGGGGACGAGCCGCGTGTCGACGCGACCGCCGCGCACGAGGCGGGCCTGCTGGGCGTCTGGCTGGACCGGCCGGGCGCCCGGCGCGCGGACGAGCACGACGCCGACGTCGCGGCCATGCGGGCACGGGGCATCGTCGTCGTGCCGGGGCTGGCGGCGGCGCTCCCGGACCTCGTCGGCGACGCCTGACGGGCGCGCCGCGCCGACCGCGGGCCGGTCGGTCCGGCGGCGTCGAGCGGGCGCGGCGGGCGTGACGAAGGGCACCCGTCGGCCGGTTTGGATCCGGGGCTCTCGTCCGGTAATGTTTCCGGTCGTTGGGCCACGCAGGGAACGCCGACAAAGATCGGATATGTCCCGCTTGGTCCGGACACCATGGGGTATGGTGTAATTGGCAGCACGAGTGGTTCTGGTCCACTTAGTCTAGGTTCGAGTCCTGGTACCCCAGCGCAGCGCTCTACGTCACACCTCACGAGGCCCTGATCCGGTCTCACGGTGCGCTAGAGTTCTCACCGGCGAGTCGCTCCTCGGATCGACCAACCATAGGCCCCCATCGTCTAGCGGCCTAGGACGCCGCCCTCTCACGGCGGTAACGCGGGTTCAAATCCCGCTGGGGGTACGCATCATCGTCCGTCACGGACGGTGCGCAGACTCCGTTCGCGGGGTCACGTCCGGCCCCCATCGTCTAGCGGCCTAGGACGCCGCCCTCTCACGGCGGTAACGCGGGTTCAAATCCCGCTGGGGGTACACATCGCGAAGGCCCGGTCCGACAGGACCGGGCCTTCGTCGTGCGTGGGGTGCTCACCGCCGGGACCGACCCCGGCGCGTCACAGGAACGGGTCGGGGACGGTGGTGCCGCCGGTGGAGTCCTCCGCGTCGTCGCGGCCGGAGCGCCGCCGCCGGGCGCGTCGCCACGAACGCAGCACGTCCGACGGGCCCACCGTGGCCGGCTCCTCCGTCGACGTCGGGTGGTCCTCGAGCGTGGTGGGGGACCCCGTCGCCGGTGCGGGCTCTCCGGCGGCGACCACCGGGATCTCCGCCGTGCCCGGCCGCCGGGCGGCCCGCTCGGACGGGACGATCGCGGGCGGTCGGGGTGCCGGGTCGCCCTGCGCGGACGGTGGTCTCGGCGAGAAGATCGTGTCGCAGAGGGTGCGGTAGGTCTGGTCCGCGTCGGGGACGCGGTCGATCTGCCGCAGCACCTGGTCCTGGCCGGCCGACTCCATGACGAAGCGGCCGTAACCCAGCAGCTGACCCATCAGCGTCCGTGTGTACCCCATGTCCGTGACCTTGGTCATGGGCATCATCGCCACCTTGTGGATGATGAAGCCGTAGCTGAGGAGCAGCCGCTTGTCGGTGGCGACGAACCACTCGTAGTGCCATTCGGCCCACCGCAGCACCAGGCGCGCCACGACCGGGGCCCAGAGGATCCAGACCCAGCCCACCTCGGTCGCGGAGTGCAGCCACGCCACGAGCATCGTCACGGCGATCGTCGTCACGACCGGCTCGACGAGCTTGGACCAGTGCAGGCGGGTGGCCACCGTGACCTTCTCGCCGGCCAGCACGTAGCGCCGCAGGTGCCGGTGGCGCCGGACCGCGAGCTCGGGGTCGGCGAAGCTGCTCATGACATCAGGTTCGAGACGAACTCCCCGAAGCTGGCGAACGCCCCCACGATGACGTCCCACAGGGCCTGGACGATGTCGGCGGAGCGCTCAGGGCTCGTCACGATCGCGTAGATCAGGAAGATCACGACGATCCACATCAGCACGGTCTTGGCCTTTCCCGACATCCGGTCCTCACGCCTCTCGGGTCACGAGACTGTGTTGTCCCGCTGCTGGTGAGCCTACTGACCGGGACGTGATGTTCGTGACAATCGGGTCGGCGCGCCGTCAGTCCCCGGCGCGCTGCAGCACCTCGGTCAGGCGGTTCGCCGCGGCCATCACCGAGGCCGAGTGCAGCCGGCCGGGCTGGCGCGTGAGGCGTTCCACCGGTCCGGAGACCGAGACCGCGGCGACGATCCGCCCCGACGGTCCGCGGACCGGGGCCGAGACCGACGCGACGCCGAGCTCCCGCTCGGACACGGACTGCGCCCAGCCGCGCCGGCGCACGCCGGACAGGATCGTCGCGGTGAACACCGCCTCGCGCAGCCCGCGGTGCAGGCGGTCCGGCTCCTCCCAGGCCAGCAGGACCTGGGCGGCCGAGCCGGCCTGCATGGTCAGCGTGGCGCCGACCGGGATGGAGTCGCGCAGGCCGACGGGCCGTTCGGCGGCCGCGACGCACACGCGGTGGTCGCCCTGGCGGCGGTAGAGCTGCGCGCTCTCGCCGGTGTGGTCGCGCAGCGCGGTCAGCACCGGGTTCGCCGCGGCGAGCAGCCGGTCCTCGCCCGCCGCGGTGGCGAGCTCGTTGAGCCGGGGCCCGAGCACGAACCGTCCCTGCATGTCCCGTGCGACGAACCGATGGTGCTCGAGCGCGACCGCCAGGCGGTGCGCGGTAGGTCGCGCCAGTCCGGTCGAGGCGACCAGCTGCGCGAGGGTGGCCGGACCGGCCTCCAGTGCTCCGAGTACGGACGCGGCCTTGTCCAGTACGCCGACTCCGCTAGTATCGTCCATAGGTCGATACTGACGTCTCGCGTACTGAGATTGCAAGTTCTCAGCGGGTGAGGGCTCCCGCCGTCACGTCAGAGCCCGCACGATGGAATGGACGACAGCCGCTCACGAGGCGGCGGACGAGGAGGTCGCGATGGCCGGCACGTTGGCAGAGAAGGTCTGGGAGGCGCACCTCGTGCGCCAGGGCACGGACGGAGCACCGGACCTGCTCTACATCGACCTGCACCTGGTGCACGAGGTCACGAGCCCCCAGGCCTTCGAGGGGCTGCGTCTCGCGGGACGGCCCGTCCGCCGCCCCGACCTGACCATCGCCACCGAGGACCACAACACCCCCACGCTCGACATCGACCTGCCGATCGCCGACCCCACGAGCCGGACCCAGATCGACACCCTGCGGAACAACGCCGCGGAGTTCGGCGTGCGCCTGCACTCGCTCGGCGACGCCGACCAGGGCATCGTCCACCAGGTCGGCCCGCAGCTCGGTCTCACCATGCCGGGGCTGACCGTGGTGTGCGGCGACTCACACACGTCGACGCACGGCGCTTTCGGGGCGCTCGCCTTCGGCATCGGCACCTCCGAGGTCGAGCACGTGCTGGCCACCCAGACGCTGCCGCTGGCCCCGTTCAAGACGATGGCGATCACCGTCAACGGCGACCTGCCCCCCGGCACGACGTCGAAGGACATCATCCTGGCGATCATCGCCAAGATCGGCACCGGCGGCGGCCAGGGCTACGTGCTCGAGTACCGCGGCGAGGCGATCCGCCGGCTGTCGATGGAGGCGCGGATGACCATCTGCAACATGTCCATCGAGGCCGGCGCCCGGGCGGGCATGATCGCCCCCGACGAGACCACGTTCGAGTACCTGAAGGGCCGCCCCCACGCCCCCGAGGGCGAGGACTGGGACGCCGCCGTCGAGTACTGGCGGACGCTGCGCAGCGACGACGACGCCGAGTTCGACACCGAGGTGGTGCTCGAGGCCGCCGACCTCGAGCCGTTCGTCACCTGGGGGACGAACCCCGGCCAGGGGCTGCCGCTATCCGCCTCCGTGCCCGTGCCCGCCGAGATCGCCGACGAGGGCGAGCGCGTGGCCGCCGAGCGCTCCCTGGAGTACATGGGGCTCGAGGCCGGCACTCCGCTGCGCGACATCGCCGTGGACACCGTGTTCATCGGCTCGTGCACCAACGGCCGCATCGAGGACCTGCGGTCCGTGGCGAAGGTCCTGCAGGGCCGCACCAAGGCCGACGGCGTGCGGGTGCTCGTCGTGCCCGCGTCCGCCCGCGTCCGGCTGCAGGCCGAGGCCGAGGGTCTGGACGTCGTCTTCAAGGACTTCGGGGCCGAGTGGCGCAACGCCGGGTGCTCGATGTGCCTCGGTATGAACCCCGACCAGCTGCAGCCGGGGGAGCGGGCGGCGTCGACGTCGAACCGGAACTTCGAGGGCCGCCAGGGCAAGGGCGGCCGCACGCACCTGGTCTCGCCGCTCGTCGCGGCCGCCACGGCCGTGCGCGGCACGCTGTCCTCCGTGGCCGACCTCGACCTGGGCGAGGACATCGACCTGACCACGTTCGACGGGTCCCCGCTGGCGCCGCTGACCGCGCCGTCCTTCGTCTGAGCCCGCCCCGCGTCCTTCCGACAGGAGAACCCCTTATGGAGAAGATCCTCACCCACACCGGCGTCGGGGTGCCGCTGCGCCGCAGCAACGTCGACACCGACCAGATCATCCCCGCCGTCTACCTCAAGCGGGTCACGCGCACCGGCTTCGAGGACGCCCTGTTCGCCGCCTGGCGCGGGGACGAGTCGTTCGTGCTCAACCAGGACGCCTACCGGAACGGCTCGGTGCTGGTCGCCGGCCCGGACTTCGGCACCGGCTCCTCGCGCGAGCACGCCGTCTGGGCGCTGAAGGACTACGGCTTCCGCGTCGTGCTGGCCTCCCGGTTCGCGGACATCTTTCGCGGCAACTCGGGCAAGCAGGGCCTCGTGGCCGGCGTCGTGGCCCCGGACGACATCGAGCTGCTCTGGAAGATCCTCGAGACGAAGCCGGGTACCGAGGTCACCGTCGACCTCGAGCAGCGGACCGTGCACGCCGACGACGTCACCGTGCCGTTCCAGATCGACGACTACACCCGCTGGCGGCTCATGGAGGGTCTGGACGACATCGGTCTCACCCTCCAGCACGAGGACGACATCTCCGCGTACGAGCAGTCACGGTCGTCCTGGCGCCCCACGACCCTGCCGGCCAAGCACCTGCCGAAGGTGGAGATCGAGCCGGCGCGTCCGGTCAGCTGACGTCGGAGTCCTGGCCGCGCGGTGCGGCCAGGACGCCCCGGACCACGTCGAGCACGGCCTCGTCGGTGAGGCCGGCGGCCCGCGCCTCGACGACGAGCGCGCGGGTCCGCTCGACGATCACGGGCGGCGGGACCACGGTCCCGCCGCCCGTCGTCGTCCTCCCCGGCGTGACGACGGTGCCGGTGCGCCGTCGCGAGACCACCACGCCGTCGCCCTCCAGCTCGCGGTAGGCCCGCTGCACGGTGCCCACCGCGATACCGAGGTCGTGGGCCAGGGCGCGGGAGGCCGGCAGCCGGTCCCCGGGCCGGAGCGTGCCCACCGCGACGGCAGCGGCGACCTGGGCCCGGATCTGCTCGTAGGCCGGGACGGGAGAGCCGAGGTCGACGACGACGTCGCTCATGCGACGGCCGCGTCCGCCGGGGTCGCGGGGTCGGGCGCCTGCCGCGGGGCCACGGTCACGAGACCCGCGACGACCGAGGCGAGCAGGATCGCGCCACCGGCCAGGGCCAGGGCGGTGCCGACGGCGACCAGTCCGTGCGGCGACGCCCCGTTCAGCAGCAGGGAGCTTCCCGCGTTCCGCAGTGCCATGCCGCCGACGGCGAGCACGCCCCCGAGCGTGACGCCGAGGCAGAGCTGGACCGCACCCAGCAGGCGCGCGGTGCTCGTGGCCCGCACGGCGTCGTCGTGGTGCCCCGGGACCCCGTGCAGCGGCGGCCGTCGGACGATCGTGGCGAGTGCGAGGCCGGTCACCCCGAGGGTGATCAGGACGGCGACGAGCAGGGGACCGCCGTAGGGCCATCCGGGGTAGGGGCCGGTGGCGCCGCTCAGGGTCCCGCCGTCGGCGAGGGCGACCGGTCCGGTCGGGAACGCGCGGCCCGTCGGGTCGGCCGTGAGGCCGAACCCGACCAGCGTCGCGGCGAGGCATCCCGCGGTCATGACCATCAGGCGCAGGCGTGCTCCGCCGAGCGTGCGTGCGGTGCGGCGTCGCAGCGGGGCGCTGCGGACCTCGCCGCGCGGCCGGGGCCAGGTCAGCTCACCGACGCCGCGCACGGCGGCGAACGTGGCCGCGACGGCGCAGGGGCTGAGCGCCTGCAGCAGCCCCGGGGCCGGCGTGGCCGGCTGCCAGGTCACCGGCTGTGCGAGGAGCACACCCGCGCACACCGCGGCGGCGAGCAGCGCCGCGGTGGACACCAGCAGCTCGTGGCGCCGGGCCGCGAGGGTGGGCTCGCCGACGTCGGTGGGCCGGCGCCGGAACCACAGCACGGCGCTCACGAGCAGCGCGGGCACGGCGGCCGCGGCCACCCCCAGCGCCAGGACGACGACCGCCACGGGAACCTCCCTGTTCGCTCAATGAGTCAACACATTGAACCATTGAATCGGCGGTGCGTCGTCCACCGGTGCCGTCAGGTGGCCGGGGGTCCCTGGCGGACGCGGGCCAGGAGCGACTCGGGGGTGTCCTGGGCCGGGTCCCAGCGCGACTCGACCCACCACGTCGCGCCCGCATCCCGCAGGGCGGCGACGAGCTCGGCGGCCGCGGTGTCGTCGTCGGGCAGGCGACCCTGCACGACGACGTCGAACGGCCGCCCGGCGTCGTCCCGCGCGGAGCGCTCGGCCTCGATCCAGGCGACGAGACCCGCGACGTCGTCGGGTCCCGGGACCTCGGCCGTGCCGCGCAGCTGGGGGACGACGCCGTCCCAGCGCAGCGCGCGGCGCAGGTTCCGGGCCGGCGGCCGGGTGGCGTCCCAGACCCCCACCGGCCACACGGGGATGCGGCCCGCGACGGGCCGCTGCGGGAACTGGAACACACCGGTGCGCACGTGCTCGCCGTCGGCGGTGAAGGGCTCGCCCGACCACGACCGCTCGAGCCAGGCCAGGGTCTCGTCCAGGGCCGCCGCACGGTCCTTCAGCGTGAGCGGCTGCCCCGGCACCGAGCTGAAGGCGCGGTCGTCGGTGACGCCGACGCCCACCGGCAGCACGAGGCGGCCGCCCGAGAGGTGGTCGACGGTGAGCGCCCGCTGCGCCAGCTCCCACGGCCGGTGCCGGGGTAGCGCGAAGACCATCGCCCCCAGCGTGACGCGTTCGGTGACCGTCGCCGCGGCCGCGAGGATCCCGAAGGGGTCCCACGTCGCCACCGCGCCCTCGCCGAACTCGCCCAGGCTGACGCCGTCCCAGGTGAAGAAGCCGTCCCAGCCGTGCTCCTCGCACGCGCGGGCGATCTCCACGTGCTGGGCGGGTGTGCCGAAGCTGCTGATGAACCCGAACCTCATCTCCGTGACGCTAGACACCCCCTCCGACAACGAGCGTGCTCACTCGCTCCCTCGTCCTGCCCGATGAGGGAGCGAGTGCGCACGCTCGTCGGCGTCGGCGTCGGCGTCGGCGGCGGGGGCAGGGGTGCCGGGACGTAGGGTGACCCCCGTGAGCGACAAGCCGACCGTGGAGATCTGGACCGACGGTGCCTGCAAGGGCAACCCCGGCATCGGGGGATGGGGCGCCCTGCTGCGCTCCGGCGAGCACCGCAAGGAGCTCTTCGGCGGCGAGAAGGCCACGACGAACAACCGCATGGAGCTCACGGCCGTCGTCGAGGCGCTGCGCGCGCTGAAGGGCCCGAGCGACGTCACCCTGCACGTCGACTCCCAGTACGTGATGAACGGCATGAAGTCCTGGATCGCCGGCTGGAAGCGCAACGGGTGGCAGACCGCGGCGAAGAAGCCGGTGAAGAACGCCGACCTCTGGAAGGCCCTCGACGCCGAGGTCGCCCAGCACGACGTGCACTGGGTCTGGGTCAGGGGCCATGCGGGCGACCCGGGCAACGAGCGGGCCGACCAGCTCGCCAACGACGGGGTCGACTCGGTGCGCTGAAACCTGCGACGGACCTCACGACGCACGCACCGGCGCGCACCCCATAGGCTGTGGCCCATGGCTTCTCACTACGACGTCGTTCTCCTCGGAGCTGGCCCCGGCGGCTACGTCGCCGCGATCCGTGCGGCCCAGCTCGGCAAGTCCGTTGCGATCATCGAGGAGAAGTACTGGGGTGGTGTCTGCCTCAACGTGGGCTGCATCCCCTCCAAGGCTCTCCTGCGCAACGCCGAGCTGTCGCACATCTTCCACGAGCAGGCCGACTACTTCGGCATGTCGGGGGACGTGAGCTTCGACTTCGGCAAGGCCTACGACCGGTCCCGCGAGGTGGCGGACGGACGGGTCAAGGGCGTCCACTTCCTCATGAAGAAGAACAAGATCACCGAGTACGACGGCCGCGGCACCTTCCGTGACGCGAACACGATCGAGGTGGCGCTCAACGACGGCGGCACCGAGACCGTGACCGGCGACAACGTGATCATCGCGACCGGTTCCCAGGTCAAGCTGCTTCCCGGCGTCGAGCTCTCCGAGAACGTCGTCACCTACGAGAAGCAGATCATGACGCGCGAGCTGCCGAAGTCGGTCGCCATCGTCGGCGCCGGCGCCATCGGCATGGAGTTCGCCTACGTCATGAAGAACTACGGCGTGGACGTCACCATCGTCGAGTTCCTCGACCGGGCGCTGCCCAACGAGGACGCCGAGGTCTCCAAGGAGATCGCGAAGCAGTACAAGAAGCTCGGCATCAAGATCCTCACCTCCACCGCCGTGCAGTCCGTCGAGGACAACGGCTCCTCGGTCAAGGTCGAGTACAAGGGCGTCAAGGACGACAAGCCCGGCTCGCTCGAGGTCGACAAGGTGCTCATGGCCGTCGGGTTCGCCCCGGCCGTCGAGGGCTTCGGTCTGGAGAACACCGGTGTGCAGCTCACCAAGCAGGGCGCCATCGAGATCGATGAGCACATGCGCACGAACGTGCCGCACATCTTCGCCATCGGTGACGTCACCGCGAAGCTCATGCTCGCCCACGTGGCCGAGGCCATGGGTGTCGTCGCCTCCGAGACCATCGCCGGTGCCGAGACCATGACGCTCGGCGACTACCGGATGATGCCGCGTGCGACGTTCTGCTCGCCGCAGGTCGCCTCCTTCGGCCTCACCGAGGCGCAGGCCAAGGACGAGGGCTACGACGTCAAGGTCGCCAAGTTCCCGACCATGGCCAACGGCAAGGCGCACGGCCTGGGCGAGACCGCCGGCTTCGTCAAGCTCGTCGCCGACTCGAAGTACAACGAGCTGCTCGGCGCCCACCTGATCGGCCCGGACGTCTCGGAGCTGCTGCCCGAGCTCACCCTGGCCCAGAAGTGGGACCTCACGGCCGACGAGGTGGCGCGCAACGTGCACACCCACCCGACGCTGTCGGAGTCCGTCCAGGAGGCCGTGCACGGTCTCGCGGGGCACATGCTCAACCTCTGATCCCTGCGACAGCACGGACAGGTTCGACCGTCCTGCTCGGAGGCCCTGAACTGCGGTATCGCCGCAGTTCAGGGCCTCTTCTGCGCCTCGACCGTGGTGGGCGACCAGGGTCGGCCGAGGGCGGGGGTGCTTCCCTGCGCCGAGGTCAGGAGCCGGTTGGGCAAGAGGTCGGGCGACGCGTGGGTAGGAGCTCTGGCAAGCAAGACATGTCAAAACACCCCCACTAGTGGTAGTTTTTTGACATGCCTGGTCCTGGTGAGGTTCTCGCTCGCGATGCCCTGCGTGATCTTGCGGAGGGGCAGAACGGCCTGGTGTCCCGCAGGCAGGCTGTCGACGACCTGGGCGTGACCCCGGGTGCCCTCGACCATCTCGTCGCTCGTGGAGGGCTGCTCCCCGTGGCTCGCGGCATCTACCGCGTGCCCTACCTGCCAGGCGTCGAGAACGAGCGTTACCAGGTCGCGCTCCTGCGCACGGGTGACCCGGAGGCGGCACTGAGCCATGAGACGGCCCTCGCGCTGCACGAGATCAGCGACGTGAACCCCGCCCGCTACCACGTCACCATCCCTACGGCTCGTCGGATTCGACGGTCCGACAACGACGCCTTCGTGGTCCACGTCGAAAGGTTGATGCCGGACCAGCTCGGCTGGTGGAACCTCATGCGCGTCGTCACGGCGACGACCGCGATCGAGCAGTGCATCGCCTACGGCACGCCCACGTATCTCCTGCGTCAGGCGATCGAGCGCGGGGAGCGGACCGGCGCAGTCCGGCGCGCCGACGTGGCCCGTCTGACCCAGCTCCTGGAGGATCGCGCATGACCGAGGCCGAGCCGCCCGCCAAGACGCTCGCCGACCTCAAGCCCAAGGCCAAGCCGCCGGCCAGCGCGTCGATCCTCGCACAGTGGGTCACCCATGCCGAGAAGGCGCTCGACGTGCCCGCCGCTGGTGGGCGGATGGGCTGGCTCGTCGCGTCCACGGTCGTGATCGCCGCGCTCCAACGCGCGGTCGACTCCGAAGGCGCACCCCGCTTCCTGCTCAAGGGCGGTACCTACCTCCAGCATCGACTGGGCAAGACCGCGCGTGCCACGAGCGACCTCGACGGCCTCGTCCGTGGGGACATCGACGACTTCATCGTCGCGCTCGATGCCGCGTTCGAAGAGCAGTGGGGACCGCTCACGCTCACCCGGTCCGAGGTCGAGACGATCCAGACCCCGACCCGTGTCGTCCAGCCCCGCCGCTTCCAGGTGTTCGTGAGCCTGAAGGGACAGGTGTGGCGCAAGGTCCAGGTCGAGCTCGCGCCAGACGAGGGTGGCGCGGGCGCGATGCCTGAGACGATCCCGGCTCCGCGCCTCGAGCCGTTCGGGCTGCCGACGCCGGACGCACTCGTCACGATGCGCGATGCGCTACCAGATCGCGCAGAAGCTCCACGCGGCCTCGGATCCGCACGAGCCCCCGATGTGGGTCAACGACCGGCCCCGCGACGTCGTCGACCTCGTCCTCCTGCGGTCCATGATCGACGAGGACGGCGAGCCGAGCCTGAGCGACATTCGTCCGGCCGCCATAGCGGTGTTCGACGCGCGCGCTGAGGATGCGCGTGCACTGGGTCGCCCCGAGCGCTCATGGCCGCCGAACGTCACTGCTCATGAACACTGGGCGGCGCGCGACTACGCGACGGCAGCCCGAGACGCCGGCCTGTCGATGCTGCTCGACGGTGCGGTCGCGGCGGTCAACGAGTGGATCGTCCAGATCGACAGCGCGCAGTAGGTGAGTGCGTCCATGCCGAAATCGACGTGGGCCTAGGTGCCTCTGCGGCGATATGCCTGGTGGCCAGCGACCACCGGAGGGCGGCCCCGTTCTCAGGAAGAACACAGTCCGACCACGTATCCTCGGCGTTCCTCGTCGCCCAGCACCCCGGAGGATCCCGGTGACACCCCTCGACGTCGTGCTCGTCGTGCTCCTCGTGGTGGCCGTCGTCGCCGGGCTGTCCCGGGGGCTGCTGGCCACGCTCGGCGGTCTGGTGGGTCTCGTCGTCGGCGGAGTCGTCACCTTCCTGGCCGTGCCCCTCGTGGTCGACGCGTTGCCCACCGCTCAGTGGCGCGGCCCGGCGACGCTCTTCCTCGCCGTCGTGATCCCGCTGATCGGTGCCTCGGTCGGTTCCGGGATCGGGCACGGACTGCGGCGGCAGGTCGACCGCACCCCGCTCGGTCCGCTCGAGCGTCTGCTCGGTGGCGTGGCGAGCCTGCTGGTGGCCGCCGTGGCGCTGTCCTTCCTCGGCACGACGGTCAAAGCGACCGGGTCGCCCGTGCTCGCGCCGGCCGTCTCGTCGTCGTCGGTCCTGCGCACCATCGAGGACTACACGCCGGCCCCCGTGACCCGTTCGCTGGCCCAGGCGCGTGCCGCGGTGGTCGACGACGGGCTGCCGACCCTGGACGGGCTGCTCGATCCGCGTCGGACGCGGGTCGCGCCCGACGTCGACCTCGCGGACCCGGCCCTGGACACCTCCGCCCAGTCGGTGGCGCGGGTCTGGGGCACGGCCTACGCCTGCGGGACGGGGGTGACCGGCTCGGGGTTCGTCGTCGCGTCCGACCGCGTCGTGACCAACGCGCACGTCGTGGCGGGCGTCGAGCGGCCGCTCGTCGAGCTGCCGGGCCGGCCGGCCGAGGAGGGGCGCGTCGTCTACTACGACCCCGACGCCGACCTCGCCGTCGTCGCCGTCGACGGCCTGGACGCCGCGCCGCTCGCCGTCGCCCCGACGCTCGAGGTCGGCGACGCGGCCGTCGTGCAGGGGTACCCCTACGGCGGCCCGTTCACCTCGGTCGGTGCGGAGGTGCTCGACGCCGGGGGCGTGCGTGTCCCCGCGAGCGACGGCAGCGGCCGGGTCGAGCGCGACGTCTACGCGCTCGCCGCCGAGATCCGCGCCGGCAACTCCGGCGGCCCGGTGCTGTCCCCGGGCGGCGAGGTCGTCGGCGTGATCTTCGGCAGGTCGCAGTCCGACGACGGGCTCGGCTACGGCGTGACCACGAACGAGCTGATGCCGGTGGTCGCGCAGGCTCCCGACCTGCAGGACGCCGTCACACCGGGGAGCTGCTCCGGCTGAGCGGGCCCTCCGCGCGCACCACGCGTTCCGGGGTGCAGACCCGCTCCAACCATCGGGCCAGGCCCTCCGGGTCGCGCTCCGCGGTGCCGAACCCCACGAACCCGTCCGGACGAACGGCCACCAGGCCGTGCCCGGGACTGCTCTGGAGGCGGTGCGTGCTGACCCACGGGCCGAGGCCGCGCGCGTCGGGCGCCGGGGCGTCCCGGTCGAGGAGCAGGTGGATCCCGGGGTGCGCGGTCAGCTCGTGCAGCCGTCGGCGCCGTCCCTCGTGGACGACGGCGCGGTCGGGGAGGTGCCGTCCCGGGCGAGGGCTCCGTCGGGCGGACGTCCCGTCGGCGGACACGGGGCTGCTGCGGTAGCTCGTCCAGTCCTGGGACAGCAGCCGGACGAGCAACGCCATGACCCGCGGCTGTGCGGTGACGGTCGGGACCAACGGTGCGGCCCACGGCAGCAGGGTGCCCCGCAGCAGCGTCGGCAGCGGTGTCGTCGAGGCCTCCCCGTAGAAGACCAGGTGGGTCAGGGCCAGCACCCGGCGGTCGACCGGACGTCGCTCGAGCCCGTAGGAGTCCAGCAGTGCCTCGGGGTCCCCGCACCCGGACGCCGCGAAAGCGAGCTTCCACCCCAGGTTCACGCCGTCGAGGATCCCCGTGTTCATCCCCTGCGCCGCAGCCGGTGAGTGCGCGTGCGCCGCGTCGCCGGCGAGGAAGAGCCGACCGCGACGGAAGGCGCCGGCCATCCGGTGCTGGAGCCGGACGCGCGCCGACCACCGCAGGTCGGTGACGGCGGCGGGCAGGCCGGCGGCCTCCAGCAGCCGGTGCACCTCGGACGCGGGGACCGGCTCCCCGGGCTGCCCGAAGGGGGCTCCGTGCCCGGTCGTCGCTCGGGTGGCGAGGACACGCCAGGTGGCCCCCTCGCCCAGGGCGAAGAGGAAGACCAGGCCGGGGCGGCCGACCACGACGTGCAGCAGACCCGGTGCCAGGGCGGCGTCGAGCTCGACGTCGGCCAGGACGACCTCCTCGCGGTACGGGCCGCCACGCCAGCCGACCCCCGCGATCCGACGGACGGTGCTCGCCGGCCCGTCGCACCCCGCGACGAACCGGCTGGTCACCTGCTGCACGGACCCCCCGACGCGCACCTCGGCGCGGGCGGCGTCGTCCGTGGTGGACGCCGTCACGAGCTCGGCGTCCCGCTCGACCGTGACGCCGCGCTCCTGGAGCGCGGCCCCGAGCACGGCCTCGACGTCCGCCTGCCGCGCCAGCGTCAGGTGCGGGTAGGGCGTGCCCGGCCAGGTGACGTCGGTCAGCCGGACGTCGACCACGCGCCTCCCGAGGTGGACCGAGGCCCGCGGAGCACGGTCGGCGCGGTCCAGCAGCTCGTCCACCACTCCGAGCGGACGCAGGGACTCGAGCGTGCGCGGGTGCAGGATCATCGCTCGTGACGGGCGGAACGCCTCCGGGCGGCGCTCCACGACACGGACCGACGCCCCGTGGTCGTGCGCCTGCAGAGCCGTCGTGAGCCCGGTGGGACCGGCGCCCACCACCAGGACGTCGACGTCGGTGCTCATCCCTCGACCACCTGCCACCAGCCGCCGCTCCCCGGGAGTGCCGTCTCGGCGGACCGCCGGATCGCCTCGTCACGGCCCAGACCGGGCTCGATCCGGTAGTCGATGGACGGCGGCTCGCTCACGAGCGCGAGCACGCGCCACAGCGACCGGGCGTAGTGCTCGGCACGTTCGCTGCCGTCCCACTCGTACAGGCCGCGGTAGACGTGCCGTTCGTCGGCCGCGAGCCACAGCTTGGACACGAAACCCGGGAACCCGACGAACAGCGGGGTGTTCAGCAGGCTCTCGGCGCGGAACGCGGCGTGCCCACGTGGCCCACGGACACCGCGCAGCCGGAACGAGACCGCCAGGAAGCAGGGGTCGCGAGGTCCCCGGGCAACGACCGTCTCGCGGTAGGTCGTCGCCGTCGTCCCGTCGGCGAAGCGGAACGTCCTGCCGAGGTTGTGGCGGGGGAGTCGCACCTGTCCGCGAACCAGCAGCGGGACGCTGACGGCGACGCACCGTGCGACCGCCGGCCAGGCGACCCGCTGGGGTGCGGGGCGCGGGCTCGCCATGTCTGCCTCCCTGCCTCGCGCGTCGGCGAGGAGCCGGCCCGTGTCAGACGGACGGTGGTGGCGGTCCCGGGTCGGCCGGTCCGCGAACGGTCTCCCGCGCGCCCATGTCGAGCCGGAACGGCGGGTACTCGTCCGTCATGAGTGCCGCGTACGCGGCGACCCGCAACGCCCAGCGCTGCAGGCCCAGCACGAGCTCGTAGATCCCGCGCGGGTAGTCGCCCCGGAACAGCAGCACGACCGCGGCGAAGAACACGAGCACGCCGACGAGCCCGACGCCGGGCGGCCAGTCGGTGACCACGACGGTCCCGTCGGAGGCGATCTCCGTCGTGCGCGAGCTGGTGCCCAGCAGGATGCCGACGACGATGTAGTGGGGGATGGCGAGCAGCCACCACTTCACCAGCACGAGACCGCGGGAGAGATGCTGCGGGGGCGTGACGTCGAGGTGGGTGGGGTAGTCGGGCACGTCGGCGAGGGTGAACGGCGGGTACCGGTCCGTACCGAGGGCACCGTAGGAGTAGTACGACACCCGCCAGGACCAGCGCAGGACGCCGACGTTGAAGGTGAAGATCCCCTGCGGGTAGCGCCCCGTGAACAGGATCGCGAAGAACGCGATGACGGTCAGCACCGCGAAGGCGATCCAGAGCCCGATGAGGATCACGACGTGGGGGAAGATCAGCAGCCACTTGACCAGCCACAGTCCGCGGGAGAGCTGGGCGGGCGGCTCGGCGTCCATCCGCAACGGGTACGGGGCCGGCCCGGTGGGTCGGGGCGGATTCGTGTCGGTCATCGGTGTCTCCCTGGCACGGTCACGAGGCGAGCGATCCCGGTGACGATCCCGATGACGCTGCCCACCATGGCCACGACCAGCAGGATCCGGACGACGATCGTCCAGTCGAACGACCAGCCCGCGAAGTCGAACGGGAAGACCCGCCACACGGCCACGGTGGCGACGAGCCCGACCGCCGTGACGACGAGGTCGCCGAGCGCTCGCAGCCAGAGCGGGTCCACCACGAGGTAGACGACGTTGGCGGCGATGCCGACGACGATCGAGGCGTCGACCAGGGGGAGGACCTCGAGGGTCGCCGGGGTCAGGAACGGCACCGCCTCCCAGCCGGGCCAGCCGTGGATGAGCACGAGCAGCAGGCCGTTGGCGAGCACCGCGAAGGAGTAGCCGACCCGTCGCGCGGCGCCGGTGGGCCGACGACGGGTGGTGTCCGTGGTCCGTGGAGCGTTCATCACAGGCCGACCCCCGTCCGTGCGGGCCCCGGGTCGGCGCCCGTCCTGGTTCGATCATGCTCCCCGTGCGCGGCGCTCGCCCGGGCCGTCGGTCCCGCGGTGGCGGGACCTTCGGCCCGGGTCCTCGAGGTCAGGGCAGCTTGACCTTGCCGGCCTTCATCTTGGCCAGGGAGTACTTCTCGAAGCCGATCTTGAACGCGTGGTTCTGCGGTCCGGGCACCATGACGGCGGCCTTGCGCGGCGGCAGCATGTGGTCGGCGACCATCGCCACGCCGTTGTTCCCGGCGTCCATGACGCACAGGGCCGGGATCTTGCCGAACTCCTTGGCGGCCGTCGGCTCCTCGCCGCGGACCTGGGCGACGATGTTCTCGGCGGCGATGTGGGCCTGCTGCTCGCTCGGGAACCCGGTCTTGGGGATGCCGGTCGCGACCTGGGTCGTCCAGGGCACGGGCACGGCGGCGGCGATGCCGACGGCGTAGACGTCGTCCCACTTCTCGGACTGGTAGGTCGGGCGGACCTTGACGTAGTTGCCGGCGTCGACCAGGTCCGGGGTCTTGGCGAGGAAGTCCTGCCCGCGGAACGGGGGGACGATCATGGCGAACTTGTACGGCAGCTCGCGCCCGTCGGACAGCACGACCGTGTCGGGCTTGATCTCCTGGATCGACTGGTTCGGCTCGACGGTGATGCCCTCCTTCTTGGCGAACATCCGCATCAGCGGCTTGGCGCCCGGCATGCCGTCGATGCCGAAGTGTCCCGCGAAGGGCTCGGAGGTGACGTAGGTCAGCTTGACCTTGCCGTGCAGGCCGGCGCGGCGCAGCTGGTAGGAGGTGTTGAAGAGGAACTCGTACGCCGCCCCGAAGCAGCTCGCGCGCTGCGTGGCGCCGATGACCACGTCACCGGGGTCGTCGAGGAACCGGCGCCAGGCGTCGTAGGTGCGCTCGGCGTCGTGGAGCGTGGTGATGGTGGGCGTGTCGCGCATCCCGGGGACGACGTCGAGGTCGTTGCGGTACCCCGTGGCGATCACCAGGTAGTCGTAGTCGAACGTGCCCTCGGTGGTCTCGACCCGGTGGTGGTCGGGGTCGACGTAGCTCGCCTCGCCGTGGACGAACCGCACACCCTTCTTGGTGAACGTCGGCTCCAGGGGGAACGTGATGTCGGTGCGGCCGCGACGGCCGAACGGCAGCCAGATCAGGGAGGGGTTGAACACGAACCGGTCCGAGGCCGAGACGACGGTGACGTCGACCTCGTCGCCCAGGTCGGACTTGATGGACAGGGCGGCCGTCATCCCTGCGAAGCTGCCGCCGAGAACCAGGACACGAGCGGTCATGATCGACTCCTTCATCGCGGACCTACCGTTGTTTCCAGGCTACTCCTCACACCCTGGGGGGTATGTGTTTGTGACGGACTTCACCCGCGTGGCAGAAGGGTGCGTCCGGGTCACGATCCGGCCTGCACCGCATCACGATCCGGCCAACCGTGGCGTGCCCCCGCGCGAGTCCGCGCCCGCGGAGTGAAGGTGTGGTGAACGTGAATACTGTGGCGGTGCCGGGTGTTGGCACCCGAGGGCCTCCGGGGGGAGGATCGTGCGCGCTGCGCACGACCGCGCCACTGCGAGCCGGGGGCCCGCACCGACGAGCAGCACCACCGTGCTGCGGATTCCGCGACGACAGGACGAACGACGACCTATGACTGATCTGCTGTACGTCAACGGCGGCACGCCGCTGCAGGGCACCATCGAGGTGCGTGGAGCGAAGAACTTCGTGTCCAAGGCGATGGTGGCCTCCCTGCTGGGAGAGTCGGCGAGCGTGCTGCGCAACGTCCCGCAGATCCGTGACGTCGCGGTCGTCTCCGGCCTCCTCGAGCTGCACGGGGTCAACGTCAAGTACGACCCGGAGGCCGGCATCCTCGACCTCGACCCGTCGAACGTCGAGTCGGCGCACGTCGCGGACATCGACGCGCACGCCGGGTCCAGCCGCATCCCGATCCTGTTCTGCGGCCCCCTGCTGCACCGTCTCGGTGAGGCCTTCATCCCGGACCTGGGCGGCTGCCGGATCGGCGACCGGCCGATCAACTACCACCTCGACATCCTGCGCCAGTTCGGTGCCGTCGTCGACAAGCGGCCCAACGGCATCCACCTGCGTGCGCCGCGGCGCCTGCAGGGCACCCGGATCGAGCTGCCCTACCCGTCCGTCGGGGCCACCGAGCAGCTGCTGCTGACGGCCGTGCGGGCCGAGGGCATCACCGAGCTGACCGGTGCGGCGATCGAGCCCGAGATCATGGACCTCATCGCGGTGCTGCAGAAGATGGGCGCGATCATCTCGGTCGACACCGACCGGGTGATCCGCATCGAGGGCGTCGACCGTCTCGACGGCTATGTCCACAACGCCCTCGGCGACCGCATCGAGGCCGCGTCCTGGGCCTCGGCCGCGCTGGCGACCGGCGGTGACGTGACCATCAAGGGCGCCACCCAGCCCGAGATGATGACGTTCCTCAACACCTACCGCAAGGTCGGCGGCCAGTTCGACGTCCAGGACGACGGCATCCGGTTCTGGCACCCGGGCGGGGAGCTGCGCTCCATCGTGCTCGAGACGGACGTCCACCCCGGTTTCATGACCGACTGGCAGCAGCCGCTGGTCGTCGCGCTCACGCAGGCCACGGGTCTGTCGATCGTGCACGAGACCGTGTACGAGAACCGGTTCGGGTTCACCGAGGCGCTGCGCCAGATGGGCGCCACGATCCAGGTCTACAAGGAGTGCCTCGGCGGCGCGGCCTGCCGTTTCGGCCGCCGCAACTTCCAGCACTCCGCCGTGGTGTCCGGGCCGACCCCCCTCGAGGCGGCCGACATCGAGGTGCCGGACCTGCGCGGCGGGTTCTCCCACCTCATCGCGGCGCTGGCGGCCAAGGGCACCTCGACGGTGCGCGGCATCAGCCTCATCGACCGCGGGTACGAGTCCTTCCAGGACAAGCTGGCGGCGCTGGGCGCCGACGTCGCCCGGGGCTGACGCCTGCGGTCGGCAGGTAGGCTTCCGGCCGTGCCCATCGCCAGACCTGAGTCGCGGCTCTACCGCGTCATCGCGAAGATCGTCCGGCCCGTGCTGTTCTCGATGTGCCGCTACGAGTGGAGCGGCAGCGAGAACCTCCCCACGGACGGCGGATTCATCGCGGCCGCCAACCATGCGACCGAGCTCGACGCCCTGACGTTCGTGCACTACCTGTTCGACCAGGGTGTCGAGCCGCGCGTGCTGGCCAAGCGCGGGCTGTTCGACGTGCCGGTCGTCGGGGGTGCGCTGCGTGCGACGAACATGATCCCCGTCGACCGGGGCAGCCAGGCGGCCGCCGCCTCGCTGGAGCGCGCGGGTCGCGAGCTCGGGGAGGGCGCCTGCGTGGCGGTGTTCCCGGAGGGGACGCTGACGCGCGACCCCGACCTGTGGCCGATGGAGCCGAAGACGGGTCTGGCCCGGATCGCCCTGGCGTCGAAGCTGCCGGTCGTCCCCGTGGCGCAGTGGGGCGCGACGGACATCCTGCCCCGCTACGGCAAGCTGCCGCGGCTCTTCCCGCGCAAGCGGGTCCAGGTCACGGCCGGCCCGCCGGTCGACCTGAGCGACCTGTACGACCGACCGCTCGACTCCGCCACCCTGCGCGAGGCGATGGACCGCGTGATGGACGCCATCACCGCCCAGCTCGCCACGCTCCGGGGCGAGGAGCCGCCGGCGCGACGGTTCGACCTGCGCAAGCACCCTGACTACGAGGTGAGACAGATGCACTACCCGCCGGTGGAGCGCCCGTGAGGGGCCCGACGACAGCGGTCCTGGGCTCCGGCTCCTGGGGCACCACGTTCGCGATGGTCATGGCCGACGCCGGCTGCGACGTCACCCTGTGGGGCCGGGACGAGGCCCTGGTCCGCCAGGTGGCCGAGGAGCGACGCAACAGCAAGTACCTGCCCGACGTCGAGCTCCCGGCGATGGCCGCCACGACCGACGCCGCCGCCGCGCTCGCCGGGGCGAGGATCGTCGTCGTCGCCATCCCCTCCCAGGTGGCCCGGCGCACCCTGGAGCCGCTGCGCGAGCACCTCGAGCCCGACGCGATCGTCGTCTCCCTGATGAAGGGCGTCGAGCTCAGCACCGACAAGCGCATGAGCCAGGTCGTGGCCGAGGCCCTCGACGTCCCGGACGAGCGCGTGGCCGTCGTGTCCGGGCCCAACCTGGCCAAGGAGATCGCCGCCCGGCAGCCCACGGCGACGGTGGTGGCGTGCTCCGACGCCGAGAACGCGCGGGTCGTGGCCGAGGCCTGCTCGAACTCGTACTTCCGGCCCTACACCAACTCCGACGTCGTCGGTGTCGAGCTGTGCGGCGCGGTGAAGAACATCATCGCGCTGGCCGTCGGCATGGCGCAGGGCAGCGGGTTCGGCTGGAACACGACGGCGACCGTCATCACCCGGGGGCTCGTCGAGATCACCCGCCTGGGGCGGGCGCTGGGCGCCGAGCAGGAGACGTTCGCCGGCCTGGCGGGCATGGGCGACCTCGTCGCCACCTGCGCCTCGCCGCTGTCGCGCAACCACTCGCTGGGCAAGTACGTCGGCCAGGGCATGAGCCTGGAGGAGGCGCTGGAGGCCACCGGCACGACGGCGGAGGGCGTGAAGTCCTCCCGCTCCGTCCTCGAGCTGGCCCAGCAGCACGGTGTCGACATGCCCATCACGGCCGGTGTCGTGGCCGTGCTGCACGAGGGGCTCTCGGTGGACGAGATGGCGCGCGCGCTGCTGTCTCGCCCGCAGAAGTCCGAGAGCCTCGCCGACTGAGCGGCCGGCCGGCCCGACGCTCAGTTCCCGACGTCCACCACCAGGCGCACCGGGTCCTCCAGGGTGAACGCCTGGAACGGGCGCGGTTCGCCGTCGACCCCGACGAACGCCGTCGTGGTGCCCTCGAACACGAAGCGGTAGACGACCTGCTCGATCGACCCGCCCGGACCGGCGACCGGGTCGCCGCCGTACTCGGTCACGCCCGAGTCCGTCGGCATCGCCGACCCCGTGATCTCCACCTGCAGCACGGCGTCACCGGCGACGTCGACCGTCTCGCCGCTGCCCGGCTCGACGGCCTCCTCGACGTACTGGACGCGGTAGCCGGGGGTGCCGGTGCCGTCCAGGTCGAACACGACACGGTCGTACTCCTCGTGCGCGCCGACGCGGATGCCGGTGACGGTCAGCATCGCGTCGGCGCTCGGGTCGCCCTCGTCCAGGGCGGTCCCGCCCGCGAACGGCGTGACGGGTTCCGTCGCGCTCGCCGCGTCGGGTGACGGTTCGTCGGGGGTGTCCGTGGGCTCCGCGGTGCCGGCGTCGTCGGTGGCCGACGCCGTGGGCGTCGCGGCGGTGGTCGTCGGCGAGGCGTCCGCCGTCGACACGCCGCCGCCGTAGCCCGACGTCCCCTCGCCGTCGCCGCAGGCGGCCAGCAGGGCACCGAGGGCCAGGAGGGCACAGGTCCCCGCAGCCCGGCGGCGGTGCGATGAAGGGTGCACGGTGCCTCCCTGGTGGACGGGTCCCTCCGACGAGCGTAGGCCCGCCGGCGGTTCCCGGCACCGCGCAGGGACGTGGCGCGTCGGCAGCTCAGGCGGTCGCCCGCTCCAGGGCCTGCGCGAGGTCCGCCCACAGGTCCTCGACGTCCTCGACGCCGACGGAGAGCCGCACGAGGTCCTCCGGCACCGTGGGCGACTCCGTCGCCAGGCGCCGACGCCGTTCCAGCAGCGACTCCACGCCGCCCAGCGAGGTGGCGGGAACCCACAGCCGCACGGCGTCGACCAGCGCGTCCGCGGCGTTCCGGCCGCCGACCGGGCGCACCCCGACCACGGCGCCGAAGTGCGCCATCTGTGCCGCGGCCCGTCCGTGCCCCGGGTCGTCGGGCAGCGAGGGGTGACGCACCTCGGCCACGGCCGGGTGGTCGTGCAGGCGGCGGGCGAGCTCGACGGCGTTGGCCGCGGCCCGCTCGACGCGCAGGTGCAGGGTGCGCAGCCCGCGCAGCGCCAGGAAGACCTCCATCGGCCCGGCGATCGCCCCGTGCAGGGTCCGGTAGGAGCGCACGTCGGCGGCGATCCGGTCGTCGTTCGTCACCACCGCGCCCAGGACGACGTCGGTGTGCCCGGACAGGTACTTCGTCACCGAGTGCACGACGACGTCGGCCCCGAGGGCGAGCGGCTGCTGTCCCAGCGGGGTGGCGAAGGTGTTGTCGACCACGGACCGCACGCCCCGGTCGCGGGCGGCGGCCAGGAGGGCGGGCAGGTCGGCGATCTCCAGCATCGGGTTCGTGGGCGACTCGACCACGAGGAGGTCCGCGCCGTCGAGGGCCGCCACCACGGCCTCGGTGTCCGCGACGTCGACGCGGCGGACCTCGACGTCGTACCGGGCGGCACGGTCGTCGAGGTAGCCCAGCGTGACCTGGTAGGCGTGCCGTGGCACCACGACGGTGCTGCCCGGGGGCAGGTCCCCGATCGCGGCGGCGATGGCGGCCATGCCCGATCCCAGGACGATGCCGTGCTCGCCGCCCTCGAGGGCGGCGAGGGCCTGCTCGAACGACTCCCAGGTCTCGGTGCCACCGCGGGCGTAGAGCGGTTCGTCGCCCGGGATGCCGCGCGAGACGTAGGTCGAGGACAGCACGACCGGTGGGTTGACCGGGCCGCCCTGCACGCGGGACGGGCGGCCGGCCGTCACGGCGACGGTGGCGGGTGCGAGGCTCGGGACGGCATGGGCGGGCGGGTCGGGCGTCATGGCAGCCCAGCCTACGGTCCTCGTCAGGGACGCAGGGCCGGTTCCTCGGCGACGTCGGTGCGCGAGCGGTCGCGTCGGAACCCGATCCAGAGCAGCAGGCCGATCATCCACAGCTCGCCGACGGTGGCGGGCAGCACGAGGACGTCGGCGACCGGACCCGCGTCGGGGGCGAGGACGAGCAGGAACGATTGCAGCAGGTAGCCGACACCCCCGACGAGCAGGAACCAGCCGAGCGCGCGGGGCAGGCCGGACAGCAGCACGAGACGACCCATCGGGATCAGCCAGAGTCCGAAGAACGCCGCACCGGCGAGCCACAGGTTCTCCGAGAGCAGGAACATCTGCTGCGGTCCGGCGGGGTCCCCGGCGAGCGCGGTGCCCAGGGCCGTGCCGAGAGCGGCCGTGCTGCCGAGGATCGCGACGGCGTTCATCATGCCCAGCACGCCGACCGCGGCCGCGGCGAAGGGTTCGACCGGGCGGAAGAGCCGGACGAACCAAAGGGCGGCGAGCGCCTGGCTGACCACCAGGGCGAGCTCGAGAGCGATCCCGACGCGCGCCAGGAGCTCGTGCTCGACGAGCAGGGTCGCGGTGGTCGCGGCGTCGGTCGGGTCGAAGACCAGCGGGCGCACGAGCAGGAAGCCCGCCATGCCGGTGATCCCGAGGGCGAGGTAGAGCAGTCCGGTGGTGCGGGCGACCGGCCGGGAGATGCGCTGGTCCATGATGGGTTCCTTCCGAGAGGCGGAGGGCCGCGTCCTTACGGCGTAAGGCAACCATACGGCGTAAGGTCGAGTGAGGGAAGAGGGGGACGCAGATGGGTTCCGACGGACCGTTGAGCCGCGACCGCGTGCTCGGTGCCGGGGTCGCGCTCGCGGACGCGGACGGTCTCGCCGCGGTGACCATGCGGGGCGTGGCGACGCGGCTCGGCGTCGAGGCGATGTCCCTGTACCACTACCTGCCCGGCAAGAAGGACGAGCTGCTCGACGGCCTCGTCGACGTCGTGGCCGCCCAGATCCATGCCGGGCTGGCGGAGCGGGAGGATCCCGGGGACGACTGGGTGGCGGACGTGAGGTCGCGCTGCCTCGTCGCGCGCGACGTCGTGGTGCGCCACCCGTGGCTGCCCCGGCTGCTCGGGTCACGACCGAACCTCCGGCCAGGGGTCTACCAGCTCTACGACGAGGCGCTCGGCGCGATGGTGCGCGGCGGGTGCTCCTACCGGCTGGCGCACCGCGCGATGCACGCCCTGGGCGGCATGGTGCTCGGGTTCACCCCCGAGGTGTTCGACCCCCAGGCCGGCGACGACGACGTCGCCGAGGAGGAGCTGGCGGCCATGGCCGAGTCCCTGCCCCATCTCACCGCGATGGTCGCCGCCGAGCTGCACGACCCGGCCGACCCGACCCTCGGCTGGTGCGACAGCCAGACCGAGTTCGAGTTCACGCTCGGCCTGCTCCTCGACGGGATCGAGCGGGCCCGCCGCGACGGCGTCTGACCGTCGCGGCGGGCCGCCGGCCCGGACTCAGTCCTGCCGGAGCGGACCGAGCAGGGACTGGGCCACCTGGGCGTGCGCCGACTCGTCGTCGCTGGGCTGGAAGATGCCGGCCAGCACGTCCCGGTAGAGGCGCCCCAGCTCCGAGCGGTGGAAGTACGTCGAGCCGCCCGAGCAGCGGATCGCTTCGTCGACCACGTCGCGGGCGGTCTCGGTCGCGCGGATCTTCAGGCCCGACGTCGCGCGGAACCACCCGGCGCCCCGGTCCTCGAGGGCGTCGATCCCGCCGGCGATCTGGTCGATCTGGGGCCAGATCCCGTCCTGGGCCAGCGCCGCGGCGGCGATGCGCCGGCGGATGTCCGGGTCCTGGGAGTACGCCTTGCCGGTCTTCATCGAGGTGCGCCGCTCCACCGTGGACACCGCCAGCTCGAGCGCGCGGTCGGCGATGCCCGCGTACACGGCGGCGAGCAGGATCTCGAAGCTGGTGAAGATCCCCAGCACGTAGGGGTCCAGGCTCGGACCCGGCGCGATCCGACGCATGACCCGTTCGGCGGGGGCGTGCGCACCGTCGAGCACCGTGGTGCACGACTGCGACGCCCGCATGCCGATCGTGTCCCAGTCGTCGAGGATCTCGAACCCGCCGCCGTCGCGCGTGATGAAGGCGTGCACGATGCGCGGGTCGTCCGGGTCGGTCGTGCTGTCCAGCCCCATGACGCCCAGCCGGGTCCACCCCGGGGAGTTCGACGTGAAGATCTTGCGGCCGTGGAAGGTGTAGCCACCCTCGCCGTCGGGCCGGGCCTCGGTGCGCGACCCCAGCAGCACGAGGTCGTTGCCGGCCTCGGAGTACCCGAACCCGAAGACCTCCCCGGCCGCCGCCTCGGCGAGGAGCCAGTCGAGCGTGTCGTCGCCCCGCTCGTGCAGGTAGCGGGCGACGCCCGTCCACACGTGGTGCATGTTGACGGCCAGCGCGGTGGCCGGTGCCGCCCCGGCCAGCCGGGACTGCTCGTGGCACAGCTCGCGCAGGGAGAGTCCCCGCCCGCCCGTCGAGGTCGGCACGAGCGCCCCGAGATAGCCGGCGGTCCGCAGGTCGTCCAGGTCGTCGGCGAAGAACGAGTTCTCCCGGTCGTGGATCGCGGCCCGGCCACGGATGGTGGCCAGCAGGTCGTCGGAGAGCAGCGTCGTCATGCCCCGATTCAAACATCGGTGCGGGCTGCCGACCGACGCCGGGCTAGGGTGGCGCCAGCAGCGGTCGCCGAGGACCGCGTCGGAGAGAGGAGCCACCGTTGGTCGTCCGAAGCCCGCACCCGGATGTCGAGATCCCCGACCTCAGCCTGTACGACTTCCTGTTCGGTTCCCTGACCGAGGAGGACCTCGGCAGGACCGCCGTCGTCGACGGCCCGACCGGCGAGGCCACGACCTTCGGTGCCCTGCGCGCCCAGGTGGACGCCGTCGCCGGTGCCGTCGCGGCCCGCGGCCTCGGCGTCGGTGACGTGGTCGCCCTGCACAGCCCGAACGTCCCGGCCTTCATCAGCGTCTTCCACGGACTGCTGCGGGCCGGTGTCACCGTCACCACGCTCAACGCGCTCGCCTCCGGGCCCGAGGTGGGCAAGCAGCTCACCGCCTCCGGGTCGAAGGCGCTGATCACCGTGTCGCCCCTGCTGGCGCAGGCCACGGAGGGCGCCGAGGCCGCCGGGCTCTCGCGCGACGACGTCGTCGTCATGGACGGCGCCGAGGGGTACTCGAACCTGCGCGACCTCCTCGCGGCCGGCGCCCCCGCCCCGGAGGTGTCCTTCGACCCCGCCACCCACCTGGCGGTGCTGCCGTACTCCTCGGGCACGACCGGCCTGCCCAAGGGTGTGATGCTGACGCACCGCAACCTCGTGGCCAACGTCCTGCAGTCCGAGCCCTACATCCCGCTGGTGCGCGACGACGTGGTCCCGGCGGTCCTGCCGTTCTTCCACATCTACGGCATGACCGTGCTCATGAACTGCGCCCTGCACCAGCGGTCCACCGTGGTGACGATGCCCCGGTTCGACCTGCCGGAGTACCTGCGCGTCATCACCGAGCACCGGGCGACCGTGCTGTTCGTCGCCCCGCCCATCGCGCTGGCGCTCGCCAAGCACCCGCTCGCGCTCGAGGCCGACCTGTCCAGCGTGCGGATCATGATGTCCGGCGCCGCACCGTTCGACGCCCAGCTCGCGGCAGCCGTCGGGGAACGGCTGCCCCGGGCCCGTGTCATGCAGGGCTACGGCATGAGCGAGATGTCACCCGTCTCCCACGTCGTGCCGTTCGACCGGGACGACATCGATCCCGGCTCGATCGGGCTGCTGGTGCCCAACATGCTGGCCAAGGTCGTGGACCCCGCCACCGGTGAGGAGATCGAGCAGCCGGCCGAGGGCACGAGCGCTCCCGGCGAGCTGCTCTGCGCCGGCCCGAACGTCATGGTCGGCTACCTGGGCAACGAGGCCGAGACGCGCGACACCATCGACGCCGACGGGTTCCTGCACACCGGGGACGTGGTGACCGTCGACGCCGAGGAGATCCCCAAGGCGTTCGTCGTGCGGGCTGAGGGCGCGGAGCTCAGCGCGGAGGACGTGATGGAGTACGTGGCCGCCCGGGTCGCGCCCTACAAGAAGGTCCGTGCCGTGCAGTTCACCCACGCCGTCCCCAAGTCGGCGTCGGGCAAGATCCTGCGCAAGGAGCTGCGCGCGGCGTGACGGCGACCGCGTGCCGGAGCGGGTGAGCGGTCCGGTAGGGTCGGGCCGATGCCCGAGACCCAGCCCTCCGCGCCCCCGCGCAAGCCGCGCGTCGCCCTCCTGTTCGGAGGCCGTTCCGGCGAGCACGCGATCTCCGCCGCCACCGCCGCCGGGGTGCTCGGCGCGATCGACCGTGACGCCTACGACGTCGTCCCGATCGGGATCACCCGCGCCGGGCGCTGGGTGGTCGCCGAGGACGACGCCGAGCGCTGGAGGATCACGGCGGGCCGGCTGCCCGAGGTGACCTCCGACGAGGGTGCCGAGGTGGTCCTGTCCCTGACCGCGGGCGAGCGCACCCTGCGCACGCTGGAGCCCGGGCAGGTCCCCGACGTGCTCGGTCAGGTCGACGTCGTCTTCCCGCTGCTGCACGGGCCGTTCGGCGAGGACGGCACGGTCCAGGGGCTGCTGGAGCTGGCCGACGTGCGGTACGTCGGCGCCGGGGTGCTGGCGTCCGCGGTCGGGATGGACAAGCACTTCATGAAGCTCGTCCTGGCCGGGCACGGCATCCCCGTCGGGCCCTACGAGGTCATCAAGCCCCACGACTGGGACGCCGACCCCGAGGCCTGCGTCGCCCGCGTCGAGCGGCTCGGGCTGCCCGTCTTCGTCAAGCCCGCCCGGGCGGGGTCGTCGCTCGGCATCACCCGGGTGGACGTGCTCGAGGACCTGCCGGCCGCCGTGGAGGAGGCCCGCGAGCACGACCCGAAGGTGATCGTGGAGGCCGGGATCGAGGGCCGCGAGATCGAGTGCGCGGTGCTCGGCGGCCGCGGCGGAGACCGCGCGCGGGCGTCGCTGCCCGGGGAGATCGTCGTGGACGGCACGCACGCCTTCTACGACTTCGAGGCCAAGTACCTCGACGAGGCGCACGTCGAGCTGTCGTGCCCCGCCGACCTCCCCGAGCCGGTGATCGCCGAGGTCCGCGACCTCGCCGTCCGCACCTTCGAGGCCGTGGAGGCCGAGGGGCTGTCGCGCGTCGACGTGTTCGTCACGCCCGAGCAGCAGGTCGTCGTCAACGAGATCAACACCATGCCGGGGTTCACCCCGTTCTCGATGTACCCGCGCATGTGGGAGGCGACCGGGATGAGCTACCCGGCGCTGGTCGACGAGCTGATCCAGCTCGCCCTCGAGAGGCCGACCGGGCTGCGCTGACCTGCTCGTCGGACGCCGGCACGACGCCGGTGCGTCGGACCGTCCGTGCCGCTACGTTGACCATGTCCGGTCGAGGAGGCGTGCGATGGCGCGACGGTGGGCTGTGTGCGGTGCCGTGCACCGGTCGATCACGACGACCACGGTCGCCGGCCTGCTCCTGGCGACCGGTGCCTGCGGTGCGCTGACGGGGGTGCGCGTGGAGGAGGCCGGCGGTCACGTCGCCCTGGTCCAGCTGGTCAGGCAGGGCGGCATGGACGCCGCATGGGCCGGTGTGCTGGCCCTCGACGACGACGGCTGCTGGGGCCTCGCGTCCGAGGCGGATTCCGACGACGTGCGGGTGGTCGTCTGGCCCGCCGGGTTCTCGGTGGCGGACGACGGGCGCCTCGTGGCGGACGACGGGACGGCGTGGACCAGTGGTGACGCCGTCGTCGGTGCGGGCGGCGAGCACGACGACCTGCGCGGCGCCGTGGGTGACGTCGCCGACGCCTGCGTCGAGGCCGGTGAGCCGGGTCTGGAGCTGTGGCGGGCGGAGCTCGGCTAGCTCAGGTGCAGCTCCTGGTCGCCGGGATCAGGGAGACGGCGGACGTCAGGTCGGCGATGAACGACGTCGAGTGGTCCGTCGTCACCGACGGCGGCACGGTCACGTCGATCGCGGGGGTCCGGCCGTAGGTCGTGAAACGCCAGGTGCCGCTGTCGTTGGTCTCCACGACCCAGTCCACGGAACCGTTGGCCGTGTCGATCCGCTGGCAGTCCGGGGAGGGGCCCGGCTCCTCGACCCCGCACCGCAGCGTGACCGCGGCGCCCGGTGAGCCCCAGGCGGCCGTCGACTGGGCGTTGACGTCGGCGCGCTCCAGGTCCCCGGCGACGACGTCCGGCAGTGCCAGCATCACGGGTGCGCAGTCGGGGTTCGCGGCGTCCTCGCCCGGCTCGACCCCGATCGTCGGGGTGCAGCCGGCGAGCAGCACGAGGCACGGCGGGGCGAGCAGGGCGGCGAGTCGACGGACGAGCACGTGCCTACGGTAACCGTCTCCGTCACGGCCCGGCGTCCGGTTAGGGTTCGGTCGTGACCGACCCCATCCTGCGCGTGCGCGACCTCGACGAGACCGCGCTCCTGGCACGCATCTTCCCGCTCCTGCCCGTCGGCGAGGGGGTCGACGTCGGGCCGGGTGACGACGCGGCGGTGGTGCGCGCCGCCGACGGACGTTTCGTCGTGACCACGGACGTCCTCGTCGAGGGCCGCCACTTCCGCCGCGAGTGGTCGGGCGGGTACGACGTCGGGTACCGGGCGGCGGTCCAGAACCTCGCCGACGTCGCTGCCATGGGAGCGCGCGCGACGTCCATGGTGGTCTCCCTGGTGATGCCTGCCGACCTGCCGGTGCAGTGGGTGACCGACCTCGCGCGTGGTCTGGCCGACGCCTCCGGTCCGGCGACGGTCGTCGGCGGCGACCTGTCCGGCGGTGACGCGGTGGTCGTGTCCGTCACGGTCCACGGCGACCTCGCCGGGCGGGCGCCGGTGCTGCGATCGGGTGCGCGTCCGGGCGACGTCGTCGCGCACGCCGGCGTGCTCGGCGCCTCGGCCGCCGGGTTCGACCTGCTCACCAGCGGAGCGGCGACGCCCGACGACGGTGCGCCCGGCGCCGCGACGTCACGCACGCCCTACGTCGCCGCGTACCTGCGCCCGGAGGCCCCGCTCGAGGCCGGGCCCGCGGCGGCGCTCGCGGGGGCGACGGCGATGCTCGACGTCTCGGACGGGCTGCTGCGGGACGCGGGCCGGCTCGCCCGCGCCAGCGGTGTGGACGTCGACCTCGCCGAGGGTGCGTTGATGCGCGACGTGACCGCGCTGGTCCCTGCCGCCGTCGAGGTCGCCGTGGCGACGGAGGATCCCGACGGGGCCGACCGGGCGCGGACCTGGGTGCTGTCCGGGGGAGAGGACCACGGGCTGCTCGCGACCTTCCCCGCGGAGGTGGCCGACCGGGGGCTGCCGAACGGCTTCCGGCTGGTCGGCGACGTCAGGGCGCCGGCGGACGACGCGCCGCGCGTGCTGCTCGACGGCGAGGTCCCGCACGTCGCGACCGGGTGGGACCACTTCCGTCCCTGATCCTGGCGCGTACCGTCGGCTGCGCTCCGGGTCAGCGCTCGGGCTCCCGGACGAAGCGGACCTCGGTCACGGGCACGTCGGCGTAGTCCTCCATGCGCTCGATCCCGTCGGGCTGGAAGCCGTGCCGCCGGTAGAAGTGGTGGGCCCGGGCGTTCTCGGACAGCACCCACAGGGTGATGCGGGCCTGCGGGCCGACCTCCCCGAGCATCGTGCGCATCAGGTCGCGGGCCACGCCGCGACCCCAGGACTCCGGGTCGAGGTAGATCGCGTAGAGCTCGAGGCAGCCGTCCTCGGCGTCCTCGTCGCGGGACGGCCCCCAGCTCGCGAAGCCGAGCGTGCGCCCGTCGGCCTCGGCGACGACGGTCGTGCTGTTCTCCTGGCCGAGGGACTTCTCCCAGGTCCGGGTCTGCTCGTCCACGTCGAGGGAGTCGAGGTAGTCGGACGGCAGGACGTGGGCGTACGCGCTGCGCCACGAGGTCAGGTGCACCCGGGCGATGGCGCCGGCGTCCGAGGGGTTCGCCGAACGGATCACCACGTCGTTGTCGGTCTCGACCATCATGGATTCAGACTGCCACGGTCCGCCGGGCACGCCAAGAGGTATTGGTGAACGGTTCACGAACTCTTTGCAGTTCATGGGCGGCGGTTCACGGGCCGTGATCGCACGACAGACGCCCGCCGGGTCGGACCCGACGGGCGTCTGTCGATGATGTCGCCGTGCGGCGGAGGCTCAGGCCTGGCGCTGCACCTTGCCGGCCTTGAGGCACGAGGTGCACACGTTCACGCGCTTGGGGGTGCCCGCGACGACGGCGCGCACGCGCTGGATGTTCGGGTTCCAGCGGCGCTTGGTCCGGATGTGGGAGTGCGAAACGCTGTGCCCGAAGCCCGGGCCCTTGCCGCAGACGTCGCAGTTGGCAGCCACGGTGTCTCCTGAATCGTCGTGTCACGTCGCGCGCCAGCAGGGCAGCAGGACGTGAAGGTCGGTGGTCTTGGGGGGTGCCCGGAGTCCAGGCAACCACATGATGATAGCGGATCGCCGCGGAAACCCTCAACGCTCCCGCGACGTGCCCTCCGTCACCGCTACGGTGGGCAGCGTGGATCAGCCCGAGCTCCTGGACGCCGTCGTGGTGCGCACCTGGGCGCACACGGTGGTCGAGGCCCTCGACACCGCCCGACCGGAGCTCGACGGGGTCAACGTGTTCCCCGTCGCCGACGGCGACACGGGGACCAACATGTACCTGACCGTGCGCGAGGCCGCCGGGGCTGTCCACGACGCGGATGCTGGCAGCGGCGGGGCCAAGCTGCTGCGGGTCGCCGCCCGGGCCGCCCTGCTCGGCGCCCGCGGCAACTCCGGGGTCATCCTCAGCGAGTGGCTGCGCGGGTTCGCGGTCGCCGCGAGCCGGCAGGACACCTTGGGAGTCGGTCTGGACGTCGCGGCACGGTCGGCCCGCCGCGCCGTGGCGCACCCGATGCCCGGCACGATCCTCACGGCCGCCGACGCCGCGGCGGCCGCTGCCCGGCACGCCGAGGCCGGTGGCATGGTGGGGCCGCTCGGGGCGCCGCGACGGCTCAGCGTGCTCGACGCCGCCCGGCGAGGGGCGCGGGAGGCGGCCCTGCGCAGCGTCGGGTCGCTGGCGCCCCTGCGCGACGCCGGGGTGCTCGACGCCGGGGCCTGCGGCCTGGTCCTGGTGCTCGCGTCCCTGGCCGCCGCCCAGCAGGCTGCGGGAGAGGCGGGGGTCTCGCCGGTGCCCGGCGCCACGGCGCCCGTGCTGCTCGACATGGACCTGCGCGGCCACGCCCCCGTCGGCGACGACGTGGCGGCGGAGGTGCCCGCCGACGTCGCCGAACCGGAGTCCGGCGGCCTCGACGAGGTCGAGCTGATGTTCGTGCTGCACCGCTCCGCCGACGCGGACGGGTTCGTCCCGGGGGCCGTGGCCGACGCCCTGCGTGCCGACCTCGACCGGGTCGGCAACTCCGTCGTCGTGGTCGGCGGCAGCGCCGACGACGTGGACTCGCTCTGGCAGGCGCACGTGCACGCACCGGACCTCGACGCGGCCCTGGCGGTGCCCCGACGCTGGGCCGAGCGGGGCGCCATCTCCCACGTCCACGTGCGCCACCTCGCGGTGCCCCCCACCGACTGGGCCGTGGTGGTGACGACCTCGGCACCGGCGCTGGCCGCCGAGCTCGCCACCGGCGGTGCGGTCGTGCTGCTGGACCTCGACACCGCTCCCGCCGTCGACGACCTGGCGCAGGCGGCGGTCGCTGCCGGGACCCCGAACGTGCTCGTCATGGCCTCGCCGGAGCTGCTGGAGGGGCTGGACGACGCGATCGACGACCTGGTCGCCCGGGACGTCGCCCACGGGGGTCCGGGTGACCAGCCCCGGCTCGCGGCGGTGCCGGCCCCCGACGACGTCCACCTCGTCACCGCGGTGTCGGCGCTCGCCGGTGCGCTGGACGCGGTGCGGGCCGGCGGGGACGCCCTCGACGTGCCGGGCGTGGTGCTGTCGGCGCACCGGCGGCTGCGGGCCGACCGGGTGGCCGCCGCCGACGCCGCGACCGCCGTCGCCCGGTTGGTCGAGGAGTGCGAGGACCCCGGGATCGTCGCCGTGCTGCCCGACGCCGACGTCGGAGCGGTCGTGCTGGGGCAGGTCGTGGACCGGGCCGCCGCGTGCGCGCCCGGGGCCGACGTCGTCGTGCTCGCCACCGGCCGCCCGGGTGACCGGGTCGGGATCGGCGTCGAGCCGGTCGAGGACGTCGTCGACGACGCGCTGCTGCCCCTGCGCGACGGGGGCGGGCGATGACCCCGCGGCTGTCCGAGCCGCTGACCGCCACCCTGGGCAAGCGGGCCGCGGGGCCGCTCGAGAAGATGGGTCTGGTCACGATCGACGACCTGCTCCGGCACTACCCGCGCCGTTACGGCGAACCCGGCACCCTCACCGACATGGACCGCCTGCAGCTCGGGGAGCACGTCACCGTGATGGCACGCGTCGCGAGCGCCACGGTGCGCCCGATGCGCAGCCGCGGCGGCGCCCTGCTGCAGGCGACGGTGACCGACGGACGGCACGAGCTGGCCCTGACCTTCTTCGCCAAGCGCCCCGGCGCGCTGCGCCCGCACGAGGACAAGCTGCGTCCGGGGCGGTCGGGGCTGTTCACCGGTGTGGTCTCCGAGTACCGCGGCACCCGCCAGCTCACCCACCCGGACTACGTGCTGGTCGGGGTCGACGCCGACGACGACGAGTCCGCCCTGAGCGAGGCCTCGCGCCCGATCCCGATCTACCCGGCCACCGCCGCGGTGCCGACGTGGCGCATCCAGCGGGCCGTGCGCACCGTCCTGGACCCGCTCACGGAGGACGACGTGCCCGACCCCGTCCCGGACGAGGTCCGCACCCGGCTGGCGCTGCCGACCCGGCTGGACGCCCTGCGTGCCGTGCACGTGCCGGAGGCGGCGCAGGACTGGCAGGCGGGACGGCGCCGGCTGCGGTTCGAGGAGGCCTTCGTGCTGCAGGCGGCGCTCGCCCAGCGTCGCTCCGCCGTCGCCGAGCAGGAGGCCACCGCGCGGCCGCCCCGCCCCGACGGCGAGGGCGGTCTGCTCGCCGACTTCGACGCCGCCCTGCCGTTCACGCTCACCGGGGGCCAGCGCGCGGTGGGGGACGAGATCGCCGGCGAGCTCGCCCGCCCGCGCCCGATGCAGCGCCTGCTGCAGGGCGAGGTGGGATCCGGCAAGACGGTCGTGGCGCTGCGGGCGATGCTGCAGGTCATCGATGCCGGTGGGCAGGCGGCGCTGCTCGCCCCCACCGAGGTGCTCGCTGCGCAGCACGCCCGCACGCTGCGCGCGATGCTGGGCCCGCTCGCCGAGGGCGGCCTGCTCGGCGGAGCGGCCCACGGCACCCGCGTCGCCCTGCTCACCGGCTCGCTGAACGCGGCCGCCCGCAAGGAGGCGCTGCTGGACGCCGCCGGCGGCGAGGCGGGGATCGTCGTGGGCACGCACGCGCTGCTGGGCGACCAGGTGCAGTTCGCCGACCTGGGGCTGGTCGTCGTCGACGAGCAGCACCGGTTCGGCGTCGAGCAGCGGGACGCCCTGCGGGCCAAGGCCCGGGTGGCCCCGCACCTGCTGGTCATGACCGCCACACCCATCCCGCGCACGGTGGCGATGACGGTGTTCGGCGACCTCACCACCTCGACCCTCACCGAGATCCCGGCGGGGCGCTCCGGCATCACCTCCCACGTCGTCCCCGCGGACAACCCCCGGTGGATGCAACGGGTGTGGGAGAAGGTCCGCGAGGAGGTCGACGCCGGCCGGCGGGCCTACGTGGTGTGCCCGCGCATCCATCCCGACGACGACGGCGACGCCTCGGCACGGCGGGCGGGGGCGGGACAGGACTTCGACGAGGTCCCGGAGTTCCTCGAGCTCACCGAGCCCGACGGCGGTGGCACCGACCGAGCCCCGCTGCGTGCCGTGCTCGAGGTCGCGGAGTCGCTGCGCGCCGAGCCGCGGCTCGCGGGCGTCGAGGTCGGGGTGCTGCACGGCCAGATGGCACCCGCCGACAAGGAGTCCGCGATGGCGCGGTTCGCCGCCGGCCAGGCACCCGTGCTGGTGTCCACGACCGTCGTCGAGGTCGGTGTCGACGTGCCCGAGGCCACCGTCATGGTGGTCTTCGACGCCGACCGGTTCGGCATCTCCCAGCTCCACCAGCTGCGGGGCCGCATCGGTCGCGGAGCCGACCCGGGCCTGTGCCTGCTGGTGTCGACCGCGCGGCCCGGCACCCCGGCCGCCGCCCGCGTCGAGGCGCTGGCCGCCACCACCGACGGGTTCGAGCTCGCCACCCTCGACCTCGAGCTGCGTTCCGAGGGCGACGTGCTCGGCGCCGCGCAGTCCGGACGCACCAGCTCCCTGCGCCTGCTCCGCGTGGTCCAGGACGCCGACCTCATCGACTCGGCGCGCACCGAGGCCACCGGGGTCGTCGACGCCGACCCCGGCCTCGGTCAGCACCCCGTGCTGGCCGCGGCGATCGCCGTCCAGCTCGACGCCGAGCAGGAGGAGTTCCTCGAGCGCGCCTGAGCGCGCCGATCCGCTCCCGACGCCGTCGTGCCCCACCGACCGTTGTGGGCATGAGATCTGCAGCCCCGGTCCGCCGGGGTGCTGCAGATTTCATGCCCACAACGGTCGGTGGTGGGCGCAGGTAGAGTCCGGGCCATGACCAGGATCGTCGCCGGAACCGTCGGTGGGCGGTCGTTGACCGTGCCGCCGTCGGGCACCCGCCCCACCAGCGAACGCGTCCGGGAGGCGATGTTCTCGCGGCTCGAGCACCTCGGCGTCGTCGACGGCGCCCGTGTGCTGGACCTCTTCGCGGGGTCGGGCGCGCTCGGCCTCGAGGCCGCCAGCCGCGGCGCGGTCGAGGTCCTGCTCGTCGACGCGGCGCGGCAGGCCGCCGACATCGCCCGCCGCAACGCCGCCGACCTCGGCCTGGACCGCGTCGTGCGCGTGCTCGCCGAACCGGCTGAGCGGGCGACGGCCCGGATCGCGGCCGACGGTGGGCCCGGCGACGGGTTCGACCTCGTGCTCATCGACCCGCCCTACGACCTGGACCCGGGCGTGCTCAACCGGGTGCTCGCCGACCTGGCCGTCCCGGGCGTGCTGGCGCCCGACGCCGTCGTCGTCCTCGAGCAGGCCCGGCGGGGCGCACCCTTCGTCTGGCCGGACGCGCTCGTCGAGCTGTCGGCCAAGCGGTACGGGGACACGGTCGTGCACTACGCCGAACGGCGGCAGGCCGAGGAAGGTCCCACGGAAACGTGACCGCCCGACCTACCGTGGGCGACGTGAGCATCGCCGTCTGTCCCGGGTCCTTCGACCCGATCACGCTCGGGCACCTCGACATCGTGCGTCGGGCGAACCGCCTGTTCGACGTCGTCGTGGTGGGGGTCGCCCGCAACGCCGCCAAGAACGCCCTGCTGACCGCCGACCAGCGGGTCGACCTGGTGCGTGCCGCCGTCGCGGACGACCCGGAGACCGCCGACGTCCGCGTCGACGTGGTCCCGGGCCTGCTGGTGGACTTCTGCCGCGAGGTCGGGGCGGCCGCCGTCGTCAAGGGGCTGCGCGGCGGCGCCGACTTCGACGGTGAGCACCCCATGGCCCTGATGAACCGCCACCTGAGCGGTGTGGAGACGATCTTCCTGCCGGCGGAGCCGCGGTACGCGCACGTGGCGTCGTCGCTGGTCAAGGACATCGCCCGGCACGGCGGGCCGATCGACGATCTCGTCCCGTCCGCCGCGGCCGAGGCGGTGCGCTCCACCGTGGCGCACCGTGCGTGAGGAGCACGACATGACCGACACCCCGAACCCGACGGCCGGACTGCTGGAGATCATCGACGACCTGGCCGCCCTCGTGGAGGAAGCGCGCACGTCACCGCTGTCGACCAACATCAAGATCGACCGCGACCAGGCGCTGGGGCTCGTGGCCGAGCTGCGCGACAACCTGCCCACCCAGGTCGCCCGGGCGGACGAGGTGCTGGCGGACGCCGAACGCACCCTCGAGGACGCCCACCGCCGTGCCGAGGAGATCGTGGCCACGGCGCGGGCGCGCGCCATCGAGCTGGTGCAGGACGAGCAGGTCGTCGTCCAGGCGGAGTCCCGCGCGGCGGACATCGTCGCCGAGGCGGAGCGCAGGGCCGCGGCGCTGCGCGCCGACGCCGACGAGTACTGCGACGGGCGGCTGGCCGACTTCGAGGCCGACCTGGGGCGGCTGACCACCCAGGTCCGGGCGGGCCGGTCGAAGCTGGCCGAGCGTCTGGGCACGGGGTCGCCGCGCGTGCGCTGGGACGCGGTCTCCGACCCCGAGTGGCCGGACGAGGACGACCCGGGCGACCGCCGCAGCGCCTGACGCCGGCGGTCGACGGGGCCGGCGCCGTTGCGTACGTCACGTCGTCGGTGCGTTGGCCCGCGCGGGGCGATCGCGTAGACTGAACCGCTGGTCCGTGAGGACCGTCCCACCTGCACACCGCGCCGTGCTCGGCGCCGTCGTCTGGAGCATCACCATCACCACCGCCAAGCGCTCGCCGCTCGTGCTCGACACGCACGAGCTCACGCGGCGTCCCGGAACCATGCGGGAGGTCGCGACCGTCGTCGCCGCGCCCGCAGACCTGGGCACGGCGGTCATCGGGGTGCCCGAGGGCGCCGACCTGACCCTCGGGCTGCGTCTCGAGGCCGTCATGGAGGGCGTGCTCGTCTCCGGCGTCGTGCGCGGCACCGCCGTCGGTGAGTGCGCGCGATGCCTGGACCCGATCTCCCAGGAGGTCACCGTCCGTGTCCAGGAGCTCTTCGTCTACCCCGAGCGCGCCGAGGCCGCCGAGGAAGCCGGGGACGAGGAGGCCGAGGACGAGGCCCTGCTGATCGACGACCAGGCGGACATCGAACCCGTGGTTCGGGATTCCCTGGTCACTGCACTACCATTTCAACCGCTGTGCCGGCCGGACTGCCCCGGTCTGTGCTCCGAGTGCGGAGCACGGCTGGAGGACGACCCCGAGCACCACCACGACATCGTCGACCCCCGATGGGCGGCGCTGCAGACCATGCTCGAGGAGTCGAGCGTGTCCGACGAGACGAAAGAGAGCTGACCGTGGCTGTTCCCAAGCGCAAGATGTCGCGCAGCAACACCCGCGCGCGCCGCTCGCAGTGGAAGACCACCGCAGCGCCGCTCGCGACCTGCCCCCAGTGCAAGGGCCAGAAGCTGTCGCACGCCGCGTGCCCGACCTGCGGCTCCTACAAGGGCCGTCAGTACGCCGAGGCGCTGCGCACCGAGCACGCGGGCTGACATGCCTGCACGCGGCAACGGAGAACGTCCGGAGCCGTCAGCACTTCTCGAGAAGCTCGGGGTCCATCTGGATCCCGAGCTTCTCGTGCTTGCCCTGACCCACCGGTCGTTCGCGCACGAGGCCGGCGGGATCCCCACCAACGAGCGCCTCGAGTTCCTCGGGGACACGGTGCTCGGGCTGGTGGTGACCGAGGCGCTGTACCGGCGCCATCCGGACAAGCCCGAGGGCGAGCTCGCGAAGATGCGGGCGGCGACGGTCTCGCAGCGGTCCCTCGCGGCGGTGGCCCGCCGGCTCGAGCTGGGCCGCTACGTCCTGCTGGGCAAGGGCGAGAAGCGCACCCGCGGGTTCGACAAGGACTCGATCCTGTCCGACACCGTCGAGGCGCTGCTCGGAGCCACCTACCTCTCGCACGGCCTCGAGGTCGCGCGCGAGCTGGTCCTCCGGCTGGTCGACGACACGATGGAGGCGGCGGCCGACCTCGGGGCCGGGCTGGACTGGAAGACCTCCCTGCAGGAGGCGGTCGCCGAGCGCGGGTTCGACGCCCCCGTCTACGAGGTCACCGGTGAGGGCCCCGAGCACGCCCGCCGCTTCTCGGCGCAGGTCACCGCCGGTCCCGTGACGGGGTTCGGCGAGGGCACCGCGAAGAAGCACGCCGAGCAGGCCGCCGCCGCGCAGGCCTACCGCGCCGTGATCGCCCTGCCGCTGCCCGGCCAGGCGCAGGACGCGGGCGCCCGTCCGGGGGAGCAGCCGGCCGGTGCCTGAGCTCCCCGAGGTCGAGACCGTCCGCGACGGCCTCGACCGGCTCGTGACCGGCGCCGTCGTGCGCGACGTCGAGGTGTTCCGGGACTACTCCGTGCGCCGGCACGAGGGCGGGCCGACCGGGTTCGCCGACCAGCTCAGCGGCCGCCGGCTGGCCGGCGCCGCGCGCCGCGGCAAGTACCTCTGGCTCCCGCTGACCGACCCCGCCGCCACGGGCGACCCGGCGTCCGCGCTGCTGGCGCACCTGGGCATGTCCGGCCAGCTCCTCGTGCGCGATCCGGCCGTCGCGGGGGAGTGGGCGCACCCCCACCTGCGGGTCAGGGTCCACCTGGACGAGGCGCCGTCGGGGGCGCACTACCTGGACTTCGTCGACCAGCGCACCTTCGGGCACCTCTCCGTCACCGACCTCGCCCCGACGCCGGACGGCGCACCCGGCGGGCACGGCAGCCCGCTGGCCGCGGTGCCGGAACCCGTGGCGCACATCGGCCGCGACCTGCTCGACCCCGCGCTCGACCGGGACACGCTGGTCGAACGCATCCGCCGGCGTCGGACCGGGATCAAGCGGGCGCTGCTCGACCAGACCGTCGTGTCCGGGGTGGGCAACATCTACGCCGACGAGGCCCTGTGGCGGGCCCGCGTGCACTACGCCCGGGCGACGGACACGATGACGCGCCCCGTCGTGCGGCGCGTGCTTGACGCCGCCACGGAGGTCATGGCCGAGGCGCTGACGCAGGGCGGCACGAGCTTCGACGCCCTGTACGTCAACGTCAACGGCGAGTCCGGCTACTTCTCGCGGTCGCTGGCCGTCTACGGCCGCCTCGGCGAGGCCTGCCCGCGCTGCGGGACGCCCGTGCGCCGGGACGAGTTCATGAACCGGTCGTCGTACACCTGCCCGCGCTGCCAGCCGCGCCCCCGCCACGGCCGCTGGTGACCGCGCAGAATTCCCTCGCGTCCGCCGACGGGCACCCCTAGGGTCGCGACCATGGCGTGTCGACTCAGCGAGCTGGTGCTCGAGTGCAAGGACCCCGAGGCGTTGGCGAGGTTCTGGTGCGAGGTCCTCGACTACGTGGTGCTCGACGAGGACCACGGCGCCCTGGAGATCGGGCCGCGGTCCGGGTTCGGTGGCCCGCAGCCGACGATCATCCTCAGTCCGCACCCGGACCCCGAGCCGGCGAAGCCGCGGCTGCACCTCGACGTCAACCCGACCGACCGTGACCAGGACGCCGAGCTCGAGCGTCTCCTGGCGCTGGGTGCACGCCCGGCCGACGTCGGCCAGACGGGCGACGAGCCGTGGCACGTGCTCGCCGACCCCGAGGGCAACGAGTTCTGCCTGCTGCGTCGGCGGCTCGACCTGCTGCCGGTGGACTCCGCGCCCTAGGCTCGGACCATGACGGTGCACCTCGCGCGTGTGTACACCGAGCCCGGTCCCGACGACGGCCGTCGGGTGCTGGCCGACCGGCTCTGGCCGCGGGGCGTGCGCAAGGGCGACCCACGGGTCGGCGTCTGGCTCCAGGACGTCGCGCCCTCGACCGAGCTGCGTCGCTGGTACTCCCACGACCCGGACCGTGCCGCCGAGTTCCGTGACCGGTACCGGGCCGAGCTGGAGACGCCGGGGCCGGGGGCGGACGCACTCGCCGAGCTGCGCGACATCGCGCGACAGGGAACGGTCACGCTGGTGACCTCCACCCGCGAGGTCGACGGCAGCCACCTGCCGGTGCTGGCCGAGCTGCTCGCCGACGACCCCGGGCGCTGACAGCGGGCGTGGCCCGTCCGCGTCACTACGCTAGAGCGGAACCGCTTCATGGAGGGTGGCTGAGCCCATGTCCCTGACGACCGTGGAGACGGACGACGGCCGGCTGCCGGTCTACCTCGCGCGTCCTGCCGGGAGACCGCCGTGGCCGGGCGTGGTGGTGATCCACGACGCCCTGGGCATGACGAGCGACCTGCGTCGCCAGTGCGAGTGGCTCGCCGACCACGGGTTCCTCGCCGTCGCGCCCGACCTGCTGCACCACGGGCCGCGGCTGTGGTGCGTGGTGTCGGCGATGCGCTCCCTCGTGCGCCGCCGGGGCCGCGGGTTCGACGAGCTCGAGGCGACCCGGTCCTGGCTGGCCGCCCACGAGGACTGCACCGGGCGGGTGGGCGTCATCGGCTTCTGCCTCGGCGGCGGTTTCGCGGTGCTGCTCGCGGGCGGCGGCCGGTACCAGGCGGCGAGCGTCAACTACGGCGGTGTCCCCGAGGACGCGGACGAGCTCCTCGCCGACGCCTGCCCGGTCCTCGGCAGCTACGGGGCGCTGGACCGCAGCCTGGCCGATGCCCCCGCCCGGCTCGAGCGGGCCCTGACCCGCGCCGAGGTCCCGCACCAGGTCACCGTCTACGAGGGTGCCGGGCACTCGTTCCTCAACGACCACCCCCGCGAGGAGATGCCGCTGTGGGCGCTCGTCCCGGGGCGGTTCGTCCGGTCCGGCTACCACGCCGACTCCGCCGACGCCGCGCGCCGGCGCATCGTGGCCTTCTTCGACGAGCACCTCGGGTCGAGCGACGACGGGCACCGCTCGTGACCCGGCACCGGTCGCATCGCCGCGTGCCCTACCGCGCACTCGGCGGAGGCCCTAGGCTCGGACCACCGTGACCAGCACCGTCGAAGGAGACCGCGTGGACGACGCCCAGATGATCGGCTCGCTGACGACGCTCGCGGGGCCGATGGCGGCGTCGTTCCTCACCGGACGCTACTGGGAGGCCCGAGACCTGCGGGACCCGCGGCAGCACGGGTGGTTCGCGCTCTACCTCGGGGCCGTGCTCGTCCTGCTCGTGGCCGTGCTGGCGACGTCCTCGGTGGAGGACCGGCTGCGCGCGGTCGGGCTGTTCTTCGGCGTGACCATCGTCGCGACCCTCGTCCAGGAGCGCCGGTACCGACGTCAGCAGCGGATGCCCGCCGCTCCCGAGACCGCCGGGTCGTGAGCCTTCCGCCCCGGCGGCCGGTCAGCGCGCGACGACGTTCTCCAGCGCCGCGGCCCCGCCCTCGCGCCACCGCCGCACCTGCGCGGTGACGAACGCGGACGCCTCCTGCGGCCGCCCGCCCGCGACGTGCGGGGTGAGGATCAGGTGCGGGGTGTCCCAGAGCGCGGAGTCGGCGGGCAGCGGCTCGGTCTCGGTGACGTCGAGGGCGGCCCCGGCGATCGATCCCGAGCGCAGCGCCTCGGCCAGGGCCGCCTCGTCGACCGTGGTGCCGCGTCCGGCGTTGACGAACCGGGCGTGGGCCGGCAGCAGCGCGAGGACCGACGCGTCCAGCGCGTGGTGGGTGGCCGCGGTCGCGGGCAGCAGGGAGATCAGCACGTCCGTCGTCGGCAGCAGCTCGGCCAGGCGGTCCTGGCCGACCACCGGACGGCCGTACCGCTCACCGCCCGACGACGCCACGCCCGTGACGTGGGCGCCCAGGGCCTCGAGCAGCGGGGTGAGCCGAGCAGCGATCGACCCGAAGCCCCAGATCACGACGTGCGCGCCGTGCAGCGTGAACGCCTGCTCGTCGCGGGCCTGCTCGCGACCGAGGTCCCGGTCCCACGCGTGCCGGCGCTGCGCCTCCAGCGTGCGGTCGATCCGCCGGACGGAGGCGAGCAGCAGGGCGAGGGTGTGCTCGGCCACGGTCGCGTCGTGCAGGCTGCGCCCGGAGGAGATGACCACCTCGGGGGCGAAGCCGGTGGCGAGCGCCTGGTCGGGGCCCGCGTTGAGGGTCTGCACCCAGCGCAGGTTCGTCAGCCGGCGCGCGGCGTCGTCCATGACCCGCTGCGGGCTCGCCCAGGTGACGATCGCCTCGGCGTCCACGTGCGCGGCGGGGATCTCCTCACGCATGACGTAGCCGACGGCGTCCACCCCCTCGACGTCGACGGTCAGGTCGAAGGGCACGTTGCTCGGCACGAGGATCTTCACGGCGGTGACGTTACCCGCCGTGCCACGATGACCCGCATGGAACCTGCGCCTCCGCCCCGCACCGCCGCCCGCTACGACGTCGTGGTCGTCGGGGGAGGGCACAACGGCCTGACGGCCGCCGCCTACCTCGCCCGGGCCGGCCGGTCGGTGCTGCTGCTCGAACGGCTCGACCACGTCGGCGGGGCGTCCGTCTCGGCCCCGGTGTTCGACGGCGTGGACGCGCGGCTGTCGCGGTACTCCTACCTGGTCTCGCTCATGCCGCGCCAGGTCGTCGACGAGCTCGGGCTGTCGCTGCGTCTGGCCCGGCGCCGCTACTCCTCCTACACGCCCGTGGGCGACCGCGGCCTGCTGGTGGACACCGGGTCCGACGACGCCACCCGGGCCTCGTTCGAGGCGATCGGGGCGGGGCGCGACCACACCCGCTGGCAGGAGCTGTCCGCCGACCTGGAGCGGCTGGCGGGTCGGGTCTTCCCCACGGTCACCGAGCCGCTGCTGTCCGCGGCCGAGGCACGCGCCCGGGTGGGCGACGACGCCCTGTGGCGGGCCGTCGTCGAACAGCCGCTCGGCCGGACGCTGCGCGAGCGGTTCGACGCCGACGTCGTGCGCGGCGTGGCGGCCACGGACGGTCTCATCGGGACCTTCGCCGACCTGGACGAGGCCTCGCTGATCCAGAACCGCTGCTTCCTCTACCACGTGATCGGCGGCGGCACGGGGGACTGGGACGTGCCCGTCGGCGGGATGGGGGCGGTCTCCGGTGCGCTGCGCGACGCGGCGCTCGCCGCCGGGGCGACGATCGTCACCGGTGCCGACGTGACGGCGGTCGACCCCGGGCCGACCGGCGGGGACGCCGAGGTCGCGTGGACCGCGGACGGCGGGCGGACCCGCGGGGTGCGGGCCGGGGCGGTCGTCAGCGGGGCGGCCCCCAGCGTGCTGGACGCGCTGCTCGACGCCGCCGGCGCGACGCCGTCGGGCCGGGCCACGGCCGCGGCGCCCGAGGGTGCCCAGCTCAAGGTCAACATGCTGCTGCGTCGGCTGCCGCGGCTGCGCGAGGACGTCGACCCGGTCGCCGCGTTCAGCGGGACCTTCCACGTGCACGAGTCCTTCGACGAGCTGCAGACCGCCCACGCCCAGGCCGCGGCCGGCCGGATCCCCGAGACGCCGCCGTGCGAGATCTACTGCCACTCCCTGACGGACGACACGATCCTGGGTCCCGACCTGCGGGCCGCCGGGGCGCAGACGCTGACGCTGTTCGGGCTGCACATGCCCGCCCGGCTGTTCCGGGAGGACCACGACACCGCCCGCGAGGCGGCGCTCGCGGCCACCCTGCGTTCCCTGGACTCCGTGCTGGCCGAGCCGATCGAGGACGTGCTGTGGCGGGGCCCGGACGGCGAGCCCTGCCTCGAGGCGCGCACGCCGGTGGACCTGGAGCGCAGCGTCGGGCTGCCCGGCGGGCACATCTTCCACCGTGACCTGTCGTGGCCGTGGGCGGACGAGGACACCGACCCCGAGGGACTCGACGCCCCGGGGACCTGGGGCGTGGAGACGCTGCACCCCCAGGTCCTGCTCGCCGGGGCCGGTGCGCGCCGCGGCGGGGGAGTGAGCGGCATCCCGGGCCGGGCGGCCGCCATGGCGCTGCTCGACTGAGGCGTGACTAGGCGCACCCCGAGAGCAGGGCGCCCGCGTACGGCACGTGGACGGCCAGGGCCACGGCGGCGAGCACCCCGAGGTGCGCCCCGACGGCGACGGCCGGCCAGGTGCCGGCGGACGCCGTCCCGGGAGCGACGAGGTGCCGGATCCGGTCCGGTCCGCCGGCGTGCAGGGCACCGACGGCGACCGGGGCACGGTCAGGGGCGTCGCCGAGCGTGAGCAGCGCCCCGGCGAGCGCGGTCGTGCCGACGCGGTGCCGGGCGACGTCGTCGGCGGCGATCTCCAGGTAGGTGGGCACGGCGTCCGCGACGGCGGCCACCACGGGGATCCAGCGCAGGTGGGTCGCCAGGGCCTCGACGACCGCCGCCACGAGGTGGTGGCGCTGGCGCAGGTGGGCGTCCTCGTGGGCGAGGACGGCGGCGAGCCCTGTGTCCTCGAGGGCCTCGAGGGCACCGGTCGTCACCACGACGCCGCCGTGCCGGGCCGGCAGGGCGAACGCGGCCGCCGCGTCGTCGGGCACGACCAGCACCCGGTGCCCGCCGACGACCCGCGGCGCACCGGTGGACCGCAGGACGGCGGCCGTCCGGGCGGTCTCGCGTCGGCGCCGCAGCAGGTCGCGCCCGAGCACGGTGGCCAGCACCCCGGCGACGACGGCGGGCACCGCCAGCAGCAGCACCACGGGCACGGCGGTGTCGAGCGGGGTGCCGGCGAACGGGTCGGCCGCGGCCAGGCACCGCCGGCACACGTCACCCGCCGCCCCGGGCAGCACGGCGGGACCGGAGAGGGTCCAGGCGAGCATCGGACCGACGGCGAGCACGGCGGCCAGCCAGAGCAGGACGCCGCCGGTGAGCACGACGGCCGCGGTCAGCGGTGCCCGGACCAGGGCCGGCGCGGCACGGCGGACGAGCCACGGACCGCTCAGCGCCGCGAGGACGATGCCCAGGCCGGCGAGGGCGGCGACGGCGGTCGTCATGCGGACCCCGTCGCGTCCTGCCCCGCGAGGTAGTCGCGCAGCAGGGCGCGGTCGCTCTCGGGCATGGCCTCGACGAAGTGCAGGATCGAGGCCGCGCGGTCGCCGCTGCTCGCCAGTGCGTGCTCCATGATCTCGGCGGCGTGCTCGGACCGGCTGGAGGCCGGCAGGTAGCGGGCGCTGCGGCCCTCGCGCACGTGCTCCACGAAGCCCTTGCGCTCGAGGTTGCCGAGCACCGTGGCGATGGTCGTGTAGGCGGGGCGGCCGCCGAGCCGGTCGATGACGTGCCGGACGGTGCAGCCGCCGCAGTCCCACAGGACGTCCATGACCTGGGCCTCGAGGGTGCCCAGGCGGGCCGGTTCGTCGTGCTCGCGCGCCGTCATCGAGCAGCCCCCTCGGGCGTGGGTGCCGGCGCCGCCGGGGGTGCCGGGCAGGCCACCTGGCCGCGCAGCCGCCACACGAGCGCGACGGCGGTGAGCGCGAGAGCGGCCAGGCCGAGGAACGGCTGGACCGGGGCGAACCAGGTGATCGCACCGCTGTAGCCGAGGGCCAGCAGGGCGAGCTTGTTGCACACGGGGCAGCCGACGGCGAACCAGGCCAGCACGCCGCCGGCCATGCCGAGCCGGCTGGACCGGGCCTCGTCCGGGTCCGGCGCCGCCGAGCGGACGTAGGTGGCCACGAGCATCCCGGACAGCGCCGAGGTGAGGATCCACACGGGGTAGTTCCACCACACCGGGGGGATCTCCCGGGAGAAGACGGGGTTGGGGATCAGCACGGTCGCCCACCCGATGAGCAGGCCGACGGCGAGCGCCGCCCCGACGGCGACGACGCGCTGACGTGGCGTCCAGGTGCGCAGGCCGAGCAGCGCGAGGCCGGCGGTGTCGCGCCAGGAGGCGCGGGTCGGTGTCACGGGAGTCACGGTGCCATGATGACCCATCGTCGACTATGGTGCATAGTCGACTACGCAAGATAGTAAGCCGACTTCCCGGAGGAACCCGTGGCCGACCCCCGTACCCCGACCGCGTCCCGGCCGTGGGTCCTGCCCGCCGTCGTCGTCACCGTGCTGACCCTGGTGCTGGCGGCGGCCGTGCTCTGGTCGTCCGGCGACGACGCACCGGCCGGCCCGGCAGCGGCCCCCGGTGCGGCGACCGCCCCCGGGCAGGGTGACGCCCCGACCGACGTGCAGGGGCCCGCCGAGCTCGACCCCGCCGCCGTCGAGCGTCGCGACCCCGAGGACCCGCTCGCCGCGGGCCCGGTCGACGCCCCCGTCGTGCTCGTCGTCTTCTCCGACTACCAGTGCCCGTTCTGCGCGCAGTGGAGCCACGAGACGCTGCCGGAGATGATGCAGCACGCCGAGGACGGCGACCTGCGCATCGAGTACCGGGACGTCAACGTCTTCGGCGAGGCCTCCGAGCGTGCGGCGCGTGCCGCCTACGCCGCCGGGCTCCAGGACGAGTTCTGGGCCTACCACGACGCCCTCTACCCCGAGGGGGAGAAGCGGTCCGAGGCCGAGCTGTCCGAGCAGGCGCTGACCGACCTGGCCGCCGAGCTGGGCCTGGACGTCGAGCGGTTCACCGCCGACATGGCCTCGTCCGAGACGGCCGGGGCCGTCGCCGCCAACGAGAAGCTCGGCCTCGACCTCGGCGCCTACTCCACACCCGCCTTCCTGCTCGGCGGCCGGCCACTCGTGGGGGCGCAGCCGACGCAGGTCTTCCGTGACGCCTACGACGCGGCGCTCGCCGCGAGCGCGGACTGAGCGATGGAGGTCGGCCTCCTCACCGCGTTCCTCGGTGGTGCGCTCGCGCTCCTCAGCCCCTGCGGTGCGCTGCTGCTGCCCGCGTTCTTCGCCTCCACCGTCGGCGCCGGCCCCCGTCTGTGGGCGCACGGCGGGGTGTTCCTCACCGGACTGCTCGTCGTGCTGGTCCCGCTCGGTGTCGGCGCGGGCGCGCTCGGCACCCTGTTCGTCACCCGCCGCGACCTGGTCATCGCCGTCGCCGCCGTGCTGCTCGTCGTGCTCGGCGTCGTGCAGCTCCTCGGCCTCGGCGTCGACCTCGCCCGCGTGGTGCCCGGGGTCCGGGCCGTGCAGCGGTCGTCGGCCACCCGCACCGGGTGGGCCAAGACGTTCCTGCTCGGCGCGGCCGGAGGCGTCGCCGGGTTCTGCGCCGGCCCGATCCTCGGTGCCGTGCTGACCCTCGCCGCCGCCCAGGGCGACGTCGTCGGCGCCGGGCTGCTGCTGGCCGTCTACGGCGTCGGCATGGTCCTGCCGCTGCTCGTCCTGGCCACGCTCTGGGGGCGGCTGGACGACCGCCGTCGTGCGGCGCTGCGGGGGCGGACGGTCACCGTGCTGGGGCGTGAGCTGCACACCACCTCGATCGTCACCGGCCTGCTGCTCGTCGCGGCCGGCGTCCTGTTCTGGGCCACCAACGGCCTGGTCGGGATGCCGGAGCTGGTGCCCGTGAGCACCCAGGCGTGGCTGCAGGGCCAGGGCGCCCTGCTGGCGAACCCCGTCCTCGACGTCGGGCTGCTGCTGGCCGTCGCCGCCGTCGTGGTCGTCGTCTGGACCCGCCACCGGGCGCGCCGCGAGCGTGCCGCCGCCGCCGAGACCGAGGAGGCCTCCCGATGACGCGGACCCGCCGGACCGGCCCGCCGGCCCTCGTGCTGACGGGCGCCCTGCTGCTGGCCGGGTGCGCGGACCAGCCCGGACCGCCCCCGGTCGAGATCGACCGCACGCCGACCAGCGCCGTCGAGGCGCCGGCCGAGGTCGACCCGGACGGCCTGCGCCTGCCGCTGCAGGTCGACACCGTGCGGATCGTCGACCCCGGGTGGGACGCCGTCCCGCAGTCGGCCGACGGCATCACCCTGGGCGTCGGCGAACGGGACGGACTGCTGCGGTTCACCGCCGTGGCCGCCGACGGCGAGGCGTTGTGGAGCGCGGACCGGCCCGTCAGCCGTACCGGCTACGCCGTGACCACCACCCCCGGCGGCCGGGCGCTCGCGGTGCTGACTGACAGTCCCGCAGCCGACGAGAGCGAGGCCGGGGTCGCGACCAGCGCCACGGCCTACGACCTGAGCACCGGCGAGCAGGTCTGGGGACCCGTCGACGTCCCCGGACCGCTGGTCGGCCCCGGGCTGGTGTTCAGCGCGGAGCCGACGGAGCCGATGGGCAGCGGCGACGCACGCGTGGTGCTCGACGCCGGCACGGGGCAGGTGCTCGGGCAGGACGACGGTGCCACGGTGCTGGGGGAGTACCGGGGCACCGTCGTGACCCGGCAGGGTGACGACCTCGTCGCCACCGACACGGCCGGTGCCGAGAGCTGGCGCCTGGACGCGGCCGCGCAGGGCTGGGACCCGGAGGCGCTCGTGGCGGCCACCGAGCCGGCACCCGGTCCCGGCGTCGTGCGGGTGCGCACCGACGACGCGTCCGAGGCACTGGTCGACCTCGCCGACGGGACCGTCCTGGCCGACGGGTTCACCGACGTCGGCGTCGACCCCACGACGGGCACCGTGATCACCGTGGACGTCGACGAGGTGCGGGGCCTGGACGCCGAGGGGGCCGAGCTGTGGACGTCCTCCTCCGGGCAGGAGACGGCCGTCGAGGGAGTCAGCGGGGCGCTCGTGTACCTGCGGGTGGGGGACTCCCTGCGCGCGCACAACGTCGTCACCGGGAACGTCGCCGAGGCCTACGACCCCGAGGGCACCGGGGACCTGGTGGTCCCCGTCCTCGTCACCGAGGACGGCAGCATCGCCCTGTCCGACTACGAGCACCACTACCTGGCCACCACCGACACGACGCCGCCCCCGGCGCCGTAGCCGGGGGCGGTCGCGCCGCGGCTCAGCGGACCTCGACCCGGTGCAGCCGGCGCAGGCCCAGGACCAGGGGCAGGGCGATCCACAGCAGCGCCCCGGTGCCGACCTGCGCCCACTGCTCCCCGGTGATCCCGGGCAGGGTCAGGAAGCTCAGGGACCAGCTCAGGTCGACCCAGGCGCCGTGCTCGGCCCACCAGCCGGAGACCCCCGCCACCACGGAGGAGACCATCGGCACGACGAAGAGGAACCCCAGGCAGGCCACCATCGCCGGCGCGGTGCTCCGGAGCGCCACGGCGGTCGTGAACCCGAACGCGACGGCTGCCGCGTAGGCCAGCACGGAGCGCAGGGTCAGGGTCGTCGACAGGTCCCAGACGGCGTCGAGCCCGCGGGCCTGGGCGGCCACCACCGTGGCGACGGCGCTGAGCAGGACCACCGACGCGGCCGCGGTGAGCGTGACCAGCAGCAGGGCGACGGCCTTCGCGGCCATCACCCGTCCCCGGCGGGGGAGCAGCGCGAAGGTCGTCAGGGCCGAGCGCTGGCTCCACTCCCCGGCCACGGACAGCACGGCGACCAGCGGCAGCAGCAGCTCCAGCGGCATGAGGCTGGTCGCCGTGTACGCGCCGAACGTCACCTCGGTGTCCGGGCCCCAGACCGCCAGGGCGACGGCCGTGAGCAGCGTGAGCAGCGGGACGGCGGCGAGCAGCCACCGGCTCGCCCGGGTGTCGACGAGCTTGCGCAGCTCGACGTCCACGAGCCGGGTCAGGGGGACCGGTCGGCGTGCCGCCGGTGCGAGGGGCGGGACGGCGTCCGGGGCGAGGGTGGTCATGCGAGGGCTCCGCTCGGGATCGGGACGGCACCGACGGACGGGCGGTCACGCCGGTCGTCGGCGGTCAGGTCGAGGAACATCTCCTCCAGCGCGGTGCCGTCGGCGCACCGCAGCTCGGTGACGGGCAGGCCGGCGGCGAAGGCCACCAGCCCGGCGTCCACGGTCCCGGCGTCGGTGACGACGGCGCCGTCGGCACCGGCCGTGGCACGGTAGCCCGCCGACGTCAGGGCCGCCGACAGCGCGGCCGCGTCGTGCGCCCGGACCAGGGTCCCCGCCCCGTCCAGCAGCTCGGCCGTCGAGCCGGCGGCCACCACGCGGCCGTGGCCGATGACGACGATGTCGTCGGCGATCGCCTCGATCTCTGCCAGCAGGTGGCTGGAGAGCAGCACGGTGCCGCCGTCGTCGGCGAACGACCGCAGCAGGTCGCGCATCCAGCGGATGCCGGCGGGGTCCAGCCCGTTCGCCGGCTCGTCGAGGATCAGCACGCGCGGGTCGCCGAGCAGCGCCGTGGCGATGCCCAGGCGCTGACGCATGCCGAGGGAGTAGTCGCGCACGCGCCGCCGCGACTCGGTGCGGGTCAGGCCGACGAGATCGAGCATCGCGTCGACCTGAGCCTCGGGCAGGCCCATCGTGCGCTGGGCGAGCACGAGGGTCTCGCGCCCGGTGCGTCCGCCGTGCTGGGCCGAGGCGTCCAGCAGCACCCCGACGTCCAGGCCGGGGTTGGGCAGGTCCGCGTACCGGCGGCCGAGCACCGTCGCCGTCCCCGAGGTCGGGGTGGCCAGTCCGGTGAGGATCCGCAGGGTGGTGGACTTCCCGGCGCCGTTCGGGCCGAGGAAGCCGGTGACGCGTCCGGGGGACGCGGTGAAGGTGAGGTCGTCGACGGCCGTGAGGTCCCCGTACCGTCGGGTGAGGGATGCGATCCTGATCATGTCTCGGACGCTACGGAGCTGCGGGTCCCGGCACATCGGGGACCACCCCGGTTCCAGCCCTGAGAACCGTCCACCCCGCTCAGGGCCGGGGCGTGGCACCCTCCCGGTCGGTCGCCCAGCGGTAGTCCGGCACCTCGTGCAGCAGCGCGTCGTGCGTGCCGCGCGCGACGACACGGGCCGGATCGCCCGGGGCCTCGCCCGGGCCGAGCAGCAGCACCTCGTCGGCGGCCGCCAGCGGGGTCAGCCGGTGGGAGGCGACGACGACGGCGCGCCCTGTCGTGCGGGCGAGCCCGGCCAGCATCTCCACCAGAGCGTCCGCGGTGGCGGCGTCGAGGTGCTCGACGGGCTCGTCCACGAGCAGCACCCGGTGCGGCGCCAGCAGCGCCCGGGCCACCAGCAGCCGGCGGCGCTCCCCGCCGGACACGTCCGTGCCGCCCGAGCCGAGCGGGGTGTCGAGCTCGGCGGGCAGACCCTCCAGCCAGGTGGAGAGCCCGACGGCCGCCAGCGCCTCGCGGGCGTCCGCCTCGGTGACGTCGGCGCGGGCGACCCGCAGGTTCTCCAGCACGGTGGTGCCGAACACGTGGCCGTCCTCCGCGACGAACAGCCCCTCGCCGCGGACCCGGCCGGCGACGGGGGCGAGCAACCCCGCCGCGGTGAGCAGCAGCGTCGTCTTGCCGACCCCCGACGGACCGGCCAGGGCCACGACCCCACCGGGCCGCAGCGTGAGGTCGACGTCCCGCACGACGGTGCGGCCACCCTCGGGCCACCCCGCGGAGACCTCCTCCAGGTCGAGCCCGGTCGCGTCATCGGCAGCGACGGGGCGCGGTCCGCCCGGTACGCCCTCGGACGCCGGCAGCAGGTCGACCAGCCGCCGCGCGGCCTCGCGCGACCGGCGCAGCTGCACCGCGGCGGCGGGCAGTGCGGTCGTCACCTCGAACACGGCCAGCGGGGTGAGCACGACCACCGCCAGCTCGGTCGCCGCGAGGTCGCCGGCCAGCGCGGCCGGGATCCCGAGCAGCAGGCAGCCGAGCACGGCCAGGGTCTGGGCTCCCGCCTCGATCGCGGCCGAGAGTCCCGCGACGCGGGCGCCGTCGTCGGTCGCGTCCGCGAGGCGCCGGTCGGCGGCCCGCAGCCCGTCGGCACGCTCGTCGAGCCGCCCGGCCACGCGGAGCTGCTGGCCGTCCTCGAGCAGCTCGAGGGTGCGGGCCGCGACCTCGCCGCGGGCCGCGGCACCCCGCTGCTCGACGGACCGCGAGGCCCGCGAGGCCAGCCACGGGGCGAGGACACCCGTGAGCAGCAGGCAGGCGAGCAGCACCGCGCCGGCAGCGGGCAGGAAGATCCCGACCAGCAGCACCGACCCCAACCCCGTCACGACCGCGACGGCTGCGGGGATCAGCGCGCGCACGACGACGTCACCGACGTCGTCGACGTCGCTGCCGACCCGGGCGAGCAGGTCGCCGCGGTGCAGCGCCACGACGTCGGCCCCGCCGCGGGCGAGCCGGTCGTAGAGGTTGGCGCGCAGCGCGGCCATGCCCCGCAGCGCCACGCCGTGCGAGGCGAGCCGCTCCAGGTAGCGGAAGAACGCCCGGCCGGTGCCGAACGCCCGCACGCCGACGGTCGCGACCGACAGGGTGAGCACCGGCGGCATCTGCGAGGCGCGGGCGATGAGCCAGGCCGCGGCCGCGGCCAGCCCGATCGCGCACACGAGCGTGGCGGTGCCGAGCCCGACGGCCCGGGCGACCCGGCCCCAGCGGATCTCGAGCAGGGGGGCGAGGCGCAGCAGCGGGTCGCGGGTGACGCGGTGGCGCAGGCCGTCAGGCACGGGTGGCCTCCTTCGCCTCGACGTCGACGACCTGGTCGGCCAGCTCCAGCAGCGACGTGCGGTGGGCGACCACGATCACCGTGCGGCCCGCCGCGCGCCAGGCGCGGACGGTGTCGAGCACGACCTGCTCGCCGCGGGCGTCCAGGTGCGCCGTCGGCTCGTCGAGGACCACCACGGGTCGGTCGGCGGCCCCGACCAGGGCGCGGGCCAGGGCGACGCGCTGGCGCTGACCGACGCTGAGCCCGGCCCCGCCGAGCCCGACGGCGGTGCCCCAGCCGTGGGGCAGGTCGTCGAGCACGGTGTCCAGCCCGGTCGTGCGCGCGGCCTCCGCGAGGGCGGCGGCGTCGACGTCGTGACCGTCGGTGACGACCTCGCGCACCGTGCCGGGACCGATCGCCGGGCGCTGCGGGACCCAGACCACCTGGTCCCACCAGCCGCGACCGGCCCGGTCGGCCACGTCGGTCCGGCCGCCTGCGGCCGGCTCGAGCACGACGCGGCCGCGGTCGGGGCGCAGCAGACCGAGCAGCAGCAGCACGAGCGTGGACTTCCCGGCCCCGCTCGGACCACGGAGCGCGACGACGCGGCCGCCGCCGGCGAGGCCCGTGCCGAGGGCCAGCCGTGCCGACAGGTGCGCGGGGGCGTCCACGTCCCGGCCGGGTGCGCGCACGCTGACATCGTCGAGCACGAGCGTCGCGCCCTCGACCGCCGGTGCGGTCTCCGGCTCGCGGTCGGCACCGGGGCGCGACCCGTCGTCCGCCGGCAGGTCCAGGACGGCGAACGCCCGGTGCGTGGCGGCGAGCCCGTCGGTGGAGGCGTGGAACTCGGAGCCGACGCGGCGCAGCGGCAGGAAGATCTCGGGCGCGAGCACCAGCACGGCGATGGCCGGGACGAGCTCCATGCCCCCGTGCACGAGCCGCAGGCCCACGCCGACGGCGATGATCGCCACGCACAGGGTGGTCAGCAGCTCCAGCACCGCCCCGGACAGGAACGCCACCCGCAGCGTGCCCATCGTGGCGCGCCGGGAGGACTCGCCCAGGGACCGGACCCGGGCGGCCGGGCCGACCTCGCGGCCGAACGCCCGCAGGGTCGGCAGCCCGGCGATCAGGTCGAGCACCTGGGACCCGAGTCGCTCGACCGTGGCCAGCCGCCGTTCCGAGGTCCCGGCGGTCATGGTGCCGACGAGCCACATGAAGAACGGCACGAGCGGCAGCGTCACCACCGCGATGAGCGCGGAGACCCAGTCCAGACCGAGCACCACGAGCACCGTGGCGGGGGTGACGAGCGCCGTCAGCAGCAGCTGCGGCAGGAACCGCACCAGGTAGGGCTGCAGGTCGTCCAGCCCGCGGGTGGCCAGGGTGGCGACGTCGGACGGCGTCGCCCCGGCGGGCGGGCGTGGCCCCAGGGCGACGGCGTGGTCGACGACCTGCTCGCGCAGGTCCGCGACGACGGCCGTGGCGGCCCGCCGGCCGAACCGCTCCTGCGCCCAGGCGACCAGGGCGCGTCCCGCGGCGGCGGCGGCCAGGACGGCGAGCCACCGGGCCGTCCCGCTCTGGTCCACCACGCCGTCGCCGCCCGGGCTCGTGGCGATCACGACGGGCCCGAGCACGAACGCGATCGCGAAGGCCTGCACCACCACCAGGGCGGCCGAGGCCACGCCCAGTGCGGTGGTGAGCAGGACGTACGAGCGTGCGGCCCGGGCCTGCCGCAGCAGCCGGGGGTCGAGCGGTCTCACCTCAGAACGCCGCGTCCTTGATCTTCTGCCAGCTCAGACCCGCGGGGGCGGGGATGTCCTTCGTCGAGAGCCGGCGGCGGAAGACCCAGTAGGTCCACGACTGGTAGGCGATGACGACCGGCGTGAGGAACACGGCGACCCACGTCATCACGGTCAGCGTGTAGTCCGTCGAGGAGGCCTCCGCGATCGTCAGGGAGTTGCCGCCGTCGACCGCGGGGATGACCTCGGGGTACATCGACCCGAAGATGAGCACGACGGCTGCCACGAGCGTCACGGCCGACAGCGTGAACGCCGTGCCCTCCCTGCGGGCCCGGGTCGCGGCCACGACACCGAGCAGGGCGAGCGCCGCCACCACGACGGCCCCCCAGGTCCAGGTCACCGAGTAGGCGACCTGCGCCCAGATCGCCCAGCCGCCGGCGACGACCAGCGCGACCACGGCCAGGCCGGACGCGAGCCGCTGGGCGCGGTCGCGGATCTCGCCGTCGGTCTTCAGGGCGATGAACACGGCGCCGTGGAGCAGGAACAGCGTGAGCGTCGTCAGGCCGCCGACCAGGGCGAAGGGGTTGAGCAGGGCCCAGAAGCCGCCGACGTACTGGTGGTCGGCGTCGAGCAGCAGACCGCGCACGAGGTTGCCGAAGGCGACGCCCCACAGCACCGCGGGGATCCAGGAGCCGAGCTGGATCGCCTGGTCGCACCGGCGGGCCCAGACCGGGTCGGCGATCTTGCCGCGGTACTCGAAGGCCACGCCGCGGGCCACCAGGCCGACCAGGATGATGAGCAGCGGGATGTAGAAGCCGGAGAACATCGTGGCGTACCACTCGGGGAAGGCGGCGAAGGTCGCGCCGCCGGCGGTGAGCAGCCACACCTCGTTGCCGTCCCAGACGGGTCCGATGGTGTTGACGAGCACGCGCCGTTCCTTCTCCCGGTGCTCCTTGTCGCCCCGGGGCAGGATCGACAGCAGCATGCCCACGCCGAAGTCGAATCCCTCGAGCACGAGGTAGCCGGTCCACAGCACGGCGATGATGACGAACCAGAGGATCGCGAGGTCCACGTCAGGTCTCCAGTCTCTTCAGGTTCGGGCGCTCAGTACGCGAAGGACAGCGGGCGGTCGGCGTCGTCGGGGTCCTGCGCCTCCGGCGACTCGTCCCGGACGGCGTCGGGCACGCCCTCGATCGCGTACCGGTGCATGAGCCGGTACCAGACGACGGCCAGGACGGCGTAGATGAGCGTGAGCACGATCATCGAGGTCAGGATGACGCCCGGCGGCACGGCGGTGGACACCCCGCGCTCGGTGAGCAGCCGGACCTGGTCGATGCCGGTGGGGTTGGGGGCCACCACCCACGGCTGACGGCCGACCTCGGTGAAGATCCAGCCGAACGAGTTCGCGACGAAGGGCATGGGGATGGCCAGGATCCCCAGCCGGCTGAGCCAGACGTTGTCGCTGATCCGGCCCTTGCGGGTCAGCCACAGCGCCGCGAGGGCGAGGGCCACGGAGAACGCGGCGAACCCCATCATCAGGCGGAACGACCAGTAGGTGACCGCCAGCGGCGGGGTGTAGGTGACCTCCTGGCCGTCGGCCGTGGTCTCGCCGTAGCGCTCGGCGTACTCCTCCTGGACGTCGTAGACGCCCGGCAGGTAGGAGTCAGGGCCGGAGAACTCCCCGGTGCCCAGGTAGCTGGTGACGCCGGGGATCGAGATGAGGTGGGCCACGTCCTCGCAGCCCGCGTAGAGCGGACCGACGGCGAGGATCGAGAACTCCGCGGACTCGGTGCCCTCGCAGAGGGCCTCGGCCGAGGACATCTTGCCGGGCTGCTGCTCGTACATCAGCTTGCCCTGGACGTCGCCGGACCAGATCACGCCGAGGCCGGCGACGATCATCACCCACACGCCCAGCCGCACGGCGGGGCGGTAGACGTCCCGGGCGGTCTCCAGGTTCTCGGCCTTCTTGGTGCGGGCCAGGCGGACCATCCACCAGGCGGCGACGCCCGTGACGAAGGTGCCCGCCGTGAGGAAGGCGGCGGTGATCGTGTGCGGGAAGGCCGCGAGCAGCGTGTTGTTGGTCAGCACGGCCCAGATGGACTCCATCTCGGCGCGGCCGGTCGCCTCGTTGTAGACGACGCCGACGGGGTGCTGCATCCAGGAGTTCGCCGCCAGGATGAAGAACGCCGAGAGGTTGGTGGCCAGGGCGAAGAGCCAGATCGAGGCCAGGTGGACCTTCTTGGACACGCGGTCCCAGCCGAAGATCCACACGCCGAGGAAGACGGACTCGACGAAGAACGCGGCCAAGGCCTCCATGGCCAGCGGCGCACCGAAGACGTCGCCGACGAACCGGGAGTACTCGCTCCAGGCCATCCCGAACTGGAACTCCTGCCAGATGCCCGTCACGACACCGAGGGCGAAGTTGATGAGGAGCAGCTTGCCGAAGAACTTCGTCAGCCGGAGCCAGCGCTCCTTCTTCGTGACGACCCACGCCGTCTGCATCGCGGCCACGAGGGGAGCCAGACCGATCGTGAGAGGCACGAAGATGAAGTGGTACACGGTGGTGATGGCGAACTGCCACCGTGCCAGGTCGAGAGCGTCCACGTGGACTCCTTCGATGCGGGCCAGGGGGAGAAGCCGCCCCTCGTGCGGGGCTGTTTCGACGGTAGGACCGGCGTCCCAGGTCCGCACGGGGAGAGGCGGCATCTCGCAACTTGTGAAGACTTTCACGACTGTCCCGTGAAGGGTCCCCGCAAGTCAAGCCGTCAGGGCGCGACGTGACGGTCGCCACGCCGGTGGACGGACCGGGGCGAGAGGGCGCGCCCAAGGGTGCGATACTGGATCGAGACCTCCGGGGCCCACATCCCCCGGGGATCGACGAGCTCGCCGCTCCCGCGTCCGCACGCGGTGCCGCGACCGGGGTGAAGGGCCCGGCCGCCTGGCGTCCGCGAAGTCGTGGGGCTGCAGCCGACCGAGACTTCCGTCCGGACGGCGCGCTTCGCAGCGCCGCCGTCGCCGACGACCGCCGGGGTGGCCGGCAGGTGTGGGCCGGCCGCCGCAGAGCAGGAGCACCCCCGTGACATCCGACACCCCCGACCAGCCCGTGGCCTCCGCCGAGGAGACGCCCCGTCGCAGCACGCGGCGCCGGGTGACCCGCGCGACGTCGGCACCGACCACGAGCGCTCCAGCGCCCATCGTCGTGCCGGCCACGACCGCGGCCTCGACGCCCGCGGCGTCCGAGCCGACGACCACCGCGGCGCCGCAGCCCGCGTCGTCCACGACGGCTGCGCCCTCGTCCACCCCGGCCCGCCGGTCCCGGCGCGCCAGCCGCCGAGCCGGCGGCCCGGCCCCGGTGGAGGCCACGCCCACGCCCGAGGCCGCGCCGGCCCCCGAGGAGCAGGCCGCGACGGACGAGCCGGCGGCCGCCGACGACGCGACGCCCCCCGCGGAGCCGATCACGCTGCCCACGAAGGCGGAGGAGGCGCCGGCGAGCGCCACCCCGTCGTTGTCCCTCGACGACATCGTGCTTCCCGGCCGGGACGCCGCGTCCGGTGAGCAGGCGACGTCCGAGGCCCCCGCACCGGGCGAGGCCCGGGACGAGTCCGCCGGGGCCGAGAAGCCCGCGGCGACGAAGAAGTCCGGTGCCAAGAAGTCCGGTGCGACGAAGGCCGGTGCGAAGAAGGCCGCCGCCACGGAGGACGAGAAGAAGCCGTCGGGCAGGAAGGCGGCGCCGAAGAAGACCGCGGCCGCGACGTCGAAGACGGCCGCGCCGGAGTCCGCGACGTCCGAGAAGTCCCCGAGCGCGGAGCGCCCGGCCGGGCCGACCACCACCGGGACGGCCGGAGGCTCGGCCACGCCCCGCCTGGCCACCACGGCGCTGCTGTTCCAGGCGCCGGAGCTGTCGGGTCAGCGGGCCGCGCGCCGCGCCCAGGCTCCGGCGGGCCCGCCGCGCCCCAGCGAGGAGGAGACCCCGGCGACCTCGGCACGGCAGCAGCGCAGGAGCGCGGCCGCGGACGAGTCCGCTGCGTCCGAGAAGCCCGCCACGGCCGAGAAGTCCTCGACGAAGAAGGCCGGGAAGTCCTCCACGTCGCGGCGCGCCGAGGACGCCACCGCGAAGGACGCCACGGAGACCACGGAGACTGCAGCGCAGGACGCGGCGTCCGCGACCTCGGCCGCGCAGCCCGTCGAGGCGCCGACCTCCGCCCCGCTCGAGCTGAGCGACGTGGACGAGGCGGCCGTCGACGAGCTCGAGCTGATCGAGACCGAGATCGTCGACGAGGGGGTCGAGCTGGTCGGGTTCGGCCCCGCGGACTTCCTCGACGACGGCGACGAGTCGGACATCCGCCCCCGGCGTCGGCGCCGGCGCGGGGGCCGCGGTCGCCGCGGCGGCCGCAAAGGCGACCGTCGTCCCGAGGACGACACCGAGGGCGACGGCTCCGAGTCGTCCGCCGCCGAGGACGAGCAGGACGGCGACGCGGACCAGGACGGCGCGCGCCGTGACGAGCAGGGCGCGGAGACGTCCGGCGAATCGGCCACCGAGGCCGAGCGGTCCGAGGGCACCGACGAGTCCGAGCAGACGTCCGGCAGCAGCCGGCGCCGCCGCCGGCGCCGCCGGGGACGGGGTGGCGAGCGTGAGGCCGGCCGCTCGGGCAAGGCCGAGGACGAGGTCACCGCGCTCAAGGGATCGACGCGGCTGGAGGCGAAGCGTCAGCGTCGCCGCGAGGGACGCGACGCGGGTCGCCGCCGCCAGGTCATCACCGAGGCGGAGTTCCTGGCGAGGCGCGAGTCCGTGGAGCGGTCGATGATCGTGCGCGAGCACGACGGCCGCACGCAGATCGCGGTGCTGGAGGACGGCGTGCTCGTGGAGCACTACGTCTCCCAGCAGGCGCAGGCCTCCATGGTCGGCAACGTCTACCTCGGCCGCGTGCAGAACGTGCTGCCGTCGATGGAGGCGGCCTTCGTCGACGTCGGCAAGGGACGCAACGCCGTGCTGTACGCCGGTGAGGTCAACTGGGACGCCGCCGGGATCGAGGGGCAGCCGCGGCGCATCGAGGAGGCGCTGAAGTCCGGCGACTCGGTGCTGGTGCAGGTGACCAAGGACCCGATCGGGCACAAGGGTGCGCGCCTGACCTCGCAGGTCACGCTGGCCGGCCGGTACCTGGTCTTCGTCCCCGGTGGCGGCATGACGGGTATCAGCCGCAAGCTGCCGGACACCGAGCGCAACCGCCTCAAGAAGATCCTGCGCGACGTCGTCCCGGACGGTGCGGGCGTCATCGTGCGCACGGCCGCCGAGGGCGCGTCGGAGGAGGAGCTGCGCGCGGACGTCGAGCGGCTGCAGTCGCAGTGGCGGGCCATCACCGCCAAGGCGGAGAAGTCCTCGACGAACGCGCCCGCCCTGCTGCAGGGCGAGGCGGACATGGCCATCCGCGTGGTCCGCGACATCTTCAACGACGACTTCGCCTCCCTGGTGGTCCAGGGCGAGGACGCGTGGACGGAGATCTCCTCCTACGTCGCCGAGCTGGCGCCCGACCTGCGCGAGCGGGTCACGCGGTGGACCGGGTCCGGGGACGTGTTCGCCCAGCACCGCGTCGACGAGCAGCTCGCCAAGGGCATGGACCGCAAGGTCTGGCTGCCCTCCGGCGGTTCGCTGGTGATCGACCGCACCGAGGCCATGACGGTCATCGACGTCAACACGGGCAAGTTCACCGGCAGCGGCGGCACGCTCGAGGAGACGGTGACGCGCAACAACCTCGAGGCGGCCGAGGAGATCGTGCGACAGCTCCGGCTGCGCGACATCGGCGGCATCATCGTCATCGACTTCGTGGACATGGTCCTCGAGTCCAACCGCGACCTGGTCCTGCGCCGGCTCGTGGAGTGCCTGGGCCGGGACCGCACCAAGCACCAGGTCGCCGAGGTGACCTCGCTCGGACTGGTCCAGATGACGCGCAAGCGCGTCGGCCAGGGTCTCGTCGAGGCCTTCAGCTCGACGTGCGAGCACTGCAAGGGCCGCGGCTTCATCGTCCACGAGCACCCGGTCGAGAAGAGCGCGGCGTCCTCGGGCGACGGCGACGGCGGCGGGGCCAAGCGTTCGCGCCGCAAGCGCTCGGGTGCCAAGAAGGAGGAGGCGCCGGCGCACGCCGACGTGCCGAAGCTTCCCGACGACGAGTCCGAGAAGCGCCAGGCCGTCAAGGCCACCCTGGCGACGATCGCTGCGGCGGCTGCGCACGCCCACGAGCACGAGGACGAGGAGGGGCACGAGGCCGCGCCGACGAGTGGCGGCACGACCGTCACGGACGACGTGGCCGGAGCGCCCGCCGTCGAGCAGGGTGCCGGGACCCCGGCCGAGACCGCCCCGGACCCCGACGCCGCAGGTGACCCGTCGCCCGCCACGGGTGCCGAGGAGACCTCGGAGGACAACCCGGCCGGTGGCGACGCGCCGCCCAAAGGAGCCGGAGCCGCAGAGGCTCCTGAGCAGGCTGCGACGCCGGCTGCGTCGCTGACCGACACCCCCTGAGCGACCGTACGGCCGGGGTGCTTGACTGGACGTCATGGACGACCGTCGAGCCCCCGGCCGTCTCGAGGTCATCGGTGGGCCCATGTTCGCGGGCAAGACCACCGAGCTCGTGCGCCGGGTCGACCGGGCACGCATCGCCGGCCGCGAGGTGCTGGTGGTCTCGCACGCCCTGGACGAGCGGCACGGTCCGGGGCGGATCGCCTCGCACACGGGGCTGGCGGTGGCGTCCCGGGCGGTGTCGCGGGCGTCGGAGATCCCCGGGCACCTGGGGCCCGGGACGGTCCTGGTCGCCGTCGACGAGGCGCAGTTCCTCGGCCTCGAGCTCGTGGACGTCGTCACGGACCTCGCCGACCGCGGGGTCGACGTCGTCGTGGCCGGTCTGACCGTGACGTTCGACGGCCGCCCCTTCGAGCCGCTGCCGTCCCTCATGGCCCTGGCGGAGTCCGTCACGCGGCTGACGGCGGTGTGCACGGTGTGCGGGCGGGACGCCGCCTACCACGTCCGGCTCCACGGGGCGCCGGGTCACGAGGCAGCGTCCGACGCCCTGACGACCGTGGCCGGGTACGTCGGGGGAGCGGAGAGCTACCAGGCGCGCTGCCGGGCCCACCGCAGCGTGCGCGGGTCCGCTCAGTCCTCCACGAGCGGGACGAAGCTGTAGGTGCCCTCCTGCGTCGTGCGGACGGTGCCGTCGGCGTCGCGGTCGAGGACGATCATCAGGTGGCCCACCGGGATGACCATCCGTCCGCGGGGTGCGACCTGGTCGACCAGCTCCTGCGGCAGGGACCGGGCCGACGCCGAGACCAGGACGCGGGACCACCCGCCGGGCCGGGGCGAGCCGAGGACGCCGGGCGCCGCCGGCACCAGCCGGGCCCACGGCATCCCCGCGCGCGCGACGTTCGCCGCGCCCCACGCCGCGATGTTGGCGATCCGCTCCACGCCCAGCACCTCGCCCTCCGGGCCGACGAGGTGGGCGAGCAGCGCCGTCGTCCACCCCGACCCGGCGCCGACGTCGAGCACGGCGGCGCCGCGCGGGACCCGCAGCATCCGCAGCATCGCCGCCACGGTCGACGGCTGGGAGCACGTCTGCCCGTGGCCGATGGGCAGGGGCTGGTCGAAGGCGGCCGACGCCCGCTGCGCCCGCGGCAGGAAGCCGCGCCGGTCCACCGCGCGCATCGCGGCGGCCACGGCGTCGTGCCCGTCCACGGGGACGGCGTCGTCGCGGACGGGGCTCATGCGACCATGGTCCGACGGCCGTGCCCCGCTCGCAGACCTGCCCGTGACGTGGCCCACCTCACGGTCCGGCCCGTCGGGCCAGGTTGATCCGCCGAGGGCCGGTCGCGTAAGGTGTTGCGTCGGCGCGTTGTGAGCGCGCCTGTCCCGTGTGCCCTCGGCGCACCGCACTCCACCGCCGCGGCGGTGCGAGTTCCAGACCAAGCCGGTGACCGACGTCGGGTGAGCACGCCAAGACCAGGAGAGATGAGCATCAACATGGTGTACGCGATCGTCAAGGCCGGTGGCCGGCAGGAGAAGGTGTCCGTCGGGGACATCGTCGTCACGGACCGGGTCCAGGGCTCGGCCGGTGACACCGTCGAGCTGACCGCGATCCTGCTCGTGGACGGCGACACCGTGACCACCGACGCCGAGAAGCTGGCGAAGGTCAAGGTCACCGCCGAGGTCGTGAAGGACGCCAAGGGTCCGAAGATCACGATCCACAAGTACAAGAACAAGACCGGCTACCGGAAGCGCCAGGGTCACCGCCAGCAGCTGACCCGCCTGAAGGTCACCGGTATCAAGTGATGTCCGGCGGGCCCCGGCCCGCACGGTTCCCCACACTCTTCGTACTGACGAGAAAGCAGGATTGAGATGGCACACAAGAAGGGCGCGAGCTCCTCGCGCAACGGTCGTGACTCGAACGCCAAGTCCCTCGGCGTGAAGCGCTACGCGGGCCAGGTCGTCAACGCCGGCGAGATCATCGTCCGCCAGCGCGGCACCCACTTCCACCCCGGCGAGAACGTCGGCCGTGGCGGCGACGACACGCTGTTCGCCCTGTCGGCCGGCGAGGTCGCCTTCGGCACCCGTCGCGGCCGCAAGGTCGTCGACATCGTCGCGGCCCAGGTCTGAGCCGACCCGGCACCGCAGCCACGCTGCACCGTCCGTCACGAGGGGCGCACCACCGAGCGGGGTGCGCCCCTCGTGCGCGTCCGGCCACCCGTCCGTCGTGGTGGCGCACGCTCACCTGAGAGGATCTACCCATGGCCAGCTTCGTCGATCGAGTCGTGCTCCACGCGGCCGGGGGGTCCGGCGGGCACGGGGTCGCCTCCGTGCACCGCGAGAAGTTCAAGCCGCTCGGCGGCCCCGACGGCGGCAACGGGGGTGACGGCGGCAGCGTCCGGCTGGTCGTCGACGGGCAGACGACGACGCTGCTCGACTACCACCACTCGCCGCACCGCAAGGCGGCCAACGGCGGGCAGGGCATGGGCGGCGACCGGCACGGGGCCCAGGGCGACGACCTGGTGCTCAGCGTCCCCGACGGCACCGTCGTCAAGGACCGCGACGGCACCGTGCTGGCCGACCTCGTCGGGATCGGTGCCGAGTACGTCGTGGCCGCGGGCGGGCGCGGCGGCCTGGGCAACCGGGCGCTCGCCTCGCCGAAGCGCAAGGCCCCCGGTTTCGCCCTGCTGGGCGAGCCCGGCGAGGAGCGTGACGTCACGCTCGAGGTCAAGACCATCGCGGACGTCGCCCTCGTGGGCTTCCCCAGCGCCGGCAAGTCCTCGCTGATCGCCGCGGTCTCGGCGGCCCGGCCCAAGATCGCCGACTACCCGTTCACCACCCTCGTGCCGAACCTCGGCGTCGTGCAGGCGGGGTCGACCCGCTACACCATCGCCGACGTGCCCGGGCTGCTGCCCGGTGCGAGCGAGGGCAAGGGCCTCGGCCTGGAGTTCCTGCGGCACATCGAGCGCACGGCCGTCATCGTGCACGTGCTGGACTGCGCCACGCTGGAACCCGGGCGCGACCCGATCACCGACCTGGAGGTCCTCGAGGCGGAGCTGGCGGCCTACGCCGGCGACCTCGACATCCAGGGCGGCCGCGTGCCGCTCACCGAGCGCCCTCAGCTCGTCGTGCTCAACAAGATCGACGTGCCCGAGGCGCGGGAGCTGGCCGAGTTCGTCCGGCCCGACCTCGAGGCCCGTGGGCTGCGCGTCTTCGAGATCTCGACGGCCTCGCACGAGGGGCTGAAGGCCCTCACCTTCGCCCTGGCCGAGCTCGTGGAGCAGGCCCGGGCCGCCGCCCCGGCGCCGGAGCCCGCACGCGTCGTGCTGCGGCCCCGGGCCGTCGACGACTCCGGGTTCACCGTCGTGCGCCGCACGGACGGGTCCACCGGGGACGTCTACTACCTCGTCCAGGGCAGCAAGCCGCAGCGCTGGGTGCGGCAGACCGACTTCAACAACGACGAGGCCGTCGGGTTCCTCGCCGACCGCCTCGCCAAGCTCGGGGTCGAGGACAAGCTCCTCGAGGCCGGCGCCGTGGCCGGCGACGAGGTCCGCATCGGCACCGACCAGGACGCCGTGGTCTTCGACTGGGAGCCGACGCTGTCCACGGGTGCGGAGCTGCTCGGCGCCCGCGGGCAGGACCGCCGCCTCGAGGAGAGCCGCCGCCCGACGCGCTCCGAGAAGCGTCGTGACTTCGTCGAGCGGATGGACGCCAAGACGGCCGCCCGCGAGGAGCTGTGGACCGAGCGCGAGGCCGGCCACTGGGCGGACCCCTCCGACGACTGAGCGCCGGGTCGGGGATGATGGAGGCGTGAACGCCCAGTCCCGCTCCGCTCTGCCGGCCGCCCGCCGGATCGTCGTCAAGATCGGTTCGTCGTCGCTCACGCGCGCCGACGGCCACCTCGACCTCGGTGCGCTGCGGTCGCTGGTCGACGTGCTCGCGGCACGGCACCGGGAGGGTCAGGAGGTCGTCCTCGTGACTTCCGGGGCCATCGCCGCCGGGATCGGGCCGGCGGGACTGAGCGCTCGCCCCCGTGACCTGGCCACCATGCAGGCCTGCGCCATGCTGGGCCAGGGGCAGCTCGTGGCCCGGTACAGCGAGGCGTTCGCCACGCACGACATCCGGGTCGGCCAGGCGCTGCTGACGGCCGAGGACACGGTGCGTCGGGCCCGGTATCGCAACGCCCAGCGGTCCCTGGAGAAGCTGCTCGCCCTGCGCGTCGTGCCCGTGGTCAACGAGAACGACGCGGTCACCGTCGACGAGCTGCGCTTCGGGGACAACGACCGGCTCGCCGCCCTCGTCTCACACCTGGTGCGTGCCGACGCGATGGTGCTGCTCACCGACGTCGACGGCCTGCACGACGCCCCGCCCAGCCGGCCCGGCGCCCGCCGGATCAGCCACGTCGCCGACCTGGCGCAGGTGGCCGGCGTCGAGGTCACGGGCCGGGGGAGCGCGGTCGGCACCGGCGGGATGGTCACCAAGCTCGAGTCGGTCCGCATCGCCACCCAGGACGGGGTGCCGGTGGTGCTGACCTGCGCGGACAACGTCGCGCGGGCCCTCGCGGGCGAGGACGTCGGCACCTTCTTCGCCGCCGGCGGCAAGCGGTCGACGGCCCGTCGGCTGTGGATCGCGCACGCCGCGCGCACCGAGGGCAGGCTGCACCTCGACGACGGCGCCACCCGCGCGGTGCTCGGCGGACGGGCCTCCCTCCTGCCGGCCGGGATCACCCGGGTGGAGGGACACTTCGAGACCGGCGACCCGGTGGAGCTGGTCGGGCCCGACGGGACGGTCGTGGCCCGGGGCCTGGTCGCCTACGACGCCGGTGACCTTCCCGACCTGCTGGGACGGTCCACCTACGCCCTGCGCGAGGAGCTGGGGGAGGGGTACGACCGCGAGGTGGTCCATCGCGACGACCTCGTGCTCGAAGGGCGGAACGGCCTGTCCTCACCGCCGTCGTCGTCGTAGTCTCGAACGCATGACCACGACGTTCGAACCCTCAGCCGGCACGACGCCCGGACCCGCGCAGCGACCGCAGCCGGACGCCGAGGTGCTCGCCGCGGTGCAGGACGTCGCCCGGCGGTCCCAGGTCGCCGCCCGGTCCCTGACGACCGCGACCCGTGCCACCAAGGACGCCGCGCTGCACGCCCTCGCCGACGCCCTCGTCGCGGCGTCCGGCGAGATCGTGGCCGCCAACGCCGAGGACCTGCGCCGCGGTCGCGAGCACGGCATGAGCGAGGGGCTCCTGGACCGCCTGGCGCTGACCGACGAGCGGGTCGCCGCCATCGCGGAGGCCCTGCGCGAGGTCGCCGGGCTCCCGGACCCGGTCGGCGAGGTCGTGACGGGCCGGACGCTCCCCAACGGCCTGCGGCTGCGCCGGCTGCGCGTGCCGCTGGGCGTGGTCGGCATGATCTACGAGGCGCGGCCGAACGTCACGGTCGACGCCGCCGGGCTCGCGCTGAAGTCCGGCAACGCGGTCATCCTGCGCGGGGGCAGCGCCGCCGCGTCGTCGAACACGGTCATCGTCGACGTGATGCGACGGGGTCTGACGGCGCAGGGCCTGCCCGCCGACCTCGTGCAGTCCATCGACGCCCACGGCCGACCCGGCGGTGTCGCGCTCATGCAGGCCCGCGGTCTCGTCGACCTCCTCGTCCCCCGCGGGGGCGCCGACCTGATCCGGACGGTCGTCGAGCAGTCCACCGTGCCCGTCATCGAGACCGGCACCGGCAACGTCCACGTCTACGTGGACGCCGCCGCCGACGTCGCCTCGGCCGTCGAGATCGTCATGAACGCCAAGACCCAGCGCGTCGGTGTGTGCAACGCGGCCGAGACGCTGCTCGTGCACGCCGACGTCGCCGACCGGTTCCTGCCGGCCGCGCTCGCGGCGCTGGGCGGTGCCGGGGTCGTGCTGCACGTCGACGACCGGACCGCGGGCCAGGCGCCCGAGAGCGTCGAGGTGCTGGCGGCCACCGAGGAGGACTGGGCCACGGAGTACCTCGCGGCGGAGCTCGCCGTGCGCGTCGTCGACTCCCTCGACGAGGCGATCGAGCACATCCGCACGTGGAGCTCCGGGCACTCCGAGGCCATCGTCACGAACGACCTCGCGGCGTCCGAGCGGTTCGTCGCGGAGGTCGACGCCGCGGCCGTCCTGGTGAACGCGTCGACACGGTTCACCGACGGCGCCCAGTTCGGGATGGGTGCGGAGCTCGGGATCTCGACGCAGAAGCTGCACGCCCGTGGCCCGATGGGTCTCGCCGAGCTCACCACCACCAAGTGGGTCGTGCACGGCGACGGCCACGTGCGGCCCTGACCCCGCGTCGTGAGAGACTGTGCTGCGACCCGTCCGGACCATCACTGAGGAGCACTCGTGCTGCACATCGCCGTCCTTGCCGCCGAAGAGGCCGTTGAGCACTCCGGGTTCGAGATCCCGCCGGTCCTGTTCGGTGTGCTCGCGTTCGGTGGTTTCGTCGTCGCGCTGCTGGCGACGTACGCCTTCCGCAACGCGCACAACAAGCACTGACGACGCCGCGACAGCACGTGAGCGAGCAGGCGAGACCCCGGATCGGGGTGATGGGCGGGACGTTCGACCCGATCCATCACGGCCACCTCGTCGCGGCGAGCGAGGCGGCGGCGCTGCTCGACCTCGACGAGGTCGTGTTCGTCCCCACCGGCAAGCCGAGCTTCAAGCAGGACGCGCAGGTCTCACCGGCCGAGCACCGGTACCTGATGACCGTCATCGCGACGGCGTCCAACCCCCGGTTCACCGTCAGCCGGGCCGACATCGACCGGCCGGGTCTGACCTACACGGTCGACACGTTGCGCGACCTGCAGGCGGCGCGTCCCGACGCCGATCTCCACTTCATCACCGGCGCGGACGCCATCGAGCAGATCCTCACGTGGAAGGACGCCGGGGACCTGTGGGAGATGGCGCACTTCGTCGCGGTGACGCGGCCGGGCCACTCGCTCACGGTCGACGAGCTGCCGACCCACGGCGTGACGACGCTCGAGGTCCCCGCCCTCGCGATCTCGTCGACCGACTGCCGCCGCCGCGCCGCCGCGGGCCTGCCGGTCTGGTACCTGGTCCCGGACGGCGTCGTCCAGTACATCGCCAAGCACGGTCTGTATCGAGGTCTCGATGAGTGACAACACGTCCCGGCCGATGACGCGTCGGGAGATCAGAGAGCGTGAGCGTGCGGCCGCGGCCGCGCGGGAGAGCGCGCAGTCCGCGGGTTCGGCGCCGGTCCCCGGTGCGGGTCCTGCCGCGTTCGGCAGCGGTGCGTCCCCGGCCCCGACGCCGGCCCCTTCGCCCGCTCCGGCCCCCGCCCCGTCGCCGGGTCCGGCGCCGACGCCTGCCCCCGCCACGGGCGACGCGCCGACGCCCCCGCGCGCCGCACCGACGCCGCCCCCGTCCCGCCGGGCGATGCGGGAACGCTCCTCGGCGTCCCCGGCGCCGGCCCCCGCGCCCACCGTCCGCCCGCCGAGCTCGTCCGGTGGTGTGCGCGGTCTGGACGAGACCGGTCGGCTGGCGCCCGTGCAGCGCAACGACGCCGCGCCCCCGCGCGACGGCTCGTCCGCCGCACCGTCGGCGGGCTTCCCGCCCTCCGGTGCGCAGGGCGGGTCGGCCACGCCCCGCCGCGCCTCGACCCGGGCGTTCGGGCAGCCTCCGGAGTCCCGGTCGGCGACCCCGCCCACGCCGGGCCCCGCGCCGTCGGCGCCGCGGAACGACACCCCGCCGACGTCGACGCCGCCCGCGTCGACGCCGCCCGCGTCCACGCCGCCCTCCCCGTTCGGCCCCGGACCGTCCGCCGGGGCGGCGTCCGGCTCCTCCCCGGCCCCGGCACCGTCCGAGGGGACGACGCCCGGGCGCCGGTCGGCCTTCGGCGCCGGCTCTCCCTTCGGGGCGCCCGGCCGGAGCGAGACGCAGGCCGGCACGACGCCTCCGCCCGCCTGGCCCAGCGCCTCCCCGGGACCGGGTGGTGCCTCGCGGCAGGCGTCGGGCACGGACGGGCCCGCGCTGCCGTGGGGCTCGCCGTCGTCGGGGACCGGTGCCGCGCCGGCCTCCGTCCCACCGACCACCGGTTCGCCGTTCGGCGGGCTGGCGGCCCAGCCCCCGGGTCCGGCCGGTCCCCGGTACCTCGAGGACGACGAGGAGGACTGGGACGACGAGCACGAGCCCTCCTACACGTGGCTGCACTACATCATCCTGGTCGTGGTCGCGTTCGTCCTGGGGTTGCTGATCTGGAACCTCGTGCTCAGCCCGCCGGACGACTTCGCCCCGGAGGAGGCGTCCGCGCCGGTGCCGCCGACCCCCGTGGCGACCGCCACGACCGATCTGGGAGGACGTCGATGACCGCGACCGACCGTGCCGTCGAGCTGGCGGTCGTCGCGGCGCGAGCCGCGTCCGAGCGCAAGGCGCAGGAGATCATCGCGCTCGACGTGAGCGAGCAGCTGGTGCTCACCGACGTGTTCCTCATCGCCACCGGGACCAACGAGCGCCAGGTGGTGGCCGTCGTCGACGCCGTCGAGGAGGCCATGCACAAAGCGGGGGCCAAGCTGCTGCGGCGCGAGGGCAAGTCCGAGGCGCGCTGGGTCCTGCTCGACTTCGGCGAGGTCGTGGTGCACGTGCAGCACGCCGAGGACCGGGTCTACTACGCGCTCGAGCGGCTCTGGAAGGACTGCCCGTCCGTGGACCTGCCGCCGGACGCCCGCGGGGGCGACGGTGCCGCGGCCCGTGCCGAGTTCGGCGACGACGGCGCGGACGGTGCGATCCGTCTGCACGGCGGGATGTGAGGCGATGACCGCCCGCACCGTCGTCCTGCTGCGGCACGGTCGGACCGCCTACAACGCCACCATGCGGCTGCAGGGCCAGGTCGACATCCCGCTGGACGAGGTCGGCCGCTGGCAGGCCGAGCAGGGCGCGACCGCGCTGGCGACCTCGCACCGTGCCGCGCGGGTCGTGTCCTCGGACCTCGAACGGGCCGCCGACACCGCGGCCGCCTACGCCGAGCTGATGGGCCTGCCGGTCGAGACCGACCCGCGGCTGCGCGAACGGTCCTTCGGCCAGTGGGAGGGTCTGACCCAGGACGAGATCGTCGACCGCTGGCCCGAGGAGTACGCGACGTGGCGGCGCGGCGGGGAACCCCGCGGCGTGGACGCCGAGACGAAGGCCGAGGTCGCCGCGCGGACGACCGCAGCGGTCCGGGACCACGCCGACCTGCTCGACGGTGACGAGTGTCTCGTCGTGGTCTCGCACGGGGCGGCCATCTCGCTGGCCATCACCGGACTGCTCGACCTGGACGCGACGGCATGGCGCGGGATCTCCGGCATGCACAACGTGCACTGGTCCCACCTGCACCGATCCGCGCCCGGAGCGGTCCCGGGGTGGCGGCTGGTGGCGCACAACGTCGGTGCCGGCTACCCGCTGGACCGCTGGCAGGCGGGCCCGCACGCGGATTTGGAACCTGAGCCGAAGTCTGCCTAAGATAACGTCGTTCCCGAGGGGGCAAGCCCCCCGGAACTCCACGAATCAGACCTTCGGTCGGTTCACGGGGCTGTGGCGCAGCTGGTAGCGCATCTGCATGGCATGCAGAGGGTCAGGGGTTCGAGTCCCCTCAGCTCCACGTCGTACGAGGCCGGTCCACCATCACGGTGGGCCGGCCTTCGTCGTTCCCGGGGCGGGCCGCCGCGCCCGTCGGAGCGGGGCCGGAAGGGTGGGGACGAGCCGCACCGCCGGCGGGACGAGGACGGGCTCCGGCGGAGCTGGTCTCCGCCGGGGCCCGTCGTGCGCCGTCCCGCGCTACGCCGCGTGGCCGTCCTTGCTGACCAGCGTGAGCACGTCGTAGGTGGCGACGGTCTCGTCGTCCTGGTTGGTCAGCACGGCGTCCCAGTGCACCTCGCCGTAGTCGTCGGTCTCGCGGGGGATGATCTGCTTGGCGGTGAGCGCCACGCGAATCCTGTCCCCCGGGGACACCGGCGTCGTGAAACGCAGGTTCTCGAGTCCGTAGTTCGCGAGCACGGGGCCGGGCTCGGGCGAGACGAACAGGCCCGCCGCGAAGGAGAGCAGCAGGTAGCCGTGGGCCACCCGTCCGGGGAAGAACGGGTTCGCGGCCGCCGCCTCCTCGTCGGTGTGCGCGTAGAAGGTGTCGCCCGTGAACTCGGCGAAGTGGGTGATGTCGTCGAGGGTGACCTCGCGCTCCTCCGACACCACCTGGTCGCCCACGCGGAGCTCGTCCAGCGACTTCCGGAACGGGTGCGCGTCGCCGCGGGTCGCCGCGCCCGGGTGCCACACGCCGGTGATCGCCGTGAGCATCTCGGGGCTGCCCTGGATCGCCGTGCGCTGCATGTAGTGGAAGACGCTGCGCACGCCGCCGAGCTCCTCGCTGCCACCGGCACGTCCGGGCCCGCCGTGCACGAGCATCGGCAGGGGAGAGCCGTGCCCCGTCGAGGAGCGTGCCGCGGCGGCGTCGAGCACGAGGATCCGGCCGTTGGCGGAGGCCACTCGCCGCGTCAGCGTCGCGACGAACCCGGGGTCGGCCGAGGCGACGCTCGTGACGAGCGAGCCACCGCCGCGCACGACGAGCTCCGCGGCCTGCTCGGGGGTGTCGTAGGCGATCACGGAGGACACCGGGCCGAACGCCTCGGTGTCGTGCACCCGCGGGGCCTCGGCGTCCTCGAAGCGCAGCAGGATCGGCGAGAGGAAGGCGCTGTCACGCCCCTCCTCCTGCTGGTCACCGACCACGATCTTCCCCCCGCCGTCGGCGAGCCTGCGCACCTGGCGCAGGACCTCGTCGCGCTGGTCGACCGACGCCAGCGGGCCCATCGTGACGCCTTCGTCGCGGGGGTCGCCCAGGACGACCTTCGCCTCCAGACGCCGTCGCACGGCCTCGACCACGGCATCGGCGCTCGCCGTGGGGACGATCGCGCGGCGGATCGCGGTGCACTTCTGCCCCGCCTTCGCGGTCATCTCGGTGACGAGCTGACGCACGTAGGCGTCGAACTCGGCGGTGCCCTCCACCGCATCGGGGCCGAGCACGGAGGCGTTGATCGAGTCGGTCTCGGCGCCGAAGACGACGCCGCCGGACCTGACGGCGTCGTGGCGCCGGAGCAGGTCGGCCGTCGACGCCGAGCCGGTGAAGGCCACGACGTCGCCGAGCCGGGCATGGTCGAGGACGTCGCGGACGGAGCCGGAGACGAGCTGGAGCGAACCCGGGGGCAGCAGACCCGACTCGACGAGGATCCGCACCATGTGCTCGGTCAGGTACGCGCCGGGTGTGGCGGGCTTGACGATCGTCGGCATGCCCGCGAGGAAGGCCGGGGCGAACTTCTCGAGCGGACCCCAGACGGGGAAGTTGAACGCGTTGATCTGCACGACGACGCCCGGCAGGGTCGTGCGGACGTGGCGTCCCAGGAACGACCCGTCCTTCGAGAGCGGCTCGAGCGGCCCGTCGAGCTGCACGGTCGAGTTCGGGAGCTCGCGCCTGCCCTTCCCGGAGTAGGTGAACAGCACCCCGATGCCGCCGTCGACGTCGATCCACGAGTCCGACTTCGTCGCGCCCGTGCGGGAGGACAGCTCGTAGAGCTCGGCCTTGCGCTCGGTGAGGACGAGCGCGAGCTTCTTGAGCAGCACCGCGCGCTGGTGGAAGGTGAGCCGGCCGAGGCTCGCCTGGCCGACGGTGCGGGCGTGCTCCATCGCGCCGGCGAGGTCGAGGCCCTCGCTGGACACGATCGCGACCGGTTCGCCGGTGGCGGCATCCCGCACCTCGGTGCCGGTCGCGCTCGTGGCGGGGCTCCACCAGGTGTCCTCGACATAGCTCTGCAACGTGCGCGTCATCAGTCCTCCGTTCGTGCGGCCGAGCCGCGGTCAGCTGTCGTTCCAGTCGTAGAAGCCGCGGCCGCTCTTGCGGCCGAGCGTGCCCGCGGCCACCATGTCGCGGAGCAGCTGCGGCGGTGCGAAGCGAGCACCGAGGTCCCGCTCCAGCTGCTCGGCGATGCCGAGGCGGACGTCGAGGCCCACGAGGTCGGTGGTGCGGAGCGGGCCGGTCGGGTGCCGGTAGCCGAGCTCCATGGCGAGGTCGATGTCCTGCGCGCTCGCGACGCCCTGCTCCACCATCCGGATGGCCTCGAGCGCGAGCGCGACGCCGAGCCGGCTCGAGGCGAAGCCCGGCGCGTCCGTGACGGTGATCGGGGTCTTGCCGAGCGCGTGCACCCAGCCGCGCGCCAGGTCTGGCAGGCCGGGACCGCTGCGCTCGTGGACGACGACCTCGACCAGCGTCGAGGCCGGCACCGGGTTGAAGAAGTGCAGTCCGATGAACTGCTCGGGCCGCTCCAGCCCGTCGGCGAGCTGTGCGAGCGGGATCGAGGAGGTGTTCGAGGCGATCACGGCGTCGGCCGGAAGCTGTCGCTCGATCTCGCCGAGGGCCTCGAGCTTCAGGTCGAGCGACTCCGGTACCGCCTCGAGCACGAGCCGGCAGGCGCCGAAGGCACCGATGTCCGGGGCGGCGGTGAGGGCCCGCCGCAGTGCCGCGGCGTCACCGTCGAAGCCCCGCGCGAGGGAGGTGTCGATGCTCCTCTCGATGCGTGCTCGTGCGCCCGCCGCCGACTCGACGTCGCGCTCGACGACGGTGACGGAGGCCCCCGCGAGGAGGAAGGCGTGGGCGATCCCGCCGCCCATGCGGCCACCGCCGAGGACGCCGACGCGCGCGGGGACCGTGCCGTCGGGGCGGGACCGGGGTGCGGGGCGAGGTGCGCTCGTCATCTGCTCTGCTGCTTCCGCTCGAGGAACTCGGTCATGCGGCGCGTCTTCTCGGGGCTCTCGAAGAGGATCGCCTGCTCCGCGAGATCCACCTGGGGGTGCTCGCTCCGCGGGGCTCGCAGCGCGCGCTTGGACGCCTGCAGGGCTGCGGGATCGAGTCTCGCGATCCGGTCGGCCATGCCCTCGGCCGCCACGAGCGCGGCGGCGCCGTCGTCGTGCAGCTGGGTGACCAGCCCGGCGGCGAACGCCTCGGCACCGTCGAGGACACGCCCTGTCAGGAGCATCTCGGCCGCCAGGGGCTCACCGACGAGCTCCGGCAGGCGCCACGTCGCCCCGGCCGCGGCGATGATGCCGAGGCCGGTCTCGGGGTTGCCGATCCGCAGGGAGCGGGTACCGATGCGGACGTCGGCCGCGTAGGCGAGCTCCGCGCCGCCGCCGAGCGCGAAGCCGTCGAGCACGGCGATCACGGGCATCGGGAGGGCACGGACACGCAGGAAGGCGTGGGTGTTGATGCCGGCACGAGCATCGGCCGCTCGTCGGTCTCGCAGCTGCGCGATGTCGGCGCCCGCGGCGAAGTCGCCGCCCTCGCCGCGCAGCACGAGCGTGCGCGGTTCCTCCTCGAGGTCGGCGCACAGCGCGTGCAGGGCGTCGACCAGGTCCTGGTCGATCGCGTTGCGCTTCTCGGGGCGGTCGAGGCTCGCGAGCACGTGGGTGTCACGGTCCTCGACCCTCAGGGGAGCCTGGTGTCCCACGCCCGTCGTTGCTCGGCTCACGGATCGATCCTCTCGACGATGGTGGCGGACCCCTGGCCGACGCCGACGCACAGGGTGGCGAGGCCGTAGCGGGACCCCTCACGCTCCATGCGGCCGAGCAGGGTCACGAGCAGTCGCGACCCCGAGGAGCCCAGGGGATGGCCCAGCGCGATCGCGCCGCCGTCGGCGTTGACGAGGGCCGGGTCGAGACCGAGCCGGCGGATCGTGGCCAGTGACTGGGTGGCGAAGGCCTCGTTGAGCTCGACCGCGCCGATGTCGGAGAGCGACAGGCCCGTGCGCTCGAGCGCCTTCTGCGTCGCGGGCACGGGGCCGAGGCCCATGATCTCGGGGGCGAGGGCGGCCGACACGCTCGTGAGGATGCGCGCCCGCGGACGGAGCCCGTACCTGTCGACGGCGTCGCCGCTCGCGACGACGAGTGCCGAGGCACCGTCGTTGAGGGACGACGAGTTGCCCGCGGTGACGACGCTCCCGCCGGCGACGACGGGCGGCAGGCTCGCCAGCACCTCGGTGGTCGTGCCGGGACGAGGGCCCTCGTCGGTGTCGACGAGCCGCGTCTCCCCACGGCCGGCCGGAGCCTTGACCGGGACGATCTCGTCGGTGAAGCGGCCGGCCTCGATCGCGGCGACGGCGCGGCGGTGGCTCTCCGCGGCGAAGGCGTCCGCGTCGGCGCGGCTGATGCCGTCGACGCGGGCGACCTCCTCCGCGGTCTCCGGCATCGAGTAGGTCGCCTTGTCGCGCCTCAGGAGGACGGGGTTGGGGAAGCGCCAGCCGATCGAGGTGTCGAACTGTGCGCCCGGCTTGGCCCAGGCACGGGCGGGCTTCTCCTGCACCCAGGGCGCGCGGGTCATCGACTCGACACCGCCCGCGACGACGAGGTCGGCGTCACCCGCACGGATGGCCTGCGAGGCGTTGGCGACGGCGGTCATGCCCGACGCGCAGAGACGGTTGACGGTGTACCCGGGCAGCGAGTCGGGCAGTCCGGCGAGCAGCACCGCCATGCGGGCGACGTTGCGGTTGTCCTCACCGGCCTGGTTGGCCGCGCCGAGGACGACCTCGTCGACCGCGTCCGCGGGGACGCCCGACCGCTCGAGGACCGTGCCGAGCACCAGCGCGGCCAGGTCGTCCGGGCGGACGCCGGCGAGCACTCCGCCGTACCGGCCGACCGGTGTGCGGACCCCGTCGACGAGATATGCCTCGGGCATGGGGATGGACCTTCCTGTCTGCGCGGTGTCACCCCGCGGGGGCGACCGAGCGTTTCGGTGAGGGGGGGGACGAGCGGGCCGTGCGGCGCGGACCGCTACGGGACGGGCGCGTCCTTGACGAGATTGGTGATGCGCATCGTGCAGCAGCGCCGGCCGTCGTCGTCGGTGACGACGATCTCGTGCACGGTGAGGGAACGCCCCAGGTGGACGGGCGTGCACACGCCCGTGACGTAGCCCTCCGTCGCCGATCGCGTGTGCGTCGCGTTGACGTCGACGCCGACGGCGAGGCGTCCTGCGCCGGCATGGAGGTTGGCGGCCATCGACCCGAGCGACTCGCCGAGGACGACGAACGCCCCGCCGTGCAGGTAGCCCACCGTCTGGCGGTTGCCGCGCACGGGCATCCGCCCGACGGTCCGCTCGACCGTGTACTCGAGGAACTCGATGCCCATCATGTCGGCGAGCTCGCCCGAGCCGTTCTGCGCGACCCAGTTGCCGGCGCCGACCGGCGCGGTCCCGGGGTCCGTCACCCTCGCCGTGCTCATGCGACGCCGCCGCGCTCGCCGCCGGTGAACACCGGCGTGCGCTTCTCCTGGAACGCGGCGAAGCCCTCGCGGTAGTCGTCGGTGTCGCACAGGGCGGCCTGCGCGCGGTTCTCCGCGGACATCGACTCCCACAGGCCGACGCGGCGGTCGCGCAGCTCGCGCACGAGCGCCTTCGACGCGAGGAACGCCTGCGTCGCCCCGCGGGCGGCTGTCGCGGCCGCGGCACGCGTGGTGTCGAGCACCTCGTCGGCGGGCATCGCGCGGGAGAACAGGCCCGCCGCCACGGCCTCGGACCCCGACATCAGCCGTCCGGTGTAGACGAGGTCGAGCGTGCGGTGCGCCCCGAGCCGCTCGTGGAACAGCGCGTGACCGCCGGAGTCGAGCGTCGCGCCGAGGTTCGCGAAGGGGCTGCCGATCTTGGCCGTGTCGGCGACGTACACGACGTCGCTCGCGACGAGCAGTCCCAGACCGACGCCGAGGCAGGCTCCGTGGGCGGCGGCGAAGGTGGGGGCGGGGAACGCGCTCATCTGCTCGAGCAGCGGCTGGATCAGCCCCTCCAGGTACCCGAGCACGTCGTCCTCCCGGGGGTCGACCCCCGAGATGTCCCGGCCCGCGCAGAACGCGCGGCCCTCGCCACGCAGGACCAGTGCGCGCACGCCGGCCTCCGCCGCCTGCGTGTAGGCGGCGGAGAGCTCGCGCACGTCGTCGGGCCCGAGGGCGTTGAGGCGGGTGGGTGCGTCGAGGACGACCTCGGCCACGTCGTCGGCGATCGACAGGGTGATCATGATCGGTCGGTACCTTCTCTCGGGTCAGGCGTCGTAGTCGACGGCCACGTGGTCGGACTGCGGGTGCGACTGGCAGGTGAGGACGTAGCCGTTCTCGACCTCGTCGGGCTCGAGCGCGTAGTTCTCGGTCATCGTCACGGACCCCTCCAGGACGCGGGCCCGGCACGTGCCGCACACCCCGCCCGTGCAGGCGAAGGGTGCGTCCGGGCGCACGCGCAGCGCCGCGTTCAGGATCGTCTCGTTCGCGCTGAGGGGGCTCTCGACCGACGCCGAGGTCCCGTCGAGGTTGATGTCGACGGTGACCGTCCTCTCTCCGGCCCGGACCTCGATAGGACGCGGGCGGGTGGACGGGGCGCCGGGCTCGCCGGTCGTGAACAGCTCGTAGCGCACGTGCGCGGCGTCCACCCCGTACCCGTCGAGGAGGTCGCGACACAGCTGGACGAGCTCGAAGGGGCCGCACAGCACCCATTCGTCCGCCATCTCGACGGGCACGACCGAGGTCAGGATCCTGCGCAACCGCTCCTCGTCGAGGCGTCCCGACATGATCGGGGCCGACCGCTGCTCGCGCGAGAGCACGTGGTGGATCGCGAAGCGCCGGGGGTACCGGTCCTTGAGGTCGGCGAGCTCCTCGACGAACATCACGTCGTGGGACGAGCGGTTCGTGAACAGCAGGTCGAAGCGGCTCGTCGCGCTGTGCTGCAGCACCTGGTGCGCCATCGTGATGACGGGTGTGATGCCCGACCCCGCCGCGATCCCGACGACGTGCCGCCCGTCGAGCTCCGTGAGGTTCGAGGTGAACGCACCCTGCGGGGTCATCACCTGCAGCGTGTCGCCGGCGCGGAGCTCGTCGTTGGCCCAGGTGGAGAAGAGCCCGCCGTGGTCGCGCTTGACGGCCACGGAGATGCGGCCGTCGGCAGGTGGCCGGCAGATGGAGTAGGAACGCCGCACGTCCTCGCCATTGATCGTCGTGCGCAGGGCGAGGTACTGCCCGGCGAGGTAGCGGTACGCGTCAGCGAGCTCCTCGGGCACCTCGAAGGTGACCTCCACGCTCGTGCCGGTGAGACGCCGCACCTCGGCGACACGGAGCTCGTGGAACGTCGCGCGCTTCTTCGCACCGACGGTGGTGGTGGCCATGGTTTCCCTTCCGGGACTCGTGCGAGATCAGTGGACCTTGAAGTAGTCGAAGGGTTCGAGGCAGTCGAGGCACTCGTGGAGCGCCTTGCACGACGTCGAGCCGAAGCGGGCGACCTCACGGGTGCGGGTCGAGCCGCAGCGCGGGCACCTGACCGAGAGCTGCACGAGAACCGGACCCCTGCGCGAGGCGGCGCGGAAGTCCGGTGGCGCGATCCCGTAGTCGGCGAGCTTGCGCTTGCCGGCCTCGCTCATCCAGTCGGTCGACCAGGCCGGGGCGAGGGTGTACTCGACCACGACCTGCTCGTAGCCCGCGGCCCGGAGCCGGGAGCGGACGTCGTCGCGCATCTGGTCGATCGCGGGACAGCCCGAGTACGTGGGGGTGAGCACGACCCGGACGGCCCCTCGCTCGTCGGCCTCGGCCGTCCTGAGCACCCCGAGGTCCTCGATCGTCAGCACGGGCACCTCCGGGTCCAGGACCTCCGCGGCGATGTCCCACACGCGGGCCGCGGCGGGCTCGTGGGGTCGGGTGCCCGTCACCAGGTGGCTCCGGGGTGGCGGCGGGCCAGCCACTGCATCTCCGCGAGCAGGTAGCCCATCGACGCCGTGTGCCCGCCACGGCGCCCGTCACCGCGAGCCGGCTTCACCGCGGGAGTCTCCAGGTCTGCCTCCGCCAGCACGGAGGCGACGGTGCGGTCGAAGCCGGCTCGCAGCGAGGAGGGCCGCGGTGCGACACCGGCGAGACGGTCGGTGAGCTCGTCGTCCTCGAAGAGCTCGTCCACGTACGGGTACAGGTCGCCCAGCGACACGGTGATCCTGCCCCGCGACTCCTCCGTGCCGCCCGCGAGCCGCAGCATCCACTGCGCGGCGTGGTCGAGGTGGTACGCCACCTCGCGCTCGGCCTTGCCGGCGATCGCGCCGAGCGACGGGTCCGTGCTCGTCGCCAGCGCGTGGTAGAGCTCGACCTGGTAGGCCGAGAAGAGGAACTGTCGGGCGATCGTGTCGCCGAAGTGGCCGTTGGGCTGTTCCACCAGCCAGCAGCTGCGGAACTCGGGCTCGTCGCGCCAGAACGCGAGGTCGTCCTCCGAGCGGCCCGACGCCGTGCCGGCGTAGCGCAGCAACGCGCGCGCATGGCCGATGAGGTCGAGCGCGATGTTGCCGAGCGCCAGGTCCTCCTCGAGCTCGGGCGCGCGAGAGATCCACCCGCCGAGCTGCTGGGAGAGGATCAGGGCGTCGTCCCCCAGCCGCATCGCGTACTCCGCCACCGGGGGCGTCGCCGTGGCGCCGGAGCCCAGCAGCTCCTCGGCAAGGGTCAGCTCGTCGACGCTCACGTCACCGTGCGCCCCGCTGTGCTCGCTCACAGGTGCTTCACCCCCTCCGCGCGGGTGTAGTAGACCGCGTGGCGGTAGTTCTTCCCGGCCGGCGACTCGAAGAAGGCGCCCTTCGCGTCGGGGTCGCTCGTGGTGATCGCGGCGGCGGGCACCACCCAGATCGACACCCCTTCGCTGCGCCGCGTGTACAGGTCGCGGGCGTTGCGCAGCGCCATCGCCTCGTCGGGCGCGTGCAGCGACCCGGCGTGGACGTGGCTCAGCCCGCGGTTCGCGCGGACGAACACCTCCCACAGGGGCCATGCCTCGGTTCCCGTCTCACCCGGTGTCGGCATCCTCGTCTCCTTCGGTGTCCATGGGGCGGGCGGTCGCTGCTCAGACCGCGACGCGCTCGCTGTCATGCTGCTTGCGGGCGTACTCGGCGGCCCCCTCGCGGACCCACGCTCCGTCGTCGTGCGCCTCCCGGCGGTGACGCAGCCGTGCGGCGTTCGCCGGGCCGCGGCCGTCGAGCACGGCGGCGAACTCGTCCCAGTCGATCTCGCCGGTGATCCAGGTGCCGGTCTCCTCGTCGTAGCGGAGGTCCTTGTCCGGGCACTCGAGGCCGAGGGCCTCGAACTGGGGGACGCACATCCCGACGAAGCGCTGGCGCAGCTCGTCGTTGGAGAACCGCTTGATGTTCCAGGCCATCGACTGCGCCGAGTTCGGGGAGGCGTCGTCACTGGGGCCGAACATCATGAGCGACGGCCAGTACCAGCGGTCCACCGCGTCCTGGGCCATCTGCTTCTGCTCGGGTGTGCCGTGGGCGAGCTCGTAGAGGATCTCGAAGCCCTGACGCTGGTGGAACGACTCCTCCTTGCAGATGCGCACCATCGCCCGGCCGTAGGGCCCGTAGGAGGCGCGGCAGAGCGGCACCTGGTTGCAGATGGCGGCCCCGTCGACGAGCCATCCGATCGCCCCCATGTCCGCCCACGTCGGCGTGTGGTAGTTGAAGATCGAGGAGTAGCGGGCCCGGCCCTCGATCAGCTGCGCGGTCATCTCCTCGCGCGAGATGCCGAGCGTCTGGGCCGCCGCGTAGAGGTACAGGCCGTGCCCGGCCTCGTCCTGGACCTTCGCCATGAGGATCGCCTTGCGCTTGAGACTCGGCGCTCGGGTGATCCAGTTCGCCTCCGGCTGCATGCCGATGATCTCGGAGTGGGCGTGCTGCGAGATCTGCCGGACGAGGGTCCTGCGGTACTTGTCCGGCATCCAGTCGCGTGGCTCGATGCGCTGGTCCGCCGCGATGAGCGCGTCGAAGCGAGCCCGTCCGTCCTCGTCCTCGGCGAGCTCGGCCGTGGTCGTGACCATCTGCTGCCTCCTTGCGTCAGGGTCCCCGGGGCCGTCGTCGGCCCTCTCCCGCCGGTGGGGAGGGGTGGTACGGTTCCGGCCAGGAATTACTTACCGACCGTTCATTGAGCATAGCCACGGATCGGGCGGAGCCGCAACGAAGCAGGACGGCGGGCTCCCACCACGGCCCACGCAACGGAGCGCAGATGAGTTCGACGACGAACCCCCCGACGAGCGGACGTGCCGACGACGCGATCGAGGTCGATCCCACGTGGTCGGCGACGGCGATGTTCCAGGACGACCCCGCGAAGGACGCCCTCGGCATCCGTGTCGAGGTGCTCGAGCGCGGCCGCGCGGTGCTGTCCATGCGCGTCGGCCAGGGGATGGTGAACGGGTTCGGGATCACGCACGGCGGCATGGTCTTCGCCCTCGCGGACACGGCGTTCGCCTATGCGTGCAACGAGGGGGCGACGCCGGTCGTCGCTTCGGGGGCCGACATCGTCTTCACGAGGGCGAGCCGGTCCGGTGACGTGCTCACCGCCACCGCCGAGCGGCGCTGGCTCCGGGGGCGCAACGGCCTCTACGACGTCACCGTGGCCGACCAGCGCGGCGACGTGGTCGCCGAGTTCCGCGGTCGGTCCTTCGCCACCGATCGCCCCGCGCCGCCGGCCTCCTGACCGGTCCTGCCGTCGCCCGACCCGACCCACCCTGCGAGGAAGAGCCATGCCCGCGATCCAGAGCCTCACCGACCAGGTGGGACTGCACGCCGAGGAACGCCTCGACCGCGCCGAGCTGGAGGCGCTGCAGCTCGAGCGCCTCCGATGGACGGTGCGCCACGCCTACGAGAACGTGCCCTTCTACCGGCGGAAGCTCGACGAGGCCGGCGTCGCCCCCGGCGACGTCCGCGAGCTCGGCGACATCGTGAAGCTGCCCGTCACGACGAAGGACGACCTGCGCGACCACTACCCGTTCGGGCTCTTCGCCGTGCCGAGGGACCAGGTGCGCCGCGTCCATGCGTCGTCCGGCACGACCGGGAGGATGACCGTCGTCGGCTACACCGAGAACGACCTGGACCACTGGGCGAGTCTCGTCGCCCGCTCGCTGTACGCCTCGGGCGTGCGTCCCGGGTGGACGGTGCACAACGCGTACGGCTACGGGCTGTTCACGGGCGGTCTCGGTGCTCACGCCGGCATCGAGAGGCTCGGCTGCACGGTGGTCCCGATGTCGGGCGGCCAGACGGAGAAGCAGGTGCAGCTCATCCGCGACTTCGAACCGGACGCGATCATGTGCACCCCCAGCTACCTGCTGACGATCGCCGACGCCTTCGAGGAGGCCGGGCTCGACCCGCGGGACACCAGCCTCAAGGTCGCGATCTGTGGCGCCGAGCCGTGGACCGACTCGATGCGGCGCCAGCTCGAGGATCGCCTGGACCTCACGGCCGTCGACATCTACGGACTCTCCGAGATCCTGGGACCGGGCGTCGGCAACGAGTGTGCCGAGACGCAGGACGGGCCGCACCTCTGGGAGGACCACGTCCTGCCCGAGGTGCTCGACGAGAACCTGCGGCCCCTGCCCGACGGGACGACGGGGGAGCTCGTCCTCACGACGCTGACCAAGGAAGCCTTCCCGATGATCCGCTACCGGACGCGGGACCTCACGTCGCTGCACCCCGGCACCGCGCGACCCGCGCACCGGAGGATCGCGCGGATCACCGGCCGGAACGACGACATGATCATCCTGCGAGGGGTCAATCTCTTCCCCACGCAGGTCGAGGAGATCGTCTGCGAGATCCCGGACCTCACGTCCCACTTCGTCCTCGAGCTCACGACGAGGGGGAGGATGGACCACCTCACGGTGAAGATCGAGGCACGGGACGGGGCTGCGCCGCGGGAGGCCGAGGAGGGGTTGCTGCTGCTCCAGCAGCGGATCAAGGACCGGATCGGGACGACGCTCGGGGTGGAGCTGGTCGGGACCGGGACGTTGCCGCGCTCCCAGGGCAAGCTCAAGCGGCTGTACGACCTGCGGTAACGTGGGCGACCGGCGCCGGCCCGGTCCGTCAGGGTGCCGCGAAGCGCGCGGAAGGGGAGGTTCGCCAGGTGGAGAGCGCCGACGTGCGCGGAGCGCCCCGCCGGGGGAGGCCCGGCCACGACCGGAACAGCATGCTCGAGGTCATCGTGCAGGTGTTCACCGACCACGGCTACGACGCCTCGTCGCTCGAGATGATCGCGAGACGGCTGGGGCTCTCGAAGTCGGCGGTGTACTACCACTTCTCGTCGAAGGCGGAGATGCTGGAGATCGCCCTGGAGCGAGCCCTGGGCGAGCTCGAGCGGGTGTTCGACGAGGCCGAGTCCCAGCCGGGCGACGCGGTGTCCCGGATCGGCTACATCGTGCGGCACGCGGTGCTCGTCGCCTGCGAACGACGGCAGTACCTCACGCTGCTGCTCCGCCTGCACGGCAACTCCGACGTGGAGCTGAGGGCGCTGGAGCGCCGGCGTGTCCTCACGGCGCGGCTCCGGGGGACGTTCGAGGCCGCGCGTGACGAGGGGTCGCTCCGCGACGACCTCGATCCCGGTCTCGCGGCACGCTTCACCTTCGGCCTCGTCAACTCTCTCGTCGAGTGGTACCGGCCGGACGGGCCGATCGATCCCGAGGCGTTGGCCGACGCGTTGCTCTCCTACGTGCGCACGGGTCTGCGCCTGGACGAGACGGACTTCCGATGACCATGGGTGCCCGACACGTCGGGACGGTGCGGGAGCGGGCGTGATCGCGCCGGCCGACGACGCGCGGCCGCGCTCGACGGGCCGGGGCGGACCCGGCCTCGGTGGCGAGGTCGACGGCGCCGGTCGCACCCCTGTGCGCACCGGGAGCCCGACGGTCGACGACCCCGTCGACGAGCCCGCGAATCCGGCGGAAACAGAGTTGTTACCCGGCGGACTTCGGACCTCTTGACACCCCCTGGGGGGTCGCGTAGAGATGGTCCATGGAGGCGTTCGAGAAGTGGGAATCCGAGATCCGTGGCTACAGCCGGGCATACCCGACTGTTTTTGCCTCGGCATCCAATGCGCGTCAGGTCGACGAATCGGGACGTAGTTATCTCGATTTCTTCGCGGGCGCCGGCGTGCTCAACTTCGGGCACAACAACCCGCGCATGAAGCGCGCGATGATCGATTTCCTCGAGGCGGACGGCGTCGCGCACAGCCTCGACATGGCGACCACGACCAAGCGGGACTTCATCGAGAAGTTCGCCGCCACGGTGCTCGCCCCGCGCGACATGACCATGAAGATGCAGTTCATGGGGCCGACGGGCACCAACGCCGTCGAGGCCGCGCTCAAGCTCGCGCGACGCGTGACCGGACGCCGCGACGTGGTGGCGTTCAGCAACGGCTTCCACGGCATGACGCTCGGCTCCCTGGCGCTGACCGCCAACGACTACTTCCGCGCCGCGGCGGGGGTGCCGCTCGAGAACGTCGTGCGGCTGCCGTTCGAGACGGCGCCCGGCGGCGGCGTCCAGCAGCTCGCCGACTTCCGTGCGCTCCTGGAGGACTCCTCGAGCGGCCTGCTCCCGCCGGCGGCCTTCGTCGTCGAGACGATCCAGGCCGAGGGCGGCGTGCACGTCGCGAGCGCGGAGTGGCTGCGCGAGGTCCAGCGCCTCGCCCACGACGTGGGCGCCCTGTTCATCGTGGACGACATCCAGACCGGCTGCGGCCGGACCGGCAGCTACTTCAGCTTCGACGGCATGGGGCTCGACCCGGACATCATCACGCTGGCGAAGGGCCTCGGCGGGTACGGGACCCCGATCGCCATGAACCTCAACAAGCCCGAGCTCGACGCCCACTGGTCACCCGGTGAGCACACCGGCACGTTCCGCGGCCAGGGGCTGTCCTTCGTGGCGGGCAGGGTCGCGCTGGAGTACTTCGACGACGACGAGCTGATGAACCAGGTGGCGGCCAAGCGCGAGACCATGACGGCTGTCCTGGACGACCTCGCCGCAGGCTCGGACGGACGCTTCGAGGTCCGCGGCCGCGGCATGATGCAGGGTCTCGACATCGGTGACGGCGCGCTCGCCAAGGCCATCGCCAAGAAGTGCTTCGACGACGGACTGCTCATCGGTCCTTGCGGGACCGGGGGACGCGTGCTCAAGCTCATCCCGCCGTTGACGATCCCGGACGCCGACCTGGACGAGGGCCTCGAGATCCTCGCCAAGGCCGTCCACAGCACCATCTGACCACCCTGGAGGCCGGTGTGAAGCAGCGCGACGACATGACGTTCCCGTTCGAGGAGTACGAGCGGCGCCTGGGTGACCTGCGCCGACGGATGGCCGACCGGCTCCTGGACGCCGTCGTGATCACCGATCCCGAGAACCTGATGTATCTCACCGACTATCAGACGACGGGGTATTCGTTCTTCCAGGCGCTCGTGGTCCCGTTGACCGAGGAACCCTTCATGATCACGCGGAGCATGGAGGAGTCGAACGTCTATGCGCGCACGTGGGTCGAGCTGACCCGCCCTTATCCGGACACCGGCGACGCGATTCAGAGCCTTGTGCAGTCGCTGCGGGAATTCGGGTTGCACACCAAGGACATCGGGTACGAACGCAACAGCTACTATTTCCCGGCCTATCACCAGGACTACATCCACACCTCGCTCACCGAGGGGCGCCTGCTCGACTGCTTCGGCATCGTCGAGGAGGGTCGCGTGACCAAGTCCCCGGCCGAGATCGAGATCATGAGGAAGGCCGCCCGGGCCACCGAGGTCGGCATGCAGGCCGGGCTGGAGGCCTGCGCGCCCGGGGTGACGGAGAACGAGATCGCCGCGGAGATCAGCGCCGCGATGTTCCGTGCCGGGGGCGAGTTCCCCGCCGTCATGCCGTACGTCGCCTCCGGACCGCGCAGCATGATCGGCCACGCCACCTGGGAGGGCCGCGTCGTCCAGCCGGGCGAGCACGTCTTCCTCGAGGTCGGCGGCTGCTTCCGGCGCTACCACACGGCCATGATGCGCACGGCTGTGCTCGACGACCTCTCACCGTCGTTGGCGGCGGCGCAGCACCGGATGAAGACGGCGCTGGCGGAGGTGAAGAAGGCGATCCGTCCGGGGATCACGGTCTCCGACGCGGACAACATCGTGCGCAGCGTGATCACGGACAACCACGTCGGGGCCCGCCTCATCACCCGCTCCGGGTACTCCATCGGGATCGCGTTCCCGCCGAGCTGGGACGAGGGCTACATCGCCAGCCTCAACCAGGGCAACCCGACGATCCTGCGCGAGGGCATGACCTTCCACATCATCCCGTGGATGTGGGGCGTCGACGGGGACAAGACCGTCGGCATCTCGGACACCGTCTACGTCACCGACCGGGGGTGCGAGTCCTTCTTCACCCTCGACGAGGACTTCACCGTGAAGCCCGACCGGGGGGCCGGAGCCCGCGACGCCGAGTCCGGCGAGGAACGGTCCGACGCCCTGGACAACACCACCCCGATCCGACCCGAAGTCGCCTGAGAGGAGTCTCGATGCTCACTGCGATCGACCCGAGCACGGGCAAGGTCATCCGCGAGGTCGAGCCGGCCGGCCCCGAGAAGGTGGAGGAGATCCTCGCCGCGGCCGCGGACGCCGCCGTCGGGTGGGGACGGTTGACCTTCGACCGGCGGGCGGAGGTCCTGCACGCCGTGGCGACCTACCTGCGTCAGCACGTCGACGAGCTGGCGCCCCTCATGACCGAGGAGATGGGCAAGCCCGTCGGCGAGGCGCGCGGCGAGGTCGCCAAGGCGGCGCTGTGCTTCGACCACTACGCCGACCACGGGGCCGACTACCTGGCGGACGAGATGCTCCCCTCGGACGCCAGCACGAGCTACGTGCAGCACCTGCCGCTCGGCACCGTGCTCGGCGTGCTGCCGTGGAACGCGCCCTTCTGGCTGTGGTCCCGGTTCGCCGCCCCGGCGCTCATGGCCGGCAACACCTGCGTCATGAAGCACGACCCGCACGTCCCGGGCTGCGCGGCCGCGATCGCGGACGTGTTCACGCAGGTCGGTGCCCCGGACGGTGTCTTCCAGAACCTGCCGCTGGAGACCCCGCAGGTGGAGGCCGTCATCCGCGACCCGCGCGTGCACGCCGTGTCCTTCACCGGGTCGGCCCGCGGCGGGGCCGCGGTCGCGAGCACGGCGGCGGCGGAGATCAAGCCGACGGTGCTGGAGCTGGGCGGTTCGGACCCCTGCCTGGTGCTCGCGGACGCCGACCTGGACGCCGCGGCGGACACGGTGGCGCTGTCCCGGATCATCAACGCCGGGCAGTCCTGCATCGCCGCGAAGCGCATCATCGTGGAGAGCGCGGTGTACCCGCAGATGGTCGACAAGCTGCGCGAGCGGCTGGCACGGCTCACCGTCGGGGACCCGGCCGAGGAGTCCACCGACGTCGGGCCCATCGCCCGCGAGGACCTGCGCGAGACGCTGCACCGCCAGGTGACGGAGACCGTCGACGCCGGGGCGCGGCTGCTGCTCGGCGGCGAGCTGCCCGAGGGGGACGGCTGGTTCTACCCCGTGACGATGCTGGCCGACGTCACCGAGGGCATGACCGCCTGCCGCGAGGAGACCTTCGGGCCGGTGATGGTGGTCATGGAGGCCCCGGACGCGGAGGAGGCGCTGGCGATGGCCAACCGCACCGAGTACGGGCTGGCGGCCAGCGTCTGGTCGACGGCGGAGCGCGGCGTGGCGATGGCCCGGCGGATCGAGGCCGGACAGGTCGCGGTCAACGGCATCGTCAAGACGGATCCGCGGCTGCCCAGCGGAGGCGTCAAGCGGTCGGGCTACGGGCGCGAGCTCGGCCCGCACGGCATCCGGGAGTTCGTCAACGTCCAGCAGGTGTGGGTGGGGCCGCGGCAGGACTGAGCCCGTGCGCCGCACCGCCGAGGACGTCGACGCGTACCTGCACGGCGACGACGTGGCCCCTGACCTGGCACGCACCGACGCCGTCGTGCGGGACGTGCTGCCCGGGCTCTCCCGGTCCCTGTGGCGGGGCGTGTTCTGGGGCGGCACCGAGCAGGTGATCATCGGCTACGGCGACATCGTCCAGCCGCGCCCGCGCGGTGCGGACGTCGAGTGGTTCCTGGTCGGCCTCGCCCAGCAGAAGCGGCACCTGAGCCTGTACGTGAACGCCGTCGAGGACGGCGCCTACCTGGGTCGGCGGTACGCCGACCGGCTCGGGCGTGCGAAGGTCGGGGCGGCGAGCATCTCGTTCGCCCGTCTCGACGACCTCGACGAGGCGGTGCTGCGCGAGATGCTCGCGCACGCCGGGCGCACGCTCGACGAGGGGACGCCGCCGACGGCGTGACGTCCGTGCGGGGCCCGGGACGACGAGCCGTCGGGCGCACGCCGCCCCGGGTGCGTGCCGACCGGTGGGCGCGGCGTCTCGCTCCGTGGGTGGTCCCTCGTGGTCAGGCCTCAGACCCGGTAGGTTGCTCGTGTCCTCGACCAAAGGAGGTTCGAGCCTCGTGCAGATCGGTGTCCCTCGGGAGTCGCGCGACGGTGAGCGGCTGGTCGCCGCCACCCCCGCGACCGTCCAGCGTCTGACCGCGCTCGGTTACGACGTGCTCGTCGAGTCCGGAGCCGGCGAGCGGGCGAGCATGCCCACCCGCGCCTACGTCGAGTCCGGTGCGCGGATCGCCGGCCGGGAGGAGGTCTGGGGGTCCGACGTCGTCACCTGCGTCAACGCGCCGGCCCCACCGGAGCTCGAGCTGTTGCGACCCGGCGCCGTGCTGATCTCCCAGATCGGACCGGCCACCCACCCGGAGCTCGTCGACGCGCTGGCCGAGCGGCACGTGACCGCCCTCGCCCTGGACGCCGTCCCGCGCATCTCGCGGGCCCAGGCGCTGGACGTGCTCTCCGCGCAGTCGAACGTCGCCGGCTACCGGTCCGTGGTGGAGGCCGCCGAGGAGTTCGGGGGCATGTTCACGGGACAGGTGACGGCCGCCGGGACCACGCCGCCGGCGACGGTCTTCGTCATCGGTGCGGGGGTCGCGGGGCTCGCCGCGATCGGTACCGCCTCCTCGCTGGGCGCGAAGGTGCGCGCCTTCGACGTCCGCCCCGAGGTCGGGGAGCAGATCGAGTCGCTCGGTGCGACGTTCGTCCAGGCCGAGGGCACGGCGCAGGAGGTCAGCAGCGACGGGTACGCCCGCGAGCTGACCTCCGACCAGGAGGCCGCGACGCAGGCGATGTACGCCGCGGAGTCCGCGGGGGCCGACGTGGTCATCACCACCGCCCTGGTGCGCGGGACGGCACCCACGACCATCACCGCGGCGATGGTGGCCGCCATGAAGCCCGGATCGGTGATCGTCGACCTCGCCGCGCCGGGAGGCGGCAACTGCGAGCTCACGGTGCCGGGGGAGCGGGTCGTCAGCGACAACGGCGTGATCGTCCTGGGCTACACCGACCTGCCCGGGCGGATGCCGCAGCACACCTCCCAGCTCATCGGCACCAACATCGTCAACCTGCTGACGCTGATGACCCCCGCCAAGGACGGTCGCCCGGTGGTCGACCTCGAGGACGTCGTCATCCGCGGTATGACGGTGTGCCGCGAGGGCGAGGTGCTCTGGCCGCCGCCACCCGTCCAGGTCTCGGCGGCACCGGCGGCGCCCGCCGGGCAGCCGGCTCCCGAGCCGGTTCCCGGGCCCGACCCGGAGGAGCTCGCCGCCCGGCGCCGCCGTCGCCGGGTCCGGCGCACCGCCCTGGCCGGGCTGGGTGCCGTCGTCGGTGGTCTCGCGATCGCCGCCTCGCCGCCGGAGTCCGTGGGTCACTTCACGGTGTTCGCGCTGGCGGTCGTGGTGGGCTTCTACGTGATCTCGGCGGTCACGCACGCCCTGCACACCCCGTTGATGGCGCAGACGAACGCCATCAGCGGCATCATCCTCGTCGGTGCCCTGCTGCAGATCGGCACGGACGACTGGCTCGTCACCGGGCTGGCGGTCGTGGCCGCCGCGGTCGCGAGCATCAACGTGTTCGGCGGCTTCCTCGTCGCGAACCGGATGATCCGGATGTTCCGCAAGGGGGCGCCCGCCCCGCACGTGACCGCGCCGACCGGGGAGGCGACCCGATGACCGTGCTCTCGGCCGTGCAGGCCACCTACGTCGTCGCCGGCGTGCTGTTCATCCTCTCCCTCGCGGGGCTGTCGCAGCAGGAGTCGGCGCGCCGCGGCAACGTCCTCGGCATGATCGGCATGGCTCTGGCGCTGGTCGCCACCGTCGCCCTCGCGCTGGAGACCTCCGCACGCCCCTGGCAGGTCACCGCCGGGCTCATCCTGGCGGTCCTCGTCGTCGGGGCCGCCGTCGGCACCTGGCGGGTCCGTCGGGTCGAGATGACCCAGATGCCCGAGCTCATCGCGCTGCTGCACTCCTTCGTCGGACTCGCGGCGGTGCTCGTGGGCTTCGGCTCGTACCTGTCCGAGCCGCAGTCCGACACGGTCCATCTCGTCGAGGTCTTCCTCGGCGTGCTCATCGGCGCCGTGACGTTCACGGGGTCGATCGTCGCCAACCTCAAGCTGTCGGCGCGGATCCGGTCGGCTCCGCTGATGCTCCCCGGCCGGCACTGGCTCAACCTGCTGATGGTGGTCACCTCTGCCGGGCTGCTGGCGTGGTTCCTCACGGCCTCGGGCTCCGGTGCCGACGGTGCGGCCCTGACCGCGCTGGTCCTCATGACGGTGATCGCCCTGGCCCTCGGCTGGCACCTGGTCGCCTCGATCGGCGGCGGCGACATGCCCGTCGTGGTCTCGATGCTCAACTCGTACTCGGGCTGGGCCGCCGCGGCCGCCGGTTTCATGCTGGGCAACGACCTGCTGATCATCACCGGCGCCCTGGTGGGATCCTCCGGTGCGATCCTGTCCTACATCATGTGCCGGGCGATGAACCGGTCGTTCGTCTCCGTCATCCTCGGCGGCTTCGGCGCCGAGCCGGGCAGCCCGGCGGCCGCCGGGGTCGAGGGTGAGCACCGGGAGACGTACGCGGCGGACGTCGCCCAGCAGCTGACGAACGCGACCTCCGTGGTCATCGTGCCGGGGTACGGCATGGCCGTGGCCAAGGCCCAGTACCCGGTGGCGGACCTGACCGACAAGCTGCGGGACCGTGGGGTGAACGTCCGGTTCGGTGTGCACCCCGTCGCGGGCCGTCTGCCCGGCCACATGAACGTGCTGCTGGCCGAGGCCAAGGTGCCCTACGACGTGGTCCTGAGCATGGAGGAGATCAACAGCGACTTCACCACGACCGACGTGGTGCTGGTCATCGGCGCCAACGACACCGTCAACCCGGCCGCGCAGGAGGACCCGGGCTCGCCGATCGCCGGCATGCCGGTGCTCGAGGTGTGGCAGGCGCGTGACGTCGTGGTGTTCAAGCGCTCGATGGCCACCGGGTACGCCGGGGTGCAGAACCCGTTGTTCTTCCGGGAGAACACGGCGATGATCTTCGGCGACGCCAAGGAGCAGGTCGAGCGGATCATCCAGGAGCTGTGAACGACGACGGCCCGGTGCCGGCCCGTCGCGGGGCCGGCACCGGGCCGTCGGGCGACCGCCGTCAGGAGCGGGAGTCCGCCCGGGACTCGTAGACGCTGGCGGGCAGCACGCCGTCGACCGGCTCCGGCAGCCCGGCCGCGGGCTCGTCCGCGGCGCTGGCGGTGGTGTCGATCTCGCGGGCGTCGGCGGGGACGCCGTCGAGGCTGGGCATCATCGCGGCGAGCTGCTGACGCCAGGAGGGGAACTCCTCCGGGAAGCAGCGGTCGAGCACGTCGACCATCGCCGAGACCGCGGTGGACGCCCCCGGCGACGCACCCAGCAGACCGGCGATGGAGCCGTCGGCGGCCGAGACGACCTCGGTGCCGAACTGCAGGACGCCCTTGCCGTCGGCGTCGCGCTTGATCACCTGGACACGCTGGCCCGCGGTGATCTTCTCCCAGTCCTTGGGGTGCGCGGTCGGCATGAACTGCTGCAGGGAGTGGAACTTCGACTCCGGCGCCGCGGCGAGCTGGCCGAGCAGGTACTGGGTCAGGTCGATGTTCTTCAGGCCGGCGCCGAGCATCGAGGTGATGTTGTGGGCGCGCAGCGAGGTGATCAGCCCGAGGTACTTGCCCTGCTTGAGGTACTTGGGGCTGAAGCCGGCGTAGGGACCGAACATCAGGTAGCTCTTGCCGTCGACCACGCGGGTGTCGAGGTGCGGCACGGACATCGGCGGGGCGCCGACGTCGGCCTTGCCGTAGACCTTGGCGTGGTGGCGGGCGACGATCTCGGGGTTGTCGGTGCGCAGGAACTCCCCGGAGATCGGGAAGCCGCCGAAGCCCTTGATCTCGGGGATGCCCGCGGACTGGAGCAGGGGGAGAGCCCCGCCGCCGGCGCCCACGAAGACGAACCGGGCGGTCACGGTGGAGGTGCGGCGCGGGGCGTTCCACGACCGGTCCTTCACCTTGAGCCGCCAGCGACGGTCCTTGGTCCGCTTCAGGGAGGTCACCTCGTGCTGCCGCTGCAGCTCGGCGCCGTGGCGCACCAGGTTGTCGACGAGCTGGCGGGTGAGGTTGCCGAAGTCCACGTCGGTGCCGGCCACGGACCGGGTGGCGGCGACGGGCTCGTCGGCGTCGCGGCCCTCGGTCAGCAGCGGGGTCCAGCGGGCGATCTCGGCGCGGTCGGTGGAGAACTCCATGTCGCGGAACAGCGGGTGCGCGGTCATGGTCGCGTGCCGCCGGCGCAGGAACTCCACGTTCTCGGCCCCGCGCACGAAGGTCATGTGCGGGGTGCGCTGGATGAAGGACTGGTCGGCGAGCTGGCCGGTGGCGAGCAGGTGCTGCCAGAGCTCGCGGGAGGTCTCGAACTGCTCGTTGATCTGCACCGCCTTGGAGATGTCGACGGTGCCGTCGGGCTTCTCCGAGGTGTAGTTCAGCTCGCACAGGGCGGCGTGGCCGGTACCCGCGTTGTTCCACGGGTTCGACGACTCCAGCGCCACGTCGTCGAGCCGCTCGATGATGCGGATCGACCAGGTCGGCTCGAGCTGCTGGATCAGGGTTCCGAGGGTGGCGCTCATGATGCCGCCGCCGACGAGGACGACGTCGACGGCGTCCGAGGGCCGCTGGCGGGGGGCTGTTTCGCGCGAAGTCACCGGGCCATGCTAGGTCGTTGGTGAAAACTGTCACAAAGAATGTGAACAACGTCACAAGGCGTCTGACCTGCAGTGATGCACGTCACACCAGGTCGATCTCGTTCCCGCAGGTCAGGGGCGTGCGGTGCGTCAGGGCCACAGGAGCTCCGTGGTCCAGGCCTCCTCCTGCCCGCCGCGGCGGTACCGCACCCGCGTCTGTCCCGTGCCGCCGCCCGAGCGCCAGAACTCGACGGTCGTCGGCGCCAGGCACCATGCCGTCCACGTCGGCACCACCAGCTCCGGGTCCGCGCGCACCTCCGCCAGTGCGGCGGACCAGGCCTCGCGGTGGTCGGCCAGGTCGTCGAGGACCTCGCTCTGGTGGTCCACCAGCGCCGTGGCGCGGGACCCGGCCGACCGGCTCCGGAGGTCGGCGGCACCGGCCTCCGGGTGCGACGTCACGGCGCCGGTCACCCGGACCTGGCGTCCGACCCCCTGCCAGAGGAAGGTCAGGGCCGCGTGCGGGTTCGCGGCCAGCTCGCGGCCCTTGGGGCTGGTGGCGTGGCCGGCGAACCACCAGCCCGCGGAGCTGAGGTCCGTCAGCAGCACCGTCCGCGCGGCGACGGTGCCGTCGGCACCGGCCGTCGAGAGCGTCATCGCGTGCGGGGCGTGCAGTCCCGCGGCCGCGGCCTCGTCGAACCAGGTCTCGAACAGCTCGTGCGGGGTGCCCGGCAGGACCGAGAGGTCGGTGAGCTCCCAGCCGGACAGGCCGTCGGGGAGGACCTGCAGGTCACGGAGTCGCGCGCGGAAGCTCGTCACTCTCTCACCGTAGCGACCGGAGGACCTCCGAGCGGGTGATCCTGCGTCCTTTTCCGCCCGTTGTGCGGTGTTCACTCTTGTGCACGGGTGCGGGACGGGCGACGATGAGGACAGACCGTGCTGCTGCGCGAAGGAGAGCGATGACGTATCCACCGGGAGCCGTGGGCCGTCCCGAGGGTGGCGGGCGCATCGCGCGCCGCCGTCTCGAGCCGGGCAGCGGTGCCATGACGTCGGTCGCGACCCTCCTGCCTGCCGAGCCGCCTCCGGCCCCGGGTCCGACCGGACCGGTCCCCGCCCGCGGCGCAGGTGTCAACGTGCAGATGGTCCTCGTGGCCGCGGCCCTGGTGATCGCCCTCGTGGCCACCGTCGGGGTCGCGATGCTCTGGTCGGCGAACCGCAAGCTCGCGTCCGAGGTGGACGCGGCCGTCGCGCAGTCCGAGCTGGCCGAGGCCGAGTCCGCCCGGCTGCGCGTCGCGCTCGAGGAGGCGCCGGACACGGCGACGGTCGAGGCGCTGGCCGGGCGGGTCGACGGTGTCGAGTCGTGGACCGGGATGCCTCAGGAGCTCGACGGCATGGACGACCTCCAGACGCGGCTGGTCGAGGTGTCCAACGGCATCGACAGCCTCGAGACGAACCTGGAGGACGGTCTGGGCGGGGTGCGCAACGACCTCGCGACGGTGCGCAACGACCTCTCCAGCGGCCCGCAACCGCCGTCCGCGGCGGACGTCGACGCCCTGCGGGGCGAGGTCGGCGCGCTCCGCGGCGACCTCAGCGCGCTGCGGTCCTCGATCGAGGGGATCCGGCAGGACGTCGGGGTGCTGTGCTGGGCGCTGGGCTACCGCAAGGACGTCTCCGCCTCCTGCTGAGCGCTCAGAAGTAGTCGCGCACGTGCACCGGGCGGCCGGTCCACAGCGCGTCCCAGACGGCGTCGTGGCCGTCGGGACCGTGCAGCTGCCCGGCCAGCCGGAGGTTCGCGCACGTCTGCGACCCGGCGTACGACTGCGCGAGACCGCCCGCGGTGAAGACCGGCCGGTCGGCCGGCGTGCGGGGGGCGGCGTCGTCGGGGTCCACCCGCACCGCACCGTCGGACACGCGCAGGACCCAGGACCCCTCGAGGTCCGGCGTGCGCGGGTCGACCACCGCGAACGGCACCTCGGCGGTCCACGGCGCGAGCCGGGCCGAGCCGAGGGCGCCGGGGACGTCCAGCAGCCGCAGCATGTAGGGGCGTGACGTCGCCGTGGCGGCGTGGTCGGGCAGGACCAGACGGCTCACGTCGGCACCGGACCAGGCGCCCGAGGTCGAGATCCGGGCCGAGCCGACGACGGTGCCGAACGACGCCAGCACGAACCAGAGCGCGCGGGCGGCGTCGGGGGAGAGCGCCACCAGGTCGTCGACCTCGAGCACGCCCGCGCGGTCGTACCCGGCGCCGCGGGTCCAGCTGACGAAACCCAGCACGCCGCCGTCGGCCGCGTCCACGGCCAGCGTGACACCGGTGTAGTCGGCGTCGGGGCCGACCAGGTCCTCGGCGTCCACGGTGAACGGTGCCTCGGTCCGGGTCAGCGGGCCGTTCTGCGCCGCGGCCCACCGCTCGTAGACCGCGCGGACCGCGGGGACGTCGGCCTCGGCTGCGCGCCGGGTCCGTACCCCCGGCGGCCGGCGCAGCGCGGCGAGCGCGGAGAGGGGCACGGTGATCTCGTCGTAGGACCCCACGATCTCGTACCCGAGGCCGCGGTAGACGCCCGGCGCGGACGGGTACAGCGTGGAGACCACCTCGCCGTGCTCCCGCGCCTCGGCCAGCGCCGCCGCCACCAGGGGACGCAGCAGCCCCGTCCCGCGGTGCTCCGCGGCGACCGTGACGCCGCCGAGGCCCGCGGTCGGCACCCGTGCGCCGTGGAACCAGGAGGTGAAGGACCGCACGGTGGCGCGGGCGGCGAGCCCGCCGTCCACCCACGCGCCCCACGGCCTCGACCCCGCCGGCGGCCATCCGTCGGCGTCCGGCACCGGGGCCGCGCCGCCGAAGGCCTCCTGCTGGAGCCTGCGGGAGGCCTCGGCATCGGCGAAGGGCAGCCGGCGGACGTCATGGCTCACATCACGACGATAGCCGGGCAGGCGTAGCGTGACGCTCGTGGACACGGCTGTGCAGCGACGCGTGCTGGTCGTCGCGATCCTCGCCTCGTTCGTCTCGTTCCTCGACGGGACCGTCGTCAACGTCGCCCTGCCCGCGATCGCGGACGAGCTCGGCGGTCCGGGCGAGGCCGGGCTCACGCTGCAGCAGTGGGTCGTCGACGGCTACCTCGTGACCCTCGGGTCGTTCATCCTGCTGGCCGGCTCGCTGTCCGACGTGCACGGTCGGCGGCGCGTCCTCCTCGTCGGGCTCATCGGCTTCGCCGCCGCCTCGGTCCTGTGCGCCGTCGCCCCCACCGGCCCGGTGCTGGTGGTGGCGCGGCTGCTGCAGGGTGTCGCCGGGGCCCTGCTGGTCCCGAGCTCGCTGGCGCTGATCATCTCGACGTTCGACGGTCCCGCGCAGGGGAGGGCGATCGGACGCTGGACGGCCTGGACCGGGACCGCGATGATCGTCGGCCCCTTCGTCGGCGGCGGGCTCGTCGACCTCATCTCGTGGCGGTGGGTGTTCTGGATCAACGTCCCCGTCGTCGTGGTCAACCTGGTGCTGCTCCGGCGCGTGCCGGAGGCCGAGGCCACGGTGCGGCGCCGGATCGACGTCCCCGGTGCCGCCCTGGCCGCTCTCGGGCTGGCCGCCGCCGTGCTCGGACTCATCGAGGAGTGGTGGCCCGTCGTGATCGTCGGCGCGGTGCTCCTGGCCGCCTTCGTCGTGGTCGAGCGGCGCGCCCCGGACCCGATGCTCCCGCCGCGCCTGTTCCGGTCGCGGACCTTCGCCTGGGGCAACGTCGCGACGTTCGCCGTGTACGGGGCGCTGGCCTTCGGCGGGTTCGTGCTGACGCTGTTCCTGCAGCAGGTCGCCGGGTACTCGGCTACCGCCGCCGGCGTCGCCCAGCTGCCGACGACCTTCGCGATGCTGGCGCTGTCGACCCTGTTCGGCACCCTGGCCGGGCGGTACGGCGCCCGCTGGTTCATGACGGTCGGGCCGATCGTCGCGGGCGGCGGGTTCCTGCTGATGCTGGGCATGGACGCGGAGGCCACCTACCTCACCCAGGTGCTGCCGGGCATCCTCGTGTTCGGCCTGGGACTGGCGATCACGGTGGCCCCGCTGACCTCGGCGATCCTCGGCGCGGTCCCGAGGGCCGACGCCGGGATCGCCTCGGCCGTCAACAACGCGGTCTCCCGGGTGGCCGGGCTGGTCGTCATCGCCTTCGCCGGTGTCATCCTCGGTGGCGTGCTCGACGTCGAGTCCTTCCACCGGGCGCTGCTGGTGACCGCGGGGCTGCTCGTGGCGGGCGGTCTGGTGAGCATGGTCGGCATCCGGGACACCCGGACCGCCCCGGAGGAGGTCACGTGAGGATGCTCGTGCTCGGCGGCACCGTGTTCCTGTCACGCGCCGTCGCCGCCTTCGCCGTCGCCCGCGGCCACGAGGTCGTCGCGGTGCACCGCGGCCGCTCCGGCACCGTGCCGGACGGCGTGCGCCAGGTGGTGCACGACCGTGCGGACCCGTTGCCGGCGGCGCTCGCGGGCGAGCCGTTCGACGCCGTCGTCGACGTCTCGCGCACCCCGTCGCACGTGCGGCGCGCCGTCGCGGCGTGGCCGGACGCGCACTGGGTGCTCGTGTCGACGATCAGCGTCTACGCGGACGTCGCCGACCCCGGTGGCCCGGGTGTCGGCCGGCTGGTCGAGGCCCAGCCGGAGGACGTCGACCTCGCCGCGGACCCCGCCGCTTACGGGCCGATGAAGGTCGCCTGCGAGAACGCGGTGCACGACGGTGCGGCGAGCGCCACCGTCGTGCGGCCGGGACTCGTCGTGGGACCCGGCGACCCGTCCGGACGGTTCGCCTACTGGCCCGCCCGGATGCGGCGGGTGCTCGACGCCCGCCCGGAGGACCTCCTGTCCGCGGACGTGCTGGCACCCGGGGACCCGGCCGACCGCGTCCAGGTGATCGACGTCCGCGACCTGGCCGTCTGGATCGTCGACCTGGCCGAGCACCGGGCGGTGGGGACGTTCGACGCCGTCGCACCCGCCGTGCCGATCGGCGAGCTGCTGGCGGACGTCGCCCGCGGCTGCGGGGCCGCACCGCGCTGGCGCTGGGTGGACGGCGACCGCCTCGCCGCGCTCGGCGTCCGCCCGTGGGCCGGGGAGCGGTCGCTGCCGCTGTGGCTGCCCCGCCCGGGGTACGACGGCATGGTGACCCACGCCGCGGACCCGGCGCTGCTGGCGGGTCTGTCCGTCCGACCGGTCGAGGAGACCGCTGCCGACGTGCTCGACTGGTTGCGCGCCGACCCCGAGGCCGCGGTGACCGGGCTGACCGCGGCGCAGGAGGCGGACGTGCTGGCCCGGTCGGGAGCCGACGGGCCGGGCGCCCCGCACCGCTGACCGGGCACAGGAGCATCGCCGGGGCGCGCGGCTGAGCGCCGCGACGGCCGGCGGTCGCTCAGGAACCCTCCACGGGGTTGCACCGGGCGGCCAGCACGGCGACCAGCCCGACGTCGGGTCGCCACGGCTCCAGGTTCCAGGTGTCCTTCTGCGGAGCCCCGAGCGCATGGCAGCGCAGCTGGTCGTGCATCGTGGCGGTGTCCGCCTCCGGGTCGGCGGCCGCGAGCTCCGCCCGGACGAGCTCGACGCCCGCCACCCCCGCCGACCGGGCCCACGCCGTCGGGTCGACGGCCAGGGACCGCCCGCCCTCGCGCTCGCCCCACGTGGCGTCGACGAGACCCCTGGTGCCCACCGTGGTGCTCACGTCGCCGGGATCGGACGTCCCCCCGTCGCCGGTCCGCACCAGCTCCACGTGCCGGGTGTCGACCTGCCGGAACACGGCGGGCCCGTCGGGCGCGCTCAGCCCGGCGACCGGCGTGCCGCCGTCGGGCGCGCCCAGCACGCCGACGCTGCCGTCCGCGTGCTGGACGAAGCCGCCCTCCGGCAGGGCGAAGGTCAGCGGGAGCGCTCCGGACGGGACGGTGAGCGCCGTCGTCGTGCCGGAGCCCTCGGGACGCGGTGCCGTGGAGTCCGTCCAGCGGCCCGTGACGTCCAGCCCGAGGTCGCCGGCCACGAGCTCGAGACGTGCCACGGGTGAGGCCGAGGGCGACGAGGGACTCGGCGCGGGCGGTGTGCTGCTCGCCGCGGGTGGTGAGGTCCGGGCCTCGTCGTCCGGCCCGCCGTCGTCTCCCGGCGCGCACGACGTCAGCAGCACGGCGAGGACGGCCGTCGCGGCCACGGGGCCGGGGCCGCCGGTGGGGGAGTGGCGCACGGTCCCAGTGTGCGGGGTCCGTCGCCCGACCTCGCGCCGACCGGCGGGTCGTGGCTCCGGACGCACGACGGCCCGGGGACGCGCTGCGGCGTCCCCGGGCCGTCCGCGGGATGGTCGCGAGATCAGACCTTCACGACGATCTTGCCGCGCACGTGGCCGGTCTCGCTCGCCCGGTGCGCCGCGGCGGCGTCCGCCAGGTCGTAGACCTCGGCCACCTCGACGCCGACGGTGCCCTCGTCGATCAGGGCGCCGAGCTCGGCCAGGTCCTCCGTCGAGGGGCGCACCCACACGTACTGACCGCCGTGCTCGTCGCGGGCGGCCGGGTCGGCGATCGAGGAGATGGTGCCGCCGGGGGCGAGCACGTCCGCGCTGACCGCCACGGCGTCGCCGCCGACGTAGTCCAGCGCCACGTCGACGCCCTCGGGCGCGAGGGCGCGGACGCGGTCGGCCAGGCCGTCGCCGTACGTCACGGGCTCGGCACCGAGCGACCGCAGGAAGTCGTGGTTGCCCTCGCTCGCGGTGCCGATCACGCGGGCCCCGCGGGCCTTGGCGATCTGGACCGCGAACGAGCCGACGCCACCGGCCGCGGCGTGCACGAGCACCGTCTGGCCCGAGGCCACGCCGGCACGCCGGATCGACTGCAGCGCCGTCAGGCCGGTCAGCGGCACGGCGGCCGCCTCCTCGAAGCTGAGGGTCGACGGCTTCGGCGCGAGGGTGCGCACCGGAGCGGCGACCTTCTCGGCGAAGGTCCCGCCGTGCACCCAGTCCTTGCGGACGTAGCCGTAGACCTCGTCGCCCACGGAGTACTCGGGGGTGTCCAGGCCGACCTGCTCGACCACGCCGGCCACGTCCCAGCCCGGGACGACCGGGAACTGGGTGTCCAGCAGACCGTCGAGGTAGCCCTCGCGGACCTTCCAGTCGACGGGGTTGACCGAGGCCGCCTTCACGCGGACGACCACGACGTCCGCACCCGGGTGCGGGTCGGGCTGCTCGGTGAGCTCGAGGACGTCGGCGCTTCCGTACTGGGCATAGGTGATGGCTCGCATGTCACGGGCAACCGAGCACCTGCCGCGAGCATTCCGTGGCCTCGCGCACACCGGTCCGGATCCGGACCCATCCGCCGCGCGGGGTGCTCCGAACCCTCGACAGGTCGCGAACGCCGCGACCCGGACGAAGGGATCGATCATGAAGGCACGTACCCGCGCAGCGCTCGTCGCGCCCGCCCTCTCGCTCGCCGGCCTGCTGGCCGTGACCGGACCGGCCGCCGCGGCCGACGGCACCGCCTCCGGCGACCTCACGCCGGTGCCGCTGAACGGCGTCGACGGCGGCGGCGACGCGATGGTCTGGGTCGACGGCACGACCGTGACGGTCGAGTTCGCGGCCTCGGGCCTGCTCGCCGGCAGCCCGCACGCCGCGCACCTGCACTACGGCGAGGACGCCGCGAACCAGTGCCCGACCGAGGCCGACGACGCCGACGGTTCGGGCACCATCACCACCACCGAGGGCGTGCCGTCCTACGGCTCGGTCCAGGTGTCCCTGACCACCGAGGGCGACACCTCCGGCGACTCGGCGCTCGCCGTCGACCGCTTCGACACCGCCGCGGGCGGCAGCATCGACTACCAGCGCGGTGAGATCGAGGTCTCGCAGGACCTCGCCGACGACATCCTCGCCGGTGACGTGGCCCTGGTCGTCCACGGCGTCGACCACGACGGCAGCGGTGCCTACGACGGCGACACCCCCTCGGACCTCGACCCGTCGCTGCCGGCCGAGGCCACCGACCCGGCCCTGTGCGGCATCCTGGCCGCCTCGCAGATGGACGAGATGCCCGCCGGCGGCGTGCAGACCGGGACCGGCAGCACCGCCGGGACCGGGAACGCCGCCCTGATCGCCGGTGGCGGCGTCGCGCTGCTCGCCGGTGCGGGCGTGGGTGCCGGTCTGGTGGCCCGCCGTCGTCGCACGGCGCAGGACTCCTGATGCGTCGCCGACGCGTGGCCGTCGTCCTCGCCGCCGGGCTGGTGCTCGGCGGCGGGACGGCGGTCGCCGTCGGGTTCGGCGTCCAGGGAGGAGCCACCCCGGGTCCGGCCGCGGCGCCCGGCACGGCGGCCGCGACGTCCCCGGACCCGGTCACGTCGGCCCGAGCGGTACCCGCCCCGACGTCCGCCGCCTCGTCCGCGGCGCCGTCGCCGGCGGAGCCGCCGCGGCAGGAGCGTGCCGCGCTGCCGGAGCAGGTGCGGATCCCGGCCGTCGGCGTCGCCTCGGACCTGCTGCACCTGGGGCTGAACGACGACGGCACGATCGAGGTCCCCGCCGGGGACGACATCGACCGCGCGGCGTGGTTCGACGGGTCACCGCGTCCGGGCGAGGACGGCCCCGCCGTCATCGAGGGGCACGTCGACAGCCCGAACGGGCCGTCGGTCTTCTTCCGCCTCGCGGAGCTGGAACCCGGCCAGGAGATCCACGTCGACCGCCGGGACGGCTCCACGGCGACGTTCGTCGTCGACCGGGTGGAGCAGTACCCCAAGAAGCAGTTCCCGACGCGCGCGGTGTACGCCAACACCGACGGGGCCGAGCTGCGGGTCATCACCTGCGGCGGGGCCTGGGACGCGGACTGGGGGCACTACGTGGACAACACGGTGGTCTACGCCCACGAGGCGTGAGCTCACTCGACCCGCACCGCGCGCGGGTCCTTGTCGTCGCGGATCCCGCGCCACACGGCGTGGCGCAGGCTCCCCTCGCCGGGGGCGTCGCCCGTCCAACCCGTGTGGCGCACCTCGACGACCACGTCGGGGGAGACCCACCGGGCGCCGGCGGCGTCGATCGCCGGGACGTCGCCGACCGGCGCCGTCGGGCGCTCCTGCCCGGCGAGCCGGTCGGCGAGCTCGCGGCGTACGCGGTCGGAGAACCCGGTGCCCACCCGGCCCACGTACCGCCAGCCGTCGTCCTCGACGGGCAGGGCCAGCAGCAGGCCACCCACGGAGCGGGGGTCCTCGGTGGGCGTGCCGACCCGCAGCGGACGCCAGCCGATCACCACGGCCTCCTGGGTCGGCGTGTGCTTGATCTTGAGCCACTCCCGCGACCGGTGCCCGGCCGTGTAGCCGGCGTGGCGCCGCTTGGCGACCAGTCCTTCCAGGCCGAGCCGGCGGGACTCGGCCAGGGCCTCCTCGGCCGTGCCCTCCAGCGCCGTCGGCACGTGGACGGGGGAGCGGGGGGAGACGACCCGTGCCAGGGCGGCGCGCCGCTCGTCGTAGGGGTGGTCCGTGATGTCGACCCCCGCGACCCGCAGCGCGTCGAAGAGCACCAGGTCGACGCCGACCCGCCGCCGCGCCCTTTCGACCTCGCGGGGCTTCGCGAGGTTGGCACGCTGCTGCAGACGGCGGAAGCTCGGTCGCCCGTCGGGGTCCAGGGCGACGACCTCGCCGTCCAGGACGAGCGGGAGGTCCGCGGCACGGACCATGCCCCCCACCGCCTGCAGCTCGGGGAAGGTCGGGGTCAGGTCCCGGCCCGACCGGGAGGTCAGCCGCACCCGCATTGGTGGTGCCCCGTGCCCGGGTGACGCCTCGTCCTCGGCCGACGCACGGTCCCCGTGCTGCGCGGACGCCTCGGGCGGCAGCACCTCGACGATCGTGCGGAAACCGTCCCACTTGGCCTCGAACGCCCAGTCGTCCGGGGTCAGCCGGGCCAGCTCCGCCTCGCTCGCGCTCGTCGCGAGCATCGGACGGGGCGCGGCCAGGGTGGCGGCCGACGGCGGCGGTGCGACGGCGGACCCGCCGTCGGACGTCACCGGTGCGGCGTCGCCGGGCTGGGCCTTCGTGCGGTGGATCAGCCACGACTTCTGGTCGTCCCCGCCGCGTCCGCCGGTGCGGATCAGCGCGAGCCGCCGCGACCCGCGGCGCTCGCTGTGGAGGGTGACGATGACCTCGGCACCCTCGCGCCACTTCTCCAGGTCGTAGGTCCCGGCGTCCCAGATCGTCACCTCCCCGGCGCCGTACTCGCCGGCCGGGATCGTGCCCTCGAAGTCGCCGTAGGCCAGGGGGTGGTCCTCGGTCTGCACGGCGAGATGGTTCTGCGCGGGGTCGGTGGGTTCCCCCTTCGGCAGCGCCCAGCTCACCAGGACACCCTCGTGCTCGAGCCGGAAGTCCCAGTGCAGACGGCGGGCGTGGTGCTCCTGGACGACGAACCGGGGCGCCGCGTCGACGGGGCGGTCGGTGTCGCTGTCGAACGGTTCCGGGGTCCGTCCCGGGTCACGTTTGGCGCGGTAGGTCTCCAGCCGCTCGAACGACGCCAGGTGCTCCGGCGTCGGCTCGAGGCGGTCCAGGTGACCGGCCAGCAGCGGGGTCAGCAGGTCACCGTCGCGGGCGACGCGCTCCAGCACCTCGGGGTAGGTGAGCTGGCCGAGGTCCGGGTCGTCGAGCTCGTCCCAGGTACGGGGCGCGGCGACGGTCGGGCGCTCCCGTCCGCGCAGCGAGTAGGGCGTGATCGTGGTCTTGGACCCGTTGTTCTGCGACCAGTCGACGAACACCTTGCCCGCCCGCAGCGAGCGCTTCATCTCGGCGACCACGTGGTCGGGATGCTCGGTGGCGAGGTGCTGGGCGAGCTCCTTGGCGACGGCGGAGACGTCGTCGCTGGTGAGGTGACCGTGCGGTCCGGTGAGCGGTGCGTACAGGTGCAGGCCCTTGGACCCGCTGGTCACGGGCAGCAGCTCCAGGCCCGTCCCGGCGAGGATGTCGCGGGCCCACCGGGCGACCCGGGCGCACTCGGGCAGCCCGACGCCGGGACCCGGGTCGAGGTCCAGCACCAGGCGGTCCGGGGGCAGCGGGTCACCGGTGCGCCCGAACCGCCACTGCGGGACGTGGATCTCCAGGGTGGCGGTCTGGCCCAGCCAGGTGAGCGTGGCCAGGTCGTCGACGAGCACGTAGTCGTTGACGGAGTGCCGGTGCCGGATGGTGCGTCGCGGTACCCAGTCGGGGGTGGAGGCGTCGAGGTTCTTCTGGAAGAACGACTGGCCCTCGACGCCGTCGGGCCATCGCTTGCGGGTGGCCGGCCGGTGCGCCGCGTGCGGGACGAGGACGTCCGCGACCCGGGCGAGGTACTGCAGCACCTCGCCCTTGGTGGTGCCGGTGGCGGGGTACAGCACCTTGTCCAGGTTCGTCAGGGTCAGGCTGCGCCCCTCCACCGACACGCGCTGGGGCTGCCGGCTCACGTGTTCATCCTGGCCATGGATCTGCCGCGATGCCTTGTGGACGGAGTCGCAGATCGTGATACTCGGTACCGGTGCTCACCGTCGAGCGCCGGACGAAACAACGAAGGAGTTGTCTCATGCCCCTCGCCCCCCGTCGACGGTTGGCCGCCGCGCTCGCGTCCGCCACCGTCCTCGTCGCCGGCTGCCTCGTCCCGGCGGCCGCGGCCGCCCCGCCCCCCGAGGAGTACGTCGCCCTCGGCGACTCCTACTCCGCCGGGTCGGGCATCCTGCCGCTGGCCCCGGACGCCCGACCGGTCTGCCTGCAGAGCACCCGCAACTACCCGCACCTGGTGGCCGACCGGGTCGGTGCGGACCTGACCGACGTCAGCTGCTCCGGTGCCGAGACGGGGGACCTCTACCGGAACCAGCACCTGTTCGTGCCCGCCCAGCTCGACGCGCTCACCTCCAAGACCGACGTCGTCACGCTGACCATCGGCGGCAACGACAACAGCACGTTCATCAGCGCCATCCTCAAGTGCGGGTCGCTGGGTGCGCTCACGGTGGGCTTCGGCAGCCCGTGCAAGAACACCTACGGGAGCCACTTCACCGACCAGGTCGAGCAGGTCACCTACCCCGCCGTGCGGCAGGCCCTGCTGGACATCCAGGAGCGCGCGCCGAAGGCCGAGGTCGCCATCGTGGGCTACCCCTGGATCGTGCCGGCGGAGAAGGGCTGCTTCGCCAAGATGTCGATCGCGCAGGGCGACATCCCCTACCTGCGCGACCTGCAGGCCACCCTCAACGGCGTGATCGAGCAGGCCGCCGCCGAGACGGGGGCGACGTTCGTCGACATGGCGGAGCGCAGCGAGGGCCGTGACGCCTGCGCGCCGTACGGGGAGCGGTGGATCGAGCCGATCCTCTTCGGCACCAACGTCGTGCCGGTGCACCCCAACGCCCGCGGCGAGGCGGGGATGGCCGACGCCGTCCTCGCGACGCTCGGCCGCTGAGGAACCGCGGGGCGGCGAGCTCGTCGGCGCGCCGCCCCGCGCCCGGCCCCGGGTGGGATACTCGTCGCCGTGGAGATCCCCGTCGCCTGGTCGCTCGTGCTCGTCGTCGCCGCCGTGTGGAACCTCGTGGTGTGGCCGCCGTTCTGGAAGCGGGTCACGCGCGACCCGCGGGCCCGTGACGACGCCGGGCGGCCCACCCGTTTCTACACCGTCCACGCCGTGCTGGTGGGGGTGTCCCTGCTCCTGGGTGCCCTCGTCGGTGTCGTGGGGGTCCTGGGCCTGCTCGGCTGACCGGTCGCGTCCGGTGACCGCCCGCGTGACCATGGGGTGATGAGGGCGATCTGGAAGGGCGCCGTGACGTTCGGGCTCGTGAACGTCCCGGTGAAGATCTACAGCGCCACCGAGGACCACGACGTGTCGCTGCACCAGGTGCACGACGCCGACGGCGGTCGCATCCGCTACCGGCGCGTGTGCGAGGTGTGCGGCGAGACGGTGCCGTACGAGCACATCGACAAGGCCTACGACGACGGCGAGCACGTCGTGGTGCTGACCCGGGCGGACTTCGCCGCGCTGCCGGCGGAGTCGAACCGCGAGATCGAGGTCGTCGAGTTCGTCCCCAGCGACCAGGTCGACCCGATCCTGCTCGACCGGTCCTACTACCTCGAGCCGGACTCGAAGAGCCCGAAGGCCTACGTGCTGCTGCGCCGCACCCTCGAGGAGACCGACCGCACCGCGATCGTGAAGTTCGCGCTGCGTCAGCGCACCCGGCTGGCGGCGCTGCGCGTGCGCGAGGAGGTGCTCACGCTGCAGACGCTGCTGTGGGCCGACGAGATCCGGGCGGCGGAGTTCCCCGCGCTCGACGGGTCGACGTCGGTGAGCGACAAGGAGCTGGCGATGTCCGCCCAGCTCGTGTCGGCCTACGAGGCGGACTTCGCGCCCGAGGAGTACACCGACGAGTACCAGGCCCAGCTGCGGCAGCTCATCGACGCGAAGATCGAGCAGGGCGACACGGTGGACGCCGCCGAGACCTTCGGCGAGCAGCCGGAGGGTGAGGGCGCCGAGGTCGTCGACCTGATGGAGGCGCTGCGCCGCTCGGTCGAGGCCCAGCGCCGGACGGGCTGACGGCGGGCGTCAGCCCGTGGTCGTCCGACGCAGGCTGTCGACGAGGGTGAGCAGCTCCTCCAGCGGCGGCGGTGCGGCGCCCAGCGACGTGCGGTGGTAGATCCCGTCGGACAGCAGCACGACCGCCCGGGCGACGGCGGGGTCACCGACCTCCTCGACGACGGCGTCGGTCCACGCCTGCTCGGCCGCGTCCAGCGCCCCGCGGGCCCGGGGGTACGCACCGCGGGCCAGCTCGGCGACCGCGAGGTAGGCACGGTCGAACTCGTGGCCGACGTCGGAGGAGGTGCGCAGCAGGTAGTGCACCGGGCCCCCGCGATCCGCGCGCATCGCGGCCGCGTCGGCGGCGATGAGGTTGGTGAGATGCTCGACGAGCCCGTCGACCAGGGCGTCCTTGGACCCGAAGTGGTAGAGCAGGCCGCCCTTGGAGACGCCGGCGTGGTCGGCGACCGCGTCGAGGGTGGCGGACCGTTCCCCGGAGGTGACGAGGAGGTCGGTGAACGCCTCGAGCACCTTTGCTCGAGCTGCGGGAGGGGGAGGCATGGTTGCACCCTACCGGCGAACTCGTTACTGTACCGACTAGACGGTGCAGAAGTCCGACGCGACGCGTCGCCCTGGCCGTCCCGTGCTCGTGAAAGGCCTCCCCATGGCTCAGATCCTCACGGCACCGGCCTCCTCGACGACGACCCCCGCCACCGTTCCCGCGGCCACCCCGGCCGCCCCGGTGCGGCGGTGGGTCGCGCTCGCCGTGCTCATGCTGCCGGTGCTCCTCGTGTCCATCGACAACACCGTCCTCAGCTTCGCGCTGCCGCAGATCTCGGCCGCGCTCGAACCCGGCGGCACCCAGCTGCTGTGGATCGTCGACGTCTACTCGCTCGTGCTGGCCGGCCTGCTCGTCCCCCTGGGCTCCGTCGCCGACCGCGTGGGCCGCCGCCGCCTGCTGCTGACCGGGGCCGCCGGCTTCGCCGCCGTGTCCGCACTGGCCGCCTTCGCGCCCAGCGCCGGTGCGCTCCTGGTCGCCCGGGCGGGCCTCGGGTTCTTCGGGGCCATGCTCATGCCCTCGGTGCTGTCGTTGCTGCGCAACGTCTTCACCGACCGCACCGAGCGCCGGCTCGCCGTCGCCGTCTTCGCGTCCACGTTCACCGTGGGGTCCGCCGTCGGCCCGATCGTCGGCGGCGTGCTGCTCGAGCACTTCTGGTGGGGCTCGGTCTTCCTGCTCGCGGTGCCGGTGCTCGCGCTGCTGGTCGTCCTGGCACCCGTGTTCGTGCCCGAGTCCCGCGACCCGGCGCCCGGCCGCGTCGACCCGGTGTCCATCGCGCTCGTCATGGCCGCGATGCTGACGGTCGTGCTCGGGATCAAGACGCTGGCCAAGGGCGACCTCCTCGGTCTCGCGGAGCTCACCGTGGGCCTGGGCGTCGGGGCGGTGTTCGTCCGTCGCCAGCTCCGGCGGCCGGACCCGATGCTCGACGTGCGGCTGTTCGCCCACACCGCGTTCACCGGCAGCGTGCTGGTCAACCTGCTGTCGGTCTTCGCGCTCGTGGGATTCCTCTTCTTCGTCTCCCAGGACCTGCAGCTCGTCCTCGGTCTGTCCCCGGTCCAGGCCGGGCTCGTCCTCGTGCCGGGCACGGTGACCACGGTCGCGGCCGGGCTGTCGGTGGTGCGTCTCGTGCGGCGTGTCCGGCCCGCGGTCATCGTCGCCTCCGGGCTCGCGGTGTCGGCCACCGGCTACCTCGTGACCGCTCTGGTCGCGGGGCGCGGCGAGGCGGGCTGGATCGCGCTGGCGTTCGTGGTGCTCGCGCTCGGTGTCGGGATGGCCGAGACGATCTCGAACGACCTCATCGTCTCCAGCGTCCCGGCCGAGAAGGCCGGCGCCGCCTCGGCGATCTCCGAGACGGCGTACGAGCTGGGCGCGGTGCTCGGCACGGCGGTGCTCGGCGGCATCCTCACGGCCTCGTACCAGGCGGGTGTCCGGGTGCCCGACGGCGTGGCGCCCGGCGCCGCGGCACGGGCGACCGAGACGCTCGGCGGGGCGACGAACGTCGCGGCGACGTTGCCCCCCGGCCAGGCCCGTGCCCTGCTCGACTCGGCGCACGCCGCCTTCGGCAGCGGTGTCGTGACGACCTCGGTCATCGGCCTCGTCGCGGTGCTCGCCGCCGCCGGGATCGCCCTGGTGACGTTGCGGCGCGCCACCGCCTGACCGGCCGGCGGGGTCGTGGACGGAACGGCGCGGGATCGGTGTCAGGATGGTGGCACGATGACCGATCGCCGTGAACCGCCCCGTTGGCTGCGTTGGACCCTGGTGGCCTCCGCGGCCGTCGTCGCCTGCCTCGTCTACGGGGTCACGACCGCGTCGGCCGAGCTCAACCTCGGCCCGCACGAGGCCCTCTACGAGGTCGACACCGACGGCCTGGTGGTGACCGACCTGGGCCCGCTGGGCACCCTCGAGATCGACTCGCCCCTGCCGCTCGGCCTGGGGGCGGACATCACGGTCAAGGAGATCCCGGCGGACCTCACGGCCGTCGACCAGGCCTCGACGCTGGACCGCCTGGTCGGCGACCTCGACCGCTACCTGCAGTTCTACGACAGCCCCGAGATCACCATCGACGCCGCCACCCGGGCGCTCGTGGCGTCGGCGATCCGCCGGTCCGTGGCGGCGCTCGTCGTCGTGGGGCTGGCCGGGTGGGGCCTGAGCGCCCTGCTGGGCCGACGCCGTCGGAAGGAGCTCTCGGCGGTGCTGGCGCCGCGGACCTGGCAGCTCACCGCCGGGGTGGTCGTGGTGGCGGTCGTCGGGGCGACGGTCGTGTCCGGTGACGAGGCACCCGTGCGGTCCGGCCGTCCGGCGTCCGAGGTGTTCGCCGGGACGGCGCTGGAGGGCGCGCGCATCACCGGGCGGCTGGCGTCCGTGGTCGACACCTACGGCGGCCAGCTCCTGGAGCTGTACGACGACAACGAGGCCTTCTACGCCGCCGCCGACGACGACCTGCACCAGGCGTGGCGGTCCTGGCTGATCCGGGACGCGGTGCGGACCAACCTCGGCGACGTGTCCGCGAGCGGCGACGACGTGGTGACGATGCTCGTGGTCTCCGACCTGCACTGCAACACCGGCATGTCGACCCTGATCAACTCGGCCGCGACGCTGGCCGGCGCCGACGTCGTGCTCAACGCCGGGGACACCACGATGAACGGCACGGCCGTGGAGAAGGCGTGCGTCGACTCGTTCGCCGCGGCGGTCCCGGACGGCGTGCCGATGATCGTCGCGGACGGCAACCACGACTCGGTCCTGACCTCCGAGCAGGAGGCCGCGCACGGCCAGACGGTGCTCGACGGGTCCGTCGTCGAGGTGGCGGGCGTGCGCATCCTGGGCGACCGCGACGCGCTGGAGACCCGCATCGGCGAGGGGACGTCGGTCGCGCGCGAGCGGACCCCGGCGGAGCAGGCGGAGGACCTGGCCGAGACGGCGTGCGAGGACGGTGACGTCGACCTGCTGCTGGTGCACACGCCGGTGGTGGGGACACCCGCCCTGGAGTCCGGCTGCGTGCCGTTCCAGGTCTCGGGGCACACGCACCGTCGGGCCGGTCCGGAGCAGGTGGGCCAGGGGATGCGGTACGTGTCCGCCAGCACGGCGGGCGCCGCGTCGGGCCAGGCGACCGTCGGGCCGCTGCGCGGGACGGCCGAGATGACGCTCCTGCGCGTCGATCCCGAGGAGGGTCGTGTGATCGACCTCCAGGTCATCACGGTGGACCCGGACGGCCAGGCCACGGTGCACGACCGGGAGCCGGTGCCGCCCGTGGTGCCCGCCGTGGGCCAGCTCGACCGCACGACGCCGTCGGAGGGTCCGTTCGACACGTCGCAGGACGACCCCTCGTCCTCCCCGGACCCGACGGAGACGGGCGGCGCGACCGGCGACGACGAGGTGCGGCCCTCGCCCTCGGCGAGCCCGGTCGGCCCGATCGCGCCGTAGGCCACCACGTAGGCTGCGGGTGTGAACGACACCGACACCGCCGGCCCGGCCGACCTGACGCCGGTGGCGCAGGACTACCTCAAGGCGATCTGGTCCGCGCAGGAGTGGACCGACGACAAGGTCACGACCGGCCTGCTCGCCGACCGCCTCGGTGTCGGGCCGTCCACCGTCTCCGAGACCGTCCGCCGCCTGACGGCGCAGGGGCTGCTCGGCCACGAGCCCTACGGCGGTGTCTGGCTCACCGAGGAGGGGAGCCGCCACGCGTTGACGATGGTCCGGCGTCACCGGTTGCTCGAGACCTGGCTGGTCCGTGAGCTCGGCTACGGCTGGGACGAGGTGCACGACGAGGCCGAGGTCCTCGAGCACGCGGTCTCCGACCGGCTGGTCGAGCGGATCGACGCCCGGCTGGGCCACCCCGTCCGCGACCCGCACGGCGACCCGATCCCGACCGCGGACGGGCGCGTGGTGCGCCCCGACGCCGTCCCCCTGGCGGACCTGGCCGAGGGGGAGCGGGGTGCGGTGGCCCGGATCTCGGACGCCGACCCGGACGCGCTGCGCTACCTCGCCGGCCTCGGCCTGGAGCTCGACGTCGAGGTCACGGTCGAGCGACGCCGTGACTACGCCGGGACGCTCTCCCTGACCTGGACCGGTCCGGACGGGCCGGTGGCGGTGGACCTGGGTCATCTCGCGGCCTCGCGCGTCCGGGTGGTCCGCGCGTAGGCTGGTCGGCATCCCCGACGACGTGCACCCCCTGAGGCGTGCGGCGTCGTCGAATCGTTTCGAGAGGATGTGATCGTGACCGTCGCACCGCCCCTTAGCCCCACTCGCGGTTCGGTCCAGGGCGCCGGCTGGGCCCTGTTCGCCCTGGCCCTCGGCGGCTTCACCATCGGCACCACCGAGTTCGCCACGATGGGTCTGCTGCCCCAGATCGGGGCCGACCTGCAGGCCAGCGACCCCGTCGTCGGGCACGCCATCACCGCTTACGCGGTGGGCGTCGTGGTCGGCGCACCGCTGCTCACGGTGGCCGCGGCACGGATGTCCCGCCGTCGGCTCCTGCTGCTGCTCATGGGGTCGTACACGGTGGCGAACGTGCTGTCCGCCGCCGCCCCGAGCATCGAGTGGCTGGTGGCCGGGCGGTTCCTCGCCGGACTTCCGCACGGCGCCTTCTTCGGCGTCGGGGCCGCCGTCGGGTCCGCGGTCGCGGGGCCGGGCCGCCGGGGACGCGCGGTGGCGATGATGATGACGGGACTCACCGTGGCGAACGTCGTCGGGGTGCCGATCTCCACCGCCGTCGGCCAGGCGTTCGGCTGGCGCGTGGCGTTCGTGCTCATCGGCGTCCTCGGTGGGATCACGCTGCTGGGGCTGTGGCGGTTCGTGCCGGAGCAGGGGCCGGTCGAGAGCAGCGTCCGCCAGGAGCTGGGCGCGCTGGCCAACGGCCCGCTGTGGGTCGCGTTCGTCGGTGGGGCCGTGGGGTTCGGCGGGCTGTTCGCGGTCTACACCTACGTCGCACCCACCGTGACCCGCGTGGCCGGCATGGGCGAGAGCTCCGTGCCGTGGGTGCTCGCCGTCATGGGCGTGGGGATGACCGTCGGCACCCTGCTCGGCGGCCGGCTCGCCGACCGGTCCGTCGTGGGCACCGTGCTGGGCGGCTTCGTCAGCACCGGGCTGTCGCTGGTGCTGTTCGCGCTCACCGCGACGAGCCCGCTCGGGGCCGTGGCCGGGCTCTTCCTGCTCGGGGTCACCTCGCAGGTGCTGGGGCTGGCCATGCAGACACGGTTGATGGACCTCTCGCCGCGGGCGCAGTCCCTGGGCGCGGCGCTGTGCCACTCGGCCCTCAACGTCGGCAACGCCGGCGGTGCGTTCGTCGGCGGGCTGGTCATCGCCGGCGGCTGGGGGTACGTGGCGCCCGCGTGGGCCGGCCTGGGGCTGACCGTCGTCGGTCTGGCCGTCGTGCTGGTCTCGCTGCGCACGCCCCGCCCGGCTCCGGCCCGCACCGTGTGAGGTACCGTCACCTCGTGACCGAGATCTCCGCGGACGCGACGGGCGGCAGCCCGGGCGCCGACGACGCCGCGGCTCCCGCGACGGGGCCGCGCCCGCTGGCCACCCGCCCCTACGCCCTGCTCCTCGTGGTGCTCGGGGCGGTCGGCTTCGGCGGAGCGCTCTGGCTGGCCATCGAGCGGATCCTCAAGCTGCAGGACCCGGACCGGGTGACCTCCTGCTCGATCAACCTGTTCCTCGACTGCGGCGTCGCCATGGAGTCGTGGCAGGGGTCCCTGCTCGGGTTCCCCAACCCCTTCATCGGCGTGGCGGCGTTCCCCGTGGTGATCACGACCGGTGTCGTGCTGCTCACCGGTGCCCGGCTGCCGCGCTGGTACCACCTGTGGCTGCTCGGCGGCACCGTGCTCGGCCAGCTGCTCGTGTTCTTCCTCATGTGGACGAGCTTCTACGTGCTCGTGGCGCTCTGCCCGGCCTGCATGGTCGTGTGGACCGCCATGTGGCCGCTGCTGTGGTTCCAGGTCGTGCGGGCCGTCCAGGAGGGGGACCTCCGGGTGGGGGACGGGCTGCGCCGCATCGTCGTGGGCAACCGCGGCGTGATCCTCGTCATCGGCTACGTCGTGGCGGTCGCCTGGCTGCTCGTCGCCGTCGGCGCCGCGCTGGTCGCCTCGTTCTGAGCCGGGCCGCCGCCCGACGGCGAGGTCCGGACCGGCGAAAAGGCCGCGGGTCCCGGACGGCCCGGCCGGTAGACTCGCCCGGGTGAGCACGCCGAACGCCGACACCACGGACATGCCCGTCACCCCGCAGCGCCCGGACGAGCCGGTGCACCGGTACACCCCCGCCCTCGCGCAGGAGATCGAGCTGCGCTGGCAGGACCGGTGGGACGAGCGCGGCACCTTCTACGCCGCGAACCCGACCGGAGACCTCACGGGGGCGGGCGGTGCCCGGCCGACGGGTCGGCCGTTCTTCATCATGGACATGTTCCCGTACCCCTCGGGCGCGGGTCTGCACGTCGGCCACCCGCTCGGGTTCATCGCCACCGACGTCGTGGGCCGTTTCCGCATGATGTGCGGCGACAACGTGCTGCACGCCATGGGCTTCGACGCCTTCGGCCTGCCCGCCGAGCAGTACGCGGTCCAGACCGGTGAGCACCCCCGCCTGGTCACCGAGCGCAACATGGTCACCTACCGGCGCCAGCTGCGCCGGATGGGCCTGGGGCACGATCCGCGGCGCAGCTTCGCCACCATCGACGACGACTACGTGCGCTGGACCCAGTGGATCTTCCTGGAGATCTTCGACTCCTGGTACGACGCCGACGCCGAGCAGGCCGGGAAGCGGGCCGACGGCAGCCCGACCGCCCAGCGCGGCAGGGCCCGACGGATCGCCGAGCTGCGCGACGAGCTGGCCGCGGGCGCGCGTGCCGTGCCCGGCCACGACGGCGACAACACGGGCGGTGCCGTGTGGTCCGCGCTGGACGCGAACGAGCAGCGCGACGTGCTGGACTCCCAGCGGCTCGCCTACGTCGACTCCTCCCCGGTCAACTGGTGCCCCGGCCTGGGCACCGTGCTGGCGAACGAGGAGGTCACGGCCGACGGCCGCTCCGAGCGCGGCAACTTCCCGGTGTTCACCAAGAACCTGCGCCAGTGGAAGATGCGGATCACCGCCTACGCCGACCGCCTGGTCGACGACCTGGACCTGATCGACTGGCCGGACAAGGTCAAGGCGATGCAGCGCAACTGGATCGGCCGCTCGACGGGCGCCAACGTGACCTTCCACGTGGTCGGCGCCGGGGACGCGGACGCCGACGCCGCGGGCGCCGGTGGCGCGATCGAGGTGTTCACCACCCGCCCCGACACCCTGTTCGGCGCGACCTTCATGGTCGTCTCCCCCGAGCACCCGCTGCTGGACGAGGTGCCGGCCACCTGGCCCGACGGCACCCGCGAGGTCTGGACCGGCGGGCACGCCTCCCCGGCCGAGGCCGTCGCCGCCTACCGCCGCCAGGCAGCGGCCAAGACCGCCGTCGAGCGCCAGGCGGACGCCGGCAAGAAGACCGGCGTGTTCACCGGCCACCTGGCGGTCAACCCGGTCAACGGCGAGACGGTCCCCGTCTTCACCGCCGACTACGTGCTCATGGGGTACGGCACCGGCGCCATCATGGCCGTCCCGGGCGGTGACGACCGCGACTTCGCGTTCGCGACGGCCTTCGAGCTGCCCGTCGTGCACACCGTCGAGCCTGCGGGCGGTCTGCCCGAGGGGCACGAGGGCGCGTGGACCGGTGACGGCGTCACGGTGCGCTCGGCCAACGACGAGATCTCCCTGGACGGGCTGGGCGTCGAGGACGCCAAGGCGCGCATCATCGCCTGGCTCGAGGAGAAGGGCACCGGCCGCGGCACCACCACCTACCGCCTGAACGACTGGCTGTTCAGCCGGCAGCGGTACTGGGGCGAGCCGTTCCCGATCCTGTGGGACGCCGAGGACCGCCCGGTCGCCATCCCCACCGACCGGCTGCCCGTGAGCCTGCCCGAGGTGCCGGACTACGCCCCCCGCACGTTCGACCCGGACGACCGCGACTCCGAGCCGGAGGCGCCCCTGGGCCGCAACGACGACTGGGTGCACGTCACCCTCGACCTGGGCGACGGCCCGCAGCGGTACCGCCGTGACACGAACACCATGCCCAACTGGGCCGGCTCGTGCTGGTACTACCTGCGGTACCTGGACCCCACGTGGGGCTCCGACGACCGGGCCGACGGCACCCGCCCCGTGGTCGACCCGGCCCTGGAGGAGTACTGGATGGGGCCGCGGCACAACGACACCACCGGCCCGGCCGGCGGCGTCGACCTGTACGTCGGCGGCGTGGAGCACGCGGTGCTGCACCTGCTGTACGCCCGGTTCTGGCACAAGGTCCTGCACGACCTGGGCCACGTCAGCTCGATCGAGCCGTTCGGCAAGCTGTTCAACCAGGGCTACATCCAGGCCTACGCCTTCACCGACGCCCGCGGCGCCTACGTGCCCGCCGCCGACGTCGACGGTGACGAGCAGAAGGGGTGGACCTACGAGGGCCGCCCCGTCGAGCGCGAGTACGGCAAGATGGGCAAGTCGCTGAAGAACGTCGTCACCCCCGACGACATGTACGCCGAGTACGGGGCGGACACCTTCCGCGTCTACGAGATGGCGATGGGCCCGCTGGACCTGTCCCGTCCGTGGAACACCCGCGACGTCGTCGGGTCCCAGCGGTTCCTGCAGCGGCTGTGGCGCAACGTCGTCGACGAGACCGACGGCTCCCTGGTGGTCACCGACGACGAGCCGGACCGGGAGACGCTGAGGGCGCTGCACCGCACCATCGCGGACGTCCGCCTCGAGATGGAGCAGATGCGCCCCAACACGGCCATCGCCAAGCTCATCACCTACAACAACCACCTCACCGGGCTGGACTCCGTGCCGCGGGCCGCCGTGGAGCCGCTGGTCCTCATGGTGGCGCCCATCGCGCCGCACATCGCCGAGGAGCTGTGGGAGCGGCTGGGGCACCCCGACTCGCTGGCCCGGGAGCCGTTCCCGACGGCGCAGGACGAGTACCTGGTCGAGGACACCGTCACCTGCGTGGTCCAGGTCAAGGGCAAGGTGCGCGGCCGCATCGAGGTCTCGCCCTCGATCTCGGACGACGACCTGACGGCGGCGGCGCTGGCCGAGCCCAACGTCATGCGGGCGATCGACGGTGCCGAGATCCGCAAGGTGATCGTCCGGGCGCCGAAGCTGGTGAATGTCGTCGTCTGAGGTGGCGTCGGCACCTGGATCACGGCTGGCCGGGGCGCTCGCAGGGGTCGAGCGCGCCTTCGCCGCGCCCACCCTCGGGCTGCTGCACAAGGCCGAGGCGCCCCTGGTGGTCGCCGTGCTGCGCTGCGTCTTCACGCCGGACCGTCCCACCGTGGGCACCGAGCAGCTGCACGTGGAGGTGGACGACCTGCTCGCGGGGTTCCGGGCCGAGGCGGGGCCGCAGGCTCCCCGGGTGCCCGGCGATCCGGCGCGCGTGGTCTGCACGCGCTGGGTGCGCGAACGCTGGCTGGTGCGGGCGCTCGACGACGACGGGACCGAGCGCTACCAGCTCTCGAGCTACGCCACCGAGGCGCTCGACGTCGTCGCGCGCACCCAGGGCGGCCGGGGCCTGGTCAGCGAGTCGCGGATCCGCACCCTGCTGGTCGCGCTCGACGACCTGGCCCGGGACGCCTACCCGGACCGCGAGGCGCAGATGCGCCGGCTGCGCGCCCGGATCGACGAGGCGCAGGGCGAGCTCGCGCGGCTCGAGGCCGGGGGAGAGGTCGAGCCCGTCCCCGACGAGCGCCTCGGCGAGCAGTACGACCACCTGCTGTTCCTCGTGCGGGAGCTGCCGACGGACTTCGCCCGCGTCGTGGAGTCGCTGTCGGTGCTGCAGCGCGACCTGGTGACCCGGCTGCGTCAGGACGAACGGTCCACGGGCGTGGTCGTCGCCGAGTACCTGGACGCCTCGGAGAACCTCCTCGACGGCACGCCGGAGGGACGCGCCTTCGCCGGGGCCATGGAGCTGCTCGGTGACCCCGAGCTCCTGGACTCGCTCGAGCAGCGTGTCCGGCAGATCCTCGAGCACCCGTTCGCCGCCGAGCTCCCGGCGGCGCAGCGCGTCGCCCTGCAGGGGCTGCGCGCCCAGCTCGTCTCGGCGATCGAGGTGGTCCTGGCGGCCCAGGCCCGGGTCTCGCGCACGGTCACCGCCCAGATCCGCCACCACAACCCGCTGCGGGACCGGGAGGTCGACACCGCGCTGCGGGAGGCGACCGCCGCCATGGCGGACTGGTTCCCGGCCAGCGCGCGCGCCGCCCGCGTCGAGCCGTTGCGCTGGTTCGAGCGTGCCGTGCCCGGCCGGCTGCGTACCACGCTGCACGACCTGCGACCCGAGACGCCGCCCGAGGAGCTCGACCCCGGGGCCGCCGACGACGTCGGCGACACCGACGGGGCGATCGACGACCTGCGGGCCATGGGCGGCCCGCACCACCTCGACCTCGCCGCCCGGCTGGCCGCCCTGACGGCACCGAGCACGGTCGGGGCGGTCTTCGCGCAGGGGCCGGCCGCCCTGCGGCGCCCGGTGGAGCTGCTCGGCTACCTGGACCTCGTCGCCGCGGACGGCGACGCCGACGCGACCGCAGGAGCCGGCACCGGCGACGTCCCCGCGGCCGACCTCGAACGCGTCACGGCCACCCGCGCCGACGGCACCACCCGCGACTTCGTGCTGCCCCGTACCCCGATCAGGAGGACCGATGACTGACGTCGCCGAGACCGAGGTGCCGCCGTCGGGCACGGGCGCCGACGAGCCCTTCGTGGAGGCCGCCGCGATCGAGGACGAGGACACCGCGCTGTTCGCCGGCGACACCGGCGTGCTGCCGTTCGAGGCCCGCCGCGTCCTGGCGCTCGTCATGCAGCGGCGGTACCTGTCGGCGGCCGAGCACCCGGCGGAGTGGACGGCGCTGCTGACCCACCAGCAGGTGCTGTCGTCCCGACTGCACGACCTCTTCGTCGAGCTGGTCGTGGACCGCGACTACGAGATCGCGTACAAGCGCCAGGTGCGCCCGGACGGCCTCGCGGTCCCGGTGCTGCTGCGGGACGAGCCCTTCAAGCGGGTCGAGACGTTGCTCATGCTCTACGTGCGCAACCGGTACCACCAGGAGCAGGGCGCCGGGCACCCGGCCGCCTACGTCGACGCCGAGGAGATGACCGACTACGCGCTCGGGTTCCTCGCCCACGATGAGACCAACCTGGCGGCTCGGCACCGGGAGATCGACAACGCCGTCGCCGCCCTGGTGCGCGAACGCGTGCTGGAGGAGGTCGCGACCGGGCGCTACCGCGTCGGACCGGTCGTGGAGATCCTGCTGCCGGTCGACCGGCTGCGCGAGCTGACGGCCTGGCTGAGCGGCCAGGACGGAGCCGACCGCCACGACGGCACGGCGGGGACGGGGGAGGACGCGTGACCACCACGACGACGGTCCGCATGAACGACTCGCTGTTCGGGCTGATCCCCGCGGCCTCGGACGGGCGCCAGTGGACGGCCACCTCGATGCAGCTCGTCAACTGGGGCGGCTACCACGGGCACCACGAGGTGCGCTTCTCCCCGCGGGCGACGCTGCTGTCCGGGGCGTCGGGCTCGGGCAAGTCGACGCTGCTGGACGCCTACATCGCCCTGATGATGAGCCACACCACCCCGTTCAACGGGGCGTCCAACGGTGCGGCCGCGGGGCGGGCCCGCGGGCGCGAGCAGCGCAACGTCCTGTCGTACGCCCGCGGCAAGCAGGACGAGTCCCGGGCGGACGGCGCCACCAGCCGCGAGCAGGTGCTGCGCGGCGACGGCGTCGACACGTGGACGGCGATCGCGATGTCGTGGACTGACCAGTCCGGGGAGGTCTTCACCGCGTTGCGTGCCTGGTACGTGCCGCGTGGCGCGACCCGCAACGAGGAGTGCGTCGTCGTGCGGGCCACCGCCGACGGCGCGTTCGACCTGCGGGACCTGGAGGCTCTGGCGCCGGGGCGGTTCGCGCGCCCCGGGCTGGCGGAGGCCGGGCTCACGCCGTTCGACACCGACATCGCCTTCGCCACCCGGCTGCACGCCGCGCTCGGGATCGGGGCGGCCGGGGACGGGCACCGGGCGATGCAGCTGCTCGGACGCATCCAGGCCGGACAGGCGATCACCACCGTCGACGCCCTGTACAAGGCGATGGTGCTCACCGAGCCGGAGACGCTCGAGGTGGCCGACCGCGCCGTGGAGCACTTCGACGAGCTCAGCGCCGTGCGCACCGAGATGCTCACCGCCACCCGCCAGGTCGAGGTGCTGCGTCCGATGCGCGAGCTGCGCGCACGGGTCGACGACGCCGAGGCGGCCGTGGCGCTGCTCGACACGCTGGGCGCGCCGGGCTCTGGCGCCGAGGCCACCACCACACCGTTCAGCGTGTGGCGCGACCGCCGCCGGCTCGCGCTCGTCCGTGCCGAGGAGGAGGTCAACCGCGCCGCGCACCGTGCCGCCGAGGAACGCCGCACCGCCGCCGCCGCGCGGATCGCCACCGCCGAGTCCGACCTCGAGGAGACCCGGGCCGCGCTGCGACGCCAGGGCGGCGACGCCATCGAGGCGGCGGAGCGGGAGATCCGCCGCCGGTCCGAGGAAATGGCGCAGGTGCACACCGCCCGCGCCAGCCTGGAGACGCAGCTCGCCGTGCTCGAGGAGTCGGTGGGCTCCCGCCGTGACTTCGACCGCGTCCGGCGTGCCGCGCACGACCTGGTCGAGCACCGCTCCGAGCGGTCCGCCGAGCTCGAGGACGCGGTCTACGGCGCCCGTCGCGCGGTCACGGACGCCGAGCAGCGGCTGGCCCGGCTGGAGCAGGAGGCGGCCTCGCTGTCCCGGCGTCGCGGCAACGTCTCCGCGGAGGACCACGCCGCCCGGGTCGCGCTCGCCGAGGCGGCCGGCCTCGACGCCGACGAGCTGCCGTTCGTCGGCGAGCTGCTCGAGGTCCGCGGCGAGTACGAGCCGTGGCGTGACGCCATCGGTCTGGCCCTGGGCGGCTTCGCCACCACGCTGCTCGTCGACGCCGAGCGCCTGGCGGACTTCCGGTCCGCGATCGACCGCGTCCCGCTGCGCCGCCGGTTGCGCTTCGAGGGCGTCCCCACGCACCGGCCCATGGGGGAGGACGCCGACCCGCGCACCCTGCCGGGACGGCTCGAGATCAAGGCCGGACCGTTCGGCGGATGGCTCGCCGACCGGCTCGCGGACCGGTTCGACCACGTCTGCGTCGACGACCCGTCAGAGCTGCGCGAGCACCGGCGGGCGCTGACCCGCACGGGACAGATCGCCGACGGCAGCCGCGGCGCGCACGGCGGCAGCCCGCGGGGATCCGTGCTCGGGTTCTCCAACGCGCGACGTCGTGACCGGCTGGCCGCCGACATCGAGTCCGCACGCACCGCGCTGCACGACGCCGGCGCGGCGCTGGAGGGGGCACGGCTGCGGCAGGCGGCGCACACCGACGAGTTCGTCGCCGCCGGCCAGCTCCTGCGGCTGAGCTGGGAGGACGTCGACGTCGACGGGGCCGAGGAGGCCCTGGCCGTGCGACAGGCGCGTCTCGCGTCGTTGCGCGACGGGTCCGACGTCGTGCGCGCCCTCGGCGACGACGAGCAGGAGCTGCGAGCCCGGCTGACCGCGCTGTACCGCGAGCGCGCCGACGCCGAGAACCGTGTCCGCGAGCTCGGCGAGCAGTGGGCGGCCATCACCGACCTCGTCGACCAGGTCACCGACGCCGTCGAGGGGGCCGAGGAGTCGGGCGTGGGGTGCACCGAGGTGCAGGAGCGCCGGCTCGAGTCGGCACTGACGGCGGTGGCGCCCGGCGACCCCGACCGGCTGCCGCTGGCCGCGCTGGACCAGGCGACCACCGCCGTGGCCCGCGAGCTGGTTCGCGACCGGGAGGCCTCCGTCGCGGCCGCGGAGGCCGCCCGGGCGGGTCTGCGCGGCGTGTTCGAACGGTTCTGCGACGCCTGGCCGCACCCCGACCTGGGGACGGACCCGGACGCGTCCTACGACGACTTCGCCCGGATCCTCGCCGAGATCGAGGACCAGCGGCTCTACGAGCTGACCGAACGGTGGTCGCGGACCCTGGGGCGGCTCAGCGGCCACGACCTGACCCTGCTCGGCAACGTGATGAGCCGGTCCGTCGCCCAGATCCGCGAGCGCATGGAACCGGTCAACCAGATCCTGGCGACCCTGCCGTTCCGCGACGACGCCCACCGGCTGCGCATCACCGCGCAGGTGACGGAGGCGCGGGACGTCGTGTCCTTCAGGCGTCGCCTGCGCGAGCTGGCCGCGGACCCGGGGGAGCAGACCCCCGCCGAGCGGCAGCGGCGCTACGAACGGATGGCACGGCTCGTCGACCGTATCCGCCCCGACTCCCCGGAGCGGCGGAGGCTCGTGGACGTGCGCGAGCACGTGCGGATCAGCGCCGAGTGCGTCGACCTCGACGGGAACCACGTCTCGGTGTACGACCACATCGCCGGCAAGTCCGGCGGGGAGTCGCAGGAGCTCGTGGCGTTCATCGTGGGCGCGGCCCTGCGGTACCAGCTCGGTGACGCCGGGGCCGAGCGCCCCCGGTACGCGCCGGTGTTCCTCGACGAGGCGTTCATCAAGGCCGACGCCCGGTTCGCCGGACGTGCGGTCGGGGCGTGGCAGGGGCTGGGATTCCAGCTCGTCATCGGCGCGCCGCTGGACAAGGTCAGTGCGCTGGAGCCGCACGTGGACGTGGTGCTGCAGGCGGTCAAGGACCCGGTGGGCCGCTCCCGGCTGGTCACGCTCGTGGGGGCGTGACCGGCCGCGGATCGGGTCAGCGGCCGATCGGCCAGACGAACCGGATCTTGACGGGGGCCTCGGTGCGGGGCACGAACCGGATGCGGCCGGTGTGGGCGTCCTCCGCGGGCACGCGGATCGTGATCGTGCGCCACCGACCGGTCGAGGACCGGGCGTCGATCGTCCCGAGGCGCCGGCTGCCGACGTAGACCGTGGTGCGCCCGGCCTTCGGCCCGGTGCGCACCCGCAGGCGGACGCCGCGGACGTCCGTGAACCTGTCCTCGGTCTTCGTCGGGCCGCCCCACGTGGTGGTGAGGTAGGCGTACGGGTGGGTGAGTGCGCCGTCGTCCTTCACCAGGGTCGTGTCGACGAAGTCCATGAGGGGTGTCAGCGGCGCGGTGGTGCAACGGCGCTTCGACCACCGGCTGACGTTCCCGGCGGCGTCGCGGGCGCGGACGCGCAGGCAGTCCTGCTCACCGGGCTCGAGCAGGAGCCGGTACCTCAGCCTGTCGGGCGACCTCCACGTGGTCGAGCCGGGCGTGTGCCAGTGGCTGCCGGGGTGCCGCACCTGGACCTGGTAGCCGGTGACCCCGCTGTCGTCCCGGGACGCCGTCCACGTGGCCCGCGGCTTCCACCACCAGATGCCGGAGAAGTCGGGCTCCTTCGGCGGGAGCCAGCGCTTCTGCGTGACCTGGGGAGTCGTGGGCGGGGTGTCGTCGGCCGCCGTCGCGGCGGGCGCCGCGACCAGCGTCCCGGAGAGCGCCACGACGACGGTGAGGAGCACGCCGAGGAGGCGTCGGCGAACAGGGCGGGGACCGGCGGCCATGGGTGCTCCGAGGGGGCGCGACATCAGGATGAGCAGGACTATAGCGACATCCGTCACACGGCCCTGCAGGGCCGATGTGTCGGGCATGGTTCGCGGACGTGACGATCCGGCGTCCGCCGAGCACCACCCGAGGACAGCGCGCGGACGCGTAGGTAGTGTCACCCGTGTGACCGAATCGACCCCGCTGATCGCCAGCCCCGAGCCCTCCGTCGAGGGGTTCGTGCGCGAGTACCTGCGCGAGCTCAACTTCACCCAGGGCACGGTCCTGGAACGCGCCAGCACGAACGACAAGTACCTGGCCCTGGCCCGTACCGTCCGCCACTACCTGATGGCGAGCTGGATGCGGACCACGAGCGAGCACCTGCGCACCCAGCCCAAGGCCGTGGCCTACCTGTCCGCGGAGTACCTGCTGGGCAGGCAGCTCGACAACGCCCTCATCGCGGCCGACCTCACCGACATCGCCTCCGAGGCGCTCGCCTCCCTGGGCATCGACGTGGCCGAGCTGCGCGAGGCCGAGGTGGAGCCGGGGCTCGGCAACGGCGGCCTCGGCCGGCTGGCCGCCTGCTTCATTGACTCGCTGGCGACGATGGCGATCCCGGCGATCGGCTACGGGATCCGCTACGAGTACGGCATCTTCCGGCAGAAGTTCGAGGACGGGTGGCAGGTCGAGAAGCCCGACCGCTGGCTCGACAACGGCTCGCCCTGGGAGTTCGCCCACCCCGAGCACGAGGTCACCGTCAGCTTCGGCGGTCACGTCGAGACGGTCTCCGAGGGGGAGGGCGCCGACGCCGTCGAGACGTCGCGCTGGGTGCCCGGCTGGGAGGTCCTCGGCGTGCCCTACAACTACATGGTCCCCGGCTACCGCAACGGGTGCGTCAACACGCTGCGGCTGTGGAGCGCCCGGGCCACGCACGCCTTCAACCTGGAGACCTTCAACTACGGCGACTACGCCGAGGCGGTGCGCGCCCAGACGTTCGCCGAGAACATCTCCAAGGTGCTCTACCCGGAGGACTCGACACCGCAGGGCAAGGAGCTGCGGCTGCAGCAGCAGTACTTCTTCGTGGCCTGCTCCCTGCGGGACTTCATCGACCAGCTCCTGCCGCAGGGGTTCGACCTGCACCGGCTGCCGGAGCGGGTCTGCTTCCAGCTCAACGACACGCACCCGGTCATCGCGGTGCCCGAGCTCATGCGGATCCTCGTCGACGAGGAGGGCTTCGCCTGGGACGAGGCGTGGGAGGTCACCCAGGGCTGCTTCGCCTACACCTGCCACACCCTGCTGCCCGAGGCGCTCGAGGTCTGGCCCGTCGACCTGCTCGGTCGGCTGCTGCCCCGGCACCTGGAGATCATCTACCGCATCAACGACGAGTTCCTCGAGGAGGTCCGCGAGGCCTCCGGCGACGACGCGGTCCTCGTGCGGCGGATGTCGATCATCGCCGAGCACCCCGGACGCGCCGTGCGCATGGCGCACCTGGCCACGGTGGCCGCGACGAAGGTCAACGGCGTCGCCGAGCTCCACTCGCAGCTGCTCCGCGACAAGGTGCTGGCGGACTTCGCCCGGCTGTGGCCGGAGAAGTTCACCAACGTCACCAACGGCGTGACCCCGCGCCGCTTCGTCCGGATGGCCAACCCGCGGCTGTCGGAGCTGATCACCGAGGCGATCGGTGACGGCTGGGTCACCGACCTGGACCGCCTGCGCGAGCTGGAGCCGCTGGCCGACGACCCGGAGTTCCGGCGTCGGTTCCGCGAGGTCAAGTCGGCGAACAAGGAGCGGCTCGCCGACTTCCTCGCACGGCGCGACGGGATCGAGGTCCCGGTCGACACGATGCTCGACGTCATGGTCAAGCGCCTGCACGAGTACAAGCGCCAGACGCTGCAGATCCTGCACGTCATCACCCTCTACGACGGGATCGTCTCCGGCCGCCTCGCGCTCGAGGACGTGGTGCCGCGCACCGTCGTCTTCGGTGCCAAGGCCGCCCCGGGGTACGCCATGGCCAAGCAGATCATCGGGCTGATCAACCACGTCGCGGCGGTGGTCAACAACCATCCGGAGGTCTCCCGGGTGCTGCGCGTGGCCTTCCCGGCGAACTACAACGTCACGGTGGCGGAGACGCTCATCCCGGCCGCGGACCTCTCGGAGCAGATCTCGCTGGCCGGCAAGGAGGCCTCGGGCACCGGCAACATGAAGTTCGCGCTCAACGGTGCGCTCACGATCGGCACCGACGACGGGGCGAACGTCGAGATCCGCCAGCTCGTGGGTGACGACCACTTCTTCCTGTTCGGTCTGACGGAGCCCGAGGCCGCCGCCGTCGCCGAGGCCGGCTACCGGCCGGCCACGTACTACGAGGAGAACGCGACGCTGCGGCGGGCACTCGACCTGATCGCCCGTGGCGAGTTCTCCGGCGGGGACCGGCAGACGTTCGAGCCGATCGTGTCCAACCTGCTCGGCGAGGACCGCTTCATGGTCCTGGCGGACTACCAGTCGTACCTGGACGCCCAGCAGCGCGTCGAGGCCGCCTACCGCGACCCGGACGCCTGGAGCCGGTCCGCGGTGCTCAACGTCGCACGGTCGGGCTTCTTCTCCTCGGACCGGTCGATGCGCGACTACCTCGACCGGATCTGGCACGCGGAGCCGCTGGAGTCCTGACCGCCGCCTCGCCGTCGGGCACCGGTGCGTCACCGGTGCCCGACGGCGGGCCCGGCCCGCGCGGGCGGGGAAGAGACCCCGCAGGTCCACGGCCCGGCCCGGCGCGACCCCACGGGTGCCTGTGGCTACACTCGTGGCGACATGCGTGACCTACCGGCCGTCCGCGTCGTGACCGACTCGACCGCCTGCCTGCCCGGCCCAGGAGACCCGCCCACCGACTCGTTGCTGCCCGCAGAGCTGGCGCCCGTCGTCGTCCCCCTGCACGTGGTGACGGACGACACTGACCTGCGCGAGGGCGTCGACGTCCGCGCTGCCGAGGTCGCGGCGCGGATCGCCGAGGGAGAGCGGCTGACGACCTCGCAGCCCAGCACCGCCGAGTTCACCTCGGTCTACGGGGACCTCGCCGCCCAGGGCGCCCGCGCGGTGGTGTCGGTGCACCTGTCCGGCAAGCTGTCGGGCACCGCCGGGACCGCCGAGCGTGCCGGGCAGCGGGCGATGCTCCCCGTGCGCGTCGTGGACTCGCGCACCGCCGCGATGGGGCTCGGGTTCGCCGCGGACGAGGCGGCTCGCTGCGCGGCTGCGGGCTGCGACGCGAGCCACGTGGCCCGGCGGGCGGCCGAGGTCGCCGCCTCCGCGCGGACGACGTTCCTCGTGGACTCCCTCGACCACCTGCGCCGGGGCGGACGGCTCTCCGCCCCGGCCGCCGCTCTCGGCACCGCCCTGGGCGTCCGGCCCATCCTCACCCTGGACGACGGCGCGATCGAGCTGACCCAGCGTGTCCGGACCCGCCGGGCCTCGGTGGCCCGGCTCGTCGGGCTGGCGCTGGAGCAGGTCCGTGCGGCCTCGCGGCCCGCCGTCGCGGTGCACCACCTCGGAGCACCCGAGCAGGCGGCCGAGGTCGCCGCCGCGCTCGCCGACCGGCTCGGGTTCCTGCCGGTCGTCACCCCCGTCAGTGCGGTCCTCGGTGCGCACGTGGGGCCGGGAGCGCTGGCCGTGGTGGTCGTCGACCGCGGCGGCCACGTGCACGACCTGGAGCCCGGCGGCCCCTGGTAGCGGGCGCCGCGGCCATCCACACCCGCGCCCGTCCACAGACGCGGGCCGGCCACCGTCGGCAGCACCGGAGGCGGCCCTAGCGTCGCGCCGTGACCACGGCACCTCCCGACCTCCCCGACGACCGGCTCGACCCGGCGGCGGGCCGCCGCGAGGCGTTGCGCGCGGCGCTCGCCACCCCGCCCGACACCGCTGCACCCGACGAGCTCGTCGAACGACTGCGCTCCCGGCGCTCGGCCGGCCACGTCGCCGCCGCCTACAGCGCCGCCCACGGGCACCCGGTCGACCTCGAACCCGCCCCCGGGCGGAGCCGCTGGGCACTCGCCGGGCCGGCCGGGACCGCGGCAGCCGCCGTCCTGCTCCTCGTCGCCGTGATCGCGGCCGCCGTCGCGCTGTGGCCCCGCGAGACCCTCGAACCGCTGCCCGTGCCGGCCGCGACCGCGGCCCCCGCCGCGCCGGTCGCCCCCGGTGGCGACGGCTCGTCGGACCGGACCGACCCGGCGGCCGCGCCCCCGCCGGGTGCCGACGACCCGGGACCGGCCGTCGTCGTGCACGTCATCGGGCAGGTCGCCGCACCCGGGCTGGTCACCGTGCCGGCGGGATCACGGGTCGCCGACGCCGTCGAGGCCGCGGGCGGTGCCGGTCCGGAGGCGGACCTCACCGCCCTCAACCTGGCCCGTCCGGTCGTGGACGGCGAGCAGGTCCACGTGCCGGCGCCGGGGGAGGAGCCGCTCGTGGCCGACCCGCCGGCCGGCGGGTCCGGCGCGGACGCCGGTCCGGTTCCGCTCAACACCGCCGACGCCGTGGCCCTGACCGCTCTGCCCGGCGTCGGGCCCGTGCTGGCCGACCGGATCGTCGCCTGGCGTGACGAGCACGGGCCCTTCTCCCGGCTGGACGAGCTCACGGAGGTGTCGGGGATCGGCCCGGTGCTCCTCGAGGGACTGCGCGACCGCGTGGTGCTGTGACGCGGGACCTGCGGCTCGCGCCGGTGCTGGCCGCGGCGTGGGTCGCCTCCTGGGCCCTGACGGGGACGTCGTCGGCGTGGGCCGGACCGGTGGTCGCCGTCGGCGCGGCGGTGCTGCTCGCGGTCGGCGCGGTGCTCGCGGCCGACGACGCCCGGCGGCGCGGGCGCCCGGTCGTGACCCGCCCGGCGGTGACGCGCCCGGTCGTGACGCACGGCGTGCTCGTGACGGCGTGCCTGGTCGCCGTGGCCTCCTCGGTGGCGGTCCAGAGCGACGCCCGCGGTCCGCTGAGCGGGCTCGCCGCGGACGGCGCGGTCGTGACGCTGCACGGCGAGGTGGTCTCGTCGGCCCGTCCCGCTGCTCGCGGGGACGGCGAGCGGTGGGTGCTGGCCGTCGACGAGGTGATGACCCGCGACGTGCTCGTCCCGGCGGTGGGGCACGTCATGGTGACCGCTCCGGGGCCGGCGCCGCGTGTCGGCGCCACCGTGCGCCCCCGGGGCCGGCTCGCACCGCCCGCGTTCGGTGCCGGGGTGGTGGCGGCCGCGCAGGTCCCGTCCGCGGTGCCCGAGACGGCAGCGCCCGGACCGGTCGGGCGGCTGACGGACCGGCTGCGTTCCGAGCTGCTCGTCGTGACCGGGGGGCTGTCGCCGCAGGCCCGCGGTCTGGTGCCCGGGGCCGCGGTGGGGGACACCTCGCGGGTGCCCGCCCCGATCGACGAGGCGATGCGCGTGACCGGTCTGACCCACGTCACCGCCGTGTCGGGCAGCCACTTCGCGATCGTCCTGGCGGTCGCCGGTGCCGCGTGCGTGGCGCTGCGGATCCCCCGGGGCGCCCGGGTGCTGCTGCTGGCGCTCGTGGCGGTCGGCTTCGTGCTGCTCGTCCGTCCCGAGCCCAGCGTCCTGCGGGCGGCCTGGACGTGTGCCGTCGCGCTGCTCGCCCTCGCGCTGGGACGGCCCTCGGCGGGTTTCTCGGCGCTCGCGACGGCCGCCACCGTGCTGCTCGTCGTCGACCCGTGGCAGGCACGCTCCTTCGGTTTCGCGCTGTCGTGCGCGGCCACCGCGGGGATCGTCCTGCTGACCGGACCCCTCGCCCGGCGGATGGCGCCGTGGTGCGGCCGTGGACCCGCCTTCGCGGTCGCGGTGCCCGTCGCCGCCCAGGCGGCCTGCGGGCCGGTGCTGATCCTGCTCGACCCGGTGGTGCCGACCACCGCCGTCGTGGCCAACCTGCTCGTGGCGCCGGCCGTGGTGCCCGCCACGGTGCTCGGGCTGGCGGCCACGCTGACGGCCCCCTGGGCCCCGGGGCTCGCCGGGGGGCTGGCCTGGCTGGCCGGGCTGGCGACGGGATGGATCGCCTCCGTCGCCACCACGGCCGCGGCGGTGCCCGGGGCCGGTGTGCCGTGGCCGGGAGGACCGGCCGGCGCCGCGCTGCTCGCGCTGTCGACGGCCGCCGTGCTCCTGGCGGTGCTGCGACGTCCGCCCGGGCGGGGCTGGCCGGCGGGCCGGGACCCGGCGTCCTGGGTGGCGCGAGCCCGGCGCCGGGCGCGACCGGGCCGGCGGACGGTCGCGGTGGTGCTCCTCGGGGGTGCGGCCGGCACGGTCGTGCTCGTCGTGCTGCTGGTGCTGGTCCGACCCGTCGGCGCGGGGGTCCCGGCGGACTGGCAGGTCGTGGCCTGCGACGTGGGGCAGGGCGACACCCTGGTGGTGCGCAGCGGGCAGCGCGCCGCGGTCGTCGTCGACGTGGGTCCGCCGGGGCAGGACGCGGCCCGCTGCCTGGACCGCCTCGGGGTCGACCGGGTCGACCTGCTGGTCCTGAGCCACTTCCACGCCGACCACGTCGGAGGCCTGCCCGCCGTCCTCGCGGGCCGTGGGGTGGCGGCGGCGCTGGTGTCCCCGGTCGACGACCCGCCCGAGGGTGCCGAGCGGACCAGGGCGACCCTCGAGCTCGCCGGCGTGCCGGTGGAGGTGGCCGGGCGGGGCCGGCACGGGACCGCCGGTGACGTGACCTGGACCGTGCTGGGCGCCGACGTGACCGCTGTGTCCGCGAACGACGGCAGCGTCGCGCTCGCCCTGCGCACGGCGGGTGGCGTGGACGTCGTCGCGCTCGGCGATCTCGAGGTGCCGGGGCAGCAGCGGCTCGTCGCCGACCTCGCGTCGACCGGGTACCCGGCCGACCCCGTCGAGGTGGTCAAGATGGCGCACCACGGGTCCGCCGCGCAGTCTGCCGAGCTGGCCCGGCTGCTCGACCCCGCCGTCGCCCTGGTCTCCGTCGGGCGCAACGACTACGGGCACCCGACCGACACGGCGATGCAGATGTACCGCCAGGTCGGCGCGCGCGTGGTGCGCACGGACCGCTGCGGCGCGGCCTCGCTGGTCGTGCGGGACGGTGCGCCGGCCCTGGTGTGCGAGGGGTGACGCCAGGGCCGCGGCGTCAGCGCGCGAGCAGTCCCCGGAGGATCTCGAACCGCTGGTCCCACGTCCAGACACCTTCGACCCAGGCGGGCCCGGCCGCCCCCATCCGCGCCCGTCGTGCGGGGTCCTGCAGGAGCTCGACGAGGCGGGCGGCGACGTCACCGGGGTCGGTGCCGTCCACCACGAATCCGGTCACACCGTCGTCCACGGCGTCGGGGGCGCCGCCGGAGTCGCCGACGACGACGGGCAGCCCGGCCGCCTGCGCCTCCAGGTAGACGATGCCGAGACCTTCGACCTCGAGACCGCCCCGTCGCGTCCTCGAGGGACCCGCGAAGACGTCCGCGGCACTGTAGAAGGCGGGCATCGCGGTGTGCGGGTGGCCGCCGGCGAGGACGACGCGGCCCCCGAGGCCGTGCGCGTCGACGAGCCGCCGCACGCGGTCGGCGTAGGGGCCGTCGCCCACCAGGAGCAGGTGCGCGTCCGGCACGGCACGCAGGACCTCCGGCATGGCCCGCACGAGGGTGTCCTGCCCCTTGCGCTCCACGATCCTTGCGGCGCAGAGCACGACGGGTGCGTCCGACGGGATCCCGTAGCGGTCGCGCACCGCACGGCCCCCGGCCGGGTCGGTACCGGCGAAGGCCGACGGGTCCACGCCGGGCGAGAGCCGCACGGCGCGGGACACGACCTCGGGCCCGACGGCCTCGGCCAGGACGTCGACCGTCCGGTCCGACAGGTAGGTGAGGTGGTCGACCGAGCGACCGATGCGCCGCAGCGCCGCCCGGGTGCCGGGCACCCGCGCCCACCACAGCTCGTGGCCGTGGGTCGTGGCGACGAGGCGCCGGACGTCGGTCCGCCGGCGCAGCGTCGGTGCCATGAGGCCCAGCGGGGCCGCCGCCCCGAACCAGACGGCGTCGCACCGGTACTCCTGCACGAGGCGGACGACCTCCCGGGTCCGCGCCGGGGTCGGCAGCAGCATCCGCGTGCGTGCCCGGACCACCGGGTGGGGCAGCGTGCGGTCGTACCCCTCCTGGCCCGGCGTCGAGGACGTGTGGACGACCACCTCGTCGGGGTCGAAGCGGGAGGTCATCGCGTGGACGAACGTCTCGATGCCGCCCTGGCGGGGAGGGAAGTCGTTGGTCACGACGAGGGTCCGGGGCACCGGGCCAGGCTACCCGGCGCCTCACCGGACCGGGACGCCGTGTCGGTCGGGTCTGGCAGGCTGTCCCCGTGCCCTCCACGAACCGGTCCCGCTCGTCCCGCCGCTCGGGGGCGTCGGCGAACACGCGCCCCTGGGACGACCCGACGCTCGCGCCGGTGATCCTCGTCCGGGGCCCGGAGGACCTGCTCGCCGAGCGCGCGGTGGACGGCGTCCTGGCGCTCGCCCGCGAACAGGACCCCGCGGTGGAGAAGGCCGAGCTGGACGCGCCCACCTACGCGGCCGGCCAGCTCACCGTGGCGGCCAGTCCGTCACTGTTCGGCGAGGCCAAGGCCGTGGTGGTGCGCGGTGCCGAGGCGTGCACCGAGGACCTGGTGGCCGACGTCGTCGACTACGTGGCCGCCCCGGACCCGGAGACGATCGTCGTCGTGGTGCACCGCGGGGGCAACCGAGGCAAGAAGATGCTCGACGCGATCGTGGCCACCGGGGCGCCGGTGCTGCAGTGCGACGCGATCACCAAGGACGCCGACAAGGTCGCGTTCGTGGCCGGGGAGTTCCGGGCGGCCCGGCGACGGGCCGAGCAGGCGGCGGTGCGGGCGCTGGTCGACGCGCTCGGGAACGACCTGCGCGAGCTGGCGGCCGCCTGCTCCCAGCTGGTGGCGGACACCGCCGGGACGATCTCCGCCGAGACCGTCGACCGGTACTACGGCGGTCGCGTCGAGGCCACGGGCTTCAAGGTGGCCGACGCCGCGGTGGCCGGCGACGCCGGCGCGGCGGTGGCCCTGCTGCGGCACGCCCTCGCCACCGGGGCGGACCCGGTGCCCGTGGTGGCGGCCCTGGCGCTGCGCCTGCGCACCCTCGCCCGCGTGGCCGCGATCCGGGGCGGGTCGACGACGGCGCGGGAGCTCGGTCTGCAGGACTGGCAGGTGCGCAACGCCCAGCGGGACCTGTCCCGGTGGACGCCGGAGGGGCTGGCCGCCGCGATCTCGGCGGTGGCCCAGGCGGACGCGGACGTCAAGGGCGGCGGCCGTGATCCGGTCTACGCGGTCGAGCGGGCGGTCCTGACGATCGCCCGGTCCGGCGGGCGGTCCTAGCCCCGGGCACGAGAACGCCCCCGCACCCGACGGGGTGCAGGGGCGTTCGGCGGCCAGCGGTCGCGCGGGCGACCGGGCGGCGTCAGAGCTTGTCGACGGCCTTGGCCAGCGCCGACTTGCGGTTCGCAGCCTGGTTGGGGTGGATGACACCCTTCGAGACAGCCTTGTCGAGCTTGCGCGAGGCGTCGCGGAGCGCCGAGGTGGCGGCGTCCTTGTCACCGGCGGCGACGGCCTTGCGGACCTTGCGGACGTACGTCTTGAGCTCCGACTTCACGGAGCGGTTCCGCAGGCGCGCCTTCTCGTTCTGCAGGTTGCGCTTGATCTGAGACTTGATGTTTGCCACGAGAGAACTTCCTGGTGTGTTCGCCTGTCGGCGAGCGGATAGGTCGTAGAGGGCGGCCGCACTTCCGGGACTGGGGGTGGGGAACCCGTGGAGAGGAACTGCGGCGGTGTCCGCCGACCTGGGCGGACACGCAAGGATCTACGGTACCAGCCGGGATCGGGACGTGGTAACCGGTGTGACCGACGCCGCGTCAGCGGCGGGCGCGTCCCATCGTGTCGACCACCTGGCGGAAGGTCGCGGCGTCCAGGACCGCGCCCTCGCGGCGCACGGCATCCGGTGCCACCCGCACGACGCGGTTGACCCGGACCTCGCTCGGCCGGCCCCGGGCGTCCCACGGACCCGACCCGATGTCCATCCACAACCGCCCGAACCGGGCCTCCTGGGCCGCGTCGCGGTCGTGGTTCTTGCTGGTCAGCTGCAGACCGAGCAGCCAGGGTCCGTCGTGGCCGACCAGCAGCACGGGGCGGTCCTTGCCGCGGGTGTGGTCCTCCTCGAACGGCACCCACGTCCACACGATCTCGCCGGGGTCCGGGGCGCCGTCCGGGTGCGGGGAGTACACGGGGCGCACGATGCCGGTGAAGTCACCCGGGTAGGAGGGCGCCCGTTCCGGTCGCCCGGGGGCGGGACGTCCCGCCGGCGGGCGGCGTCGGGCACGCCCGAGGACCGCCGCGAGGGCGCGGCCCGCGTCGCGCAGGAGTCTCGTCCACCGGTGGCTCGCCATGACGGACAGCCTACGGCGCGACACGCGGAGGAGACCTCGGCGGAACAGGCCGGACGGGCGCCGGGTCAGGGCACGAGACGCGCCGCGAGCAGGTCGGCCACCAGCCGGGCGTCGCCGTCGATCCGCGCGCCCGCCTCGACGGGGGTGAGCCGGCGCCAGAGCACCAGCGCCAGCTCGCGGGCGGGCGCCTGCAGCACGGCGGCAGGTCCGGGTGCCTCCGGTCCCAGGTCCCAGGACCAGCCGAGGTCCGTGGCGGTCAGGCGCACCGGGGCGCCCGGCGCCGTCATCCGCCCGAGCTCGACCTGCCGCGGGGCGAACATCCGCACGACCTCGTCCACGGCGTCGGCCCACACCGGCGGACCCGCGTCGATCGGGCGCTCGGGCGCGACGAGCCGTCCCGATCCCAGCACGGACGCCCGCAGGTCGTGCAGGTGGACCAAGGTCTCGTGCGCCTGCCGGCGGTGCCAGAACGACACCGGCCCGGTACCGAGCAGCGTCCACGACGGCGTGTCCGGGGGCAGGTCGGCCAGCGTGCTCCGCAGCTCGGCGGCCTGCGCGGCGTAGAAGGGTGCGAGGTCGAAGGGGCCGCGCCCGAGCGGCGTCTCCTGGTGTCGACGCGCCTGGCCGGAGGCCCAGTGGTGGATCCTGCCCACGTGGGTGACCAGCTGCGCGACGGTCCAGCGGCCGCAGGCCGGCACGTGCCCGCCGGGGTCGGCGCCGGGCACGTCCGCGAGGAACGCCTCCTGCAGCGCGGCGAGGCGGTCGAGGTGGTCGAGGTCCGCACCGCCGTCGGTGCGGCGTCCGGAGCCCGGGTCGACGACGGGTGTCGGGCTGGTCATGACGGGCAACGTAGCGTGCCGGGGACGTGACGGGCAGGGGTCCGGGGCGACGGGTGCCGCCGGGGTCCGCCGGGGCGCCGTCGGGCTCGTGGGACAATGACGAGGCCCGCAGTCCAGCCTCGACCCGACGGAGACGTGTTGCCCATCCCGTCCGCCGCCCTGAGCGAACGCATCCAGCCGAACGCGACCCCGCCCGAGCTGATCCGCAACTTCTGCATCATCGCGCACATCGACCACGGCAAGTCGACGCTGGCGGACCGCATGCTCCAGCTCACCGGTGTGGTGCAGCCGCGTGACGCCCGTGCGCAGTACCTCGACCGGATGGACATCGAGCGGGAGCGGGGCATCACGATCAAGTCCCAGGCCGTGCGCATGCCGTGGCAGCGCGGCGAGGAGCCCTACGCCCTCAACATGATCGACACCCCGGGCCACGTGGACTTCACCTACGAGGTGTCCCGGTCGCTGGCGGCCTGCGAGGGGGCGATCCTGCTCGTCGACGCCGCGCAGGGCATCGAGGCCCAGACCCTCGCCAACCTGTACCTGGCGATGGAGCACGACCTGGAGATCATCCCGGTCCTGAACAAGATCGACCTGCCGGCCGCGCAGCCCGAGAAGTACGCGGCCGAGCTGGCCGGTCTGGTCGGCGGGGAGCCGGAGGACGTGCTGCGGGTCTCCGGCAAGACCGGTGACGGCGTCACCGAGCTGCTCGACCTCATCGTCGACCGCGTCCCCGCGCCCGTGGGAGACCCGGACGCCCCGGCGCGCGCGATGATCTTCGACTCCGTCTACGACACCTACCGCGGCGTGGTCACCTACGTGCGGGCGGTCGACGGCGACCTCACCCCGCGCGAGCGGATCGAGATGATGTCGACCAAGGCCACCCACGAGCTGCTCGAGATCGGTGTCATCTCGCCGGAACCGATCAAGACCAAGGGTCTCGGCGTGGGGGAGGTCGGCTACCTCATCACCGGCGTGAAGGACGTGCGCCAGTCGAAGGTCGGCGACACGGTGACGAGCGCGCAGCACCCCGCCGCCGAACCGCTGGGCGGCTACGACGACCCCAAGCCGATGGTGTTCTCCGGCCTCTACCCGATCGACGGGTCGGACTACCCCACGCTGCGCGACGCGCTGGACAAGCTCAAGCTCAACGACGCCGCCCTGAACTACGAGCCGGAGACCTCCGTGGCGCTCGGGTTCGGGTTCCGCGTCGGGTTCCTCGGCCTGCTGCACCTGGAGATCGTGCGCGAGCGCCTCGAGCGCGAGTTCGACCTCGACCTCATCTCGACGGCCCCCAACGTCGTCTACGACGTCACGATGGAGGACGGCACGACGGTCAAGGTCACCAACCCCTCGGAGTTCCCCGCCGGGCGCATCAAGGAGGTCCGCGAGCCGATCGTCAAGGCCACGGTGCTCGCCCCGAGCGAGTTCGTCGGCGCGGTCATGGGGCTGTGCACCGACCGCCGCGGCCAGATGGAGGGCATGGACTACCTCTCGGAGGACCGGGTCGAGCTGCGCTGGACGCTGCCCCTGGCCGAGATCGTCTTCGACTTCTTCGACGCGCTGAAGTCCCGCACGCGCGGGTACGCCTCGCTGGACTACGAGCCCTCCGGCGACCAGGCGGCCGATCTGGTGAAGGTCGACATCCTGCTGCAGGGCGACCAGGTCGACGCCTTCAGCGCGATCGTGCACAAGGACGCGGCCTACGAGTACGGCGTCAAGATGACGGCCAAGCTCAAGGAGATCATCCCGCGCCAGCAGTTCGAGGTGCCGATCCAGGCCGCCGTCGGGGCTCGCATCATCGCCCGCGAGACGGTGCGCGCGATCCGCAAGGACGTGCTCGCCAAGTGCTACGGCGGCGACATCTCCCGGAAGCGCAAGCTGCTGGAGAAGCAGAAGGAGGGCAAGAAGCGGATGAAGAACATCGGGTCCGTCGAGGTCCCGAAGGAAGCCTTCATCTCCGCGCTGTCCTCCGACGGCTCCGGCGGCAAGGAGACCAAGGACAAGAAGAAGTAGTGCCCGCCCTGCCCGACGGCGAACCGGTCCCGGCGGACGGCTCGCTGCCCGACCTCGTCACCCGGTCGGCCGACGACGCGGCCGGTGTCCCGTCGTCGCGCTCCCGGTTCGGGGTGTACGTGCACGTGCCGTTCTGCTCGGTGCGGTGCGGCTACTGCGACTTCAACACCTACACGGCCGCCGAGCTGGGCGGGGGCGCCTCCCAGCACCAGTACGCCACGACGGCGCTCGGCGAGGTCGACCTGGCCGCCCGGGTGCTGGCGGACGCCGGGCTCGGCCACCGGCCGGTGCGGACGGTGTTCTTCGGCGGCGGGACCCCGACGATGCTGCCGGCCGCCGACCTGGTGCGGATCCTCGACGGGATCCGCTCCGCGTGGGGGCTGGCCCCCGACGCCGAGGTCACCACCGAGGCGAACCCCGACTCGGTCACGCCGGAGTCGCTGGCCACGCTCGCCGCGGCGGGGTTCACGCGGGTGTCCTTCGGGATGCAGTCCGCCGTGCCGCACGTGCTGGCCACGCTCGAGCGCACCCATGACCCGGCGCGTCTGCCCGACGTCGTGCGGTGGGCCCGCGAGGCCGGTCTCGCGGTGTCGGTGGACCTCATCTACGGCACGCCCGGCGAGTCCCTGGACGACTGGCGGACGTCGGTCGAGGCCGCCCTGAGCACGGGTGTCGACCACGTGTCCGCGTACGCCCTGGTCGTCGAGCCGGGCACGAAGATGGCGGCGCAGGTGCGCCGCGGCGAGCTCACCCTCCCGGACGACGACGACCAGGCCGCCAAGTACGAGCTGGCGGACGACCTGCTCACCGCGGCCGGCCTGTCCTGGTACGAGGTGAGCAACTGGTCGCGCGGACCGGAGCAGGCGTGCCGGCACAACCTGGCCTACTGGCGGGGAGACGACTGGTGGGGCATCGGCCCCGGCGCGCACTCCTACGTCGGGGCGCCCGACGGCGACGCCACCGACGACCGGGCGGGAGTGCGCTGGTGGAACGTCAAGCACCCCCGGCGCTACGCGGCGCTGCTGGCCGACGGCCGGTCACCCGGGGCGGGACGTGAGGTGCTCTCCCGCGGTGAGGCGCACCTGGAGCGGGTCATGCTCGGTGTCCGGCTCGCCGAGGGGCTGGACCTGGACGTGCTGGACCCGCCCGGCCGGCGCGCGGTGGCCGGGATGGTCGCCCGCGAGCTCCTCGACGGGGCGGCGGCCGTGCGCGGCCGCGCGGTGCTCACCCGCCGCGGGCGCCTGCTCGCCGACACCGTCGTGCGGGAGCTCACCGCCTGACCCACGGACCGCCCGCGGCGCGGGCGGTCCGTGCCCGTCAGCGGGTCACTTGATGAAGCGGATCTTGAACGGGTAGCGGTACCACTCGTCGCGCGAGGCGGCCATCGCGCCGAGGATGCCGAAGATGATCGTGCACACCCAGGCGGCGAAGACGATGAGCCCGCCGATGACGATCATCGTCAGGATCCAGCCCACGACGTAGGCGATGAGGATCGTCAGCTGGAAGTTCAGGGCTTCCTTGCCCTGGTCGTCGAGCCGTGCGCTGCGGTCCTTGTAGCTCAGCCACACGATCAGCGGGGCCAGGAACCCGACGAGGATCCCGCCGGCGTGGGCGACGATCGACCAGGTCCGCTCCTCCGAGGGCGCGACCGGCGGAAGGGCCTGCCCGCCCTGCGGGGGCTGTTGCGGGTAGCCCTGCGGGGGCTGCTGGGCCTGCCCCTGGCTCGCACCCGTCGGCGGCTGCTGGGGGAAGCCCTGCTGAGGCTGACCCGGGGGCGGGTGCTCCTCGGGGTGTGGTTCCGGAGTCGACTGGCTCATCTGCTTCTCCTTCGAGGTAGGGCGCGCTGGGCGCACCGGACACGTCCGGCGAAACTACCGGTGAGGAGCCCGCCGACGCCGTGTCCCTGACGGTCGTGAAGGGATTTCACCCGGTCACCTCACCACTCGCAGGTTCACGGGATACCGGTAGGCCTCGTACCGGTTGACGGTGACCGCGGCGATGATCGCGAAGACGATGCCGATCACCCACACGGCCGCCAGCACGAGCCACCCGACGAGCAGCCAGACGGTCAGCCACCCGACGACCTGGCCGATCAGCAGGGTGATCTGGAAGTTGAGGGCCTCTTTCGCCTGGTCGGCCACGAAGGCGCTGCGGTCGCGCAGCGCCAGCCAGATGATCAGCGGCGCCACGAAACCCAACGACCCGGCCGTGACGATCCCGATCAGCAGCGGACCGATGTGCGCCATGATCGCCCAGGTCCGTTCGTCGGGCTGGGAGAGCGGTCGGGGCCCCGGGGGCGGTCCCGTCGGCGGGGGAGTCTGCGTCATGTCCCCATCCTGGCAGCGTGCGGGACGGGTGCGCACCGTCTGCGCCGGAACTCGTTCCCGGTGGCGAGGCGGCACGGGCGGTTCGACAGTGGTGTCGCTCGGCCATGACGTCCCGACCAGGAGGAACGATGAGCGAGAACCCCCCGAACCCGCCCGGACGACCCGAGGACCCCTACTCCGAGCGGCCCGCGCAGCCGCCGCAGCCGTCGACACCGCCGCCCTCCGAGCACGCGGGCGGCGCCACCGGCTACCAGGGCGGCCAGCAGCCGTTCTACTCGGCCGCCGCGTCGTCGGCGGCCGGTGTGGCCCGGGACGACACGAAGGGGCTGCTGGGCTCCCTCTTCGACTTCTCGTTCTCGAACTACGTGACCCCCAAGATCGTCAAGATCGTCTACGTGATCCTGACGGTCCTCATCGCGATCGGGTGGTTGTTCTCCTTCATCGCCGGTGTCGTCACGCTGTTCTCGGACCAGTGGTACGTCGGCCTGGTCACCATCCTGTTCGGCTGGATCGCCGCGTTGGTCTACCTGGCGGTCTGGCGGATCGGGCTGGAGGTCTTCCAGGCGGTGGTGAACATCTCCGAGAAGATGAACCACTACGCGCGGCGCGACGGGATGGTCTGATCAGGCCGTCACGAAGTCGATGAGCTCCTCGACCCGGCCCAGCAGGGCCGGGTCGAGGTCGCGGTAGTCCCGCACCGCGCCGAGGATCCGCTGCCAGGCGCGCCCGACGTCCGCCGTCGAGTCCGCGGGCCAGCCCAGCTCCCGCAGGATGCCGCGTTTCCACTCGGTGCCGCGCTCGATGGTCGGCCACGTCTCCAGACCGACCCGGGCCGGCTTCACCGCCTGCCACACGTCCACGTAGGGGTGCCCGAGCACCAGGACGGTGCCGTCCGGCACGCTGCGCAGCGCGTCGGCCGCGATCCGCTGCTCCTTGGCGCCGGGCACCAGGTGGTCGACCAGCACCCCGACGCGCCGCTCGGGCGTGGGTGCGAACTCGGCCAGGGCCTCGGCCAGGTGGTCGACGCCGTCGAGCATCTCGACGACGACCCCCTCGATCCGCAGGTCGTCCCCCCAGACCTTCTCGACGAGCTCGGCGTCGTGCTTGCCCTCGACCCAGATCCGCGAGCCCCGCGCGACGCGTGCGCGGGCCCCGTGCACGGCGACCGACCCGGACGCGGTGCGTGCCGGGGCGGCCGGGGCGCGGGAGGTGACCGGTGCGGTGAGGGCGACGGGTCGTCCGTCGACCCAGAACCCCGGCCCGAGCGGGAAGGACCGGACCTTCCCGTGCCGGTCCTCCAGCACGACCAGGTGCACGCCGCCGGACTTCTCCACGCGGACGACGGCGCCCACCCAGCCGCTGGTGACCTCCTCCACGACGAGACCCGGCTCGGCGGGTTGCGGTCGCGACACGAGGCGCCGGCGGTGGTGGGCGGACCCGCCGGACGCGCCGGGGGAGGAGGACAGGACGTCGGAGCCGTAGCGATCGTGCACGGCGTGAGCCTAGGCAGGCGTGGGCCGGTGCCGGGGGACCGACACCCGTCCGACCACGGGTCGATCCCGCCCCGGGTCCGCCCCGCCCCGGGCCGGGCCGGGCCTTGCGGTCGTACCTCCCGTCCCGCCGTCGTACCCCGCGGGTACGACCACGTGACGCGAGGTACGACCGCGAGGGCTCCGGGTCGTCGTGGCGGCGTGGCGTGTCGTGCAGCGTGGTGGCGGCGTGGTCGGGTGCGGCTACGGCCGGTGCGGGACCGGGCGGGCCGCGGTGGCCTCGCGCGCGCGGACGGCGGCCTCGGTCCGGCTCGTGACGCCGAGCTTGCGCAGGATGGCCGAGACGTGCACCGACGCCGTCTTGCGGGAGATGAACAGCCGCTCGGCGATCTGCCCGTTCGTCAGTCCCTCGGCGACCAGCTCCAGCACCTGGCGCTCCCGGTCGGTGAGACGGTCGGCCGGGTCGTGCGGTTCCCGGCGCGACGGCGACGCGGTGCCGGCCCCCGCCAGCAGCGCCGCGGCGTGCCGGGCGACGAGCCCGCACCCGATCGACTCGGCGTCCCGGACCGCCGCGCCCAGCGCGGCACGGCCGCCGGGCCGGTCCCCGGCGGCCAGGAGGCGGGCCCCCTCGCGGTACTCGGCGTAGGGCCGCAGGTGGGCCGGTGCGCCGTCGTCGGGCCCGAGAGAGGCCACCGCGGACCACGGGCCCTCGCCGAGCTCGGCCGCGAACAGGGCCGCCCAGACGCCGTGGGTCGGCCACCCGGCGCAGTCGGCGAGCGCCTCGCGGTAGGGCGTGCTGTCCACCTCCTGCCCGGCGGCCCGTGCGGCGGCCAGCGCCCGGGCCGCGATCCCGAGGATCGGCAGCAGCGACGACGCCGACCGGCGTTGCAGGGGGTCGGCCACGGCGTCCGCCACGGCGCCGAGGGCCTCGTCCACGTCCCCGCGCTCCAGGGCCAGGTCCGCCAGCGTGGTGGTGAGCAGCGAGCGCACCTGCAGCTCGATCCGGCCGTGCCGTTCCCAGGACGCCCGGTAGGTCCGGACCACGGACTCCGCCTGCTCGACCTCGCCGCGCCACAGCAGGAGCCAGGCCCACAGCTCGGTGAGGGTGACGGTGAAGACGCTGCGGCCCATGAGGGGGACGGTCCGCTCGAACCAGGCGGCCGCCTCGTCCCAGCGGCCGAGGTCGATCAAGGCCTCGATGCCGTTGCCCTCGATGCGCGACCGCATCCCGATCCCGGTGCCGCGCTCGCGCGCCCGGGTGGCGCCCTCCTCGGCGATCTCCAGCGCCCGGTGCGCCCTGCCGACGCGCAGGGTGGCCTCGGAGGCGTTGACGAAGTGCTTCATCAGCGCGTCCCAGTCGTCGCCGGCGAGCTCACGGTCGAGGGCGAAGTCCTCGAGCCCGTCCAGGTCGCCGGTGACCACGCGGCTGACCGCCCGGATGTTGTAGCAGCGCGCCTGCAGCCTGCGGTCCCCGGCCTCCTCGGCGGCGGCCAGACCCTGGTTGGCGAGCTCGATGGCCCGCTCCTCGTGCCCTTCCATCATCGCGCCCCGGGCGGACTCGGTGAGCAGGGCGGCGCGCCCGGCGACGTCGTCGTCCGGGATCTCCTCCAGGGCGTGGTCGAGCAGGCGCCGGCCCTCGTCGGACCCGGTGACCTCGGCGGCCGTCGACAGCGTCACGTAGGCGGAGACGCGGCCGGCCGGGTCGTCCGGCGGCCACTCGGCGAGGGCCTGGCGGGCGAGCGCGAGCGCACGCTCGGCCTGGGACCCGACGTGCAGGGCCCAGGCCACCCGTCGCATGAGCTCGGCGTGGGTGGTGCCCGTGACCCCCTCGGGGTCCGCGACCAGGTCCCACAGCTCGAGCGCCCGCTCGCCCAGGGCGACGGCCGTGGACGTCGCCGCGTACTCGCCGGCCGCGGCCTGGCCCGCCACGCACGCGGCGAGCGCCCGGTCCGGCACGCGGGCACGCCACCAGTGGTCCGCGATCTCCGCGAGGCGGGCGATGGTGGCCGGCCGGGTCTCCAGGGCGCGGGCGTAGGCGGTGTGCAGGCGTCGGCTCTCGCTGGGCAGCAGCTCGGTGGCCACGGCCTCCTGCATGAGGGCGTGCCGGAACCGGTAGCCGTCGGCGTCGACGACGAGGACCCCGGCCTCGACGGCCTCGCGGGCGGCGGGCTCGGTCTCCCGGACGGCCTCGTCGCCGAGCGCCGCGGCGAGCAGCTCGTGCCCGACGCTCTGCCCGGCGGCGGCCACGGTGCGGCAGAACTCCTGCGCCTGGCGGCCGAGGCGTGAGTACCGCAGGAGCATCAGGTCGCGCACCGAGTCCGGCAGGGTGACGCCGACCCCGGTGGCGAGCTCCTCGACGTAGAACGGCACACCCTGGCTGCGGTCGACGACCTCCTCGAGGTCGACGGCTCCGGCGTCGAGGTGCGCCCGGAACAGGGCGACGACGTCGTGGGCGGCGAGCCGCGGGACCTCGATCCGGGTGGCGAGCCGGGCCCGCTCGATCTCCGCGAGCAGGGTCCGCAGGGGGTGGGTCCGTCCGACGTCGTCGCTGCGGTACGTGACCACCACCAGCAGCCGGCGGCCCGGGGCGGTGCGCGCGAGGCGGGCCAGGCAGCCGCGGGTGGCGTCGTCGGACCAGTGCAGGTCCTCGATCACGACCACGACGGGCCGTCGCCCGGCGAGCGTGGTGAGCAGTGCGGCGAAGGCCTCCGGGAGGCGTCCGGCCTCCCCGTCCGCCCGGACCTCGACCAGCTCGGGGAGCACGACGCCGAGGGCGTCCGCCGCCGGTCCGGCGGCCTCCAGCGTGGCCTCGGCCCCCAGCGCGGCGACGGCGTCCCGCAGCAGACCCGCGAGCCCGGCGTAGGGCACGGGACCGGCGCCGGAGTCGGCGCACTGGCCCCGCAGGACGAAGGCCGGGTCGGCAGCGGACCCGTCGAGGAGCTCCTCGACGAGGCGCGTCTTGCCGATCCCGGCCTCGCCACCCACGATCACGCACTGGCCGTCGCCGTGCGCGGCCTCGTCGAGGAGGCCACGCAACGTCGCGAGCTCGCTCTCGCGGCCGATCAGCGGGACCCGGCTGACCCTCATGGAGTCATGCTGCCAGCCCCCGGGGCGGTACGCCTCAGGCTGCGCGGACCGCACGGGCCCGGGCCATGCGCAGGCGGTCGAGGGCCACCAGCACGCGGGGGCGCGGAGCCGTGGCGGGGTGCCGGCGGTGCGCCGGTGCCGTCCGCTGGCCGCGCTCGGCCGCCTGACGGCGGTGCTCGGCCTCGCGGACGACCTCGGCCTCCTGCAGGCGGTACATCTGGTGGAACTGCTCCGGGGACATGGTGACCCTCCTTGGTCGGCGGGCCGGGGTGGCTCGCGATGACTCCAGGTTCGGTCCCTGAGGTAGGGGCGTGGATCGGGCATCCGACCGGTCTTCGCCGGCGCGTCGCTCGACAGGCCTGAGGTACCCCCCGGCCCGGGGCGGCGCCCGTCTGAGGTACCCGGAGGGTCAGGCGGGGTGCGCCGCGGACCGGGCCACGACGGCGGCCTCGGTCCGGCTCGTGACACCGAGCTTGCGCAGGATGGCCGAGACGTGCACCGACGCCGTCTTGCGGGAGATGAACAGCCGCTCGGCGATCTGCCCGTTCGTCAGTCCCTCGGCGACCAGCTCCAGCACCTGGCGCTCCCGGTCGGTCAGCGGGTCGGCGCCGGCCTCGGCCGGCCGGCGCCGGGTCGGTGCCGCGAGTCCCGCGTCGTGCAGCAGCGAGGTCGCCCGGGCCAGCAGGGAGCCGGCACCGACGTCGCGCGCGGCCTCCGCGGCGTCACCGAGCAGCTCGCGCGCGCGAGCCTTGTCACCTGCCGCGAGCCGGTGCTCGCCCTCGCGCACGAGGGCGTAGGGGCGCAGGTGCGCCGGGGCGCCGTCGTCGGGACCGAACGCGCTGACCTCGGGCCACGGTGTCCGGCCCAGCTCGGCGGCGAACACCGTCGCCCACAACCGGTGGGTCGGCCAGAAGGCGGCGGCGGCCAGGGCCTCCTCGTACGGTCCGACGTCGACCGCCCGGCCGGTCGCGCGGGCCCGGGCGAGCACCCGGGCGGCGACCGCCAGCACCGTCAGGGCGTACGCCCCGGACAGCCGACCGGGGTCGGCGGCGTGGCGGACCAGGTCGAGCGCGTCGTCGACGTCGTCGCGCGCGAGGGCCAGCTCGGCCAGCGTGGCCGGGGCCCGACCCCGGACCTGCATCTCCACCTCGGCGAACCGCAGCCACACGGCCCGGTGGCGTCGCCCCATCGCCTGGGCGGTCTCGACGTCCCCGCGCCACAGCGTGAGCCACGTCCATCGTTCGGCCAGGTAGACGGCCCAGGCGCTCGGCGAGACCTCGTTCGTGGCCCGCCGGTACCAGGCGTCGGCCTCCTCCCAGCGGCCGAGCCCGATGAGGGCCTCGGCGACGTTGCCCTCCAGCATCGCGCGGCTGCTCCAGCCGGATCCCCCGGCGCGGCCGACCTCGGCACCGGCCGAGGCGGTCCGCAGCGCCTCGGCGAACCGGCCGAGCCGGAGCTGGTGGTCGGAGAGGTTGGTGAAGTAGTGGGCCCGCCCGGCCCAGTCGTCCCCGGAGAGGCGGCGGGACTCCTCGAGCTCGTCGAGGCCGCCCGGGTCGCCCGCGCTCAGCCGGGCGAGACCGCTGGTGTTCAGCAGCAGCGCGGCGGTGGAGCGGTCGCCCGCGGCCGTCGCGGCCTCGTAGCCGCGCCCGGCGGCCGCGACCGCCTCCTGGAAGCGGCCGGCGAGCATCTTGGCGCGGGCGTCCAGGCGCAGCAGCCCGGCGAGCGTCCCGAGGTCGTCCTGCGGTGCCGCCGCGAGCGCCTCCCGGGTCCGGTCCAGGCCCGCGACGTCGCCCGCGCGCAGCTGCTGCACCGCCACGAGCCCGAGGGTGCGGGCCCGGCCCGCGGGGTCGTCGGCCGGCCACTCGTCCAACGCCTGACGCGCCAGCGCCAGGGCCCGGTCGACGTGGGTCGCGACGGTCTCGGCCTCGGCGACGCGCACGAGCAGGTCGTGGTGCGTGGTCCCGGTGACGTCCGCCGCGTCCGGCACGGTGTCCCACAGCTCGAGAGCCCGTTCCCCGAGCCGGACGGCAGCCGCCGGGGCGACGTCGTTCGCGGCGGCGTCCAGGCCGGTCACGGCGGCGGCCAGGGCGCGGTCCGGCACACGGGCGTGCCACCAGTGGTCGGCCTGCTCGACCAGCCGCGGCACGGTGGCCGGACCGGTGGCCAGCGCCTCGGCGTAGGCCGCGTGCAGCCGCCGCCGCTCGGTGGGCAGCAGCTCCGCCTCGACGGCCTCCTGCATCAGGGCGTGACGGAACCCGTAGCCGTCGGGGTCGGCCTGCAGGACCAGGGCGTCGACGGCCTCGCGCGCAGCGGGTTCGGCCCGCTCGAGCGCCTCGTCGCCCAGGACGGCGGCCAGCACGTCACGGCCGGCGCGGACCCCGCCGGCGGCGACCACCCGGCAGAACGCCTGCGCCGCCTCCGACAGGCCCGCGTAGCGCAGCAGCAGGACGTCACGCAGCGAGACGGGGATGTCACCGTCGTAGCAGCAGGCGAGCTCCTCGACGTAGAAGGGCACGCCCTCGGCACGCTCGACCAGCTCGCCCAGGCCCCCGGCGCCGGTCCGGTCCGCGCCGGCCGGTGCGTCGGGGAGCACGGCGCGTGCGAGCTCGACGACCTCCGGGTCGGCGAGGCGCGGCACCTCGACCCGTTCGGCGAGCCGAGCCCGGTCGAGCTCGGCCAGGGTGGTGCGCAGCGGGTGGCGCCGGCCGACGTCGTCGCTGCGGTAGGTGACCAGCACGAGCAGGTGGGTGGACGGGGCGGCGCGGGCGAGCCGCGCGACGGTGGTCCGCGTGACGTCGTCGGACCAGTGCAGGTCCTCGACGACGACCACGACCGTCCGGCGGGCGCAGACCGTCGTCAGCAGGTCGGTGAGCACCTCCGGTACGCGGCCGCCGTCGACGCCGGGCCGCACGGTCACCAGCCGGGGCAGGATCACGCCGAGGGCGTCCGCCGCGGGGCCGGCGGCGTCCAGCACCGCCTCCTCACCGAGCGCGCCGACCAGGTCCCGCAGCACGCCGTCGAGCCCGGCGTAGGGCACGGGGCCCGCGCCGGAGTCGGCGCACTGGCCCCGGGCCACGAGGGTCGTGCCGGTGTCGACGCCGTCGAGGAGCTCCTCGACGAGACGCGTCTTGCCGATCCCGGCCTCACCGGCCACGACGAGGCATCGCCCCGCGCCGTGCGTGGCACCGTCGAGGGCCTCGCGCAGCGCGGCGAGCTCGGGCCGGCGCCCGACCAGGGGGACCTGGCTGACCCTCATGGGGACATGCTGCCAGCCTCCGGGGCGGCACGCCTCGGGCGGGGCGGACCGCCCCGGTCCGGCGGTGCCGCGGGCGGACGAGCGCCGACAGCACCCGGGGACGGGGCCCGGCGACGGGGGGCGGGCATGACGTACCTCACCGGTGACGGCGGGTGACGCCGGACCGTCGCACGAACCGCGTAAGATGGCACTCAGCCCTGGAGAGTGCTAAACCCCCCGGGGCGCCGAGCGAGGGGAGGTCGAGAAGTGAGCGAGGAACGTCGGCTCGAGGTGCTGCGCGCCATCGTCGAGGACTACGTCACCACGCGCGAACCCGTCGGGTCGCGCATGCTCACCGAGCGTCACCGTCTCGGTGTCTCCCCGGCCACGATCCGCAACGACATGGCCGCCCTGGAGGACGCCGGGTACATCGCCCAGCCGCACACGTCGGCCGGCCGGGTGCCCACGGACGCCGGGTACCGGGTGTTCGTCGACCGGCTCGCGGAGGTGCGCCCGCTCAACGTGCCCCAGAAGCGGGCCATCGAGACCTTCCTGTCCGAGGCGATCGACCTCGACGACGTCCTGACCCGTGCCGGGCGGCTGATCGCCCAGCTCACCGGACAGGTCGCCGTGGTGCAGTACCCGTCGCTGCGGCGGTCGGGCCTGCGCCACCTCGAGCTCGTGCCCGTGGCGGACTCCCGGATCCTCGTCGTGGTCATCACCGACACCGGCCGCGTCGAGCAGCGCTACTGCGAGCTGCCGGTGCGACCGGACGGGACCGATGCCGGCACGGACCTCGACGAGGGCACCCTCGGCGAGCTGCGGGCCCGGTTCAACGCGGCCGCCGCCGGCAAGCGCCTCGCCGACCTGACCGGCGTGTTCGCCGGCGTGGTCGAGTCCGTGGGCCCGCGCCTCAGCGGCGTGGCCCAGGCCGTGGCGGACCTCGTCGTCGAGACGCTGGGCGAGGAGGGCGAGGAGCGGATCGTGCTGGCCGGCACGGCCAACCTGGCCCGGTCCGGCGCCACGTTCGAGCAGGGGCTGAGCCCCGTCCTCGAGGCGCTCGAGGAGCAGGTGGTGCTGCTCGGGCTCCTCACCGAGATGGCGACCGACGGGGTCGGGGTGCGGATCGGGCACGAGAACCGGCTCGACGGTCTCACCGAGACCTCCGTCGTCGCCTCCGGTTACGGTAGCGACGGCGACACCGTCGCCTCCCTCGGGTCCATCGGCCCCACCCGCATGGACTACCCGGGCACCATCGCCTCGGTCCGCGCCGTGGCACGCTACCTGTCCCGCGTGCTGCCGAACTGACCACCGGTATCCCTGACCAGACTTTCTCCACGTCACCGAAGAGAGACCTGTGACCGACTACTACGAGATCCTCGGCGTCGAGCGTGACGCCACTCCCGAGCAGATCAAGAAGGCCTACCGCCGCATGGCGCGCGAGCTCCACCCCGACGTCGCGGGTGCCGAGGGCGAGGAGAGGTTCAAGGACGTCGCCCGGGCCTACGAGGTGCTGTCGAACCGCGAGAAGCGCGAGCAGTACGACCTGGGCGTCGACCCGAGCGCACCCGGCGGCGGCGCCGGAGCCGGCTTCGGCCAGGGCTTCGGCTTCCAGGACATCTTCGAGACGTTCTTCGGCGGCGGTCAGGCCAGCGGTCCCGTGCCGCGGGCCCGGCGCGGCCAGGACGCGCTGGTGCGCATGGACATCGACCTCTCCGAGGCCACGTTCGGCGGCAAGCGCGAGCTGCAGGTCGACACCGCCGTGGTGTGCGGCACCTGCGGCGGCAACGGGTGCCGGCCCGGGACCGACGTGCGGACCTGCGAGGTCTGCCACGGCCAGGGCAACGTCCAGCGCGTGGCCCGGTCGTTCCTCGGCCAGGTCATGACGACGGCGCCCTGCGCGGCCTGCCAGGGCTTCGGCACGATCATCCCCGAGCCCTGCGCGGAGTGCTCCGGCGAGGGCCGGGTGCGCTCGCGTCGCTCGCTGACGGTCAACGTCCCCGCGGGCGTGGACACCGGGACCCGGATCAAGCTCGCCGCCCAGGGCGAGGTCGGGCCGGGCGGTGGTCCGGCGGGCGACCTGTACGTCGAGATCCGGGAGAAGGCCCACGACACGTTCGTGCGCCGCGGCGACGACCTGCACTGCACCCTGCCGGTGCCGATGACCGCGGCCGCGCTGGGCACCGTGCTCGAGCTGTCCACCCTCGACGGCCAGCAGGAGATCGACCTGCGTCCGGGCATCCAGCCCGGCGAGATCGTCACCCTCAAGGGCCTCGGCGTGGGGCACCTGCACGGCAACGGTCGCGGCGACCTCAACGTCCACGTCGAGGTCCAGGTGCCGACCTCCCTCGACGAGGAGCAGACCGAGCTGCTGCGCCGGCTGGCGAACCTGCGCGGCGAGGAACGCCCCGACCCGCGGCTGGCCGCGGCCCACCCGGGCGTGTTCTCGCGGCTGCGGGACAAGTTCGCCGGGCGCTAGGCGCGACGTCGTGAGCGCACCGGTCTTCGTCGACCACGGCGTGCCGGCCTCCCTGGCCCCGGGGGCGACCTACGTCCTCGGCGGGGCGGAGGGGCGGCACGCCGGCGTCGTCCAGCGACGGCGCGCCGGTGAGCGGGTCGACGTGGTCGACGGCGCGGGCACCCGCGTGCTCGGCGTCGTCGAGACGGTCGACGGCGGCGAGGTCGCCCTGCGCGTCGAGGACGTGCGGCACGAACCGGCGCCGGCCGTGCGCCTGACCCTCGTGCAGGCGCTGGCCAAGGGCGACCGCGACCACCAGGCGGTCGAGGCCGCGGTCGAGGTCGGGGTCGACGCCGTCGTGCCCTGGCAGGCCGACCGGTCCGTCGTCGTCTGGCGCGGACCGCGGGCCGAGAAGGCGCGCGCCAAGTGGGCCGCCACCGTGCTCGCGGCGGTCAAGCAGTCCCGCCGCGCGTGGCTGCCGCCGGTGGAGGAGCACGTCACCACGCGGACGCTGGCCGCCCGGGTGCGCGACGTCGTCGCCGCGGGCGGTGCCGTCGTCGTCCTGCACGAGGAGGCCACGACACCGCTCGCCGACGTCGCGCTCCCGGAGCCGGCTCTCGGCGCGGACGCGCCTCCCGAGCTGGCGCTCGTCGTCGGCCCCGAGGGCGGGATCTCCACGGAGGAGGTCAGCGCGCTCACCGACGCCGGCGCCGTGACGGCACGGCTCGGCCCGCACGTGCTGCGTACCTCCACGGCGGGTCCCGTCGCCGTGGCGCTCCTGAGCGACCGGCTGGGCCGCTGGCGGTAGCGTGGACGCATGACGACGGAGACCGAGGCGGACTGCCTCTTCTGCAAGATCGTCGCCGGCCTGCAGCCGGCCGACGTCGTGGCCGACACCGAGCGGGTCCTGGCGTTCCGGGACATCGACCCGCAGGCGCCGGTGCACGTGCTCGTCGTGCCCAAGGAGCACCACGGCGACGTGTCCGTCCTGGCCGCCGCCGACCCGGAGCTGCTCGCCGAGGTCGTCGCCGTCGCCGACGAGATCGCGCACGACCTCGCCGACGGCCAGTACCGGTTCATCTTCAACTCCGGCCCGCGTGCGGGCCAGAGCGTCTTCCACGTGCACGGCCACGTCCTGGCCGGCACCCAGCTGGGATGGAGTCCCGCCTGAGCATGACGTCCCCCGCCTCCGACCGCTCCCTGACCGACCACCCGCGGCACGCCACCGAGCATCGCGTCGTCGTCCCCCCGCACGTGCCGATGGTGGCGCTGCTCGGCAGCGGCGACTCCGTCCTGCGAGCGATCGAGGACGGGTTCCCCGGGGTGGACGTGCACGCCCGCGGCAACGAGATCTCCGTGCACGGCCCGGCCGGCGACGTCGCCCTGGTGGCACGGCTGCTCGACGAGCTGGTCGAGGTCGTCGAGGCCGGCACCCCGCTCACCCCCGAGGTGGTCTCCCGCTCGGTGTCGATGCTGACCTCCGCCGCCGCCCAGCGGCCCGCCGAGGTGCTCACCCACGACATCCTCTCCGGGCGCGGCCGCACCATCCGGCCCAAGACGGTGGGGCAGAAGCGCTACGTCGAGGCCATCGCGGCCAACACGATCACCTTCGGCATCGGCCCGGCGGGCACCGGCAAGACCTACCTGGCGATGGCGAAGGCCGTGCAGGCCCTGCAGGCCAAGCAGGTCAACCGCATCATCCTCACGCGTCCCGCCGTCGAGGCGGGGGAGAAGCTCGGCTACCTGCCCGGCTCGCTCAGCGACAAGATCGACCCGTACCTGCGCCCGCTCTACGACGCGCTGCACGACATGGTCGACCCCGACTCCATCCCGCGGCTGGTGGAGTCCGGCACCATCGAGGTCGCTCCGCTGGCCTATATGCGCGGCCGTTCGTTGAACGACTCGTTCATCATCCTGGACGAGGCGCAGAACACCTCCGCCGAGCAGATGAAGATGTTCCTCACCCGGCTCGGGTTCGGCTCGACGATGGTGATCACCGGCGACGCCACCCAGGTCGACCTGCCCGGCGGGACGACGTCGGGCCTGCGGGTGGTCGAGGACATCCTCACCGGGGTCGACGACGTCGAGTTCTGCCGGCTGAGCAGCACCGACGTCGTCCGGCACCGCCTCGTGAGCGACATCGTCGACGCCTACGCCCGCTGGGACAGCACCCGCCCGGCCGACGACCGCCGACGGCCCGGACGCCACGACCGAGGAGGACGCCGGTGAGCATCGAGGTCAACAACGAGTCCGGCGTCGAGGTCGACGAGGCCGAGTTCGCCGCCCTGGCCCGGTTCGCGCTCGACGAGCTGCACGTCCACCCCGCGGCCGAGCTGTCGATCGTGTTCGTCGACACCGCCGCCATGACCGACCTGCACGTGCAGTGGATGGACGAGCCCGGTCCCACCGACGTGCTGTCCTTCCCCATGGACGAGCTGCGCCCCGGCCGCGAGGGCGAGGAGACCCCGCCCGGCACGCTCGGGGACATCGTGCTGTGCCCCGAGGTGGCCGCCACCCAGGCCCGCGCCGCCGGGCACTCCACGGTCGAGGAGATGCTGCTGCTCACCACGCACGGGATCCTGCACCTGCTCGGCTACGACCATGCCGACCCTGACGAGGAACGAGAGATGTTCGCCCTGCAACGACGGCTCCTGCTGACCTTCCTGGCCGGGCGGTGAGCGGCGCGGTGGACGCTCCCGACCTCGTGCTGTGGGCCGCGCTCGTCGCGGCGCTGGGCCTGTCCGCGTTGCTCAGCGCCGGCGAGGCCGCCGTCGAACGGGTCACCAAGGTCTCGCTGGCCCTCGCCCTCGAGGAGCCCGGACCGGACGGCGGGACGCCCGCCCGACGCCGACGGCGCAACATTCGCCGGGCGCAGGCGCTCGCGGCCGACTCCCGTGCCGCCGGGTCGTTCGCCCTGGTCCGGGTGCTGGCCGAGACGGTGTCCGTGGCGTCGGCGACGTTGCTGCTGGCCCACTGGTTCGACCGGTGGTGGGAGGTGCTGCTCGCCGCCGCCGTCGTCGGGGTCCTCGCGGGGATCCTCGTGGTGCGGCTCAGCCCGCGCACGTGGGCCCACCACCGCCCCACCACGGCGCTGGTCATGCTCGCCGGCCCCCTGTCCGTCGTGCACCGGGCCGTGGCCTGGGTGCCGCGACGGGACCGGGCCGCCGACGTCGCCGTGCCCGAGACCGACGAGCTGCAGGACATGGCCGACCGGGTCCGCGAGAACGAGGCGATCGAGGAGCCGGAGCGCGAGCTGCTGCGCTCGGCCCTCCAGCTCGGCGACACCCTCGCCCGCGAGGTGATGGTGCCGCGCACCGACATGGTCACCGCCGGCGCCGACACCTCGCTGCAGAAGGCCATGCGGTTGTTCCTGCGCTCGGGCTTCTCGCGGATCCCGGTCGTCGGCCGCACCGTCGACGACCTGCTCGGCGTGGTCTACCTCAAGGACGTGGCGCGGCGGCTCGAGAACGACGCCGGGGCGGCGGACTGGCCCGTCCGGGACGTGGCACGCGAGGCGGTGTTCGTGCCGGAGTCCAAGCCGGCCGACGACCTGCTGCGCGAGATGCAGGCCCGGCGTTCCCACATCGCGATCGTCGTCGACGAGTACGGCGGGGTGGCCGGCCTGGTCACCGTCGAGGACATCATCGAGGAGCTCGTCGGGGAGCTGACCGACGAGCACGACACCGTCGCCGAGCCCGAGCCGGAGGACCTCGGCGACGGGCTCTGGCGGGTGCCCGCCCGGATGCCCGTGGACGAGCTCGGTGAGCTGTTCGACCTGCGCCTGGACGACGACGACGTCGACACCGCCGGTGGTCTGCTCGCCAAGGCGCTCGGCAAGGTGCCGCTGGCCGGATCCTCCGCCGACGCCGGGGCGCTGCGGCTCGAGGCCGAGCACGTCGAGGGTCGCCGCAAGAAGCTCGCCAGTCTCCTGGTGCGACGGATCGCACTCCCCGCGGTGGACGAGGACGACGACGTCGTGCCGCACGACCAGAAGGACGCCGTATGACCCACGAGAACCCGCACCGCTCCGGCTTCGCCTGCCTGGTGGGGCGCCCCAACGTCGGCAAGTCGACGCTGACCAACGCGCTGGTGGGGGAGAAGGTCGCGATCATGTCCGCCCGGCCGCAGACGACCCGGCACACCATCCGCGGGATCGTCCAGCGCGAGGACGCCCAGATGGTGCTGGTGGACACCCCGGGCCTGCACCGGCCCCGCACGCTGCTCGGCGAACGGCTCAACACGCTCGTGCTGGACACGCTCAGCGAGGTCGACGTGGTCGCGTTCTGCCTGCCCGCGGACCAGAAGATCGGACCGGGTGACCGCTACATCGCCAACCAGCTCGCCCCCCTGATGGAGGGCCGCCGGTCGGCGGTCCCGGTCGTGGCCGTGGTGACCAAGGCCGACCTCGTCGGCCGCGGCCAGCTGGCCGAGCACCTGCTGGCGGTGGACCAGCTCGCGCGGTCGATCGACCGCGACTGGTCGGCGATCGTGCCCGTCTCCGCGAAGGGCGGCTACCAGGTCGAGGAGCTCACGGAGGTTCTCGTGGCGCACCTGCCCGAGGGGCCCGACCTCTACCCCGGGGGTGAGCTCACCGACGAGCCCGAGGAGACGATGATCGCCGAGCTCGTGCGCGAGGCGGCCCTGGAGGGCATCCGGGACGAGCTGCCCCACTCGCTGGCCGTCGTCGTCGAGGAGATCGTGCCGCGGGAGGGCACCGGGCAGGACGAGGGCACGGACGGCGCCGCCGGTATTGCCCCGCTGCTGGACGTGCGCGTCAACCTGTTCGTCGAGCGCGAGAGCCAGAAGGGCATCATCATCGGCCGGGGCGGGTCCCGGCTGCGCGAGGTCGGGTCCCAGGCTCGGGAGGGGATCGAGAAGCTGCTCGGCGCGCGGATCTACCTCGACCTGCACGTGAAGGTGGCCAAGGACTGGCAGCGCGACCCCAAGCAGCTGCAGCGGATGGGGTTCTGAGAGCGCCGTACCGGTGCGTCCCGGCGGCCCCGCACAGGGTCGCCGAGTAGCATCCGAGAGGTGGTCTTCCGGACGTTCGCGGCCAGCCTGGCCCTGCTGGTCGGGCTGGCCGTCGTGGGATCCCTCGCCGGGCCGCAGTGGCACCCGGTCCCGGTGCGGGACCACATCGTGCCGACCCGCGTGGACACCACGATCGAGAGCAACGACCCCGTGTCTCTCGCCGACGCCGGACAGGTCGGGGACCACGAGGTGCGCAGCACGGTGGTCCCGGTCGACCTCGGCGACACCACGGTCGAGGGCCTCCTGCGCCGCCCCGTCGACGAGGACGGCACGCTGCTCGAGGACCGCCCGGGTGTCGTGTTCGTGCACGGTGCCGGCACGGGCCGGGCGCAGGAGGCGTTCGTCCGGACCGCCCGGATGCTGGCCAGCGCCGGGATCGTGACCCTCGTGCCCGACAAACGCCTGGACACGTACTCCACCCGCGAGCGCGACTACGAGGCCATGGCCGAGGACTACCTGCGGTCGGTGGACCTGCTGCGTACCGTCGAGGGCGTCGACCCGGCGCGCGTGGGCGCCTACGGCGAGTCGGAGGGGACCTGGATCGTCCCGGTCATGCAGGTCGACGACCCCACGCTCGCCTTCACCGTCCTGGTCTCCGCACCGGTGGTGCCCCCGCGCGAGCAGGCGGCGTTCGCCGTCGACAACTACCTGCGCAACACGGGGGTGCCCGGGCAGGTGTTCCGGGCGATCCCGCGCGCGGTCGGGATGCAGCTGCCGGGCGGCGGCTTCGACTACGCGGACTTCGACGTGCGCCCGTGGCTGGAGCAGCAGACCGCGCCGATCCTCGTCGTCTACGGCACCGCCGACCCGTCGATGCCCATCGAGCAGGGGGTCCGGCTGATCCTGGCCGACACCGGCGTGGGCACCGACGCGCCCGTGACGGTGCGGTACTACGCCGGGGCCGACCACGGCATCCGCCTGCGCGGCGAGCAGTCGACGGACGGAGCCGGGTCGCCGCTGCACCCCGACTTCCCGCGGGACCTCGCCGCCTGGATCCAGGGGCTGCCGGGGACCGCCGACGCCGCGCCCCGGGTCGCCGGCGACTCCCCGGAACAGCTCTACCTGGCGGCGCCGGTGCCGCGGCCGCAGTGGTGGGGCAACGGTGACGTCGTCGTCGCCGTGGTCGTGGCCGGGACCGGCCTGGTGGTGCTGGCCCTGGTGGCCTGGGGCGTCGCGGCGCTGGCCCACCGACTCCTGCACCGGCCGGCGCCGCACGGCGGCCGCTTCGCGCCCGGGGTGGGGCCGCCGCTGGTCGTGCTCGGGGTGGTGTCCGTCGCCACGGTCGTGGGTCTGGCGCTCTACCTGGCCGCGGTCGCCCGCCTCGCCGTGGACTACGAACGTGACGCCCTCGTGGTCCAGGGCGGCTGGATCACCGTGCGGGTGCTCGGCGTCGTCGCGGCCGTGGCCGCCGCCGTGCTGCTGCGACGGGTCGGCGACGTGCGGGTGCACCGTCGGGCCGACCGCGACGTGGCCGTCGCACACGGGGCGGTGGCGCACGTCACGTTGTGGGCCGTGGTGCTCGGCTCCGCGTTGTTGCTGGTCACAGCTGCTTACTGGGGGGTGTACCAGCTCGGGATCTGACCGTGCCGCGCCCCGGGGAGACGGGAGGCGGTCCGGTCGGGTAGAAACGTCCAGGTCCGGTCCCGGTTCCCCGGTCCGGGTAGGCCAATCGCAAGGAGTCACCGTCATGTCCGACGCCGTCGCCGTCGACCAGCGCCGATCGCCCTTCGCGGGGGTGCCCACCCGCGAGATCGTGCGCGACGCCGTCGCCGTGGGCGCCCTGCTCGTCGCGCTGCCGTTGCCGTGGGCGATGCTGCTGCGGGGCAGCGACCTGCTCTGGGTGGTGCTGGCCACGGTCGCCGCCCTCGTGGTGATCGTCGCGCCTTACGCCGAGCGCGCCGGTGTGCTGTCGGGGGGCTGGAAGCGCCTGGCCGAACCCGCCGCCCGTTGGTGGGGGCTCGCCCCCTACGGCCTGGTGGCGCTGCTGTACCTGGTGCTCGACGTTTTCAGCCCCGGGGACCAGGAGGGCTTCGTCGGCGGGGGGCTGGCGGTCGGGCTGGCCGGCGCCGTGCTGGCCGCCGCCATGACCGGCACCCGGCCGATGGTCGTCTCCGCGGTCGTCCTCGCCGCCGGGGCCGTGCTGAACCCGCTGCTGAACCTCGTCGGCGACACGTCGGCGAACGGCGTCCTCGGCGCACTGCTCGGTGCGGTCCTGGTGCTCGGTCTGCTCTGGGCCACGGTGCGCCGCTTCGTGCGGGGGGACGACGCCGCCGGGATCGTGCTGCTCGTCGTCGGCGGTGCGGTGATGCTGGAGATCGTCATGCTCGGTGGCGGCGTCGGCACCGCCTGGTTCGACTCGGTCCACGGGAGCCGCTTCGGGCTCCTGTTGCTGCCGGTCGTGTCCGCGGCGGCGGCCGTGCCGGTCCTGACGCGCATCGACGCCCTGGCCGACGAGCCCGTGGAGGCCGCCTCGGCACGCTGGGTCCGGGTCGCGGTGCAGTCCTTCGAGCTGATGACCCTCGTCGCGGGCTTCGTCGCCGCCGTCGCCCTCGTGCGCCTCGTGGGGGTCGGGGTCAGCGCCGAGGTCATCGTGCGGCTGATCGTCGGGGTGCTCGTCGTCGTGGTCGCCGTGCTGGCCCGCCGGGCCCTGCTGCGGAACCCGAAGGACGGGCACGCCACGGCGGTCGGGGCGGCCTGCGTCGTGGTCGTCCTCGGCGTGATCATCGTGGTGGCACGCGCAGGCGTCGGCACCGCGTCGCGGGTGGAGGAGCTGCTGCTGGCGCTCGCGCTGCCGGCCCTCGTGCTCGTGGCACTCATCGTGCCGCCCTCGGTCCGCGCCCTCCTGGGCAGCGAGCCGGCCACCGCCCCGGTCCACGGTCAGGCGGAGCACGGCCAGTACGCCCAGCCGGAGTACGGCCAGTACGCCCAGCCGGAGTACGGCCAGTACGCCGGGCCGGACCACGATCAGCCGGCGTACGGCCAGTACGCCCAGCCGGAGTACGGCCAGTACGCCGGGCCGGACCACGATCAGCCGGAGTACGGCCAGTACGCCCAGCCCGAGCACGCGCAGCAGTGGTCGGGCGAGGAGAGCGGGCACAGCGCCTCCTCCGCGGCGTCGCGGGAGCCGTCGTCGGGCTCGGAGCCGGGGGCCCGGTGGCGTGGCACCTGGGCCGACGGCACGGACGCGACGCAGCACATGTCGCCGGTCCGCTCCGCCCCGTCGGGCGAGCAGCCGCAGGCCGCCGGGAGCAGCTCCCCGGTGGACGCGACCGCCGTGCAGCAGCCCGTGCGTGCCCAGGCGGAGGCCACGCGGGCCGAGAGCACGCAGATGATGTCGCCGGTGGCCGACGCCCCGGCGGGGTCCTGGACCGCCGAGCAGGCGATGGACCCCCACACGCCGCTGGAGCAGCTCGCGCAGATCGTCCAGGAGGCTCCCCACCTGCGGCCGCACGTCGCCGCCAACCCCGCGACCTACCCGGCCCTGCTCGACTGGCTCGGCGCGCTGGGCGACCCGGCGGTCGACGCCGCGCTGCGCAGCCGGCGCTGACCACGCCGGCGGGCGCCCCGACCCGCGGTCGGAGCGCCCGCCCCCCGGGGGGCGGACCCGGTCGGGTCGCGGCGTCCCGGCGTGGGGTGGCGCCGCCGGGTGCGGTCGCGGTACACAGTGTGGACGTCAGGGTGACCTCGGCCACAAACGGTGTACGGTGTGAGGGTGCAGCACGTGGTGAGCCTCCTCCTTCGGTGCCGCGGCGAGGCCTAGTACAGGCCGGTTCCTCGCCGCGGGGAACGTTGGTGCGCCGGCCGTCACCGAGCCGAACCACCCCGAAGGACGACCTCCCGATGATCGCCGAGCACACCCACTCGACCAACGGCATCGCGGCGCACAACCCCCAGCGCCCCTCGCAGATGCCCTACCACCGCTACGTGCCGTTCCACGAGCAGATCCAGGTGGACCTGCCGGACCGCACCTGGCCCGACCGCCGGATCGAGAAGGCCCCGCGCTGGTGCGCGGTGGACCTGCGGGACGGCAACCAGGCCCTCATCGAGCCGATGAACGCCGAGCGCAAGCTGCGGATGTTCGAGCTGCTCGTCCAGATGGGCTACAAGGAGATCGAGGTCGGGTTCCCCTCCGCCTCGCAGACCGACTTCGACTTCGTGCGGACGCTCATCGAGACCGGACGCATTCCCGACGACGTCGTCATCCAGGTGCTCACCCAGTGCCGCGACCACCTCATCGAGCGCACCTACGACGCGATCCGCGGTGCCAAGCAGGCGATCGTGCACATCTACAACTCGACGTCGATCCTGCAGCGCGAGGTCGTCTTCCGCACCGACCAGGACGGCATCATCGACATCGCCCTGCAGGGCGCGCGGCTGTGCCGCAAGCTCGAGGAGACGGTGCCGGAGACGACCGTCTACTACGAGTACTCCCCGGAGTCGTACACCGGCACGGAGCTCGAGTACGCCGCCCGCATCTGCAACGAGGTCCTCGAGGTCCTGGAGCCGACGGCGGAGCGCCCGGTCATCGTCAACCTGCCGGCGACGGTGGAGATGGCCACGCCCAACGTCTACGCCGACTCCATCGAGTGGATGAGCCGGAACCTCAACCACCGCGAGCACGTCGTGCTGTCCCTGCACCCGCACAACGACCGGGGGACGGCCGTCGCGGCGGCCGAGCTGGGCTACCAGGCCGGCGCGGACCGGATCGAGGGCTGCCTGTTCGGCAACGGCGAGCGCACCGGCAACGTCGACCTCGTGACCCTCGGCCTGAACCTTTTCGGGCAGGGCATCGACCCGCAGATCGACTTCACCGTCGGCGGCGGCATCGACGGGATCCGGCGCACGGTGGAGCACTGCAACCAGCTGCCGGTCCACGAGCGGCACCCGTACGCGGGCGACCTGGTCTTCACGGCGTTCTCCGGCTCGCACCAGGACGCCATCAAGAAGGGCCTGGAGCACATGGCGGACCGCGCCGTGGCCGAGGGCAAGGACGTCGACGAGCTGACCTGGGGCGTTCCCTACCTGCCGATCGACCCGAAGGATCTGGGCCGCACCTACGAGGCGGTCATCCGGGTCAACTCCCAGTCCGGCAAGGGCGGCGTGTCCTACCTGCTGCGCACCGAGCACCAGCTCGAGCTGCCGCGCCGGCTGCAGATCGAGTTCTCCGGGGTCGTGCAGAAGTACTCCGACACCGCGGGCAACGAGGTCACCGGCGCCGACATCTGGCGCATGTTCACCGACGAGTACCTGCCGTTCGACGAGTACGGGCACTCCGACCTCAAGCCGTGGGGCCGCCTCCGGCTGCGCGAGATCCGCACCCGGGCCGCCGAGGACGGGACCACGACGCTCGAGGTGGACGTCGTGGACCAGGGCACGGAGCAGACGCTGGTCGGCACCGGCAACGGACCGCTGGACGCCTTCGTCACCGCGATCGCCGGCGTCGGCGTCGACGTCAAGGTGCTCGACTACGCCGAGCACGCGATGAGCGCGGGCGGCGACGCCGAGGCCGCGGCCTACGTGGAGTGCGCCGTCGGCGACGACGTGCTGTGGGGCGTGGGCATCGACCCGTCGATCACCACCGCCTCGCTCAAGGCCATCGTCTCGGCGGTGAACCGCACCGAGCACGCCTGAGGCCCTCGCTGACAGGGGCACCTGGGACAATGGCCAGGTGCCCCTGTACCGAGACGACGCGATCGTGCTGCGCACCCAGAAGCTGGGCGAGGCCGACCGCATCATCACGCTGCTGACCCGCGAGCACGGCAAGGTCCGTGCCGTCGGTCGCGGTGTGCGGCGCACGTCCTCACGGTTCGGCGCCCGGCTGGAACCCTTCATGGCGGTCGACGTCCAGCTGCACACCGGCCGCAGCCTGGACTCGGTGACGCAGGTCGAGACGATCGGCCCGTTCGCCCGGCAGATCAGCGCCGACTACGCGCTGTACACCGCCGGGGCGGCCATGCTGGAGACCGCCGACCGCCTGGTCTCCCAGGAGCACGAACCGGCCGTCCAGCAGTACTGGCTGCTCGTGGGCGCGCTGCGAGCGCTGTCCGAGCGGGCGCACGCCCCCGGGCTGGTGCTGAACTCCTACCTCCTGCGCGCGCTCGCCGTCGCCGGGTGGGCACCGTCGTTCACCGAGTGCGCCCGCTGCGGCGAGCCCGGGCCGCACCACGCCTTCGCCGTCGCGCAGGGCGGCGCGGTGTGCACGCGCTGCCGCCCGCCCGGGTCGCCGTCGCCGGCCCCGGAGACGTTCGTGCTGCTGGCCGCGCTGCTCGCCGGTGAGTGGGACGTCGCCGACGCCGCCGAGCCGCGCCACCGCCACGAGGCGGACGGCCTCGTCGCCGCCTATTCGCAGTTCTACCTGGAGCGCACCCTGCGCTCGTTGCGCCTGATCGAGAGAGAGGCCTGATGCCCCGCGCCCCCCGTGAGTACGCCGAGCCCTACGCGCACCCCTCCGGTGCCACGCCGCCGGACATCCCCGCCCAGTTCGTGCCGAACCACGTCGCCGTCGTCATGGACGGCAACGGCCGGTGGGCCAACGCGCGCGGGCTGTCCCGGATCGAGGGGCACAAGGAGGGCGAGAAGTCGCTCCTCGACGTCGTGGCGGGCGCGGTGCAGATCGGCGTCAAGCACGTCTCGGCGTACGCGTTCAGCACGGAGAACTGGAAGCGGTCGCCGGAGGAGGTGAAGTTCCTCCTGGGCTTCAACCGGGACGTCATCCGCCGGCGCCGGGACGAGATGGCGTCCTGGGGCGTGCGGATCCGCTGGGCGGGGAGGCGTCCGAAGCTGTGGGGCTCGGTGATCGACGAGCTGCAGCGGGCCGAGGAGATGACGAAGGACAACGACCGCTGCACGCTGACCATGTGCGTGAACTACGGCGGCCGCGCGGAGATCGCCGACGCGGCGGCGGCGATCGCGCGGGACGCCGTCGACGGGAAGATCAACCCGGCGCGCGTGACCGAGAAGACGATCCAGCAGTACCTCGACGAGCCGGACCTGCCGGACGTCGACCTGTTCCTGCGGTCCTCGGGCGAGCAGCGCACCAGCAACTTCATGATCTGGCAGGCCGCGTACGCCGAGCTGGTGTTCCTGCCCGAGCCGTGGCCGGACGTGGACCGGCGGCACCTGTGGAGGGCGGTCGAGGAGTTCGCGCGCCGCGACCGGCGCTACGGCGGGGCCGTGGACGTCCCGGGCGCGTCGGCCTGACGCCGAACAGATGACGCCCGTCCGAGATCGCGTTCACGGGCCCCAGGGGCCCCTCCACTTCGGGATCGACGACCTCGGACGGGCGTCATCTGTTCGACGACGTGTCGTGACGACTCAGCTCTCGTCGTACAGCGCCGCGAGCTGGTCGACGATCGCGGGGACGCCGTCCGGCCAGTCGTAGGACAGGGCCGTGGGCGGCGAGACGGAGGAGACGGCGACGTTGCCGACGACCTTGACGACGTTCCCGTCGGCGATCGCCGGGACCGCCTGGAGCTCGTCGGACTCGCCGAACGTCTCGGCCTCCTCCTCGGTGTACGTGTAGGCGATGACGACGTCCGACTCGAGCTTGTCCAGCTCCTCGTAGGACAGCGTGTAGAAGAACCCGCCGTCGGAGGTGTCGAGCTCCGCCACGGCCGGTGCGGACTCGATGCCCAGCTTCTCCAGGATGCTCACCCGGGGGTCGGCCGGCGTGTAGACGTACACCTGGCCCTCGGAGGGGGAGTCGACGATCGCGGCGAACGTCTCGCCCTCGAGCTCGGGGTGCTCGGCGGCGAGGTCGGCGAAGTAGGCGTCGATGTCCGACAGGACCTGCTCACCGGCCTCGGAACGGCCCAGGGCCTCGGCGGTGATCGTGATGGTCTCGTCCCACGGGGTGGTCCACGGGTTCTCGGGGTAGGCCACGACGGGGGCGATGTCGGAGAGCACGTCGTACTGCTCCTCGGTCAGGCCCGAGTACGGGGCGAGGATGAGGTCCGGGTCGGCCTCGACGAACTCCTCGTAGGGCACGGAGGCGCCGGCCTCCGGGTCGGTGAAGATGACCGGCTCCTCGGCGCCCAGGGCCTCGTACTCCTCGGCGACCCAGGGCACGAGCGCCTGCTCGCCCACGGTGAAGACCTGCTCGGCGACGCCGACGGGCGCGACCCCGACGGCCAGCGCCGCCTCGGTGGAGCCCCAGCCCCAGGTGGCGACGCGCTCCGGTGCGGACTCGATCGTGGTCTCGCCGAAGGCGTGGGTCATCGTGACCGGGAACTCGTCGGTGGCGCCCGCGGAGCCCGCCGACTCCTCGGCGGCGGTCTCCTCCCCGGAGCCGGCCTCGGGCTCGGCGTCGCCGGAGCAGGCGGTCAGCATCAGGGTGCCCACGGCGGCGAGGCCGACGGCGGTGGTCAGGGAGCGGCGACGACGCACAGGTTCTCCTCGGTGTGCTCACGGCGAACCGTGAGGGCGGGTAAGTGAGGCAAGGCTAACCTCATTTGTCGACCGAGTGGAAGGGAGTGTGACGTCGCCCACGCCGGTGCCGGCCCACCGGGACGACCATCGGGGTGCCCGAGACCGGGTCGGGCACGACCTGCGCGTCGAGGCCGAACGCGTCCAGCACCGTGCGGGCGTCGAGCACCTCGGCCGGCGGTCCCTCGGCCACGACCCGCCCCGCGCTCATCACGACCAGGTGGTCCGCGTAGCGGGCGGCCAGGTTGAGCTCGTGCAGCACCATGACCACGGTGGTGCCCCGCTCCGCGTTGAGGTCGGCGAGCAGGTCCAGCAGCTCCACCTGGTGGGCCACGTCCAGGAACGTCGTGGGCTCGTCCAGGAGCACGACGCCGGTCTCCTGGGCGAGCACCATCGCCACCCAGACGCGCTGCCGCTGACCGCCGGAGAGCTCGGCCACGGGCCGGTCGGCGAGGTCGGCGACCCCGGTGGCCTCGAGGGACCGCAGCACGACCGCGTCGTCGTCGCTGCGGTGCCGCCCGAACCAGCCCTGGTGGGGGTAGCGGCCGCGCGAGACCAGCTCGGCCACCCGGACGCCGTCGGGGGCGACCGACGTCTGGGGCAGCACGCCCACGGAGCGGGCCAGCTCCTTGCGGGGCATCGTGGACACGTCGCGGTCGCCGAGCGTGACGCGCCCGGCCTCCAGCGGGTGCAGCCGGGCCAGCCCGCGCAGCAACGTCGACTTGCCGCACGCGTTCGGCCCGACGACGGCGGTGACCCGGCCCGCGGGCAGCGTGAGGTCGAGGTCCTCGATGACGCGGTGCCCGTCGTACCCGATCGAGACCCCGTGCGCGACGAGCGCCCCGGTGGTGCCGTGCGCGGGGCGGGTGTCGGTGTGCGGGACGTCGATCATGCGCGGGTTCTCTTCTCGTGGGTGGCGAGCAGCCAGAGCAGGTACGGGGCGCCGACCAGGCCGGTGACGATGCCGGTCGGGGCGGCCACACCGAGCACGGCGTGCTCGGCGACGACGTCGGCGGCCAGGACCAGCGTCGCACCGGTGGCGACGGACACGGACAGGGCCGGGCCGCCGTCGTCCACCAGACGACGGGCGATCGCCGGGGCGACGAGGGCGACGAACGCCAGCGGCCCGACGACGGAGGTCGCCAGCGCGACGAGGCCGACCGCGGTGAGCAGCGTGCCGACCCGGGCGGCGTCGGTGGGCACGCCGAGCCCACGGGCGTGGTCGTCGCCGAGGGCGAGCGGAGCCTGCCAGCGGGAGATCGCCGCGACCACCACGGCCAGGACCGCGAGACCCAGTCCGAGCACCCCGAGCTCGGTGCCGCGCACGTCGGCGACGCTGCCCACGGTCCAGACCAGGGCGGACGCGGCGTCGCGCTGGTCGGCGCTCGCGAGCATCCAGGCGAGCACCGAGGAGGCGAGATAGGCGAACCCGACGCCGACGAGCACGAACCGGGTCGAGTGCAGGCCCTGGCGCCAGGCGAAGAACCAGATGAGCAGCGCGATGACCCCCGCGCCGACGAACGCCCCGGCCGAGACGGCCAGGCCCGTCAGCCCGAGTCCGAGCATCGCGAAGACCGCTCCGACCGAGGCGCCCGTGGCGATCCCCAGGATGTCGGGGCTGGCCAGCGGGTTGCGCAGGGTCGACTGGAACAGGGCACCGGCGAGGCCGAACGCGGCACCGGCGAGCAGGGCCGCCGCGAGCCGCGGCAGCCGCAGGCGCTGCACGATGAACAGGTCGCCGTCGTCACCGACACCGACGGCGGCCAGCAGCGCCCGGCCCGGGGTGAGCGAGGCCGCGCCGAGCGTGAGGGCCAGACCGGCCAGCGCCACCGCGAGGACCGCGAGCGCGCCGAGGACGAGGGCGAGACGCCGGCGGCGGCGGCGGCGCAGCGCGCCGACGGGGTCGGTGGCCGGGGTGGCCGACGGGGTGGCGGGGAGCGTCGTCGTCATCTCACACCCCCGCGATCTTCCGGCCGCGGGCGACCGCGACGAGGACGGGCGCGCCCAGCGCCGCGGCGACCACGCCCGCCTCGAGCTCGCTGTGCGGCAGGACCAGTCGGCCGATGACGTCGGCCCCGAGCAGCATCACGGGTCCGAGCAGCGCCGACATCAGCAGCACCCAGCGGTAGTCGGTCCCGACCAGGCGGCGGGCGGCGTGCGGGACGGCGAGGCCGACGAGCGCGATGGGTCCGGCGAGCGACGTGGCAGCGCCGGCCAGCAGCACGATGGTCAGCCCGGCGACCGCCCGGGTGACACCGACGCGCTGACCCAGGCCCCGGGCGATGTCGTCACCGAGGGCGAGCATGTTGAGGCGGTGCGCGAGGCCGGCGGCCAGGACGGCGCCGACGGCGATGAACGGCAGCACCACGAGGAGGGTCTCCGTGCCGCGGCCGGTGAGCGACCCGACGGCCCAGAACCGGTAGAGGTTGAACGCCTGCTGGTCGCGCAGCAGCACGAGCGTGATGAGCGGCGTGATGAGTGCGGTGACGGTCGCCCCGACGAGAGCGAGCTTGACCGGCTGCCCGGAGCCGATGGAGAACACCAGGGCGGCTGCGGCCGCGGCGCCGAGGAAGGCGAACCACACGAACTGCGACGGTGCGGTGAGGCCGAGCAGCCAGACGGCGCAGACGACGGCGAACGACGCCCCGGAGTTCAGCCCGAGCAGACCGGGGTCGGCGATCGGGTTGCGGGTGACGCCCTGGATGACGGCACCGGCGACGCCCAGGGCCAGACCGGCGGTGATCCCCACGAGAGCGCGCGGCACCCGCTGGCCGGCGATCACCTGGTGGTCGACGTCGCCCGCGACGGGGTCGGTGAGCGCCTGCCACACGACGGGCAGCGAGACGTCCCGCACGCCGAGCACCAGGCTCGCCACCACGACGGCGGCGAGGGCGGCGAGGGCGAGCAGGCAGGCGAGGACCCGGCGCCGGGTGCGGCGGGCGACCTGCTCGGCGGCGGTCGGCACGGTGGCCGGCGAGGTGAGCATCAGACCTCGTCCGGCTGGGGTGCGGCGGTCCGGTCGCGGGCCCGGCGACGGAGCAGCAACCACACGGTGAGGCCCGCCGCCAGCACGCCCAGGGCGGAGAGCACGGCCGGCTGCTCGAGGAACAGCAGGACGGCGCCCCAGACGACCGCGGTGCCGACCGTGGTCCAGATCGCCGCCCAGATCAGGGAGCCGAATGTCAGCGCCACGAGGTAGCGGCCGAACGGCATCCGCAGGTAGCCGGCGGCGAGGTTGACCACCGTCTGGATGCCGACGGTGAAGAAGGAGAAGGTCACCGCCGGCGGGCCCCACCGATGGATCCGGTCGATGACCCGGGTCGCGCGGTCGCCGGTCAGGAGCTCGGCGGCGCGGGTGCGCACCGTGCCGCGGGCGACGCCGCGGCCCAGCCAGTAGGTGGCCCCGGCGCGCACCATGACGAGGCAGAACGCGGCCAGGTACACGATCCAGAAGGGGAATCCGTCCAGCGTGAACACACCCTGGCGCTCGGCGTCCTCGGACGCGGCGACGACCAGGTGAGCGGTGACCATGGCCCCATTGTGCCCTGTGAGGTATGCCTGTCCTTAGTCGACTACGTCACAGTGCGCGGCAGTCGGCGCAGGTGCCCCAGAGCTCGATGGTGTGGTCGATGTCCGAGAAGCCCTGGGAGGCGCCGACCTCGGCGGCCCAGGCCTCGACCGTGGGGCCGTCGATCTCGACGGCTCGGCCGCACGAGCGGCACACCAGGTGGTGGTGGTGCTCCGTGCGGGCGCAGCGGCGGTACAGCGCCTCGCCGTCGTCCGTGCGCAGCACGTCGACGTCGCCGCCGTCGGCGAGCGCCTGCAGCGTCCGGTAGACCGTGGCGAGACCGACGGCGTCACCACGGTCGCGCAGCAGCTCGTGCAGCTGCTGCGCGCTGCGGAACTCGTCGCTGGCGTCGAGCGCCTCGGCGACGGCGGCCCGCTGCTTGGTCATGCGCAGCGGTGTGTTCATTCGCAGTCTCCTTGCGCGGACGTCCGGGCGGCCACCTGGACGTCGTCGGGGATGTCGGGGTGCGGGTCGCCGGCGGGACGGCGACGGGCGAGCAGCGGGTGCAGCCCCGCGACCAGCGCGTAGACGCCGATCGCGAGCACCACGATGAGGGCACCGGGGGACAGCGGGTACCAGTAGGTGATGCTGAGCCCGGTGACGCACACCGCCACGCCCGTGACCGAGCCGACGGCCATCGTGCGGCGGAAGGAGTGTGTCACGAGCTGCCCGATCGCCACGGGCACGATCATCAGGGCCGAGACGAGCAGCAGCCCGACCACCCGCATCGCCACGGTGACGGTCAGGGCCGCCAGGACCGCGACAGCCATGTTGAGCGCCCAGACGGGCAGGCCGGAGGAGATCGCGAACTCCTCGTCGTGGCTGACCGAGAACAGCGCGGGACGCAGCCCGACGCCGAGCACGAGGATCAGCAGGCACAGGACCACGGTGAGGACGAGGTCGGTGGTCGTGACCGTCGAGATCGACCCGAACAGGTACGACATGAGGCTGCCGGACGATCCGCCGGCGATGCCGATGATCAGCACACCGCCCGCGATACCGCCGTAGAACATGATCGCCAGCGCCAGGTCGCCGGAGGTGCGCCCGCGGCGTCGGACGACCTCGATGAGGACCGAGCCGATGACGGCGGCGACGACGGCGCCCGGGATGGCCAGCACGTCGTTGGGCGCCAGACCCATGGCCGACCCGATGAGCCAGCCGAGGGCGACGCCGGTCAGGGCGACGTGGCCGATGCCGTCACCGAGCAGGGCGAGGCGTCGCTGGACGAGGTAGGTGCCGACCACCGGGGCGGCCGCGCCGACGAGCAGGGCGGCCAGCAGGGCGCGCTGCATGAGGGGGTCGGTGAGCATGAAGGCGATCTCGGTCACGGCCGCGCCTCCTGCTCACTCTCGAACGGGGTGTCGGTCAGGCCGAGCCCGGATCCGCTGACGGCGGGCACCTCGGAGGTGTGGGGGTGGATGTGCTCGTGCCCTTCCGTGCCGTGCTCGCCGTGCGGGCGCGGGGGAGCGCCGTCGTGCACCACGCGTCCGTGACGCAGCACGACCGCCCGGCTGATGAGCCCGGCGAGCTCCCCGAGCTCGTGCAGCACCACCAGGACGGTGAGGCCGTCGTCGACGAGGCGGGCCATGGTGGCGGCGAACGCCTCCTGGCTGGGCCGGTCGACACCGGCGACGGGTTCGTCCAGGACCAGCACCTCGGGGCTGCGCACCAGCGCCCGGGCGATGAGGACCCGCTGCTGCTGGCCGCCGGAGAGCCGGTTCGTGGCGTCGTCGGCCCGGTCGGCGAGACCGACCTGGGCCAGCGCCTCGCGGGCGCGGTGCCGCCAGCCCCGCGGCAGGGTGAGCCGGCCGCGGTGGAGCAGCCCGGAGGCCACGACCTCGGCGGCGGTCGACGGCACACCGGCCGCCGCGCTCACCCGCTGCGGCACGTAGCCGATGCGGTCCCACGGCACGTCCGACCCGCGCCGGTGGCCGAGCAGGTCGACCTCGCCGCGGGTGGGCTCCAGGACACCGACGACGGTGCGCACCAGGGTGGACTTCCCCGACCCGTTGGCGCCGAGCAGGGCGACGACCTCGCCGGGGTCGACGCGCAGGTCGACCCCGCGCAGCACGTGGCTGGCGCCGAGGTGCACGTGCAGGTCGCGGACGTCGATCGCGGGCGTCGTCATGCGCACCCCAGGCCGTCGCGCAGGGTCGCGAGGTTCTCGGTCATGACAGCAACGTAGTCCGCACCGGCGTCGATCTCCTCCGTGGTGAGGCCCTCCAGCGGGTTGAGGACCGCGGTCCCGACACCGAGGTCGGCGGCGAGGGTCTCGGTGACCTTGGGGCTGGTGAGGGTCTCGGTGAAGAGGGTCTGCACGCCCTCGTGCTCGACGACCTCGCCGATCTCGCGCAGCCGCGCGGGGGACGGCTCGGTCTCCGGGTCGATCTCGGCGACGCCGACCTGCGTCAGCCCGTAGCGCTCGGCCAGGTACCCGAAGGCGGCGTGGCTCGTCACGAGCGTCTCGCCCGCGCACGGCTCGAGGGCGGCGGCGAACTCGGCGTCCAGGTCGTCGAGCGTGCCCTGCAGCGCCTCGGCGTTGGCCGTGTAGGTCTCGGCGTTGTCGGGGTCGGCTGCCGCGAGCTGCTCGGCAACGGCGTCCGCGACCGGCTCGAGGAGGGTCGGGTCGAGCCAGAAGTGCGGGTCGAGGGGGCCGTGGCCGTGCCCGTCGTCCTCGGCGTGCTCCTCCTCGTCCGCGTGCTCCTCCTCGTCCGCGTGCTCGGCGTGCTCCTCGGCGGTCTCGCCCTCGTGGCCGTCCTCGATCGTGCCCGGGCTCTCCTCGAGGTCGACCACCTCGGCGGCGTCGACCACGTGCTCCGGGGCGCGGGAGTCGACCGCCTCGTCGACGGCCGGCTGGAAGCCCGACTGGTACACGACGACGTCCGCCGTGCCGACGGCACGCACCTGGGCGGGGGCGAGCTCGAGGTCGTGCGGCTCGGCGGCCGGGGGAGTGAGGTTCTCGACGTTCACGAGGTCGCCGCCGACCTGCTCGGCCACGTACTGCAGCGGGTAGAAGGAGGCGAGGACGTCGACGGTGTCGCCGCCGTCTCCGCTGCCTCCGTCCGTGGCGCAGGAGGCGAGGACGAGGCTGAGGGGGAGCGCGGCGGCGAGGCCGAGGGTGGCGCGACGAGTCATGAGAACGATTCTCACCGTAGTTGAGAATGAAAGTCAATCCGGGTTGCTGCGATGGGCGTCACGCTACTCTCGCGCCATGGTCGACGCCGCCCGGTCGCGCAGGGGCTTCTGGTCCACGGTGGGGCGTGGCTCGTCCGGGGCCCAGGGCGTCTGATCGGAGAGGTCTTCACTGGCTGAGGAGCTGGAGGCCAGCGGCTGGCTGATCAGAACGGAGGGGGCGATCAGGACGATGTTGATCAGGACATATCGCGCGACCGCCGCGGCCCGACTCTTTTGTGGAATGGCGAGCGCGCTTTCACTCGTGCTGGTGGCATTGGTGCCACTATTCCCCAAGCCGGGAGACTTCGCGATGCTGGCGCTTGCTTTCGTGGTGCACACGCTCGCGACAGTGATGGCGGCCGGCAGGATCGAGGTCTGGGACTGGGGTATTCGGTCGCGCGACATCGTGAAGGTGCGGGACTATCCGTGGCGAGAGATCTCCGACATCACCCCAGGAATGAGGGTGGAGGTCGTCGATCATCAGGGCAACGTCTCGAGGTGCTGGGCGGTGCAGCGCGCAGACCTGGCCGTGAGGCTGGGGCATGAGTCCCGTGTGGACCGGGTGGTCCGGGAGATCCGGTCGCTTCGGGCCGAGTATGACGATGGATCAGCACCGGATGCAGTCGGCGTGACTACTCGAACCCGCCGTCGCCTGACCGCTCGTGAAAGGATCCTGATCGGCGGGATGTTGGCTCTGGTGATGATCGTCCAGCTGGGTTGACTGACCTCGTGGCTTTCTCCGCACCGGAGCCGCGTCGATGTGACGGGCCCGGTCGGGGTCACCTTGTCCTTCGCGTCCTTGACGATGGGTGCGGATCGGGCGATCCGACCGTTCCCGGGCCCCGTGCGCAGCGGCGCCCTCCGGCGGGGAGTCGACCGGTACGCTGGACCACTGGCGCCCGTCGTGGCGCCGACCCCACCGTGAACGTACGCCCCGCCGGAGCCACCGGCGGGGTCGACACCCAGGAGTGATCCGTGGCAGCACCGTCCGCGCACGCCAAGCTCGACGCCGTCGTCTCCCTCGCCAAGCGCCGGGGATTCGTCTTCCAGTCCGGCGAGATCTACGGCGGTACCCGCTCCGCGTGGGACTACGGCCCGCTGGGCGTCGAGCTCAAGGAGAACATCAAGAAGCAGTGGTGGAAGGCCATGACCCGTCGGCCCGACGTGGTCGGCCTGGACTCGTCGGTCATCCTGCCGACGCCGGTCTGGGAGGCCTCCGGTCACCTCGGTGCCTTCACCGACCCGCTGACCGAGTGCCTGAGCTGCCACAAGCGGTTCCGCGAGGACCAGATGATCGAGGAGTTCGAGGAGCGCAAGGGCCGTGCGCCCGAGGGCGGCCTCGCCGAGATCGCCTGCCCGAACTGCGGCACCCGTGGTGAGTGGACCGAGCCGCGCGACTTCAACATGATGCTCAAGACCTACCTCGGCCCCGTCGAGGACGAGTCCGGCCGCCACTACCTGCGCCCGGAGACGGCCCAGGGCATCTTCGTGAACTTCGCCAACGTGGCCGCCGCGGCGCGGCAGAAGCCGCCGTTCGGCATCGCCCAGATCGGCAAGTCGTTCCGCAACGAGATCACGCCGGGCAACTTCATCTTCCGCACGCGCGAGTTCGAGCAGATGGAGATGGAGTTCTTCGTCGAGCCGGGCAGCGACGCCGAGTGGCACCAGTACTGGATCGACAACCGCATGGCCTGGTACACGGGCCTGGGCATCGACCCGGAGAACCTGCGGCTGTACGAGCACCCGGCCGACAAGCTGTCGCACTACTCCACCCGCACGGTGGACATCGAGTACCGCTTCGGGTTCACCGGCGCGGAGTGGGGCGAGCTCGAGGGCATCGCGAACCGGACGGACTTCGACCTGTCGACCCACGCGAAGCACTCGGGCAAGGACCTGATGTACCGCGACCCGGTGACCAACGAGAAGTACTTCCCGTACGTCATCGAGCCGGCCGCCGGTCTGACCCGCTCCCTCATGGCGTTCCTCGTCGAGGCCTACTCCGAGGACGAGGCGCCCAACACCAAGGGCGGCGTCGACAAGCGCACCGTGCTGCGCCTCGACGAGCGTCTGGCCCCGGTCAAGGCGGCCGTGCTGCCGCTGTCCAAGAGCTCCGAGCTGCTGCCGACGGCCGAGAAGCTGGCCGAGGAGCTGCGCCAGTACTGGAACGTCGACCACGACATCACCCAGGCGATCGGCAAGCGGTACCGCCGTCAGGACGAGATCGGCACGCCGTACTGCGTCACCGTCGACTTCGACACGCTCGACGACCAGGCCGTGACGATCCGTCACCGCGACACCATGGCCCAGGAGCGGGTCTCCCTGGACAAGGTCGCCGGCTACCTCGCCGAGAAGATGCCCGGCGTCTCCTGACCCCGGCGCAGTCGTGTGCGCACAGCAGTAAGGGGGCCGTCCCGGTGGGGACGGCCCCCTTACTGCTCCCGCGTCAGCGGGTACACCAACCCAGAGGGGAGTTCAGGATTTTGCGCGGTTCATCAGCGCGAGAACCAGGCTGACGACCAGGATGGCGACGCCGATCCAGAGCAGGATCTCCGCGATGCCGCTGAGCCCGAGGATCAGGAGCACGACGCCGATGATGATCAGAATGAGCCAGAGGGGCACATTTCCTCCTTCGAGAGCCGCGGAATTCTTGTGCCGCGGCAAGATGTGACAATGTCACGGATTAGCGGGGAGTGCTTGTCGTCGGGCGGGCGAGGCCATTTCCAGCCCGCCCAGGATCAAGCGACCTTCTTCTTGCCCTTGTTCATGAGCACCAGCACGACTCCGACGACCATGGCCACCACACCGATCCAGACGAAGGTCTGGCCGAGGACGGTCAGACCGAGGATCAGGGAGATGAGACCGGCAATGAGGATAATCAGCCAGAGGGCCATGTGTTTCCTTTCGTCGAGGTCGTGCCAGATTGGCAGCGGGTGAAAAATCCTGCGACCCGAAACGCGCCAGTGTGACGAGCGTCACACTGGCGAGTCCTGGGGATGCGCGGTAGTGGAGGTCACAGCGGCTCGCGCGGTGCCGGTGGGACAATGTGCGACGTGACTTCCGTGTTCGACCCCGCCCGCACCACGCCGCAGCCCGCGCCCGCCCCGGACGCTCCGGCGTCGGGCAGCCGTGTGCTGCCGCCGCTGCAGATCGGACCCCTCACCGTGGACACCCCGGTGGTGCTGGCCCCCATGGCCGGGGTGACCAACCGCGCCTTCCGCACCCTGTGCCGCCAGGCGGGGGAGTCGACCGGGTACGACCCCGGCCTGTACGTGGCCGAGATGGTGACCTCCCGCGCGCTGGTGGAGCGCAACACCGAGGCCCTGCGCATCGTGACCTTCGGCGAGGACGAGACGCCGCGCTCGGCGCAGGTCTACGGCGTCGACCCGGCGACCGTCGGCGAGGCCGTGCGGATCATCGCCACCGAGGACCGTGCCGACCACATCGACCTCAACTTCGGCTGCCCGGTGCCCAAGGTGACGCGCAAGGGCGGCGGCGCGGCCGTGCCCTGGAAGCGCGAGCTGTTCGCCGGCATCGTGCGGGCCGCCGTGCAGGCCGCCGAGCCGCACGGCATCCCGGTGACCGTCAAGATGCGCAAGGGCATCGACGACGACCACCTGACCTACCTCGAGGCCGGGCGCACCGCCGAGTCGCTCGGTGCGGCAGCCGTCGCGCTGCACGCCCGCACGGCCGCCCAGCACTACTCCGGTACCGCCGACTGGAGCGCTGTCGCGCGCCTCAAGGAGGCCGTGCGGACCGTGCCCGTGCTGGGCAACGGCGACATCTGGGCCGCCGAGGACGCCGTCCGGATGGTGCGCGAGACCGGTGCCGACGGCGTCGTCGTGGGCCGTGGCTGCCAGGGGCGTCCGTGGCTGTTCGCCGACCTGGCCGCCGCGTTCAACGGGTCCGACGCGCGCGTCCGGCCGGGGCTGCGCGCGGTCGCCGACACGATCTACCGCCACGGCGAGCTGATGATCGAGTACTACGACGGTGACGAGGACAAGGGCATGCGCGACCTGCGCAAGCACATGGCCTGGTACCTCAAGGGGTACGCCGTCGGGGGCGACGCCCGCCGCGGGCTGGCGATGGTCTCCACGCTCGCCGAGCTGCGCGAGCGGCTCGACGGCCTCGACCTCGACCTGCCGTACCCGGGCGAGGACGCCGAGGGTCCGCGCGGTCGTGCCGGCTCGCCGAAGAAGCCGCACCTGCCGTACGGCTGGCTGGACTCGCGCGAGCTCGACGCCGCGTTCGAGGCGAAGCTGCGCGAGGCCGAGCTCAGCGTCTCCGGCGGCTGACCATCCCGCGCCCCGTTGTGGGCATGAAATCTGCGGTTCCGGCACGGTCTTGGGCCGCAGATTTCATGCCCACAACGGCTAGGCGAGCAGGGTGTCGCCGACGAACCCGCCCGGTGCGCACCCCGGCGGGATCGCGAACACCGACGACCCGATCGGTGTCGTCCACCGGTTCAGCAGGTCCAGCTTCGCCAGCCGCCGCTGCATCGGCGTGAACTGCCGGTCCACGTCGGCCTGGAAGCAGGCGAAGATCAGCCCCGCGTCCGACACGTGGTCTCCGGACGGGGTGTCGTCGTAGTTGTATCCCCGCCGGAAGATCCGGTCGTGGCGGCCCTCGTCGACACCGCGAGCTCGCCGCACGTGCGAGAACTCCGGGATCACGGAGAAGCCGGCCTCGGTCCGCGCGGCGAAGTCCGGTTCGTCGTGCTCCCGGGTGCCGGTCAGCGGGGCGCCGGTCGCCTGGGTCCGGCCCACCGCCTGCTCCCGTCCGGCCCGCCCGACGGTGTCCCACTCGTCGAGGTCCATGTGGATGCGCCGGACGACGGCGCTCGTCCCGCCGGCCATCCAGCCCTCGGTGGCCCACACGACCTCGTCGAAGTCGGGCGTGCCCGGCACCGGGTTCGCGGTGCCGTCGACCTGACCGAAGAGGTTGCGCATCGTGGTGCCGGGCGCGACCGACCCGTGCGCCCGGCGGAACCCGCGCTGGGTCCAGCGCACCTCGGCGAACCCCCGGGCGTCCTTGAGCAGCATCCGCGTCGCGTGGGACACGGTGAGCTGGTCGTCGGCGGCGATCTGCAGCAGCAGGTCGCCGTCGCTGAAACCGGGGTCCAGCCGGTCGACGGCGAACGACGGCAGCGGGTGCAGCCACGCCGGGGCCTCACCGCCGGCTCGGGCCACGAAGCCCGGGCCGAACCCGAAGGTGACGGTCAGGCGTGCCGGCACGACGGCGAGCTCCGGCTCGGTGTCCGCCAGGGCCGGCTCGCCCTGCGTGAGCCGCGCGGCGTCGTCGGACAGGATGCGCATCAGTCGGCCGAGCGCCTCGCGGCCGGTGTCCTCGTGCAGGTCCAGCGCGACGAACGTGCCGTACGCCTGGGCGTCGGTAGCGATACCGGCCTGGTGGGCACCGTGGAACGGGACCGTCTCGGTGCCGTGCAGGGGAGGTGGCTCCGCCGCGGCGGTGGGCCGGTCGAGAGCGTGCTCGGCGCCCAGCGCGGCGACCGCGCCGAACCCGGCGGCAGCCCCTCCGAGGAGGAACTGCCGCCGGGTCGACCCGGGCCGGCCGCGGGCGCCCTCGTCGGACGCCGCCATCAGGAGTCCCCGTGCTCCGCGCCGGACTCGCCGTCGTAGCTCTCCTCGGCGCCGGTGAAGTCCTTGACCGGCGCCGTCAGCTCGGCCGTCGAGCCGTCGCCGAACGTCAGGGTGAACGTCAGCTCGTCCCCGGCACGGACCGGGCCGGCGAGGTCCATGAGCATCAGGTGGTGCCCGCCCGGTTCGAGGACGAGGGTCTCGCCGGCCGGCACGACGAACCCGCCCTCGACCTCGGCCATGGACATCTCGCCCGAGGCGTCGGCGGCGGTCTCGTGCAGCTCGGTGCGGGCCGCGGCGTCGGTGGTGGCGGCGACGACGGTGATCTCGACCTCCCCGTCGTTGGTGATCTCGCCGAAGCCGGCGGTCATGCCCGCGTCCGCGGCCTTGACCCAGGCGTCGTCGATCGACACGTCGTCGGCGGTGGTGGTGTCCGTCGCCGCGGGGGCGGCGGACTCCTCGGTGGCGCAGCCCGCCAGGCCGAGGGAGCCGGCGGCGAGCAGCAGGGCGAGCGTCGTGGTGGTGCGTCGGGTGGTCACAGGAGTGCCTCTCAGGTTCTCTGGCGTCGGGCGCGCCGGCGCCGCCGCACGGGAGCGCGGGCGCGGCGCGACCGGGGTCCGTCGTCGGACGGACCCGGGAAGGGGGTTCAGGACGCTGAGAGGGCGGGAGGGCCGCGCCGCTGGAGCGGGCGCAGCTGGGGCCGCGGACGAGCCCGCCGGTGGTGCCGGACCGCGACGAGGGCGGGCGGCGTCGGGACCTCGACGGTCGCGGCGGCGACGTCGAGGCGTCGTGGTGCCAGGCGTGTGGCGACCGTGCCGGCGGCGCGGAGCAGCCGGTGGAGGAACAGCTCGCCGCGGTACAGCAGGGCGACGGTGGCGACGGCCGCGGCGGCGTGCCAGCCCCCCATGCGGGCGTCGGCCTGGAGCAGGTCGACCGTGGTCGCGGACGGTGTGAACGGCGCCATGACGGCGTGACCCGCGTGCGGGCCGGAGGGCGCGGGCGCCCCGGTGGGGGTGCCGAGCACGAAGAGGGTGTGGAACAGCACCTGCCCGACGACGACCGAGGAGGCCGTGCGCCAGCGGGCGACGTGGCGCCCCGCCAGCAGGGTGGAGAGCCACAGCGTGATCGCCCACGGGGCGGCGACGCCGAGCCAACCGGGCACGGGAGCGCCGCCGGCGACGTGCGACGCCAGCGCGACCCCCGTCGTGACGGTCGCGGCGACGGCACCGCGCAGCACGCGAACCTGACGCGACGACCCGGTGGTACCCATCGGGGACGAGCCTAAGCCATACCCCCGGGGGAATTCGTCACGCCTGTGGGCATGAGATCTGCCGCCCGGGGGTGACCCCGGACGGCATATTTCATGCCCACAGCGGTGAGGTCAGGCGCGCAGCCAGACCGTGGTGTCGGCGGGCAGGTCGTCGCTCACCGGGCCGGAGGTCAGCAGCACCTCGGCGCCCTCGGGCAGGGCCACCGGCTCCGTACCGAGGTTCGCCACGACGGCGACCCCGTCGTTGCGGAAGGCGACGACGTCCGCGGAGTCCTCCCACGCCTCGAGCCACGCCATCGTGCCGTGCCCGAGACCCTCAGCACGCCGCGCGGCCAGGGCCGCCCGGTACAGCTCGAAGGTCGAGCCCGGGACGTCGTACTGGACGTCGGCGGCGTAGCGCGCGTAGGAGTCGGGCTGCGGCAGCCACGTCTCATCGGTCGGGCCGAAGCCGAAGCCGGGGGCGTCGGCCTCCCACGGCAGGGGCACGCGGCAGCCGTCACGGCCGGCCTCGGCACCGTGCGTCCGGAAGTGGGCCGGGTCCTGGCGCACCTCGTTCGGCATCGTGGTGTGCTCGGGCAGGCCGAGCTCCTCGCCCTGGTACAGGTAAGCCGAGCCGGGCAGGCCCAGCATGAGCAGCGTGGCGGCGCGTCCGCGGCGCAGGCCGAGCTCCTCGTCGGGCTGGGGGTCCGTGGCGAAGACGCCGTTGGGCCGCACGCCGACGTCGGGCAGGCCGAGCCGGGTGACGTGACGCACCACGTCGTGGTTCGACAGCACCCACGTGGTGGGCGCGCCGACCTCGTCGTTGGCCTCGTACGACGCCGCGACGACGCGCCGCAGGGCGGCGGCGTCCCACGCGGTGGTCAGGAACGAGAAGTTGAAGGCCTGGTGCATCTCGTCCGGGCGCACGTACCGCGCCAGGCGGGACAGCGGCTCCACCCAGGCCTCGGCGACGAGGCAGCGATCGCCGTCGTACTCGGCGAGCACGTCGTGCCAGGTCCGGTAGATCTCGTGCACGCCGTCCTGGTCGAACATCGGGCCCTGGTTGCCGGCGCCGGTGGAGCCGTCCTCCGGGGCGCCCGGGTCGTCCTCGGCGTCGTCGGAGGTGCCGCCGTCGACCATGGACACGTGGCCGTGCCAGTCGGGCAGCCCGTCGGCCTTGACCAGGCCGTGCGCGACGTCCACGCGGAAGCCGTCGACGCCCTTGTCCAGCCAGAACCGCAGCACGTCGGTGAACTCGGTGCGCACCTCCGGGTGGTCCCAGTCGAGGTCCGGCTGGGTGGAGTCGAAGAGGTGCAGGTACCACTGCGGGCCGAGGGGGCCGTCGTCCTCGCGCGGCTCGAGGCGCGTCCAGGCCGGACCACCGAAGATCGAGTGCCAGTTGTTCGGCGGCTCCTCGCCGGCCGGGCCGCGGCCGTCGCGGAAGATGTACCGCGCCCGCTCCGGCGAGCCCGGGGCGGAGGCCAGCGCCTGCTGGAACCAGACGTGCTGGTCGGAGGTGTGGTTGGGCACGAGGTCGACGATGACGCGCATGCCGCGGGCGTGGGCGCCGGCGAGCATCGCGTCGAAGTCGGCCAGGGTGCCGAACAGCGGGTCGACGTCGCGGTAGTCGGCGACGTCGTAGCCGGCGTCCTTCTGGGGGGACCGGTAGAACGGGGACAGCCAGACGGCGTCGACGCCGAGGGTCTGCAGGTGGTCCAGGCGGGACGTGATGCCCGGGATGTCGCCGACGCCGTCGCCGTTGCCGTCGGCGAAGGAGCGCGGGTAGACCTGGTAGATGACGGCGTCCCGCCACCATTCGCGGGCGGTCGCGGACCCGACGTGCACGGTGGCGCCCGTGGACAGGGTCTCCGACGTCGGGATGGTCGGCTCGGTGGTGGCCATGAGGAACCTCGGTGGTGGTCGGTGGGGGTACGGCGGTCGAGTGTAAACGCCTCTGCAAGATTCTTGCAGAAGGGGTGCCCGGGGTCGATGGGCGGGCCGTCGTGGCATCCAGCCTGCGCTGCGGCGGGCAGGAGGGCAACCCTGCGGTCGAGGGTCAGTCGCGGGGCGCGGGACCCGTCGAGCCCCGGACGACGAGCTCGGGGGAGAACAGCAGCTCCGTGCGCGGGGCGCGGTCCCCGCCGATCTCGGTGAGCAGGGCGCTGACGGCGGCGTCGGCCATCGCGTCGACGGGCTGGCGCACCGTCGTCAGCGGCGGCTCGGTGAAGGCGATGAGCGGGGCGTCGTCGTAGCCCACGACGGAGACGTCGTCGGGGACCTTCAGGCCCTGGGCCCGGGCCGCCCGGACGGCACCGAGGGCCATGAGGTCCGAGCCGCACACCACGGCCGTGTGGCCCGAGGCGTAGAGCTCGGCGGCCGCGGCCTGCCCGCCCTCGAGGGTGTACAGCGTGTTGACCACGTGCGCCCGGGCCGCGGCCTCGTCGGCGGCCAGCCCGTGACGGACCAGGGCCGCGGCGAACGCCGCCGCCTTGCGCTGGGCGGGCACGTACCGCTCGGGGCCGATGGCCAGGCCGATACGCCGGTGCCCCAGCGTGACCAGGTGCTGGACCGCGACGTCGATGCTCTCGGCGTCGTCGGGGGAGACGAACGGGGCGTCGATGCCCGGTGCGTAGCCGTTGACCAGGACGATGGGCACGCCCTGCCCGCGCAGCAGCTCGTAGCGCGAGTGGTTGGCGCGGGTGTCGGCGTGCAGGCCGGAGATGAAGATGATGCCGTCGACGGAGTGGTCCACGAGCGTCGAGACGTACTCGTCCTCGGTGGTGCCGCCGGGGGCCTGGGTGCACAGCAGCGGCGTGTAGCCCCGCTGGGCGAGGATGGACTCGACCGCCTGGGCGAACGCGGGGAAGACGGGGTTGGTGAGCTCGGGCACCACGAGACCGACGAGTCCCGCGGACCGGCCGGCCAGCGTCGAGGGGCGCTCGTAGCCCAGCACGTCCAGGGCGGCCAGCACCGCCTGGCGGGTGGAGCTGGCGACACCGGGCTTCCCGTTGAGCACGCGCGACACGGTCGCGGTCGAGACCCCGGCCTGGTCGGCCAGGTCGCTCAGTCGGGTGCGCACGCCTGCGATCGTAAGGGACACGGGACCTCCTCGTCCTCGGGCGACCGCGGGTCGGACGCTGCGGTGGATCGTCGGTTGCAGAAACGTTATTGCAACATCTTGCAAATCGCGAACATCCTGTCCTAGATTCATCCTCCAGCAGGGCCCGCCGGCGTGCATGCCGGTGGGCCACCACCCCGAAAGATGCTGGGAGAATGACGATGCGACGGAGCATCCTTATCGCGTCCGCCCTGGTGACGACCCTCGCCCTGTCGGCGTGCGGGTCGTCGGAGGACGCCGGTGACACCACCGAGGGCACCGAGGAGAGCACGGCCGAGGCCACCGAGGCGACCGGCTCGCTGACCGTCTGGGTCGACGAGACGCGCGAGACCGCGGTCGAGTCCGCCGCCGAGGCGTTCGAGTCCGAGACCGGCGCCGAGGTCGAGATCGTCCTGAAGAACTTCGAGGACATCCGCTCCGACTTCATCGCCCAGGTGCCGACGGGCGAGGGCCCGGACGTCACCGTCGGTGCCCACGACTGGCTCGGCGAGCTCATCACCAACGGGGTCGTCGCCCCGGTCGAGCTCGGAGCCACCGCCGACGGGTTCGAGGACGTCGCCGTCGAGGCCTTCACCGCCGACGGCGCGGTCTACGGCATGCCGTACGCGATCGAGAACATCGCCCTGATCCGCAACACCGAGCTGGCCGACAGCGCCCCCGCCACGTGGGACGACGCCATCTCGATGGGCGAGGACGCGGACACCAAGTACCCGTTCCTCATCCAGACCGGGACCGAGGGCGACCCGTACACCTACTACCCGTTCCAGACGTCGTTCGGCGCTCCCGTGTTCGAGCAGAACGAGGACGGTTCCTACTCCCCGGAGCTCGCCATGGGTGGCGACGCGGGCACGGCGTACGCGCAGTGGCTCGCCGAGCAGGGCGAGGCCGGCACGCTGACCACCGACATCACCTACGACATCGCCGTCGAGGCCTTCGCCAAGGGCCAGTCGCCGTTCATCGTGGGCGGTCCGTGGATGCTCGAGCAGTTCGCCGACCTGGACCTGGCGATCGACCCGATCCCGGCCGCGGGTGACGAGGCCGCGCAGCCGTTCGTCGGCGTGCAGGGCTTCTACGTCAGCGCCCAGAGCGAGAACGCCCTGCTGGCCAACGACTTCCTCGTGAACTACCTGTCCACCGAGGAGGCGCAGACCGCGCTGTTCGAGGCCGGTGGCCGCCCGCCGGCGCTCACCGCCGCCGCCGACGCCGCGTCGTCGGACCCGATCGTGGCGGGCTTCCGTGAGGTCGGCGCCGAGGCCGTGCCGATGCCGTCCATCCCCGAGATGGGTTCCGTGTGGGCCTTCTGGGGCGTCACCGAGGCCAACATCATCGCCGGCAAGGCCGACCCGGCCAAGGCCTGGGACAAGATGATCTCGGACATCGAGGGCGCACTCGACTCCTGACGTCCTGACCTCTCGCGACGGGCCGTGGTGCCACCACGGCCCGTCGCGCGATCCCGGAAGGCTCTTCGATGACCGACCTGCAGCAGTCCCGCACCGCCTCGCGCGAGGCCTCGGACGACGCTCCCGCACCCCCCGGCCGCCCCTCGCGCCGCTTCCGGCTCGGACGCCGCGACGAGTCGCCGGCCGGACGCTACGGCGCCGGATTCCTGGCCAAGCTCGCCCTCATGGCCGTCGTCGACGCGTTCGGCGTCTACGTCGTCTGGTCGGCCTACCTGGCCGAGTCGTGGTTCATCCTCGGCGCCATGGTCGCCATGCTGGTCGTGGCGAACTGGGTCTACTTCTCGCGGCGCGTCGTCCCGCTGAAGTACGTGCTGCCCGGTCTGATCTTCCTGTTCACCTTCCAGATCTTCACCATCGGCTACACCGGGTGGGTGGCCTTCACCAACTACGGGGACGGCCACAACTCCACCAAGGAGGACGCCGTCGCGGCGCTGCTCGTGCAGAACGAGCGCCGTGTCGAGGGGTCGCCCGCCGTGCCGCTGACCGTGGTGGCCGACGGCGAGGAGCTCGGGTTCGCCGTCGTCCAGCCCGACGGGACGACGGAGGTCGGCAGCGCCGAGGAGCCGCTCGCCGCGGCGGAGGCCACCGTCACCGACGGGCGGGTCACCGCCGTCGACGGCTGGGAGGTCCTCGACCGCGCCGAGGTGCTGGCCCGGCAGGGCGAGGTCACCGATCTGCGGGTGCCCGTCTCCGACGACCCGGCCGCCGGGTCCGTGCGCACCCAGGACGCCCGCACCGGGTACGTCTACGAGTCCACGCTCGTCTACGACGAGGCCGCGGACACCATGACGGACACCGCGAGCGGCACCGTCTACACACCCAACGACGAGGGGCAGTTCGAGGCGGCGGACGGATCCACGCTGAACGTCGGCTGGCGGGTGTTCGTCGGGTTCGACAACTTCACCACGGCGTTCTCCGACTCGCGGTACTCCGGGCCGTTCTTCCAGATCGTCGTCTGGACCTTCGTCTTCGCCTTCGCCTCCGTGGCCACGACGTTCCTGCTCGGGATGTTCCTGGCGTCGGTGTTCAACACCCCGATGCGCGGGCGCAAGATCTACCGGACGCTGCTGATCCTGCCGTACGCGATCCCGGGGTTCGTCGCCCCGCTGCTGTGGTCCGGTCTGCTCAACCGCAGCTTCGGGTTCGTCAACCAGGTGCTGCTCGGGGGCGCGGCCATCCCGTGGCTGACCGACCCGTGGCTGGCCAAGCTGTCGATCATCGGGGTGAACCTGTGGCTCGGGTTCCCGTACATGTTCCTCATCTGCACCGGTGCGCTGCAGTCCCTGCCCACCGACGTGCTCGAGGCCGCGAAGATCGACGGCGCCGGCCGGCTGCGCACCTGGCGCTCGGTCGTCATGCCCCTGCTGCTCGTCTCCACGACCCCGCTGCTCATCTCGAGCTTCGCGTTCAACTTCAACAACTTCGCCCTGGTGTACATGCTCACCGGAGGCGGTCCACGGTTCGAGGACGCCTCCGTGCCGCTGGGTCACACCGACATCATGATCACGATGGTCTACTCCGTGGCCGGTCTGGACGGGAACGCCCCGAAGGACTTCGGCCTGGCCAGCGCGCTGTCCATCGTCATCTTCGTGATCATCGCGACGATCTCGGCCATCGCCTTCAAGCGGACCCGCTCGCTCGAGGAGATCAACTGACATGACCGCCACCTCGACCGCCCCCGCGGTCCGCACCCCGTCGACGCCCACCCGTCGCAGGACGGCCGGGCGCTGGTTCACCGAGCTCGGCTGGCGGCACGTCGTCGGCGTCGTGTTCGTGGTCTACGCCGCCTTCCCGATCGTGTACGTCCTGTCGGCCTCCGTGGCCGAGAGCGGCACCCTGACCGGGTCCAACCAGCTCTTCGACACGTTCAGCACGGAGAACTACGCCCGGCTGGCCGACACGGTGTACTGGTCGTGGTTCGCCAACTCGGTACTGATCGCCGTGGCGACCTCGATCGGTACGGTGCTCATGGGCGCCGCCGCGGCGTACGCCTTCAGCCGGTTCCGGTTCACCGGGCGCCGGGCCGGGCTGACCACGCTGCTGATCCTCCAGATGTTCCCGCAGATGCTCGCGTTCGTCGCGATCTTCCTGCTCCTCATCAGCCTCGGCGAGGTGGTCCCGGCGCTCGGCCTGAACTCCCGGGTCGCGCTCATCTGCGTCTACCTCGGCGGCGCGCTCGGCGTGAACACGTTCCTCATGTACGGGTTCTTCAACACGGTCCCGCGCGAGCTGGACGAGGCGGCCAAGATCGACGGCGCCACGCACGCCCAGACGTACTGGACGATCATCCTGCGCCTGGTGACCCCGATCCTGGCGGTCGTGGCGCTGCTGTCGATCATCGCCACCTTCGGCGAGTTCGTCATCGCCCGCGTGCTGCTGCAGTCGGAGTCCAACTGGACGCTCGCGGTCGGTCTCTACTCGTGGGTCTCCAGCCTCCTCGAGGCCAACTGGGGGCTCTTCGCCGCGGGCGCGGTGATCTCCACGATCCCGATCCTCGCGCTGTTCCTGTTCCTGCAGAAGTACATCGTCGGCGGGCTGACGGCCGGCTCCGTCAAGGGCTGACGGCGTCGGTCGCGTGCCCGTGGCGGGGCTCCGGCCCCGGTCCTAGCCTGGATGCATGAGCGAGAAGCGCACCTTCGGCCCGGACCTGGCACGGCTCACCGACGCCGCCGACCAGTCGTTCACCGTGCGCCGCGCGTTCGGCGAGGCGTACGAGCACGACGGCCAGCTCGTCATCCCGGTCGCCCGCGTACGGGGTGGTGTCGGCACGGGGTCCGGCGGCGGGGCGGGCCCCGTCTCGCACGCGGAGGACGACGCGAGCGACGTCCCCGACGGGGCGCACGATGAGGCGTCCGGCGAGGGCGGCGGCGGGGGCGGCGGCTACGGGCTGCGGGTCACGCCGCTCGGCGTCTACGTCGTCGGCGCCACGGGCACGCGATGGCAGCCCGTGCTCGACCTGAACAAGGTGATCCTCGGCGGACAGATCGTCGGGATCGTGATCGCGCTCGCCACCGGGTGGGCGATCGGCCGCCGCCGCTGACCGGACCTCGGTCGGTGGCGGCCGCCACCGACCGAGAGGACCGCATGCACCCTGCACCCCACCTGCTCGACCTGCCCCACCACGACGGGTCCGCCGTCCACGTGCCCCCGGGCACCCCGCAGCTCGGTGACTCGGTGCCGGTCCGGGTCCGCGTGCCCCGCGCCTCCGGCGTCGAGAGGGTCTGGGTCCGCAGCGTGCGTGACGGCGAGCCGCGGCTCACCGAGGCGACGCCCGACGCCGGCACGGACACCGACCGGTGGTTCACCGCGGACGTCGTGGTGCACAACCCCGTCACGCCGTACCGCTTCCTCCTGGACGGGCCCGGCGGCTACCGGTGGCTGAACGGCCGCGGCGTGCACGACCGCGACGTGTCCGACGCCGGGGACTTCCGGCTCACGACGCACGCCCCGGGCCCGGAGTGGATGGGCGATGGACTCGTCTACCAGATCTTCCCCGACCGGTTCGCCCGCTCGGCGGCCGCGGACGCCCGCCCGGTCCCGGACTGGGCCGTGCCGGCGCAGTGGGACGACGAACCCGCCGGCACCGGCGTGCTGGCCGGCACCCAGTACTACGGCGGCGACATCGACGGCATCGTCGAGCACCTCGACCACCTCGCCGCGCTCGGCGTCGGCACCGTCTACCTCACCCCGGTGTTCCCCGGCCGGTCCAACCACCGCTACGACGCCTCGACGTTCCACGAGGTGGACCCTCTGCTCGGCGGCGACGAGGCCTACGCGCGGCTCGCCGAGGCCGTGCACGCCCGCGGCATGCGGCTCATGGGCGACATCACGACCAACCACACCGGCGAGGGCCACGAGTGGTTCGCCACCGCTCTCGCCGACCCGGACTCGCCCGAGCACGGCATGTACGTGTGGGCGGACCCGTCCGGCGACACCACGGACGTGTCGACCACGGCGTCCGGGGAGCACTACGCGAGCTGGCTCGGGTTCGGCTCCCTGCCCAAGCTCGACTGGGGCGCGCCCGAGACCTGGCGCCGCATGGTCACCGACCCCGACGCCCCGATCGGCCGGTACCTGCGCCCGCCCTTCGAACTCGACGGCTGGCGGGTCGACGTCGCCAACATGACCGGTCGGTGGGCCGACCAGGACCGCACCCACGCCGTCGCGCGCGAGCTGCGTGCCGCCATCGAGCGGGAGCGGCCCGACGGCGCCCTCATCGCCGAGCACTTCCACGACGCGATCGAGGACCTGCGCGCCGGCGGCTGGCACGCCAACATGAACTACACGGGGTTCACCCGACCCGCGTGGTCCTGGCTGGCCGCCGAGGGGTCCCCGGCCGCCGCGCACGGTCTGCCCGTGGCGGGCGCCCGCCGCCCGGGCGGTGCCATGGTGGCCGCGATGCGCGAGTTCGACTCCGCCGTGCCGTGGTCCGTCACCGCCCGGCAGTGGAACATGCTCGGCTCCCACGACACACCGCGGCTGCGCACCACCGTCGACTCCGACGCCGCGGCCGAGGTCGCGGCCGCCCTGCTGTTCACCTACCCGGGCACGCCCGTCGTCTTCGCCGGGGACGAGATCGGTGCCACCGGGGACAACGGCGAGCACGCCCGCACGACCATGGCGTGGGACCAGGGCGCTCGCGGGGGAGGGCCGCGCTGGGACGCGGAGATCCTCGAGCGCTACCAGCGGCTCTCGACGATGCGTCGCGGATCGGCCGCCCTGCGCGACGGCGGGCTGCGCTGGGCGGTGGTCGAGGACGACGCGGTCGTCTTCCTGCGGGAGACGCCGTCCGAGCGGGTGCTCGTCGTGCTCGCCCGTGGCCCCTGGGCCGGGACGGTGCTGCCGAGCCACCTGCTGGACCCGGGTGCGCAGCCGGAGCGGCTGTACGGCGAGGTGGGGCTCGACGTCGGGCCGGACGGGCTGACGGTCGACGGCGCGGGGCCGGGCGTGGGCGTGTTCCGTCTGCCCACCGCTGCGTGACGGCGTCGTCGGTCAGGCATCGGGTGGCCGATGCCCGACCCGGAGGTCCGCCAGGGCCGCCGCGGCCGCCAGAGCCGGCACGGAGCCCGGTCGCGCCGGCCGGCGGTCCACGGCACGGTGGGCTGCGGGACCACCGACCCCGACCCGACGGAGGAACCATGCACGGCATCGCGGTGCTGCAGGACCTGTACTCCCGGATCTTCCCGACGGTGCGGCGTGCCGTCGCGGGGCTGCCGGAGGCCGCGCTCACCGAGCGGCTCGACCCGGCGGCGAACACCGTCGCCTGGCTGACCTGGCACATCGGCCGCGACCAGGACGTCCAGGTCGCCGACGCCGTCGGCCGCGACCAGGTGTACGCCCGCGGCTGGGCGGACCGGTTCGACCTCCCGTTCGGGCTGCACGACACCGGGTACGGGCACACCGCCGAGGACGTCGCGCGGGTCCGGGCACCGGCCGACCTGCTCCTGGGCTACGTCGAGGCGGTGGCGGCGGAGTCCCTGGACGTGCTGGACCACCTGACCGACGACGATCTGGACGAGGTGGTCGACGACGCCTGGGACCCGCCGGTCACCCGCGGAGCGCGGCTCGTGAGCGTCGCGAACGACTCCCTGGAGCACGCCGCGCAGATCGCCTACCTGCGCGGCGTCCTGGAGCGCACCGGACGGGCGTAGCCATCGGCGGCGCCCACGCGGGTCACGGCATACGGCTGAGCCACCTCGCAGCGGAACGGGTCGCCCTGCCGGTAGATCTCCCGCGGCGGGCCGAGCGGTCGGCGGTCCTGGACCGTCGCGGCCGCACGGACGGCGTCGAAGGCGCCGAGGATCGTCGGGAACTGGACGGCGCCGTACGGTACGGCGACGAACATCTCCGACCCGGCCGGTTCGACCTCGGTGCCGTCCACGCCGGAGTCGGGGTGCACGGGCACGCGCACGTCGATCGGCCCGTCGGACTCCCAGCTCACCTCGCCGTGGTAGACGACCACGAGGGGTCGGTCCTCGTCGCGGGAGGAGCCTGCCCGCCGTGACAGCTCGGTCGCAGCGACCTCGACGTGCCGGGGAAGGTCGGCGGCCGTGGTGCGCACGGTGCGGGAGAGGAACACCTGCGCCGGGACGTCACGTCTCTCCACCGGGGGATGCGACCGCGTCGGGTGCGAGCGGTCGCCGTCGAGGTCGTCGATGAGGTCGTCGAGCAGCGCGACGGTCCGCGCGTGCTGTCGGGCGGCGTCCTCCCGGTACGCGGCGACGAGGTCCGAGCGCCGGCGCGGGTCGGCGTCCAGGACGTCGCCGATCCGGTCCAGAGGCATCCCCGCCCGGCGGAGTAACGCGATGAGCCGGGCACGGTCGGCCTGGGCGATCCCGTAGTAGCGGTAGCCCGTGAACTGGTCGACGACCTCGGGCGTCAGGAGGCCCCGGCGTTCGTAGAGGCGCAACGCCCGCGGCGAGAGCCAGGTGACGCGGCCGAACTCGCCGATGGGCATCCGGGTGCTGTGCTCGCTCACCTCAGCAAGTATGCGACCTCGACCGTCCACCTGCTCCGGTCCGGCTCCGTCTGCGGGTCCGTGAGGAACTGCTCGGTGCGGACGTGCCACCGGATGCTGTCGGCCTCCTCGTCGACGGCGAGCTCCAGACCCTGCTGGCCCGCCCAGTCGCCCATGTCCCGGTGGGTCTGGGCCAGCGCGTCCGGTCCGCCGTGCGGCCGCGCCACGAGGTAGCGGCCCGCCGGGAGCGTCCCGGTGTCGAATCCCGTACCCAGCTGCACGGGGGCCGCGACCGGGACGGACACGGTGACGTCCATCGGGTCGGCCACCGTCCGCAACCGGTGGTACTGGTAGATCGGCCCTCCCAGCGGCTCGTGGCCCGCCGCCGCCAGGGCGGCGAAGACCTGCGGCACGAGAGCGTTGACGCGGTCCCACCGCGAGAGCTCGGCCGTCACGGGGATACCGACCCAGTGGCGCTCGGACCACTGCTCGATCGTGCATGTCGTCATCGTCGTTCCTCCTGGTCGCCGTGCGAGTCTCGAACGGGCCGGCACCAGAAGACTCCTTGACCCGGGGGAAAGGTCAAGCGTGACGGCCCGCACCCTGTGGGAGGCTCGGGCCGTGGCCACCGAGCAGATCGCGATCCTCTCCGACGTGCACGGCAACCTCACGGCGCTCGAGACCGTCCTCGCGGACATCTCCGCCCGCGGGATCACGCGGGTCCTCAACCTCGGGGACGACGTGGGCAAGGGCCCGCGCGGCAGCGCCGTCGTGGACCGGACCGAGCAGGTCTGCGAGATGAACGTCCGCGGGAACTGGGACGAGTTCCTGCCCGACATCCCCGACGACGGCCCGCCGGAGATGGTGTGGTGGCGCGACGAGCTGCGCCCCGACCAGCGCGAGCTGATCCGCCGTCGTCCGCTGTGCCACGACCTGCAGCTCTCCGGACGACGGATCCGGCTCTTCCACGCCTCGGCGGCGAGCGTGCACACGCGCGTGCACGTCGACCACACCCGTGAGGAGTTCGCCGGCATGTTCGCCGCCACGGACCTGACGGGACGGGGGCCGGAGCCCGACCTGGTCGGATACGGCGACGTCCACGCCGCCTATCAGCGCACCCGGCGCGGCCGCACCCTGTTCAACGCCGGCAGCGTCGGCAACGCCCTCGACGAGCCGTCGGCGGCCTACGTCGTCCTCGAGGGAGTCCCCGGACCGGACCCCGCGCCGTTCGGCCTGCAGGTCGTCCGTCTGCCGTACGACGTGGAGGCCGAGCTGGCCGTCGCCCGCCACCTGGACATGCCGCAGTACGGGCCGTGGGAGCGCGAGCTGCGCACCGCCGTCCACCGCAGTCGGCACGCCGTCGAGCCCGTGGGCGGCGCTCGGTAGGCTTCCCCTCGTGCAGACGTTCTCGCAGGAGGCCTTCGACCCGGACGTGGTCGGCACCGGGCCGCGTCCTGCCCCCGGCGAGGAGGGGCCGGCGTCGTACACGGACGCCGACACCGAGCGCTGGGCCGCCGAGCCGCCCAAGTCCAAGGACCGCACCCCGTTCGAGCGCGACCGGGCCCGGGTGGTCCACTCCTCGGGCCTGCGTCGTCTCGGCGCCAAGACCCAGGTGCTCACGCCCGGCAGCGACGACTTCGTGCGCACCCGGCTGACGCACTCCCTGGAGGTGGCGCAGGTCGGCCGCGAGATGGGCCGCGCGCTGGGCTGCGACCCCGACCTCGTCGACACCGCCTGCCTCACGCACGACCTGGGGCACCCGCCGTTCGGGCACAACGGTGAACGCGTGCTGGCCGAGCTCGCCGCCGACATCGGGGGGTTCGAGGGCAACGCCCAGACCCTGCGGCTGCTCACCCGGCTCGAGCCCAAGATCCTGGAGGCCGACGGCGCACCCCGCGGCCTCAACCTGACCCGGGCGTCGCTGGACGCCTCGGTGAAGTACCCCTGGCCTCTGCACGAGGGGCCGCCTCGCCCCGACGGGTCGACGACCGGCAAGTTCGGTGTCTACCCCGACGACGCCCCGGTGTTCGACTGGCTCCGGCAGGGCGCGCCGCGGTCCATGGTGCGCTGCATGGAGGCGCAGGTCATGGACCTCGCCGACGACATCAGCTACTCCGTGCACGACGTCGAGGACGCCGTCGTCGGCAGCCGCCTCGACCTGCGCCTGCTCGACGACGAGTCCGAGCGGGCGCGCATCGTCGAGCACGTGCGGTCCTGGTACGGCATGTGGCACGACGCCGACGCCCTCGACGCCGCGCTGTGCCGGCTGCGGGACACCGGCTACCTCGTGACCGACTTCGACGGATCGCGGGGAGCCCTCGCCCGGCTCAAGGACGCCACCAGCCAGCTCATCGGGCGGTTCAGCGGCTCGGCCCAGCGCGCCACCCGCGAGGAGTACGGGGACGGGCCGCTGACGCGGTACTCGGCCCAGCTCGTCGTCCCGCCGGAGACGGCCGACGAGATCCTGGCGCTCAAGGGCGTCGCCGTCACCTACGTCATGGCGCCGCGGGAGTCCGAACCGCTGTACGCCGCGCAGCGCGAGATCGTCGCCGACCTGGTCAAGGTCCTCGGTGACCGTGCCCCGACGGCGCTGGAGCCGCAGTTCGCCGCGGACTGGCACGAGGCCCCCGACGACGCCGCGCGGCTGCGGGTCGTCGTCGACCAGGTGGCCTCGCTCACCGACGTCTCGGCGGTCCAGATGCACGGCCGCCTGGTGCGCGGCGACGACTGACTGCGGGGGCATAGACTCGCGCCCGTGGCAGGCCTGATCAAGCGAGACGACGTGGACGCCGTCCGCGACCGCGCGCGGATCGACGAGATCGTCGGCCAGCACGTCACCCTCAAGAACGCGGGCGTCGGCTCGATGAAGGGGTTGTGCCCCTTCCACGACGAGCGCACCCCCTCCTTCCACGTGCGTCCGGGCGTGGGCCGCTGGCACTGCTTCGGGTGTGGCGAGGGCGGCGACGTCATCTCGTTCGTGCAGAAGATCGACGGGATGGGGTTCACCGACGCCGTCGAGTACCTGGCGGACAAGGTCGGCGTCGAGCTGCACTACGAGGACTCCCGCACCGGTGCGGCGGCGCAGCGGGGCCCCCGCGAGGAGCCGGGCCGTCGGCAGCGCCTGCTCGAGGCGCACCGCGTGGCGGCGCAGTTCTACGCCGAACAGCTCTTCGCCCCCGGTGCCCAGGCGGCACGGGCGTTCCTCGCCGAGCGCAGCTTCGAGCGGGCCGACGCCGAGACGTTCGGGCTGGGGTTCGCCCCGACCGGGTGGGACGCCCTGATGCGGCACCTGCAGAGCCGCGGGTTCACCCAGGCCGAGCTCGTCGCCTCGGGGCTGGTCAGCCAGGGCCAGCGCGGCATCTACGACCGGTTCCGCGGCCGGCTGGTGTGGCCGATCCGCGACGTGACCGGGGCGGTCATCGGGTTCGGCGCCCGCAAGCTCTTCGACGACGACCCCGGCCCCAAGTACCTCAACACCCCCGAGACGACCCTGTACAAGAAGGCGCAGGTCCTCTACGGCATCGACCTGGCCAAACGCGCCATCGCCCAGAACAAGCGGGTGGTCATCGTCGAGGGGTACACCGACGTGATGGCCGCCCACCTGTCCGGGGTGGACACCGCGGTGGCGACGTGCGGCACCGCGTTCGGCGCCGACCATGCCAAGGTGGTGCGGCGTCTGCTCGGCGACACCACCGCCGGCGGCGGCCTGCAGCTCGCCTCGGGTGCGTCGCTGGGCGGCGAGATCATCTTCACCTTCGACGGGGACGCGGCCGGTCAGAAAGCCGCGATGCGCGCGTTCGGCGAGGACCAGCGCTTCCACGCCCAGACCTTCGTCGCCGTCGAACCGACCGGCCTGGACCCGTGCGACCTGCGCATGCAGCGCGGCCCCGACGCGGTCCGCACCCTCGTGGACAAGCGCGTACCGCTGTTCGAGTTCGTCATCCGCACGACGCTCGACGGTTTCGACCTCGACACGGTCGAAGGGCGCGTCAACGCGCTGCGGGCCGCGGCACCGGTGGTCGCGGGGATCCGCGACCGGTCGATGCAGCTCGGCTACGCGCGTCTGCTCGCCCGGTGGATCGGCATCGACACCGACGAGGTGCGCCGCGAGGTCAGCCGGGCGCACAGCACCCCGGGCCCCGCCCGACGGCGCGAGGAGCGGACCGCACGGCCCGAGCGTGCACTCGGCCCCGCGGACGGCGAGTCGGTGGTGTCCGGCCCGGTGCTCAGCGCCCCCGACCCCGCCGACCCGGTGGCACGCATCGAGCGGCTCGCCCTCGTGGTGGTGCTGCAGTACCCGCAGCACGTGCCGGTGACGTTCGACGACCTGGGCCCCGACGCCTTCGCCACCCCCGCGTGGCGGGCGGTGCACGCCGCGATCCGCGCGGCCGGGGGAGTGCGGACCGGCGCCGGTCTGGGCGGGAACCGGTGGGTCGAGACCGTCGTGGAGGAAGCCGGCGACGCGGTGGCGCCGCTGGTGACCGAGCTGGCGGTCGCGCCGGTGCCCGAGGACCGCGAGAGCGCGATCGCCGCGTTCGTGGCCGACGTCGTGCGCAAGGTCGCCGACCTGGGGCTGACGCGGCGGATCGCGGACGCCAAGAGCCGCGTGCAGCGGCTCGACGCCACGGCGGACCCCGACGCCTACCGTGCCGCGTTCGAGGAGCTCGTCGCGATCGAGAAGGAACGCCGCGAGCTGCGCGAGAGCGTCTGATTCACCCCCGACCCGGGTATCGGGACACCCGAGGGTCCGCTCCTTCCTGCTAGGGGTGCCGGAGCGACGTCGCGGCCCACCCGGGCCGGCGTTCCGGGCTCCTCGGGGAGGGAATCATGAACGACGAGATGTTCGACCTCGAGCCGGACGTACCGGAGGCGCTCTCCGGCATCGCCTCGAAGCGGGACTCGGCCGAGGACGACCTGCTCGCCACGGAGAACGTGGTGGGGGTGGGACTCGGCTTCAAGATCACCGGCGGGACCCAGACGGACAAGCCGAGCGTGATGGTGCTGGTCGAGCAGAAGCTGCCGGCCGAGATGCTGTCCGGCAAGGGAGTCCCGAAGACCGTCGGGGGTGCGCCGACCGACGTGCTCGAGGTCGGCCCGCTCGTCGCCGGGGGAGACGCCGAACCCGCCATGGAGGCGGGTGTGCAGAAGCTGGCCAAGCGGGTCCGTCCGGTGCGGCCCGGCTACAGCATCGGGCACCTGAAGGTCACGGCGGGCACGCTCGGTGCCGGTGCCTACGACCTGCGGAACACCGTGCCCGGCAAGCCGCCGCGCTACTACGCGCTGAGCAACAACCACGTGCTCGCCAACTCCAACGACGCCCGGATCGGCGACCCGATCATCCAGCCGGGGGCGTACGACGGCGGGACCTACCCGGCCGACGTGGTGGGCCGGCTGGCGCGCTACGTGCCGATCCGCTTCGACGGGACCGTCAACTACGTCGACGCGGCGATCGCGGAGATCCCGTTCGACACCATCGACCGGGACATCTACTGGTCCGGCTACCCGCGGTCGCTCGTCAAGGCGGCGGAGGTCGGCATGCTGGTGAAGAAGACCGGTCGCACCACGCACTTCACCACCGGCCGGGTCACCGCGCTCAACGCCACCGTGAACGTCAACTACGGCGGGGGCAAGGTCGCGAAGTTCGGCAAGCAGATCGTCACCTCGGACATGTCGGCCGGTGGTGACTCGGGATCGCTGGTGCTCGACCTGGACAACAACCCCGTCGGGCTGCTGTTCGCCGGGTCCAGCACGGCCACGATCATCAACCCGATCGCCTACGTCCAGATCCTGCTGGGTGTGCGCATCTGGCCGTGACGAGGCCGCGCGGTGCCGTCGGCCCCGGACTCGCTACTCCGCGAGGAAGGGGCCGCCGGCCTCGACGCGCACGGGGATGTCGTTCAGTGAGGAGGGCAGCTCGCGCACGGCCGGCGACTCCGGGTCCGGCGCGTAGACCACCACGCACGGTTCACCCTGGGCCGTCTCCCCGACGGCGACGCCTTGGATCTCCGCGCCGATCCACTCCTCGGCGGTGGCCAACGCGTCACGCACCGCAGGATCCTCCTGGGGGATGCCGGCGATCAGGTCGTCCTCGCTCATACGTTCACCGTACGCCTGTCGTCCTCGGGTCGCGGTCGATGGGTCGGGGGGCCAGCATGGGGGGACGACCGAGCGAAGGAGATCAGATGGCTGACGGTACTCACGACCCCACCTACACGGTGCCCTCGATGACCGCCGAGAACGGTGCCCGGGTCGCTGACATCCTGCAGGACCGGCTCAACTCGTTGACGGACCTCCACCTGACGCTCAAGCACGTCCACTGGAACGTCGTCGGCCCCCACTTCATCGCCGTGCACGAGATGCTCGACCCGCAGGTCGACGCCGTGCGGCTGATGGCGGACGACGTGGCTGAACGGATCGCGACGCTGGGCGGGGTCCCGCAGGGCACACCGGGCGCGCTGGTGGCGCACCGCACCTGGGAGGACTACCACCTGGGACGGGCCACGACCATCGAGCACCTCGGGGCGCTCGACGAGGTCTACCAGGGTGTCATCGCCGCGCACCGTCAGGCTGCCGAGACGACGGCTCAGCTCGACGACGTCACCAACGACCTGCTGATCGGCAACCTGCGTGAGCTGGAGCAGTTCCACTGGTTCGTCCGGGCCCACCTGGAGACCGCCGGGGGAGAGCTGTCCACGGCCGGCGCGACGTCCGAGATCGACGCCGCACGTCAGGCCCGCGAGGCTGAGCGCAACGCGGGCTGACGGTCCGCACGCGCACAGGAGGAAGGCCCCTGACCGCGAGGTCAGGGGCCTTCCTCCTGGGGATCCCGCGACCGGCGGTCCTGATGGGCGAATTCTCCGTCCGCGAGGGGCGTGCCGGGCGACGGCGACAGATGATCGTGTCGGGACAGGCGCTGTCGACGGTGGGAGGTCCGCGTGATCTACGAGAGTGTCGTTGCGCAGCTCGTACCGCCTTACGCGCCCGAGACCTATCTCCGGGTGGTGGAAGAGCGGCGGACCCCACGGGGCGATCTCCCGTACGAGCCGACAGTGGCGAACATGTGGGCAGCCGCGCTGCGGGCCCGGACCGCCGAACGGATGCGCGAGGACGAACGCCTCGAGGAGGCGTTGTACCGGACGGCCCTCGTGGGGACGGGCATCTTCCAGACCCTCGGACGTGGCCGGTCCGGCGACATGCCCCCGGTCGACGGCTACCAGTTCGGCGTCGTCCTGTTCACCGGAGGGCGTGCCCGAGGGCAGGCAGGCGAGGTTGAGGTGGACGGTGTTGCCTTCCCCGTCGTCGAACAGAGAATGCAGATCGAGCCTCATCGGTTCGTCAGCGACGGCCGGATCGCCGCCTACGACATCAACGCCGACCCGCCGGTCGGGATCACTGCCGGTCACGTGGTCGACGCTCATCGGCCGGGGGACCGCGTGCCGCTGCGCTGCGAGCGCGGCGGTGGAGCCAGGCTCCTGCGGTGCGCACCTGGCTATGTGGATGCCGCGCTCGTCGAGATGGAATGTCATTGCGCGCCCGTCGGTCCGGTCGCCGCGCGGCCGGTCGGGGTGGGTGATGCCGTTCAGTTGCACCTCGGTCGACGCAAGGTGGTGCCGACGAGGGTGATGATGGCAGTCGATGCGCAGCCGCTGCTGTCCGCGGCCGTTCCGCAGAACTTCCTCACGAGCGAGTGGGGACGCCCCGGGCAGAGCGGATCGCTCGTCTCCACCACGAGTAGCGAGCCATGCGGCATCTACCTGGGAAAGCACAACGCCGAGGACGAGGACGGTCGGTGGTCAACCTATGGCCACGCGGGCGACCTGCGTCAGGCTGCACGACTCCTCGGCGTCGATCCGGATCTGCTGGGGGTGCTCGATGCTTGAGATGCAGCTCGTCGTCGCGGCGGACGAAGCCGAGGCGGATCCGCATGACCCCGTCGGTTTCGAGCAGCACAGCCGTGACCGGACCGTCGAGGCGATCGACCGACTCGGAGAGGTCTGGGACATCGCCGTCGATCGGCTGACCGCTCTCGCGACCGCTACGCGCGAGGCGGCGGAGCGGAGCCCGTTCCAGCTCGAGTCGATCCAGTTCAACGTGGGCATCGAAGCCGGCGTGGTCATCGGCCTGGTCACCAAGGCCGACGCATCGGTCTCGCTGACGTTCACGCGCCGGAACCCAGATGCCGTCGGGTGATTGCCATGCCTTCGAGAGGCGTGACAGAGAAAGTGCACGGACGGCAGAAGCGAAAAACCCCGGAGTCGTTGAGACTCCGGGGTCTATTGCTCCCGCGACTGGACTTGAACCAGTGACCGTCCGATTAACAGTCGGATGCTCTGCCAGCTGAGCTACGCGGGATCGAGGGCCCGAGGCTCCTCCGGAGCGCCGAACCGTGAAGAACCTTACCAGGTCTACCCGGGTAGTCCGCACGCCCCTCGGACCCTCGATTCCGTGGCGTCCACCACGTTCGCCACGTCGGCGCGGGACAGGTCGACACCGTCGCCCGCCACCGCCTGGGAGAACAGGGTGCCGTCGAGACGGCGGCGTACCGCGACGCGCACCGTGCCGCCGGGGACGTCGACGGTCTCGGCCAGCACCACGGACCACAGGACCCGCTCGCGCACGACGGCGGGCAGGTTCGAGCCGGCCGCGTCGGAGAGCATCGGGCGGAGATCCGGTGCCGCGTCGACCCACTCGACGGTGAGGATCGACCGCTCGGGGTCGAAGGCCGCCCGGTCGACGTCGCACCAGGGGCGGCGCAGCGACACGGCGGGGCCGTCGTCCGCCGCCGCGACGACGACGAGGTCCGCCGTGGTGGCGACCACCCAGCCGCCGTCGGAGGTCTCGGCGCTCGCGAGCAGGCGCTCGCCACGGGTCAGGGGCACGACCTGGCGCACGGCGGGCGGCTGCTGGCGACGGCTGGCGAACATGCGCCCACGGTACTGGTCGAGCGGCCTGTGCCCGAGACGCGACCCGGACAGGGTGCGACCGTCCAGGTGCGACGGTCCGTCGGCGCCCGTATCGTCGGACCTCCGAGGACGAGGAGGTCCGACATGAGCAGGGGACACAAGGCCAAGCACATGGCCGAGGAAGCGGCGGGCAAGGTCAAGGAGTCCGTCGGCAAGGCCTCCGACGACGAGGAGATGCGTGCCGAGGGCGAGGCCGAGCAGTCGCAGGCCAACCTCAAGCAGGCGGGCGACGACGTCAAGGACGCCTTCAAGAAATAGTCCGCGGCTCAGTCCGGCGCCGGTGGGACAAGGAATCCCACCACGTTGGCTACGAGGAAGAACAGCACCAGGGCGACCAGGGTCCAGCCGGGCAGCCGGGTCAGCACGTCGCCGTCCGCACGTCGCGCTACCACCCGTGCGCCCACGGCCGGCACCGCGACGATGGACAGGGCGACGACCAGCACCAGGAGCTCTCGCCAGGTGAACCGGGACACGTCGCCCTCCACAAGACCCAGCAAGGCGGACAGCCCCTCGCCGGCGGCGAACGCCACGACGAAGAACACCGGGGCACTGGCGAACCACAGCCACGCGCGTCGCCGCGCACCGGGCGCCGACTGCCGGTGTCGAGGTGGGGACGGCATGGTGGACATGGCGCGCCTCAGGGTGAGCCGGGGACCCCTCCAGGGGATCGTCTCCATGGTATGACCGGTTGCCGCCGCCGGCGCGGACGGGGAGCGGCTGCATGCTCGGCGCGACGCCGCCGGCCGGGCCAGGCGTGCCTGCTGACCGTCGCCCGGGGACCGTGCCCCGTGCCGGACTTGAACCGGCGACCGATCGATTATGAGTCGACTGCTCTGACCGACTGAGCTAACGGGGCGCGGCGGTGAGCCTACCGGAAGCGCCGTGTGGAGCCCTTGTGACGGCGGCCCGCGCGGAGTCCGTGGCGGCGCTGGTCAGCGTGGCGCCGTGGAAGAATGTCCGCCATGGCGATGCGAGAGATCCGGGTGGTGCCCGACCCCGTGCTGCGGACGGCGTGCGAAGAGATCACGACGATCGACGACCGCGTGCGGGGTCTCGTCGCGGACCTGCTCGAGACCGTGGACACCGAGGGTCGCGCCGGCCTGGCCGCGAACCAGATCGGCGTCAACCTGAGGGCGTTCGCCTGGAACGTCGACGACGACCTCGGCTACGTCCTCAACCCGCGGTTGGTCGACGTCTCCGAGGAGCTCCAGGACGGCGACGAGGGCTGCCTCTCGGTGCCCGGCCTGTTCTACCCGACGACACGTGCCTGGTACGCCCGGGTCGAGGGGATCAACCTCGACGGCAACGAGGTCGTCGTCGAGGGGACCGACCTCATGGCCCGGGCCCTGCAGCACGAGTGCGACCACCTGGACGGCAAGCTCTACCTGGACCGGCTGGAGCGCAGCGTCCGGAAGAAGGCGATGCGGGAGCTGCGCGAGCGCCTCTGAGCGGCCTCAAATGTCCGAATCACTCTCGCGTGTTCCCCGACGCTGCGGCAGTATGTGTCCGAGAAGCAAGACGACACGCCGCAAAAGATGGCCTGACCAGGAACTTCGTGGCTACCGAGGACGTAGGGGAAGACGGATCTCGGAACCAGGGAGGACAACATGGCTGGTGTCATCACCCGCGGTGTGCTTTTCGTGCACTCGGCGCCACGCGCGTTGTGCCCCCACCTCGAGTGGGCGGCGGGCAACGTGCTGAGCACTGACGTCTCGTTGGACTGGACCCCTCAGCCCGCCGGGCGAGGCCTGTACCGCGCCGAGCACGCGTGGCAGGGAGCCCAGGGCACGGGCGCCCGCCTGGCGTCCGCCCTGCGCGGCTGGGAGCACCTGCGCTACGAGGTCACCGAGGAGGCGAGCCACGGCAGCGACGGCGCCCGCTGGTCGCACACCCCGGACCTCGGCATCTTCCATGCCGTCACCGACGTGCACGGCAACGTGGTCCTGCCCGAGGACCGCGTCCGCAGCGCCATGGAGTCCTCGTCCGACCCGCGCGCCCTGCGCGAGGCGATGGACCTCGCCCTCGGCAGCGCCTGGGACGACGAGCTCGAGCCGTTCCGCTACGCGGGTGCGGGTGCTCCCGTGCGCTGGCTGCACCGCGTCGGGTAGTCGCGCGCCCGCCCCTGGCGGGTTCGGAGGTTCCGTGCACGACGGCGCCCCACCGGTTCGCTCGAACCGGTGGGGCGCCGTCGTGGGTGGGGGGACGCTCAGGCGTTGGTCACGGTCAGCGCCACGTTGTGCCCACCGAACCCGAAGGAGTTGTTGACGGCGGCGATGTCGCCGTCGGGCAGCGTCGCCGGCTCGTCGCGGACGAGCGGGACCTGCAGCTCCGGGTCGGGGGTGACGACGTTGATCGTCGGCGGGGCGAGGCGCTCGTGCACCGCCTTGATCGTGAACAGCGCCTCCAGGGCACCGGCGCCGCCGAGCAGGTGGCCCGTCATCGACTTCGTGGCGGACAGCCGCACGTGGTCGGTGTCGTCGCCGAGCACGGTGCGGATCGACCGCGTCTCGGTGAGGTCGCCGACCTTCGTGGACGTGGCGTGGGCGTTGACGTGCACGACCTCCGCCCCGTCGACGTCGGCGTCCGCCAGCGACCGGCGCATCGCCGCGACCTGGCCCTTGCCCTCCGGGTCGGGGGAGGTGATGTGGTAGGCGTCGGAGGACAGTCCCACGCCGGCCATCTTCGCGTAGACGCGGGCGCCGCGGGCGGCAGCGTGCTCGGCGCTCTCCAGCACCACGACCGCCGCGCCCTCGCCGATGACGAACCCGTCCCGGTCGACGTCGTACGGCCGTGACGCGCCCTGCGGGTCGTCGTTGCGCAGCGAGAGGGTGCGCGAGGCCGCGAAGGCGGCGATCGGCATCGGGTGGATCGTGGCCTCGGTGCCGCCGCAGACGACGACGTCGGCCCGGCCCGCACGGATCATGTCGATGCCGTAACCGATCGCCTCGGCACCGGAGGCGCAGGCGGAGACCAGTGCGTGCGCACCGGCCTGGGCGCCGAGCTCGAGGGAGACGTAGGCGGCCGGGGAGTTCGGCATGAGCATGGGGACCGTCATCGGCAGCACGCGACGCGCGCCCCGCTCCTGCAGCGTGTCCCAGGCGTCCAGCGTGGTCCAGATGCCACCGATGCCGGAGGACACCACCGCACCGAGCCGCTCGCCGTCGACCTCGGGGGCGCCGGCGTCCTGCCAGGCCTCCCGCGCGGCGATCATCGCGTACTGGGTCGAGGGGTCCATCCGCTTCATCTCCGGGCGCGACAGCTTCTCGGAGGGCTGCTCCTTGATCGTCGCGGCGAAGGTGACGGGGATGCCGTACTTCTCCGACCAGTCGTTGTCCATCGTGCGCGCACCGGACTCGCCGGCGAGCGCGGCCGCCCACGTCGAGGGTGCGTCCCCGCCGAGCGGGGTGGTGGCGCCGAGGCCGGTGACGACGACGTCGCGCGAGGCTGGGGCGGTCATGACGGTGCTCCTGAGAACGAAGGTCGGCGGTGGACGGGCGACGCGGGCAGACCGGCAGGGCCGGCCTGCCCGCGCGGGCGGGGGAGCCGGGTCAGCTCTGCGCGCCCTCGATGTAGGTGACGGCGTCGCCGACGGTGGTGAGGTTCTTGACCTCGTCGTCCGGGATGCGGACGCCGAACTTGTCCTCGGCGTGGGTCACGATGGTCATCATCGACAGCGAGTCGATGTCGAGGTCGTCGGTGAAGGACTTCTCGGCCGTGACGGTGTCCGTCGGCAGGCCGGTCTCCTCGGCGACGATCTCGGCGAGGCCGTCGAGGATCTCGGAAGAAGTGTGAGCCATGGGGTGCTTCTCTCCTTGAACGGGGTACCGGTCCTCCGGCACCAGGTCGGGATGCGGCGGTGCGATTCTTGCGCACCACCAGGGTCGGACTCTACGGGGCGGGTGTTACGGCAGCACGACCACCTGCGCGGCGTACACCAGGCCGGCGCCGAAGCCGATCTGCAGCGCCAGGTCGCCGGAACGGGCCTGGCCCTCCGCCAGGAGGCGGTCCAGGGCCAGCGGGATCGAGGCCGCCGAGGTGTTGCCGGTCTCGGCGATGTCCCGGGCGACCACGACGTGGTCGGGCAGGCCGAGCTGCTTGACCATCTGGTCGATGATCCGCATGTTCGCCTGGTGCGGGGCGAAGACCTGGATGTCCTGCGGCTCCACGCCGGCCTCGGCCATGGCCTTCGCGGCCACGGGCGCCATCTGGAAGCTCGCCCACTTGAACACGGTCGGGCCGTCCTGGCGCAGCGTGGGCCAGCCGAGGTCGGGGTCCTGGCGCAGCTCCTTCCAGGAGTGCGTCTGGCGGATCGCCTGCGAGCGGGAGCCGTCCGACCCCCACACCGTCGGGCCGATGCCCGGGGTGTCGGAGGGGCCGACCACGACGGCCCCGGCGCCGTCGCCGAGGAGGAACGAGATCGACCGGTCGGTGGGGTCGATGATGTCGCTCAGCTTCTCGGCACCGATGACCAGCACGTGCCGCGCCGCCCCGGCACGGACGAGCGCGTCCGCCTGCCCGATGCCGTAGGCGTACCCGGCGCAGGCCGCCGAGATGTCGTAGGCCGCGGCCGGCGAGGCGCCCAGCCGGTCGGCCAGCACCGCCGCGCCCGAGGGCGTCTGGTGGTAGTACGTGATGGTCGACAGGATGATCGTGTCGATCTCCGCGCCGGTCACGCCGGCGGCGTCCATCGCGCGGCGGGCCGCGGCCTCGGCAAGGTCCAGGACCTCGACGTCGTCCGTGGCGCGTCGGCGCGTGACGATGCCGGTGCGCTGGCGGATCCACTCGTCCGAGGAGTCGATCGGGCCGGCGATCTCGTCGTTCGTGACGGCGCGGCTGCCGCGCTCGCCGCCGATGCCCAGGATGCGTGAGTGGAGCACCGGCGCGCCCTGGCGCAGTGCCCGTGCGCTCATGCCGCGCCGCCGACGGCCGAGTGGCGGGAGATCAGGTCGCGGGCGGCCTCGACGTCGTCGGGGGTCTTCACGGCGACGGACTCGACGCCCTTCAGGGAACGCTTGGCCAGGCCCGCCAGGACACCGCCGGGGGCCAGCTCGAGCAGTCCCGTCACGCCGCGGTCGGCGAGGGAGACCTGGCACAGGTCCCAGCGCACGGGCGCGGTGATCTGGGCGGTGAGGCGGGCGAGCAGGTCGGCGGAGCGGCCGTGGCCGTGCGAGCCCTCGCCCAGGGAGCCGTAGTCGGCGCCGTCCGCGTTGCTGAGCAGCGGCAGGCGCGGGTCGGTGGCCAGCCACGTGGTGGCGACCTGCTCGAAGCGTCCGCGGGCCGGCTCCATGTACGGGGTGTGGAACGCGCCGGCGACCGGCAGCGGCACGACGCGCGTCCGGGCCGGGGGCTGCTCGGCCAGCGCGGCGAGCGCCTCCCGGGACCCGGCGGCGACGACCTGGCCGCCGCCGTTGACGTTGGCGGGGAACAGGCCGGCCGCCTCGATGGCGGCCAGGACGTCCTCGGGGTCGCCCCCGACGACCGCGCTCATGCCCGACGGCGACGCGGCCGCGGCGTCCGCCATGGCTCGTCCGCGGTGCGAGACCAGCCCGACCGCCCCGGCGTCGTCCAGCGCGCCGGCGACGGCGGCGGCGGCGAGCTCACCGACGGAGTGCCCGGCCGTGACGTCGACGACCTCGGCCGTGTCGCGGCCGTCGAGGATCGTGCGCAGCGCGAGCAGGGAGGCCGACACGATCAGCGGCTGGGCGACGGCGGTGTCCCGGATCGTCTCCGCGTCCGACGTGGTCCCGTGCCGGGTCAGGTCGGTCCCGGCCGCGGCCGAGAAGGAGTCGAGCAGGTCGGCGGTGCCGGGCAGCTCCAGCCAGGGGCTGAGCATCCCGGGGTTCTGAGAGCCCTGTCCAGGGCAGACGACGGCGAGCACGACACCACGGTGCCACCTGGGTTCTGACCCCGAGCGTCGCGACGTGCACCAACCTGGCCACCGCCGGTTGTGGGAATCGGCAATCAGGGGGCGTCGTCGAGCTGTCCCAACGCCAGGGCGATCTGCAGCACGAACGACTCGCGGGCGTCCAGGGGGTCCCACCCGGTGATCTCGGACACCTTGCGCAACCGGTAGCGCACGGTGTTGGGGTGGACGTACAGACGACGGGCCGCCGCCTCCAGGGAGCGGCCGGTACCGAGGTAGGCGGAGAGCGTCTCCAGGACCGCACCCGTGGCCTGCTGCAACGGCAGGTACGCCTGGGCGACGAGGGTCCGGCGGGCCTCCTGGTCCCCGGTGAGCACCCGTTCGGGCAGCAGGTCGTCGGCCAGGACCGGCCGGGGGGCCTGCGGCCAGGCGGCGGCGGCGGCGAGTCCGGCCAGGGCGGAGCGCGCCGACGCCGTGGCCTCGGCGATCGTGGGCACCACCGGCCCGAAGACGACGGGTCCGGGCCCGAACCGGCCGATGAGGCTGGTGGCGGCGGCGACCAGGTCGGTGTCCCCGCCCAGGACCAGCACCAGCCGGTCGCCGTGGATGCCGACGAGCGTGTCGCCCGCGGCCCGCCGGGCGGCCCGGCGCAGCTCGGCGGTGCCGACGTCGTCCAGCCCGTCGAGCGCCTCGCCGACCACGACCAGCACCTGGCCGCGCCCGCTCCACCCCAGCGCGGAGATGCGCGAGCGCAGCGCGTCGTCGGTGTCCCCGCGCACGAGCGCGTCCACGGCCAGGGCCTCCAGACGGGCGTCCCAGGCGCCGCGGACCTCGGCGGCGCGGGCGTAGACCTCGGCCGCGGAGAACGCGACCTCGCGCGAGTAGCGCAGGACGGCCTCGCGCAGCTCGCGCTCGTACCCTGGGGCGGCGATCTGGTCCGAGTAGGACTCCACGACGTCGACCATCAGGCGCACCAGCTGCAGGGTGTGCTGCAGCGAGATCGACCTGGTCAGCTCCGGGGGAGCGGCGGCGAACATCTCGCCGACGCCGTGCGGCGTCTGGGTCGGGTCGGCGAACCAGGTCGCGAACGCGTTGATGCCGCTCTGGGCGACGAGCGCCACGTAGGAGCGGTCCTCGGCCGGCAGCTGGCGGTACCAGCTCACCTCCTCGTCGAGGCGGCGCATGGCGGCGTTCGTGAGCAGCCCGAGGCCCTCACGGACGCGCTGGACGTTCTCGTCACGCGAGACGGTCGTGGTCGACATGCTCTCGAGGATAGGGCCATCGTTGTGGGGATTGCACAAACGGCGGCCGTCGTGTGCCCGGGGCGCGTTCGCCCGGCCCCGAGGAGGCGCAGGCGATAGGGTCGGTTCATGGCCATGATGTCTCGGCTCCGCCAGCTCATCCGGCGGACACGGTCCACCTCCACGGTGGGTGTCCGCAGGCCCACCGAGACCCGACGGCGAGGTGACACCGTGCACGAAGACTCTTTGCGGGCGATGCTCCACGACGACCCGAACGACGAGCGCGCCTTCAACGCGCTCGCCGATCTCGTGCGTCGTCACGCGTCCGAGCCCGACAACCCCGACGACCCCCTGACCGCCGAGCCGGAGGAAGAGCCGATCCAGGCCGGTGACCTGGCGCTGTGGTCCCTGGCCGAGGAGCTCGCCGGCCACCCTCGCGCCTGGCGCCCGCTGGTCGAGCTCGGCCGGCTCTCCGTCAACGACGACCCCGAGGGTGCGGTGCGTCGTTTCACGACGGCGACCGAGCGCGACCCGTCCGGGGTGGCGCTGGCGAAGAGCCTCGAGATCCTGCGGGACGCGCACATGCCCGTCGAGGCGCTCGGTCTCGGCATCGGCCACTGGCGCACGCGCGAGCAGGTGCCCGAGGTCGGCCGCCAGCTCGTCCTGGCCGCGCTCGAGGCCGACCGGGTGTTCGAGGCCAGGCAGCACCTGGAGGCGCTGGAGGCGCACCCGGACCACGACCAGGTCGAGGCGATGCGGCACGACCTCGTCGCCGCGATCGACGAGGCGGAGGCGCGCCAGGCCTCCTCCTGAGCCGGACAGTCCCGCCACGACGACGGCCCCGCCACCGGACAGGTGGCGGGGCCGTCGTCGTGCTGCGGTCGGCCGCGGTGGGTCAGGTGTCCCCGCCCGCGACACCGGAGGTGCCGGCGTTGACGTCGGTGAGGCGGTACTTCTCGACGGCCTTGGCCACGACGTCCTGGGCGACGTCGCCCCGGCGGGCGAGCTGCTGCAGGGTCTTGACGACCATGGACGGCCCGTCGATGAGGAAGTACCGGCGTGCGGCGGCGCGGGTGTCGGAGAACCCGAAGCCGTCGGCGCCGAGCACCGCGTAGTCACCCGGCACCCACGCCCGGATCTGGTCGGGGACCAGGTGGTCGTAGTCGCTGGTGGCCACGAACGGACCCTCGGCGTCGGACAGCTTCTGCGTCACGTACGGCACGCGGGGCTCGGCGGCCGGGTCGACGAGGGCGTCGTGCTCGGCGGCCAGCGCGTCGCGACGCAGCTCGTTCCAGCTCGTCACCGACCAGACGTCGGCCGAGACGCCCCAGTCCTCGCGCAGGAGCTCCTGCGCCTCGAGCGCCCACGGCACCCCGACGCCCGACGCGAGCAGCTGGGCCCGGGGCCCGTCGCCGCTGTCCGCGGAGACGCGGTGGATGCCGTGCAGGATGCCGTCGACGTCCACGTCCTCCGGCTCGGCCGGCTGCACCATCGGCTCGTTGTAGACCGTCAGGTAGTACATGACGTTCTGGTCGCGACCGTCCGAGCCGTCGCCGTACATGCGCTCGATGCCGTCGCGCACGATGTGGCGGATCTCGTAGCCGAAGGCCGGGTCGTACTGCACCATCGCGGTGTTGGTGCCCGCGATGAGCGGCGAGTGCCCGTCCGCGTGCTGAAGGCCCTCACCGGTCAGCGTGGTGCGGCCCGCCGTGGCACCGATGATGAACCCGCGGGTCATCTGGTCACCGGCCGCCCAGAACTGGTCGCCGGTGCGCTGGAACCCGAACATCGAGTAGAAGATGTAGACGGGCACCATGTGCTCGCCGTGCGTGGCGTAGGCGGTGCCGACCGACTGGAACGCGGCCGCGGACCCGGCCTCGTTGATGCCGGTGTGCATGATCTGCCCGGACTCGGACTCCTTGTAGCTCAGCATGAGCTCACGGTCCACGGCCAGGTAGTTCTGCCCGGCGGTGTTGAAGATCTTCGCGCTCGGGAAGATCGAGTCCAGGCCGAACGTGCGGGCCTCGTCGGGGATGATCGGCACGATGCGCCGGCCGAACTCCTTGTCCTTGATGAGGTCCTTCAGAAGGCGGACGAACGCCATCGTCGAGGCGACCTGCTGGCTGCCCGAGCCCTTCTTGAGGATCTCGTAGGACTTGTCCTGCGGCAGCGACAGGGCCTTGGGCGACGAGCGCCGCTCGGGCACGAACCCGCCGAGCTGACGACGGCGCTCCAGCATGTACTGGATCGACTCGTCCTCCATGCCCGGGTGGTAGTAGGGCGGCAGGCCGGGCTCGGCGTCGATCTGCTCGTCGCTGAGCGGGATGCGCAGGTTGTCGCGCAGCGCCTTGAGGTCCTCGTTCTTGATCTTCTTCATCTGGTGCGTCGCGTTGCGGCCGGCGAAGCTCGAGCCGAGCCCGTAGCCCTTGACCGTCTGGGCGAGGATCACCGTGGGCTGGCCCGTGTGCGACCGCGCCGCCGAGTAGGCGGCGAAGATCTTGCGGTAGTCGTGGCCGCCGCGGCGCAGGTTCCAGATGTCCTCGTCGGTCATGTTCTCGACGAGGGCCTTCGTGCGCGGGTCGCGGCCGAAGAAGTGCTCGCGGATGAACGCGCCGGACTCGGCCCGGTAGGTCTGGTAGTCGCCGTCCGGGGTGGCGTTCATCAGGTTGACCAGGGCGCGGTCCTTGTCCGCGTTGAGCAGGGCGTCCCACTCACGGCCCCAGACGACCTTGATGACGTTCCAGCCGGCGCCCCGGAACTGGGCCTCCAGCTCCTGCATGATCTTGCCGTTGCCGCGCACCGGGCCGTCGAGGCGCTGCAGGTTGCAGTTGACCACGAACGTCAGGTTGTCGAGCCCCTGGTGGGCGGCCTGCTGCAGCATGCCGCGCGACTCCGGCTCGTCCATCTCGCCGTCGCCGAGGAACGCCCACACGTCCTGCTGGCTGGTGTCCTTGATACCGCGGTTGTGCAGGTACTTGTTCGTCCACGCCTGGTAGATCGCCGAGGCCGGGCCGAGACCCATCGAGACGGTCGGGAACTCCCAGAACTCCGGCATGAGCCGGGGGTGCGGGTAGGAGGGCAGCCCGCCGCCCTCGTGGGACTTCTCCTGGCGGAACCCGTCCAGCCGGTCGGCCGACAGGCGGCCCTCGAGGTAGGCGCGGGCGTACTGGCCGGGGGAGGAGTGCCCCTGGAAGTAGACCTGGTCGCCGCCGCCCGGGTGGTCCTTGCCGCGGAAGAAGTGGTTGAGCCCCACCTCGGTCAGCGTCGCCACGGAGGCGTAGGAGGAGATGTGGCCGCCCACCGAGATCTCGGGGCGCTGGGCGCGGGTCACCATCACCGCGGCGTTCCAGCGGATCCAGGAGCGGTAGCGGCGCTCCATCGTCTCGTCGCCGGGGAAGTACGGCTCCTCGTGCACCCCGATCGTGTTGACGTACGGCGTCGCGACCGACGTCGGGATCTGGACGTTGCGCTCGCGAGCGCGCCGCAGCAGGTTGAGCATCACGTAGCGGGCGCGCGGGCCGCCCTTGTCGTCGATCAACCCGTCGAGGGACTCCACCCACTCCGAGGTCTCGGACGGGTCGATGTCCGGCACAGCGCTGAGCAGACCGTCGATCAACGGTCCGGTCTCGTCGTACGAAGCCACCAGCAACCTCTCTCTTCTGCGGGCGGTCGCCGAGGGTCCGGCGCGCGCCCGTGTCAGGCGTCCCGTGCGCGTCGCCTGCGTCGTCGGGATCGCGACGGCGCGGGAGCACCCACAGGGGGTCACTACACATTGTGTCCCCACTTGCTCCGCACTGACACCAGGGAGCGGTCAAGAATCCGTGATCTACGTCATGTCACCCCGTGCTGAAGTGGTCAGGTGGGCCCATGCGGGGGGCTGGGCGGGCATCCGGGGCGCGCGTGCACTACGTTGACGCACAGCAGGAAGCAGACAGGGCGCCGGGCGGCGCCGAAGGCATGACGGAAGGAACGTAGGTCCTCGTGGGACAGCAGGCGGACAACCTGGCGGCACGCTTCGGGTTCACCACCGGTCAGGTCGTGCAGGAGTTCGGGTGGGACGACGACGTCGACGAACCCCTGCGCGGGGCGATCGAGGCGGTCGTCGGCGAGGAGCTCGCCGACGAGGAGTACGACGACGTCGTGGACGGCGTCATCATCTGGTGGCGCGAGGAGGACGGCGACCTGACGGACATGCTGGTCGACGTCCAGACGGCTCTCGACGACGGCGGCCAGATCTGGCTGCTCACCCGCAAGCCCGGCCGCGACGGCCACGTCGGCCACAGCGAGATCCAGGAGGCGTCGACCACCGCGGGCCTGCACGCCACCAGCACCTTCGCCGCCGGCGACGACTGGTCCGCCACGCGGCTCGCCTCCCGCGGCCGGTAAGCAGATGGCCGACGGCACCGTGCCGGGCGCCGACGACCCGGCCCCCGACTTCACGCTGCCCGACACCCACGGCACCCCGACCCACCTGGCCGACCTGCGCGGCGAACCGGTGCTCGTGGTGTTCTTCCCGTTCGCCTTCTCCGGCACCTGCACCGCGGAGCTCGGCGAGCTGCGCGACCACGCCGGCGAGTTCGAGGCCGCGGGAGTGCGGATCCTCGCGGTCTCCACCGACCCGGTGTTCACCCTCAGGGCCTGGCAGGAGGTCGAGGGCTTCGGGTTCGACCTGCTCAGCGACTTCTGGCCGCACGGCCGTGCCGCCCAGGCCTTCGGCGTGTTCGACCAGGCCACCGGGCACGCGCTGCGCGGCTCGTTCCTCATCGACGCCGACGGCCTCGTGCGCTGGTCGACGGTGCTGCCGCGGGGCGCCCGCCGCGACCTCGACGACTACCTGGCGGCGCTCGCGGAGGTCTGAACCGCACGGCGGATGTTCGGCGTGACGGCGCGGCCGGGTATCCTGTCCTGCGCTACCGGGGCCTGTAGCTCAGTTGGTCAGAGCGCCACGTTTACACCGTGGATGTCGGGGGTTCGAGTCCCTCCGGGCCCACCACCAGGTCTTCCCCGCTTCCTGGCTTCCTGGCGACCAGGGGCCTGCCCGCCGGGCGACCGGTGCCCCTCGGCGAGAGCGAATCGATCTGCCCGGGTAGCGTCGGGCCGATGTTCAGCATGCCGTGGGACCTGTTGCCCAGCCTCGTGACCCTGGCGGCCATGTCCGGGGTGATCGTGCTGGCGGGTGTGCGGCTGACGCGGGTCGCCGACACGCTGTCCGAGCGGACCGGGCTCGGCGACGCGGTCGGCGGCGCCCTGCTCCTCGGGGCGGTGACCTCGCTGCCGGGCCTGGTCACCGTGCTCACGGGGTCCCTCGGCGGTGACGCCGGGTTCGCGCTCGCCAACCCCGTGGGCGGCGTGGCGGTGCAGACCGTGTGGCTGGCCATCGCCGACCTCGTCTACCGCCGGGTCAACCTCGAGCACGCGGCCGCCTCCCTGCAGAACGTCCTGCAGTCGCTGATCCTCGTCGCCCTGCTGGCGGTGCCCGTGGTCGCCGCCGCCACCCCGGACCTGACGATCGGGTGGGTGCACTGGCTGACGCTGCTCATCCCCGTGCTCTACGGCTACGGGCTGGTGCTGCTGCGCCAGATGCACAAGGCGCCGATGTGGCAGCCCATCCGCACCCCGCAGACGGAGGACGACGACGAGGGCTCCGGGGACGACGGCGCCGCGGACGGTCGCTCGACCCCGCGGCTGTGGTGGTCGCTGGCCGGGCTCGGCGTCGTCGTCGGCGTCGCGGGCTGGCTCGTCGGCCGGGCGGGTCTGTCCGTGGTCGAGGCGACCGGGCTCGACGGCGGGGTCGTGGGCTTCACGCTCACCACGGGGATCAGCTCCCTGCCCGAGCTCGTGGTGCTGGTGACCGCGGTCCGGATGGGCCAGTTCACACTCGGCATCGGCAACATCATCGGCGGCAACGTCTACGACATGCTCATGGTGTCCGTGGCCGACGCGGCGTACCTGCCCGGGTCCGTCTACACCGACGCGGGGTCGACCGGCCTGGTGCTGGTCGGTGGGACCTTGCTGATGACCGCCACCCTGGCCGCCGGGCTCGTCGTGCGCGACCGGCGGGGGATCGGCTTCGAGGGCGTCGCGATCCCGGCGATCTACGTCGGCACCGTGGCGCTCGCGGTCTGGGGCTGATCACCGCCGCCGTCGCCGGTCCGCGACGACGACCACCACCGCGGCGACCATGACGACGGTCGAGCTGATCGCGGCGACGGTGCCCGCGGTCCCGGGGGTCCCCGAGGTGAGGTTGAAGGCGATGTGCCAGACCGCGACGAGCAGGATGCTGCCCGCGGAGCCGCGGTAGAGCCACGTGAGCACCACCGACCCCGCGGTCAGGCCGATCACCCAGCCGAGGACCTCGGGGACGGTGAAGCCCGAGAACGAGGCCATCACGACGAACAGCGGTGCGTGCCACGGCGCCCAGACCGCCGCCACCAGCAGGGCCGTGGCGGTCAGGCCGTGCCGACGGAGCAGACGGTCGGCCAGGAAGCCGCGCCACCCGGTCTCCTCACCGAGTCCGTTGACCACGAGGGCGAGGACGACGGTCAGCAATGGGCCGGCCGCCGCGTCGATCCCGCTGTAGAGCGTGAGATCGGCAGCGTCGGGTGGGCCGCCGACCACCACCAGCCCGACCGCGCCGACCGCCAGGACGGCGACCACGGACAGCCACCACCAGCCCACGCGCCACCTGGTCATGCGGCGGCCCAGGTCCGCCAGGCCGGCCCGGCCGTCGACCAGGGCGGTGACGACCACCGCGGCGACCAGCGGGCCGAGCAGTCCCGGGAGCTGGCTCGGTCGGCCGACACCGGCCTCGACGGTCTGCCCGGCGAGGGCGAGCGGGACCCAGTACCCCCACGACAGCACGTAGGCGAGGACGACGTAGGCGGCCGGCGGGTGGGCGACGACCCACCGGCCGAGACGGGACCGGCGCCGCACGGCCGGCGGCTCGGTGTCCGCGGTGCCCATGGTGCTCTCCTCGGATCCCTCGTCCTCCCATCGTCCGCCCCGTGGCGGCGACCCGCTGCGGGAGAGCCGACCCCAGGGACCTCCGGCCGGCCCGATCGGGACCATCGGCCCTGCTGCCCGGGGCCCGAGAGGTGGACGGTGGAGAGGACGGGACGACGACCCGAGGAGTGCGCATGAGCGAGGCAGCATCGGTCGCACTGACCTTCCTCGGTGGCGCCGGGACCGTCACGGGGAGCCGGTTCCTGATCGAGTCCGCAGAGCGGCGGCTCCTGGTCGACTGCGGCCTGTACCAGGGGGAGCGGCGGTGGAGGCGGAAGAACTGGGACGCCTTCCCGGTCTCGCCCCGGACCATCGACGACGTGGTGCTGACGCACTGCCATCTGGACCACTGCGGGTTCCTCCCGGTCCTCGTGCGTGACGGCTACGAGGGGTCGATCCGGATGACCGAGGGGACGGCCGCGCTCACGGCGATCGTCCTGCGGGACAGCGCGAACCTGCAGGAGCGGGACGCGGACATGGCCCGTGCCGGAGGGTGGTCCCGTCACGACCCGCCCCTGCCCCTCTACACGGTCGCGGACGCCGAGCGGGCGATCGAGAGGTTCGAGACCGTGCCCTTCGACGTCGACGTCGACCTCGGGAGCGACGCCGGCGTCCGGCTCCACCGTGCCGGGCACGTCCTGGGCTCGGCCAGCGTGCTGGCTCGTGCCGGGTCCGCCCGCGTCCTCTTCTCCGGAGACCTCGGCCGCACGGAGCACCCGGTGCTGCGACCACGAGCCGACCCCCCGGCGGCACGCACGGTGGTGATCGAGTCCACCTACGGCGACCGTGAGCACCGCGAGCCGTCCCGGGCCCATGCCGCGTTCGCGGACGCCGTGCGGCGCACGATCCGTCGAGGCGGGGTGGTGCTCGTGCCGGCCTTCGCCGTCGACCGCACGGAGCTGGTCCTGCACGCCCTGTCCGCGATGGTCCGCGACGGGCAGATCCCTCCGGTCCCGGTCTTCGTCGACAGCCCGATGGCGCTGGCCGCCCTCGACGTCTACGGGCGCGCCGAGGTGGCCGGAGAGCTGCGCGAGGGCATGTCGAGCTTCGTCGACCTCCCGTCGCTGCACGCGGCACGGACCCCGGAGGAGTCGATGCGGCTCAACTCGCCGCGGCAGCCCTGCATCATCGTGTCCGCCTCGGGGATGGCGTCCGGCGGCCGGGTCGTCCACCACCTGCGCCACCTGCTCCCGGACCGACGCAACTGCGTGGTCCTGACCGGCTACCAGGCGGTCGGCACGCGCGGCAGCATGCTGCGCGACGGTGCCCGCGAGGTGAAGATGATGGGCCGGTACGTGCCGGTCAAGGCCGAGATCGTCGAGGACCAGGAGTTCTCCGTCCACGCCGACGCGAGCGAGCTGGTCGACTGGCTCCGGCAGATGCCGGAGCCGCCAGAGGTCGTCTACGTCGTCCACGGCGAGGAGCAGGCGTCGGCCGCCCTGGCCGGACGCATCCGTGACGAGGTCGGCTGCGTCGCCGTCGTCCCCCGGTCCGGCGAGAAGGTCCTGGTGGACTGACAGCCCGTCCCGGCCCCGGGGTCGGAGGCGGCCGGGACCTCCGGCCGACCTCTCCGGGACCATCGGCCCTATCCGGGCGGACCGCCCCGACCGATCGTGGGAATCAGCGGGCGACGGCGCACCGCGGGGACCGCCGGGAGGTCGAGGAGCCATGGCCGAGACGCGAGAGATCCACCTCATCGAGTCGCTGGAGCAGCCCACGTTCGGGCTACGCCAGATGGTGAGCCAGGAGGACATGCCCGCGCTCTTCGCGCGCGTCCTGCCCGTGCTGACCGCGGCGATGGAGCACGGTGGGGTGCAGCCCGCCGGGCCGCCGTACGCCCGGTACCGCGGCCGGATGGCCGGCGGCTTCGACGTCGAGATCGGGTTCCCCCTCGCCGAGCCGGCGACGTTGACGGTCGACGACCCCGGACCGGGCGAGCCCACCGCCGACGTGCTGCCGGAGGCCCGTGTCGTGGAGACCGTCCACCACGGCGGCTACGACGGGCTGGCCGCGACGTACGCGGACCTGGAGTCGTGGATGGCCGAGCGCCACCTGGAGCCGCTGGACCAGTCCTGGGAGTTCTACGAGGCCGGCCCCGAGTCCGACCCCGACCCGACCACCTGGCGGACCCGGATCGTCATGCCGGTCCACGGCCCCGAGGTCGAGGCCGGCTGAGAGCGCACACGCGCCGAGGAGATGAGCACCATGTCCGCACTCGTGGTCTACGAGTCCAGCTTCGGCAACACGGCCCTGGTAGCACGGGCCGTCGGCGACGGGATCGCCGAGCACATGCCGGTCCGCGTCCGGTCCGTGACCAGCCTGGGGGACGACGAGACCGACGGCGAGGACCTCGTCGTCGTCGGCGGTCCGACCCACGCGTTCGGGATGAGCCGGCCGCAGACCCGGCACGAGGCCCAGGAGCGGATGGGTGACCGCCCGACCGACTACCCGGGGATCCGGGAGTGGATCGACCGTCTCGACCCGGACCGGGAGGGGCGTCTGTACGCCACCTTCGACACCCGCGTGGAGAAGGTGCGCCACCTGCCGGGGTCCGCCGCGCACGCTGCCGCGCGGGCGCTGCGCAACGAGGGGCACCGGGTCGTGGACCGCGGCGCGTCGTTCTACGTCGCCGACGTCGAGGGGCCGCTGCTGCCGCACGAGCGGGACCGCGCCCGCCAGTGGGGCGAGCGCCTGGCCCGTCGTGCCCTGGAGATGCTCCAGCGGGCCTGACGGTCAGTCCGGCTCGAGCACCAGCGAGCCCGAGGCGCGTCCGGCACGCAGGTCGTCCAGCGCCGCGTCCGCAGCGGTGAAGGGGTAGCGCGTGACGGTCGGCGTCAGCCGTAGCGTGGTCGCGAGCCGGAGCAGCGCGGCACCGTCCGCCCGCGTGTTCGCCGTGACGGTGCGCAGGTCGCGTTCGTCGAACAGGTTCTCCTGGTAGCCCATGGCCGGGATGTCGGTCATGTGGATGCCGGCCAGCACCACCGTGCCGCCCCGCTCGGTGGCCTGCAGCGCGCACGGCACCAGCTCGCCGGCGGGGGCGAACACGATCGCGGCGTCGAGCCGCACCGGGGGCACGTCGGCGGCACCGCCGACGAAGGCGGCCCCGGCGTGCCGTGCGAGCTCCCGGTTCTGCTCGCCCCGCGTCATGACGAACAGCTCCGCGCCCCGGGCCGCCGCCACCTGGGCCGTGAGGTGCGCGCTGGATCCGAAGCCGTAGATCCCCAGCCGTCCGCCCGGCGGGAGCGCAGCACGCGTCAGCGCGCGGTAGCCGATGATCCCCGCGCAGAGCAGGGGAGCCGTCGTCACCGGGTCGTGGTCGGACGTCAGCGGGTACGCGAAGGCCTCCGGCACGGTCGTGAACTCCGCGAACCCGCCGTCGGCGTCCCACCCGGTGTACCGCGAGTCGGGGCAGAGGTTCTCGCGCCCCTCCCGGCACCACCGGCAGGCTCCGCAGGTGCGGCGCAGCCAGGCGACCCCGACACGGTCACCCGGTCGCAGCCGGCGGACGCCCGGTCCCGTGCCCTCGACCGTCCCGACGACCTGGTGCCCGGGCACCACGTGCGGGCGGTGGACCGGGAGCTCCTGGTCCACGACGTGCAGGTCGGTCCGGCACACCCCCGAGGCCTCGACGCGCACGAGCACCTCGTCGGCCCCGGGCTCCGGGACGGCGACCTCGGACCTCGTCAGGCGACCGGGCTCGGTGCCGGTCGTCCAGGCCCGCATCGACGTCGTCAGTCCTCCTCGTGGTGCGGACGGGAGGTGTGGGCCACGACCACCACGCAGGGCGCGTCGCCGAGCAGGGCGTCCGGCACCGACCCGAGCAGCCGGCCGACGAACCGGGGGTGCCGGTGCCCGCCGAGGACCAGCAGGTCCGAGGCCGTCACCCGGGTGAGCAGCGCGTCCGCCGGGTCGCCCTCGACCACCTCGACCTGGCACTCCACGTCCGGGTGGAGCACCGACCAGCTCTCGGCCAGACCGCGCAGCGCGGCCCGGACGTCCTCGTCCCGGCCCGCGCCGGCCTCCCGGGCGGCACGGGTCGAGGGCTGCACGGCGTGCACGAGCACGACGGGGCTGCCGCACCGGTGCGCCTCCGAGAACGCCAGGTCCAGCGCCGCGGAGGGGTCGTCGTCGAACCCGATGCCGACGACCACCCGTTCCGGGGCCGTGCCCTGGGCGGCCGTCGGCACGACCGCGACCGGCCCCCGGGCGTGGGCCGCGGTCGCCGCGGACACCGATCCCAGCGCGTGGCGGGTCTCGCTCCGGCCCCGGCGACCCACCACCACCAGGTCGACGTCGCGGGAGTACCCGGCCAGGACGGCGTCCGCCGCCCCGACGCTCGGTGCGGAGCGCACGGGCGGTGCCCCCTCGCGGCGCGGTCCGACCCGCGAGAGGACCTCGCTGAGGATCCTCTCGCCCTCGTCGCGCAGGAGCTCGGGGTCGTAGGCGGGCACGGGGCTGATCGGTCCCGCGGGCACCGTGCGGGCGTGGGTCACCGTCAGCGTGGCGTGGTGACGCTCGGCCGCGGCCAGGGCCCAGTCGAACGCGTGGTAGCTCTCGTGCGACCCGTCGACGCCGACGACGACCCCGCGCGACCAGATCTCGCTCTTCTCGATCATCGTTCCTCTCCTCAGGGCGCGACGTTCTGGTGCAGTCGGAACAGGTTGTCCGGGTCCATGCGCTGCTTGAGGGCGCGCAGCCGGGCGTAGTTCGCCTCGCCGTGGGCCGCCCGCAGCGTCGCCGGGCCGCCCTCCTGGAACCCGGGAAAGTTGAGGTACTCGCGTCCCGTCGACAGGTCGTCGAGGTCGGCCGCGCACGCCCGGGCCCACCGCACGTTGGCCTCGTCGTCACCGGGCTCCGTCCAGTTCGCCTCGATCCCCACCAGGTAGGGTGCGCTGCGGTCACCGAACGCCGTGTCCTCCGGCGCGACCCGGGACATCGCGCCGCCCATGTGCCACAGATCGATGGTGGACAGCGCCGAGGGACGGCGGTACGTCTGGTCGACGGCGCGGCGCAGCGCCTCCTCCGAGAGCTCGGGCAGGTGCACCGAGCGCCAGTAGTAGCGCATCCCGTTCGGGTAGTCGGCGTCGAAGATCTGCTGCAGCTCGACGTAGGGCATCGGGCCGCTGAGGTCGGCCGCCGGGTCGGGCAGGTCGCGGATCGGCGCCAGCAGCTCGGGACCGCGCGCGGGGTCGGTGACGCAGGCCAGCACGATGACGCACGGCTGCCCGGTGAGCTCGGCGGGGATCGCGTCGTCCTCGGGAGCGGCCCCCAGCACGGCCATCGAGGAGACCTCGTCGGGCAGGTCGGCGGACCAGTCGCGGTAGGCGTGCAGCACCTCCATGGCGCGTTCGGCCCGGTGGACGACGAACCCTGCGTAGACCTCGGGCCCGACGGGGTGCAGCCGCACCACGAACTCGGTGACCACGCCGAGGTTCCCGCCCCCGCCGCGCAGCCCCCACAACAGCTCGGGGTCGGACTCCTCGTCGACGTGGTGCACCGACCCGTCGGCGGCGACGATCGTGGCACCGACGATGTTGTCGCAGGTCAGGCCGAACCGGCGGCGCAGCCAGCCGATCCCTCCGGTCAGACCGAGCCCGCCGAGACCGGTGTCGGAGAACACCCCGGCCGGCGTCGCCAGGCCGTGCTCCTGGGAGGCGGCGTCCAGGTCGCCGAGGCGGGCGCCGCCGGCCACCCGTGCCAGCCGGGCGCCGGGGTCCACCGAGACGTCCCGCATCTCGCCGAGGTCGATGACGAGCCCGCCGTCGACGCCGGCGGTCCCGGCCACGTTGTGCCCGCCCCCGCGGACGGCGACCAGCAGGTGGTGCTCGGCGGCCAGCAGGACGGTGCGACGGACGTCCTCGGTGGTGGCGCAGCGCACGATCGCGGCGGGACGCCGCTCCGTGACCCCGTTCCACAGGGCCCGGACCTCGTCGAAGTCGTCGTCCTCGGCGCGGACCAGGCGGCCGGCCAGGGCGGCGGCGAGCGCGTCCAGCTCGGCGTCGAGCCGTGCGGTGCCGCCCTCGAGCGTGGTGAGCTCGGTCATCACCGCTCCTTCGTGGTGTGGTGCCGGCGACCTCGCCGCGCCCGCAAGGTCCTGGCCGCCGCGGGACGCCCTCCTGGTGTCGAGCGTAGCCACGGTTCACCCGCTCGCCGGGTGGGCGCCGCCACCCCGTCGGGTGAATCCCTGCCGCGGCAGGACACCCCGACCGGCCCGGGGCCGCAGAGCGAGCGCGGGCCGATGTCGTAGCGTCGTGGCAGGAGGCCGGGACGACGAGGTCCCGGCGTGCACACCACGGAGGTGTCCGGGATGCGGGTGACAGAGACGTTGCGGCACAAGGGCGAGGGCGTGGTCACCATCGCGCCGGGATCGACCGTGCGCGAGATGCTGGCGCTGCTCGCCGAGCACCGGATCGGTGCCGTCGTCGTGTCCGTCGACGGCATGCACGTCGACGGCATCGTCAGCGAGCGCGACGTGGTCCGCCGGCTGCACGTCGACGGTGACGAGATCCTCGACGGGCCGGTGACGCGGATCATGACCGTCGACGTCCACACCTGCACCCCCGGGACGTCCCTCGACGACCTCATGCTCGTGATGACCGAGCGCCGCATCCGTCACGTCCCCGTCCTGGACGACGGCAGGCTGGTCGGCATCGTCAGCATCGGGGACGTCGTCAAGCGCCGGATGGCCGAGGTGCAGGCCGAGCGGGACCAGCTGACCGACTACATCGCCGGCGGCCCCGGGGTGTGACGCGGCAGGGCCGCGCCCGCGCCGTGGCGCCCGGGAGGTTCCGGTCGCCCCCCGTCAGGGCATGGGCGAGGAGCTGCGGCTCGGTTCGGCGATCGGGTCCGCGTCCTCGCTGGGTGCCGGCGCGGGATCGGGCGCGCTGGTCTGCGTGGCGGTCGGTTCCGGCGCGGGCGCGCTGGTCTGCGTGGCGGTCGGTTCCGGCGCGGGGGAGCTGGTCCGTGTGGCGGTGGGCTCGGGCTCCGGCGCCGCGGTCGTCGGGTCGTCCGTCGGCGAGGGGGAGTCCGTGGGGGTCGGCGAGGACGTCGGCTCCTCCGTCGGCTCCTCGGTGCGGGTCGGTGCCGACGTGGGCTCCGACGTCGGCGCCTCCGGCTCGGAGGTCGGGCCGGTCGTCGTCGGTGACGGCGACGGCTCCGACGTGGGTGACGGCGACGGGCTCTGCAGGACCGGGACGACCGGTGCCTCGTCCTCCCCGTCGAGCAGGGGCCAGGTCATCATCGCCCCCACGGCGGCGGCCAGGACGAGGGCGAGCGCCCCGACCAGGACCCATCGCCGGCGCCGTCCCGCAGGGACCGTCTCCGCGCCGCTGCCGGACCCGTCGGCGCCGGTCCCTCCGGCACCCGGGTCCGCCGCGGCAGCATCCGTGCCGAACGCCGCGCCGGCACCGGCACCTGCGCCGACGGCCGCACCGGCAGCCCCCGCGGTCGTCGCGGCCGCGGTGTCGCCGCCGCCGTCGGCCGCGTCGTCGCCCTCGGTCGCGCCGGCGTCACCGTCCTCGACCGCGGCGATCTGCCGTGTGCGCTGCAGCTCCGCACCCAGGTTGTCCACCGCGGCCGCGGCCGCGGCGGCGCCGACCGCTCCGAGCGCGGCGGTCCGGTGCGGGTCGTCCTCGTCGACGCGGCCCAGGTCCATCGTCTGGTCGGGGGACGCCCCGCCGCCGGGCGCCGCGACGGCGGCGGACCCGCCGAGCAGCGACGCCACCGCCGTGCGCATGGCGGCGGCCGAGGCGAAACGTCGTGCCGGGTCCTTCGCCATCGCCTGTGCCACGAACCGGTCCACGGCGGCCGGCACGGCGGCCCGTCGGGCCGAGGGCGCCGGGACCGGGGCCCCGACGTGGGCGCGCAGCACGTCGTCCGGTGTCGCCCGCTCGTACGGCGGGTGCCCGGTCAGGACGTAGTACGCCAGGGCGCCCACCGCGTACACGTCGCTGCGCTCGTCCAGCGGCCTGCCACGGGCCTGCTCGGGGGACATGCCCAGGGCCGAACCCGTCACGACACCCGCGGCGCCCTCCGCGTCGCCGGGAGTGGCGAGCCCGAGGTCGATCAGCCCCACCGTGGGGCCGCTCTCCTCGTGCCGCGAGACGACGACGTTGCGCGGGCTCACGTCCCGGTGCACGAGTCCGGCGGCGTGCACGGCCGCGAGCGCACCGAGCACCCCGTCCACGACGACGAGGGCCTCCCGCCACGGCAGGCCGGTGCCGGCCACCGTCTCGGACAGAGGGGCACCGGGGAAGCGCCGGGTCAGGACCCACGGCACGGTCGCCCCGGCGACCTCGTCCTCGCCGGAGTCGAGGACCGTCGCCACGTGCGGGTCGTCGATCTGCTGCGACGCGGAGATCTCGCGGTCCATCGCGGCGCGCGCGGCCTCGTCGTCGACGAGGTGCGGGTGCAGGGTCTTGACGAGGAGCGCGGGTTCGGCGTCGTCGGGTCCCGCGTCCACCCGGGTGGCCTCGTAGGCGGTGTAGGTCCCCCCCGTGCCGAGGACGTCCCCGAGCACGTAGCGGCCGCCGAGGATCACTCCGCCGCCGGAGCGGTCGTCGTCCGGTGCCACCTCACGCACCGCCGTCGGGGCGGGACGCCTGGTCGGGTACGGCGATCGGCGGCACGGCGTCGACGGGCTCGGTGTTCTGACTCATAAGCCTTCACAGGATACGCGGGGAAAGCCGCGCGGTCGCGGCCACGTGGGCCGTGCGCCGCGTGACGCGCGTCGCCCCCCTGCGGGACCGCGCCCGCGCGGTGTCGCAGGGACGCGCGAGGATGCTCCCGTGCACATCGTCCTGGCCCGGCAGGCCTCCGGGGTCGTCCAGGCCGTCCGACGTCCGGAGGGGGCAGGGAGCGACCCCGACGACGCCTCGCCGTGGCGGCTGGCGCCGGGTGAGCTCTCCGCCGCCGTGCACGCCCGGGAGTCCGTGGAACCGTCGCGCTGGACCTGGGTCGACACCAACCGCTGGTACCCCGCCCTGCTCGCCGACGGGGTCCGGGTCGAGCGGGCCCACGACCTGCGCCTCGCCCACCGGGTGCTGCGCGGCTCGCGGTTCGCGCACGGCTCCGACCTGGCCGGTGCCCCGTCGGGTCCCTGGGACGCCCTGGAACCCACCGTCGCCGGGGGAGCGGTCGACCGGGCCCGCCCCGAGCAGCAGGCCGACTCGCTGTTCGACCTCGGTGACCTCGACGGACCCACGCACGGGGCCCGGTCGGGCCGTCCCGCGCAGACCGACCCGGACCCGGTGGCCGAGCTGGCCGCCCAGCAGGCCGCCGTCGCCGGTGCGTCGGAGCCCGGCCGGCTGCGACTCCTGCTCGCGGCGGAGTCCGCCGCGGCGCTCGCGGCCGCCGAGATGCACCACGCGGGCCTGCCGTGGCGCGCGGACGTGCACGACGCGATCCTCACCGAGGCCCTCGGGCCCCGCCCGGCGCCCGGCCTGCGCCCGGACCGGCTGGAGGCGCTCGTCACCGAGATCCGCGCCGCCCTCGACGCCCCCGCGTCCCTGAACCCCGACTCCCACCCGGACCTGCTGCGTGCCATGGAGTACGCCGGCGTGGGGGCGCGCAGCCTGCGCAAGGGGGAGCTCCAGCGCCTCGAGCACCCGGTGATCGCCCCGCTGCTCGAGTACAAGAGCCTCTACCGGCTCTACACCGCGAACGGCTGGCACTGGCTCGACCAGTGGGTCCGCGGCGACCGGTTCCGCACCGACTACGTCGTCGGCGGCGTCGTCACCGGCCGCTGGTCCTCCACCGGCGGGGGAGCCCTGCAGCTGCCGAAGGGCGTGCGCGGCGCGGTGCGGGCCGATCCCGGCTGGGTGCTGGTGGTGGCCGACGCCGCCCAGCTCGAGCCGCGGGTGCTCGCCGGGATGGCGCGGGACGAGGCCATGGCGCGCGCCGGCCGCGACGGCGACCTGTACGCCGGCATCGTGGCCGGCGGTGCCGTCGCCTCGCGCGAGCACGCCAAGGTGGGCATGCTCGGCGCGCTCTACGGCGGGACCACGGGTGTCAGCGGTCAGGTGCTCCCGCGGCTGCGCAGCGCCTTCCCGCGGTCGATGGGACTGGTCGAGGAGGCCGCCGCGACCGGTGAGCGCGGGGGCGTGGTGACCACCTGGCTCGGGCGGTCCTCCCCGCCGCCGGGGCAGGCCTGGGACGACGCGCAGTCCGGTGCGCTCGGGGACGACGCCGCCCCGGACGCCGCGACGCTCGCCCGGTCCTCGGCGCGCGCGTGGGGGCGGTTCACGCGGAACTTCGTCGTGCAGGGCACCGCGGCCGAGTGGGCGGACTGCTGGCTGGCCTCGATCCGCCGCCGGCTCTGGGCGCTCGGCACCGCAGCGACCGACGGTCGCGCGCCGGCGCCGTTCACCGACCGCCCGCACCTGGTGTTCTTCGTGCACGACGAGGTCGTCGTGCACGCGCCGGCCGAGCTCGCCGACGCCGTCGCCCACGAGGTGCGCGAGGCGGCCGCGGAGGCCGGACGGCTGCTCTTCGGCGAGTTCCCCGTCGCCTTCCCCCTGACGGTCGCCGCCGTGCCGGCCTACGACGAGGCGAAGTAGCGCCCCGACTCCGGCAGGCGCCCGACGGCGTGCGGGCCTAACCTGGCCGGGTTCTGACGACAGCGGCGGAAGGGGCACCATGTCAGGCACGGCACAGACCCAGGAGCAGGGGTTCCACGCGGGGCGTGTGATCCAGCTCGCGGTGACCGCGGCGCTGGGTGGCTTCCTGTTCGGCTTCGACACGGCGGTGATCAACGGCGCCGTCACGCCCATGCAGGAGGCCTTCGGCATGGGTGCCGGGGTGACGGGCTTCGTCGTGTCCTCGGCGCTGCTCGGCTGCATGGTCGGCGCGTACTTCGCCGGGCGGCTCTCCGACAAGATCGGCCGCGTCCGCGTCATGGTCATCGCCTCGGCGCTGTTCACGATCTCCGCCATCGGCTCGACGTTCGCCGTCGGCCCGGTGGACATGATCATCTGGCGCGTCATCGGCGGCCTCGGCGTCGGGGCGGCGTCGGTCATCGCGCCGGCCTACATCGCGGAGATCTCGCCGGCGCACATCCGCGGGCGCCTCGGCTCCCTGCAGCAGATGGCCATCGTCACCGGCATCTTCATCGCCCTGCTGTCCGACTACGCCATCGCCGCGGCGGCCGGCGGGGCCGGCAACGAGTTCTGGTTCGGCCTCGACGCCTGGCGCTGGATGTTCTTCACCGAGGTCATCCCCGCCGTCATCTACGGCGCGCTCGCGCTGTCGATCCCGGAGTCCCCCCGGTTCCTGGTGCACCAGGGCCGCGAGGACGAGGCCCGCAAGGTGCTGTCCAGCGTGCTCACCGAGGGCGTCGACGACCGCATCAGCGAGATCCGCCGCACGATCATCCGCGACCGCGCCACCTCGCTGCGGGACCTGCTCAAGCCCACCGGCGGTCTGCTGCCGATCGTCTGGATCGGCATCGCGCTGAGCGTCTTCCAGCAGTTCGTCGGGATCAACGTCATCTTCTACTACTCCTCGACCCTGTGGCAGGCGGTCGGGTTCACCGAGGACGACGCCCTGCAGCAGACCGTCATCACGTCGGTGACCAACATCGTCGTCACGGTCGTGGCGATCCTGCTCATCGACCGGATCGGCCGACGTCGCCTGCTCACCATCGGGTCGGCCGGCATGTTCGTGGCCCTCGGGACGATGACGATCGTGTTCAGCCAGGCGCCGCTCGTCCCCAACGACGCCGGCGAGCTCGAGCCGGTCCTCAGCGACAGCGCCGGGATCGTCGCCCTCGTGGCCGCCAACCTGTTCGTCGTCTTCTTCGGGATGTCCTGGGGCCCGGCCGTGTGGGTGCTGCTGGGGGAGATGTTCAACAACAAGATCCGTGGCACGGCCCTCGGCATCGCGGCGGCGGCCCAGTGGCTGGCCAACTTCGCGATCTCCAGCTCCTTCCCGTCCATGGCGGAGGTCGGGCTGTGGTTCGCCTACGGCTTCTACACGATCGCGGCGCTGGCGTCGCTGTTCTTCGTGCTGCGGTTCGTCCCCGAGACCCGCAACAAGGAGCTCGAGGACATGGAGTGACCGGCACGTCCTAGGCTCGGGGCCATGAACGCCGAACACCCCACGCTGGCCGACGTCGTCTCCGTCCTGGAGGACCTCTACCCGCCGTCGACGGCGGAGGGCTGGGACGCCGTCGGTCTGGTCGCCGGCGACCCGTCGCGGCCGGTGCGCCGGGTGCTGTTCGCCGTCGACCCGGTGGCCGACGTCGTCGCCGAGGCCGTGGAGTGGGAGGCGGACCTCGTGGTGACCCACCACCCGCTGTTCCTGCGCGGCGTGCACTCGGTGGCGGCGACCACGTTCAAGGGTGCCGTGGTCCACCGGCTGCTGGCCGCGGGCTGCGGGTTGTACGTGGCGCACACGAACGCCGACGCGGCGCCGCGGGGGGTCGCGGACGCCCTGGCCGACCTCGTGGGGCTGACCGACCGCCGTCCGCTCGTCGCGCACGTCGACGACACCGAGCGCGGGCTGGGACGCGTGGGCACCCTCGACCACCCCACGACCCTGGGCGAGTTCGCCGAACGCGTCGCCCAGGTGCTGCCCACCACCGCCCAGGGTGTCCGCGTGGCCGGCGACCTCGAGGCCCCGGTGTCGACGGCCGCGGTCGTCGGCGGGTCGGGCGACTCCCTGTTCGACGCCGTGCGGGCGACGGCCGCCGACGTGTACGTCACCGCCGACCTGCGTCACCACCCCGCCTCCGAGCTGCGCGAGCGGGCCCTCTTCGAGTCGACCGATCCGGAGCGGCGCGAGGCGGGCACCCCGTTCCTCGTGGACGTGGCGCACTTCGCCTCCGAGTGGCCCTGGCTGGCCTACGCGGCCACGGATCTCTCCGCCGGGCTCGGAGACGGTACGGTGACCACGAAGGTCAGCACCCTGGTGACCGACCCGTGGACGCACCGCGTGGGCGGCGTCGGGCGCTGACCGGCATCAGGAGAGCAGACCGAGAGGACCCGTCCATGGCTACCGCACCCGTCGAGGACCAGCGTCGTCTGCTCCAGGTCCAGGCCCTGGACACCCGCCTCCAGCAGCTCGCCCACCAGCGCAGCAAGCACCCGTCGCTGACGACGCTGGCCGAGCTGGACAAGCGGCTCGCGGACCTGCACTCCTCGCTCGTGGACTCCCGGACCGCCGTCGCGGACCTCGAGCGCGAGGTCGCCAAGGCCGAGGCCGACGTCGAGCAGGTGCGCACCCGCGCGACCAAGGACCAGCAGCGCCTCGACAGCGGCGCCCTCGGTGCCAAGGACGCCCAGGCCGTGGTGAGCGAGCTCGAGTCGCTCGCCCGTCGGCAGAACGTCCTGGAGGAGACCGAGCTCGAGATCATGGAGCGGCTGGAGGCCCACCAGGAGTCGCTCGGGCAGGTCGAGGCCGCCCACGGCGAGCTGGTCGCCGCCCAGGAGAAGGCCGCTGCCGAACGGGACGCCGCCTACGCCGAGATCGACGCCGCCGCGCGGGAGGTCCAGGCGGAGCGCGCCCAGCTGGCCGAGGGGCTCGACGCCGGTCTCGTGACGCTCTACGACCGCCTGCGCGGCCAGCTCGGCGGTCTCGGCGCCGCTGCCCTGCGCGGCAACCGCTGCGAGGGCTGCCGCCTCGAGCTCAACCCGGGTGACCTCGCCGCCGCGCGCGGCGCCGCCCCGGAGCAGATCGTCCGGTGCGAGGAGTGCGGCCGGATCCTCGTGCGCGACCCCGACGGTTCCTGATGCACCGCCGACCCGCCCCCGGAGCCCTGGCGCGCTACGACGGCGCGGTCCCGGCCACGCTCGTGCTGGTGCGGCACGGCGTGACGCACCTGACCGAGGCGGGGGCGCTGTCCGGCGGCGACGTGCCCGGGCCGTCGCTGACCACGGCGGGTCGCCGCCAGGCGGCACAGGCCGCGGACGCCGTCTTCCGGCTCGGCACCGAGCGCTGGGCCGACCTCGCCCGGCCCGACCTGCTGGTCGCCTCCCCGATGGTGCGCACCCAGGAGACCGCCGCCGCGATCGGCCGGCGGCTCGGGGTGCACGTCACGACGGACGAGCGCTTCGCCGAGGTGCGCTTCGGCGTCTGGGAGTCCCTGACGCCGCAGGAGGTCGAGGAGACCTGGCCGGGCGACCTGGCCAAGTGGGTCACCAGCGGGTCCTTCGCCCCGCCCGAGGGAGAGTCCTACGCGGACCTGGGCGAACGGGTCGGCCCCGCGGTCGACGAGCTGGCGGCGGGCACGGTGGGGCGCACCGCGGTCGTGGTCGCCCACGCCGCCGTGATCCGGTCCGTGATCGGCCGGGCGCTGGACGCGCCCCCGGCGGGGTGGGGGCGCCTCCGCGTGCCGCCGTGCTCGCTGTCCATCGTGCGGCTGTGGCCCGACGGGGACCGCGAGGTCACCGCCGTCGGGCACCCCGCCGCCGACTGACGACCGGTCACTTCGGCGGCAGGGCAGCGGCGTGGTCGGCGCCGCGGGCCACCCAGGCGTCCAGCGTGGCGGGGTCGGCGAGCTCGTCCCGTCCCACCGAGACGAACCCCCGCATCTCGCGGTGACCCATGCTCATCGGGGCGGCGCCCGCGGCCAGGGCGTCCTCGTACCCGTCCGGGCCGACCCGCACCATCAGCGCGTCGCGCAGCACCCCCGCGGCCATGTTCCCGGAGAGCATGAACGCGATGCCGCCGAACATCCTCCGCTCGGTGAGCCCCTCCCACCGGGAGAGGGAGTCCCGCACGCGGTCGGCCAGCTCCTCGTCGTAGGCCATGGCGCCAGTGTGCGCCGGCGGCACGCGCCCCGCCCGGGAGACCGGTCAGGCGATGACGAGCTCCAGGGTGTGCGGGCGACGCGCGCCCGTGGCCTCGTGCAGCTCGGCCGCGACCATCCGGTAGCTGAGCCCGGTGCCGACCTGCGTGCCGATCACCTCGCCGTCGAGCTCGCGGGCCGCGGCGAGCAGCCCGGTCGCCGAGGTCGGGGGAGCGGCCCGGCGACGCAGCAGGTGGCCCGTGAGCACGCCACGGGTGTGCTTGGCGTTGTGCGAGACGACGGTGCGCTCGCCGTCCGCCTCCCGCACGACCCGGACCGTCACCCACTCGGCGGCGTGGTCACCGGTGGTGGCCGGCTTCCACGCGGAGACGTAGGCGGACGAGCGGCAGTCGACGACGACGTCGCCGGCGGCCCGCTCGGCCAGCGCGGCGGTCAGGTGCGGCCGCCAGGCGGTGGCCAACCCGCCGACGCCCGGCAGCGTGACGCCCATGGACAGCCGGTAGGCGGGGATCCGGTCGGACGGCGCGACGACGCCCCACAGGCCCGAGAAGGTGCGCACGTCCGCCGCCGCACGGGCCGCCGCCTCCCCGTCGAGCTCGGCGAGGCCCGCCGCCGCGTACAGGACCCCGGTGTAGACGTCGGTCGCCGGTGCCGTCGGGGCGGTGCGCAACCGGGTGTTGCGGGCGACCTCCTCCGCCAGGCCCGCCCCCACCTTGAGGACCGCGGTGGCGTCGTCGCGGGCGCTGGCGGTGGCCAGCGCGTCCAGGACGGCCTCGCGCTGCGCGGTGAGCTCCGGCGCGGTGAGCGCCGCGAGGTCGACGGGTGCGCCGTCGTCGGGCGCGGGGGTCTTGCCCTCGGAGGGCGGCAGGCAGATCAGCACCCGGACACCTTAGGCAACCGTGGGACGATCTCGGCATGACGAACGACGTGCACTGGCTCACCCGGGCCGTGGAGCTGGCGACGAGCAGCGTCCCGGCCGGTCACGGGCCCTTCGGCGCGGTGGTCGTCCGCGACGGCGAGGTCGTGGCCGAGGGGACGAACCGTGTGACGACCGACACGGACCCGACCGCGCACGCCGAGGTCGTCGCGCTGCGGCAGGCGTGCGCACGGCTCGGCGTCTTCGACCTGAGCGGCGCGGTGCTGTACAGCTCGTGCGAACCGTGCCCGATGTGCCTCGGGGCCGCCCTGTGGGCGCGCGTCGACCGGGTGGTGTTCGCCGCCGACCGCGACGACGCCGCCCGTGCCGGCTTCGACGACCGGCACTTCCACGAGGTGCTCGCCGGCCGACAGCCCTCGGAGGTGCCGATGGAGAACCTGCGGATCGACGCCGCGCTCGCCCCGTTCGAGGCATGGCACGCCTATCCGGGGCGCACCGCCTACTGACGGACCGCCCCGGGCGGTACGGTCCCCTCATGGCGCAGGTGAAGATCTACGGAAACCGGACCATCTGGGGCGAGCGTCGTGAGGAGGTCTCCGACGCCGTGCACGACGCGCTGGTCACGGCCTGGCGGATCCCCGAGGACAAGAGGTTCCACCGGTTCCTGCTGCTCGAGGACGGGGACCTCGTCGCGCCGCGGTCGGACGCGTACCTCCTCATCGAGGTCGTCTGCTTCTCCGGCCGGTCGACCACCGCGAAGAAGGCGCTGGTCAGGGCCATGTACGACGAGGTCGCGCCGGCCCTGGACCTGGCGGACGACGACCTGGAGGTCGTGATCCTCGAGAGCCGGCCGGAGAACTGGGGGATCCGCGGACGGACGGCGGACGAGCTGGCGCTGACGTACCCGGTGGAGGTCTGAGGCCGGTATCCTTGCGGGGCGGACGAGTCGGTCGGACGGTCGCGTCGGCGGTGCTCAGGCGCCGTCGCCGAGGAACGTCCGGGCTCCGAAGGGCAAGGTGGTGGCTAACGGCCACCCGGGGTGACCCGCGGGACAGTGCCACAGAAAACAGACCGCCGCCGGGAGACCGGCGGTGAGGGTGAAACGGTGGTGTAAGAGACCACCAGCGTGTCCGGTGACGGGCACGGCTCGGTAAACCCCACCTGGAGCAAGGTCGGACAGGGGACGTTCGAGGGCTGCCCGCCCGATGTCCCCGGGTAGACCGCTGGAGGCCTGTGGCGACGCAGGTCCTAGATGGATGACCGTCGCCCGTGCGGGGGTGACCCGGCACGGGAACAGAACCCGGCGTACAGACCGGCTCGTCCGCACCCCATCGCCCCGGCGCCGGCCGTCCGGCGGCGAGCGTCGGGGGTCGCCCGTAGGGTCACGGCGTGGCGACGCTCACCGCACGGCCCGCGAACCAGGTCCCCTTCGAGGACCTCCAGACGGTGCTCGGTACCTCCCAGGCCGGTCGGTGCCAGTGCCAGCGTCAGGTGCTCGGCGACGGCGAGTGGTGGGACATGCCGGTCGAGGAACGGCGGCTCCGGCTGGCCGAGCAGACGTGTGCCGACGACCCGACATCGCCGGTGACCAGCGGCGTCGTGCTCTACGACGGCGACGAGCCGGTCGGCTGGGTCGCCGTCGGCCCGCGTCCGACCTACCGCCGGTACCACGGCCGCAGTCCCGTCGCGTGGCGCGGGCGTCACGAGGACCGCGACGACGACGGCGTGTGGCTCGCGGCCTGCTTCGTCGTCCGCGCGGGGTACCGGGGCCAGGGGCTGATGTACGAGCTGGCCCGCTGCGCCGTCGACTTCGCCCGGGAACGGGGTGCGCGGGTCCTCGAGGGGTATCCGATCGTCGCGGCGGACGGTGGCGAGGTGATCTGGGACGAGGCGAGCGTCGGCGTGCCGCAGATCTTCTCGGCCGCCGGCCTGGAGGAGGTCGCGGCCCCGACGCCGCGCCGTCGCGTCCTGCGCCTCGAGCTGTGACCGACGGGTCGACGGGCGCTCCGGTGCCCCGGTCCGAACGTGAAAGTTCGGTCAAGAACGGTTCCGGAAACGGGTTCCCGTGGGGGTCGGAGTGGTGTACGTTGGCCGCATCGCGACGACGAGGTCGCGAGTCTCGAACGCCGGTGCCGCGCCCGCGGCACGCAGGGGGCGAGGACACCAGGGACGAAGGTGGCACAGTGACCCTCATCCATGAGGTTCGGGCCGGAGGGATCGTCTTGAACGAGACGCCCGAGGCCAGTGTGGTGACCCTGTGGGGCGAGATCGACATCGCCCTGCGCGACGAGGCCTCGGCTGCTCTGGCCGGGGCGTTCCAGCGTGACCTTCCCGTGATCGTGGACGCCTCCGAGGTGACGTTCCTCGACTCCGCGGGTATCGCCTTCCTCGTCCAGCTCTGCCGCATCGGGCAGGACGAAGGGCTCTCCGTCACGTTGCACGACCCGCCGGCCGTCGTCAGCGAACCGCTGGGCACGTTGCACGTCGACGTCCCCGTCGCCAACTGACCCGACACGACGACGCCGCACCACCCGGCCGGGTGGTGCGGCGTCCTCGTGTCCGGAAGGGTCAGTGGGGATCGGCCGCGAGGGAGGCGGCGCCGACGATCCCGGCGCGGTTGCGCAGTGTTGCCGGGACGATCTCGGCGCGGAGGTCCAGCAGCGGCAGGAACTTCTGGTGGTGCTTGCTCACGCCGCCGCCGACGACGATGAGGTCGGGGGAGAGCAGCATCTCCACGGTCTCGAAGTAGCGCTGCAGGCGCTTCGCCCACTTCTCCCACGACAGGTCCTCGCGGTCCCGCGCGGCCTCCGACGCCTTCGTCTCGGCGTCGTGCCCGTCGATCTCGAGGTGGCCGAGCTCGGTGTTCGGCACGAGCACGCCGTCCACCAGCAGGGCTGACCCGATCCCGGTGCCCAGGGTCGCCATGAGCACCACGCCGCCGTGCCCGGCGGCCGCCCCGTAGCGGTCCTCCCCGACCCCGGCCGCGTCCGCGTCGTTGACCGCCGTCACGTCACGGCCGGTCGCCTCGCGGACGAGCTGCGGCAGGTCGACGCCCTTCCAGGACTTGTGCAGGTTGGCGATGAACCGGACGATCCCGCGGTCCAGGGGCGCGGGGAACGCGACGCCGACCGGCGCCTCGTCGGGCAGGTCGAAGCCGGCGACGAGCTCGGCGAGCACGTCGGCGACCGCGTCCGGGGTGGACTTGCTCGGGGTGGGGATCCGCAGCCGGTCCGCGGCGAACTCGCCGGTGGTCAGGTCGACGGGGGCGCCCTTGATCCCGGACCCGCCGATGTCGATACCGAAGGCCACCTGGTGTCCGCTCTGCTCAGCCATGGACCCCATCTTGCGGCAGGATCGAGTCATGAGCGAGTACAGCAGCAGCACCCAGTATTGGTTCAACACCGAGACCGGGCAGGTGGAGACCGCGAAGGAGAAGTCGAGCTGGACGCACCTGCTGGGTCCGTACGCCACGCGCGAGGAGGCGCAGCACGCCCTGGACAACGCCGCGCGGCGCAACGAGGAGTGGGAGGCCGAGGACGAGGACTGGCGGCGCTGAGGGGCTCTGCGCCGCCGGTCCCGCGTCACTGGTCGAAGGTGTGCTCCTCGGTCGGGAAGGACCCGTCGCGCACCTCGGCCGCGAAGTCCGCGGCCGCCTGCTGCAGGGCGCGGCCCAGCTCGGCGTAGCGGCGGGCGAAGCGCGGCGACCAGTCGGTCATCCCGGCCATGTCGGTCCACACGAGGACCTGGCCGTCGACCTCGGGGCCGGCGCCGATCCCGATCGTCGGGATGACCAGGAACTCGGTGATGCGGGCCGCCACGGCGCGGGGCACCATCTCCAGCACGACCGCGACCGCGCCGGCCTCCTGGACGGCGAGCGCGTCCTGGCTGAGCTCCTCGGCCGCGTCGTCGCCCCGGCCCTGCACGCGGGGGCCGCCCAGCGCGTTCTCGGACTGCGGGGTGTAGCCGAGGTGGCCGACCACCGGGATCCCCGCCTGGGTGATCGCGCGGATCTGCTCGGCCGAGCGGCGGCCGCCCTCGAGCTTGACCGCCGAGGCGCCGGTCTCCTTCATGATGCGCACGGCGGAGGCGAGGGCCTGCTCGGGGCCCGCCTCGTAGGTGCCGAAGGGCAGGTCGACGACGACGAACGCGTGCTGCGCCGCCGAGGCGACCGCCCGTCCGGCCCGCACCATGTCGTCGAGGGTCACGGGCAGCGTGGTGGCGTGCCCGAGCATGGTGTTCCCGACGGAGTCGCCCACGAGCAGCGTGTCGATGCCGGCGGCGTCGAGGATCGCGGCCGTGGGGGCGTCGTAGGCGGTGAGCATCGTGATGCGCTCACCGCGCTCCTTGGCGCGCTGCAGGTGGTGGACGCGGACTCGGCGGGCGCCGGCGGCGATGCCGGCCGCGTCGTCGTCGGTGACCGACCTCACAGCGGAGTTGTCAGCGGGCGTGACCGAGGGGTTGTGGCCTGCGGGTTCCATGGTCGATAGCGTAGGCGACAGCCGGTGCGGGCCCAGGTCCCGGACCGGTGCGACGGACCGTCGACGGTCCGTCACCCACGGTTAACAGGTATCGGGCAGGATGAGGTCATGGACAGGCAGCAGGAGTTCGTGCTTCGCACGGTCGAGGAGCGCGACATCCGCTTCATCCGACTCTGGTTCACCGACGTGCTGGGGGTGCTCAAGTCCGTCGCGGTCGCCCCGGCGGAGCTCGAGCAGGCCTTCGTCGAGGGCATCGGCTTCGACGGCAGCGCGATCGAGGGGCTGACACGGGTCTACGAGGCGGACATGATCGCCAAGCCCGACCCCACGACGTTCCAGGTGCTGCCCTGGCGCGGTGAGCGCCACGGCACCGGTCGCATGTTCTGCGACCTGCTCACCCCCGAGGGTGAGCCCTCGCGTGCCGACTCGCGCAACGTCCTCAAGCGCACGCTCGCCAAGGCCGGCGACAAGGGCTTCACGTTCTACACCCACCCCGAGGTCGAGTTCTACCTCTTCAACCAGATGGGTTCCTCGGACGGGCCCCTGGTGCCGGTCGACGAGGGCGGCTACTTCGACCACCTGGCCCGCGGCAGCACGCACGACTTCCGGCGCGCGGCCATCTCGATGCTCGAGTCGATGGGTATCTCCGTGGAGTTCTCCCACCACGAGGCCGGGCCCGGGCAGAACGAGATCGACCTGCGCTACGCCGACGCGCTGACCACCGCGGACAACCTCATGACGTTCCGCACCGTGGTCAAGGAGGTCGCGCTCGAGCAGGGTGTGTTCGCCTCCTTCATGCCCAAGCCCTTCGCGGACAAGCCGGGGTCGGGCATGCACACCCACATGTCCCTGTTCGAGGAGGACTCCAACGCCTTCCACGAGCCGGGGGCGCAGTTCGAGCTGTCCAAGACCGGGCGCCAGTTCATCGCCGGGCTGCTGGTGCACGCCGGCGAGATCACCGCGGTGACCAACCAGCACGTCAACTCCTACAAGCGGCTGTGGGGCGGCTCCGAGGCGCCCAGCTACATCTGCTGGGGCCACAACAACCGCTCCGCGCTGGTGCGCGTGCCCATGTACAAGCCGGGCAAGGGCAACTCCTCGCGGATCGAGTACCGGGCGCTGGACTCGGCGGCGAACCCGTACCTGGCGTTCGCCGTGCTGCTGGCCGCCGGGATGAAGGGCATCGAGGAGGGGTACGAGCTGCCCGAGGCCACCGAGGACGACGTCTGGGAGCTCACCGGGGCGGAGCGCCGCGCGCTCGGCATCGCGCCGCTGCCGGAGTCCCTCGACGAGGCCATCGAGCTCATGGAGTCCTCGGAGCTCGTCGCCGAGACCCTGGGCGAGCACGTCTTCGACTACGTGCTGAAGAACAAGCGCAACGAGTGGGACGCCTACCGCGCCCAGGTCACCCCGTACGAGCTCAAGACCTCCCTGCAGTTCCTCTGAGCGGACGGCCGCCGCACGCTCCGGCGGCGGCCGATAGGGTCGAGAGGTGAGCCCGACGACCTCCGGCACCGGTAGACCGCAGACCCCGACCCGGAGGCTGCTCCGGGCAGGGTTCGCCGACCTGACCCGGTCGGCCACGCTCTGGCAGGACGCCGCGCTGCAGCGCCGCCTCCCCGCCGACGCGGGCGGGGACGACGGCGTGCTGCAGGCCCTCGGGGTCACGGCCGACCCGGACCTCGCGCTGCTGCACCTCGTGCGGCTGGCCTCGGTGCCCGCCGCGCAGCAGACCGTCGAACGGCTGCTCGCGGCGGACCAGCGTTCGGGCGAGGGCGTGGCCCGGGGACGGCTGCTCGCCGTCCTCGGCGCGTCGACGGCGCTCGCGGACGAGATCGTCCGCCGTCCCGCGCTCCTGGACGTGCTGGGCGACGGCGACGGCGGGCTCGGGGCCGACCCGCGGGACGTGCGGGCGGAGCTCCTGCGCGCCGTCGGCGCCGACCCGGAGTCGGCGGATCCCGTCGCGGCCCTGGAGCCCGAGGGCGCCGACACGCCGGGGTGGCCCGACCGGGACGCCCCCACCGCCACGGACGCGCTGCGGCGCGCCTACCGCGAACGGCTGCTGCGCATCGCCGCCACGGACCTGACCGCGCCGGACCCCTCGGCCACGCTGCCGGACGTCGGCGCCGCGCTGGCCGACCTGGCCGCCGCCGCGCTGGAGGCGGCGTTGGCGGTGGCGCGCTCCCAGCTCCCCGACCACGGCGCCGGGGCCCGCCTCGCGGTGATCGGGATGGGCAAGACCGGCGGTCGCGAGCTCAACTACGTCTCGGACGTCGACGTCGTCTACGTGTGCGAACCCGCCACCGACGAGGCGGGGGAGCCGGTCCTGGACGAGTCCGGGGCGATGCGGATCGGGACCCAGCTCGCCACCCGGCTGCAGAAGGTGTGCGGCGGCACCTCGCTCGAACCGGCGCTGTGGGAGGTCGACGCGGCGCTGCGTCCCGAGGGCAAGCAGGGGCCGCTGGTGCGCACCCTGGCCAGCCACGTCGCCTACTACGAGCGCTGGGCCCAGACGTGGGAGTTCCAGGCCCTGCTCAAGGCCCGCCCGGTGGCGGGGGACGCCGCGCTCGGCGCGGCCTACCGCGAGGCCGTCGACCCGTTCGTCTGGGCGGCCGCCAACCGGGACCACTTCGTCGAGGACGCCCAGGCGATGCGGCGCCGCGTCGAGGCGCACGTGCCCAACGCCGAGGCCGACCGGCAGATCAAGCTCGGCAAGGGCGGGCTGCGGGACGTCGAGTTCACCGTCCAGCTCCTGCAGCTCGTGCACGGCCGCACCGACGACGCCATCCACGACGGCAACACGCTGGCCGGACTGTCCGCGCTCGCGGACGGGGGGTACGTCGGGCGTGAGCACGCCCTGCGCATGGGCGCCTGCTACCGGTTCCTGCGGTCCCTGGAGCACCGGGTCCAGCTCTTCGGGCTCAAGCGCACGCACCTGCTGCCGACCGAGGACGAGGACCTGCGGCGCCTCGCCCGGTCGCTGGGCATGCGCGGCCAGGGCGCCGAGGACCTGCGCCAGCGCTGGCGGGCCACCCGGCGCGAGGTCCGTGCCCTGCACGAGGCCGTCTTCTACCGCCCGCTGCTGCCGGCGTGGGCGCAGCTCTCGGAGGACGAGCTCTCGCTCGCCCCGGACGCCGCGCGCGCCCGGTTCGCGGCGATCGGCTACCGCGACCCGGACGGGGCGATGCGGCACGTCGTGGCCCTCACCGAGGGCACCTCACGCCGGGCCAAGCTGCAGCGCCAGCTCCTGCCGGTGATGCTCGGCTGGTTCGCCGAGGGCTCCGACCCCGACGCGGGCCTGCTGGACTTCCGCAAGCTGTCCGAGAACCTCGGCGCCACGCCCTGGTACCTGCGGCTGCTGCGCGACTCCGGGAACGCCGCCTACCACCTGGCCCACCTGCTGTCCTCCTCGCGGTACCTCGCCGAGGCGCTGGCCCGCTCACCGGAGTCGGTGCAGTGGCTCGCCGACACCTCCCGGCTGGAACCCCGCGGTCCCGAGCGGCTCGCCGCGGAGGCGGACGCCGTCCTGACCCGGGCGGACGACCCCGGTCCGGCGGCGACCCGGCTGCGCGCCCTGCGGCGCCGCGAGCTCGCCCGGACCGGCGCCGGCGAGGTGCTCCGCGTGCTCGGGCCCGTGCAGGCCCAGGCGGCGATCTCCGACGCCGCGGACATGGTCGTCGTCGGCGGCCTGCGCGTGGCCGAGTTCGCCGCCCGGGACCAGATGGGGCTGGGACCCGACCCGGCGGCGAACCCCACCCGCATGCTCGTGGTCGCCATGGGCCGCCTCGGCGGACGGGAGATGGGCTACGGCTCGGACGCCGACGTCCTGTTCGTGCACGACCCGCTGCCCGACGCCGACCCCGAGCAGGCCAAGGCGTTCGCCGAGCTCACCGCGCGCACGCTGCAGAAGCTGCTCTCCGCCGTCGGACCCGAGCCCCCGCTGCCGGTGGACGCCGACCTGCGTCCCGAGGGGCGGCAGGGGCCGCTGGTGCGCACGATGGCCTCCTACACCGAGTACTACGAGCGGTGGGCGAGCGTGTGGGAGCAGCAGGCCCTGCTGCGCGCCCGCCCCGTGGCCGGCGCGACCGGCACGGCGGTGGACCTGGCCGAGCGCTTCGACGCCGTCGTCGACCCGTTGCGCTACCCGCCCGGTGGGCTCGCCGAGCCCAAGCTGCGCGAGGTGCGGCGCATCAAGGCCCGCGTCGAGTCCGAACGGCTGCCACGGGGCACCGATCCGAGCCGCCACCTCAAGCTGGGGCGCGGGGGAGTGTCCGACGTCGAGTGGACGGTCCAGCTCCTGCAGCTCCAGCACGCGCACGAGGTGCCGGGGCTGCGCACCACCGAGACGGTCGCGGCGCTGGCCGCGGCCGAGGGGGCCGGACTCGTCGAGGCCGAGGAGGCCGAGTGCCTGCTCGACGCCTGGCTGCTCGCGTCCCGGCTGCGGTCCGCCCTGGTGCTGTGGTCCGGCAAGGTCGGCGGCCTGCGCGCGGACGTGCTCCCGGCGGACGCCTGGGCGCTGACCGGGTTGGCGCGGCTGCTCGGCGACGTCGACACCGGCCAGGAGCTGGAGGAGCTGTACCTGCGCACCGCACGACGCGCCCGCACGGTGATGGAGCGGCTCGTCTACGGCGACGACTGACACGGTCTGGGGCACGATAGGCCCATGCACCTGCACCTGCGCCTCCTGTCGACGCCCGCCGCGCCGGCGTCCGCTCCCCGTCCGACCGGAGCCGGGGAGGGGATCGCATGAGCGCCGGGCTGCTCGGGCTCCTCGACGACGTCGCGGCCATCGCGAAGCTGGCGGCGGCCTCGCTGGACGACGTCGGGGCGGCGGCCGGCCGGGCCACGGCCAAGGCGGCCGGCGTGGTCGTCGACGACACGGCCGTGACGCCGCAGTACGTGCACGGGGTCGCGGCCGAGCGCGAGCTGCCGATCATCAAGAAGATCGCGTGGGGCTCGATCCGCAACAAGGTGCTCATCATCCTGCCGATCGCGCTGGTGCTCAGCGAGTGGCTGCCGTGGCTGCTGACACCCATCCTCATGCTCGGCGGCACCTACCTGGCGTTCGAGGGTGCGGAGAAGATCTGGCGCCGGGTGCGCGGGCACACCGACCACGACCGGCCGGCCGCTGCGGTCGGGCCCGAGGCCGAGAAGACGATGGTGTCCGGGGCGATCCGCACCGACCTCATCCTGTCCGCGGAGATCATGGTCATCGCCCTCGACGAGGTCGCCGACGAGGGGTTCTGGTCCCGGCTGGTGATCCTGCTCGTCGTGGCTCTCGTCATCACCGTGATCGTCTACGGCGCCGTGGCCCTCATCGTGAAGATGGACGACGTCGGGCTGGCGCTCGCGCAGCGCGAGTCCGACCTGTCGCGCCGGGTCGGGCGCGCCCTGGTGACCGGGATGCCCAAGGTGCTGGCCACGATCTCGGTGGTGGGCACGGTGGCGATGCTCTGGGTCGGCGGGCACATCCTGCTGGTCGGGGTCGACGAGCTCGGCTGGCACGGGCTGTACGACCTGGTGCACCACGGCGAGGAGGCGATCGCCGCGGCGGTCCCGGGCATCGGCGGGTTCCTCGCCTGGTGCTTCAACACGCTGTGCTCGGCCCTCATCGGGCTGGTCGTCGGCGCGGTCGCGGTGGCCGTGATGCACGTGCTGCCGTTCGGCGACGACCACGACGCGCGCGACGCCCACGACACGCCCGCCGGTGAGCGTCCCGCCGTCGACCGCGACCCGGACGCCGGGTCAGGGGCACAGGGTGGCGAGTCAGCGGGGACGGGCACGAGCCGGCACGACGAGCACTGAGTCCGCCCGGCCCGTCGGATTGCTGGAACCGGCGACCCGGGCGACGGTAGGGGGATGTCGCTCCCACGTCCCGACCTGGTCGTCCTCGACGTCAACGAGACCCTGTCCGACCTGGCGCCGCTGGCCGACGCCTTCGGTGACGTCGGCCTGGAGCCGGGCGACGTGGAGGCCTGGTTCGCCGGCGTGCTCCGGGACGCCTTCGCGCTCGGCATGCTCGGTGACAACCCGTCGTTCGCGGAGATCGGCGGCGCGCTGCTCCGCGCTCGCCTGACGGCGGCCGGCCACCCCGATCCGTCCGAGGGTGCCCAGCAGGTCCTGGGACGGTTCGTCGCCCTGTCCCCGCACCCCGACGTCGTCCCGGGGCTCCTGGCCCTGGCGGAGCAGGGCTGCCGGATCGTGACGCTGAGCAACGGGTCCGCGGACGTGGCCCGCGCCCTGCTCGCCGACACCGCGGCGGGCGGGGTGATCGAGGACTACCTGGCGGTCGGCGAGGCGGACGCCTGGAAGCCCGACGCCCGCGCGTACGCTCATGCGCTGGCGGCCACCGGCGTCGCCGCCGAGCGGGCGGTCCTCGTCGCCGTGCATCCCTGGGACGTCGACGGGGCGCGTCGCGCCGGTCTGCAGACCGCGTGGGTCAACCGCACCGGCGCCGTCTACCCGGACCACTTCGGCCCAGCGGACCGGGAGGTCGCGTCCGTCGTCGACCTGGCGGCGGTGCTGGGGGAGCTGCCGCGCTGAGCCGGGCCGTCGCGCCGAGCCGCCGCGGCCGGTGAGGCGTCAGTCGTGTCCGGCACGGGGCAGCACGATCCAGCCCTCCCGGGACGCCAGGTCGCGCAGGTCGGCGGGCACGGGTTCGCAGCGGCCCTGCCGGGCCAGTCCGGCGATGACGGCGCACAGCACGGCGTCGAGGGCGTCGTCGGTGTCGCGGCACAGCGGCGCGAAGGTGTCGAGGTCGAGCCACGGGAACGCGATCGCCAGGTGGTCGACGAGGTCCGCGCGGGCGCGGGACGACTGCGGGTCGCGGCCCTTGTACCCGCGGTGGGGCAGCCCCCAGATCTTCAGGGCCGCCGCGGGGTAGACCTCGATCACCGGCCCGTCGCCGGCGCGGTCGACGACGGTCCCGGACCGCGTGAGCATCGCGAGGATCGCCGCGCAGCGCATCGCCGCGGCGCCGATCCGCTCGGCGGAGACCGCGAGCGGGCGCACGCCGGTGCGCTGCCAGACGTGCAGGTCGGTGGCCCGGTAGGTGAGACGGCGACGCGTCTCGGGGATCACCAGGTCGTGCCCGCCGTCGCGGTGGGCGACGACGTAGTCGACGAACGCGTCGGGCCAGCCGATCGGGCAGTCGATCCCGGTGGTCGCGGCCGCCCGGACGACGTCGCAGAGCGCGGCGTCGTCGTGCTCCCCGACGGCCAGCGCGGTGACCCGGGCATCGTCGTCGGACCACTCGATCGTCGCCACGCCGGTCTTGCGAGGGTTCGCCGACAGATCGATGCCCGCGGTGATCATGGCCGGTCGCAGCTGGTCGGTCGGCTACATCCCGGGCAGGGGCTGGGCCTCGTGGACCTCGATCGTGCACCCGCCCGGCATCTGCAGGTGCGGGTGCGTGCGCGCCAGGGCGACCGCGGCGTCCATGTCGTCGGCCTCCAGGATCGTGTAGCCCGCCACGTCCTGGGTGCTCGGCCGCTCGCCGTCCGGGGTGACCTGGACGCCACCGGCGAGGGGCGTGCCGAAGTCGATCATCCGTTCCCCGACCTGGTCGGCCCAGGCCATCCAGCGGCCCATGACCTCCTGTGTCTCCTCGGCTGTCGGCGGCGTGGCGTCGTCCGGCGTCATCGGCGCGTGGTAGACGAACATGAAGCGTGCCATGGTTCTCCCCCTCGAGATCACCGGCCGTCCACCGCCGGTCTGCCGTCACCGTAGGTCGCCGCCACCCGGCACGCATCCGTGCGCGACGGCGACCCGCCGTCCCGACCCGGCGGCCAGGTCCGGGCGCCCGCAACCCGGGCGATTCTCTAATCTGGCTTAGAATCGAGGGATGGACGTGACCGAGCCTGCCCCGTCGCGCGCGGCGTCGAAGTCGGCGCAGACCCGGCAGCGGATCCTCGACGCGGCCGCCGAGGTGCTGTCACGCAAGGGCTACGCCGGCACACGTCTTGCGGACGTCGCGGCCGTGGCCGGCGTGCAGGCACCGGCGATCTACTACTACTTCGCCTCCCGTGACGAGCTCGTCGAGGAGGTGATGTGGGTCGGGGCGCACCGCGTCCGGCTCCACGTCGAGGAGCGGTTGGCCGCCGTGCCGGAGGACGCCTCGGCGATGGACCGCCTCATGGTCGCCGTCGAGGCGCACCTGCGGTTCGAGCTGCAGCTGTCGGACTACGCGACCGCCTCGGTCCGCAACGCCGGGCACGTCCCCGAGCAGCTCCGGGTCCGGCCGGCCGCCGAGGAGGCCCAGTACACCCACCTGTGGCGGGACCTGTTCGTGGCCGCCCAGCAGGCGGGGGAGGTGCGGGCCGATCTCGACATCAACATCCTCCGGCTCCTGCTGCTCGGCGCCATGAACTGGGTCGTCGAGTGGTGGAACCCGCGGACCCGGTCGCTCGACGACCTGGTGGCCACCGCGCAGGGGATGATCCGGCACGGCGCCGGGACGTGACCGACCCGGCGCTCCGCGCCCCGGGGGACCGCGTGGTGGAGGAGTGCCTCGGCGACGGGATCCTCACAGCCCCAGGCCGCGGCCGACGATCTCCTTCATGATCTCGGTCGTGCCGCCGTAGATGGTGGTGACGCGGGCGTCCTCGTAGTCCCGGGCGATGCGGTACTCGCGCATGTACCCGTAGCCGCCGTACAGCTGCAGGCAGCGGTCGACGACGTCGACGTACTGCTCGGTGGCCAGGAACTTGGCCCCGGCGGCGTCCTCCGCGCTGAGCCGACCGGCGTTGTGCTGGACGAGGCAGGCGTCCATGTAGGCCCGGGTGGCCCGCACGGCGGTGACCATGTCGGCCAGCTCGAAGCGGGTGTTCTGGAACGAGCCGATGGGCTGGCCGAACGCGTGCCGTTGCTTGACGTACTCGAGGGTCCGCTCCAGCACGCCTTCGCTGGCGGCGACGGCGGCGGCGGCGATGGAGACGCGTTCCTGCGGCAGGTTGTGCATGAGGCTCGCGAAGCCGGACCCCTCGGGGCCGAGCAGGTTCGCCGCCGGCACGCGGACGCCCTCGAACGCGAGCTCGCTGGTGCCCTGGGTGTGCAGGCCGATCTTCTCCAGCAGGCGGCCGCGGGAGAACCCGGGGGAGTCGGCGGGGATCACGAGCAGGCTCAGCCCCCGGTGCGGGTCCGGTCCGGTGCGCACGACCGTGACCACGAGGTCGGCGTCCTGCCCGTTGGAGATGAACGTCTTGGATCCGTCGACGACGTAGTCGTCGCCGTCGCGCACGGCCGACGTGCGGATCCCGGCGAGGTCGCTGCCGGCGCCGGGCTCGGTCATCGCCACGGCGACGAGGCTCTCCCCGGCCGCGATCCCGGGCAGCCAGCGCTGCTTCTGCTCGTCGTTCGTCAGGTCGGTGAAGTACGGGATGACGACGTCGTTCGCCAGGGGGATGTTGGCCACGCCGTCCGACACCGGGTGGCGGGAGAGCTCCTCGCCGACGACGGCGTTGAAGCGGAAGTCGTCCGATCCGCCGCCGCCGTACTCCTCCGGGATGCCGAGGCCCAGGATCCCTGCCTCGGCGGCCTGGGTGAACAGCTTGCGGTCGACCCGGCCCTCGCCTTCCCACCGCTCGACGTGGGGGCGGACGTTCTGCTCCACGAAGTCGTGCACCATCTCGCGCAGCTGCTCGTGCTCCTCCTCGTAGAGGGAGCGCGGCCCGAAGATCTGGCTCATGTCGTCTCCGATCATCCTTGATCTCGACCTCCGTCTTTCTATAGCGTATTAGAAACGTCGCTGGCGCGCTGCTGGTCCCGGCGAAGATCTCTCGCCGTCAGGTCCAGGGATTGAACCGAGGTTAAGCATTGCGCCAGGGAGCCCGGCAGAAGGAGGACCATGAGGATCGCCGTGCTGGTGAAGGTGGTGCCGGACACCTACGTGGACCGCACGCTGTCGCTCGAGACGGGGCTGGCCGACCGTGCCACCGCCGACCTGGTCCTCGACGAGATCGACGAGCGTGCCCTGGAGGTCGCGCTCCGCCATGCCGACGACCACCCCGACACCGAGATCGTGGCCGTCGCGATGACCCCGGAGGCCGGCGTCACCAGCCTGCGCAAGGCCCTCGCCCTCGGCGCCACGTCCGCTCTGCAGGTGGTCGACGAGCGACTCGTCGGCGCCGACGTCGTCCTCACCGCCGAGATCCTGGCTGCGGCGGTCCAGCACGTGGGCTTCGACGTGGTCCTGGCCGGGGACGCGTCCACCGACGGGTCCGGGGGAGCGGTGCCGGCGGCGGTCGCCGAGCTTCTCGCCGTCCCGGCCGCCACGGCGCTGTCCGAGGTGCACCTCTCGGACACCGAGGTCACCGGTGTGCGTGCCTCCGACGGTGCCGCCGTGCGGGTCGGCGCACCTCTGCCGGCGGTCGTGTCCGTCACCGAGGCGCTGCCCGAGGCCCGCCTGGCCGGGTTCAAGGGGATCATCGCCGCCAAGAAGAAGACCATCGAGACCGTCTCCGCGGCCGACCTCGGCGTCGACCCCGAGCCCGCCGACGCCGCCCGCTCGATCATGATCGCCGTCTCGGAACGTCCCCCGCGCACGGCGGGGACCAAGATCGTGGACAGCGGCGACGCCGCCGAACGGCTGGCGGACTTCCTGGTCGAGAACCGGCTGGCATGAAGGGGGACACGACCATGACCGTCCACGACGCGCCGATCCTGGTGCTGCTCGACCGCGACCCCGACGGCGCCCTCGCGGGCTCCAGCGCCGAGCTGCTCGGCGCGGCCGCCTCGCTCGGCAGCCCCGTGGCGCTGATCCTCGGACCCGACGCCGACACCGAGGCCGCGGCGGCCGCCGCGCTGGGAGCACGGCGCGTGCTGACCGTCTCCGCGCCCGTCAAGGCCCTCGGGGTGCCCCGCGTCGACGCCCTCGCGGCCGCCGCGGAGCGCGTCCGCCCCGCCGCCGTGCTCGCCGCGCACTCGGTGGACGGCCGGGAGGCCGCCGCCCGCTACGCCGTCCGGTCGCGGTCGGCGCTCGCGGTCGACGCCGTCGGCGTCTCGCGCGACGAGGAGGGGATCATCACCCGCCACTCGGTCTACGGCGGCACCTACCTGGTCGACGCGGCCGCCACGTTCGGCGCACCGGTCGTCACGCTGCGCGTGGGGGAGATCGACGACCGTGCGTCCGCCGTCCCCGACGCCTCCGTCGAGGAGCTCGCGGTCACCGAGTCGGGGATCCCCGGCGCCGAGATCGTGGCGGTCGAACCCGTCGAGGTGACGTCGTCCCGCCCCGCGCTGCGCGGGGCCGAGAAGGTCGTCTCCGGCGGTCGGGGTCTGGGCTCCGCAGAGGGTTTCGAGCTGGTCGAGCGACTCGCAGACGCCCTCGGCGCCGCCGTCGGCGCGTCGCGGGTCGCGGTCGACAACGGGTACGCCCCGTCGTCGGCCCAGGTGGGCCAGACCGGCGTGTCGGTGTCGCCCCGGCTGTACGTCGCCCTGGGCATCTCCGGCGCCATCCAGCACCGCGCCGGGATGCAGACGGCTCAGACGATCGTCGTCGTGAACAAGGACGCCGACGCCCCCCTGTTCGAGATCGCGGACTTCGGCGTGGTCGGCGACGTGTTCGAGGTCGTGCCCCGGCTCGTCGCCGCCCTCGAGGCGCGGAGGAACGCATGACCGCCCTGCGGCGAGGACTGCCGCGCCGCCCGGGGGGCCCACCGTGGCCCCCGGCCGGCGAGGCCCCTGCCCACGCGTCCGCGGTGGCGGGTACCACGGTCGTTCCGGAGGCCTCCGTGGCCACCGGGACCGTCGAGCGCTCGGAGGCGGTGACCGCTGCGGGGGCGCCCGCGGAGGCATCCACAGGGTCGCCCGCCGTGCCGACCTCGCCCGAGACCGCCCTCGACGGCGTCCCCCTGCGCCGCGGCCTGCCCCGGGTGCCCGGGGGAGAGCCGTGGCCCCCTGCGGGCATGGCGCCGGCGTGGGCCTATCGCCCGCCGGAGCCGGAGCCGGAGCAGGAGCCCGTGCCCGAGCCGGCCCCGGCCACGCCGCCGCTCGTCCGGGCGGACCACGCGCCGGCCGCTGGGCAGCAGACGGGCACGGCCGCCGAGGACGAGCAGCTCCCGGCCGCCCGGCCTCGGCCGCCGCGCTGGGCCGGTCGTGCCCTCGTCCTGGTGGCCGGTGCCGTCGTCCTGGTCGGTGCCGCCGTCCTGGTCGCGCGGTGGCTGGTGCACCTGGAACCGGTGCAGGGCTTCCTGACCACCTATCCCGGCGACTACCCGCTCCCCGAGGGCTCCCCGGTGGGCATCCCCGCCTGGCTCTCCTGGCAGCACTTCTTCAACGTGTTCCTGCTGGTGCTGATCGTGCGCACCGGCTGGATGGTGCGCCGGCAGCAGCGGCCGGCGGCGTACTGGGCCCGGCGGGCCGCACCGCAGGAGCGCATCAGCATCATGTCCTGGGCCCACCAGGCGCTGGACGTCTTCTGGGTCGCCAACGGCGTGCTCTACGTCGTGCTGCTGTTCGCGACGGGGCAGTGGGTGCGGATCGTGCCGACGGACTGGAGCGTGTTCCCGAACGCGGTGTCCGCGGGTCTGCAGTACCTGTCGCTGAGCTGGCCCACGGACAACGGGTGGGTGCACTACAACAGCCTCCAGCAGCTGGCCTACTTCACCACGGTGTTCGTCGCCGCCCCGCTGGCGATCGCCACCGGCGTGCGGATGAGCGTCTCCTGGCCCTCGCGGCCCCGGCGGGACCGCCTGTTCCCCGTGGAGGTCGCGCGGCGGATCCACTTCCCGGTGATGCTGTACTTCGTCGCGTTCACCGTCGTCCACGTCTCCCTGGTCTTCGCCACGGGGGCGCTGCGCAACCTCAACCACATGTTCGCCGCCCGGGACGAGGTGAGCTGGGTCGGCTTCTGGCTGTTCGTCGCGGCGGTCGTGGTGATCGCCGGGGCGGCCGCCCTCCTGCGTCCGCTCTTCCTGGCCCCCGTCGCCCGCCGGTTCGGCACCGTCAGCCGGCGCTGATCGCGGACCGGTTCGGGACCGTGACGTCCGGGGCGTGGCCGTGCTCCTCCGCCAGCCCCGCCACGAGCTCGGCCAGGTCGGTCTGACCGAGGTGGCCCTCGTCGAGGACCTCGCCGTCCGGTCCGAAGACCGTGTAGGTGCTCATGCCCGTGACCTCGCGCTGCTGCCACAGCGTGCCTTCGGAGCCGACGACGTAGGTGACGTGCGGGACCACCCGGGCGGCCACCTCGATGGTCTCGAGGCCGTCGGGGCCCTCGAAGGCGATGACGGCGAGCTGGTCCGCGTGCTGCTCCGCCAGTCCGGACAGGTGCGGGTCCGGGGCCTGGCAGGTGGGGCACCACGGCGCCCAGAACCAGTGCACGGTCGGAACGTCGGGCGCGACCGCGGCGTCGGCAGCCCCGACGACGTCGTCCCCGACGGACACCGACGAACCGGGCTCCTGTCCGGTGCACGCGGTCAGGACGGCCCAGGCGATGACGAGCGCGGCCAGGCGCCTCATGACCTCAGTATGCCCAGGACCGCGTGCGGTCGCTGCGGACCGCTCGCGGCCCGGGGTCAGCCCTCGGCGCGGAGCAGGGTCACTCGGTCGCGAGCTGCGCGCCGAGCCGCCCGGCGGTCCACCAGCGCGTGGGCGGCGAGCTTGACCCGGTCGTTGACGAGGAACCACAGCAGGGCGTAGGCCCAGACGAGTCCGGCACCGGCCCAGCCGATCGGGGCCATGAGGAACCCGGTCGCGGCGATCACGGTGGCGATCGCCTGGGTGCCCAGCACGGCGGCCACCAGCACCGGGGCCGGCGCCGGACGCGACCAGAACGGGCCGCGGGTGCGGGTGACGAAGATCGTCAGGTGCCCGGCCACGGACAGCTTGAGGTAGATCAGCGTCTGGATCAGCTCGCGGTCGAGGTCCAGCGCGAGGTCCGCCACGAGGAACAGCAGGAACGACGCCACGACACCGGCGAGCCCGAGCGCGGTGGCGACCGTCAGCACGGACCCCATGCGCCAGCGCGCGGGGCGGTCCGAGCCGCGGACGTGGTCGTAGGCGATCGTCAGGATGGCCGCGTCGTTGAGCACGGCGAGCAGGACGATCATCACGGCCGTCACGGGGAAGAAGTCGAGGAACACGATGGCCAGCGTGATGAGCAGCAGCACCCGGATCGTCTCGGCGATGCGGTACGTCGCGTAGCTGGTCATCCGCGCGAAGATCTCCCGCGCCATGCGGATGGCGTCGACGATCACCGACAGGCCGGGGGCCATCAGCACGACGTCGGCGGCCGATCGGGCGGCGTCGGTCGCGTCGGAGACCGCGATCCCGGCGTCGGCCTGCTTGAGCGCGGGGGCGTCGTTGACACCGTCGCCGGTCATCGCCACGATGCGGCCGCGGCGCTGCAGCAGCTCGACGATGCGGTACTTGTGCTCGGGGAACACCTCGGCGAACCCGTCCGCCTCGGCCACGAGCCGCGCCCGGGTGTCCTCGGGGGTGTCCTCGTCGCCCAGCGCGGACGCCGGCAGGATCCGGTCGCCGAGCCCGACCTGCCGGGCGATCTCCGCCCCGATGGCCACCTGGTCCCCGGTGACCATCTTGACCTCGATCCCGAGGTCGCGGGCGGCGTCGATCGTCTCCCGGGAGTCCTCCCGCGGCGGGTCCGCGAGCGGCAGCACCCCGAGGAGATGCCAGCGGTCGGCCCCGTCGGTGCGGGCCACGGCCAGGGAGCGGTACCCGCGCCGGGCGAAGTCGTCCACCTGCCGGGCGGACTCCGCCACGGCCGGGTCGTCGCCGCACAGCGCGGCGATCATCTGCGGGGCTCCCTTGCTGACCCGGAAGGTGCGGCCGTCCTCCTGCCGCACGGTGGCCTCGGTGCGCTTGCCCACCGGGTCGAACGGGGTGAAGTGCAGCAGCCGACCGGCCGAGGTCTCGTCCGGGTGCTCGGCGGCGGCGAGGACGGCGAGGTCGATCGGGTCCTGGTCCTCGGCGCGCGAGGCCACGGCGGCGGCCTCGAGCAGCTCCGCCGGTCCGACGCCGGAGGCGCACCACGGGTCGCCGACGGCGAGCCGGTTCCTGGTCAGGGTCCCGGTCTTGTCCGAGCACAGCACGTCGATCCCGCCGAGCTCCTCGACGGCCGGCAGGTGACTGACGACGGCCTGGCGGCGGGCGAGCGCGCGGGCGCCGACCGCCATCGTCACCGACAGCACGGCCGGGAGCGCGACGGGCACGGACGCGATGACGACCACCAGGGCGAACTGGAGGATCTCGGCGAGGTCGTTGCCGCGCAGCAGCGCGACGACCGACGTCAGCGTGACCAGGGTGACCGCGATGACGATGAGGTACCGGCCGATCCGCAGCACCGCGCGCTGGAAGTGGCTGACCACCCCGGCGCTCTCGACCAGCGTCGCGGTCCGGCCGAAGTAGCTGTCCTCACCGGTGGCGTAGACCACCGCGTCCGCCTCGCCGCGCGTGATCACCGAGCCGGACCACGCGGCGTCACCCTGCCCCCGGGTCACGGGGAGCGACTCGCCGGTGAGCGCCGACTGGTCGACCTGGAGCTCGGCGTCCTCCAGGAGCCGGACGTCGGCGGGCACGACGTCGCCGAGGCGGAGGCGGACCACGTCGCCGGGCACGACCTCGCGGACCGGCACCGTGGTCCACACCCCGTCCCGGCGGACCCGGGCCGACGTCGCGAGCCGCTCCTGGAGCGCTTCGATCGCCCGCGTCGCCTGGTGCTCCTCGCTGAACGCCACCGCCCCGTTCATGGCCAGCAGCACCCCGATGATCACCGCGTCGGACCAGCTGCCGAGGACGAGGGAGAGCACCAGGGCGGCCTCGATCATCCAGGGGATCGGACCCAGAAGTACCCGGCCAGCACGAGCAGTGGGTTCTTCCGTCGTTCGATGATCTCGTTGGCCCCGTACCGGTCCAGCCGCTCCGTGGCCTCCGCGGTGGTCAAGCCGGACGGGGTGGCCCCCAGCTCCTCGAGAAGGTCCTCCAGAGGAAGGCTGGAGAGGTCCGCCGTGCTCACTGCGCCTCCTGGTCTCGAACCTGGTGGTCCTCGGATAGTGGGCGTGTCCGTCGTGACTCGCACCCGGGTCGGTGCGTCCCGGCGGTGCCGTCCCGACCGGTACCTTGTCCCCGTGTCGACGATGGAGAACGACTGCCTCTTCTGCCGGATCGTGAACGGTGACCTCGAGGCCTCGGTCGAGCACCACGAGGCCATCACGGACCTGCCGGCGCAGGGGCGTGACGCGCAGCAGTCGGTGTTCCACTCGCACCTGCACGTGATCCCGCGCGTGGCCGGTGACGGGGTGGTCGTCTCCGCACCGGACCGGGTCGCCGATCGGGCAGCGCTCGACACGGTCGCCGAGGCGCTGCGCGCACGGCTCGCGGGCTCGGACCCAGGAATCAACTCCCATACCCCCCGAGAAACGAGGGCACCACTGTGACCGACGCACGCTTCGACCTCACGCGGGACGGCGGAGTCGTCACCGTCGAGCTTGCCGGACGGGACGGGAAACCTGTCATGGATCCGGAGTTCTTCACGGAGCTGCACGACACGTTCGTCGAGCTCGACCAGGACGACGAGGCGCGGGCGATCGTGCTGCGGGGCACGCGCGGAAACTTCTCCTACGGGCTCGACATCGCGGCGGTGGCGGGGATGTTCGGCCACTTCCTCAGCAAGGACGACGCCGACACGCGGCAGCAGGTTCACGCCACGGTCAGGCGTTGGCAGGCGGCCATGACCGCCGTCGCCTCGTGCCGCAAGCCCACGATCGCCGCCATCGAGGGATGGTGCCTGGGCGGGGGCGTCGACCTGGCCGCGGCCTGCGATATCCGGGTGGCCTCGGCGGACGCGACGTTCAGCATCAAGGAGGCGAGGCTCGCGATCGTGGCGGACCTCGGAAGTCTGCAGCGACTCGTGGGGGTGATCGGTGACGGCCACCTGCGCCAGCTCGCGCTGACCGGCGAGGACATCACCGCCGAGCGCGCCGCGAGGATCGGCCTGGTCAACGACGTCTATCCGAGCTCCGAGGAACTGATGGCTGCCGCCCACGCGCTCGCCTCGACCATCGCCCGCAACAGCGCGCTGACCATGCGCGGGATCAAGGATGTGCTGGACGCCGAGCGTGGTCCGCGCGTTGAAGCCGGCCTGCGGTACGTCGCAGCCTGGAACTCGGCCTTCCTCGCCAGCGACGACCTGCTGGAGGCCATGGCAGCCATGCGGGAAGGTCGCGAGCCGACGTTCCGATGACGCAGGACGCCCTGGCGTCCACCGTGGAAGGTGGGGCCAGGGCGTCCGCGTGACGTCCTCGGGTCACCGACGTGTCAGGTCGAGACGTGCCACGCCTGGTGACCGGGGAGAACGATCAGATGTCGTAGTACAGCTCGAACTCGTGCGGGTGCGGGCGCAGACGGATCGGGTCGATCTCGTTGGTCCGCTTGTAGTCGATCCAGGTGGCGATGAGGTCCTCGGAGAAGACGTCGCCCTGGGTGAGGAACTCGTGGTCCGCCTCGAGGGAGTTCAGCGTGCCCTCGAGCGAGCTCGGGACCTGGGCGATCTCCGCGTGCTCCTCCGGGGGCAGCTCGTAGAGGTCCTTGTCGACCGGGGCCGGCGGCTCGATGCGGTTCTTGATGCCGTCGATGCCGGCGAGCAGCATCGCGGAGAACGCGAGGTAGGGGTTGCTCGACGGGTCCGGCACGCGGAACTCGACGCGCTTGGCCTTCGGCGAGTTCCCGGTGATCGGGATGCGGATGCAGGCCGAGCGGTTACGGGCCGAGTAGACCAGGTTGACCGGCGCCTCGAAGCCCGGCACCAGGCGGTGGAACGAGTTCGCCGACGGGTTGGTGAAGGCGAGCAGCGACGGGGCGTGCTTGAGCAGACCGCCGATGTACCAGCGGGCCATGTCGGACAGGCCGCCGTAGCCCTTCTCGTCGTAGAACAGCGGCTCGCCGTTCAGCCACAGGGACTGGTGGGAGTGCATGCCCGAGCCGTTGTCGCCGAAGATCGGCTTCGGCATGAACGTCACCGACTTGCCGGCCTCGAAGCCGACGTTCTTGATGACGTACTTGAACTTCATCAGGTCGTCGGCGGCGTGCAGCAGGGTGTTGAACTTGTAGTTGATCTCCTGCTGGCCGGCGGTGCCCACCTCGTGGTGCGCACGCTCGACGTCCAGGCCCACCTGACCGAGGGTGGCGACCATGTCGTCACGCAGGTCGGCGAAGCGGTCACCCGGGGAGGTGGGGAAGTAGCCACCCTTGTAGCGGGTCTTGTAGCCGAGGTTCCCGCCCTCCTCGTCGCGGCCGGTGTTCCAGGCGGCCTCGACCGAGTCGATGCTGTAGAAGCCGGACTGCGACGAGGTGCCGAACTTGACGTCGTCGAAGATGTAGAACTCCGCCTCGGGGGCGAAGAACGCGGTGTCCGCGAGGCCGGTGGAGGCGAGGTAGGCCTCAGCCTTGGCGGCGATGTTGCGCGGGTCGCGGGCGTAGGGCTCGTCCGTGAACGGGTCCACGATCGAGAAGTTCATCACGAGCGTCTTGCGCTTGCGGAACGGGTCGATGAACGCGGTCTTCACGTCCGGCACGAGCTTCATGTCCGACTCGTGGATCGCCTGGAACCCGCGGATCGAGGAGCCGTCGAACATGAGGCCCTCGGTGAAGGAGTCCTCGTCGAACTGCGCGACGGGGATGTTGAAGTGCTGCATGACGCCCGGAAGGTCGATGAACCGGACGTCGATGAACTCCACCCCCTCGTTGCGGGTGAAGGCGATTGCCTCCTCGGCATTGGTGAACATGCATGCGCTCCTTGATGGGACGGTGCCAGGTGGCTCGGCTCCCTCGACGCTAGAGCCGTGGCATTACTCTTGCATAGCGCCGGTGTTTCGTCCGCGTTACGTAGACGGCCGAAACCCCGACGTAGAGTGTGTTCATGCCGTCGCGCGAGGAATTCGGGTCGTGGTTGACCGGTCGGGGCGTCCCGAGGGATGAGACGTCCGGGACCGATTCCCTGGGTCTGCCCACCTCCGGGCCGGGGTCGCCGGCCCGGATCGGGCGGCGCGTCGTGGCGCTCGTCGTGGACTGGGCGGCCGCCGGCGCCATCAGCTACGCGTTCTTCTCCTACGACGCCGGTGCGACCCTGGCGATCTTCTTCGCCATGAACCTGCTGCTGGTCAGCACGGTCGGCACGACGCTCGGGCACCGGCTGCTCGGTCTGCAGGTGCGCCGGCTCGGCGTCGAGGGCCCGCACCTGGTCGGGTTCGGGCGCGGGGCGATCCGCGCGGTGCTGGTGTGCCTCGTCATCCCGGCCGTGGTCTGGGACACCGACGGCCGGGGTCTGCACGACAAGGCGGCCGGGACCGTCATCGTGCGTCGATGAGGGTCCCGGCCGCCCGACGGTGGTCCGGAGGGGGTGTCAGCGCCCGCGCATGCCCTTGCGGTCGGGGCGGGCGTTCATCGGGTCGACGCCCTTGGGCACCGGCAGGCGCATGCCGCCGAGGGACTTGAGACGCTTGCCGACCTCCGCGGCCTCGGCGCGGGTGAGCTGCTTCTTCATCCGCTGGACCTTGCGGGCGACCTTGGGCAGCGGGACCTGACCCTCCTCGTCACCCACCTGGATGGTCGTGACGGGGACGTTCGGCAGGATGCGCGCGGCGCGCTTGCGCTCGTCGGCGAGCATCCGCTCCACGCGGTGCGACGGCCCCTCGGAGACCAGCACGACGCCGGGGCGCCCGACGCCGCGGAACACGAGGTCCTGCTGCCGGTTGACCGCCACGGGCTCGTCGTCGAAGTTCCAGCCGCCACGGACGGTGCCCAGCGCGGCACGGACGGCACCCGGCTGCCCGGCGATCTGGGTGTACGCCGCGCGCTCCGCCTTGCGCGTCAGGACGAACATCGCGGCGAGCAGGGCGAACGGCAGGCCGATGATCCCGGCGTAGATGACGTTGTCGGTCAGGGCGCCGATGAGCAGCGCCACGGCGAGGATGCCGATGAAGACCGCCAGCATGATCCAGGTGACCAGCGGGTCCTGACGTCGGGTCATCTGGTACGCCGACCACACCTGGTGGTACCAGCGCTGCTTCTTGGGCTTCTTCTGCTTCTTGGTGGACGCGTCGGCGGGCTCGCCGGCGTCGGACTTCGTGCGGGCCATGGTGGTCGATTCTACTGGGCGCGCGGGGCGACGAGGCTCGCCGCCTCCTGCCGTGCGGTGGTCGGTTCGGTCAGATGAGCGAGGGAGTCCGGCACGGCCTGGCCGCGCTTCGTCATCGCCTGGCCCCACAGGCGCCCGGCCCGGTAGGAGGAGCGCACCAGCGGACCGGCCATGACCCCGAGGAACCCGATCTCCTCGGCGTAGTCGCTCAGCTCGACGAACTCCTCGGGGCGCACCCAGCGGTCGACGGGGTGGTGGCGCACCGACGGCCGCAGGTACTGGGTGATCGTGATGAGGTCGCACCCGGCGGAGTGCAGGTCGTCCAGCGCGGACTTCACCTCGTCGATCGTCTCGCCCATGCCGAGGATGAGGTTGGACTTGGTGACCAGCCCCGCGTCGCGCGCCCGCGTCAGCACCGACAGGGAGCGCTCGTAGCGGAACGCGGGCCGGATCTGCTTGAAGATCCGCGGCACGGTCTCGACGTTGTGCGCCATCACCTCGGGGCGCGACTCGTTGACCTGGTCGAGCAGCTCGGGGATCGCGTTGAAGTCCGGGATGAGCAGCTCGACGCCGGTGCCGGGGTTGAGCTCGTGGATCTTGCGGACCGTCTCGGCGTACAGCCAGGCGCCGCCGTCGGGCAGGTCGTCACGGGCGACACCGGTGACGGTGGAGTACTTCAGCCCCATCTCGCGGACGGACTCGGCCACGCGGCGCGGCTCGTCGGCGTCGAAGGCGGCGGGCTTGCCGGTGTCGATCTGGCAGAAGTCGCAGCGGCGGGTGCACTGGTCACCGCCGATGAGGAACGTCGCCTCGCGGTCCTCCCAGCACTCGAAGATGTTGGGGCAGCCCGCCTCCTCGCAGACGGTGTGCAGGCCACCACCCTTCACCAGGCCCTTGAGCTCCTTGTACTCCGGGCCCATGACCGCACGGGTCTTGATCCACTCGGGCTTCTTCTCGATCGGGGTCTCGGCGTTGCGGGCCTCGACGCGCAGCAGGCGGCGGCCCTCGGGTGCGATGGTCACGGCGTCGTTCCCTTTCGTCGACGTCTGTCAGCCTACGACGGCGCCACGCGGCTCCGGCGCGACGTCGACGGGGGCGGTGGTGACTTCGGTCACCAGCGGGGTCAGGTGGGTCAGGAGGGCGTCGGTCAGGGCGTCGCGCACGTCGTCGACGGTGATCCGCCGCCCGGTCTCGGCCGACAGCGAGGTGACGTCGGCGTCGTCGATGCCGCAGGGCACGATCGCGTCGAACGCCGCCAGGTCGGCGTCGCAGTTCAGGGCCAGGCCGTGCATGGTCACGCCGCGGGCGACGCGCGCTCCGATGGCGCAGACCTTGCGGGCCCGGCGGGGCGTGCCGTCCGGTCCGCCGTCGTCGGCCGCGAACCACACCCCCGAGCGTCCCTCGACCCGGATCGGGTCGAGGCCGAGACCGGCGCACACGTCCATGACGGCGGCCTCGAGCGTGCGCACGTAGACCACGACGTCGACGGGGGAGCGCAGGGGCACGATCGGGTAGGCGACGAGCTGGCCGGGGCCGTGCCAGGTGATCTTCCCGCCGCGGTCGACGTCGACCACGGGGGTGCCGTCGGTGGGGTACTCGTCCCGGCGGGTCCGGCGTCCGGCGGTGTAGACGGAGTCGTGCTCGAGCAGGAAGAGGCGACCGGGGTCCTCCCCGGTCTGCACGGCGGCGTGCGTTCGGCGTTGGAGCTCCCAGGCCTCGTGGTAGTCGACGGTGCCCGGCAGCGAGACGACGTCCATCCCGGCAGCCTACTGCCCCACGGAGGTGCCGGGTTCCGCGCGCTGGGCGCGCACCATGTCCACGAGGATCTCGCGCAGCGTCGCGACCTGCTCCTCGTCGAGGCCGCGGGAGGTGAGGTCCTCGGCGGGCTGGAACTGCGCGGCCTCCAGCGCGACGCGCCGGCCGGTGTCGGTGATGGTCACGGCCCGGCGGCGTCGGTCGCGCGGGTCGTCGGCGCGGACGACGTAGCCGGACCGCTCCAGGCGCGCGACGATGCGGCTCATCGTCTGCTCGGTGACGCCGTTGCGCGAGGCGATCTCGCGCTGCGTGAGCGGCCCGGCCAGGAGGTGCAGGAGCACGGGGTGCCCGGCGTGGTTGAGGTCCCAGGTGGCCAGGTGGGCGTTCCAGTCCTGCTCGATCCGGCGCGCGACCGTGAAGAGGAGCCGCCCCGTGGGCCACTGGCCCGGCTCCTCGCTCGTGGGGTCCGGCTCCCCGGGCCGGCGCGTCTCGTTCTTCACTTGCGTGATGTCCTCCGATTCCCCATCATACTCAGCATGCTGAGTAAAAGGTGGGCGGGCATCGCCCGCGGTCTCGTCATTCTTGCAGCGATCGGCGTCTGGCTCGCCGTCGGAGCCTTCGGAGGGCAGGCCCAGGGCAACCTGAGCAGCGTCCAGGAGAACGACTCCGCCGCGTTCCTGCCCGAGAGTGCCGAGTCGACCCGTGCGGCCGAGCTCGCCGCCGAGTTCACCGACGACACGACGCTGCCCGCCCTCCTCGTGGCCGAGGCCGGTGACGGCGCGACGCTGACCCCCGAGCAGCTCCAGGACGCGCAGGCGTACGCCGAGGCCGTGCCGGACGCCCCGCTCGAGGGCGCCACGGGCGACGAGCCCGCCACGGTCGGGGAGGCCAGCATCGCCGACCCGGTGGTCATCCCGTCCGAGGACGGCGAGGCGGTGCTGGTGCTGGTCTCCCTCGACGCCTCGCTCGCCGACGAGGCGATCGGCGAGGAGGAGGCCAGCGTGGCCGAGGCCGCCGTCACGGCCATGCGCGACCTCGCCGAGCAGGGCTCCGGCGACGGCGGTCTGGCCGACTCCGGGCTCGAGTCCTGGGTCACCGGTCCGGCCGGCTTCATCGCGGACCTCACCAGCGCGTTCGGCGCCATCGACACCGTGCTGCTGCTGGTCGCCCTCGGCGCCGTGCTCATCATCCTGGCCCTGGTCTACCGGTCGCCGTTCCTGCCGTTCGTCGTCATCTTCACCTCCGTGCTCGCGCTGTCCCTCGCGGGCCTGGCGGTCTACCAGCTCGCGGCGAACGACGTGCTGACCCTCAACGGCCAGTCCCAGGGCATCCTGTCGATCCTCGTGGTCGGCGCCTCCGTCGACTACTCCCTGCTCGTCGTGGCCAGGTACCGCGAGGAGCTGGGACGGCTGCAGTCGCCCTACACGGCCCTGCGCCGCGCCGTCCGCGCGTCGTTCGAACCCATCACGGCCAGCGCGGTCACCGTCATCGCCGGTCTGCTCTGCCTGCTGCTGTCCGACCTGTCGTCCAACCGGAGCCTGGGTCCGGTCGCCACCATCGGCATCGTCGCGGCGTACCTGTCCGCGCTCACGCTGCTGCCGGCCCTGCTGCTCGTCGGCGGGCGCCGCGCCCGCTGGGTGTTCTGGCCCCGGATCCCCCGGGTGTCGGCCGGTGCGACGGCCGACGGCTCCGCCGCGGAGTCCGCGCCCGTCGCGGAGCAGCCGGCGAAGCCCGGCCGTGGGCGTCACGGCGCCGAGGACGACACCCCGGCGGTCGCCGGGCACGGGCTCTGGTCCCGTGCGGCCGGCTTCGTCGGCCGCCACGACCGGCCCGTCTGGATCGTCACCGCGCTCGTGCTCCTCGCCGGCGCCGCCTTCGTGCCCACGCTGAACGCCGGGGGGACGGGCGACTCCGAGGTGTTCCTGACCCAGGTCGACTCGGTCGACGGCGAGGAGGTCCTCACCGCCCACTTCGAAGGTGTCTCCACCCAGCCCGTCACCGTCGTCACCCCCGAGGGAGACCTCGATGCCGTCGTCGAGGCCGCGGAGAGCACCGAAGGGGTCTCGGAGGCGACCCCGGTGACCGACCAGCCGGCGCCGGCCCCGGGCGCGCCGGCCGGAGGCGACCCGCTCGTGGTGGACGGCCTGGTCCGCGTGGACGTCATCACCGACGCCCCCTCGGACAGCCAGGAGGCCACCGAGGCCGTCGCGGCGCTCCGGGACTCGGTGGAGGGCGTCTCGCCCGACACGCTCATCGGCGGTGCGGCCGCCGAACGCCTGGACACCCAGCAGGCCGGTCAGCGTGACCTGCGCGTCATCGTGCCCGTCGTGCTGATCGTCATCCTGTTCATCCTCATGCTGCTGCTGCGCTCCGTGCTGGCCGCCGCGCTCCTCATGGGTGCCAACGTGCTGTCCTTCGGGTTCGCCCTCGGCATCTCGGCGATCCTGTTCAACAACGTCTTCGACTTCCCCGCGACCGACCCCAGCGTCCCGCTGTACGCCTTCGCGTTCCTCGTCGCGCTCGGTGTCGACTACTCGATCTTCCTCATGACCCGGGTGCGGGAGGAGAGCCTGAAGATCGGGACCCGACCGGGGGTGCTGCGCGGGCTCGCGGTCACCGGGTCGGTGATCACCTCGGCGGGCGTCGTGCTCGCGGCGACGTTCGCCGCCCTCGGGGTCATCCCGCTGGCGTTCCTCGCCCAGCTCGCCTTCATCGTCGCCTTCGGCGTGCTGATCGACACCCTCGTGGTGCGCAGCCTCCTCGTGCCCGCGCTCGTCCACGACATCGGCGACCGCACGTGGTGGCCCTCCCGACTGGCGCGTCGCCCGGTGGCGGCCGAGCAGGGGTCCGGCACCATGGGCACATGATCACGCCACGCGTCGCCATCATCGGGTACGGGGGAGCGGGCCGGGGCATCCACGCGGCCCTGGCCCGCGAGGCCGGGCTCCCGGTGACCGGTGTCGTCACCCGCGACCAGGGCCGCCGGACCCAGGCCGCGGGTGACTGGCCCGGTGCCCGGCTGTACGACGACCTCGACGACCTGCTGGCCGCCCGCTCGACCTACGACGTCGTCGTGGTCGCCAGCCCCAGCCAGCTGCACGCGAAGCAGGCGGCGGCGCTGGCCCGGGCCGGGGTGCCGTTCGTGCTGGACAAGCCCATCGGGGTCGACGCCCACGAGGCGCGAGCCGTGGCGGCCGAGGCGGACGCCACGGGCACGCCGTTCACGGTGTTCCACAACCGCCGCTGGGACCCCGAGCAGCTCACGCTCGCCGCGCTGCTGGGGCGCGGCGAGCTGGGCGACGTGCACACCTTCGAACGGCACTGGGAGCGGTGGCGGCCGGTGCCGCGCAAGCGGTGGAAGGAGAACGACCCCGACGGCGGCGGCCTCCTGCTGGACCTCGGACCGCACCTGGTGGACTCCGCCACACGGCTCTTCGGCCGGGTGACCGACGTGTGGGCCCAGCTGCGAGCGCTGACCACGCCGACGGAGGACGACGTCTTCCTCGTGCTGACCCACGAGGCCGGCGGCGGGCTCGCCGCCAGCCGGCACCCCGTCGTCTCGCGGCTCTGGGCGGGTTCCGTCGTCGCCGCGCCCGGCCCGCGCACCCGGGTCCTCGGCAGCGAGGGCGCCTACCTGGTCACGACCTTCGAGCAGGACGCCTCCCCGCTCGAGCGGTTCGACGACGAGGCCCCGGCGGGCACGCACGGCTGGTTCACCCGCGGCCGCGAACGACGCCCCGTGCCGACCGCACCCGGCGGGCACGCCGACTTCTACCGGGCGCTGGGTCCCTGGCTCGACGGGGAGGAACCGGCACCCGTCGACCCGGGCGACGCGGTACGCACCGCCGAGGTGCTCGACGCGGCCCGGGTGGCCGCCCGCCAGGGGCGCCGCGTCGAGCTCTGACCCGGGGCCGTCCCGCTGCTGGTCGCCCCGAAGCCTGTGGACGACGCCTGCGGGCGGGTGCTCCCGGGGTGTTGCATGACCTGGTGCAGACCGACACCGTCCTCGCCGTGCCGCCCGACGCCGCTGCCCGCGACGCCCTGCTGGACCGGTTGCGACGGCTCGCCGACATCGATGCCGCCCGCGTCGAGCCCGTCGGCGCCGCCGTCGCCCGTCCTGACGGAGCGTTGGTCGTGCCGCGTGGTGCCGCGTCGGCGACGGACCTGGCCACCGTGCTCGCCGTGCGGGGCCGGTGCGACGGTCCCGAGGCCGCCGGGCTCGCGGCCGACCTCGCCCAGGGGCTCGCGACCCTGCACAGCGCCGGTGTCGTCCACGGGGGCCTCGACGTCGGGGACGTCGTCGTCGACCTGAACGGCCGGGTGCTGCTGCGGCCGCGGCTGACGCCGCCGCACGACGCGAACCCCGCCTCCGAGAGCGAGGACGTGCACGCCCTGGCCCGGCTGGTCGAGACGCTGTGCGCCCGGGCCGGGTCGGACACGGACACCGCGCTGCGGGCCGTCCTCGCCCCCGCGCTGGCCGACGACCCGCGCGTCCGTCCGGAGGCCGGGACGCTCGCCGCGCGCGTGCACGACGAGCTGGACCCGGAACCGCTGCGGCTGCCCGAACCGGCGGCCCTCGCGGCCGCCGCGCTCGCGAGCGGCCGGCAGCGTCCGGGGACCGACCCCTCGGACGGCGAGCCGCGGCACCGCCGGGCCCGGCGCCCCGGTGAGGACGGGGCCGGTTCCGCGCCGGTGCCCGGCACCCGGGCGACGCGGCGGTCGCATCCCGCCGGGAGGGCTCGGGGCCCGGCACGGCACCGGCCGGCGTCGGTGTGGCGTCCGGCGCTGGCCGGCGCCGGTGTCCTCGTCGCGGTGGCCGTGCTGGTCGCTGGAGGGCTGGCGTTCACCGCGGCGCCGGGCACGCCGTCGGCCGCGGTGGCGGCATCTGCCGGCCCGGCACCGGGCGCCGGCACGGGGGCCGGGCAGGTGACGACCGACCGGGAGGACCCGGCCGCTGCCGCCGCCGAGCTGACCCGGCGCCGCGCGGGGCTGCTGGCGGGGGAGCACGACGTGGCGGAGGTCGCGGTGCCGGGCACCCCCGCCCATGCGGCGGACACGGCGTGGCTGGAGCGTGCGAGGGCGTCCGGGACCCGGCTGGTGGACGCGCGGGTCACCGTCCTGTCCGTGCGGCTGGCGGGGGCTCCGACGCGGGACCGGGCCGAGGTCGTCGTGCGCTACGTCGTCGAGGAGCACACCCAGGTCGGCGCGGACGGCGAGGCCGTGACCGTGCCGGCCGGTGAACCGAGGACCGACACGCTGCGCCTGGCGTGGACGCCGGACGGCTGGCGGGTGACCGACGTCGTGTGACCGGACCGCGACGGCGTGTCCGGGCCCAGGACGACGTCAGGGGCGAGGACCGTGCGGTCCTCGCCCCTGACGGGTGGTGCGTCAGCCGGTCAGAGACCGACCTCGGACTCGAAGGCGCCCTCCTCGATGCGGTTCTTCACCGCGGTGAGGAAGCGGGCGGCGTCGGCGCCGTCGACCAGGCGGTGGTCGTAGGACAGGAACAGCATCGCCATCTGGCGGATCGCGATGGTCTCCTCGCCGTCGGCGGTCGTGACGACCACGGGCTTCTTCGTGATCGTGCCGGTGCCGAGGATCGCCACCTGGCCGACCGGGACGATCGGGGTGTCCCAGAGGGCACCGCCGGAGCCGGTGTTCGTGATGGTGAACGTGGCGCCGCTGAGGTCGTCCGGACCGATCTTGTTGTCGCGGGTACGGGCCGCGAGGTCGCCGATCTGGCGGGCGATGCCGGCCAGGTTGAGGTCACCGGCGTTCTTGATGACCGGGACGACCAGGCCGCGCTCGGTGTCGACGGCGATACCGACGTTCTCCGAGCCGTGGTAGGTGATCTCGCCCTTGTCGGTGTCGATGGAGGCGTTGACCTTCGGGAAGGCCTTGAGGGCCTCCACGGCCGCCTGCGTGTAGAACGGCAGGAAGGTCAGGTTCGCACCCTCGCGGGCCTTGAAGTCGGCCTTGGCCCGCTGACGCAGCTTGGCCACCTTCGTGACGTCGACCTCGACGGCGGTCGTGAGCTGGGCCTGGGTGTGCAGCGCCTCGTGCATGCGCTCGGCCACGACCTTGCGCAGACGCGACATCTTCTCCGTGGTGCCGCGCAGCGGCGAGACCTCGGGCACGGTCGGCTTCTTGGGCTCCGACGACGCCGGGGCGGACGCGGCCGGGGCGGAGGCCTTCTCGGCCGCCGCCAGGATGTCCTCCTTGCGGATGCGGCCACCGACGCCGGTGCCCTGCACCGTGTCGACGTCGACACCCTTCTCCGCGGCGAGCTTGCGCACCAGCGGCGTCAGGTAGGAGCCGCGGCCACCGGCAGGCTTCTCCGCGGCCGGCTCGGCCTTCGACTCGGGCTTCTTCTCCGGAGCCGGCTTCTCGGCGGGCTTCTCCGCCGCGGGCTCGGGCTTCTTCTCGGGCTCGGGCTTCGGCTCCGGCTTCTTCTCCGGCTCGGGCTTCTTCTCCGGCTCGGGCTCGGGCTCCGGCTTCTTCTCGGGCTCGGGCTTCTTCTCGCTCTTCTCGGCCGCGGGGGCGGCACCGGAGCCGACGATCGCCAGGACGGCGCCGACCTCGACGGTCTCGTCCTCCTCGACCTTGATCTCCTGCACGGTGCCCGCCACGGGGGAGGGGACCTCGGTGTCGACCTTGTCGGTGGAGACCTCGAGCAGGGGCTCGTCGACCTCGATGCTGTCGCCGACCGCCTTGAGCCACCGGGTCACGGTGCCCTCGGTGACGGACTCGCCCAGGGCCGGGAGCGTGACCTCGGTGCCCTCGCCGCCACCCGATGCCGGCTGGGAGGACTCCTCCTTCTCGGCGGGAGCGGACTCCTCGGCGGCGGGAGCGGACTCCTGCGCGGCGGGGGCGGACTCGGCGGGGGACTCCTCCGCGGGCGCCGACTCGGCGGACTCCTCGGCCGGGGCCTCCTGGGACCCGCCGTCGGAGGACCCCGAACCCGAGCCGTCACCGATGACGGCGAGCACGGCGCCGACCTCGACGGTCTCGTCCTCCTCGGCGAGGATCTGCTCGACGACGCCGGCCACGGGGGAGGGGACCTCGGTGTCGACCTTGTCGGTGGAGACCTCGAGCAAGGGCTCGTCGACCTCGACGGTGTCGCCGACGGACTTGAGCCATCGCGTGACGGTGCCCTCGGTGACGGACTCGCCGAGCGCCGGCAGCTGCACGTTCTCAGACATGACCTGTGGAGTCTCCTTCGATCAGTGGGTCGAGCGAGGCGCCGGAGCCGGTCGGCCGGAGGCTCGACCGACTCCTGTCCGGTAGCCGCGTTCCTGGGTCACTGCGTGCCATCTTGTCACTACCTGCGTCCGCCCCCCAATCGGGCGCCTGCGCAGAGCTGTGATGCTGGGTACATCGTGGTCCACCACGGCATCTTTGCTGGCGTCGACACCCGTAACGTCGTGAAACGGCCGCTCCGCGCGGCACGACCGGCTCCCCCGTCGTCCGCCCGGGGCGGGTAGTCTCGCGAACATGTCGTTGAGGTCTGCTCTGGACCGTCTGCTCGGGCGGTCGGAACCGTCGTCGCCGGCCCCCTCCGGCGGGGGTGGACGCGCCGCCGCCGTCGCGCATCTCGAGGAGTTCGTCCGCACCCGCGTCGGTGTCGAGGCCTACGTCGAGCCCCCCAACGCCCAGACCCCCAGCACGGTGCTGCTGGTGGCGACCACGGGGGAGTGGACGCGCCGCCGCGTGCCCGACGAGCGCACGGGTTTCGAGGTGGCCCGGTCCCTGGGCGTCCCGGTCTACAACGTCCGGTTCACCGGCTACCCCCAGCGCATGCGCGACTGGAACTCCGCGCAGCGCCAGGAGCGCAAGGGACGATAGGACCCCGGGCAGCACGAAGGGCCGGACCGACAGCTCCCCCGGTCGCGCTCACGGGCGCTGGGCGCCCTCCGCTTCCGGTCTGACGACCGGGGGAGCTGTCGGTCCGGCCCTCGTCGCTCGGTGCGCCGGAGCCGGTCCGGTCAGTCGGTGGTGATGCCCCGGCCCTCGAGGAAGCCCACCAGCGTGCGCAGACCCACGCCCGTGCCGCCGGCCGGGGTGTAGCCGAACGCGGCCGAGTCGTTGAACGACGGGCCGGCGATGTCGAGGTGGGCCCACGGCGTGTCCTCGACGAACGAGCGCAGGAAGATGCCGGCCGAGAGCATGCCGCCCCAGCGCTCGCCCACGTTGGCGATGTCGGCGGTCTTGGACTTGAGGCCCTCGGCGAGCTCCTCGGGCAGCGGCATCGGCCAGAACTGCTCACCGACGGTGTCGGCGGCGACCTTGACCTCGTCGCGGACGTCGTCGGTGCCCATGACGCCGCCGACCCGCTTGCCGAGCGCCACCATCTGGGCGCCGGTCAGCGTGGCGATGTCGAGCACGACGTCGTGACCGTCCTCGACGGCCGAGACGAGACCGTCGGCCATGACCAGGCGGCCCTCGGCGTCGGTGTTGAGCACCTCGACCGTCTTGCCGCCGCGGATCGTGATGACGTCGCCGGGCCGCTGGGCGTTGCTGCCGGGCATGTTCTCGGCGAGGCACAGGTAGCCGGTCACGGCGACCGGGAGCCCGAGCCGGGCCGCGGCGAGCACCGCGTGCAGCACGGTCGCCGCACCGGCCATGTCCGACTTCATCGCGTCCATGTTGGCGGCGGGCTTGATCGAGATGCCGCCGGTGTCGAACGTGATGCCCTTGCCCACGAGCGCGATGCGGGTGGCGGGCTTGGAGGGGGAGTAGGTGAGCTTGACCATCCGCGGGCCTCGGGAGGAGCCCTGGCCGACGCCGGTCAGGCCGCCGTAGCCGCCGGCGGCGAGCTGCTTGTCGTCCAGGACGGTGATCTTGACGCCCTTGACGCCGAGGTCCTTGACGGCGGCCTTGGCCGCGTCGACGAACGAGGCCGGGTAGAGGTCGTTCGCGGGGGCGTTGACGAGGTCGCGCGTGCCGTGCACGGCGGCGGCCAGCACCTCGGCGCGGGCTGCCGCGGCCTTGGCGCGGGCCGAACGGGCGAACGGCGTCGCGACCTGCAGGGTGGTCACCGGGGCCAGCTTCGCCGACGCCTTGTCGTCCCGGTAGGTCGTGTACGCGTACGCCCCGAACAGCGCGCCCTCGACGACGGCGCCGAGCTCCTCCTCGTCCACCGCCGGCAGGGCGACGACGGCCGACGTGGAGCCGGCCAGCGAGCGCACGGCCGCACCGGCAGCACTCCGGAGGGTCTCGCGGTCGAAGGTGCCGTCCGCGTCCCGCTCGCCGAGGCCGGTCAGGACCAGCACGTCCGCCGCGACGTCCTTGCCGGCGGGCACGGTGCGCACCTCCTGCCGTGCGCCGGTCACGCCGAGGCGCGGTGCGAGGGTCTCGAGCTGCTCGACCAGCGAGGCGGGCAGCTGGTCGGCCACGACGGCCACGCCGTCGGAGGTCGAGCAGGTGCCCACGACGAGCGCGTCGGCAGCGAGGGAGGTCGGATTCTTTCCGGTCAGAGTGAGGTCAGCCACGCGCACCAGGCTAACCGGTCGCCCCCACCACCGGGTACGGCCGCGACGGGTAGTCTGCCGACGTGGTCCTTCCGCTCCTCGTCCTCGCCCTGGTGCTGTGCGGGCTGCTCGCCGGCTGGGCCGCCTGGTTCGTCGTGCGCGACCGGGCGGTGATCCTCAAACAGCTCTTCGGTGCGGCCGCGGTCGAGGCGGTGCTCCTGGTCCAGGCCGTCGTGGCGGCGATCCAGCAGGCCGGCGGCCACGCGGTGGACGGGCCGCTGTTCTGGGGGTACCTGCTCACCGCCGCGATGCTGCTGCCACTGGCCGCCCTGTGGGCCTTCGCCGAGCGGACCAAGTGGTCCTCGGTCGTGCTCTGCGTCGCCGCGCTGACCGTCGCGTTCCTGGAGTGGCGCCTCTGGGTGATCTGGGAGGCCGGCCTGTGAGCGACGAGCGGCCCACCACGAGCGGCGGCTTCGGCCGGCTGCTCGTGTCCGTGTACGGCATCCTCGCCCTGGCCGCGCTGGGCCGCTCGAGCTACCAGGTGCTGACCAAGCTCGCCGAGGCGCCCGCCGCCTATCTGCTGTCCCTGCTGGCCGCCGTGGTGTACGTCGTGGCCACCGTCGCGCTCGCGCTGGGCGGACGGGGGACGGGCTGGCGGGGTGTCGCCTGGGGCGCCGTCGTCGTCGAGGCGGCGGGTGTGCTGACCGTCGGTACGCTATCTGTGACCCACCCGGAGTACTTCGCCGAGGCGACCGTGTGGTCGGGCTTCGGTCAGGGCTACGGGTACGTCCCGCTCGTCCTGCCGTTCGTGGGTCTGTGGTGGCTCTGGCACACTCGCCCCGGACGCACCGCCCCGGAGTCCGCGCCGGTCCGACCGACGGAGGCCTGATGACGCCGTACACCCTGCTGTTCCAGACCGTCCTGCGGCGGATGGACCCCGAGCGTGCGCACGACCGCGCCTTCCGCGCGATCGAGGTCGCCGGCAGGGTGCCGCTGCTGCGCGACGTCGTGCAGGGCGCCCTGGCCCCCTACCTCGGTCGCGGCATCGGCGGTCCCGGCAGCGTGGAGGTGCTCGGCCGGACCGTGCCGGCACCCTTCGGCCTGGCCGGCGGCTTCGACAAGAACGCGCGGGCCGTGCGCGGGCTGACCATGCTGGGCTTCGGGTTCGTCGAGGTCGGCACCGTCACCCCGCGCCCGCAGCCGGGCAACGAGCGGCCCCGCATGTGGCGCGAGCTCGACGTGCGCGGCGTGCGCAACCGGATGGGGTTCAACAACGACGGCGCCGTGGAGATGGCCGAGCGGCTGCGTGCGCTCCGCTCCACCCGGGCGGGTCGCGCCGTCATCGTCGGGGTGAACATCGGCAAGAACAAGTCCACCCCCGCCACGGACGCGGCCGGTGACTACGCGCGGTGCGCGCGGATGCTCGCCGAGCACGCCGACTACCTCGTCGTCAACGTCTCCTCGCCCAACACGCCGGGGCTGCGCGACCTGCAGACGGCCGACGAGCTGCGCCCGATCCTGACCGCCGTCCGTGCCGCGGCGGACGAGGCGACGGCGCTCGCCCGCGTCGGCCGGACCCCGCTGCTGGTCAAGATCGCCCCGGACCTGTCCGACGAGGACGTCGACGCCGTGGCCGACCTCGTCACCGAGCTCGGGCTGGACGGCGTCGTCGCCGTCAACACCACCGTCGGCCACGACCGCGGACCCGGCGGGCTGTCCGGCCCGCCGCTGCTCGCACGCGGGCTGGAGGTCGTGCGCCGCCTGCGCGGACGGCTCGGACCCGACCCGGTGGTGATCGGCGTCGGGGGCGTCACGGACGCCGACGACGTGCGTGCCTACCTGCGCGCCGGCGCCGACCTGGTCCAGGGCTACACCTCGTTCGTCTACCGCGGGCCGTTCTGGCCGTCCAGGATCAACCGCGCCCTGACGCGGTCCCCGGGGTCGTCCAGCGCCGGGACGATGGCATGATCCGGCCCCGCTGGGAGTGGGCCCTCGACGACGACACCGGTGCGCCGCTGACGGCGCCGCTCAGCCCCGCGTTCACGACGCAGTACGACGCCGAGGAATGGCTCGGCGAGCACTGGCGCACGCTGGCCGAGACCGGTGCCGCCCGGGCGCGGCTGCTGCACGACGGGGCGCAGGCCACGCCGACCGTCGAGCTGCGCAAGCCCTGAGGTCCCTCGGCGCGGCGGCGTCGCCGGCGCGGCTCCTCACCCGCCGACCCGGGCCCACGCCCGTCGCAGGCGGTCGACGACCTCCTCGTACTCCCCGACCGGCCGCGTGAAGGTCAGGCGCACCCGGTCCTGTCCCGACCCGTCGGGCGTGAACAAGGGTCCCGGGGCCAGGCGGAGGTCCTCGGCGACGGACGCGGCGGCCACCGCCCGCCCGAGGGGGCGGCCCAGCCCGACCCACAGGCACAGCCCGCCGTCCGGGCGGGGCACGTCCCACGCCGGCAGCCGTTCGTGGAGCAGGTCGACGAGGTCGTCGCGCCGGGCGCGCAGGTCCGCGACCCGCTCGGGAAGGATCCGGTCGCGGCGCTCCAGCAGGTCGGTCACGGCCAGCTGCTCGAGCACCGGGGTGGCCACGTCGAGGACCTGGCGGGTGTGCGCGAGCCGGCGCACGAGCTGGGGGTCGGCCCGCACCCAGCCCACGCGCAGGCCGCCCCAGAACGACTTCGAGGCCGACCCGACCGCGACGAGACGTGGGTCGGTCCCGTCCCCGACGAACGGGGCGGGCACACCGGCCCCCGTGAGGTCGACGTCGGTGAGCGTCTCGTCCCCGACGACGGTGACGTCGTGGCGGGCGGCGAGCTCCGCGACCGCGTCGCGCTCGTCGCGGGTCATCGTGCGCCCGGTCGGGTTGTGGAAGTCCGGCACCAGGTAGACGAACCGTGCGCCCGTGCGCCGGACGACGGACTCGATCGCCTCGACGTCCCCGACCGGGACCCCGACGACGCGGGCGCCGGCCCGGCGCAGCGCACCCAGCGCGTGGACGTACGTCGGCGACTCGGCGACGACGTGCTCGGTCCGGGCCACGAGCGTGGTCGTCAGCAGCGCGATCGCCTGCTGGGCTCCTGTCGTGACCAGGATCTGGTCCGGGTCGGTCGGGGCCCCGCGGGCGGTGTACCGGGCGGCGACGGCGGCACGCAGGGGTTCCACCCCGAGGTGGGCGTAGCCCCCGCCGTCCAGGTAGCCGGGCAGCATCTCCAGCGCCCGGGTGTAGGCGCCGTGCAGGGCACGGGAGGCGGACGGCGTCGCCTGCGACATGTCGATCGTGCGGTCGGAGGCGGGGCGTGCGGGGTCGGCCGACGGCGCGTCACCGGCCGGGGGCGGTGTCCCGGCGGGGCGTCCGGTGTCGCGCGGCAGCACGGCGACCGTGCCGGAGCCCACGCGGCTCGCGGCGAAGCCGAGGTCCCGCAGCCGGGCGTAGGCGGCCGACGTCGTCGCCCGGGACACGCCCAGCGCGCGGGCCAGCTCGCGCTCGCTCGGCAGCCGCGTCAGGACGGGGAGCGCCCCCGCGAGGACGGCCGCGCGCAGCGCGTCGGCGAGCGCCTGGTAGGCGGGGCCGGTCGTGTGCCAGGTCCCGAGGAGCCGGACGGCGCCCTGCGCCGTCAGGGAGCGCACCGCCCCGGTGGCCGGTGGTCCGGGCGTGGTGGTGGTCACCGGTCCACTCTTGCGCGATTGGCTATGGAAGTCCAGGCCAATCATGGCGAGGGTGAGGCCATGACTCTCGCACCTCCGCAACCGACGCCACGCCAGGGACGCCCGGTCGGCCGTCGTCCCGCACGCCGCGTGACCGACCGCCGGTCCCCGGGGCCGCGCATCCCGGAGATGGGGGTGACGCGCCGCGCGGTCCAGCTCCTGCTCGGCCTGGCCGGCTACGCGGCCTCGATGGCCATGGTGGTGCAGGCCGGGCAGGGTGCGATGCCGTGGGACGTCCTGCACCAGGGCGTCGTCCGGGCCACGGGCTGGTCGTTCGGCGTCGCCGTGCTGGTGGCCTCGATCCTCGTGCTCGCCGCCTGGGTGCCGCTGCGCCAGCGGCCCGGGATCGGGACCGTGGCGAACGTCGTCGTCATCTCCGCGCTCATCGGACCGGCCCTGGTCGTCGTCGACCGGCTCGCGCCCGAGCCCGGACGGGCGGCGCAGGTGCTGCTGGTGGTGGGCGGCATCGTGCTCAACGGCGTCGCGACCGCCGCCTACGTGGGCGTCCGCCTCGGGCCGGGACCCCGGGACGGGCTGCTGACCGGTCTGGTGGCCCGCACCGGCTGGTCCGTCCGGGCGGTCAAGACGGGGATCGAGGTCGCGGTCGTCGTGGTCGGTGTGCTGCTCGGCGGCACGTTCGGCTGGGCGACGATCGCCTACGCCCTCGGGGTCGGCCCCGTGGTTCAGGCGGCCGCGCGGTGGCGTCCCCTCGTACCCGCGGGGCTGACCACGCCGGCACCGCGGCGGGCCCGCGGGAGACGGCGGGCACCCGAGCCCGCCCTGCCCGCGGCGCACCCGGACCAGGTGCGCCGTCGGGCCGCCCGGATCGCGCGGGCGCTGGCGTCGTTCGGCGACCAGCACCGCTGACCGCCGCGGTCGGTCCCGGACGGACGTCAGGCCCTGCCCGCCGAGGTGGCGGGGCAGGGCCTGACGGGGCGAGGGGCCTCAGACGACGCGCGTCTTCGGTGCACCCTCGAGGGTCTTGGCCGGGTCGCGCTCGACCACGTCACCCAGCGCGTCGTCGATCCGTGTCATGAGCTCGGCGGGGATCTCCACCCCGGAAGCCTTGACGTTCTCGGCGACCTGCTCGGGCCGCGACGCGCCCACGATCGCGGCGGCGACGTTGTCGTTCTGCAGCACCCAGGCCACGGCGAGCTGGGCCATGGTCAGGTTCAGCTCGTCGGCGACCGGCTTGAGCTGCTGCACCCGCTCGAGGACGTCGTCATTCATGAACCGCTGGATCATCTTCGCCCCGCCCTTGTCGTCCGTGGCGCGGGACCCGGACGGCAGCGGCTGGCCGGGGACGTACTTCCCGGTCAGCACGCCCTGGGCGATGGGGGACCAGACGATCTGCGACAGCCCGTTCTCGCGCGAGGCCGGGACGACATCGTCCTCGATGACCCGCCACAGCATCGAGTACTGCGGCTGGGAGCTGATGAGCTGGAAACCGAGGTCCTTCGCCATCGCGGCGCCGGCACGGATCTGGTCCGCCGACCACTCCGAGACGCCGATGTAGAGCGCCTTGCCCTGGCGCACGATGTCGGCGAACGCCTGCATCGTCTCCTCGAGAGGCGTCTCGGTGTCGTAGCGGTGCGCCTGGTAGAGGTCGACGTAGTCGGTGCCGAGGCGCTGCAGCGAGCCGTTGATCGACTCCATGACGTGCTTGCGCGACAGGCCGGTGTCGTTCGGACCGCCGGGCCCCGTGGGCCAGTAGACCTTCGTGAAGATCTCCAGGCTCTCGCGGCGCTGCCCCTTGAGGGCGTCGCCGAGGACCTGCTCCGCCTTGGTGTTGGCGTAGACGTCGGCGGTGTCGAAGGAGGTGATGCCCGCGTCCAGGGCGGCGTGCACGCACTGCGTGGCGACGTCGTTCTCGACCTGGGAGCCGTGGGTGAGCCAGTTGCCGTAGGTGATCTCGGAGATCTTGAGACCACTGTTGCCGAGGTAGCGGTAGGTGACCATCCGGCCACCCTAGGCGCTCACTCCGGCCAGTGCCCGTGCTTCTTGTGCATCGGCTTCGGCAGCCGGGAGCGGCGGATCTGCAGCGCCCGCATCGCGGCGTACATCATCGTGCCGCGCGGGACGTAGTACTCCTTCTTGCCGTCCACGCCCAGCGTGCCGAACTTGTCGCGCAGCCGGCGCTTGAGGCGCTGCCACATGACGACGACGTCGATGAGCGTGATGAACACGACCGCGTACAGGGCCAGCAGCACGAGGGACGCCATGGTCGGGTTCTGGATGAAGAGCAGGTTCAGGAAGATGAACACGAACGCGACCGGCAGGAAGAACTCGCCGACGTTCCAGCGGGCGTCGACGTAGTCCCGCACGTAGCGGCGCACCGGGCCCTTGTCCCGGGCCGGCATGAACCGCTCGTCACCGGTCTGCATCGCCTGGTACTCGCGGTTGCGCTCCGTGCGCGCCTTCTCCCGGTTCGCCTTGCGCGCGGCCTTGCGGTCGTTCGGGACCAGCGGGCGCTTGTTCTTCGCCTGCGACTCGCTGCGCTTCGGCGTGGGGCGTCCCTTGGAGCCCGGGCGCGACGGCGAGTCGGAGCTGTCGGCGGCGGAGGACGTCCCCGCGACGTCGGCGGAGGAGGCGGACGGCTCCGTGGCAGGGGAATCGGCGAGATCACGCTTGCGGGAGAACACGCCTCCAGGGTAGTTGAGACACGGGGTGCCTTCGAACACCCCGTTACCGTGGGCGCATGACCCACACCGAGAGCGACGTCGCCGCGCTGCGCGCGCACGTCGACGAGCTGTTCCCCGCGGTTCAGGCCGACCTCGAGGCCCTGGTCCGCATCCCGAGCGTCTCCGCGAGCGCCTTCGACCCGGCGCACGTGGAGACCAGCGCCAAGGCCGTGGCCACGCTGCTGCGCGACGCCGGCATGCCCGAGGTGCAGATCCTGCGCTCGGAGCGGCCCGACGGCGAGCCCGGGGCCCCGGCCGTCGTCGCGCGCCGTCCCGCGCCCGAGGGGGCGCCGACCGTGCTGCTGTACGCCCACCACGACGTCCAGCCGCCGGGGGACCCCGCCACCTGGGACACCGAGCCGTTCGAACCCGTCCAGCGCGGCGAGCGGCTGTTCGGGCGCGGCGCGGCCGACGACAAGGCCGGGGTCATGGCGCACGTGGGCGCCCTGCGCGCGCTCGCCGCCCTGGGCGAGGAGCCGGGCGTCGGCGTGACCGTGTTCGTCGAGGGGGAGGAGGAGGCCGGCTCGCCGAGCTTCTCCCGGTTCCTGGCCGACCACCACGAGCTGCTCGCCGCCGACGTCATCGTCGTGGCGGACTCGACCAACTGGAAGGTGGGCGTGCCCGCCCTGACGACGTCGCTGCGCGGGCTCGTCGACGGCGTCGTGAGCGTCGACGTGCTCGACCACGCCGTGCACTCGGGGATGTTCGGCGGTCCCGTCCTCGACGCCAACCTGCTGCTGGCCCGCCTGCTGGCCACGCTGCACGACGACGCCGGGAACGTGGCGGTCGAGGGCCTGACCAGCGCCGCCGAGCCCGACGTGGACTACGCCGAGGCCGACTTCCGGGCCGACTCCTCGGTGCTGGACGGCGTCGAGCTGGCCGGGGAGGGCACGATCGCGGGCCGGATGTGGACCAAGCCGGCCGTCGCCGTCATCGGTGTCGACGCCACTGACGTCGCGCACGCCTCGAACACGCTGGCCCCGCGGGCCGCGGCCAAGCTGTCGGTGCGGATCCCGCCGGGGCTCGCACCGCAGGCCGCCGAGGACGCCCTGCAGGCGCACCTGACCGCCCACGCCCCGTTCGGCGCCCGCGTGACCTGGACGCCGGGGGAGCAGGGCAAGGCCTTCGGCGCGCCCGACGACTCGGAGGCCATGCGGGCCGCGCGCTCGGCCTTCGCCGCGGCGTGGGGGACGGATCCCGTGGACATCGGCGTCGGCGGGTCGATCCCGTTCATCGCCGACCTGCTCGAGGCGTTCCCCGAGGCGGCCGTGCTGGTGACCGGGGTGGAGGACCCGGACTCGCGCGCCCACGGCGCCAACGAGTCGGTGCACCTGGGCGAGCTGCGCAAGGTCCTGGTGGCCGAGGCGCTGCTGCTGCGGGGGCTGGCCGCCCGCTGAGCGCTCAGGCGCGGTCGACGTCGCGGTGCGCGACGTCGACCGCCCGGGCCCAGGCCGCGACGTCCTCGGGCAGGTCGGGGCTGACCAGGTCCGGGTCGTCGCCGAGCACCGCCACGACGTCGTGCGGGGCCACCCGGATGCCGTCCCGGCCCAGGAACCGGGCGGCGATCCAGCCGCGGGCGCAGAGCTCGTCGTCGCGCCGGGTCATCCTCTGCTCGAGGAAGACGACGCGCTGGTCCCAGCCCATCACGCGGCTGGTGATGGTGACGCGGTCGAAGAGCTTGAGCGACCGCTTGTACGTCATCGTCGAGGCCGCCACCACCGGGTACCAGCCCTGCGACCGGAGCTTGGCCAGACCGCCGATGTCGGCGAGGAAGTTGGACCGGGCCACGTCCATCATCTGCAGGTACGAGCCGTTGTTGACGTGCAGGTAGAAGTCCAGGTCGCCCGGCTTGACGCGCATCACCGTGGTCGAGGCGTCGAACGGCCCCATCCCGGGGCGCTGGCGGCGGGGCAGGAGCGTGGCCGTGGCGAGCTGGATCATCCGCGTCATACGGCGACGGTATACCAGCGACCTGCGGTATCAGATACCTGGGTACTCCAGGGTGCGCCGCACCGCCCGGGCGACCTCCACCGACTCCAGGCGCTCCACGAGGTGCAGGGCCATGTCGATCCCGGCCGAGGCGCCGGCCGAGGTGACCACGTCGCCGTCGTCCACGAACCGGGCCTCGGTGTCGATGACCGTCGACGGGTCGATCTGCGCCAGGTCGTCGTAGTGGTCCCGGTGCGTCGTCGCGGGACGCCCCGCCAGCAGACCGGCCGCCGCCAGCACCAGCGCCCCCGTGCACACGCTCGCCACCACCGGCGTCTGGGTGTGCACCTGGCGCAACCACTCCAGGTGCCCGTGGTCGGCCACGAGGGCACGGGTGCCCCAGCCCCCCGGGTGGACCAGGACGTGCAGCGGGCCGACGTCGTCCGCCGAGCGGGCCGGCACGATCCGCATGCCCTTGGCCAGCCGCACGCCCTCGCCGTCGCGGGAGAAGGTGCTCACGTGCGGCCGCAGGGGCGACGCGGAGTGCTCCTCCCACGCGGCGAGGACCTCGAACGGTCCGACCGCGTCGAGCTCGTCGGCGTCGTCGAACAGCAGGATCCCGATGTGCAGCCCGCCGTCGGTGCTCACTCGCGTCGCCTTCCCGCGCCCCGGGTCAGAGTCCCGGCAGCGCCAGCATCTGGTCGAGGGCCACCCGGGCCCAGTGGGCGTCGTCGGAGTCCACCACGATCCGGTTGACCACGCGGCCCTCGGCCAGCGACTCCATCGCCCACACCAGGTGGGGCAGGTCGATCCGGTTCATCGTCGAGCAGAAGCACACCGTGGAGTCGAGGTAGTGGACCTGCTTGTCGGGGTGAGCCCTGGCCAGCCGGCGCACGAGGTTGAGCTCGGTGCCGATCGCCCACGTCGACCCGGGCTCGGCGGCGTCGAGGGCCTTGATGATGTACTCCGTCGAGCCGACGCGGTCCGCCGCCGCGACGACCTCGTGGCGGCACTCCGGGTGGACCATGACGTTGACGTCCGGCGCCTTGGCGCGGATCGCCTCGACGTTCTGCACCGAGAACCGTCCGTGCACCGAGCAGTGGCCGCGCCACAGGATCATCCGCGCGTCGCGCAGCTCGGCGTCGGTCAGGCCGCCGTTCGGCTTGCGCGGGTCGAACACGACGCAGTCGTCCAGGGACAGCCCGAGCTGGTTCACCGCGGTGTTGCGGCCCAGGTGCTGGTCCGGCAGGAACAGCACCTTGCCCGTGCCGTCGACGCCGCCGACCTGGTCGAAGGCCCACCGCAGGGCGACCTGGGCGTTCGACGACGTGCACACGGTCCCGCCGTGCCGGCCGGTGAAGGCCTTGATCGCCGCGGAGGAGTTCATGTACGTCACCGGCACGGTGTCGCCGGCGACGCCCGCGTCGGCCAGCACCTCCCAGGCCTCCTCGACCTGCGAGATCTCGGCCATGTCCGCCATCGAGCAGCCCGCCGCCATGTCCGGCAGGACCACCTGCTGGGTGTCCGCGGTGAGGATGTCGGCCGACTCGGCCATGAAGTGCACGCCGCAGAAGATGACGAACTCGGCCTCGGGCCGCGCCGCCGCCCGCTGGGCGAGCTTGAAGGAGTCCCCGGTGACGTCGGCGAAGTCGATCACCTCGTCGCGCTGGTAGTGGTGGCCCAGCACGAAGGCGCGCTCGCCCAGCGCCGCCCGCGCGGCGCGCGCACGGTCCACCAGGTCCGGGTCCGAGGGCGCCGGCAGCGCGCCGGTGCACTCCACCCCGCGCTCGGAGGCGAGGTCGCGGCCCTGACCGAGCAGCAGCAGCGCCGAGGGCGCCGGCTCGGTGAAGTTCGACGTCTCGTTCAGCACAGTCACGGCATCATCTTCCCACGGTCCCGACGTGTGCCACGATCGGTGACGTGCACGTACTGCTGGTGACAGCCGCCGACGACGGCGGCGCCGACCGTGAGCCCTGGACGCCCCTGGCCGCGGCCTGGACCGAGGCGGCGCCGCGCTGCGTCGTCGAGCCGATGGTCCTGCCCCCGGGACCGGTGGCCGCGACCGCACCCCCCGGCGAGGCTCCGGCGCCCGGTGTCTTCGTCCCCACGACGAGCCTCGGGCTGACGAGCGTCACGCCGCCCCCGCCGCCGCCCGAGGTCCGTCTCCTGCAGGAGCGTGTCGCCCACGCCGACCTCGTCGTCGTGCACACGCCCGTCCTGGACGGCTCCGCCCTGCGCGCAGGCCCGGTGCACCGGGCCGCGGAGGCGGCCGCCCCGTACGCCGTGCCCGTCGTCGTGCTCGCCGGGCGGGACGAGACGACCCGCCGCGAGCTCTCCGGGGCGGGGGTCGCCGGGGCGCACGAGATCGGCGAGCCGCCGTCGGGTGAGGCCGTGGGCCGGGTCGCGCGCACGTGGGCGCCGGCCTGGGCCGCCCCCGAGGAGTGACGTCCCTCACATCGCCGGGGGCGGGGGATTCGGGCGTAGGATCGGGAACAGCCGTACCGGCCCACCTGTTGGAGGAAGCATGACCGACACCACCGAGATCGCCACGCACGGCGTCGAGCTCTCCGAGGTCGCCGCGAACAAGGTCCGCAGCCTCCTGGAGCAGGAGGGGCGCGACGACCTGCGCCTGCGCGTCGCCGTCCAGCCCGGCGGCTGCTCCGGGCTCATCTACCAGCTCTACTTCGACGAGCGCCTGCTCGACGGGGACGCGCTGCGCGACTTCGACGGCGTCGAGGTCGTCGTGGACCGCATGAGCGTGCCCTACCTCGACGGCGCGAAGATCGACTTCGCGGACACCATCGAGAAGCAGGGCTTCACGATCGACAACCCGAACGCCGGCGAGTCCTGCGCCTGCGGCGGCTCCTTCGGCTGATCGACGTCCCGGCTCGCGCGAGCCGGAGCCGCTAGTCCTCGAGACGGACGGTCAGGGCCCACCAGGCCCGGCCGTCCGTCTCGTCGTTCCCGGGGTGCTGCTCCTCGGCCACCATGGCGTGCCCCCGCAGCCGCGCCCACGCCGGCACGTCGTACCGGGCGGCCGGATCCGTCGCGAGCACCGTGATCTCCGTTCCCCCGGGTCGCTCCTTCGCGTGGGCGGCCAGCCGCACCACGGGCAGCGGGCAGCGCAGGCCCCGCGCGTCCACGACCTCAGGCCCGGCGCTCACAGCCCGGACACCCCCAGGGCGTCCCGGACGCGGGCGACCGCCCCCGGCAGCACCGCGAGGAAGCGCTCGACGTCCTCGGCCGTGGTCGAACGGTCCAGGGCCAGGCGGACGTTGCCGTGCGTGAGCACGCCCATCGCGGCCAGGACGTGCGACGGCTCCAGCGTGCCCGCGGTGCAGGCCGACCCGGAACCCACGGCGAACCCGGCGCGGTCGAGCTCGGTGACCAGCGCCTCGCCGTCGACGTAGAGGAACGAGAACGTCACCACGTGGGGGAGGCGGTCCTGCGGGTCGCCGACCACCTCGACGTCCGGCACGCCCGCGACGCCGTCGCGGATCCGGTCGACCAGCGCACGGCGCCGCTCGTCCTCCGCGGCGAGGTCCTGGGCGACCGCCTGCAGGGACACGGCCGCGGCGAACGCGGCCGGGACGCTGACGCCGCCGGGCGCCCAGGGGTCGGGGTCCTCCGGGCCGGCCGGGACCGTGCGCGTGCGGTGGCGCACCGCGAGGATCCCCAGGCCGCGGGGCCCGCCCCAGTCCGCGGGGTCGGCCGCCAGCAGGTCCCACGCCGTCGGCAGCGGGGCGTGCCCCACCGAGGCACCGGCGTCCACGAGCAGGGGGACCCCGGAACCCTCGAGCGCGGCGTGGACCCGGGCGACCGGCTGGCGGGTACCGACCTCGCCGTTGGCGTCCTGCAGCGCCGCCAGCGCGACGCCGTCCGCGCGGGCCGCCGAGGCGAGCTCCTCGGCGTCCACCCGCCCGACCCGGTCGACGTGGACCGTCGTGCGGCGGCCCTGCGCGGCAGCCGCGACGTGGTCGGCGGCGTGCAGGACCGCGGCCCGCTCGACCGCGCCGACCACGACGTCGCCGCCGTGCCGCCGTCGGGCCCGGGCGACCTGGGCCACCGCCGCGTGCAGGGACGCCGTGTGCGAGGGCGTGAACCGGACCTCCTCGGTCCGGGTCCCCAGCACCCCGGCCACGGCCTCGCGCGCCCCGTCCAGCAGGGCGGCCGCGCGCCGGCCCTCGGCGTGCAGCCGGCGGGGGTCCGCCCATCCCTCGTCCAGGGCCTGGACGAAGGCCTGCCGCGCCGACGGGTGCAGGGGCGCCGACCCGCCGTTGTCCAGGTGGGTGCGGGCGGGCGTCGGCGAGGTGGGATGTGTCACAAGGGCCTCTCGGTGGGCGTCGAAGCGTGGTGACCATCATGCCGCCGGGGGCTTCGGTGTCGCGAAAGCGGCGGCCGATCTGACACCGGTTCCGCAGGCGTCGCGAACATCGCGGATGGCGACGTCCAGGGTGATCCCGTCACGTAGGAAGGGGGATCTTCTGGCGTCGGAACGGTGAAGGTCGCGCTAGGCTGCTCCCATCGAGGACGAAGGTCCCACCCGTGCGCCCTGCCTCAGGACGCAGCGGTCGGACGAGACGTGAAAGGCCTCCCTTGCACTCGAAGAGCACCACCCGCACCCGGCGGTCGATGGCGCTGCGTGCGACGGCGCTCGCCGTCGCGGTCGCGGCCTTCGCCACCGGCTGCGCCAGCGACGCCGTCCAGCGCGGCTACCTCCCGGGCTACACCGACGGCCAGGTGACCAACCAGACCGAGCGGATCATGAATCTGTGGAACGGTTCCTGGGTCGCCGCACTCGCCGTCGGCGTCATCACCTGGGGCCTCATGCTCTGGTGCGTCGCCGCGTACCGGAAGCGCCGCGGCGACGACCGGCTGCCGGTCCAGACCCGCTACCACATGCCGCTCGAGATCATGTACACGATCGTGCCGACGCTCATGATCCTGGTGCTGTTCTTCTACACGAACCGCGACATGACGGCGATCCTCGACACGAGCGAGGAGCCGGACGTCAACATCCACGTCATCGGCAAGCAGTGGAGCTGGGACTTCAACTACCTCGACGACGACGTCTACGAGACCGGCCAGCAGCTGCTCGAGCCCGGCTCGGTGACCGCCGAGGACACCGTCGACGGCGCGCCCGGCACGGCCGAGGAGCTGCCGACGCTCTACCTGCCCGTCGGTGAGCGGGTCGAGTTCACGGTCGACTCCCGCGACGTCATCCACTCGTTCTGGATCCCGGCCTTCCTGTTCAAGATGGACATGATCCCCGGCAAGACGAACACGTTCCAGGTCGTCCCCGAGCGTGAAGGCACCTACGCCGGCAAGTGCGCCGAGCTCTGCGGTGAGTTCCACTCCGGGATGCTCTTCAACGTCAAGGTCGTCGACCGTGCCGAGTACGACGCACAGATGGAGGAGCTGCGCGCCCAGGGCCAGACCGGCGAGCTCGGCCTGGACCTGAACCGCCAGCAGAGCTCCGAGTACTCCAGTGAAGAGACGATCCCGGAGGTCGAGGGCTGATGGCCACCACCGAGACCGCCTACGGCGCCGCCGAGGCCATCCCCGGCCTGCAGCCGAGGCGACAGACGCTGGGTCGCACCGTGGTCAAGTGGATCACCTCCACCGACCACAAGACGATCGGCTACATGTACCTCATCACGTCGTTCTTCTGGTTCGCCGTGGGAGGCATCCTCGCGCTGCTCATCCGCGCCGAGCTCTTCGCGCCGGGCATCCAGCTCGTGCAGAGCAAGGAGCAGTACAACCAGCTCTTCACGATGCACGGCACGATCATGCTGCTGCTGTTCGCGACGCCGCTGTTCGCCGGCTTCGCCAACGTGATCATGCCGCTGCAGATCGGCTCGCCCGACGTCGCGTTCCCGCGGCTGAACATGCTGGCCTACTGGATGTTCCTGTTCGGCGGGCTCATCGCGGCCGGCGGCTTCTTCACGCCGCAGGGGGCCGCCTCGTTCGGCTGGTTCGCCTACGCGCCGCTGTCGAACACGACCTTCAGTCCAGGGCTCGGCGGTGACCTGTGGGTCTTCGGCCTCGCCCTCGGTGGTTTCGGCACCATCCTCGGTGCCGTCAACTTCATCACCACGATCATCTGCATGCGCGCCCCGGGCATGACGATGTTCCGGATGCCGATCTTCACCTGGAACACCCTGGTGACGAGCCTGCTGGTCCTCATGGCCTTCCCGCCGCTGGCCTCCGCGCTCTTCGCGCTCGGTGCCGACCGCCGGTTCGACGCCCAGGTGTTCAACCCGGACAACGGGGGAGCGGTGCTCTGGCAGCACCTCTTCTGGTTCTTCGGCCACCCCGAGGTGTACATCATCGCGCTGCCGTTCTTCGGCATCGTCTCCGAGATCTTCCCGGTGTTCAGCCGCAAGCCGATCTTCGGCTACAAGGGCCTGGTCTACGCGACCATCGCGATCGCGGCCCTGTCGGTCACGGTGTGGGCCCACCACATGTACGTCACCGGTGCGGTGCTGCTGCCGTTCTTCGCGTTCATGACGATGCTCATCGCCATCCCGACCGGTGTGAAGTTCTTCAACTGGATCGGCACCCTGTGGCGAGGCAAGCTCACCTTCGAGACGCCGATGCTCTGGTCGATCGGCTTCCTGGTGACCTTCCTCTTCGGCGGTCTGACCGGCATCATCCTGTCCAGCCCGGCGCTCGACTTCCACCTGTCGGACTCGTACTTCGTCGTCGCCCACTTCCACTACGTCGTCTTCGGCACCGTGGTCTTCGCGATGTTCGCCGGCTTCTACTTCTGGTGGCCGAAGTTCACCGGGCGGATGCTCAACGAGCGCCTCGGCAAGATCCACTTCTGGATCCTGTTCGTCGGCTTCCACATGACGTTCCTCGTCCAGCACTGGCTCGGCGTCGAGGGCATGCCCCGCCGCTACGCCGACTACCTGCCCGAGGAAGGCTTCACCTGGGAGAACCAGCTCTCGACGGTCGGGGCGTTCATCCTCGCCGCGTCCACGCTGCCGTTCCTGTGGAACGTGTACACGACCTGGCGCAACGCGCCGAAGGTCACCGTGGACGACCCGTGGGGCTACAGCCGCTCCCTCGAGTGGGCGACGTCCTGCCCGCCGCCGCGGCACAACTTCACCTCGCTGCCGCGGATCCGTTCCGAGTCGCCGGCGTTCGACCTCCACCACCCGGAGGTCGCCGCGATGGAGGACCCGCACCTGAACCAGGGCGCCCTGGACCAGGTCTACGGCGGCGCGGACCGGACCGGCCAGTACGAGATGGTTGAGGAGCTCAGCTGGAAGGACTACCCGGAGAAGCACCAGTCGAGCACCACCGTCGTCGACGCTGACCGCCCCGCCGAGGGCGAGGAGGACACCAAGTGAAGATCGAGATCCGCCTCTTCGTCTGGACGGCACCGTTCTTCGTGCTGGTCGGCGTGGTGTACGGCCTCTGGAGCGGCTTCACCGAGCCGGTCGGGTACCTCGGCATCCCGCTCGTCGGTGCTCTCATGGCGATGATCGGTGCCTACCTGGTCGTCCAGGCCAAGCACACCGACCCGCGTCCGGAGGACGACGAGAACGGTGAGATCGAGCAGGGCGCCGGCGACCAGGGCGTCTACGCCCCTTGGTCCTGGTGGCCCCTGGTGCTCGGCATCGCCGCCGCCGTCAGCTTCCTGAGCCTGGCCGTGGGCTGGTGGGTGCTCTACATCGGCGCGATCATCGGGATCGTCGGCCTGGTCGGCTGGGTCTTCGAGTTCAGCCGGGGCCAGCACGCCCACTGATCGTCAGCATCTCCCGAGAGGCGCTCCGCACCGTCTGGTGCGGGGCGCCTCTTGTCGTCTCCCGGCCCCGCCCTGGCCCGAGGCCCCCTCCACGCCCAGTCAGGCCGCCCTGCGCCGACTCAGGACCTCTCCGGCCGACTCAGGGTTTTTCTCGCCGAGTCAGGGCTTTTCTCGCCGAGTCAGGACGCCTCACGCCCAGTCAGGACTGCGGGGAGCGAGTGCAACCGGCCCATCTCGCCATGACGCGCCCGGACACCGTCGTTCGGACGGGACCAGGGGAGAGGGGGCGTCCACGGCCAGGCGTGCCCGCGCCCGGACACCGTCGTTCGGACGGGACCAGGGGAGAGGGGGCGTCCACGGCCAGGCGTGCCGGCCCGCCAGAGGGCCTCGATCGGCCCTGTGCCGCCCTGACCCGCGCAGCACTGCCCTGACCCGCCGCAGGCCGCCCTGACCCGCGCAGAAGGCGCAGCGCAGACTCCCCGTGCTGCCCAGGCCGAGCGGCCCGGAGAAGCGCGCAGACGCGTTCTCGGGGGCAGTTCAAAGGTCGTGGGAACACGCGAGAGGGCCCCGCACGCAACGGCGTGCGGGGCCCTCCGTCGGACGCCGTCGTGACGGCGGCCGCAGGCTCGGACGAGCTCAGGCGGTGAGGAGCCCGTTCGTGGCGGTGCGGGCGCGCTCGAGGCGGGCGGCCACGTCCTGCCAGTTGGCCAGGTTCCAGAACGCCTTGACGTAGTCGGCCTTGACGTTCAGGTAGTCCAGGTAGAAGGCGTGCTCCCACATGTCGAGCATCAGCAGCGGGGTGATGCCGACGGGGACGTTGGCCTGCTGGTCGAACAGCTGGAAGATCAGCATCTTCTGGCCGATGGAGTCCCAGCCGAGCACGGCCCAGCCGGAGCCCTGGATGCCGGTCGCGGTCGCGGCGAAGTGCGCCTGGAACGCGGAGAAGGAGCCGAACTGGTCCTTGATGGCCTCCGCCAGCTCACCCTCGGGCTCGCCACCGCCCTCGGGGGACAGGTTGTGCCAGAAGATCGTGTGGTTGGTGTGCCCGCCGAGGTTGAACGCGAGGTTCTTCTCGTGCAGGTTCACTGCCGCGAGGTCGCCCGACTCGCGCGCCTCGGCCAGCTTGTCCAGCGCGGTGTTCGCGCCGGAGACGTAGGTCGCATGGTGCTTGTCGTGGTGCAGCTCCATGATCTTGCCGCTGATGTGCGGCTCGAGCGCGCTGTAGTCGTAGGGCAGGTCAGGCAGCGTGTAGACGGCCATGCTGGGTACCTCCGGTGTCAGGCCGCACGACACCCGGTGGGCGTGCGCGGCGTGTTCTCGTCGTCCCGGTGGGTCGGCCGTGCCGACCCCCGGTGCAGGATAGACAGAGACCCGCGCACCCTGCCCGCCGGAGCGGGCGATGGGTGCGCGGGTCTCTGTCGCGACCTGGCAGGAGTCTCAGCGCTCCCGCTCGACGCTCTCCGCCCCCGTGGTGACCTCGGGGGACTTCCTCTCGGCAGCGATCTCGTCGTGCTCGCCGTGCGAGTGCGCGGCGGCGAGCTCGGCCGGGGTCACCGGCTCGACGCGGTCCTCGTAGAAGAACCGGGACAGACGCTGCCAGCGCTTGTCCTTCTGGTAGCCCTTGCGCTTGACGCCGCGGGCGTCGGTCGCGGGCTCGATCTCCAGCGGCTTGTGCGCCGTGTAGTTGACGCGCAGCCAGCGCTCCTGCTCGTCCAGCGGACGGTGGACCTCGATGTACTCGCCGTTGGCGAACCGCACGATCCGACCGGTCTCGTGACCGTGGAGCACGAGCTCGCGGTCCTTGCGCTGCAGGCCGAGGCAGATGCGCTTGGTGATCAAGAACGCGAGGACCGGACCGACGAAGAACAGGATGCGGAACGCCCAGGTGATCTGGTTGATCGACATCCCGAAGTGCGTCGCGATGAGGTCGTTCGAGCCGGCGAGCGCCAGGATGATGAACGCGGTCAGGAACCCGACGCCCAGCCCGGTGCGGACCGGGACGTTGCGCGGACGGTCCAGCACGTGGTGCTCGCGCTTGTCACCGGTGACCTTGGCCTCGACGAACGGGTACGCGAACAGGAACAGGAACAGCAGGGTCGGGATGACCACGGCCGGGATCAGCACGTTGAGCGACAACGTGTAGCCGAAGATGACCCACTCCATGCCGGCACCCGGCATGAGGCGTAGCGATCCCTCGAGGAACAGCATGTACCAGTCGGGCTGCGCGCCGGCGCCGACGGGGGAGGGGTCGTACGGTCCGTAGTTCCAGACGTTGTTGATGCTCATCGTGGCACCCATCAGGGCGAGGATGCCGAAGACGATGAAGAAGTTGCCGCCCATCTTGGCGATGTACACCGGGAACAGCGGGTAGCCGACGACGTTCTTGTCGGTGCGGCCGCCGCCCGGGTACTGCGTGTGCTTGTGCAGCACCATGAGGAACAGGTGCACGCCGATGAGGGCGAGGATCAGGGCCGGCACCAGCAGGATGTGCACGGTGAACAGCCGCGGGATGATCTGGTCGCCCGGGAACTCCCCGCCGAAGACGAAGTACGACATGTACGAGCCGATCACCGGGATCGACTTGATGACGCCGTCGGTGATGCGCAGGCCGTTGCCGGAGAGCACGTCGTCCGGCAGCGAGTAGCCGGAGAACCCGGCGGCCAGGCCCAGGATCAGCAGCACGGTGCCGACGAGCCAGTTGATCTCACGCGGCTTGCGGAACGCACCGGTGAAGAACACGCGCATCATGTGCACGACGATCGCGGCCATGAAGATCAGCGCAGCCCAGTGGTGGATCTGCCGCATGAGCAGACCGCCGCGGACCTCGAAGGAGAGGTCCAGCGTCGAGGCGAACGCCACCGACATCAGCTGCCCCTGCATCGTCTCCGGCCCGGCGCCGTGGTACTCCTCGAGCGCCATCGAGGGGTCGAAGAACATCGTCAGGAACACGCCCGTCAGCAGCAGCACGACGAACGAGAAGAGGGCGATCTCGCCCAGCATGAACGACCAGTGGTCCGGGAAGACCTTGCGCGCGAACTCCTTGACGGCGCCACCGACGCTGGTGCGCTGGTCGAGGTAGTCCGCGGCCTTGCCGGCCGGGGTGGTCGGAGCGCCGCTGTTGGACGCGGTGGTGTCGGTGCTCACTTCAGTCGCTCCCAGAAACTCGGTCCGACGGGCTCGGCGAAGTCGTCCTGCGCGATGAGGTAGCCCTCGTCGTCGACCGTGATCGGCAGCTGGGGCAGCGGCCGGTTCGCCGGTCCGAAGACGACCTTCGCGCCATCGGCCATGTCAAATGTCGACTGGTGGCACGGGCAGAGCAGGTGATGAGTCTGCTGCTCGTACAGCGCCACCGGGCATCCGACGTGGGTACAGATCTTCGAGTATGCCACGATCCCGTCGTACGACCAGGTCTGCCCCTCGGGGGACTGGTCGGAGCGCAGGTCCTCCGGGTTGAGCCGGACGAGCAGGACGACGGCCTTGGCCTTCTCGGTGATCCATTCGTGCGACTCCATGTACTCCTGAGGGACCTCAGGGATGACGTGGGCCGCGGAACCGACGGTGAGGTCGGCAGCTCGGATGGGGCGTCCCGTGGGGTCGTAGGCGAGGCGCGTGCCCCGCTCCCACAGGGTGTGCCGGAACTTGGAGATGTTCCAGTCGCCGCCGACGCTGGAGATCAGCGGGACGGCGAAGGTCAGGGGGAACAGGGCGAGCGCGGAGACCGCGGCACCCTTGAGCACGCCGCGGCGGGCGATCCCGGAGTCCTCGACGCCGTCCGTGAGGTGCTGGACGGCGACCTCGCGCACCTCGGGCGACGAGGCGAGCTCGTGCCGCTCGTCGACGTGCTCGTGGTCGCTCATGAGCGACTTGGACCAGTGGATCGCCGCGATGCCGATTCCCAGCAGGGAGATCGCCATGGTGACGCCCAGCGCGATCGTCGACAGGCGGACGCCCTCGGTGGTGCCGTCGGGACGGACCGCGAAGTAGGCCACGATGCTGCCGATGGCGCCGAGGCACGAGATGGCGAACAGCAGCACCACGAGGCGCTCGTTGCGCCGGCGGGCCGCCGGGTCGGTGTCGGTCAGCCGCAGCTTGTGGGCGGGGACGCCGGGGTCGGTGAAACGCTCCGGGTCCTGGGCGCCCGACGTCGTGGTGACGTCGCGGCCGGGGGTGGGGTTCTGGTTCTCGCTCACGAGGACTTCGCTCCGATCCACACAGCGGCACCGATCATCAGCCCGAGGCCGACGACCCATGCCCACACGCCTTCACTCACGGGGCCGAGCGACCCGAGGGTCAGCCCGCCGGCCGACCCGTCGCGCTGCTCGAGCAGGTACGCGATGATGTCCCGCTTCTCGTCGGGCGTGATGTTGGCGTCGTTGAAGACCGGCATCGACTGCGGGCCGGTCAGCATGGCCTGATAGATGTTCCGCTCCGAGACCTCGTAGAGCGGCGGGGCCCACTTGCCCTCGGACAGCGCACCGCCGGCGCCGACGGCGTTGTGGCACATCGCGCAGTTGGTGCGGAACAGCAGGGCGCCGTTGGAGGCGTCGCCCTCGGCCCCGTCGACCTGCTCGTCGGTCGGGATCGCGGGACCCGCGCCCAGCGAGGCGACGTAGGCGGCGAGCTGCGCGGTCTGCTCCTCGGTCATCTGCGGGGGCTTCTGCGGAGCCTGCGGACCGTTCGCCTGCATCGGCATCCGGCCCGTCGAGACCTGGAAGTCCACGGACGCCGCGCCCACGCCCACCAGGGACGGGGCCTGGGAGGTGCCCTCGGCGTTCGGGCCGTGGCAGGTGGCGCAGTTGGCCTGGAAGAGGCGGTCGCCCTCTTCGACGTCGTTCGCTGTGCTGGCGGTGTCGGCCGTGGCAGGGCTCGGCGCCAGGACGGCGTACACGCCGCCCGTGAGCAGCAGCGCCAGCAGCATCAGCACGACCGGGGCGGCCCGGTGGTGCCGGCGGGCGGCGAGTGCCTTCACGTAAATGTCCTCGTCTCGAAGGTGGATGGTTCGGGGGCGTCGGCCCGGCGACGGCGCCGGGCCGGAGGGATCACTTCAGGACGTAGATCACCAGGAACAGGGCGATCCACACGACGTCGACGAAGTGCCAGTAGTAGGAGACCACGAGGCCCGTGGTCACCTCGTGGTGGGTGAACCGCTTGGCGCGGAAGGACCGGCCGAGCAGGAAGAGGAAGGCGATGAGGCCGCCGATCACGTGCAGGCCGTGGAACCCGGTGGCCAGGTAGAACACGGAGCCGTAGGCGCTGGAGGAGATCGTCAGGCCGTGCTCGACCAGCTCGGCGTACTCGAAGATCTGGCCGGCGATGAAGAAGGAGCCCATGAGGTAGGTCAGGGTCATCCACTCGTTCATGCCCCACTTGCCCACCTGGAGCAGCGAGCCGGTGCGCACGGGCTGGAAGCGCTCGGCGGCCCAGACACCCAGCTGGCAGGTGACCGAGGACAGCACCAGGACGGTCGTGTTGATCAGCGGGAAGGTGAAGCTGACCATGTCGGCCTGCGCGGCCCACTCCTCCTCGGGCAACACGGATCGCACCGTGAAGTACATCGCGAAGAGGCCCGCGAAGAACATGAGCTCGCTGGCGAGCCACACGATCGTCCCGACCGAGACGGTGTTCGGTCGGTTCACGGTCACGTGCTGATGGGCGTGGGGGGCAGCAGCCGTTGCGGTCGACACGCGATCCATTATGGCCGACGTGCGGGAGGTTCGAGGACCATCACGACGGTTTCGGTGGAGACGACCACCACGAAATCTGCAGAAACGGGCGGCCAAGGGCCCAGATCGTGACGGATGGCAGGACAGTGCCACGAAAAGACCACGACATCGTGCTGACCGAGGTGACGGACCTGTGCCACGATGCCACCAAACGACTGCGAAAGGGATGCTCGATGACGAACGGCCCCCGGGTGCTGCTGTACAGCGACGACCGCACGGTGCGCGAGCAGGTGCGCCTCGCCGTCGGACCTCGTCTGGGGGCCGACGCGCCGCCGATCGAGTGGACCGAGACCGCCACCGCCCCGGCCGTGACCTCCGCCGTCACCTCCGGACGGTTCGACCTGCTGGTGCTGGACGGCGAGGCCGACAAGGCCGGCGGGATGGGGCTGTGCCGGCAGCTCAAGAACGAGGTCTACGACTGCCCGCCCGTCGTGGTGCTGACCGGCCGGCCCGACGACGCCTGGCTGGCATCATGGTCGCTCGCGGACGCCGTCGTGCCGCGCCCGCTCGAGCCCTTCGCGGTGCAGCGCACCGTCGCCGACGCGTTGGCCCGGGCGGCCTGACCTTCTCGTTCGACCGCGTACCCCCGGAGAGGACCGCCGTGCCCACCAGCGACCCCACCGTCCCCACCTGGCCCGGCGTGCTCTCCGCACTCGTCGCGGGCCACGACCTCAGCGCCGAGGAGACCTCCTGGGCGATGGACGAGGTCATGTCGGGCGAGGTGCCGCCGGCCCGCCTGGCCGGTTTCCTGGTGGGCCTGCGGGCCAAGGGGGAGACGGCCGCCGAGCTCACCGGGCTCGCCGACGCGATGCTCGCGCACGCCACGCGCATCGAGGTCCCGGGCCCGTCGGTCGACCTCGTGGGCACGGGCGGGGACCGCCACCACACCGTCAACATCTCCACGATGGCCGCCGTCGTCGTGGCCGGGACCGGCACGCGCGTGGTCAAGCACGGCAACCGCGCCGCCTCCTCCTCGTCCGGGTCGGCCGACGTCCTCGAGGCGCTCGGCGTGCGGCTCGACCAGCCGGCCGAGCGGGTCGCGGAGATCGCGCTCGAGGTCGGCATCACCTTCTGCTTCGCCGGGATGTTCCACCCGTCCATGCGTCACGCCGGGACGGCGCGGCGCGACCTGGGGATCGCGACGGCGTTCAACTTCCTGGGGCCGCTGACCAACCCCGCCCAGCCCGCCGCCACGGCCGTGGGCTGCGCGGACGCGCGGATGGCCCCGCTGATGGCCGGCGTGCTCGCCGCCCGGGGCACGCGTGCTCTGGTGTTCCGCGGCGACGACGGCCTCGACGAGCTCGCCGCCACCGGCGGCGCGGACGTGTGGGAGGTGCGCGACGGCGAGGTGGTCGAGCAGCGCCTCGACGCCGCCGCGGACCTGGGCCTGCGCCGCATCGCGATCGAGGACCTGCGGGGCGGCGACGCCGCGCACAACGCCGAGGTGGCGCGAGCGGTGTTCTCCGGTGCCGACCGCGGCCCCGTGCGCGAGACGGTCCTGCTCAACGCCGCCGCGGCGCTCGTCGCGGACGGGTCGCTGCCCGGCACCGCCGAGGGTTCCCTCGTCGAGCGCCTCGCCGCGGGCACCGCGCATGCCGCACGCAGCGTCGACGAGGGCGGCGCGGCCGACGTGCTCGCGCGGTGGGTCGAGGCCACGCAGCACTGAGGACCCGGGACCCGCGGGGGCCCGCGCCGGTCAGTCGTCCAGGCCGAGGGCGAAGGCCTGCTCGAGGTCCAGGTGCGAGTACGCGCGGAACGCGATGAGCGTCTCGGTACGCAGCACGCCCGGGACCTTGCTGATCCCGTCGGCGATGACGTCGGAGAGAGCGTCGTGCTCCTTCACCCGGACCATCGCCACGAGGTCCGCCTTGCCGGTGACCGAGTAGACCTCGCTCACGCCGGGCAGGTCGGTGACGCGGGACGCGACCTCGGGGATCTGGTCGGCGGCGGTGTCGATCAGCACGATGGCGGTCAGCATGCGGCCATCGTATCGGCGGCCTCGCCCACGGCCAGCGCGACCGTGGCCGCCACGTCGTCGAGATCGGCGTGCGCGACGGCGGACCGGACCGGGCACGTCCACGGGTCCGAGACGTCGACCAGGCGGACGTCGGGCTGGTCGAGCCAGTCCAGGATCAGCGCCGCCTCCTCGGGATGGCACGCCGGGGCCGGCGGCGTCGGCGCGTCGACGACCTCCGCCGTGGCCCGCAGGGCGTGCACGACGGGCCAGGGGTCCTCGCCGGCGCCGGTGACCGCCGTCGCGGCCAGCCGGGCGTGCCGCACCACGACCAGCTCCCAGCCGCCCGCGGGCGTCGGCCGACCGGCGACGAGCTCCGCGCACCGGCTCAGCGGGTCCAGCCGCTGGGCACGCGCCGCGCCGCCGACGAAGGCACGCAGCCGGGCCGTGACCTGCCCGGCCTCCTCGAACCGTTCCTGGGCGGCCAGGCGGGCGACCCGTTCGCCGAGGGCCCGCACCACGACCCCGGGGTCACCGGTCAGCGCCGCGGTCGCCTCCGCCACGACGGCGGCGTAGCCGACGTCGGGCGTCTCGACGGCGGTGCAGGGCGCCGAGCACTGGTCCAGCCCGGCCAGCGCGCACGGGCTGCGTCGTTCCCGGGCCACCAGGGGCAGGCGCTGCGTGCACTGGCGCAGGCTGAGGGCGTCGTGCACGGCCTCGACGGCGGCCGACGCCGTGCGGCGCGAGGTGAACGGGCCGATGTGGGGCGCGTCGCCGCGCACCTCGGATACCACCGAGAGCCGGGGGTAGGCCTCGTCGGTCAGGCGGACCCACGACCGTCGCTCGGGGTGCTTGGACCGGCGGTTGTAGCGCGGGGCGTGCTCCGCGATGAGGCGGAGCTCGCGCACCCGGGCCTCCAACGGCGTCGCGCACACGACCGGCGTCACGGCGTGGGCGATCCGCACCATCTCGGTCATGCGCCGGCGCTTCTCGGCGGCGGTGAAGTAGGACCGCACGCGCTGACGGATGTTGGTCGAGGTGCCGACGTAGAGCACCTCGTCGTCCGGTCCCCGGAACAGGTACACGCCGGGGGAGGAGGGCAGGCCGTCGGCGAGGGTGGCCTTGCGCCGCACGTCCGCCGGCACCGGGTCGGACGCGGTGGCCAGGTCCTCCAGGTGGGTCACGCCGAGCGGGGCGAGCCGCTCGAGCAGGCCGTGCAGCACGTCCACCGTCGCGCGGGCGTCGGCGAGCGCGCGGTGGTCGGGGGAGGTGCCGGCCCGGAACAGCGCCGCGAGCGTGGACAGCTTGTGGTTGCGGGCCTCGTCGCGCGTCACGACGCGCCGGGCCAGCGGGAGAGTGTCGACGACGGCGAAACCCGGCCAGGCGTAGCCCAGCTCGGCGCAGGCCGCCCGCAGGAAGCCGATGTCGAACGGGGCGTTGTGCGCCACGAGCACGGCGTCGTGCGCGAACTCCAGGAAGCTGGGCAGGACGAGGTCGGGGTCCGGTGCGGTCGCGACCATCGTGGTGGTGATGCCCGTCAGGCGGGCCACGAACGCCGGGACCGGCCGCCCGGGGTTGACCAACGACTGGAACTCGCCGAGCACCTCGCCGCCACGGACCTTGACCGCGCCGATCTCGGTGATCCCGGCGTCGTCGGCACGGCTGCCCGTGGTCTCCAGGTCGACGACGACGAAGGTGACGTCCTGCAGCGGGGTCCCCAGGTCGGCGAACGACGGCTGGACGCTCGTCCCCGGCTGCCCACGGGTGGACGTGATCGACATGGCGGGGACGCTAGCGGCCGCCACCGACAGCAGGTCGGGGCGGCGGTGCCGACGGTGGGGCCGGGCCGGCGAGGTGCCGGCCCGGCCGCACGGTCAGGCGGGGGACTGCGTGCGCGTGTCCTGGTAGAGGGAGTCGATGTCGGCGGAGAAGTCGTCGAGCACGACGTTGCGCCGGACCTTCATCGAGGGCGTGAGGTAGCCGTTCTCGACGGTGAGGTCCTCGGGCAGCACCGAGAACTTGCGGATCGACTCGGCGCGCGAGACCGCCTCGTTGGCCCGCGTGACGGCGTGGTCGAGCGCGGCCAGCACGTCCGGGTCCGACTTGGCCTCCTCGACCGACAGGGTCGGCTTGTCGTGCATCTTGCACCAGCCGGGCAGGCCGTCCGGGTCGAGGGTGATCAGCGCACCGATGAACGGGCGGTTGTCACCGACGACCACGCACTGGCTCACCAGCGCGTGGGCGCGGATGCGGTCCTCCAGCTCGGCGGGGGCGACGTTCTTGCCGCCCGCGGTCACGATGATCTCCTTCTTGCGACCGGTGATCCGCAGGAAGCCGTCGTCGTCCAGCGAGCCGAGGTCACCGGTGCGGAACCATTCGCCGTCGAACGACTCCGCGGTCGCCTCGGCGTTGTCGTGGTAGCCCTTGAACACCTGCACGCCGCGCAGCATGATCTCGCCGTCCTCGGCGATCTTGACCCCGCAGCCCGGCAGCTGTTCCCCGACGGAGCCGATGCGGTTGTTGCTGGGTCGGTTGACGGAGGTCGGGGCCGTCGTCTCGGTGAGGCCGTAGCCCTCGATGATCGTCAGCCCGATGCCGCGGAAGAAGTGGCCGAGCCGCTCGCCCAGCGGGCCGCCGCCGGAGACGGCGTAGCGGGCCTCGCCGCCCAGCGCCGCGCGCAGCTTCTTGTAGACCAGCCGGTCCGCGACCGTGTGCTGCAGGTTCAGCCAGAACGAGGGGCCGCCGGTGTCCTGCGCGCGGGACCACTCGATGGCCGTGGCGGTCGCCCAGTGGAAGATCTTGAGCTTGCCGCCGGCCGCGGCCTTCTGCTCGGCCGAGTTGTAGACCTTCTCGAAGACGCGCGGGACCGCGAGCACATAGGTGGGCTTGAACTCCGCCAGGCCCTCGGTGACGGTCTTGGTGTCGCCCCAGTGGCCGAGCACGGTGCCGCCGGCGATGGCGAGCACCTCGACGAACCGGGCGAAGACGTGCGCGAGCGGCAGGAACAGCAGGGTGCGCCCGCCGTCCTGCTCGAAGACCTCGGGGAGGGCCGCGACGGCGTTCTTCGTGAGCAGCGCGAAGTTGCCGTGCGTGAGCTCGGCGCCCTTGGGCCGCCCGGTGGTCCCGGAGGTGTAGATGATGGTGGCGACGTCGTCGAGCTGCGCGACGGCCCGGCGGCGCTCGATCTCGGCGTCCTCGACCTCCGCGCCGGCGGCGGTGAGCTCGGCGATGGCGCCGTCCTCGAGGGAGAGGACGGCGTGCAGCGTGGGGGCCGAGGCCTGCACCTGCTTGACGGTGTCGGCCATCTCGGCGTCCTCGGCCACCACGAGGGTGGTGCCGGAGTCGGTGACGATCCACTCGACCTGGTCCCGCGAGGACGTCTCGTAGATCGGCACGGCGACGGCGCCGGCCGCCCAGGCCGCGAAGTCGAGCAGGGTCCACTCGTACCGCGTGTGCGACATGATCCCGACGGCCTGGCCCGGCTGGACGCCCTTGGCGACCAGACCCTTCGCGACCGCCACGACCTGCGCGTCGAACTCCGTGCCGCTCACCTTCTCCCAACCGGACGGCCCGGGGCGCTCGAGCACCGTCGCCGAGGGGTCGGGGGAGATCCGGTCGGCGAGCAGGGTGTTCAGGTTGTAGGTGGGGGGCAGCTCAACGAGCTGCGGTGTGGTGGTCTCGTCCATGGCTGACTCCAGTGGCAGGGATGTCCGACGGAGCGTCACGATACCGCGTCGCAAGGCCTGCGTGGGCCATCTCCGGTCACCAGTCGGACGGTGCGTGCGGCGGTCGCGGAGGTCGGTAGGCTGTCCCCGGCGCGACGGAGCGCGCCTCCACCCGGCGTCGGTGCGGCTCACCGGGCCGTGCGACGTCCCCCCGACGAGCGAACGTGAGGTCGTACGCATGCACGCCATCGGAGTCGACATCGGCGGAACCAAGATCGCCGTCGGCGTCGTGGACGAGGCCGGGCGCATCCTGGCGAAGGTCCGGCGGGACACCGTCGCCGACGACGTCGCGAGCATCGACCGTGCGATCGCGGACGCGTGCACCGAGCTGGCCCGGGAGCACGAGGTCGGTGCGATCGGCCTGGCCGCGGCCGGTTTCGTCAGCCCCGACCGGTCCTCGGTGCTGTTCGCGCCGAACATCGCCTGGCGCGAGTACCCGTTGGCGCAGCGCGTCGGCGACCTGCTGGACCTGGACGTCCCGGTCGTCGTGGAGAACGACGCGAACGCGGCCGGCTGGGCGGAGTTCCGCTTCGGTGCGGCCCGGGCCGCCACCGACATGATCATGCTGACCGTCGGGACGGGGCTCGGTGGCGCCGTCGTCGTCGACCGCGAGCTCGTGCGCGGCAAGTGGGGCGTGGCCGCCGAGGTCGGGCACATGCGGGTGGTGCCGGGCGGGCACTACTGCGGCTGCGGCCACGAGGGCTGCTGGGAGCAGTACGCCTCGGGGTCGGCCCTCGTGCGCGACGCCCGGCAGGCGGCGGTGGCCAACCGTGACGCCGCCGCGCGCCTGCTGGAGCTGGCCGGCGGCGACCGCGAGGCCATCCAGGGCCCGCACGTGACGCAGGCGGCCCAGGAGGGCGACCCGCTGGCGATCGACCTGCTCGCGAACCTCGGGCGCTGGATCGGCGAGGGCGCCGCGTCCGTCGCCGCCCTGCTGGACCCGGAGCTGTTCGTGATCGGCGGCGGTGTCGGCGCCGCCGGTGACCTGCTGCTGCTGCCGATCCGCAAGGCCTACGAGGCGCAGCTCTCGGCGCTGGGCCACCGGCCCGTCGCCCAGGTCGAGCTCGCCCAGCACGCCAACGAGGCCGGCATCGTGGGCGCGGCCGACCTGGCCCGACGCTGACGCCGGCGGTCCGGGCGCGGTCTCAGACGACCGCGCCGGGGCCGTCGTCCTCGGGGTCGCGCCGGGCCGGCATGCGCCAGACCAGCACCGCGACGGCGGCGACGAACGCCCCGCCGGCGGCCGGACCCAGCCAGCCGGGCACGACGAGCTGGGCGAGCATCGCGCGCAGGACGACGCTGAGCACGGTGAGCACCGGCACCGCGACGACCACGGTCCAGGCGAGGGTGAGCAGCGGGTCGCGGTGGGTGATCGGCCCCGGGTCCGGCGGCACGAAGTGCGACTCAGTCTCTTCGAGCGCCTCGACCTCGGGGGAGGCCGGCCAGTCCCGGGGGCCGGCCGCCCGCGCGACGGGCGCCGACGGCGCGTCGTCGTCGGTCGGTTCCGGGTCGGTCACCGTCTCCGACGCCGTCCCGCCGACGGTCTCCTCGGGTCGTCCGAGGTCGCGCCCCGACTGCTCCACGTCGCCGAGTCGTGCGACGATATCCGTCCAACGGGCGTCGACGTCGGCGTCCGGGAGGTCGTCCGGATCCGCGTCCCGGTTCGATGAGGCCATGGGAACACTCTATTGTCGTCGGTGACGCCGCGAGGAGGACCGTTGTTCTACTGGGTGATGAAGCACGTGCTGGTCGGACCGGTGCTGCGCATGGCCTTCCGCCCGTGGACCCGTGGTGTGGACAACCTGCCCAGCACCGGCGGTGCGATCCTGGCCAGCAACCACCTCGCCGTCATCGACTCCTTCGTGCTGCCGCTGGTGCTGGACCGGCAGGTGAAGTTCCTCGGCAAGTCGGACTACTTCACCGGCAGCGGGCTGCGCGGCCGGCTGGTGGCCGGGTTCATGCGCGGGGTCGGCACCATCCCGGTGGACCGGTCGGGCGGCAAGGCGAGCGAGGCCGCGCTGCGGACCGGTCTGCGCGTGCTGTCCGAGGGCGAGCTCTTCGGGATCTACCCCGAGGGCACCCGCAGCCCCGACGGCCGCCTCTACCGTGGCAAGACGGGGGTGGCCCGGCTGGCCCTGGAGTCCGGCGCGCCCGTGGTGCCCGTGGCGATGGTCGGGACCGACGTCGCCCAGCCCCTGGGCAAGGTGCTGCCCAAGCCGATGCCCATCGGCGTCGTCATCGGCGAGCCCCTGGACTTCAGCCGGTACCGCGGCATGGAGAACGACCGGTTCGTCCTGCGCGCCGTCACCGACGAGATCGTGTACGCGATCCTGCGCCTGAGCGAGCAGGAGTACGTCGACGTCTACGCGGCCACGGCCAAGGCCCGCATCGCCCAGGGCCTGCCGGTCGACCCGACGCCGGGCAGCTCGGCGTCGGAGCGGGGGCCCGCCACGGACGGGGACCGACCCGAGCGCTGAGACGGGGCCGCGGGGGCGTGACGGCCCTCGTAGGATGGGGAGCGCTGTTCATCCCCTAGGAGAGGTTGCTCCTCATGTCGGTCCGTCGTGTGGCCCTGCTGACCGCCGGTGGTTTCGCCCCGTGCCTGTCCTCCGCGGTCGGTGGCCTCATCGAGCGCTACAACGAGCTCGACCCCTCGATCGAGATCATCGCCTACCAGTACGGCTACCACGGCCTGCTCACCGGCACGAAGATCGAGGTCGGTGCGGAGGCGCGCCGCCAGGCCGGCATCCTGCACCGCTTCGGCGGCTCGCCGATCGGCAACTCGCGCGTGAAGCTGACCAACGCGGCCGACTGCGTCAAGCGCGGCCTCGTCCAGGAGGGTCAGGACCCGCTGCACGTCGCCGCGGAGCAGCTCAAGGCCGACGGCGTGGACGTCCTGCACACCATCGGCGGCGACGACACGAACACGACCGCCGCGGACCTCGCCGCCTACCTGCACGAGAACGACTACGAGCTCACCGTCGTCGGTCTGCCCAAGACCATCGACAACGACGTGGTGCCGATCAAGCAGTCGCTCGGCGCCTGGACCGCCGCCGAGGAGGCGGCCGGGTTCGCCGCCAACGTCATCGGCGAGCACCGCTCCGGCCCGCGCATGCTCATCGTGCACGAGGTCATGGGCCGCCACTGCGGCTGGCTGACGGCCGCCGCCGCCGCGGAGTACCGCAAGTGGCTCGACGCCCAGGAGTTCGCCCCGGCCCTCGGCCTCACCCGCGAGCGCTGGGACGTGCACGCGGTGTTCGTGCCCGAGCTGGCCATCGACATCGATGCCGAGGCCGAGCGCCTCAAGACGGTCATGGACACCCACGGCAACGTCAACATCTTCCTGTCCGAGGGGGCGGGCATGCACGAGATCGTCGCCCAGCTCGAGGCGGCCGGCGAGGAGGTCCAGCGCGACCCGTTCGGCCACGTCAAGCTCGACACGATCAACCCGGGCCAGTGGTTCGCCCAGCAGTTCGCCGAGAAGCTGGGCGCCGAGAAGGTCATGGTCCAGAAGTCCGGCTACTACTCGCGTGCCGCGGCAGCGAACGCCGAGGACCTGCGTCTCATCAAGTCGATGACGGACCTGGCGGTCGAGTGCGCCCTGCGCGGCGAGCCCGGCGTCATCGGCCACGACGAGGAGGACGAGGACAGGCTCAAGGCGATCGCGTTCCCGCGCATCGCCGGCGGCAAGGCCTTCGACGTCCACCAGGAGTGGTTCGGCGAGATGCTGGCCGACCTCGGTCAGTCGCTCGTGCCCGCCCAGCCCACCGAGCACTGAGGCGGACGGGCACCATGAGCACCGCCGTCGACGTCGTCGCGCCCGGGACCGACCCCCAGGGCCTGGACCGGTTCCGTGAGCTGGAGGCCCGGCAGCAGCCGGTGTGGCCGGACGCCGACGCCCTGGACGCCGCCGCCGCCCGCCTGGCGGTCGCGGCGCCCCTCGTGGTGCCCGCCGAGGCCGACACGCTCACCGAACGCCTCGCCGCGGCCGGCCGCGGCGAGGCGTTCCTGCTGCAGGGGGGCGACTGCGCCGAGACCTTCGCGGACGCGAACGCCACCCGCATCCGCAACAAGGTGCGCACCATCCTGCAGATGGCCGTCGTCCTCACCCACGGGGCGAGCACCCCCGTGGTGAAGATGGGCCGGCTCGCCGGCCAGTACGCCAAGCCGCGCTCGGCGGACACCGAGACGCGCGACGGCGTCACCCTGCCGTGCTACCGCGGGGACATGGTCAACGGTCACGCGTTCACCCCCGCGTCGCGGATCCCGGACCCCGCCCGCCTCGAGCAGGCGTACCGGATCTCCGCCGCGACGGCCAACGTGGTGCGTGCCTTCACCCAGGGCGGGTACGCCGACCTGCGGCGTGTGCACGAGTGGAACCGCGGCTTCATGGAGAACCCCGCCTACGCGCGCTACGAGCGCACCGCCACGGAGATCGACCGGGCGATCCGGTTCATGGACGCCTGCGGGGCCGACTTCGACGCCCTGCGCACCGTCGAGTTCTTCCTCAGCCACGAGGCGCTCATCCTCGACTACGAACGTGCCCTGACCCGGGTCGACCCCCGGTCCGGCCGCGCCTACGACACCAGCGCGCACTTCCTGTGGATCGGCGAGCGCACCCGGCAGCTCGACGGCGCGCACGTCGAGTTCCTCTCGCACGTCGCCAACCCGGTCGGGGTCAAGCTCGGCCCGACCACGACGGCGGACGACGCGATCGCGCTGGCCGCCCGGCTCAACCCCGACAACACCCCGGGGCGCCTGACGTTCATCACGCGCATGGGCGCCGGCAAGGTGCGCGACGTGCTGCCCGACGTCGTGCGGGGCGTGACCGACGCCGGTCTGGCCGTGACGTGGGTGACCGACCCGATGCACGGCAACACCATCACCTCCGAGAGCGGCTTCAAGACGCGCCGGTTCACCGACGTGCTCGACGAGGTCACCGGGTTCTTCGCCGTGCACCGCGAGCTCGGCACGGTCCCCGGCGGCCTGCACATGGAGCTCACCGGGGACGACGTCACCGAGGTGCTCGGCGGCAGCGAGGAGATCTCCGACGCCGGGCTGGCCGAGCGCTACGAGACGCTCGTCGACCCGCGGCTCAATCACCAGCAGTCGCTCGAGACCGCCTTCCAGGTCGCGGAGATGCTCACCAGACGGTGATCGTCACCGTCGACCCGGCCGGTGCGTCGCCGGTCAGGTCCTGGTCGCGGACCTCGTCGCTGAACGCGGGCAGCCAGCCGCCCAGGAGCCCGTCCACCTCGACCTCGAACCCGGCCTCCTCGAGGGCCGTGGTCGCCTCGCCGGTCGTCATCCCGATCACGTCGGGCACGGCGACCTGCGGCGGGCCCGACGACAGCGTCAGGGTGACGGTGTCCGTGCGGGACGCCGTCTCGCCCTGCTCGGGGTCCTGGCGCAGCACCGTCCCCTCGGCGACCTCCGCCGACGGCTCCGGGTCGGCGTAGGCCGTCCGCAGGCCGAACCCGGCCAGGGCCTCCTCCGCCTCGGCGCCGGTCCGGCCGACGACCTGGGGGACCGTCACGGGAGCCGGTCCGTCCGAGACGGTGAGCGTCACGACGGTGTCGTGCCGCTGCTCGGACCCCTCGGGCACGGAGACGGCCAGGACCCGGCCCTTCGGCGCGCTGTCGTCGTAGGCGCTCTCGACCTGGGTGGTGAAACCCGTGCCCTCCAGCGCCGACCGGGCGTCCTGGCGATCGGCACCCACCAGGTTCTCGGGCACCGTCAGCATGCGCACCCCGAGGGAGACGACCAGCGTCACGGCCCCGTCCTGACTGACCCGGTCGCCGGCCGCGGGGTCGGTCGAGACCACGTCCCCGGCGGGGACCTCGTCGTGGTGGCGTTCCTGGACGGTGGCCTCCAGGCCCCGCGAGGACAGCTCGGTGCGCGCGTCCTCGACGGCGACGCCCGTGAGCCCGGCCGGCACGGTCGTCCACGCGCCGGGGCCGGCGGCGAACCACCACCAGGCGCCGGCACCGAGGCTTCCGAGCAGGAGCAGCACCAGGAGCACGGTGCGCAGGACGGCGCCGCGCCGGTCGGTGCGTCCGCCACCGGTCGGCCCGGTGCTCGGTCCGGTGCTCGGCCCGGTGCGGACCGGGGCCGTCATCGTGTGCGTCGGGGCCACGACGAGGTGCTCGGTCCGGTGGTCCGGCCCGGCGTCCTGGGTGAAGAGCGCGGCCGGGATCGCGTCGACGGCGTCCGAGGGCAGCGCCGACGCCCGCGGCTCGCCGTCCGGCCCGGTGGCGTCGTGCTCGTCGTCGGCCGGCACCGGCAGCACGGGCGGTTCCGCGCGCCGCGTGAGCATCTCGTCATCCAATGCCGCGCGCGCGGCGGCGACCGCGGCGCTCGCCGCCGCGGCGTCCACGGGCCGCTGCTGCGGGTCGCGCTCCGTGAAGGAGGCGACGAGGCGGTCGAGCTCCGGCGGCAGCCAGGGCACGCGTTCCGACGGTGCCGGCAGGTCGTCGTGGACGTGGTGGTAGGCCACGCCGATCGCGGGCTCGCCGGGGTAGGGCACGGTGCCGGTGAGCATCTCGGAGAGCAGGACGCCGACGGCGAACACGTCGGTCGCGGGGCTGGCCCCGCGGGACGCGATGACCTCCGGGGCCAGGTAGGCGACCGTGCCGAGGATGGTCCCGCTGGCGGTCGAGGTCACCTCCGTGACGGCGCGCGCCAGACCGAAGTCGGCGACCTTCACCGAGCCGTCGTGGCCCAGCAGGACGTTCTCGGGCTTGACGTCCCGGTGCACCAGTCCCACGCGGTGGGCCGCGGCGAGCGCGTCCAGCACCCGGGTGGTGACGTCCAGGGCACGGCCCACCGGCAGCGGTCCCTCCAGCAGCGCGGCGCGCAGGTTGCCGCCCTCCACGTACTCCATCGTCAGGTACGAGGTGTCGCCGTCGAGGCCCTGGTCGAAGACGGCGACGACGCCGGGGTGGGACAGCCGGGCCGAGGCGCGCGCCTCGCGGCGGAAGCGCGAGACGAAGCTCGCGCCGTCGACGCCGTCGGCCAGGTGCGGGTGCATCACCTTGAGCGCGACCTCGCGTCCCAGACGCCGGTCGTGCGCCCGGTAGACGGTGGCCATCCCGCCGCGCGCGACGCGCGCGGCGATCTCGTACCGCCCGTCGACCAGGCGGCCGAGCAGGGGATCGGTCGTCGTGGAGGCCACGGGCCGATCCTACGGGGCCTCGGCCGGGCGGGCGTGGAGGCTAGGCTGGCGCCGTGAGCGATGCACCTGAGCAGACCCCCCTGGACGACCTCGTCGGCGACTGGCTGACCCTGCCCGACCTCGCCGACGCGGTGGGGACCGACGTCAGCAAGGTGCGGGGCATGGTGTCGTCCCGCCACGTGATCGGGGTCAAGCGCGGGGAGCGGACCACCTTCCAGGTGCCGGCCGCGTTCGTCGTCGAGACGTCGGACGGCGGGGCGACGGTGCTCGAGACCCTGCGCGGGACGCTCATCCTGCTCGGGGACGCCGGGTACAGCGACGCCGAGGCCCTGCGGTGGCTGTTCACCGAGGACTCCACGCTCGGCACGACCCCGGTGGGCGCGTTGCGTGCCGGACGGCGCGCGCAGGTGCGCCGGCTGGCGCAGGCGCTCGGCTGAGAACCGGTCAGGCCCGCCGGTCGACGGCGACCCGGGCGAGGTCGGCGAGCACCTCGCGGCCGGGGGAGCTGAGGTCGGACGACGCGAGGCGCTCGAGCGCAGCACTGGCGAGCTCGTCGATGAGGGCCTCGACGTCGTCGACCGCCCCCGAGGCGGTCATGGTGTCCCGCAGCGCGGAGACGTCCTCGGCGGAGAGCTCGGGGTCGCCCAGGTGCTTCGACAGCAGGGCCCGGGCCTCCTCGCCGCCGTCGGCCAGGGTCCGGGCCACCAGCACGGTGTGCTTGCCCTCGCGCAGGTCGTCGCCGGCCGGCTTGCCGGTGACCGCGGGGTCGCCGAACACGCCCAGCAGGTCGTCGCGGAGCTGGAAGGCCTCGCCGACGGGCAGCCCCACGGCGCTGATCGCCTCGACCTCCTCCGCACCGGCGCCGGCCAGCACCGCGCCGAGCGCCAGCGGACGCTCCACCGAGTAGCGCGCCGACTTCGAGCGCAGCACCGTGCGGGCGCGCTGCTCGTCGGCGACGGGGTCCAGGCCCCAGGGCTCGGCCTGCACCAGCACGTCGAGGTACTGGCCGACCACGACCTCGCTCGTCATGGTGTCGAACAGGTCGCGGGCGGCGCGGGCGACCGTGGGCTCGACGGCGTCCAGCGCGGCGGCCGCCTCCCGGTGGCAGGCCACCAGGCACAGGTCGCCCAGCAGGATCGCCACCGCCGTGCCGAACCGCTCGCCGTCGCCCGTCCAGGCGTTGTCGCCGTGCCGTGCGGCGAAGACGCGGTGGGCCGTGGGACGGCCGCGGCGGGTGTCGGAGGCGTCCATCACGTCGTCGTGCAGCAGCGCGGCGGCCTGGAACAGCTCGAGGGCGGCACCGATGCGGACGACGGCGTCACGGGTGGCGCCGGTCGGGGCGCCACCGTGCGCGCGGAACGACCAGTAGCAGAAGGCGGCACGCAGGCGCTTGCCGCCGTCGAGCAGCGTGGAGACGTGTTCCGTCAGTGCCGCGGTCCCGGGACCGATCTCCGCGACCTCCTCGCCCAGCCGGGCGAGGTGGGCACGCAGTGCCGTGTCGACGTCCGTGCGGAGGTTCTCGAGTTCGACCAGGGGGGTCGCGGCAGCAGGCATGGGCACAGCCTAAGCGTGCTGAGTAGTTTGGGCCGGTGATCGTGACCCGACCGTGTCCTGCGTGTCCCCGGGCCTTCGTCCGGTGGTCAGGAACCGTCGGTCGGCCCGTCGGCGGCCACCGTGCCGGACAACGACACCAGGCGCCGCTCGCCGTCGTCCAGCACGCCGATGAGGACGGTCTCGACCGCCGCCCTCTTGGTGTCCCGCGTGCGGGTGAACACCGACCGCGCGGCGAGCCCGGAGGCCGGGACCTCGTCGGCCTCGGCGAAGCCGGCCTCGTCCAGCCGGCGCGCGTAGGACGCCATGACCTTGCGGGCGGACTGGTTCGTCGCCAGGTTGAGGGAGACCTCCACCAGTCCGTCCTCCGCCGGCAGCGCGGAGCTGGCGAGCACCGTCGCCTTCTTCGGGGCACCCAGCAGACCGGTGGGGAATCCCTGGGCGTAGTCACCGACGGCCGACGACGGGTCGAACGACGGCAGGGCGGTCGGGACGTCGGAGGGGTCGCCGGTGGGGTCGGGGCCCGACGCCGCTCCCTGGCCGTCGGCCGTGCCGCAGCCGCTCACGAGGCACGCCACGAGGGCGGCCGTCGCGACGGCACGCGCGGCGGGTCCCGGCGTGCGGTCGGCACGCGGGCGGCTGGTCGGGGACACGGGGACACCGTAGTGGGCGCTCACCCCCAGCAGGGCCCGTCCCCAGGCCCGGCCGCGGGACGGGCCGGGGCGCGGCGGCCGGGTGCCGCGAGGCAGTGTGCTCGCCTCATGACGACCACCTGTGACCCCGCACCCGACACCGTCCGCCTCCGTGACGCCCACGACCTCCTGGCCGCCGTCCCGTACCGGCTGGGGTTCCGGCCCACCGAGTCCGTCGTCCTGGCCTGCGTGACCGCGTCCGGGCGCCTCGGGCTCGTCGCCCGCGTCGGCCTGCCCGACCTCGCCGGCCCCGGGGACGTCACGGCCGGTCTGGAACCGCTCACCCGTGCCGTCGCGGACGTCGACCCGACCTTCTGCCTGCTCGCCCTGTACACCGCGGGGGAGGTCGCGGCCGCCATGGACCGGGTGGAGGCCGTCCGCCGGGTCGTCGCCCCGACCGTCGAGGTCGACCGCTGGCTCGTGACACCGCACGGGTACCGCGGCCTGGACTGCGACGACGTCGCGTGCTGCCCGCCCGGCGGGTTCCCGACCGCCGCCCTCGAGCACGGGCCGGTGGGGGCGGCCCACGTCCTGGCCGGCCGCGCGCTCGCGGACTCGGCGGAGGAGGCCTTCCGCCTCCCGGCCGCCACCGCCGCGGCCCGGGGGCTGGCGGCCCGGGCGGCACGACGCCGCGAGAGCGCCCGACCGACCACCGGCGACGAGGAGGCCGCCCGACGGTGGCGGGGCGAGGCGTGGTCGGCCTGGCGGTCGGCCCTGGGGCAGGTCGACGACGACCCGGCCGCGGACCCCGCGCTGGGCCCGGCCCTGCTCGGCCGCGTCGGTGCCGGCCTGGCCGACCGGCGGGTGCGCGACGCCGCGCTGCTGAGCCTGCTGCCCCGCGGTGACGAGGCCACCGCGGCGACCGTCGAGGGGGTCGAGGACGACGAGGCCGGCGCCGCCCGCGCGATGGCGTCCGTCGTCGACCCCGACCACGCGGTGGCCCCGGACCCGGCGCGGCTGCGACGCGGCGCCGTCGTGCTCGAACAGGTGGTGGCGCACGTGCCCCGGCGTCTGCAGGCGCCACCCCTGACGCTGCTCGCGTTCCTGGCGTGGTGGCAGGGCGACGGCCCGCGGGCGGCGCGGCGTGTCGACGCCGCGCTGGCGGTCGACGCGACGTACCGGCTGGCGCGGCTGGTGCACGGTGCGGTGTCGGCAGGGCTGCCGCCCGGGTGGGTCCGGGCCGACCAGCGAGCGGACGGCCCGGCCGGCAGACCCCGGGGCGGCGGCGTCCGGTAGCGTGCAGGCATGGCGATCGTCGTGGGACATCTGAGCACTCCCGAGGGCGAGAAGGCGCTGGCCGCCGCCGAGGCGGAGGCCCTGCAGCGCCAGACGCGACTCGTGGTCATCAGTCCGGGTTCCGGGGGAGAGGACGTCGCGCAGCGGCTGGAGGCCGCGTCGATCGAGCACGTGGTGGTGCCGGGCACCGGCGACCTCGCCGAGGACCTGGTCCGCGAGGCCCTCGAGGCGCAGGCGGAGCTGATCGTCATCGGGCTGCGACGGCGCAGCCCCGTGGGCAAGCTCATCCTGGGCTCCGGCGCACAGCGCATCCTGCTGGAGGCCCCGTGCCCGGTGCTGGCCGTCAAGCCGTGACGCCACGCCGCTGACCCGCGTGTCGCCACGCCGAGGATCCGACGGGGAATAGACGGGCCGTCATCCGGCGTTCACCTGCGTGACCACCGATGACGTACCGGGAAGCGCAGCCGTGGCGAGGCGGCGAGGGCCCTCCGGGCCCCTCTTCCCTGGTACCGCCAGTACAATATAGGTATTCCGCTGCGTCGAGAGGCCCTCGTCCCAGGCTCCGACCGCGGTCCACCGTCTCCCTCGAACGCCGAAAGGTCGGTTTGTGGCGTCCACTGCGCAGAACCCCCCGCTGCCCCGAGAGTTCGACCACCCTGCCCTGCAGGAGCTGCTCGACCGCGGCACCGCGAACGGTCGTGTCGACGCGGAGAGTTTCCGCTCTGCCTGCGAGCACGCGTCCGTGGGTGACCCGAAGCGCCTGAAGGCCGTGCTGCGTGCCTTCGCGGGCGCCGGTGTCGAGGTCGGCGTGCCCGCGGCGACCAAGGTCGCCGCGGCCGCGAGCTCGTCCACCAAGACCTCGACGCGTGCGAAGGCGCCCGCGTCGAAGCCTGCCGCGAAGAAGCCCACGACGTCCGCGGCCGCCGGCACGACGTCGGAGGCCGAGGACACCTCGTCCGCGGACGCCGAGTCCGGCGAGGCCACCACGTCGGCCGCGAAGAAGACGGCGGCCAAGAAGCCCGCCGCCAAGAAGACGGCCGCCAAGAAGCCGGCGGCCAAGAAGGCCGCGGCGACGACCACGACCACGCGCAAGGCGGCGGCCAAGGCCCACAAGCCCGCCCCGGAGCCGGACGGCGTCCCGGTCGAGGACGAGGAGGGCGAGGGCCCCCGCGAGATCCACGTCACCGGGATCAAGCTCCAGCGCGGCAAGAAGGAGGAGGAGGGCGGCGGCTTCGTCGTCTCCGACACCGACGACGACGACCAGCCCGCCCAGCAGGTCGTCACCGCCGGCGCGACGGCCGACCCGGTCAAGGACTACCTCAAGCAGATCGGCAAGGTCGCGCTGCTGAACGCCGAGCAGGAGGTCGAGCTCGCCAAGCGCATCGAGGCCGGCCTGTTCGCCGAGGAGCGCCTCGCGCAGGACTTCGCCGACTTTGACCGCACCAAGGCCTCGGCCGACGAGCGCAAGATGTGGCGCGACCTGCGCTGGATCGCGCACGACGGCCGCCGCGCCAAGAACCACCTGCTCGAGGCGAACCTGCGTCTGGTCGTCTCGCTCGCCAAGCGGTACACCGGCCGCGGGATGCTGTTCCTGGACCTGATCCAGGAGGGCAACCTCGGTCTGATCCGCGCGGTCGAGAAGTTCGACTACACCAAGGGCTACAAGTTCTCGACGTATGCCACCTGGTGGATCCGGCAGGCGATCACCCGCGCGATGGCCGACCAGGCCCGCACCATCCGTATCCCGGTGCACATGGTCGAGGTCATCAACAAGCTCGCCCGCGTGCAGCGCCAGATGCTCCAGGACCTGGGCCGCGAGCCCACGCCGGAGGAGCTGGCCAAGGAGCTCGACATGACCCCGGAGAAGGTCGTCGAGGTCCAGAAGTACGGTCGTGAGCCCATCTCGCTGCACACCCCGCTCGGCGAGGACGGCGACAGCGAGTTCGGCGACCTCATCGAGGACTCCGAGGCGATCGTCCCGTCGGACGCGGTGTCGTTCACCCTGCTGCAGGAGCAGCTGCACCAGGTGCTCGACACGCTCTCCGAACGCGAGGCCGGCGTGGTCTCGATGCGGTTCGGCCTGCAGGACGGCCAGCCCAAGACGCTCGACGAGATCGGCAAGGTCTACGGCGTCACGCGTGAGCGGATCCGTCAGATCGAGTCCAAGACGATGTCGAAGCTGCGGCACCCGTCGCGCTCGCAGGTGCTGCGCGACTACCTCGACTGACCGACACCCCCGCGTGCGGGGATGAAAAGATGCCGTCCTCCTCCCCGGGAGGGCGGCACTTTTCATGCCCACAGCGGGCCGGGGCCGACGCGCGGGGTATCACCGGTGGGTCCGGCAGGCTCTTCCCAGACAGGGGCCCCGCAGCGAGGTGCGCTGCCTGACGGAAGGCCGGACCATGCCATCGAACGAGGATCCACTCCCGCAGGGAGTTCCCTCCGCGGTCGCGGAGCGAGTCGGCGAGGTCCGGCGCCCGGCGACCGACCCCACCCTGGGCGTCCCCGTCGCGGTGACGGGGACGAAGGGCACACCCCCGCACCGGCTCGTCGCGATCGGCGACTCCCTGACGCACGGGTTCCAGAGCGGGGCGATCTTCAACACCGACCTCTCCTGGCCGGCGATCGTCGCGCACGAGCTGGGGTGGTCGGGGCTGCGCTACCCGCGGTACGGCGGTCCCGGCGGGCTGCCGATCAACATCGAGCTGCTGCTGCGCGACCTGGAGCACCGCTTCGGGCCCACGCTGTCCCTCTGGGAGCTCCCGCTCGCCCTCTTCCGGGCACGTCAGCTCATGGACGAGATCGAGGACTACTGGGAGCGGGGCCCCGGCGCGCATCCCACCGAGGTCGCCGGCGCCATGCACGTCCTGGGGATCTACGGGTGGGACCTGCGGGACGCCCTGTCGAAAACGGCCGCGAGCTGCCGGCGGGCCATCGGTGAGCCGCGCGACGCCCTGCTCAGCCAGATCGTCGAGAACAACGGCGAACGCGCCGCGCTGCTCGTCTACCCGATGGCGGAGGCGGACCAGGACAAGACCGTGTTCGACGTCGCCCGCGACCTGGGCGAGGACCACGACGACTCGGCCGAGTCGGGGATCGAGACGCTGGTCGTCTTCCTGGGTTCCAACAACGCCCTCCAGTCGGTGACGAAGCTCGACGTCACCTGGTCCGACAAGGACTTCAAGGATCTGCGCAGGAAGAACCGGGCCACGGTCTGGCGGCCGGAGCACTTCGCGTCGGAGCTCGACGAGATCGCGACCGAGGTGAGGCGGATCAACGCGCGCCACGTCATCTGGTGCACCGTCCCGCACGTCACCATCGCGCCGATCGCCCGCGGGGTGGGCGGCAAGACGAAGCCCGGCTCCCGCTACTTCCCCTTCTACACACGGCCCTGGATCGACGACGCCACGTTCGACCCGCACCAGGACCCGTCCATCACGGGCGCCGAGGCCCGGGCCGTCGACTACGCCATCGACTGCTACAACGACCACATCGAGAGCGTGGTGCACGCCGCCCGCAGCGCCGAGGGTGAGGACGCCAAGGACTGGTACCTCCTCGACGTCGGCGGTCTCCTCGACCGCCTCGCATCCCGGCGCTACCTCACCGACCCCAACGCCCGCCCGGACTGGTGGTCCCCCTACCCGCTCCCAGCGCCGCTCACGGCGCTCGCCCCGGTCCCGGACTCGCGCTTCCTGACCGGTGACGGCGACGGCGGCCGTGCGATGGGTGGACTCTTCTCCCTCGACGGCGTGCACCCGACCACCATCGGCTACGGTGTCATCGCCCAGGAGGTCATCAACGTCATGCGCCTGGCCGGGGTCCCGTTCGGTGCGCGGCAGGACCCGGTCGTGGTGGACATGCACCGCCTCATCCGCCGGGACACGCTGGTGCGGACCCCGCCCCAGAACATCAGCCCCAGCCTGGAGACCCTCCGCTGGGCGGACGAGACCCTCGACTGGGTCAAGCGCGCCCTCGTCTTCAAGGCCTGAGCCCTCGGGCGGGACTACGTCTCCCGGCGGCTCGCCTGGCGGCCCACGGTGTACCCGACGATGGCCGCGAGGACCGAGACCAGCCCGTCGGAGCCGATCTTGTCCGTGACCCCCAGGAGGATCACGGCGAGCACCACCATCACGAGGATCATGCCCTCGATCTGGGAGCGGAAGGCGCCTGCCGCACGCTCCGCCTCTTTCGAGTCGGCGCTGGCCATCTGCCGGTTCTTCCTGGCGACCGTCATCACCATGAAGGTCAGCAGCGCCGTCGCCGGGAGGACCGTCAACGCCACGACGACGAACAGGTCCCAACCCTCCAGCGGGGAGCTCGGCGGGACGACCGTGAGCTCGGGCGACGGCTCCGCCTGGAGTCCGAGCGCTTCCAGCTCGGCATCCGACAGCTGGAAGTCGACCGTCGCCGTCAACCGGGGGTCCTCGGTGATCTCGACGACCGTGCCGGACTCGCTCCCGGTGTCGACGCGGAAGACGGCCGTCGCTCCCGGGCCGCACTCGGCGGGAAGGATGAGCTCGAAGGTCGCGCCCTCCCCGGTGACGAAGTCGCCGCACGTCCTCTCGTCCGCGCCGTCGGCGGCGGCGACGACCGTGACGTGGACACCCGTCGTCGGGACCTCGCCGTTCACGGTCACGAGGCCGACGATGGTCTGCTGGTCCGCGACCGGGGACGCCGTCTCGGCGCCGGCGGTCGGGGCGGGCACCGACACGGCGAGCATCGCCGCCGCGAACATCGACGCCAGCGCGGCCCTCATGACGCTCCTGGGCAGACTCATGGTCCGGCCCTCCTCGTGGATGCACCGTGTCACGCCCTGTTTCACGGTAGGCAGGGTCCTGGACACACGCACCGCAAACGCGCACGTCAGACGTCGGACGCATTGCCGACATGGTTCGCGATCACGCCATGCCGGCGTCCGCGAGGCGCGCTCGCCGGATCGTGCCCGCCTCGACATGACGAAGGCCCCGCACCGATCGGTGCGGGGCCTTCGTCGGTCCGGGGCGTCCCCGGCAGGTCGTCGTGGGGTCAGGAGGCGCCGTGCTCGGCGTGCAGACGATCGGTCTCGTCCTGAACGTGCGTGGCCACGGACTGGTAGGCGTCGGCGTGGGCGCGGGCGTGGTGGCCGCAGAACAGCAGCTCCCCGGCGGGAAGCTCGACACGCACGTAGGCCTGGGCCCCGCAGCGGTCACAGCGGTCGGCGGCGGTCATCTGGGTCGTGTCTTCCGTCATGGTGCTCACGCCACCATCAAACCATCTGGGCCGCGATTTCTTCCCGGGAGGAGGCCTGGTTCGCTGTCGGCGATCAACGCCGCGGGTCACATCTCGGCCACCAGCGGGGCGCCTGGGCGGTGCTGTCAGCGGGCTCGGCTACCCTCGACCGCGTGACAGCCACGTCCGAGTCCGGGTACACCGCACGCCATCTCTCCGTCCTCGAGGGCCTCGAGGCGGTCCGCAAGCGCCCCGGCATGTACATCGGGTCCACCGACTCCCGCGGCCTGATGCACTGTCTTTGGGAGATCATCGACAACTCCGTCGACGAGGCGCTCGGCGGACACGCCGGCGCGATCCGCGTCGTGCTGCACGCCGACACCTCCGTGACGGTCGAGGACGACGGCCGCGGCATCCCCGTGGACGCCGAGCCGAAGACCGGCCTGTCCGGCGTCGAGGTGGTCTTCACCAAGCTGCACGCGGGCGGCAAGTTCGGCGGTGGCTCGTACACCGCCTCCGGCGGCCTGCACGGTGTGGGTGCGTCCGTCGTCAACGCGCTGTCCGCGCGGCTCGACGTCGAGGTCGACCGCGGCGGCAAGACCTACGGCATGCGGTTCCACCGCGGTGAGCCCGGGACCTTCGCCGACCCCGCCACGGGCCCGACGCCGGAGGCCCCGTTCGAGCCGTTCGTCGACCACTCCGAGCTCGAGGTCGTCGGCAAGGCGCCCCGCAAGCGCACCGGCACGCGGGTGCGCTACTGGGCGGACCGGCAGATCTTCCCCAAGTCGGCGGTGTTCTCCTACGACGAGCTGGTCACGCGGGCGCGGCAGACGACGTTCCTGGTGCCCGGGCTGAAGATCACCGTGCGCGACGAGCGGGGCCTGCCCGGCACGCCGGGGGAGTCCGGGCCGCACGAGGAGGTCTTCCAGCACTCCGGCGGCGCCGTGGACTTCGTGGAGTTCCTCGCCCCGGACACCCCGGTCACCTCGACCTGGCACCTGACGGGGTCCGGCTCGTTCACCGAGACGGTGCCCGTCCTGGACGCCAAGGGCCACATGACCTCCCAGGAGGTGAAGCGCGACTGCGAGGTCGACGTCGCGCTGCGGTGGGGCGTCGGCTACGAGACCGAGCTGCGCACCTTCGTCAACATCATCGCCACGCCCAAGGGCGGCTCGCACCGCACCGGGTTCGAGCAGGGCCTGCTCAAGACGATCCGCAAGCAGGTCGAGGCCAACGCCCGCCGGCTGAAGGTCTCGGCGAAGGACTCCGCCGAGCGCATCGAGAAGGACGACGCGATGGCCGGCATGACCGCCGTCGTCACCGTCAGGCTCGCCGAGCCGCAGTTCGAGGGGCAGACCAAGGAGGTCCTCGGCACCGCGCCGGTGCGCCAGATCGTCTCCCGCGTCGTGGAGGACGAGCTCAAGGCGCTGCTGACCTCGACCAAGCGGGACGACAAGGCGCAGGCCTCCCTGCTGCTGGAGAAGGTCGTGGCGGAGATGCGCGCCCGCGTCACCGCGCGCAAGCAGAAGGAGATCTCGCGGCGCAAGAACGCCCTGGAGTCCTCCTCGCTGCCGGCCAAGCTGGCCGACTGCCGCAGCGACGACGTCGGGCGCTCCGAGCTGTTCATCGTCGAGGGTGACAGCGCCCTCGGCACGGCCAAGCTCGCGCGGTCGTCGGACTTCCAGGCGCTGCTGCCCATCCGCGGCAAGATCCTCAACGTCCAGAAGGCGTCGATCAGCGACATGCTGCGCAACGCCGAGTGCGCCGCGATCATCCAGGTGCTCGGCGCCGGGTCGGGGCGCTCCTTCGACGTGGACGCCGCCCGGTACGGCAAGGTCGTGCTGATGACCGACGCCGACGTCGACGGCGCGCACATCCGCACCCTGCTGCTGACGCTCTTCTACCGGTACATGCGGCCGCTGCTCACCGAGGGCCGCGTGTTCGCCGCCGTGCCGCCGCTGCACCGCATCGAGGTGCTCGGGTCGGGCCGCCGCAAGGGCGAGTACCTGTACACGTACTCCGAGGCCGAGCTCAACGCGACGCTGAAGAAGCTCGACAAGGCCGGCCGCCGCTACAAGGACGACATCCAGCGGTACAAGGGTCTGGGCGAGATGGACGCCGACCAGCTCGCCGAGACGACGATGGACCCGCGCCACCGCACGCTGCGCCGGGTGACCGTCGAGCACGCCGAGGCCGCCGAGCGTGTCTTCGACCTGCTCATGGGCTCCGACGTCGCGCCGCGCAAGGAGTTCATCGTGGCCGGGGCGAACGCCCTGGACCGCGCGCAGATCGACGCCTAGGCCGGCGCTCCGTCGGACGGCGGAGGAGTCGTGAGGCTCTCGACGACGGCCTCGCGGTAGAACGCGATGCCGGCCGCCAGCACGTCGTCGTTGAAGACGTAGTCGGCGCTGTGCAGCGGCACCCCGCCCGCGTCGGGTGCGGTGCCGTTGCCGAGGAACACCAGGCAGGCGGGCACGTGCCCGGCCAGCACGCCGAAGTCCTCGCTGCCCATGATCGGCGGGGCGTCGACGTCGAGCCGATCCATGCCCACGGCCCGCGCCGCGGCCAGCCCGGCCAGGGCCACGCTCGCACCGTCGTTGACCGTGGGCGCGAACTCGCGGGTGTAGTCGACGGTGACCTCCGCGCCGTGCGCGGCGGCGACCCCGGCGGCGACCTCCCGGATGCGGCGCTCCAGCAGCGTGCTGACGGCGGGGTCGAAGCTGCGGGTGTCCCCGGTGATCGTGGCGTGAGTGGGGATGGCGTTGCGGGCCCCGTCGGTGTGCAGGTCGGTGCACGACAGCACGGCGGTGCTCACCGGGTCGACGCTGCGCGCGACGACGTGCTGCAGCGCCACGACGATCTCCGCGGCGACGACGAGCGCGTCGACCACCAGGTGCGGGGCGGATGCGTGCCCGCCGCGGCCCCGCACGGCGACGCGGAAGTTGTCCTCCCCGGCCATGATCGGACCCGGCCGGGTGCGCAGGTGCCCGGCCGGCAGCCCTGGGATGTTGTGGATCCCGAACAGCTGGTCGATCGCGAACCGGTCGAACAGCCCGTCGTCGACCATCGCCCGGGCACCGTGCCCCGGCTCCTCGGCGGGCTGCAGCACGAGGCGGACCGTGCCGTCGAACCCGCCGTCCTCGGCCAGCAGCGCGGCGGCGCCCAGCAGCATCGCCAGGTGGCCGTCGTGCCCGCAGGCGTGCATCGCCCCGGGACGGGTCGAGGCGTACTCGACACCGCTCGCCTCGGTGATCGGCAGCGCGTCGAGCTCGGAGCGCAGCCCCACCGACCGGCCGGACGTGCCGCGTGTCAGCGAGGCGACGACGCCGGTTCCGCCGACGCCGGTGACGACCTCGTGCCCGAGCTCCGCCAGCACGCGTGCGGCATACGCGGCGGTCGCGTGCTCGGTGAACGCGGTCTCGGGGATGCGGTGCAGGTCGTGACGCCACCGCCGGGCACGGTCCACCACGGCGGACGGGACGGCGTCAGCGGTGGGGCCCGGGGCGCTCGCGGTCATGCGGGGGATCCCTCGGTGTCGTGCGGAGCGCCCTCGGTGCTGAGCAGCACGACGACGGGGTGCAGCGGCAGGTCGAGCGCTTCGCGGCGGTGTGGTTCGGCCAGTGCGGCGCGGACGCCGGCGAGCGTGGCGGCACCGCTGGGTCCCGAGGAGATGCCGAGCCGGCCCAGGTCGGCCACCGCCTGCTCGGCCTCGTCGTCGCTCACGGTGACCGCGGCGTCGCAGCCGTCGCGCAGCACCGGCCACGCCGTGCTGGAGACGGTGCCGCAGTTCAGGCCCGCCATCACCGTCGATCCCGTCTGAACGGTGACGGGCTCGTGCACGGCGAGGCTCTCCAGCGCGCAGGCCGCGCTGTCCGGCTCGACGGAGAGCACGGTCGGGTGCGGGGTGTCCGGGCGGCGATAGTGGCGCACCACGGCCTCGGCGAGCGAACCCACGCCCACCGGCACGGCGACGATGTCCGGCGTGCGGCCGAGCTGTTCGTCGACCTCCTCCAGCAGGGTGCCGTAGCCGTCGACGATCCACGCCGGGACGTCGGTGTAGCCCTCCCAGGCGGTGTCCTGCACCAGCGCCCGGGTGTCGGCGGCGTCGGCGTAGTCCGCCGCGGCACGGACCGCGTCGTCGTACCCGACGTCGAGCCGCACGACGGTCGCCCCCTCGGCCTCGATGGCTGCCTGGGTCGCCTGCTCCATGACGTCGGGGACGAACACCGTCGCCGGGACGCCGAGCTGGTGGGCGGTGCGAGCCACCGCCCGGCCGTGGTTGCCGTCGGTCGCCGTGACCAGCTCCGCGCCCGGTTGACGTTCCAGCACCTGCCGGCAGGCCCAGGAGGCGCCGAGGATCTTGAAGGCGGGCAGCCCGAGCCGGGACGACTCGTCCTTGACGAACAGGCGTCCCACGTCGAGCTCCGTGGCGAGCTCGGGGAGCTCGACCAGCGGGGTGGGGGAGTAGCCGGGCAGCGTGCGGTGGAAGTCGCGCGGGCTGTCGTGCGTCGCCGGCGCGTCCCAGGTGCGGGCGTCGGGTGCGCTGAACCATCGAGTCACCTGCTCATCATCGACGCGTGTGAACGCCCTGGTCCAGCGCGAGAGCGAGGTCACGCGTCCGGATGGCGGCACCCCGCACGTCCGGCAGAGGACGCGGGCTAGGCTCGACGGCGTGAGAATCCCGAAGCGCACCACGCCCGACCGTCTGCTGTCCGCCGCCGCCGTCGGCGCGCTCGCGGTGGGGCTGCTGGCCGGGTGCGGGCAGGACGACGACCCGGCGGCCACCCCCGTGGACACCTCGGCGTCGGTCTCCGCCCCGCAGGACACGGCCGAGGAGTCGGCCGAGCAGGACGTCACCGAGTTCTCCTACACCGGCGAGGACGGCAGGACGGCCCTGGAGCTGCTGCTCGAGGCCGACCCGGAGGCCGAGGTGACCGGCGAGGGCGAGATGGCCTACGTGACCGGCATCCAGGGGCGCACCGCCGTCGAGGGCGAGGAGTTCTGGTCGCTGTCCGTCGATGGTGAGATGGCCCAGGTCGGTGCCGGCGCGCTGGAGACCGAGGACGGCCAGGAGATCACGTGGACGCTCGAGGAGATCACCGAATGACCCCGACGACGGACCTGACCCTGCGCGACCTCGGCGAGCGCTGGTGGCGCCCCGCCGTCGCCGTGCTGCTCGTGGCGGCGGCGATCGTGTGGCGGGTCGTCAAGGACGACCTCGGCGCCCCGCCGAACCTGGAGCTGTCCACCGCGGCCGCGTTCGCGGCGGCCGGCCTGCTGCGGCACCGCCTGGCGATGCTCGCCCCGCTGGTCGTCGTGGCGATCAGCGACGTGCTGCTGACCAACTCCGCGATCCTGCTGTTCACGTGGACCGCCTGGGCAGCGATCGGCGTCGGCGCCTGGTGGACCCGCCGGGCGAGCGGCGGCCGCCGCGTCGTGGCCGCGCTGGGCTTCGGCGTCGGCTCCTCGCTGGTGTTCTACCTCTGGACGAACTTCGGCGTCTGGCTGCAGGGCCGCGGCACCTTCTACCCGGCCGGTCTGGACGGGCTCCTGGCCAGCTACGTCGCCGGGCTGCCGTTCCTGCGGCCCATGCTGCTCGGCAACCTCGTGCTCGTGCCGGTCGCGGCCGCCGTCGTGGCGCTGGTCGAGCGGCTGGAGCGGGCTCACGCCGTCGGGACGGCGCCGACGGCGGCCTGACGTTCCCGCTGGCGCCGACGGACGAGGAGCACGACCAGCTGGCCGACGACGCCGACGACGAGCGCCGTGACGGGGTACGGCAGGCCCCTGTCCAGGAAGACCTTGAGGTCGTCGAGGACGACGGGGACAAAGGCCACCAGGCTCGGCCCGCCCGGAGTTCCCCAGTGCGTCAGGACAGGGAGGACGGCCGGTCCGATCCAGAGGATCAGCACGGCGAGCGCCCAGGCTGCCAACCGGCGGAGGGGTGTCCAGCCGCACCAGGCCAGCGCGACTCCCGTGAGCACGGCGGGGGTGTAGGTCATGGTCAGGAAGAGTGCGCGCATCAGCTCAGTCGGCACCGCGCCCTCCGTCACGATCCCCGGGGGCAGCAGCAGCGTCGGGAGCCAGAACCCCACCGCGACGGCGCCGACCGCCGCCGCGACGGTCGCCGCCGGGACGGAGCCGAAGGCCAGCACGCGGCAGACGACGACGGACAGCACGAGCAGGATTCCCACAGCCACCGCGCCGAGGACGGTGTTGAGCGCGGCGGGTGAGTCAGGGCGGAGTCTCGGCAGGATCACCGTGAGGCTCTGCACCGTCGCGCCTGCGAAGACCACGGCGAGCCCGGCAGCTGCGGCCCAGGCCGCACGACCCGTCGAGCCGGACGCGCCTCGGCGCAGGACCAGCCCGATGGCTGCCCCGGGAAGGACCACGATTCCCCCGAGACGCACGAAGGTCATCAGGTTCAGGGGGAGGAGCGCGCCACGAGCGTCCGCCAGCCAGGGCGGGCCGTCCATCGGCGGGGCCTGCAGCCCGGCCACGAACCAGGGGAGCAGGCTGACGACGGCGGTGCCGACGCCGAGGAGGAATCCTTGGATGGGTGTGAGGCCTCGGAGCGACGGTGATCCGGTCATGACCAGGGATGATGTCACACCGCGTGGCGCCGGCGTCGTGATGCTCGGCGGGCGGCTGGAGCGGGCTCACGCGGTCGGGGCGGTGTTCGCTGTCTCGCGGTAGCGCCGCCGGGCACGGGGTGCGACGAGCCGGCCCACGACGCCGACCAGGATTGCCACAGCGGCGAACGGCAGGCTCCAGACCAGGCCGTCCAGAGCGACGCCGACGTACTGCGCGGGGCTCGCCGAACCCGGCGACCGCGCGATGACGAACCAGTACGTCGCCGCGTCCAGAACGGCTTGACCGACCCCGAAGATCAGCAGGGCGACCGTCCAGGCCCAGAGCCGGCGTCGAGGCGTCCAGCCGCACCACGCCAGGGCGACTCCGAGGAGGACGGCGGGTGTGACCTGCGTGATGACGGCGAGCGTGGTGATGACTCCGTCCGCGAGCTGAAGCCCCCACGTCCACGTGATGCGCAGGACGCTCTGCAGCCAGTACCCGGCGGCCACGGCACCGACCGCTGCGGCGACGGTGGCGGCCGGCACCGTGCGGTGGGCCAGCACCCGGGAGACGAGGGCGGAGAGCACGAGCGCGACGGCCACGGCTGTCAGACCGACAGCGACATCGAGCAGACCGGACGTCTCCGGGCGGAGCCTCGGCACCGTCGCCGCGACGCTCTGCAGTGCCGCCAAGGCGATGACCAGGACCAGTCCGGCGGTCGCGGCGGCGTCGACGCGCCCCGGCATCCCTGCGGTCCGCGGGCGGAGGACGACCCCGACGATCGCGCCGGGCAGGACGACGACCCCGAGCATGAGCGCGAGGAGGTCCGGCGCGAACGGTAGGAACGTGCCGACGAAGAGGTCGGGCGTGTTCGGGTAGGTCGGCCACGATGGCTGCCATCCGACCAGGATCCAGGGGAGCAGTCCGACGACGGCCGCGCCGGCGCCCAGGAGGAAACCTTGGACGGGCGTGAGCTCGCGGAGCGACTGCGATCCGGTCATGACCAGGGATGATGGCACGCCGGCCCGTCGCGACGCGAGCGTCGACGAGCCGTGATCAGCCGACTCCTCGGTCCGGTGCGTCCATGTCGCCCGTCGCCGGGGTGCCCTCGACGAGGCCGTAGCGCAGGTGCACCACGCCCCGCGGACTCGCTGTCGGCGGGTCGAGCAGGGTGAAGCTCGTCGGCACTTCGCCACCGTCGAACACCTTCTTGCCGACGCCGAGCACGATCGGGTGCACCCACAGGTCCAGTCGGTCGACCAGCCGCTCCCGCAGCAGCGTCCGCAGCAGGTCGAGACTCCCGACGACGCGGACCTGCTCGTGCCGGTCGCGCACCTCGCCGACGGCGCGCGGGAGGTCCGGGCCGAGCAGCGTGGACCCGGCCCAGGTCAGGTCTGGCGTGCCGCGGGAGGCGACGTACTTCGGCACGCGGTTGAACAACGTCGCGATGTCGTCGTCCTGCCCGCCCTCCTGGTGTGGCCAGTACGCGGCGAAGATGTCGTAGGTCCGTCGTCCGAGTAGCAGCGCGTCGATCCCCGCGTAGGCCGCGGCGACCTCGGCGCCGGTGACCTCATCGAGCAGTGGGGCCTGCCAGCCGCCGAACGCGAACCCGTCGGGATCCTCGTCCGGGCTGCCGGGGGACTGGCCCACGAGGTCGAGGGTGGCGAACAGCTCGCTCTGGATGATGCCCATGGAATCCTCCCGGTAATCCGTTCAAGCATGGGACCGGCGGAGGGGCGGAGACTCATCGATCACGGCTTCCTAGATACCCCAGGGGGTATCTAGTAGTATGCTCCGGGACGGGGTGATCGCTCCGTGCGACGACTGACGGGAGTAGTAGGGCATGTTCAAGATGTCGATGCTGGGAATCGGGCTGGCGCTGACGGGCACCGTGGCACTCGCCGCGTGCGCGCCGTCGGGTGACGGTGAGACCACGACGCTGGATGCCGGGACGACGGTGATCGACGTCCGCACCCCGGCCGAGTTCGCCGGCGGTCACCTGGAGGGCGCGCTCAACATCGACGTCCAGTCGCCCGACGCCACCCAGCAGCTCGCCGAACTGGACCCGAACGGCTCCTACGTCCTGTACTGCCGCTCGGGCAACCGCGCCGGCGCCGCGCTCGACTTCCTCAAGGCCCAGGGCTTCGAGGACGTCGTCAACGCCGGCGGCGTTCAGGAGGCCGCGGACGAGACCGGCCTGGAGATCGTCGACTGACGTCACGCACCCTGGCGGGCGGGCTCGCCGCGGGTGGGCCGTATGAAGCGCACCCGCCACGTCGCGGTCAGGCCCGCCAGCCGGCGAGCAGGTCCGCTGCTCTGTAGGTGAGGTCCGCGCCCTCGACCGGTCCTCCGTCGGGGCTGACGGCGGCGAACAGAGCAGCTGCGCTGCGTGGAACCTTGCCGGCCGCAGTGCGGAGGTGTTCGACCTCCCGCCGCGAGACCGCGCCGCCCGGGCGCCACTTGATGGTTCCCAGCAGGACGGTGCGTTCCCGGGAGACGGCCGCGATGTCCACCTCGGTCTGCCCGTCACGGGTCCACCAGGCGCCGACGTCCTCGACGCTCTCGAGCCGCGGATCGTCGAACGCCAGGCGGGCGAGCGACTCACGGACGACGGGCTCGATGCTGCGTCCCCGCCAGGACGACCAGTCCCGCTCGAAGCGCCCGAAGGCGTGGTCGGCCCGTCCGCGAGAGATCAGCTCGAGGCTGGGGTCGACGTACCGGAACCAGAACCGCAGGTAGGGGTCGGTCACGCGATACCGGCGCAGTCGCCCCTTCTCGGGAGCCCAGACCGGCTTCTCCGTGGTGACGAGTCGCTTGTCGTCGGTCAGGACTCGCAGCGCCCGGGTGGTGGCGGTCTGGTACCGCGTGACCTCGGCGTCCTCGAGGCCGGCGGGGATGAGGTCGTTGAACCGAGGTGCCGTGGACTCGTTCGCGCCGATCGCCGACAGCACGCGGGCCGCGGCGGGGGAGTCGGGGAACTCCGCGTCCAGGGTGAACCGGGCGGTCGAGACGAGCGGGCTGTACAGGTCCGCGAAGGAGTCGGCCACATACTGCGAGACGCCGCCGTCGGACCGGGCGAGGTCCGTGACGAGGCGCGGGTAGCCGCCCGTGACGAGGTAGGCGTCGAAGATCTCGGTCGGGGTCGCGTCCGGAAGTGCCTGGGCGATCTCCGCAGGGTTGAGCGGGTCGACGACGAGCGGGCGGACACGGCCGTACAGGGCGCGGCCGTACTCGGACAGCCGGTCCATCATCGCGACGTCGGACCCCACCAGGACGACCAGTACGGGCAGGTGTTCCAGCGTCTGGTCCCAGACGTTCTGGAGAGTGCCTTCGAGCGACGCGTCGGCGGCGACGGCCCACGGGAACTCGTCGAGCACGACGACGGCCGGCCCCTGACGTGCCGCGACCTCGATCGCCCGGAACCAGTCACGCCACGACTGCAGGGAAAGGCCTTGGGTGACCTCGGTGCCGGGGAGTGGTCGGGTCGACGACGTGAGCGCCTCCGTGGCGTCGGCGACCTGGGTGCGCGTCGGTGCGCCGAGGGTTCCTGCGGCGAAGACGTACGGCACGTCGGTACTGCGCACGAAGGTGTCGACCGCCGTGGACTTGCCGACCTGTCGGCGGCCTCGCATCGCGACGATGCGCCCTTGGCCGTGCGTGCGGACCGCATCGAGGTGCTGCGTCAGCGCCGCGACGACGTCGGCGCGGCCGTAGAAGGGAACCCGCGGATTAGTGGTCACGCTTGTATCATACGGTGATGTATTTAAAGTGCCCAGAGATGGGCACGATTAGTCGTCCCGTGACGGCCGGGACGAGCGCATCCGCTTCGTCGCGGATCGCTGCTTCTTGGCCTTCAGCCGCCGTTCCTGGGACCCGCGGGTGCGCCGGGTGGCACGACGCGCGGGGCCAGGTGGCGCAACGGCGTCAGCGACCAGCGCTGCCAGGCGGTGCGCGGCCGCGTCGCGGTTCCGCCGCTGTTCGCGGTGCTCGGACGCCGTCACCGTGAGGACTCCGTCGACCAGGCGGTGACCCGTCCGGGCGACGATCCGCTCCCGCTGGACGCGGCTCAGCACCGCCGAGCGTTCGACGTCCCAGGACAGCTCCACCCGGGAGTCCGTGGTGTTGACGCCCTGCCCGCCGGGGCCGGAGGACCGCGAGAAGCGCTCGGTCAGCTCGGCCCGGGGGATCGTCAGGGACGGGCTGACGACGAGTCCGGATTGGGTCGGCGAGGGCACGACTCCATCGTGGCGTGGTCGGAGCTCGCCGCGCACGGCGAGGCTGTCCCCGAAAGCCCCGGCCAACTTCTTCAGCCCAGTTCGCTCTAAGTATGGACCGTTTGGCCACCGCGGACGTGCAGACTGCTGAGCAGACTCCCGTTGGCCAGTTCGTCTTGCCGATGCACGATCCGAATTGGCGCCCTCCGGTCCGCAGTTGTACATCGCACTCCGCGGCACGGAAGATCGGAGATCGGGTCAAATCCGACGTGGCAGGACTGTGCAAGATGTGACTGCGAGACACGACCTGGATGGTGCCGGAACCTTGCCGTGATGCCGCATCGGATCAGCGGTGCCCACAAAGCCTGAGCGGTGGAAACACGAAATTCTGGACAGCGCTGTACTGGTATCTCAGTTCAACCGAGAACCCATGACTGTCTCCGGGCAACCTCGCCTACTGGCTCGGGTACATGCTGCCCGAGTGCATACTGATAGACCGAGCGAACAAGACTTGGCGGATAATCGTCCGGATTGGAAACGATGCTCTCCGCGACGTGCCCTGGCCAGTCCATCTGCTCCAGCAGCTTGCGGCTCCGCACTCCGCGGGGCCAGCCGTGAAGTCTGAGCGACTCAAGCCACTTGTCGGCATCATTAGCGCTGAGGTTGCGCCAACCTGAAAAACTGGACCACTCTTCCTCGCGATTAAGGACGTCCACCTGTTTGGCAACTCCCGATGTGGCCAGAACATGGTCGGGCAACTCTTCGATCTGAACGCGCCCAAAGGCCAGCACTAGGGCAACTCCTGTCGCCTCATCATTGACATCAGAAGCAACGACCGCTACTCGATCTCGCGCGCCTCGCCTTGCGCGAACGTCGGTTGCCTGGCGAATTGCATCGAAGAGCCGCAGTCTGTCGTCCACTGCAAGTTCAGAAATCGCATGTTGGATACCCTGCAAGTTCGACTGGACATGCCTCGCGGGAGCCCAGCAAAGTAGGATAGTCAGCCAGAACAGATTCATTTCCGGCTTCGAGTCCTGAATTAGTTCGGACCACCAACTGGCTGACCCCTGGTAACCTCGCGCGAGTCTTGCTCTCTCAAATAGGGGTCGACTCGGATCCAGCGCGAAATCGCTCGCCTCCTTAGCCCTCCAAACATCGACGCCGCCGCAATTTATGGCGGCAAGGCGCAGTACTGCCCAGCGATCCCCGAATGCTTCTCTCGCGTGCTCTAGGAGCATGGTGTAGCTTTCTGAATCGATGGCTCTTGGCTCGCGCCAAGAGTATTCATCCCAGTAGTATGAAAGAAACTCTTCGATCTTGGGTTGGCGGTATTCGATAGGATCAGCGCTCCGGCGCAGGCTGAATCGCGGGAGAGATACATCTGCGGCTAGCGCTTCTGCAACGTCTGTTTCCATGCTGCGCTGAGGGGTGTGGAATCCGCCGCCTGCGAGCACTTCCTCTAGTATGAAGTTCCGAAGATCGACCGACATTTCCATAAGGCCGCGACCCAAGAAGCAGATTGCGCGCGCACGTGTTCGACGTTCACTGTGATCCGCAGCATCACTGGTGACTAATCCAAGTGTGCGGCCTCCGTCTTGTAGCAATCCTGCACGCAAGGCAAAAACTAGTCGAGCTGTGCGCTCACCGCCGCGGGACTCGCCAATCCATCTCTCGCAGTTCAGATGATGCTCCGGGCTCGGGTTCAACTTTAGTGTGCGCGCCAATCCTACTGATGAATTAGTGTGCGGCTCAGATGTTACGTGGTCGACAATCGATTGCGCAAGGCGTTCTCTGCCACACTCCTGCGGCAGAGCCAGTTCATCGTAAGTCCCAAATTCAAGCGCTGCCAACCGCATGCCCATCTCGTCAAAGGCAAAGTCTAGGACCTCGTTCTGAACCGGTCGCTTGAGGTTGAAAACCCAGTCGGCCAACAGTTCTACGGCCACATTTCGGGCGATGAGTTGAAGCGCGAGACTCGCTGAGTTGCCTAGTTGCTTGAGGCTCGAATGCAGCGCAGCGATCTCACCAGGTTGATAAAATCCCGCATAGAAGCGGGTTACGTTCGCCCAGTACGGGTTTGACGCAATCGCTTCAAACCTTTCAGATCGATCGCCACCGAAGTTCTGATGGCGATAATCCAATACGGGAGCTGACGAATACAGATGTCTGGCGGCGAAGTACTCTCGGAGCGGCTGAACTTCGAATTCAAAATACCCTTCGACCCGCTGGACTAGAACCCAAACACGTTCTATGCCGTGTGTGAAAACCTCATCGACGACGGAGCTGTCGTGCTCAGCTCGGTCCAGGTAGGACTCGACTTCGTGCTTGAGACTCTCCTCGTCGATGCTTCCTGAACCGCGGTCGCTCTCAGCGCCCGACTGCAGCACCCATGCCAAATGCTCGACGATTCCCGATATTACTGCTCGGTGCCGGCGAACGACCGCGCTCTTCTCCGCCTCGCGCGTCATGAATAGCTTGACGTACTCACTATAGAGTGACGTACGTGCGTCTGGCAGCGAGTGCCCAATGGAGAGAATTAGGTTGAGAAGGATGGCAAGTTGCATCGGGTTGCGCGTCAGTTCTCGGATATGAGGCTGATCTAATTTCTGGTCGAGGATACTGCGCACTTCGGAAGAACGATCGTCATCGAGCGAACGCGCGATCATCCATTTTTCCGTGTATTGGCGAATCGTCGAGCGATCAATTGGTGCCAGGTTGAAGCGAGCAAAGCTCCGGCCGAGTGCTGGCTTTCGGCCGACAAGCGAGGGCCGGGTTGTCACGACCACCTGTATGTCGATCGCATCGTCCTGAAGTCGGTTAAGGCCGTGCACGATGGATTCAATGACGGTCTTTCGGAGTCTTACGTCAGCAACCTCATCTAGGCCATCGAGAAAGAGCAAGAGTGGGCTGCGCCCAATCGTCTGTACGAGATCGTCTATTGAGAATTCTCGGCCACCTGATTGGATAGAAACTAGCGACGCCAGGAAGCGCTCCAAGCTACGCGTTGTTTCAATGTCGGGGTTCGGGCTGTTTAGGTAGCGCTGTCCGTCCAGGTATGCAGCGAAATCTCTGAGGTCCACTTTTACGGGTAGCCGTATCGCGCAACCTGCGTGAGCATCCGGGAGAGCATCGACGAGATCTTGTTTGCCAAGTAGTCGGGCTCGATGAACCTGACAGATGTATTGCGCTAACGTGGATTTGCCCTGCCCTGGTGCGCCTTGCAGTACAACCCAGGGGAAGACTCTATGCGTGCGTTGGTCTAGTAGTAGATCTGCGGTCTTTGCGAGAAAGGCGCGCCTGGAGTTGAAGGATGACTCGATCTCATCGCCATCAGAGGCAAGTCGCTCACTAGCCAGGTCGGTGATGAGGTCTCGGAACGGTCCAAGATCTTCGACGGGCTGCGGCATTTCAAGGTCAGAAAGGTCAATTGGCACATCAACAAATAGATCTATCAACGAAGAGGTTAGATCGACTTGGCGGAACTTGACTTGCTCGTCTTTGAGATATTGCTCGCTGACAAATGAGCGTATTGTCCGGGCTATCCTTTCTCGTCCCGGTTTCGCATTGGCTTCCAGGATGAGTGTTAGCGCATCATTTCCCGTCATGAGCGCCGGGTAACTTAGCTTGAGGTTCGGCCGAGCGTCAAGTCGACGATCGATCTCGTCGCGCCAGAATATCTCGGCCGGAATGGATACGTTCGCTTTTAGCCATTTTTGAACAAGGTCGTGGCGGCCAACATCGAGGTGTGCCGTGGTTTTTGCGTTGGTTGCTAGAATGTACCTTTTTGCGCCCCGCATAATCAGGCGCTCGATCTTAGGGAGCTCGCCTTCGAGCGTTGAGATCATCCATTCGGCGGTTACAGGTTCGTCCTCGCGGCGAAACTTGACTTGCAGTACTGTTTCGCCAATCCCTTGAGGACCTCCGGTTGCGCTCAGGCCGTCACGTCCACCGTCTGGCTGGCCAACCGGGAAGCATTTTAGGTCGGGAAAGTCATCGATCAGTAGCGCCTGCACGAATTGCTGGAATCGATCCGCGCCCAGTTGCTCGTATAGGTAAGACAACTCCGCCTCCGCTTCCCTGCCCCAGTGCGTACACTGGATCGCCCGTGGGATACGAGTGTAGCGAGCGTCGTACGCGTCCAGCCGGAGTATCTCGGCGTGTCTCGTTGATGGGCTGGGGCTAGGGAAGGGTGTTCTCGTGATCCGAGGCGTAGGTGGCTGGGACAAACCGGTGTGGTGCCGCAGAGTCTCGTGATGAGGGTTGAACGACGCCGACCGGAGTTGCTTAGCAGAGCGTTGTGGTTGAGCCACTCTGCGAGGGATGACCACCGCCAAGGGGTGCGTGTCCGCCGACATGCTCCAGATCTGTGCACGGCTCATTCACTCCGTTGAGGTAGTCCCACCTCGGAAGTGAGGCGGCCACCCCAGGCGTATCGCAGCGCCGTCAGGTTGAGGGACGTCCGGGCCCGGCACTCGTCGCAGCATGTTCACACGGAGAAGTACTTGCACTCCGGATGATGCAGCACGAACGCGTCGGTCGACTGCTCCGGGTGCAGCTGCAGCTCGTCGCTCAGCGTCACCCCCACGCGCTCCGGCCGCAGCAGCTCGACGACCTTGCGACGGTCCTCCATGTCGGGGCAGGCCGGGTAGCCCAGTGACATCCGCGCCCCGCGGTACTCGAGCTTGAACATGCCCTCGACGTCCTTCGGGTCCTCGTCGCCGAACCCGAGCTCAGCGCGCACCCGGGAGTGCCAGAACTCGGCCAGCGCCTCGGTGAGCTGCACGGACAGCCCGTGCAGCTCCATGTACTCGCGGTACTTGTTCGCGGCGAACAGCTTCGCCGTGTACGCGGACACGGGCTCGCCGACGGTGGCGAGCTGGACGGGCAGCACGTCGTAGCGGCCGGTCTCCTCGACCCAGGACTTCGGCCGGACGAAGTCGGCCAGGCACAGGTGCCGGTCGCGCTTCTGCCGGGGGAAGGTGAAGCGCAGCCGCTCGGTCCCCGGCTCGCCGCCGGAGCCGCCGTCGGGCGCCCCGATGCCGGCCAGGCCAGGTCCGTGGTGCGCCACGACGATGTCGTCGCCCTCGGACCACACGGGGAAGTACCCGTAGACGACCGTCGGGTCCATGATCTGGTCGGTGCGGATCGTGTCGAGCCACTGGGACAGCCGCGGCCGGCCCTCGGTCTTGACGAGCTCCTCGTACGACGCCCCGTCCTCGCCGCGGCCGGGCTTGAGACCCCACTGGCCCATGAACGTGGCGCGCTCGTCGAGGAACGCGGCGTAGTCGGCGAGCTGGATCCCCTTGACCACGCGCGTGCCCCAGAACGGGGGAGTGGGCACCGTGTTGTCGGTGGCCACGTCGGAGCGCTCGGGCAGGTCCTCCGGCGCGGTCTCGGTGACCTTGACGACGTTGTGGCGGCGCTTGCGCAGCGCCGGCAGGTCGACGTCGTCGGGGGAGGCGCCGCGTGCGACGGCCACCAGCGGCTCCATGAGGCGCAGCCCCTCGAACGCGTCGCGGGCGTACCGCACGACGCCGGGGAAGGCGGAGGCGAGGTCGTCCTCGACGAAGGTGCGGGTCAGGGCCGCGCCGCCGAGCAGGATCGGCCAGCGCTTCTCCATGCCGCGCGAGACCAGCTCCTCGAGGTTCTCCTTCATCACCACGGTCGACTTCACCAGCAGCCCGGACATGCCGATGACGTCGGCGTCGTGCTCCTCGGCGGCTTCGATCATGGCCGAGATCGGCTGCTTGATGCCGATGTTGACCACCGTGTAGCCGTTGTTCGTCAGGATGATGTCGACGAGGTTCTTGCCGATGTCGTGCACGTCGCCGCGCACGGTCGCCAGCACGATGACGCCCTTGGACTGCTCCTCGGCGCCCTCGACCTTCTCCATGTGCGGTTCGAGCAGCGCCACGGCCGTCTTCATGACCTCGGCGGACTGCAGCACGAACGGCAGCTGCATCTGCCCGGACCCGAAGAGCTCGCCGACGACCTTCATCCCGCCCAGCAGGTGGGTGTTGACGATGTCGAGGGCCTTCATGCCGTCGGCCAGCGCGGTGTTCAGGTCCTCCTCGAGACCCTTGCGGGCGCCGTCGATGATGCGGCGCTCCAGGCGCTCGCCCACCGGCAGCGCCGCGAGCTCGGCGGCCCGCTGGTCGCGCATCGCGGCGGCATCCACGCCGGAGAACACCTCGAGCAGGTGCGACAGCGGGTCGTGGGTCAGGGTGCCCTCGTCGTCGTACTGCCGGCGGTCCCACACGAGGTCCTCGGCCGCCTGCCACTGCTCGTCGTCGATGGCGGTGCGCGGCAGGATCTTCGCGGCGTGCACGATGGCGGAGTCCAGCCCGGCCTGCGTGGCCTCGTGCAGGAACACCGAGTTCAGCACCGTGCGCGCCGCCGCGTTGAGCCCGAACGACACGTTCGAGACGCCCAGGGTCGTGTGTACGCCGGGGTAGATCCGGGTGATCTCGCGGATCGCCTCGATCGTCTCGATGGCGTCCCGGCGCGTCTCCTCCTGGCCGGTCGCGATGGGGAACGTCAGGGCGTCGACGATGATGTCGTCCACCCGCATGCCCCAGTCCCGCGTGAGCGTGTCGATGAGGCGGGAGGCGATCGCCACCTTCTTCTCGGTGGTGCGGGCCTGGCCCTCCTCGTCGATCGTCAGCGCGACGACGGCGGCACCGTGCTCGCGCACGACCGGCATGATCCGCTGGAAGCGGGACTCCGGACCGTCGCCGTCCTCGAAGTTCACCGAGTTCACGACGGCGCGCCCGCCGACGAGCTCCAGCCCGGCCCGGATCACGGCCGGCTCGGTGGAGTCGATGACCAGCGGCAGCGTCGAGGCGCTCGCCAGCCGGGAGACCACTTCGGTGATATCCGCGACGCCGTCGCGCCCGACGTAGTCGACGCAGACGTCGAGCAGGTGGGCGCCGTGCCGCGTTTGGTCGCGCGCGATGTCGACGATGTCGTCCCAGCGGCCCTCCAGCAGCGCCTCGCGGAACGCCTTGGAGCCGTTGGCGTTGGTGCGCTCGCCGATCGCCAGGTACGAGGTGTCCTGCGTCAGGTCCGTGTGCGAGTACAGGGACGCGACACCGCTGGTGCGCTCGATCTCGCGCTCCGGCAGCGCGCGGCCGCGCACCGCCTCGACGACGCGGCCCAGGTGCTCCGGCGTCGTGCCGCAGCAGCCGCCGACCAGGCCCAGACCGAACTCGTCGACGAACTGGCTGTGCGCCGCCGCCAGCTCGTCCGGGGTCAGCGGGTAGACGGCCCCGTGCGGGCCGAGCTCGGGCAGGCCGGCGTTCGGCATGCAGGTGACCGGCACCTCGGCGTGCTTGGACAAGTAGCGCAGGTGCTCGCTCATCTGGTCCGGGCCGGTGGCGCAGTTGATGCCGATCGCGTCCACGCCGACGGACTGCAGCGTCGTCAGCGCCGCCCCGATCTCCGAGCCCATGAGCATGGTGCCCGTGGTCTCCACCGTCACCGAGGCGATCACCGGCACGCGGCGCCCGACGGCGTCCATCGCGTGGTGCGCACCGTTCACGGCGGCTTTGGTCTGCAGCAGGTCCTGGCTGGTCTCCACGAGGATCGCGTCCGCGCCGCCCTCCAGTAGCCCGGCGGCCTGCTCGGCGAACGTGTCGCGCAGGTTCTCGTACGTGGTGTGCCCCAGCGAGGGCAGCTTCGTGCCCGGCCCCATCGACCCCAGCACCCAGCGCGGGTGGTCCGGGGTGGTGTAGGCGTCGGCGCGCTCGCGGGCCAGCTCTGCGCCGACCCGGGCCAGCTCGCGGATGCGGTCCTCGATGCCGTAGTCCGACAGGTTCGACCAGTTGGCCCCGAAGGTGTTCGACTCGATCGCGTCCACGCCGACCTCGAGGAACCCGTCGTGCACACCCCGGACGATGTCCGGGCGGGTCACGTTGAGGATCTCGTTGCAGCCCTCGAGCTGCTGGTAGTCCTCCAGGGTCGGGTCGGCCGCCTGGATCATGGTTCCCATGGCGCCGTCACCGACGACCACCCGGGTGCGCAGCGCCTCGAGCAGGGCGGCGGAACGGGCGTCGGCAGCGGCGAGGTCGAGCGTGGAAGTCACCCGAACAGCCTAGTTCGGCCGGACGAAATCAGGGTGCGGCGTACATCTGGTGAGACCTAGGCTCCAGACATGGCCACCCTGGAGACCTCACCCGACCTCGCGCCGATCGCCGAGCGTGCGGCGGCGCCGACGACGCTGCCGGCCGTCACCGCCGGTGGTCTGACGTGGCGCCCGGCCACCGCCGACGACGCCGCGGTGCTGCTCGACCTGCGCAACACCATCGCCGAGGCCGACGCCGAGCCTTACCGCGAGACCCTCGAGGAGCTCACCGAGCTGTTCGACGCCCCGTGGCGCCGGTTCGACGACGACTCGATCCTCGGGTTCGACGCCGACGGCGCGCTCCGGGCCTATGGCCACGTCGAGACCCTCCCCGGCGACACCCGCACGCTGCGCGCTTTCCTGTTCGGCGGGGTGCACCCGTCCCGTCGCGGCGAGGGCATCGGGCGCGAGCTGTTCGCTTGGCAGGTCGCCCGGGCCCGGCAGGTCTTGGCGGAGTCCGGCAAGGAGCTGCCTGCCCGGATCGGTGTCTTCGCCGAGGACGACGGCCCGCCGTCGAAGCTCCGGCTGTACGAACGGGCGGGGTTCGAGCCCCGCCGGTTCTACTCCGACCTGCGCCGCGACCTGCGCGACCTGGAGGCCTCGCCGCTGCCCGACGTCGTCCTCGACGGATCCCTGCGCCTCGTGCCTTTCTCGCCCGAGCTGGACGAGGCCACGCGCCTGGCGCACAACGACGCCTTCCGGGACCACTGGGGCAGCGAGCCCAACACCCCCGAGCAGTGGACGAGCGGCCGCACCGGCTTCGCACCGCAGTGGAGCCACCTCGTCGTGGACGACGCCCCGGACATCGAGGCGCTGCTGGCCGACCCCCACACCGACGACGAGACCGCGGCCGCGCTGCGCGCCGGGGAGCCGCTGGTGGTCGGCTACGCCATGAACGAGCTCTTCACCGAGGACTTCGAGGTGCGCGGGTACTCGTTCGGCTACACCGGGGTTCTCGGCACCCGGCGCGCCTACCGGGGGCGCAAGGCGGCGCTCGCCGCGCTGCTCGCGAGCATGCGGGCCTTCGCCGCCGACGGCATGGAGTACGCCTGCCTCGACGTCGACACCGCGAACCCCAGCGGCGCCGACGGCCTCTATGCAAGCCTCGGGTATACCAAGACGCACGGATCGCGGCTGCTCAGCATCGAGCTCTAGGGGCCTCCTGCGGTCGCGCCCCTCGCGCCGACGGGGCGCTGTGGCGGGCCATGCGGCACACGCGGTCGCGCGCTAGCGTTGAACTGCCCCCCTCGTCCGCACTCCCCGTCGTCGAGAAGGAGCCGGCCATGAACGTCCTGGTTGCCTACGCCACACGCCACGGTGCCACGGCGGGGATCGCCGAGCGGATCGCCGCAACCCTGCGCGACCATGGGGTCGACGCCGACGCCGTGCCCGTCGAGGAGGTCAGCACGGTCGAGGAGTACGACGCCGTGGTCCTCGGCGGCGCCGCGTACATGGCCCACTGGCTGAAGGACGCCGACCGCTTCGCGAAGCGGCACGAGTCGGCCTTGAAGCAGCGGCCGGTGTGGCTGTTCAGCAGCGGCCCGCTCGGCACCGACGAGGTCGACGAGAAGGGCCGTGACGTGCGGGAGGCGGCACGCCCCCGGGAGTTCGCGGAGCTGAGCGAGCTGCTGCAGCCGCGCGGCGAGGAGGTGTTCTTCGGCGCCTACGACCCTGAGGAGAAGCCGATCGGCCTGGCGGAACGGTTCACCCGGAAGATGCCTCTGCCCGCGGGCGACTTCCGCGACTGGGAGCGGATCGACGCCTGGGCCCGGCAGATCGCGCGGGACGTCGCCTCTGCCGAGTGACCGCGGTGCGGGCCGCGCCGACGGACGCTGCGCCGTACCCGGAGTCTTCCGCACGGTCAGCGCAGGCGGCGGCCCAGCCAGGTCTCCGGGTCGTCGAGACGGTCGAAGCCGGCACGCCGGTAGAGCTCCTGCCCCTCGGGGGAGGCCTTGAGCAGCACACGCTTCAGCCCGAGGCTCTCGAGGTCCGCCATCAGACCGTCCACGATCTGCGTGCCGAGTCCCTGGCGTCGGTGCGCCGGGTCGACGATGACGTCGGCCACCCAGGCGAACGTGACGCCGTCGGTCACGGCCCGGGCGTAGGCGACCTGGTCGCCGCCATCCGCGTAGACCCCGTAGTTGCGCGACGCCCCGATGATCGCGGTCATCGTCACGCGCGAGCGTCCTCGGGCCCAGTAGGTTCCCGACAGGATCCCGTGGATCCAGGCGACGTCGAGACGGTCGGGGTCGGCGGAGAACTCGTAGGTGGTCACGCGGCCGATTCCACCATGTCGACCGTCACCGTCCCGTGCCCGCGTCGACGAGCTCGACCGAGCACTCGCCGAACTGCTCCGCCGCACGGACCAGGCGGGCGTCGGCGGTCAGGAGTGTGGCCTGCACGCCTTCGGCCAGCGCCACGTAGGTCGCGTCGTCCGCCGTCATGTTCGACCGCAGCGCCCAGAGGCGAGGAAGCAACGGCTCGGCGGACCAGCGTGCGGCCGGCAGCGCCGCGAGGTCGTCGAGTGCCCCACGCGCCCGAGGCTCGGGCAGGTGACCGCCCAGAACCCACCCTCGGACGACGGACGCGACCTCGACGACCGCCAGGTGCGGGATGTGCAGGTCACGGTCCGCGAGGATCCGAGGCGTGGCCCGCCGGCCTGCCGGGCTGCCGACGAGGAACTCGGCCAGGACCGAGGCGTCGAGGACGAGCGTCACTCGCGCTCCGACCGCGCTGCGGCCAGCACGTCGGCAGCATCGACTCCTGGCGTGTAGCTGCCGCGGTCGCGGATGCGGTCGGTGAGCTCGCTGATGGTCGGCCGGCCGGCGAGCTCGCTCAGCTCCTGGAGGACGAACTCGGACAGGCTCTGGCCCGACCGAGCGGCGCGGGCCTTGAGCACCCGCTTGACGTCGTCCGGGACGTCCCGGACCTGCAGCGTGGACATGAATACCATGATATTCGCATGCAGTTTGCATGTCGATAGTCGTGGGTGTCAGGGGACACCTCTAACGTCACCGGCATGGACATCATCCTCGTTCCCGGCTTCTGGCTGAACGCGTCCGCCTGGGACGCCGTCACCCCGACGCTCGTCGCGGCCGGGCACACCGTGCACCCGCTGACCCTGCCCGGCATGGACTCCGTCGACACCGACCGGACAGGCATCACCCTCGCCGACCACGTGGACGCCGTCGTCGCTGCGATCGACGCCCTACCCGCCGATGCCGGGGTGGTCCTGGTGGGCCACTCCGCCGGCGGCCCGCTGGTCTACGCGGCATCCGACGCCCGGCCCGGTCGCGTCCGGCACGTCGTCTACGTCGACTCGGGGCCGCTCGCCTCAGGGCAGGCGCTGGACGCGGACCTGCCCGCCGACGTGGTCGACCACCACCTGCCCGCCTGGGAGGACATGGACGGGGCGTCGCTCACCGGGCTCACCGACGAGCTGCGGGCCGCGTTCCGTGAGCGTGCGGTACCGCAGCCGGGCGGGACCGTGCGTGAGCCGCACCGGCTGAGCGACGACGAGTCCCGGCTCGACGTGCCGACCACGGTCATCGCCTCCGAGATGCCGGCCGGCATGCTGCGCGAGCTGATGGAGCAGGGCCACCCCTACGTCGCCGAGCTGGCCCGGCACCGGAACGACGAGATCGTCGACCTGCCCACGGGGCACTGGCCGATGTTCACGCGGCCGGTCGAGCTCGGCGAGACGATCGCCGCCGCCCTCGCCCGCTGAGGGCGGCAGGACGCGCGACCACCGGTCCGGCTCTCCATCCTGGAGCGCGCACTGCCTCCTGCGTGTGGCGGCGGCCGTACTTACTCTCGTCGGGACGGACCTCACCGTGCCCGCGACGGGGTGCACCGCTCGTCGCGTCCCGAGAACGACCTGGGGGGTTGAGTCATGGACGCGAGCATCGTTCCGATCCTCGTGAGCGTCTTCGCGCTCCTCATCAGTGCGTACGGGATCATCGAACGTCGGTCGGCCACGGAGCGCGATCTGCGGGACCGTCTTCTCAAGAAGGTGGACGATCTGCACGAGCTCGGTGTGCAGGAGGACCAGCTGAGGTGGGATCAGGGCGGGGAGGACGGGGACCGGCGCGCGGCGATCGCGGCACAGCGCATGCGGATGGTCCAACAGGCACTGCTCCTGGAACGCATGATCAAGGGTCGCCGTCTGACCTCGGAGGAGTACGCGACGCTGGCGCTCGCGTGCGAGCGAGCCGGTGACCTCGACCAGGCACTGGCGTTGTGGAAGCGGGCGACCGCTCTGGCGGCACACGGCAGTGCCGTCGCCGAGGCGGCCAGCTGGCGCAGCATGGCCGGATGTCACAGCCAACGAGGGGACTACCCAGAGATGAGGCGGGCGATCGCCCGGGCTCTCGAGATCATCCCCACGTGGCACGACGTCGGACGCTACGAGTACGCGATGACGTGCGCGGACCTGGCCGAGGGCGAGTGGGCTGCCAGCGACCACGAGACGCCGGAGTTCCGATCCGCGCTGTCGACGGCCCTGGACAAGGCCGAGCTCGTCATGTCCGACCATTCCCGGCACCGGGTGACGCGAAGGCTGGCCGAGATCCAGTCCTGGCCGCACGCCACGTAGCGTGTCCTGCGGCCCCGAGGGGATGCCCGCCTCGGGCGTCCGACGCGTGAGCGGGCCGGTTCGTGCCTAGCCTCACGGCATGGACGCAGGCGGGTCGGCCGCCCGGAGCGCGTCGTCGGGCACGGCTCGGCGCGCGCCGACGGGGCGTGTGCTCGCGACGCTGATCCTCGTGGCGGCCGTGGCCAACCTCAACCTGTCGGTCGCCAACGTCGCGCTGCCGGACATCGGCGACGCCCTCGACGCCTCCCAGGTCCAGCTCAACCTCGTCGCCGTCGGCTACTCGCTGGGCCTGTCCGCCTCGGTGCTCTACCTCGGGGCGGTCGGCGACCGGTACGGGCGCAAGCTCCTGCTGCTGATCGGCACCGGGCTGACCGTCCCGTTCAGCCTGCTCGCGGCCTGGGCGCCGTCCGTGGAGGTGCTGTTCGTGGCGCGGCTGGGCGGGGGACTGTGCGCGGGCATGGCGTTTCCCACGACCCTCGCCCTGATCTCCGCGCTGTGGTCCGGCCCCGGACGGACCCGCGCCATCGCCCTGTGGTCCGGCATCGGTGCCGCCTTCGCCGCCCTCGGACCGCTGGCCGCCGGCTGGTCGCTCACCCAGTTCTGGTGGGGGTCGGTGTTCCTGCTCACCGTGCCGCTGGCCGCGGTCGCCTTCGTCCTGGCGATCGTGCTCGTGCCGTCCCACGTCAACGAGAGCGTCGAACCCGTCGACCACGTCGGCGGGGTGCTGTCCGTCCTGCTCGTCGGGTCGCTGGTCATGGGCATCAACCTGCTCGCGGTCCCGGGCCGGGCCGGACTGCTCGCCGTGCTGGGCGGGACCGTCGTCGGGGCCGGCACCTGGTTCGTGCTGCGCCAGCTGCGCGCCGAGAACCCGCTGTACGACCTGCGGGTGGCCGCCCGCCCGACGTTCTGGGTCGCGGCCGTCGCCGGGCTCATCATCTTCGGCTCGCTCATGGGCGCCATGTACATCGGCCAGCTCTTCATGCAGAACGTGCTCGGCTACTCGAGCGTCGCGGCCGGCGCGGCGATCCTGCCCGGAGCGGTGGGAATGGTCCTCGTCGCGCCCCGCTCGGCCGCGCTCGTGGAGCGGCACGGCTCGCGGGCGACGATGCTGTCCGGCTACGTCTTCGTGCTGCTCGGGTTCCTCGTGATGCTGCTGCTGTGGCGCGAGGACATCGGCTACTGGGCGGTCGGGCTGGCCTACCTGCTCGTCGGCGTCGGCGTCGGGCTGTCCGGGACCCCGGCGTCGAACTCCCTGACCGGCTCGGTACCGGTGCAGCGCGTCGGCATGGCCTCCGGCACGGCCGACCTGCAGCGCGACCTCGGGGGAGCGATCATGCAGTCCGCGTTCGGCGCACTGCTGGCCGCCGGGTACGCGAGCTCCATGGCCACGGCGATCAGCGGGGACAGCGACCTGTCGGACCTCACGGCGAGCACGCAGGCGACGCTGGAGAAGTCCTTCGCCGGGGCCGAGTCCATCGCGTCGCAGTACCCCCAGTACAGCGACGAGATCGTCGCCGCGGCCCGCGAGTCGTTCCTCGCGGGTGACCAGTGGGCCTACCTGGCGGGGATCGTCGCCGTGCTGCTCGGCTCGCTGCTGGTGCTGCTGGCCTTCCCGCGGCGGGACCGCGAACGCGAGCTGCGCGCGCGGTACCAGCCGCCCTCCGAGACCTGACGGGACCTCAGCCGATGGCGGCGGCCGGGCCGGCCAGCGGCACCCCGGAGCCGTCACGGCGGGGGTTGTCCTCCGGCAGGTCGACCGGCTGGCCGCCCGTGCCGACGGCCCGCGCCGGACCCTCGCCGACCCAGGCCAGGACGATCTCGTCCTCACCCTTGAGGAACCGGTGGGCGCGCACGCCGCCGGTCCCGCGGCCCTTGCCCGGGTACAGCTCGTAGGGAGTGACCTTCACCGAGCCGCCGCCCGTGCCCGGCAGCGCACCGGCCGTGCCGGCCACCGTCACCACCGTGTGCAGGTCGCGGGTCGCCGCGCGGGCCACGCCGAAGAACACCACGTGCTGGCCCCCGCCGAGGCGGATGCCGGCCATGCCGGCGGCGGCACGGCCCTGGGGGCGGACCAGGGAGGCCTCGAAGTGCAGCAGGCTGGCGTCCGAGGCGAGGAAGACCACCTCGTCGTCGTCCGCGGCCGGTGCCGCCCCGACGACGGCGTCGCCGTCCTTGAGGCCGATGACGTCCCACACGTCGCCGTTGCGCGGCGCGTCACCCGGCAGCACCCGCTTGACCACGCCGTGGCGGGTGCCGAGCGCCAGGGGAGCGGCGTCCTCGTCCAGCGACACCACGGCCAGCGCCTGCTCGCCGGCCTCCAGCGACACCATCTCGCTGACCGGCACCCCGCCGGACAGCGACGGCGGACCGTCGACGCTCGGCAGGGCCGGCAGCTCCAGGGCGGACACCTTGTACAGGCGCCCGGCCGAGGTGACCAGACCGATCTCGGAGCGGGCCGTCGTGGCGACGTCGGAGCGCAGCGCGTCGTGGGCGTGGCGCCGTCCGGCACGTTCCACCGGCGCGTCGGCGTTCTCGCCGGACGTGCGCGCCAGCAGCCCGGTGGCCGAGAGCAGCACCCGGGTGGGGGTGTCCTTGATCTCCAGGTCCAGGGCGGGGGCCTTCTTGCCCCGAGTCGGTGCCGCGGCGGCGGACTGGGCCGTCCCGCCGGCCGAGTCGAGCAGCACCGTGCGGCGCGGGGTGCCGTAGGTGGCCGCGACCTCGGTCATCTCGTCCGAGACGACGCCGTGCAGGCGGGCCTCGTCGGCGAGGATCGCCTCCAGCTCGGCGATCTCCTGCTCGAGCTGGGACTTCTCCGACTCGAGCTCGAGGCGGGAGAACTTCGTCAGGCGGCGCAGCTGCAGGTCGAGGATGTAGGAGGCCTGCGGCTCGGACAGGTCGAACACCGACTGCAGGCGCTCGCGGGCGGTCGCGGCGTCGTCCGAGGACCGGATGACCTGGATGACCTCGTCGATGTCCAGGATCGCCACGAGCAGACCCTCGACGAGGTGCAAGCGGTCCGTGCGCTTGCCCAGGCGGTGCTGTGACCGGCGGCGCACCACGTCGATGCGGTGGTCGACCCATACCTGCAGCAGGTCCAGCAGCCCCAGCGGGCGCGGCTGGCCGTCGACCAGCGCGACGTTGTTGATGCCGAAGGAGTCCTCCAGCGGCGTGGTGCGGTAGAGCTGCTCGAGCACGGCCTCCGGGTCGAACCCGGTCTTGACCTCGATGACCACGCGCATGCCGTGCGCCCGGTCGGTGAGGTCCTGGACGTTCGTCACGCCCTGGATCTTCTTGTTCCGCACGCCGTCGGCGATCTTCTCGATCACCTTCTCCGGGCCGACCGTGTACGGCAGCTCGGTGACCACGATGCCCTGGCGGCGCGCGGTGACCTTCTCGATCCGCGCCGTGGCGCGGGTGCGGAAGGAGCCGCGGCCGGTGCGGTAGGCGTCGCGCACGCCGTCCAGGCCGATGATCTTGCCGCCGCTGGGCAGGTCCGGCCCCGGGACGAACCGCATGACGTCGTCGAGCGTCGCCCCGGGATTGGCCAGCAGGTGCTGGGCGGCCGCGACGACCTCGGTGAGGTTGTGCGGGGGCATGTTCGTGGCCATGCCCACCGCGATCCCGGACGCCCCGTTGACCAGCAGGTTCGGGATGGCCGAGGGCAGCACCTCGGGCTGGGTGAGCTTGTTGTCGTAGTTCGGGACGAAGTCGACGACGTCCTCGTCCAGCCCGGCGGTCATCGCCATCGACGGGGCCGCCAGCCGCGCCTCGGTGTACCGGGCGGCGGCCGGACCGTCGTCGAGCGAGCCGAAGTTGCCGTGGCCGTCCACCAGCGGCAGGCGCATCGAGAAGTCCTGGGCCAGACGCACCAGCGCGTCGTAGATCGCGCCGTCGCCGTGCGGGTGCAGCTTGCCCATGACCTCGCCGACGACGCGCGAGGACTTCACGTGCGCGCGGTCGGGCCGCAGGCCCATGTCGGCCATCATGTACAGGATCCGGCGGTGGACGGGCTTGAGGCCGTCACGGGCGTCCGGCAGGGCGCGCGAGTAAATGACGGAGTACGCGTACTCGAGGAACGACGTCTCCATCTCCGCGGCGACGTCGATGTCGACGATCGTCTCGTCGTACGGCTCGTCGGCGACGGGTGCGGCCTTCTTGCGCGCCATGCGGTGCGGCTCCCTGGTGTTCCTCGGTGCGGACTGCGGGCCCGACGGCGGCACGGCGGCCGCGTACGGGCGTTCGAAGGAAGCGTAGCGTCAGCGCGGGGTGGAACCGCGCAGGCGGGCCGTGACCAGGACGGTTCATCCGTGGTCGGTCAGCAGCGCGGCGAGCTCCTCGCGGGAGTGCACGTCGAGCTTCGTGTACACCTTGCGCAGGTGGTACTCGACCGTCTTGGGGGACAGGTACAGGGCCGCGGCGGCCTCGCGCGTGGTGGACCCGTCGGTCAGCAGCAAGGCCACCTGCAGCTCCTGGGAAGTGAGCTCCGCCTGCCAGCCCGCACCCGAGCGCCGCACGGTCTCGCCGGTCGCCGTCAGCTCTGCCGCGGTCTGGTCGGCCCACCGCCTCGCCCCCAGGCTCTCGAAACCGGCCAGCGCCTCGCGGAGCTGCTCGCGGGCGTCCACGCGGCGCCCCGTGCGCCGCAGCCGGGCCCCGTAGGCCAACCGCGTGCGCGCCGTCTCGAACGCGTCGCGCGTGCGCGCGTGCAGCGCCAACGCCGCGAGGAAGGGGCTGTCGAGGTCGTCGTCGGCCAGCAGGCCCTCGGTGCGGCGGGCACGGGCCAGCGCCCAGGGCATGCCCTTGCCCTCGGCGGCGGCCACGAACCGGGGCGCGATCTCCCGGGCCCGGGCCACGTCCCCGGTGCGCACCAGCGCCTCGACGAGCTCGGGCACCGGGGACAGGTCCGGGTCGGCGAGCCCCTGCCCGGCGAGCAGGTGCTGCAGCGCCGACAGCTCCTCGACGGCCGTGGCCGCGTCCCCGTCGGAGAGCGCCAGGTCGCCGAGGGCGAACCGTACCCAGGCGGCGAAGAACTGCATGTCGCCCTGCGCGCACAGGTCGACGGCGGCCTCGGCGTCGGACCGGCACAGCTCGGCGTTCCCCTGGTGAGAGGCGAGCCAGCACCGGCCGGCCAGCGAAGCGGCGAGCTCCGTCGTCTGGCCGGTCTCACGGGCCACCTCGATCGCGAGCGTGTAGTCCGCCTCGGCCCGGTGCCAGCTCTCGGCCGTGGCCTCGTAGCGGGCGATGACGAACAGCAGCCCCGGCAACGCCGCCGGCGTCGCGGCACGACGGGCCTCGGCCACCCGCGGACGGACGGCGGACTCACCGGAGTCGTCCCGCAGGAACAGGGGCGCCGACATCACCCACGGCCAGCGCAGGTCCCCGGCGCGAGGCGCCCCGCCGGCCTCGAGCAGCGGGACGGCCGCGCGGAACTCCGCGGCGCCGTCGCGCCCGGCCAGCACATGGGCGACCCCGCACGCCAGCAGCGTCACGGCGCGCGAGACCGGGTCCGTCAGGGCCGGGAGGGTGGCCGTGAGCTCGTCCGCCAGCTCCGCCGCCGTCGGGGTGCTCCCGAGGAACAGCGCGGCGTAGACGCCGTCGGCGAGCAGCCGTGCCCGGGTCTCGGCGTCCGGGGCGCGGTGGGCGAGGTCGACCAGCATCTCCAGGGCCCGGCGCAGCGAACCGGTGTGCACCGCCACGGTGGCGCGCAGGTCGTCCGCGGCGAACTCGACGTCGGCGTCCGGTCCCAGCGCCGCGACCTCGTCCAGGAGCACCAGCGCCCGACGGGCGTCCCCCGCGGCCCAGGCGTTCTCGGCGGCGTGCACCAGCCGCCCGGCACGGTCGGCGGGCGTGATGCTCAGGGCCGCGGCCCGCTCGAAGCTCGTCGACGCCACGGCGCACCCCCAGCGGTCGACCGCGCGCTCCGCGGCCGCCTCGACCAGTCCGGCCACCTTCGCGTCCACGCCGCCCACGGACTCCGCGAGGTGCCAGGCACGGCGGTCCTCGTCCCCGGGCGGCAGCGAGTCCGCGACGGCCCGGTGGGCCGCGCGCCGCCGTGCGGAGGCCGGCCGCGTGTACGCGACCGACTGCAGCAGCGGGTGCCGGAACGTCACGCGCCCGGCCGTCGTCCGCACCAGCCCCGCGTCCTCGGCGGGGCCCAGGTCCGCGGCGTCGAGCCCGAGGGCCCGTGCGGCGGCGGTCGTCGTGGCGAGGTCCCCGTCCGCGACCGCGGCGACGAGCAGCACCTCCCGGGTGGTCTCCGGGAGCAGGTCGACGCGGTGCTCGAAGCTGCGTGCCACCGCCTCCGGCACCGTCCGCGGCAGCCCGGGCACCTCCGCCGCGGCGTCGGGGTCGCCGGCGAGCTCCACGAGCGCCAGCGGGTTGCCGCCCGTGCGCCGGTACAGCTCCGCGAGGCGCTCGCGGGGGATCGACGCCCCGAGGCTGCGCTCGGCCACGACCCGCGCGTCCTCCTCGTCCACACCCGCCAGCCGTAGTACCGGCAGGCCCTCGACGAGCCCCGCGGCCTCCGGATCGCGTCCGGCCAGGACCATCGCGACCGGGTCGGCGGACAGCCGCCGTGCCGCGAACGTCAGGGCCTGCACCGACGGCACGTCCAGCAGGTGCAGGTCGTCCACGAGCACCACCAGCGGGGACTCCTCGGCACAGCGCGTCATCGTGCCCAGGGTCGCGGCGCCGACGGCGAGCCGGTCGCCGTCCGCCGGCGCACCGAGGGCGAGGGCCGATCGCAGGGCGTCCCGCTGCCGGTCCGGCAGGGCGTCCACCCGGTCGAGCACGGGGGTGAGGAGCTGGGACAGCCCCGCGAACGCGATCTCCGTCTCCGACGCCGCCCCGACGACCCGCAGCACACGACACGTCCCGGCGGCCCGGTCGGCCGTGTCGGCGAGCAGCGAGCTCTTGCCGATGCCGGGCTCACCGAGCACGGCGACGGCCCCGCCCCGGCCGAGGCGTGCCCCGGCGACGAGCCGCCCCAGTGCGGCCACCTCGTCGTCGCGCCCCACGAGCATGCCCCGAGTCTCGACCAGGGGGCCGGCCGTCGCACGACCAGGTGGGGCCCCTGACGCGGCGGGAGGCCTGCGATTCCTAGCGTCAGGGGGTGACGGGCCAGCTGCCGGCGACGGGCCGGCACCCGACGAAGGAGACGGACATGACCACGCTCGACACCCCCCGGACCGAGGCCCCGACCATCGACATGGACGCCCTCATGGCGTTCGTCGGCCGCGCGGTCGGCGACGCCGGCGCGACCCTCAACACGGCCCTGGTCGTGCTGGGCGACCGGCTGGGGCTCTACCGTGACCTCGCGGCGCACGGACCGAGCAGCCCCGCCGAGGTGGCGGACCGCACCGGCACCGCCGAGCCGTACGTGCGCGAGTGGCTGAACGCCCAGGCAGCGGGCGACTACGTGACCTACGACCCGGCGTCGGCCCGTTACTCCCTGGAGCCCGAGAAGGCCGTCGCGCTGACCGTCGAGGACAGCCCCGCGTTCCTGCCCGGGCTGTTCCAGGTGGCGCTCGGGGCGCTGCACGGCACGGAGCACATCGTCGAGGCCGCCCGCGGCGGCACCGGGTTCGGCTGGCACGAGCACACCCGTGACGTGCACGCCGGCACCGAGCGGTTCTTCCGCCCGAGCTACCACGCGAACCTCGTCCCGTCGTGGCTCCCGGCGCTCGACGGCGTCGTGGAGAAGCTGGAGCGGGGTGCCGCGGTCGCGGACGTCGGCTGCGGCTACGGCGCCTCGACCATCCTCATGGCGCAGGCGTTCCCGGCCTCGACGTTCGTCGGGTACGACTACCACGAGGCCTCCGTCGAGGCCGCGCGCGAGCGGGCGGCCGAGGCGGGGGTGGCCGACCGGGTCCGGTTCGCCGTCGCGACGGCGGACGGGTTCGACGAGACCGGGCTGGACCTGGTGACGATGTTCGACTGCCTCCACGACATGGGCGACCCGGTCGGGGCCGGGCGGCACGTGCGCGAGGCCCTCGCGGAGGACGGCACGTGGATGGTCGTCGAACCCGCCGCGGGCGACCGCGTCGAGGACAACCTGCACCCGATCGGCCGGGCCTTCTACGGGTTCTCGACGTTGCTGTGCACGCCGTCCTCGCTCTCGCAGGACGTCGGGATGGCGCTCGGGGCCCAGGCCGGGCCCGCCCGGATCCACGACGTCGCCACCGCGGCCGGGTTCGACCGGTTCGGCGTGGCGGCCAGCACGCCGTTCAACCTCGTCTACGAGGTCCGGCGCTGACGGCGCGGACCGTCCGGGCGAGGAGCAGACTGGGAGACGGGGTGAGGACCATGGGGGCACCGGTGGCACCGGACGCCACGGGCACCGTCGAGCGTGACGGCGTCCGGGTGGCGTGGGACCTCTACGACCGGCAGGACGCACCGACGGTGCTGCTGCTGCCGACGTGGTCGATCATCCACTCGCGCTTCTGGAAGGCGCAGATCCCGTTCCTCGCCCGGCGGTACCGGGTCGTGGTGTTCGACGGACGGGGGTGCGGCCGGTCCGACCGGCCGCACGACCCGGCCGCCTACTCCCCGGACGAGTACGCCGCGGACGCGGTGGCGGTCCTCGACGCCACGAGGACCGCCACGGCCGTGGTCGTGGGACTGTCGGCCGGGGGCACGTGGGGCGTGGCGCTCGCGACGGCGGCGCCGGAGCGGGTCGACGGGTTCGTGGCGATCGCGCCGTCGATCCCGAGCCTCGCGGGCCCGCTGCCCGACCGGGGGCAGTCGTTCACGGAGCCGCTGGACACCTCCGACGGGTGGGCGAAGTGCAACCTGCCCTACTGGCGGCGGGGCCCGTCCGCGTGGCGGGACTTCCTCGACTTCTTCTTCGGCCGGGTCTACTCCGAGCCGCACTCGACCAAGCAGATCGAGGACGGCGTGGGCTGGGGGCTCGAGGGCGATCCCGAGGCGCTCGGCGCGGCGACGGTCGGGGCGGGCCGGCACCCGGTGTCCCCGGAGCGCTGCGCGCGGGTCGCCTGCCCGGTGCTCGTGGTGCACGGCGACGACGACCGCATCACGTCCCACGAGGTCGGTGCCCGCCTCGCGGAGCTCACCGGAGGCCGTCTCGTCACGCTCGGGGGCGGCGGCCACGTGCCGCTGGCCCGCGACCCGGTGGTCGTGAACCGGCTGATCGAGGAGTTCGTCGACTCCCTCACGCCGCCGGCCCGTGCGGTGCGGCGCAGCACGTGGACCCGGGCGGCGTCGCGGCCGCGCCGGGCGCTGTACCTGTCCTCGCCGATCGGGCTCGGGCACGCACGGCGCGACGTCGCGATCGCGCGCGAGCTGCGGCGCCACCACCCCGACCTCGAGGTCGACTGGCTCGCCCAGCACCCGGTGACCCGCGTGCTGGCGGACGCGGGCGAGCGCGTCCATCCGGCGTCGCGGTGGCTGGCCAGCGAGTCCGCGCACATCGAGGACGAGTCCGCCGGCCACGACCTGCACGCCTTCCAGGCCGTCCGCCGCATGGACGAGATCCTCGTGCACAACTTCCTCGTGTTCGACGACGTCGTGCGCGAGACGCCGTACGACCTCGTCGTCGGCGACGAGGCGTGGGAGATCGACTACTTCCTGCACGAGAACCCCGAGCTCAAGCGCTTCTCGTACGCCTGGATGACCGACTTCGTCGGGTGGCTGCCCATGCCCTCGGGCGGGGGAGCGGAGGTGGCCCTGACGGCCGACTACAACGCGGAGATGATCGAGCAGCGGTCCCGGTACCGCCGGCTGCGGGACGCCTCCGTGTTCGTCGGCAACCCGGGTGACGTCGTCGAGGGGACCTTCGGCCCGGGACTGCCCGGTATCCGCGAGTGGACCGAGGACAACTTCTCGTTCTCGGGGTACGTCACCGGCTTCGAGGTGCCGGACGAGGCGGAGCGCCAGGCCGCCCGCGACTCCCTGGGCTGCCGGCCGGGCGAGCTGCTGGTGGTCGTCACCGTGGGCGGTTCCGGGGTCGGTGAGGCGTTGCTGCGCCGCGTCCTGGACGCGGCGCCGCTGGCCCGCCGTCGCCGCTCCGAGCTGCGGTTCGTCGTCGTGGCCGGTCCCCGGATCGACCCCGCCGCCCTGCCGCGGCACGAGGGTGTCGAGGTCGTCGGGTACCTGCCCGAGCTCTACCGCCACCTCGCCGCCTGCGACCTGGCCGTGGTCCAGGGCGGCCTGACCACCTGCATGGAGCTGGCCGCGGCCCAGCGCCCGTTCCTCTACGTGCCCCTGCGCGACCACTTCGAGCAGAACCTGCACGTGCGCCACCGGCTCGACCGGTACGCGGCCGGTCGGTGCGTGCCCTACGAGGACGCCTGCGACCCCGACCTGCTCGCCGAGGAGATCGTCAAGAACGTGGGCACCGACGTCCGCTACCGGCCCGTGGAGACCGACGGTGCGGGACGGGCCGCCGCGATCCTGTCCGAGCTCTTCTGAGGGACGTCAGGCGGCCCCCGGCGTCGACCGCCCGCCCCGCAGGTCCGGGTACTGCGCCTGCACGACGTCGGCGACGACGGCCGCGAGCTCGGCCCGGCACCGGTCGGCCTCCTCGGGGGAGAGCAGCCCCTGGTCGACCGCGGTCCCCAGCCGCTGCGCGGCCGCCGCGACGAGGCCGGCCTCCAGGGTCGGGAGCGGGACGCCCCGGGCCGCCGCCACCGAGGCCAGCGTCGCCCCGTCGGCCGACAGGGCCGTTCGCAGCGCCGCCGGGGCGATGCCGATCACGGCGGCGGCCGTGGGCAGGTCGAGCAGGCGTTCGTCGTCCTCCTCGCCCTCGTCGGCCCGCTCGACGTCGGCCGCGATGGCGTCGCGCTCGGCGGCGGTGATCGCACCGTCGTCGACGAGCGTCTGCAGCAGCTCGACGACGGTGCCGGTGTGCTGGACCTCGTGCTGCGGCAGGGCGGTGTCCGCGGCGACCGCGGGGGCCGCGCCGAGCGCCGCGAGCCCCAGGGCCCCGGCCGCCGCCGTCCGGCGCAGGAACCGACGCTTCATGATGCTCCTCCCCGCCCGGAGCCTCCGGACGTCTCCAGCATCGTGGCCGGACCTGCCGTGTCCCTGGGGCCCACCTGGCAGTTCGCTGACGAGGTGAGCCGGGGCAGACCGGGGCAGACTGGGCGCCGGGGGCTCGTCGGGAGAGGTGGACGCGGAGGGTGATCGGGATGACGGACTACGCGCGGATGTACCGGCTCGGTGTCCGACCCTGGGAGCGGTACCCGAAGGTCGCCGCCGCCGACGTCGCAGCGGTGCTCGACGGCGCGGCCGAGGGGCGGGGGCGCCCGCCGGGCCGGGCCCTCGACCTGGGCTGCGGCCGCGGGATCTACACCCGCGAGCTCGCCCGGCGTGGCTGGGAGGCCGTGGGCGTCGACGCGGTGCCGCAGGCGGTCGAGGAGGCGCGCGACCGCGACCCGGCCGCCACCGCCACCTACGTCGTCGGCGACGTCACGCGGCTTCGCGGGCTCGGCGTCGGCCCGGTCGACCTCTTCCTGGACGTCGGCTGCTTCCAGGGGCTGGACGCGGCGGACCGGGAGGCGATGGGGCGCGAGGTCACCGCCGTGGCCCGGCCGGGCGCGACGCTGCTGATGATGGCGTTCGGCGTCACCCGCTGGCGGTCCCTGATCGGGGGCGTGTCGCGGCAGGACGTGGCCGATGCGTTCCCGGCGTGGGACGTGCGGTCGGCCTCCGAGGTCGACCTGAAGGGCCTGCACTGGCCGATGAACCGGTCCTCCCCGCGCTGGTACCGCCTCGTCCACACCGGCCGGTCCCCGGGGTGATCGTCGTGGTCAGCGGATAACCTGCAGGGGATGGACGCTCCGAGGACCGCCTACCCCGTCGAGTGGGAGGCCGACGTGGTGCTGCGTGACGGCACCACGATGCACCTGCGTCCGATCTGCCCCGAGGACGCGGACGCGCTGCAGCGGTTCCACACCGGGCAGTCCGAGCGGTCCACGTACATGCGGTTCTTCGCACCCATGCCGCGGCTCACCGACCGCGAGCTGCGGCGCCTCGTCGACGTCGACCACCGCGACCGCGTGGCCCTGGTCGCGGTCCGGCCGGGCCAGGACGAGGAGGGCAACGCCCGCGAGGACATCCTCGGGGTCGCGCGCTTCGACGTCATCGCCGACGGCGAGGCGGAGGTCGCCTTCAACATCGCCGACTCCCTCCAGGGCAAGGGGCTGGCCTCCGTGCTGCTCGAGCACGTGGCCGGCGCCGCCCGCGAACGCGGCGTGCGGCGCTTCACCGCCGAGGTGCTGCCGCAGAACGGCTCGATGCTCGGGGTGTTCCGCGACGCCGGCTACGAGATCAGCCAGCACCTCGACGACGGCTTCGTCACGGTCGGCATCGACCTCGACCCCACCGAGAGGTCCCGGGCGGTGATGGCCGACCGCGAGCACCGCACCGAGGCGCGCTCCATGGCCGGTCTGCTCTCGGCCCGCCGGGTGCTGCTCGTCGGCCCCGGGGACGACGACGGCACCCCTGAGGCGCTGCTCGCCCGCCGGGTGCTGGACGCCTACTCGTTCGACCCCGGGGACACCGAGCTCCTCGTGCTCGACCCGCCCGGTGCCGTGGCCGGCAACGTGCTCCGGCCCGCCGGCTGGGACGACGTCGACCGGATCGACCTCGCGGTGCTGGCCGTCCCGCCCGAGGACGCGCTCGCCGCCGTGCGCCGGCTCGCCGGCAGGGGAGCGCGCGGCGTCGTCGTGCTCTCCGGCGGGTACGCCGAGACCGGCCCCGACGGACTCGAACGGCGTCGTGAGCTGGTGCGGACCGCGCACGCCGCCGGGATGCGGCTCGTGGGGCCGGTGTCCTACGGGCTGCTGACGACCACGCCGGGGTCGGCGCTGCGCGCGAGCCTCGCCGAACGCCCGCCGCCCGCCGGCGTCGTCGGGCTGTTCTGCCAGTCCGCCGCCGCGGCCGTCACCCTCACCGCGACGCTGGAGCGCCGTGGGCTCGGGGTGTCCTCCCTCGTCTCGGCCGGCCACCGCGCCGACGTCTCCGGCAACGACCTCATGCAGTACTGGCAGGACGACGACGCCACCCAGGTGGTGTGCCTCTACCTGGAGTCCATCGGCAACCCGCGCAAGTTCTCCCGCATCGCGCGGCGGCTGTCCGCCGTCAAACCGGTCGTGGTCTCGACCGCCGGGCGGTCCGGGCACGTCGTCCCGCCCGGGCACGCCGTCCGCGCCACCCGGGCCCCACGGCGGCTGCTCGACGAGCTGCTGCGCCAGTCCGGCGTCATCCAGGCCGAGAACACCCACCAGCTCATGGACGTCGCCCAGGTGCTGGCCCACCAGCCGCTGCCCGTGGGCCGGCGGGTGGGCATCCTCGCGTCCTCGGCGGCGCTCGCGGCCCTGGTCGCCGAGGCCGCGGCGTCCGCGGGCCTGGAGGTCGCGACCTCCAGCGACTACCTGCCGCCGCACGCCCACGAGGAGGACATCGCCCGCACCGTCGAGGCGCTGTACGCCCCCGAGTCCTGCGACGTCGTCGTCGCCGTCGACGTGCCCGTCGTGCAGCCCCGGACCGGGGCGATCGCCCGGGCCGTGGCGCAGGCGGCGGCGCGGACGGGGCGCACGACCGTCGCCTCCATGCTCGGGCTGCACGGCATGCCCGACGAGCTCGCCGCCGTCGCGCCGGACGGCACGCTGGTCCGGATCCCGGCGTTCTCGACCCCCGAGGACGCCGTGGTCGCGCTCGGCAAGGTGGTCGACCACGCCGAGCAGCGCACGGTGACGCGCGGCCACGAGGTCGCCCCCGACGGCGTCGACTCCCGCCGGGCCCGGCAGCTCGTCGAGTCGTGGCTCGCGGACACCGAGGGGCGCGAGCTGGACGGCCACGAGGCCGCCGAGCTGCTGGCCTGCTACGGCATCCGGCTGTGGGAGGCGCGCCCGGCCCGGGACGCCGACGAGGCGGTGGCAGCCGCCGAGGAGCTCGGCTGGCCGGTCGCGCTGAAGAGCACCTCCCCGGCGCTGCGACACCGCAGCGACCTCGGGGGAGTGCGTCTCGACATCACCGACGCCACCGAGCTGCGCGACGACGTCGAGCGGCTCCGGTCGGTCGCCTCGGCCCTGGTGGGCGACGAGTCCCCGGTGTTCGAGGTGCAGGCGATGGCGCCGCCCGGCGTGGCCTGCGTGGTGCGCTCCGCCGAGGACCCGCTGTTCGGCCCCATGGTCTCGTTCGGCCTCGCCGGGGACGCCGTCGACCTGCTCGACGACGTCGCCCACGGCATCCCGCCGCTGACCGACGTCGACATCTCCGCGATGGTCAGCACCGTGCGCGCCGCGCCGCGGCTGTACGGCTACGGCGGCGCCCCGCCCGCCGACGTCGACGCGCTCGAGGACGTGCTCGCCCGCGTGTCCGTCATGGCCGACGACCTGCCCGAGCTCGCCTCGCTGGAGATGTACCCCGTCGTCGTCGCCGAGCAGGGGGCCGCGGTGCTGCACGCCGCGGTGCGCCTGCGTCCGGCCGGCCGGCGCGCGGACGGGCTGCGCCGCGCGCTGCCGGGCTGAGGCGCCGGTCGCGGGGCTCGCGGGCGGGCGAACAGTGGGACAATGCGACCGTGCCTTCTGCGACCACACGCAAGAACCTTCGTGACGAGCTCGGTGCCCACGTCTACCGCGCCGGGTACTACCCCGACCTGGTGACCGACGTCCTCGACGTCGCGCTCGCGGACGAGCCGGTCCTGGCGCACCTCGTCCAGGCCGAGACGACGTTCGACAGCCAGGTGCGGCGCCACCTCACCGTGCTCGCGCTGACGCCCACCCGGCTCGTCGCCGCGCACGTGGACGACCACGAGGGCGACGCCGCGAACCCGTCCTCGGCCGCCGCCACCACCGAGGCGGTCCCGCTGCCGGAGATCCGGTCCGTGGCCCTGACCCACATCGTCGCCGAGCCCGCGGACCACCGTCCCGGCGACGCGGCCGCCGAGCTGAACCTCGCCATCGGCTGGGGGGCCGTCGCCCGCATCGACCTCGAGCCTGCCCAGTGCGGCGACCCGAGCTGCGAGGCGGACCACGGCCTGACCGGCCAGCTCACCCCGGACGACGTCGTGGTGCGCGTCAGCTCGGCCGCCGAGGGCGCCGACGCGGTGCGCCGGGCGGTGCACTTCGCGCGCGAGCTGTCCGCCGCCACCGGCGTCAGCGGGCGCTCGTCACGATGACGGCACACCTCGACGCCCTGCCCGCCGGTCTGGTCACGCCGTCCTACGGCACCGGCTCGCTGGCCGCCGTGCTGCCCGCTGCGGCCGGCGCGCTGGGCCTGGACCTCACCACCGCCACCGGTCTGCACTCCCTCGACGCGGCTGCCGCGCTCGGCCTGCCCGACGTCCGTCGCGTGGTCGTGGTGCTCGTCGACGGCCTCGGCCTGCACAACCTCGCCGAACGCGGCGGTCACGCACCGTTCCTGCGCGGCCTGCTGCCGCAGGCGCGGTCGCTGACCACCTGCTTCCCGTCGACGACGGCGTCCGCCCTGGCCACGCTCGGCACGGGCACGTCCCCGGGCATGACCGGGCTGCTGGGCTACACCCAGCGCAACCCGGACACCGGCGGGCTGGCCACGATGGTGTCGTGGACCGAGCAGTCCGACCCCTACCGGCCCGGCACCAAGACCTCGGCCCCGCTGGCGGTCGACCCCGCCGCGCTGCAGCGTGAGCCGACCGTCCTGGAGCAGGCCGGTGCCGCGGTGAGCGTCGTGGCGCCGGGACCGCGCAAGTTCTCCGACTCGGGGATGACCCGCGCCGCCCTGCGCGGACCGCGGTACGTGGTGGCCGAACGGTTCGCCGACCGCGTCGACGCGACCCTGACGGCCCTGCGCGACGACGGGCTGGTGTACCTGTACCACGGCGACGTCGACAAGGTCGGGCACCAGCACGGTCCCGACTCGTGGCAGTGGGGTGACGCCCTGGAGGACGCCGACGCCGAGCTTCGTCGGCTCGTACGGTCCGCCCCGCGCGGCACCCTCGTGCTGATCACGGCCGACCACGGCCAGGTGACCTCCGACCTGTCCGCGCAGCACGACGTCGCCACCCGGCCCGCGCTCGCCGCCGACGTGGTCCTGCTCGGCGGCGAACCCCGCATGACGCACGTGTACACCGCACCCGGCGCCGACGCCGCCGCGGTCGCCGACCGGTGGGCCGACGAGCTCGGCGAGGACGCGGTCGTCGTCACCGGCGAGGCCGCGATCGCGGCGGGGTGGTTCGGACCCGTCGCCGACCACGTGCGGCCCGTGGTCGGGGACGTCCTGGCCGCCGCACGCGGGCGGGCGACCGTCGTCGACTCCCGGTTGCACCCGTCCGCGGCCCGGCACATGCCCGGCGTGCACGGCTCCCTCACCGAGACCGAGATGACCGTCCCGCTGATCGCCGCCGGCGGGTGAGGTCGGGCCGGGACTTCCCGCTCCTGCTCTGGGCGACCGCGTTCGCCTTCGCGGGATTCGCCCCGCTGCTCTCGGTCGTGCCCCTGTGGACCGCCGACGGCGGCGCCGGGTCGGGAGGCGTCGGGGCGACCACCGGTGTGCTCATGGGAGCGACCGTCGCCACCCAGCTCGCCATGCCGCGCCTCCTGCGGGTGCTGTCGTTGCGCCGGGCCTCGATGCTGGGCGCGCTGCTGCTCGGGGCGCCGACCTTCGCCTACCTGGTCTCCTCGGCCGTGGGGTGGGTCCTGCTCGTCTCCGCGGTGCGAGGCGTCGGGTTCGGGCTGCTGGTCGTGGCGGGCAGCGCGCTCGTCGCCGAGCTGGTGCCGCCCGAGCGGCGCGGGCGCGGGCTGGGCGCCTACGGCGTCGCGATCGGCGCCCCGCAGGCCCTGCTGCTCCCCGTCGGGGTGTGGGCGGCCGAGCACCTCGGCTTCGCCGTCGTGTTCGTCACCGCCGGCGGCGCCGGTGTGCTCGGCGCAGTGGTCATGGCGGGCGTGCGCGAGCGGGACCGCCGGGGCGACCCGTCCGCCGTCGGCCCCCTCGAGGAGGACCCCGCCGAGGTGGTCGGCGGCCCGGTGCGCTACCGGACGCTGGCCGGCTCCGGGGTGCTCCTGCTGGTGGCCGCCTGCGCGTTCGGCGGGACGACGTCCTTCGTCCCGCTGGCCTTCCCCGCCGCGACGGCCTCGCTGGTGCTGCTCGCCGTCAGCGTCACGATGACGGCGGGCCGGTGGTGGGCCGGGGTGCGGGCCGACTCCGAGGGCGTGGGCGGCCTGCTGCCCTTCGGGGTCGGCGCCTGTGCGGTCGGCACGCTCGCGATCGCGGGCGCGGCCGGGCTGCTGGAGGGGATGTCCGCCCTGGTGCTGGCGAGCGCCGGCGGGCTGCTGTACGGGCTGGGGTTCGGAGCGCTGCAGAACGACACGCTCGTGCTGATGTTCCGGGAGGCGGGCCCGGCCGGCACCGGTACGGCGAGCGCCGCCTGGAACATCGCGTACGACGGCGGCACGGGCGCTGGATCTCTCGGGGTCGGGTTCGTCGCCCAGGGGGTCGGTGTCAGCGGCGCGCTCGGCCTCTCGGCGGTGCCGCTGCTGGTGCTGCTGCCCCACGCGGTGCGTCGGTCCCGGGGTGCTCGCGGCCTGCTGGGTCGGCGACGGGGCCCGCGGCGCGACGTCTGACAAGATCGTCCCCATGGCCGAGCTCGTCTTCTTCTCCGGGACCATGGACAGCGGCAAGTCGACGCTGGCCCTGCAGACCGACTACAACCACCGCGCGCGGGGTCGCCACGGGCTGATCTTCACCCGCAACGACCGCGCCGGCACGGCACGGATCTCCTCCCGGCTCGGGCTCGAGGTCCAGGCCCGCGAGGTCGACGACGACACCGACTTCTGGGAGGAGATCTCCGCCGAGCGCCAGCGCGGGCACCTGGTGGACTACCTCGTGTGCGACGAGGCGCAGTTCTACTCGCCGGAGCAGGTGGAACAGCTCGCGCGACTCGTCGACGAGACCGAGATCGACGTGTTCTGCTTCGGGATCACCGCCGACTTCCGCTCCCGGCTCTTCCCGGGGTCGACCCGCCTGGTCGAGCTCGCGGACCGGCTGGAGGCCCTCCAGGTCCAGACGCTCTGCTGGTGCGGGGCGCGGGCGACCCACAACGCCCGCACGGTCGGGGGAGTGATGGTCGTCGAGGGCGACCAGGTCGTCGTCGGTGACGTCAGCTCGGCCGACGAGGTCGCCTACGAGGTGCTCTGCCGGCGCCACCACATGCGGCGCATGACGGCCGGGGTCGCGCGGCGGCTCGCCCCGGCGGACGGGCTGCTCGACGTGCCCTGACCTCAGGACGAGGGCCGCGCACCACCGAACACGATCTCGTCCCAGCTCGGCATCGGCGCGCGGCCCTTGCGGGCACCGCGTCGGGGGCGTGGCGACGGGTCGTCCGTGCCGGTCCCCGTCGCCGCCACGGTGTCGTCCGCCGGAGACCCGGCGTCGTCCGACGACCTGGTGTCCTGTGTCGGTGACCCGGCGTCGTCCGCCGACGACGAACGGTCCGTGGTTGCCGGTGCCGGCGCGGCGGGCCGGGGGACGGGCGCCGGGACCGGCGCCGACACCGGCGCGGGAACGGGCACCGGGGCGTGCTCGGCACCGTGGTCACCGTCCTCGTGGTCCGTGCCGCGGTCGTGCGACGCGTCCTCGGCCCCGGCGTCGGGCGAGGGTCGTGCGGGCTCCTCGGTGTCAGCGCCCGGGTCCGGTCGTCCGGACCGCTCCGGGTCCTCGGAGGCGTCCGGCGCCGAGGAGGTGTCCTCGGCGCGCGAGGAGCGGTGCGCGTCCCGGCGTGCGCCGAGGTCGACGATGCTCGCGCCGTCGTCGGTCCTGGCGGGCGGTCCGCCGTCGAGGCCGAGCGGCAGCTCCTGGTCACCCGGGCGCGGAGCCGGCCGGGTGCGGTGGGGCCGCTGTCCCCGTCGGCCCGCCAGGTCGTCGAGCAGCAGCTCCGTCGCCTCCGAGGCGGGATCGGGCGGAGGCGTGGGACGCCGCCGCGGCTCGGTCGGGACGCCGAGGATCTCGGGGGAGACGGGGTCGTCGGGCTGGCCCAGCCACCGGGCCTCGTCGTCCACGGCCGTCACCGCCCGGCTGCGCGGGTCGAACGTCCACGCGGCGCACCGGTCGCGACCCCCGGCCACGAAGCGCACCTCGACGTGCCAGGGGGCCGTCCCCGTGCGCCGGGCGCTCCAGACCGCCTCGGCCGCGTCGACGTCGCGGGCGGCGAGCCGGGCGTCGGCGAGCTCGCCCAGGGTGGCGTCACCCTCGGGGTCGGTCCGGTGGTCGCGCACCTGGCCGATGACGTGGTCGCGCTCGGCGGCCACGGGCCACTCGTAGCGGCGCACGTGCTCCGACGGCAGCCCCGACTCCGCGGCGAGCTCCTCGACCGTGGCACCGGCCCGCAGGCGTGCCTGCAGCTCGCGGGGACGCAGCGGGGTCTGCGACTGGGCCTGGAGCGCCTCGGTCCGCGGGCGGTCGCGCCGGACGGCGGCGCGCAGCGCCTCGGAGATCGCGAGCGTGTGCTCCGCGCCGTCCGGACCGCGCAGGACCAGGCGCTCGGCGTCCTCGTGCAGCGTCACGAGCTCGAGCTCTGCCATGGTTCCTCCTTCACCGCCCGCCCGCGTGACGGGCCTGCTCCGTCGAGCGTGCCACCGTCGCCGTCGTCCGGGGGGCAGGTTCCGTCGGTGTGCCGCGGATCGGGCAGGATGGAGGGGTGACCACCACACCCTCCCTCCCGTCCGCGTCCGAGACCAGCGACCTGCGCACCCTCGCCCGCTCCCTCGCGATGGAGGCGGGCGCGCTCGTCCGGGGCAGTCGGCCCGACGAGGTCGAGGTGGCCGCGACGAAGTCCAGCGCCGTCGACCCCGTCACGGCGATGGACCGTGCCGTGGAGGACCTGCTGCGGCGGCGCCTCGCCGCGCGCCGGCCGGACGACGCGATCCTCGGCGAGGAGGGGGACGACGTCACCGGGACGAGCGGGCTGACCTGGGTGATCGACCCGATCGACGGCACGGTCAACTACCTCTACGGCGTCGCCTCCTACGCGGTGTCGGTGGCGGTCGTGGCCGGTGACCCCGACCCGGCCCGGTGGACACCGCTCGCCGGTGCCGTGCACTCCGTGGTCGACGGCGTGACCTGGACCGCTGCGCGGGAGCAGGGCGCCGACCGCGACGGCCTCCCCGTGCAGGTGCGCCGGGCGGACTCGCTCGCCACCAGCCTGGTGGGCACCGGGTTCGGGTACGAGGCCGAGCGGCGTGCCGAGCAGGCCCGCGTGCTGAGGCACGTGCTGCCGCGGGTGCGGGACATCCGGCGCCTCGGGTCGGCGGCCATCGACCTCTGCCTGCTCGCCGACGGGCGCCTCGACCTCTACTACGAGCGGGGACTGAACCCGTGGGACATGGCCGCGGGCGGTCTCGTCGCCCTCGAGGCGGGTGCGGCGCTCAGCGGTCTGGACGGCGCGCCGGCGACGCGGCGCATGACGGTCGCCGGGTCGCCCGACCGGCAGGCGGAGCTGGTCGCGCTGCTCGAGGAAGCAGGTGCCTGAAGCACCTTGCGTTCGCGCAGGGTGAACCGTACTGTTCGCGCAGGTCAGGGGGCATGTGACCGGCGCGACACCGCAATTTGTCGCGAGCCCGGCTCGGATGGTGCACAATCCGTGGGCCGAACGGGAACAAAACCTGATCGGCAAGCATTATCAGCGCGTACCGACACCCACTCCACGGAGCGTGACAGCACAGATGGCAACCGACTACGACGCACCCCGCAAGAACGAGGACGACGCGGAGCAGGACTCGATCCAGGAGCTCCAGACCCGTCGCTCCGACAAGTCCTCGGGTGTCGTCGACGAGGACGAGACGGAGGCTGCGGAAGGCTTCGAGCTTCCGGGCGCCGACCTGTCCGGTGAAGAGCTCGCGGTGCGCGTGCTGCCTCGCCAGGCGGACGAGTTCACGTGCTCGAGCTGCTTCCTCGTCCATCACCGCAGCCAGCTGGCCTACGAGAAGAAGGGCCAGATGATCTGCACGGAGTGCGCGGCCTGACACCCCGCACACCGCGTGGACGGGCGTGACCCGACACCCGAGACCCAGGCCGTCATGTCCTCGACATGACGGCCTTCGTCATGTCGGGGGAGCCGGCGGACCGGCTCAGGCGCCCGCACCCGACTGCACCAGGGCGTCGGCGAGCTCGTCCGGGCGCCGCGTGGAGACCAGCCAGTAGGGGGTCGGGTCCAGCGGGTCGCGCAGCACCACCTTCAGGCCGGTGCGCGCCCAGCTGCGCAGGCAGACGTAGGCGCGGGCGTCGAGCTCCGGCCCGAGCGCGGTGCGCATCTCCTCGGCGCTGAAGATCGGCGTCACCCCGCCGAGCAGCTCCACCGGCACACGGGCGGGGCCGGCCCGCAGCTCGCCGTCCGCCACCTCGACGACGGGGGCGGTCGCGACGAGCGTCACCACGACGACACCGGCGACGAGCACCCCGGCCCCGGGGGCGACGAGGGGCGCGAGCGGCAGCAGGGTGACGGCCACGATGACGCCGAGGCCGATCGAGGCGACCCAGGCGCCGGGGCCGGGCAGGAGACGTTCCCGGAACAGCGGGGCAGGAGCGGGCTCCGCCGGGTTCCCCGAGCGGCTGGGCGCGTCGTTCATGGCCTCATCATCGCAGGTCTGCGCGGTCCGATAGGCTGCGCGCGTGCCCCATGACGCCAGCCCGCCGCTGACCGACCCGAGCACGCTCGACGTGCTCGTGACGCTGCTGGACGACGCCGCGGTCGCCCCGACCTACGCCCACCCCGGTGACGCGGGTGCCGACCTGGTCACGACCGTCGACGTCGACCTCGCGCCCGGCGCGCGCGCCGTCGTGCCGACCGGGCTGGCGATCGCGCTGCCGGAGGGCTACGCCGCGTTCGTCCACCCGCGCTCCGGGCTCGCGGCCAAGCACGGCGTCACCGTGGTCAACGCCCCCGGGACGGTCGACGCCGGCTACCGCGGGGAGATCAAGGTCGTCCTGGCCAACACCGACGCCACGGAGACCGTCCGGCTGCGCCGCGGCGACCGGGTCGCCCAGCTCGTGGTGCAGCGGGTCGAGCACGCCCGGTTCCTCGTGGCCGACCGCCTCCCGGGGTCGCAGCGCGACACCGGCGGGTTCGGGTCGAGCGGGGGGTTCGCGCAGGGCTGACCTGCACTGTTCCCGACCGCTCTCGCCAGCGGTCTACCCTGGGCACGAGGCACGGCGCAGCGCCGTGGCGACCGACGAGACAAGGAGCTCCCTGGTGGGTCTGTTCCGGCGCAAGGCGTCGACGAAGGACACGGAGTCCGCCGCGGCGGACGCGACCTCGACCTCCCCGACCCCGGACGACGCCCCGGCGGCGACCGGGTCCGACCAGGGCGAGGAGAGCGCCCGGCCGACCGGTCGCGGCCCCTTCGACTCCTCGCAGGTCTCGTCCCTGGGTGCGCGGGTCGACCTCGGCGCCATCTGGCTGCCCGTCCTGCCCGGGCTGCAGCTGCGCATGGAGGTCGACAAGAAGTCGCAGAAGGTCACCGGGGTGGCCGCGTCCCTGAAGGGATCCATCCTGCAGGTCCAGGCGTTCGCCGCACCCAAGACGATGGGGATCTGGGACGAGGTGCGCGAGGAGATCGCCGCCTCGCTGACCAAGCAGGGCGGCACCGTCGACGACGTGCCGGGCACCTTCGGCCGCGAGCTCATCGCGCGCATCCCGGCCCAGACCTCCGAGGGCAAGACGGGCGTCCGCCCGGCCCGGTTCATCGGTGTCGACGGGCCGCGGTGGTTCCTGCGCGGCGTGCTGTCCGGGCGGGCCGCCGTCGACGCCGACGCCGCCAAGCCGCTGGAGTCGGTGTTCGCGAACGTCGTCGTCGTCCGTGACGGCAGCCCGCGCCCCCCGCGCGACCTGCTGACCCTCACCCTGCCCGAGCAGAAGCGTGCCGCGGGCGCGGAGTCCGACGGCCCGGCCGGGGCGACCCCCCAGGAGCCGAGCTTCGACCCGCTGCAGCGCGGCCCCGAGATCACCGAGACGCGCTGACATGTCGTTGCGCAGCATGGTCAGGTCCGCCCTGGCCTCCACCGACACCGTCGCCGCGGACGAGGAGCGCAGCGCCGCGGCCATGGTCGCCGGGTGCACGGCCCTGGGCGAGGTGGCCCCGCGGCACCGGTACTCGGTCGCCGGCGTCCTGCGCTCCGTGGTCCTGCACCCGCGCCAGGACGTCCCCACCGTCGAGGCCGAGCTCTACGACGGCTCCGGCACCCTCGACCTCGTCTGGCTCGGCCGCCGTCAGATCGCCGGCATCCAGCCGGGCCGGCGGCTGCGCGTGGAAGGCATGGTGACGACCCGCGACGGGCGGCGCGCCATGTTCAACCCGCGCTACGAGCTGCGCGCACGGGCGGGCGAGTGAGCGGGCGGCAGGGCGGCGAGCGGCCGCCCGAGCACGAGACCGGTCCCGCGGACTCCCTCGCGCGCCGCGGCGTGCGCGCCGTGACCGGGGACTCGTTCTCCCTCGGTGAGGCGATCGGCGGCGTGCGCGGTGTCGTCGAGGCGGTGCTGCCCGGGCTGGTGTTCGTCGTGGTGTACGTCCTGACCCTGGACCTGACCTGGGCCCTGGTCGGTTCGGGCGTCGCGGCGCTGGTCACCGTCGGGGCGCGTCTCGTGCAGCGCACCCCGGTCACGCAGGCGGTCGGCGGCGTGCTCGGCATCGCCGTCGGCGTCATCTGGGCCTGGACCTCGGGCGAGGCCGAGGACTTCTACGTCTGGGGCCTGTGGACGAACGCCGCCTACCTGGTGGCGTTCGTCGTGTCCATCCTCGTGCGCTGGCCGCTGGTCGGTCTGTTCGTCGAGGCGATCCGTTCCGGGTTCGCCGAGCAGGCGTCCGCGCAGCGCCCGGCCGCCGAGTCGCGTGACGACGAGGCCGAGCAGTCCAGCCCGTGGGCCCCGCTGGTCGCCTGGCGCGCGGACGCGGACCTCGTGCGGCGGTACACGATCGCCAGCTGGTTCTGGGTCGGGCTGTTCGCCGTCCGGCTCGCGGTGAAGGTGCCGCTCTACCTCGACGGCGACGTCGGCTGGCTGGGCACGATGCACCTGGCGCTCGGTCTGCCGCTGTGGGGCCTGGTGCTGTGGCTGACCTGGGTCGTGGTGCGCGGCGCGCACCGGGACGCCGCCGAGGCCGGGACCCCCGAGCGCGCCTGACCGAGCCCGTCGGGCTCCACCCTGCGCTGCACCTCCGGCTCAGCCGAGCTCGGGACCGTCGACGACGAGCTGCTGCAGCACCGACGGGTCGGCCTCCTGCCCGGTGACGAACATCAGCTCGTCGCCGGCCTCCAGGGCGTCGTCGTCGGTGGGGTTGAACGGCTGGGTCCCGCGCACCACGCAGGCGAGCACCGTGTCCGCGGGCCAGCGGACGTCGTGCACCCGCAGCCCGACCAGCGGCGACTCCTCGGGCAGGGTGACCTCGAAGATGTCGGCACCCGACTGGTGGAAGGTGAAGATCCGCACCAGGTCGCCGACGGAGACGGCCTCCTCGACCATCGCCGTCATGATCCGGGGCGTCGACACGGCGACGTCCACGCCCCACGAGTCGTCGAACATCCACTCGTTGCGCGGGTTGTTCACCCGGGCCACGGTGCGCGGCACGGCGAACTCGGTCTTGGCCAGCAGGGAGAAGACGAGGTTGACCTTGTCGTCGCCGGTCGCGCCGACGACGACGTCCGCCGAGGAGACGTCGGCACCGGTCAGGGAGTCCGTCTCGCAGGCGTCGGCCAGCAGCCAGTCGGCGTCCGGCACCTGCGCCACGCGCATGGCGGACGGGTTCTTGTCGACCAGGACGACCTCGTGGTCGTTGGCCAGCAGCTCGGAGGCGATGGACCGGCCGACCGACCCGGCCCCGGCGATGACGACGCGCATCAGTCCTCCTCCTCCGGGCCCGGGGCATGGGTGAGCAGCCGTTCGACCCGCGCCGCGTCGTCGGCGTGCATGAGCACGTGCAGGACGTCGTTCTCCTGCAGCAGGGTGTCCGGCCCGACGATGCGGGCCTCGGCGTAGCGCGTGATGAACGCGACCCGCGCCCCGGTGGTGGCCTCGATCCGGCGGACGGAGAGCCCGAGCCAGCCCGGGTGGTGGTCGACCTGCGCCAGGCGTACCGCGCCCGAGGGGTCGCGGTACTCGTCCGTGGCCCCCAGGGGGAGCATCCGGCGCAGGACCTGGTCCGCGGTCCAGCGCACGGTGGCCACGGTGGGGATGCCGAGCCGCTGGTAGATCTCCGCGCGGTGCGGGTCGTAGATGCGGGCCACGACGTGCTCGACGCCGTAGGTCTCCCGGGCGACCCGGGCCGCCAGCACGTTCGAGTTGTCGCCGTCGGACACCGCCGCGAACCCGTACGTGTCCTCGATGCCGGCCTGGGTCAGGGTCTCGCGGTCGAAGCCGACGCCCGTGACCTTGTGCCCGGAGAAGTCCGCGGGGAGGCGGCGGAACGCGTCCGGGTTCTGGTCGATGACCGCCACCGAGTGGCCGTTCGACTCGATCGTCTGCGCGAGCGTGGAACCCACGCGGCCGCAGCCCATGATCACGAAGTGCACACGCCAGACGCTATACCCAGGTCAGGACGGCTGCCGACCCGGCCAGCGGGCGGTGCTGGGCATAGCATGTGTCATCGTGTCGGACATCGCGGACGCCGCCAAGCGGTTGCTCCTAGGACGCCCCTTGCGCAGCGAGAGCACGAAGCAGGCTCTGCTGCCCAAGCGGGTCGCGCTGCCCGTGTTCGCCTCGGACGCGCTGTCGTCGATGGCGTACGCGCCGGACGAGATCCTGCTGATGCTCGCCCTGGCGGGCCTGGCCGCCACCGCGGTCTCGCCGTGGGTCGGGCTGGTGGTCGTCGTCGTGCTGCTGGTGGTCGTCGCCTCCTACCGCCAGATCGTGCGGGCCTACCCCTCCGGCGGCGGCGACTACGAGGTCGCGACCACCAACCTCGGGCCGACGGCGGGCATCGGCGTCGCCTCGGCCCTGCTGCTCGACTACGTCCTGACGGTGGCGGTGTCGCTGTCCGCCGCGGCGCAGTACCTCACCGTGCTCGCCCCGGCCGCGCGCGACGTCGAGGCGTGGGTGGCCGTCGGCCTGCTCGCGGCGCTGACGGTCGTCAACCTGCGCGGGGTCCGGGAGTCCTCCTGGGTGTTCGTCGTCGTCATCTACTGCTTCATGGCAGCGGTCGGGATCCTGGCCGTCGTGGGTGCCGTCCGCCACCTCACCGGCGGGTTGCCGCAGGCGGAGAGCGCCGGGTTCGACCTCGTGCCCGGCGCCGGGTTCGAGCAGGGACTGGTCGGCATCGCCGGCGCCTTCCTCGTGGCGCGGGCCTTCGCCTCCGGCGCGGTCGCGCTGACCGGGGTGGAGTCGATCACCAGCGGTGTCCCGGCGTTCCAGCGCCCCAAGCGGCGCAACGCGGCCGCCACCCTGGCGCTGCTCGGCGGCATCTCGGCCGTGATGCTCATGACCATCCTGTTCCTGGCGCAGGCCACCGGCGTGAAGTTCGTCGAGGACCCGACCACCCAGCTCACCCGCGGGGGCGAGCCGGTGGGGGAGGGCTACGAGCAGCACCCCGTGCTGGCCCAGCTCGCCGAGACGATCTTCGGCGGCGCGGGGATCGTGGCCATGGTCGTCGTCGGTGTCACCGCCCTGGTGCTGCTGCTGGCGGCGAACACGGCCTTCTCCGGGTTCCCGGTCCTCGGGTCGATCCTGGCCAAGGACGGCTACCTGCCCCGCCAGCTCCACACGCGCGGCGACCGCATGGCGTTCTCCAACGGCATCGTCACCCTGGCGATCGCGGCCGGGGTGCTGATCCTCGCCTTCGACGCCGAGGTCACGGCGCTCATCCAGCTCTACATCGTGGGTGTGTTCGTCTCGTTCACGCTGTCCCAGCTCGGGATGCTGCGGCACTGGACCCGGGCCCTGCGCAAGGAGCCCAGCCCGCGCGAGCGGACCCGCATGAAGTGGTCGCGCACGGTCAACGGTGTCGGTTTCGTGCTGACCGCGGCGGTCCTCGTCATCGTGCTGGTGACGAAGTTCACCCACGGCGCCTGGATCACGCTGGTCGCGATGGGTCTGCTGTTCGTCCTCATGCGGGGCATCCACCAGCACTACTCGCGGGTGCGCGACGAGCTGGCGCTGGACGACATCTCCGGTGCCCGCGCCCTGCCCAGCCGGGTGCACGCCGTCGTGCTCGTCTCGCGCGTGCACAAGCCGACCATGCGGGCCCTGGCGTACGCGCGCGCCTCCCGGCCGTCCGTGCTGGAGGCCGTCACCGTGGGGGTCGACCCCGCGGAGATGGCCGACCTGCGGGAACGCTGGGAGGCGCTGCACCTCCCGGTGCCGCTGCGGGTCCTCGACTCGCCCTACCGGGAGATCACCCGGCCGGTGCTGCAGTACGTGCGCTCGGTCCGCCGCGAGTCCCCGCGCGACCTCGTGGTCGTCTACATCCCCGAGTACGTCGTCGGGCACTGGTGGGAGCAGCTGCTGCACAACCAGTCCGCCCTGAGGCTCAAGGGTCGGCTGCTGTTCACCCCGGGCGTCGTGGTGGCCTCGGTGCCGTACCAGCTGTCCTCGTCGGAGGGGCAGACGGGACTCGAGTCCGAGCAGAGCGGGTGAGAATAGGGGACGTGCCCCGACCTCGCCGTTCCGCCCCGCGCCCCCGTCCCGCCGACCCCGACGTCGGTCTCGAGCTCGAGCTCGAGATCGGTCCCGTCGCGCACGGCGGGCACTGCGTCGCCCGTCACGAGGGCCGGGTGGTGTTCGTGCGCCACACCCTGCCCGGGGAGCGCGTCCGCGCCCGGGTCACCGAGGGCGGGAAGCGCTTCTGGCGGGCGGACGCCGTCGAGGTGCTCGACCCCTCGCCCGACCGCGTCGACCCGGCGTGGCCGGCCGCCGGACCCGGGGGAGCGGGCGGCGGCGAGCTGTCCCACGTCGCGCTGCCCGCCCAGCGCCGCTGGAAGGCCGACGTCCTCGCCGAGCAGCTGCAGCGCCTCGCGGGTCTGGAGCGGCCGGTCACCGTCGAGGCGGCACCGGGCGACGACGTCCGCGGCGGGCTCGGCTACCGCACCCGCGTCGAGCTCGTCACCGACGGGGACGGCCGCGCCGGCATGCGCGCGTTCCGGTCCCACCGGGTGGTGCCGCTGGACGGCATGCCGCTGGCGACGCCCGAGGTGGCGGCGCTCGCCGACGCCGAGGGGGTCTGGGGCGGTCGCTGGCGCGCCGGGCAGCGGCTGGAGCTCGTGGCGCCCGCGTCCGGGTCGGCGCCGGTCCTGCTCGTCGACGGCGTGCCCTGGCGCCGCGGCCGGCCCGACACCCGTGCCAACGCGCGCCGCGCCGTGACCGAGGAGGTGACCGTGGGCGGCCAGGAGCACCGCTACCGCGTCACCGCCGACGGGTTCTGGCAGGTGCACCGCGAGGCGCCGGGCGTGCTCGCGAACGCCGTGCTGGAGGCCGCCGGCGACCTGGACGGCGCGCGGGTCCTCGACCTGTACGCCGGTGCCGGGCTGTTCACGCTGCCGCTGGCCGCGGCCGTGGGCCCCGGTGGCCGGGTCGTGGCCGTCGAGTCCGACCCCCGGGCCGTCAAGGACGCGCGCCGCAACGCCCACGACACCCCGCAGGTCGAGCTGCACCTCGGTGCCGTCGACACGGTGCTGCTCGGCGGGGACGCGGCCGGCGACGGCGCCGGCGAGGCCGACGTCGTGGTGCTCGACCCGCCGCGGGCCGGCGCGGGACGTGCCGTGGTGCAGGCGATCGCGGACCGCCGTCCGACCCGGGTGGTCTACGTCGCCTGCGACCCCGCCGCGCTGGCGCGTGACGTCGGCTACCTGGCCGAGCACGGCTACGGGCTGGCGGGTCTGCGCGCCTTCGACCTGTTCCCCATGACGCACCACGTCGAGGCCGTCGCGGTCCTGGAGCGCTGATGGGGCGGCCGGAGCGGCGGGGAGTGCGGCGCTGGCTGCCGCTGCGGCTGGCCGTCGTGGCCGCCGTCGTCCTGGTCGGCCTGCTCGTGGCGGTCCTGGCGCGCCAGCCGTCCGACGACCCCGTCCTGCAGACGTACGAGGGCGTGCCCGCGGGCGTGGCGCAGGACGAGCCCGTGGACGGCGAACCCGGCTGGGTGCTCGGCGAGGACGGCCGGCTCGCCGTCTACGCGGGCGGGAGCTCGTCGTGCCCCTGGCGACCGACGTCGGTCACGGCCGACGGGAACCGGGTCACGGTCCGCCTCGAGGTCGACGGCGGGCCGGCCTGCACGATGGACATGGTCTACCGCACCAGCATCGTGGCCCTGCCCGACGGCGTGGACCCGGACGCCCTGGAGGTCGAGCTCGAGCTCGTCGGCTGACCCGGGACGGCGCCGCGCACCGGCGCCCGTCAGATCCGCGCGAGCAGTCCCGCCAGGGACGCGGCGACGGCGTCGGGGTCGGCGAGCAGGTGCAGGTGGCCGCCGGGCAGCGAGTCGGTGGGCCAGCCGGCCTCGCGGGCGCGCTGCGCCTCGCGGGCGTAGGTGTCGCCGAAGGAGAGGTAGGCGAGACGACCCCGCTCCCAGCCGGCGGGGACCTGCACGGCGGACTCGGTGTAGCTGAGCGGCATCCGCGGCGCCTCCGCCTCCAGCCGGTCGAGGGTGGCGTCGTCGGGCAGGAGCCGGCGGACCTCCTCGCGCGGCCACCAGGACGGCCACGGGGGCAGGAGCCCGTCGGCGTCCGCGAGGTCGCGCAGCTGCTCCCGCAGGTCCGGCGGCACCAGGGGAGCCTCGCCGGAGGCGGGCGGCAGCGCGGCGTCGACGAAGACCGTGCCGGCCAGCGGGCCCGCCGCGGCGATCGCGGGGACGTACAGACCGGCGTTCGAGTGGGGCACCAGCACCAGGAGGTCGTCGTCGGGCAACGACGCCTCGCACCGGTCGAGCACCTGCTCGGGCGAGGTGCCCCGGGTGTCGGCGACGAGCGTCCGCCAGCCGTGCGAGCGCAGCCGCCGGGCCACCGGCTCCCAGACGGCGGGGCCGAGGAACGGGCTGGGCAGGAAGGTCACGATCGGCCGTTCGACGACGGCGGTGGGGGTCGTCATGGGTCCAGCCTGTCATCCGTCGAGGCGACGCCGAGCCAGGTGTGCCGGTTGCGCCACCAGCACCAGCCGATCTTGGTCGCGCCGCGGCGAGTGCTTCCGTCCCGTCCGGTGCCGCCGGAGATCCACAGCGCCGGGGTGCGGGCGTCGTACGTGCCGTGGGGTCGGCGTCGTCGCGAGCCGATCGTCATGAAGCAGCGCCCGGGCTCGAGAACCTCCGGGTCCTGCAGCACCCACTGGGCTCCTTCGGCGAGCGTGAGCGGGGAGCGGTCGCGCTCGGCGATCCGGGCCGCCGCCTCCTGCGGGGAGGCGTTCGCCATGTCGTCGCCGCGGTCCGGTCCGTTCACGAGGTAGACGTCGGCGTCCGGGACCTCGAGGCCGTCGACCGGACCGAACGCGTCGACGTCGGTCATGTCCTCGACCACGAACCCCTCGCGCTCGACGACGCCCGTGCGGGTGCGCACCGTGCGTCGCAGGTGCGGGGCCAGTGCCGACGGCGAGAGGTGGCGCGGGTGCACCACGAGCAGCGCGCCGGGCGGTGCCGCGCGGGCCAGGCGCCGGGCGGCCGAGCGGAGGCCGGCGGCGTCGAGACGGTCCGGGGCGGCCGGGGTGCCGTCGTCGGGCACGAGGCCCAGCGCGACGAGGCGGTCGGCCTGGGCCGGCAGCGGGGGCAGGGCGGCGGGCACGGGGCTCCTTCCGTCGGACGTCAGGGTCAACGCCGCGCGCGTGCCACGCGTTCCGGGTGAGGCACGCCTAAGTATCTTGACGTCAAGATATATGGGCTATGCTGGGCACAGCCCGGCGACCTCTGCGTACGCTGGGACAGCCCCCGCACGAGACGGCGTCGGAACCGCTGCGACCAGCGCAGGTCGGGTCCCGTCCGCCGGAAAGCCCCCGAGAAGGAGCCGCAGTGAGCAGCGTGGACACATTCGGATCGAAGGGAACCCTGGACGTCGGAGGGAACTCCTACGAGATCTTCCGGCTCTCCGCGGTCGAGGGGCTCGAGCGCCTCCCGTACTCGCTGAAGATCCTCGCCGAGAACCTGCTGCGCACCGAGGACGGCACGAACATCACCGCCGACCACGTGCGCGCCCTGGCCGACTGGGACCCGGACGCCCAGCCCAGCACCGAGATCCAGTTCACCCCGGGCCGCGTCATCATGCAGGACTTCACCGGCGTGCCCTGCGTGGTCGACCTGGCCACCATGCGCGAGGCGGTCGAGGAGCTCGGTGGCGACCCCACCCGCATCAACCCGCTCGCACCCGCCGAGATGGTCATCGACCACTCCGTGCAGATCGACGTCGCCGGCACCACCGAGGCCTTCGAGCGCAACGTCGAGTTCGAGTACGAGCGCAACCACGAGCGCTACCAGTTCCTGCGCTGGGGCCAGACGGCGTTCGACGACTTCAAGGTCGTCCCCCCGGGCACCGGCATCGTCCACCAGGTCAACATCGAGTACCTGGCGCGCACCGTCATGACCCGTGAGGTCGACGGCGTCCTGCGCGCCTACCCGGACACCTGCGTCGGCACCGACTCGCACACCACGATGGTCAACGGACTCGGCGTGCTCGGCTGGGGAGTCGGCGGCATCGAGGCCGAGGCGGCCATGCTCGGCCAGCCGGTCTCGATGCTCATCCCGCGCGTCGTCGGCTTCAAGCTGACCGGCGAGATCCCCGCCGGCGTCACCGCCACCGACGTCGTGCTGACGATCACCCAGATGCTGCGCCAGCACGGCGCCGTCGGGAAGTTCGTCGAGTTCTACGGTTCCGGCGTCGGCCAGGTGCCGCTGGCCAACCGCGCCACCATCGGCAACATGTCGCCGGAGTTCGGCTCGACCGCCGCGATCTTCCCGATCGACGACGTCACCATCGACTACCTGCGCCTGACCGGCCGCAGCGAGGAGCAGCTCGCCCTCGTCGAGGCCTACGCCAAGGAGCAGGGCCTCTGGCTCGACCCGTCGTCGTCCGACTACGTCGAGCCGACGTTCTCGGAGTACATGGAGCTCGACCTGTCCACGGTCGTGCCGTCCATCGCCGGCCCGAAGCGCCCGCAGGACCGCATCGAGCTGACGCACGCCAAGGCCGCGTTCGCCCGCGACCTGCCGAACTACGCCTCCGACGTCGTCGACTCCGTGGACGAGGCCGAGATCGAGTCCTTCCCGGCCTCCGACTCGCCGTCGACCCACGACCAGGTGCGCCGCACCGTGCCCGTCACCGACACCCAGGGGCGCGAGTTCGAGCTGTTCCACGGCGCGGTGGCGATCGCCTCGATCACCTCCTGCACCAACACCTCGAACCCGTCGGTCATGCTCGCCGCGGCGCTGCTGGCCAAGAACGCCGTCGACAAGGGCCTGGTCTCCAAGCCCTGGGTGAAGACCTCGATGGCCCCCGGGTCGCAGGTCGTGACGAACTACTACGAGAAGGCCGGCCTGTGGCCGTACCTGGAGAAGCTCGGCTTCCACCTGGTGGGCTACGGCTGCACGACGTGCATCGGCAACTCCGGCCCGCTGGACGAGAAGGTCTCCGAGGCGGTCCAGGAGAACGACCTCGCCGTCGTCTCGGTGCTGTCCGGCAACCGCAACTTCGAGGGCCGGATCAACCCGGACGTGAAGATGAACTACCTGGCCTCGCCGCCGCTGGTCATCGCCTACGCCCTGGCCGGCACCATGGAGTTCGACTTCGACGCCGACCCGCTGGGCCGCGACGAGGACGGCAAGCCGATCTTCCTCAAGGACATCTGGCCCACGCCGGAGGAGGTCCAGGCCACGATCGAGTCCTCGATCGACCGCAAGATGTTCGAGAAGGACTACGCCGACGTCTTCACCGGTGACGACCGCTGGCGCGCGCTGGAGACCCCCGAGGGCTCCACGTTCTCCTGGGACACCGAGTCCACCTACGTGCGTCGTCCCCCCTACTTCGAGGGCATGGGCGCCGAGCCGGCGCCGGTCGAGGACATCACCGGCGCCCGGGTGCTCGCCAAGCTCGGCGACTCGGTCACCACCGACCACATCTCGCCGGCCGGTGCGATCAAGCCGGACAGCCCGGCGGGCAGGTACCTGGCCGACCACGGGATCGCGCGTCGTGACTTCAACTCCTACGGCTCGCGCCGCGGGAACCACGAGGTCATGATCCGTGGCACGTTCGCCAACATCCGTCTGAAGAACCTGTTGCTGGACGGCGTCGAGGGTGGTTTCACCCACAACTTCGTCACCGGCGAGCAGGACACCATCTACGACGCCGCGCAGGACTACGCCGAGCAGGGCACCCCGCTGGTGGTGCTCGGCGGCAAGGAGTACGGCTCCGGCTCCTCGCGCGACTGGGCGGCGAAGGGGACCGCGCTGCTCGGCGTCAAGGCGGTCATCACCGAGTCGTTCGAGCGCATCCACCGCTCGAACCTCATCGGTATGGGCGTGCTCCCGCTGCAGTTCCCGGCCGGGGAGTCCGTCGACTCCCTCGGTCTGGACGGCACCGAGACGTTCGACATCGCCGGCATCACCGCTCTCAACGACGGCGAGACCCCGGAGACGCTGAAGGTCACGGCGACCAAGGACGACGGCAGCACCGTCGAGTTCGACGCCGTGGTCCGCATCGACACCCCGGGTGAGGCGGACTACTACCGCAACGGCGGCATCCTGCAGTACGTGCTGCGCTCGCTGGTCGACTGAGACCGGCTCCTGCCCGCACACGACGACGCCCCGTCGCTCCTGGAGAGCGGCGGGGCGTCGTCGTGCCTTCGTCCGTTGTGGGTATGGATTCTGCGGGTCCGGAGCGCTCCGGACCCGCAGAAATCATGCCCACAACCGTGCGGGGGTCAGGCGGGGACGCGGGTGAGGTGGTCGACGACGGTCTTGACGACCGTCTCGTCGTCGAGGACGCCGTTGTGGCCCTGTCCCTCGGTGATCATCAGCTCGCTGCCCGGGTGCGCCGCGTGCAGCGCGTACGCCTCCTCGGCGCCGTGCATCCGGTCGTCGGCGTCCTGGACGAAGAGCGTCCCGACGTGCTCCGGCACCGGGTGGCGGCGCAGGTCGAAGCGGTCGCGCAGACCGTCCTGGCCGGGGAACTCCCGGCGGGTGATGTCGTCGCACAGCCGGTCCAGCAGGCGGGGCGCGATGCCGACGAGCCGCATGTAGGTCGCCGTGACGGAGTCGAAGCTCGTGGGTCCGGCCAGCGAGGCGAAGCGTTCGGCGCGGAAGCCCTCGTGCAGGGCGAGCCCGGCCGTGAACGCGCCGAGGGAGTGGCCGACGACGGCGGTGTACGCGCCGTGGCGCGCCTGCATCGCGTGCATGGCCGCCATGTGCTCCACGACCGTGAGGCGGTCGCCGTCGGACTCGCCGTGGGCGGGGCCGTCGTACGACTCCACCGACCACCCGGCCTCGACCAGCGCGCGCACGAGCGCCCCGAAGCGGCTCGCGCGACGCTGCCAGCCGTGCACGAGCAGCACGCTGGGTGCCCCGGGGGAGGTCTCGCCCCACTGGTAGGTGGTCACCGTGAGGCCGCCGACCTCGACCGTGCCGCGGCGTGCGGCGTCGTGGACGTCCTGGTCGGCGGGGCGCACCCGGGCCCGCGGGCCGACCTGGGTGAAGAGTCGCGCGGCGATGCCGGTGGCGACCGGGGGAGCGACGACGGACAGCGTGCGGAACGTCGCGCGCAACGGTGCAGGAACCACGGTGTACCTCCTCGAACGGCTGGACGAGACCACCATAGCACTATCTGAACGATCGTACGTAAAGATTTCTCGTATACTCGTGTCATGACCATCCACGCACCCGAGCCGGAAGCCGCCACCGTCGCCCCGTCGTCGGACGGTCGGCGGCGCCGAGGTGACCGCACCCGCGCCGCGGTGCTGGACCACGCCGTCCAGCGCGCCTCCGCGGACGGGCTCGCCGGGCTGACGTTCGGGACGCTCGCGGCGGAGACCACGACCACCAAGAGCGCGATCGCCGGGTTGTTCGGGAACAAGGAGGGCCTCGAGACCGCCCTCGTGCAGCACGCGCGCGACATCTTCCTCGACGCGGTGATCGCCCCGGCACGCGCGGCGGCGCCGGGGCTCGACCGCGTCTGGGCGCTCGCGCAGGGGTGGAGCGAGTACTCGCGCACCCGGACCTTCGCCGGCGGGTGCTTCTTCCGGGCGGTGGAGACCGAGGTGGACTCTCGGCCCGGTGCCGTGCGCGACGCCGTCGTGGCGGTGCGCCGCGAGTGGGACGGGTACCTGCAGCACCACGTCACCCTGGCGGTCGACGCCGGCGACCTGGCCGCCGACGTCGACCCGGCCCAGGTGGTCTTCGAGGTCGTGGCCCTGCTCGGCACGGCCAACGACCGGTCGCTGCTGCTGGACGACGACGGCGCCTACGCGCGGGCGCTGGCCGCCGTGCGGACGATGCTGGTGGCCCACGGCGCCCACCCGGAGCGGCTGCGCTGATCCCCGCGGACGGTCACACGAAGCCGAACAGCGGGCCGAACGCGACGACGACCAGCACCGCCCAGGCCGCGTAGACCGGGAGGTAGGCGGTCTGCCAGCGCTCGAGGTCGCCGAAGGCGCGACGGTGCCGGAGCATGCCGAGCAGCAGCCACGCGGAGCGTGCGAGGTGGACGGCCAGCAGCAGGTTCAGCCCGAGCGCGGCGACCTTGTTCGGGCTCGCCCCGAACTCGGCGATCCGGGTGAGCATCGCGGTCAGGGCGACGGCGTCCACGGCCAGGGCCTCCGTGACCAGGCCGAGCTGGAGGCCGTCGAGCAGCCCCGGACGCGCCAGCGGGTCCCGGGCCGACACCGAGTACATCACCAGTGCCAGGACGAGCAGCAGCACCCCGTCCATGAGGATGAGCAGCTCGCGGTCGACGGTGGTGAGGTCCCCGGCGGTGGCCAGCGCCACCAGGCAGGCCACGAGCGTCAGCGTGGTGAGCGGGGTGAAGACCCGGGTCAGCACCGGGGCGATGTTCTCCACGACCTCCTGCTTGGCCTCGACGAGCCAGGCCGCCACGAGGAACGCGCCAGGGACGCACACCGGCAGGATCCACTGCTCGAGCGCGGGTTCGAGGTCGAGGCCGGTCAGGCTGAACAGGCCGGCCGTCAGCCCGACCAGCACCCCGCCGCCCAGGGCCAGCAGCACGAAGTAGATCGCCAGCTCGCCGGTGAACCGCACGAAGTCCATCCGACGGTCCGGCGAGCGCCAGCGGCCGCCGGCGTAGGCGACGCCCACCAGCGCCCACAGCACCACCGGCGCGTGCAGGGCGGCCAGGGCGAGCGTGGACCCGTCGACCGTGTAGGGGTAGAGGTTCAGGACCGCGGCGAGGACCACGAGGCCGGTGGCCAGCACACCGGTGGTGGACGCCGCGAGGCGCCGCTTCCAGCCGAGGTACCCCGCGACGAACGGGGCCACGAGCAGACCCAGGTTGGTCAGGAACGCCCCCTCGTCGAGGAACGTCGCACCCGCCTTGACCGCCAGCCCGGCGCCGACGGCGCAGGCGAGGACGACCGCCAGCTCCCGCCGCGCGGGGGACACGTCCTCCTCGGTGCCGTCCGGGAGCAGGACGAGCTGCTTCCACAGTCGCTCCGAGTGGGCACGGGCGAACTCGCGGGAGACGGCGTCGAGACGTCCCATCCGCTTGACCGCCACGAGGAACGCCTCCTCGTCGTCGAGCCCGGCGGCGCGCAGGTCGTCGATGCGCTCGCGCAGGTGGTCGGTCATCTCGTCGACGTCGTCCGGCGCGACCGCACGGTGCCGCCGGACGTAGTCCCGCCAGCGGTCGATCTGCGCCTCGAGGACCTCCGGGGAGTTCATGCCGTGCCTCCGGCCGTCGCCGGGCCCGCCTGGGGCGCCGGCACGTCGGACAGGGTGCGCCAGACCTCGCCGAGCGTCTCGGCGACCACGTCCCACTGCCGGCGTCGTTCGGCCAGGGCCTCGTGCCCGGCCGGTGTGAGGGCGTAGTGCTTGCGACGCCGTCCGGAACCCGACCGTCCCCACGACGCCTCGACGAGGCCGTTACGCTCCAGGCGGTGCAGGAGGGGGTACAGCATGCCGTCCGTCCAGCTCATCCGGCCGCCGGAGAGCTCGGCCACCCGTTTCGCGATCGCGTACCCGTACGACTCGCCCTCGGCGAGGATGCCGAGCACGAGCGGTGTCGCGGAGGCCGCGACGAGATCCTTGTCGATGTGCATAGCGCCTCTATCCCTCGATGTACGAGGTATTAAACCCTCGAGCTGCGAGGTATCGCAAGAGGTGCGGGAGCGTCCCGGGTCAGACGAAGCCGAAGAGCGGGCCGAACGCGACCACGACGAGGAACGCCCACCCGACGTAGAAGGGCAGGACCGCGGCCTGCCAGCGGTCCAGACCCGCGACCCCGTCGCGCCGCCGCAGCATGGAGATCAGCAGCCGGGCCGACCAGACCAGGTGGACCGCCATCAGCACGCCGAGACCGAGCACGGCGACCTTGTTCGGGCTCGCCCCGAACGCGGCGGTCCGGGCGACCATCGCGGTCAGCACCACGCCGTCGACGGCGGTGGCCGCCACCGTCATCGCCAGCAGGACGCCGTCGAAGAAGCCGGGCCGCCGACCCGGGGTGCGGGCGGCGACCGCGTACAGCAGCAGCGCCAGCGCGACGACGAGCACCGAGGCCAGGGTGACGAGGAACTCGCGGTCGACGGTGGTCAGGCTGCCCACCGCCCCCAGGACGGCGACGCTCACGAGCAGCGTGATCGTGGTCAGCGGGACGAAGATCTTCGCCAGCACCGGGGCGATGTTCTCCACGACCTCCTGCTTGGCCTCGACGAGCCACGCCGCGACGAGCAGCGCGCCGGGGACGCCCATCGGCAGCACCCAGTCCTCGATCACCCCCTGGAACTCCACGTCGGCCAGGGTCAGCAGGCCGATCGTGAGCCCGACGAGCAGGCCGCCGCCCAGGGCGATCAGGGCGTAGTAGACCACCAGCTCGCCGGTGAAGCGCAGGTACTGCAGCCGGCCCGCCGTCGAGCGCCACCGGCCCGCCGCGTACGCGACGCCGATCAGCCCCCAGAGCACGATCGGTGCGTGCACCGCGGCGAGGAAGCCCGTCGACCCGCCGGCGTCGAACGGGTAGACGTTGATCGCCACGGCGAGGACGGCCGTCAGGAGCAGCAGCACCGCCGCGGTGCGCCACGACACCCGCCGCTTCCAGGCGAAGTAGGCGCCGAGGAACGGCGCCACGAGCAGGGCGACGTTGTGGCCGAACGCCGTGCTGTCGAGCTGGGCGACCCCCACCTTGACGCTGACGCCGGCGCCGACGGCCAGCGCCGCCACGACGCCGACCTCCCGCCAGTCGACCGTGGTATCGCCCGGGGTGGCCGGTGACCGGTCGAACCGCCGCCAGAACACCGACGCCTGCTCACGGGCGACCTCGCGCGCCACCGGGTCCTCCCGGTCGACGCGCATCACGGCCACGAGGAACGCCTCGTCGTCGTCGAGCCCGGCCTCCTGCAGCGTGGCGATCCGGGACCGGAGGCGGGCGGTGCGCCCCTCGACGTCGTCGGCCTCGTGCCGCCGCAGCGCCTCCCGCCAGCTCTCGAGACGAGCCTCCGCCGACTGCTCGGAGCCCGTCGGGTGCCCTGTCCCGCGCCCTCGGTCGCTGCTCATGGCTCCGCCGCTCCTCGCTCTCCTCCCATTGAAACGCCGGGAACGGCGCCTCACCACGCAAGAGGCGTCAGTGACGGGAGGCGTCCTCGGCCGACGCGTCGGCGAGCACCTGGTCCAGGCTCTCGACACCCAGCGGGGGCAGCCAGGCGTGCTCGGCGGACGAGTCGACGACCATCGCGCTCGCCATGGCCACCGCCCACCCGCGGGCGCGCACCCACACCGGGTCGTCGGCGGGGTAGCGGTGCGCGAGGGCACGCCGAAACTCCGCCCGCCCGGCATCGTCGAAGGTCAGCCACGCGGTGGCGAGGTCCGTGGCGGGGTCGCCGGAGGTGACGTCCCCGAAGTCGACCACGGCGGCGAGACCGTCGTCGTCACCGACGACGACGTTGCCGGGGTGCGGGTCGCCGTGCACCCAGACCGCCGGCCCGTCGTGGAGCGGGGCGGCCAGCGCGTCCTCCCACACCGCGGCGAGCCGGGCGGCGGACCCGACCCGCGGGTCGGCGAGCCGGCGGCGGACGGCCTCGGCCCGGGTGGTCAACGGCACGCCGCGCACCGGGTTGACCGGCGCGTCGAGGGCCGGTGCGTGCAGGGCGTCGAGGAACGCGGCCAGCGGTGCGGCCAGGCGCTGCCGTCGGGGACGCGGGACGTCCGCCGCGCGGTGCCCTACGAACCACGGCACCACCGACCAGTGCCACGGGTACGCCGGGTCGGTGCTCGGCACCCCGACGCGGACCGGCGCCGGGACGGGCACGGGCAGCCGCGCCGCCAGCCAGGGCAGGGACTCCTGCTCGTGCACGACGAGCGGCGCCGCCGGCTCGCGGCGCGGCAGCCGGACGGCGAGGTCGTCGCCCAGGCGCACCATGACGTTGTCCCAGCCCTCGGCGGCGACCCGCAGCGGGCGGTCGGCCAGGTCCGGGTGCTGGGCCTCCAGCAGCGCGCGGACCAGGTCGACGTCGATCTCGATCTCGGCCGCCGCCATCAGGGGTCGAGCTCGATCTCGCGCCCCCGGTCCCACGGCTCGGTCCAGCCCAGGTGGTCGAACAGCGCGTCCAGGACGCCCGCGGTGAAGCCCCAGACGAGGTGGTCGGTGCCCGCGTCGTGCACCCGGAACGCCGGGCCGCGCCAGACCTGGCCCGACCGCCGCAGCACCGTGGTCACGCGCCGGTCGGGGTCGAGCAGGTCCGCGACCGGGGCGCGGAACACGTGCGAGGACTCGGCCGGGTCGACGACGCCGACGGGGGACTGGCGCGTCCACCAGGCCAGCACGGGCGTGACGACGTGGTTGCTCACCGGCATCGGCAGCGTCGCCAGCGTGCCCAGCACCTCGATCCCCGCGGGGTCGACACCGGTCTCCTCGCGGGCCTCGCGCAGCGCGGCCGACACCGCGTCCTCGTCCGCGTCCGCGCGCCCGCCGGGGAACGCCACCTGGCCGGCGTGCGAGCTCAGCGTCGCCGCCCGGGAGAGCAGCAGCACGTCGAGGTCGTGCGAGACGGCCTGCGCCTGCGCGTGGTGGTCCGAGGGCAGTCCGTCCAGGACGCCGAACAGCACGAGGACCGACGCCGGACGCGCGAGCCGCGGGTCGAGCTCGCCGCGGGCGTGTGGCCAGGGGCCCGCGAACGAGCCGTCGCGGGCGAGGGCCGCCAGCTGGTCGCGCGCCGGGTCGGGACGGCCGGTCACCCCGGTCACCAGGAGGTCGGCAGGGGCATGCCCTCGGCGAACCCGGCGGCCGACTGGATGCCCACCGTGGCGCGGTCGGCGAACTCGGCCAGGGTGCGCGCCCCGGCGTACGTGCAGCTCGAGCGCAGGCCGGAGGTGATCTCGTCGAGCAGGTCCTCGACACCCGGCCGGCGGGGGTCGAGGTACATCTTGCCGGTCGAGATGCCCTCCTCGTACAGCGCCTTGCGGGCGCGGTCGAACGCCGACCCCTCGCCCGCGGTGCGCGCGGCGACGGCCCGTGCCGAGGCCATGCCGAACGAGTCCTTGTACAGCCGGCCCGACCCGTCCTCGTGCAGGTCGCCCGGGGACTCGTAGGTCCCGGCGAACCAGGAGCCGACCATCACCTGCGACGCGCCGGCGGCCAGCGCCAGGGCGACGTCGCGCGGGTGCCGCACGCCGCCGTCGGCCCAGACGTGCTTGCCCAGCTCGCGGGCGGCGGCCGCGCACTCCAGCACGGCCGAGAACTGCGGGCGCCCGACGGCGGTCTGCATCCGCGTGGTGCACATGGCGCCCGGGCCGACACCCACCTTGATGATGTCGGCCCCCGCGGCGGCGAGGTCGCGCACTCCCTGTGCCGTCACGACGTTGCCGGCCACGACCGGCACCTGCGGGTCGACGGACCGGACCGCCTGCAGCGCGGCGATCATCTTGTCCTGGTGGCCGTGCGCCGTGTCGACGACGAGCACGTCGATCCCGGCGTCCAGCAGCTCGCGGCTGGTGGCCGCGACGTCGCCGTTGATGCCGACGGCGGCACCGATGCGCAGCCGACCGCGGGCGTCCAGGGCGGGGGAGTAGACGGTCGAGCGCACGGCGCCCTTGCGGGTGAGCACCCCGGCCAGCACACCGTCGCGCACGACGGGGGCGAGCTGGATCTTCGCGGCGTGCAGCCGCTCGAACGTGGCGGGCAGGCCGTCGTCCTCGATCTCCTTGGCGTCGAGGGTCACCAGGTCCGTCGACATCACGGTGGCGACGCGGGCGAACCGGTCCACGGCGGTGCAGTCGGCCGCGGTCACCACGCCGACGGGGCGGCCCGCGTCGACCACGACGGCGGCGCCGTGCGACCGCTTGCCCAGCAGGGAGAGCACGTCGGCGACGGTGTCGGTCGGGGTCACGACGACCGGGGTCTCGACGACGGGGTCCTTGGACTTCACGTCCGCCACGACGTCGGCCACGACGTCGGCCGGGATGTCCTGGGGGAGGATGGCGATGCCGCCGCGGCGGGCCACGGTCTCGCTCATGCGGCGGCCGGCGACGGCCGTCATGTTCGCCACCACGACGGGGACGGTCGTCCCGGTGCCGTCGTCGCTGGACAGGTCCACGTCGAACCGGCTGGTGACGTCCGAGCGGGACGGCACCATGAAGACGTCGCCGTAGGTCAGGTCGGTGGTGGGCTGCTGGCCCGGGAGGAAACGCACCCTTCGAATCTACCGCGCATCCGCTGCACCGGGACGTCACGAACAGCACTTAGAGTTGTCTGATGATCTGCAGGAGGAACGTATGGGGCTGTTGAGCACGATCACCGCGCCCGAGGACGTGCGCAGGCTCGGTCCGGCCCAGACGCGCCAGCTGGCCACCGAGATCCGCGACTTCCTCGTGCACAACGTCTCCCGCACGGGCGGGCACCTGGGGCCGAACCTCGGCGTCGTCGAGCTGACGATCGCGCTGCACCGCGTGTACGACTCGCCGCGGGACACGCTGGTCTTCGACACCGGCCACCAGTCCTACGTCCACAAGCTGCTCACGGGGCGTCAGGACTTCTCCGACCTGCGCAAGCGCGGCGGCCTGTCCGGCTACCCGAGCCGGTCGGAGTCCGAGCACGACGTCGTGGAGAACTCCCACGCGTCGACGGCCCTGTCCTGGGCGGACGGCATCGCCAAGGCGAACGAGATCGGCCACCACGACGACAAGCACGTCGTCGCGGTGATCGGGGACGGCGCCCTGACCGGTGGCATGGCCTGGGAGGCCATCAACAACATCGCGGCCGGGCGCGACCGCCGGCTGGTCATCGTCGTCAACGACAACGGGCGTTCCTACTCGCCGACCATCGGCGGCGTCGCCGACCACCTGGCCACGCTGCGCACGACCCGTGGCTACGAGGCCTTCCTGGCGTGGGGCAAGCGCGCGCTGCAGCGCACCGGCCCGCCCGGACGCTTCGCCTACGGCTGGCTGCACGGCCTGAAGAAGGGCCTCAAGGACGTCGTCGCCCCGCAGGGGATGTTCGAGGACCTGGGGCTGAAGTACGTCGGCCCGGTCGACGGCCACGACGTCAGCGCGATGGAGCACGCCCTGCGGCGGGCCAAGACTTACGGCGGGCCCGTCATCGTGCACGCGATCACCGAGAAGGGGCGCGGCTACATCCCGGCCGAGGAGGACGTCGCCGACCGCTTCCACGCGGTGGGCAAGATCCACCCCGAGACCGGGCTGCCGGTCGCGCCGTCGCGGTTCGGGTGGACCCAGGTGTTCGCCGAGGAGCTCGTGGAGATCGGGCGCCGCCGCCCCGACGTCGTGGCGATCACCGCGGCCATGCTGCACCCGGTCGGCATGGCGCCTTTCGCCGAGGAGTTCCCCGAGCGCACCTTCGACGTCGGCATCGCCGAGCAGCACGCCGCGACGTCGGCCGCCGGCATGGCGTTCGCCGGCCTGCACCCGGTGGTGGCGGTGTACGCCACGTTCCTCAACCGCGCCTTCGACCAGGTGCTGATGGACGTCGCCCTGCACAAGGCGGGCGTCACCTTCGTGCTCGACCGGGCCGGCGTCACGGGCGCCGACGGGGCCAGCCACAACGGCATGTGGGACATGGCGATGCTGCGCATCGTCCCGGGTCTGCGGCTGGCCGCCCCGCGCGACGAGGCGACGCTGCGCGCGGCCCTGCGCGCGGCCGTGGAGGTCGACGACGCGCCGACCGTCGTCCGGTACCCCAAGGGCGCCCTCGACGAGTCGATCGAGGCCGTCGAGACGCTGGAGGGGGTCGACGTCGTGGCGCGGCACACCCCGGGCGACGGCACCTCCTCGCCCGCGCGCGTCCTCGTCGTCGGCGTCGGTGCGATGGCTGCCGCCGGTCTGGCGGCGGGGGAGTCGTTGGCGGCGCACGGGCTGGCGGTCGACGTCGTCTCCCCGACCTGGGTGCTGCCGGCGCCGGAGCGCCTGGTGAAGATGACCGGTGACCACGACCTCGTCGTCACGCTGGAGGACGGCGTCGTGGACGGCGGTGTCGGCGCGATGCTCGCCCAGCGCGCCGCCGCGCAGGGGATCCGCACACCCTTCGTGCACACCGGCCTGCCGGTGGCGTTCCTCGACCACGCCAGCCGCGAGCAGATCATGTCCGCGCAGCGCATGCAGGCCGAGGACGCCGTGCGCGACGCGCTGGCGACGCTCTCCCAGGAGTGAGCTCTCCGCCCCCCTGAGCCGTTCCCGCCACCGGCCGCACCGTGAGACGGTGCGGCCGGTGGTCTGTGACGGACGTCTCGGCCGCTCTGTGGTCAGACCATTGCTTGTGAAGGTCTTCACGAATACGCTGGAAGCATCACCGAGCGAGCGTGAAGGAGCGGGGCGATGACCGTCCAGGAAGAGCGTCAGACCACCACCGGTGCCGCGTGGGAAGGTTTCGTCCCCGGACCGTGGTGCGACACGGTCGACGTCCGGGACTTCATCCAGCGCAACTACACGCCCTACGAGGGCGACGCGACGTTCCTGGCCGGGCCGACCGAGCGCACCGACGCCCTCTGGGCCCGGCTGAGCGCGATGTTCCCCGTCGAGCGCGAGAACGGCGTCTACGACGTCTCCTACGACGTCCCGGCCGGCATCACGGCGCACGAGCCGGGCTACATCGACCCCGCGAGCGAGATCATCGTCGGCCTGCAGACGGACGCCCCCCTCAAGCGCGCGATCATGCCGAACGGCGGCTGGCGGATGGTCGAGGGAGCCCTCAACACCTACGGCTACCCGGTCGACCAGGACCTCAAGAAGGTCTTCACCGAGTACCGCAAGACCCACAACCAGGGCGTCTTCGACGTCTACCCGCCGAACGTCCGGGCCGCCCGCAGCTCGCACGTGGTGACCGGCCTGCCCGACGCCTACGGCCGCGGCCGCATCATCGGCGACTACCGGCGCGTCGCGATCTACGGCGTCGACGAGCTGATCGCGGCCAAGAAGCTCGACAAGCTGACCCTCGACGTCGAGCCGTTCAGCGAGACGGTGGCCCGGGCCCGCGAGGAGCACGCCGAGCAGATCCGTGCGCTGGGCGAGCTCAAGGAGATGGCCGCCTCCTACGGCGTGGACATCTCCGGCCCGGCGCGCACCGCCGTCGAGGCCGTGCAGTGGCTGTACTTCGGGTTCCTGGGAGCGGTCAAGGAGCAGAACGGTGCCGCGATGTCGCTCGGGCGCACCTCGACGTTCCTGGACGTCTACCTCGAGCGCGACCTGGCCGCCGGGCGGATCACCGAGGCCCGCGCGCAGGAGATCATGGACGACTTCGTCATCAAGCTGCGCATCGTCCGGTTCCTGCGCACCCCCGAGTACGACGCGCTGTTCTCCGGCGACCCCACCTGGGTCACCGAGACCATCGGCGGCATGGGCGCCGACGGCCGCACCCTGGTCACCAAGAACTCGTTCCGCATGCTGCAGACGCTGTACAACCTGGGGCCGGCGCCGGAGCCGAACATGACCGTGTTCTGGTCGGCCGACCTGCCGCAGGGGTTCAAGGACTTCTGCTCCCAGGTCTCCATCGACACCTCCGCGGTGCAGTACGAGTCCGACGAGGAGATCCGCACCGCGTGGGGCGACGACGCCGGCATCGCCTGCTGCGTCTCCCCGATGGCGATCGGCAAGCAGATGCAGTTCTTCGGCGCGCGCGTCAACCTCGCCAAGACCCTGCTCTACGCCATCAACGGCGGGCGCGACGAGATCACGGGCGCGCAGGTCTCGCCCGTCGCCACCCCGGTGCCCGAGGGCCTGCCCCTGGACTACGACGACGTCCGTGCCCGGTTCGACCAGACCATGGACTGGCTGGCCGCCACCTACGTCGAGGCGCTCAACTGCATCCACTGGTCCCACGACAAGTACGCCTACGAGCGGCTCGAGATGGCGCTGCACGACAAGGACGTGCTGCGCACCATGGCCTGCGGGATCGCCGGTCTGGCGGTGGCCACCGACTCGCTGTCGGCCATCCGCTACGCCACCGTCACCCCCGTCGTCGACGACCGCGGCATCGTCGTGGACTACCGCACCGAGGGCGACTACCCGGCCTACGGCAACGACGACGACCGCGCCGACGAGATCGCCGTGGACCTGGTGGAGTCGTTCATGGCCAAGGTGCGCAGCCACCGGATGTACCGCGACGCCGTGCCCACCCAGTCGGTGCTGACGATCACCTCGAACGTCGTCTACGGCAAGGCCACCGGGAACACCCCGGACGGCCGTCGCGCCGGCGAGCCGTTCTCCCCGGGGGCCAACCCGATGAACGGGCGCGACACCCACGGGATGCTCGCCTCCGCGCTGTCGGTGGCCAAGCTGCCCTACGAGGCGGCCCAGGACGGGATCTCGCTGACCAACACCGTCGTGCCGGCAGGGCTGGGACGGACCCGTGCGGAGCAGATCACCAACCTCTCCGGCCTGCTCGACGCGTCGTTCGGCGCGGGCGGTTACCACATGAACGTCAACGTGCTGGTGCGCTCCACGCTCGAGGACGCCATGGAGCACCCGGAGAACTACCCGCAGCTCACCATCCGGGTCTCGGGCTACGCCGTGAACTTCGTGCGGCTGACCCGCGAGCAGCAGCTCGACGTGCTGGCCCGGACCTTCCACGGGGAGATCTGAGATGACCACCTGCCTGGCGCCCCTGGACGCCCCCAGCGCGCGCCGGGCAGGTGCCGGCCTGCGCGGGCTGGCGACCACCGACGTCGAGCGGTCCGAGCGCCTGGAGCTCATGCGCTCGGGCGCGCTCGGCTCGGTGCACTCGTGGGAGCTCGTCACCGCGGTCGACGGCCCGGGGACGCGGATGACCGTGTTCCTGTCCGGCTGCCCCCTGCGGTGCCTGTACTGCCACAACCCCGACACCCTCGCCATGAAGGACGGCGGCCCCGTCCTGGCCGAGGACCTGCTGGCCCGCGTCGAGCGGTACCGGGCCGTCTTCGCCGCCACCGGCGGCGGGATCACGCTGTCGGGCGGCGAGGTGCTCATGCAGCCGGCCTTCGCCGCGCGCGTCCTGCGCGGCGCCAAGGAGCGGGGCGTGCACACCTGCCTGGACACCTCGGGGTTCCTCGGGGCGAACGCCACCGACGAGATGCTCGACGACACCGACCTGGTCCTGCTCGACATCAAGTCCGGCGACGAGGAGACCTACCGGCGGGTGACCGGCCGGCCGCTGGCCCCGACGCTGGCCTTCGGCCGGCGGCTCGCCGAGCGGGGCGTCCCGGTCTGGATCCGGTTCGTGCTGGTGCCGGGGCTCACCGACGACCCGCGCAACGTCGAGCTCGTGGCCGAGCACGCCGCCGCGATCGAGGCCGTGCGCCCCGGCACCGTGCAGCGGGTCGAGGTGCTGCCGTTCCACCAGATGGCGCGCGACAAGTGGGCGGACCTCGGACGGACCTACGAGCTGGACGACGTCGAGCCGCCCTCCGCGGAGGCCACCGAGGCCGTGCGCGAGGTGTTCCGCTCGCGCGGGTTGACCACGTACTGACGCCGCGCGCGGCGCTGGGTACCGTCGGGGCATGAGGAGCACCGCACCCGCACCGCCGGCACCGCTGGACGAGGACTGGGACACGGCCCTGGTCGTCGTCGCCCACCCCGACGACATGGAGTTCGGGGGAGCGGCGGCCATCGCGCGCTGGACCGGACAGGGCAAACGGATCGGCTACGTCATGGTGACCAGCGGCGAGGCCGGCATCGACGGCATGGAGCCCACCGAGTCCCGGCGGGTCCGCGAGGCGGAGCAGGTCGAGTCCGCGCGTGTCGTCGGGGTCGAGGACGTCGAGTTCCTCGGCTTCCCCGACGGGGTGGTCGAGTACGGCCTGCCGCTGCGGTCCGCGATCGCCCACGCGATCCGCCGGCACCGCCCCGAGGTCGTCATCACCCTGAACTTCCGCGAGGAGTTCCCCGGCGGCGTCCTCAACCAGGCCGACCACGTCGCCGTCGGCCGCGCCGTCGTCGACGCCGTGCGCGACGCGGGCAACCGGTGGGTGTTCACCGACCAGCTCACCGACGGCCTCGAGCGGTGGGACGGCGTCCGGGAGGTCTGGGTCGCGGCGTCACCGCGCGCCGGCCACGCCGTCGACGTCACCGACACGTTCGACGACGGCGTGGCCTCGCTGCGCGCGCACGCCGCCTACATCGAGGGGCTCGGCTGGCAGGACTTCGACCCGGCGGAGTTCCTCGGGCGCATCACGCGGGGGAACGGGGAGGCCTTCGGCACCGAGCACGCCACCGCGTTCGAGGTGCTGAGCATGTGACCTCAGGAGTGGGTGACCTCCACGGCCCGTTCGGCGACCCGGTGCAGGTTCCCCCCGGACTCGGCGAACCAGGCCCGCTGCTGGGCCGCGCCGCCACCGGTGGACCACAGGCGGCCCAGCAGCTCGGTCACGGACTCCAGGTCGCCGGCGTCGACGAGCGCGTCGCGCACGTGCGCCACGAGCTGGCCGACGACGTCGTGCGCCGGGGCGGGGCGCCACGTCACCGGGGAGACCAGGTCCCCCTCCAGACCGGACCGGCCGGCCCGCCAGGCCGCCGTGCGCAGCAGCTCGGGGTAGGTCTCCGTGACCTCGACGTCGTCGAGCGCCTCGCGGGCGGCTGTCTCGACCAGTCCTCGCGTCAGGGCGGCGAGCAGCGTCGCGGTGTCGGGGTGCAGGCAGACGTCGGCGACCCGGATCTCCACCGTCGGGTACTTCGGCGACAGCCGGGCGTCGAAGTGCACCATGCCCCGGTCGAGCACGGTGTCCGTGGCGACGATCGCCTCCACGGCGGCGTGGTAGGCCTCGGGCGTGCCGAACCGGCGCGTCGGGCCCGCCGTCGGCCAGCGGGCCCACACCTGGGAGCGGAAGCTCGCGTAGTCGCTGTCCTCGCCCTGCCAGTACGGGGAGTTGGTGCTCAGCGCCAGCAGCGTCGCGAGCCACGGACCGATCCGGTCCAGCACGGCCACGCCCTCCACCTCGTCGACCACGGAGACGTGGACGTGGCACCCGCTGGTGAGCTGCTCGCGCGCCGTCATGCCGAACGTGTGCCGGGCCTGCAGGTAGCGCAGCCGCGACACCGTCGTGCCGGTGAAGGGCACCGGGGAGGTCGCCAGCGCGGCGACCCGCGCGTCCACGCGGTCGGCGGCGTCCTGAGCACGGGCACGGCCCGCCCGGATCTCCTGCGCGAGCTCCTCGAGCGACGCCCGGGGGAGGGTGGCCGTCTCGAGCTGTTCCTCCATGAACTCCGGCTCCAGGGCGCCGGTGCCGCTCTCCCGGTTGTCGTGGCCCGACGCCGCCAGCGCCTCGGCGGCCTTCGCCACCGGAGAGCCGTCCGGCCCGACGAGCAGGAACTCTTCCTCGACACCCATGGTGCGCGGTTCTGTCATGTCGGCATCATGGTGCCGCCGCCCGTGGAGCGCGCGCCGAGACGCCGACCCCGACACGTCAGGGTGGCGTCACCCGGCGTTCAGACGCGTCTGGTTGAACTGCGGTCATGGGTCGCCCGCGCACCACGCTCCCCGCACTGACCGTCCCCCTCGCCGCCTCGGTGACGGCGGGAGTCGCCGTCGTGGTGCTGCGCCGCCAGGCCGCGATCGCCCGCCGACGGATCGGGAAGGCGCTCGGCGAGGAGGTGCCGGACGCCGACCGCGTCTGGCGGGCCCGGTACCCGGGCGACCCCCTGGAGCTGCTCGTGCTCGGCGACTCCGTCGCGGCGGGGCTCGGTGCCGAGCGGCGCAAGGACACCCTGGGAGCCCGGATCGCCCGCGGGGTCGCCCAGCAGCTCCAGCGTCCCGTCCGCCTGCGCTGCGCCGCCGTGGTGGGTGCGGAGTCGTCGGCGCTGCGGACCCAGCTGGACGGGCTCGACGACGACTACCGGCCCGACGTGGCGGTCGTCGTCGTCGGCGGCAACGACGTCACCCACCGCGTGCCGGTCGCGACCTCCGTGCGACACCTGGTCGAGACGGTCGAGCGGCTGCAGGAGCGGGGCAGCGCCGTCGTCGTCGGCACCTGCCCCGACCTCGGGGCGCTGCGGCCGGTGCCGCAGCCGCTGCGGGCCCTCGGCTCGCGCGCCTCGCGGCAGCTCGCGGCCGCGCAGTCCGTGGCCGCCCGCCGGGCCGGGGCGCACACCGTCTCCCTGGCGGCGGTCGTCGGGCCCTTCTTCGTGTCCTCCCCGCAGGAGGCGTTCAGCCTCGACCGGTTCCACCCCAGCGCGCTCGGCTACCGGCGCACGGCCGCGGCGCTGGTGCCGTCGGTGCTGGTGGCGCTGGGGGAGCGGGCGGAGCTCCCGCCCGGGCACCGGCCGCCCGATCCGCTCGCCGGGACGGCGCGCCGCCGGTGGCGGCGCCCCGCGTAACCTGGCGCCATGATCTGGCTCCTGGACCTGGACAACACGCTCGTCTCCCGGGACGCGGCCTTCGCCGCCTGGGCGGCGCGCGCGGTGGCCGACGACGGCGGGACGGACGACGACCTGGCCGCGATCGTCGCCGCCGACGACGGGGGCTTCGCGCCCAAGGCCGACGTCGCCCGCGAGCTGATCGCCCGGCTCGGGTGGGCCGATGACGTCCCGGCGGCGGTCGACCGCTTCCGGGCCGGCATCCGCGACCACGTCCGCGCCTACGACGGCGTGCTCGACGACCTCGACGCGCTGCGCGCCGGCGGGGACCGGGTGGCCGTGGTGACCAACGGCGTCTCGCACCAGCAGCGCGGCAAGATCGACCGGTGCGGCGTCGAGGCACGTGTCGACGCGATCGTCGTCTCCGGGGAGGAGGGCGTCCAGAAGCCCGACCCCGCGCTGCTCGAGATCGCGCTGGAGCGCCTCGGCGCGGCCGACGCCGACCGGGGCCGGGTGTGGATGGTCGGGGACGCCGGGCACGCCGACGTCGCCGCCGGGCGGGCCGCCGGCACGCGCACGGGCTGGGTGTCGCACGGACGCCGCTGGGACGTCGCCCACGGCGACGCGCCGGACGTGGCCGCGGCGACGACGCGCGAGGTGCTCGCCGCCGCGCGTGCCGCTCAACCCGACAGCCGCTCCGCGCAGGGGCTAGTCTGAGGGTGGGCGGTGCGTCCCGCCCCACCCTCTCCCCGGTGCTCGCGCCACCGGGACCGCCTGGTGCGGTGAGGGCAAAGGGGACCTCGAGTGCTCGACGCGTCGCACAGGACACCCGTGTTCCGGTGCGGCACCGCGGGCGCGAGCCGCTGGTGGCGCACCCGCGAGCACGAGGAGTCCTCATGACCTCCCAGGAATCGTTCAAGCGCCGCGTCCGCGAGCGGATGGCACGCACCGGCGAACGCTACGCGGCGGCGCGCCGCTCCCTGCTGACGGAACCGCCCGGCACCCCGTCGGGGTGGGTCAGCGAGCCGGAGCTGTCCGACGAGAGTGTCCGGGACGCTACCGGCCTCGGCTGGGACGAGTGGGTCGCCCGGATCGACGCCGGTCCGGGCCGCTCCGCCTCCCACCCCGAGATCGCCGCGTGGGTCACCTCCCGCGCCGCCTTCTCCGGCTGGTGGGTGCAGACGGTGACTGTCGGCTACGAACGCATCACCGGCATCCGGCTGCCGGGCCAGATACCGGACGGCACGTTCACGGTGAGCCGGTCCCGGACGCTGGACGTCGACCGCGAGACCGTGCGGGCCCGGCTGCTGGACGACGGCGGACCCGACACCCTGGTGCCCGGCCTGACGCTCACGGCGCGCTCCCGCCCTGGGGTGAAGAGCCCCCGCTTCGCGGTGACCGAGTCCGGTCCGGACGGCGAGGCGGACCGGGGGATGCTCATGCTCTCGATGGACGCCGTCGGGCAGCGGTGCCGCGTGACGGTCACGCACGAGCGCATCGGCACGCCGGCCGAGGCCGAGCAGTGGAAGAAGTTCTGGGCCGAGTGGCTCGTCACCGTGGCCGACGAGCTCGGCGGGGACGGCGGCGACCCGGCCCGCTGACGCCCCGGACGCACCGGAGGCCCGGTCCCGACGTCGGGACCGGGCCTCCGGTGCGTCTCACCCCGGGGAGGGCGGTGTCAGGTGACCTCGGCTCAGGCGGAGCCCCCGGGGACGTTGGCGACGCCGTCCGGCAGCAGGCGGCGGCCCAGCACCTTCTCGCTGTAGCCGGTGCGGTCCAGGTACGGCGTGATGCCGCCCGTGTGGAAGCCCCACCCGGCGCCCAGGATCATGCACAGGTCGATCTGCGAGGGGTCGGCGACGACGTTCTCCTCCAGCATGTGCCCGATCTCCACGGTCAGGGCCGTGAGCACCGAGTCCAGCACGCCGTCGGCGTCGAGCACCGGCGTGCCCGCCCGGCCCTCCGAGCCGGCCGGCAACGCCTCGCCGAACACCGACTGGATCGCCGGGTCGACGGGCTTGGGCAGCCCGCGGCCGGGGGCGTCCTGCACCACGCGGGTGCCGTCGGCGACGATCTTCTCCAGACCGGGGGACTGGGGGAACCGGTCGCCGAGGTCCTCGCGCAGCGAGGTCAGCACGTGCAGGCCGACGGCGGGGCCGACGAGGTCGAAGAGCTCGAACGTCGGCATCGGGAACCCGAGCGGGGAGAGCGCCGTGTCCGCGACCTCGACCGAGGTGCCGTTCTCGACGGCCTCGACGACCTTGCCCATGACCAGCACGAGCAGGCGGTTCACGACGAAGCCCGGACGGTCCGCGACGAGCACGGCCGTCTTGCGCAGCTTCTTGGTGATGGCGAACGCCGTGGCCAGGGCCTCGTCCGAGGTGTGCTCGGCGTTGACGACCTCGACCAGCGGCATCTGGGCCACCGGGTTGAAGAAGTGGATGCCGACCACGCGCTCGGGGTGGCGCAGGTCCGAGGCCATCTCGGTGATCGACAGCGCGGAGGTGTTCGTGGCCAGGATCGTGTCCTCGCCGACGATCTCCTCGAGCTCGGCGAAGACCTTCTTCTTCAGGCCCATGACCTCGGTGACGGCCTCGACGACGACGTCGCAGGAGGCGAACTCGGAGATCTCGGTGGTGCCCGAGATGCTGGCGACGATGCGGTCGCCGACCTCCGGCTTCATCCGGCCGCGGCCGACGAGCTTCTCGACGGTGGACCGGACGTAGCCCAGGCCCTTCTCGACGCGCTCGGTGTCCAGGTCGCGCATGACGACCGGGACGCCCAGGCGCTGCGAGACGAGCAGGGCGATCTGGGCGGCCATCAGACCGGCGCCGACGATGCCGACGCGCGTCACCGGCTTGGCCAGCGACTTGTCCGGGGCGCCCTTCGGCTTCTTGCCGGACGAGGTGAGCTGGAACGCGTACACGCTGGAACGCATCTCGTCGGTCATGACGAGGTCGGCCAGGGCCTCGTCCTCGGCGACGAAGGCCTCCTCGCGCGAGGCGTCGCGGGCACCGGCGAGCAGGTCCAGCGCCCGGTACGGCGCGGGGCGGGACCCGTTGATGACCGCGTCGAGACGCTCGCGCGTGCCCTGCACGACGGCGTCCCACACGGGCTGCGGGTCGAGCTCGCGACGCTCGACGGTGACCTCGCCGGACACGACGCCCGCGGCCCAGGCCAGGGACCGCTCCAGGAAGTCGGCGGCCTCGAACTGCGCGTCGACGAGGCCCATCTCGAGCGCCTCGGCGGGCTTGAACGGCTTGTTGGCCATCGGCCGCGTGAGGATGACGTCGACGGCCTTCTCGATGCCGATCAGACGCGGCACGAGGTAGGCGCCGCCCCAGCCGGGCACGAGGCCGAGCGCGGTCTCGGGCAGGCCGAGCGCGGCGGCGTCGGAGGCCACGGTGCGGTAGTCGCAGTTGAGCGCGATCTCCAGGCCGCCACCCAGCGCGAGGCCGTTGACGAACGCGAAGGTCGGCACGCCCATCGTGTGCAGCAGCTCGTAGGCGGCGTGACCCGCGCGGCCCAGCTCGAGCGCCTGGTCGTGGGAGGTCACGGCGCTGACGCCGAGCAGGTCGGCGCCGGCGGCCAGGAAGTACGGCTTGCCGGTGATGCCGACGGCGGCGATCTCGCCGGCCGCCGCGCGCTCCTGCTGCGTGCGCAGGGCGGCGGTCAGCTCGGCCAGACCCTCCGGCCCGAGGGTGCTCGGCTTGGTGTGGTCGAGCCCGTTGTCGAGGGTGACCAGCGCCAGGGTGCCCTGGCCGCCGGGCAGCTCCACGTCGCGGACGAGGGAGTGGGTGACGCGCTCGGCCCGGGGTTCGCGGGTCTCGGTCGTGGTGTCGGTCATCGTGCTCAGCCCTCCGTGGTGGTCGGGACGTGGCCGGAGTAGTCGGCGTGGTGGGGGTTCTCCCAGATGACGGTGCCGCCCTGGCCCAGGCCGACGCACATCGTCGTCATGCCGTACCGGACCTCGGGGTGCTGGGCGAACTGGCGCGCGAGCTGGGTCATCAGACGCACGCCGGAGCTGGCCAGCGGGTGGCCGACGGCGATGGCTCCGCCGTAGCTGTTGACGCGCTCGTCGTCGTCGGCGATGCCGTAGTGGTCCAGGAAGCTGAGCACCTGCACGGCGAAGGCCTCGTTGATCTCGAACAGGCCGATGTCGTCGATGGTCAGACCCGCCTGGGCGAGCGCCTTGTCGGTGGCCGGGACCGGCCCGTAGCCCATGATCTCGGCCGGGACGCCGGCGAAGGCGTAGGACACCATGCGCATCGCGGCGGGCAGGCCGAGCTCCTCGGCGGTGTCGCCGGCGGCGAGCAGCGAGACGGTGGCGCCGTCGGTCAGCGGGGACGCGTTGCCCGCGGTGACCCGACCGCCGGGGCGGAACGGCGTCTTGAGGTCGGCGATGCCCTCCATCGTGGTGCCGGGGCGGGGGAGCTCGTCCTCGGTGGCCAGGCCCCAGCCCTTCTCGGCGGACCGGACGGCGATCGGCACGATCTCCGGGCCGATGTCGCCGTTCGCCACGGCCTTGGCGTACTTGGCCTGCGTGTTGACGGCGTAGGCGTCGGCACGCTCCTTGGTCAGGTGCGGGAACTTGTCGTGCAGGTTCTCCGCGGTGACGCCCATGTTGAGCGCCTCGGGGTCGACCAGCTTCTCCGCGAGGAACCGGGGGTTGGGGTCGGCGTCGAGGCCCATCGGGTGCCGGCCCATGTGCTCGACACCGCCGGCGACGACGACGTCGGAGGAGCCCATGGCGATGCCCGCCGCGGTGGTCGTCACGGCGGTCATGCCGCCGGCGCACATGCGGTCGATCGCGTAGCCGGGGACCGACGTCGGCAGGCCCGCGAGGAGCGCGACGGTCCGGCCCAGCGTGAGGCCCTGGTCGCCCTGCTGCGTCGTGGCGGCGATGGCGACCTCGTCGATGCGCTCGACGGGCAGCTCGGGGTGACGGCGCAGCAGCTCGCGCAGCGCCTTGACGACGAGGTCGTCGGCACGCGTCTCGGCCAGCAGGCCGTCGGGCCGGGCCTTGCCGAAGGGGGTGCGCACGCCCTCGACGAACACGACGTCGCGCAGGGCGCGACGGGCCGGGTCTCGGGTGGTGCCGGGGGCCTGGGGGGCCACGGTCATGGCAGCTCCGTCCGTTGCGGGGGATCGGTTCCGACGGTGCCGGGGAGCATCGTCGCTCGGGTGCCGCGGCGGGTCACGCCGAGCACAGGTACACGCTACCGCGAGTACCACGAAGAGCATAGACCACCTGAGACCCGGTATCAGACGGCGGGCGGGCAGGCCGGCCCGTGGGCCGCGCCGGTCAGGCGTCGGCGAAACCGCGCGCGAACCGCTCCGCCACCAGACCGATCTGCCACTCCCGGGCACGCCGTCCGCGCAGGAATTCCCCGATCTCCTCGGCACCCGCGGGCTCCGGCGGCGACCAGCACAGGCGGCGCATCGCGTCGGGCTGCAGCAGGTTCTCGGCCGGGACGTCGTGGGTCTCGGAGAGCTCGGCCACGATCGCGCGCGCCGCGTCCAGGCGCCGGGCTGCGACGGGGTCTCTGTCGGCCCAGGTGCGCGGCTGCGGGGGTCCGTCGGTGCGCGGCCCCCGGATCGCGGGCAGCTCGGCGTCGGGCAGGGCCAGCGCGGTGTCGATCGCGCGCTGCCAGGTGGTGATCCGCCGTCGGGCGCCCTTGGTGGCGAACTCCGGGACCGCCGCCAGCTGCCCGGCCGTGCGCGGCATCGCGCGCGCCGCGGCGACGATCGCGCGGTCCGGCAGCACCCGGCCCGGCGAGACGTCGCGTTCGCGGGCGTTGCGGTCACGGGCCTCCCACAGCGCCCGCACGACCGCCAGGCCGCGTCGGTTCTTCACCGTGTGCGTCCCCGAGGTGCGGCGCCACGGGTCCGGCCGCGGGGCCGGCGGCGGCAGGGTGCGCACGTGCTCGAACTCCTGGGCGGCCCACTCGGCCTTGCCCGCCTCCTCGAGCCGCGCGGCGAGCACGTCGCGGACCTCGACCAGCACCTCGACGTCGAGCGCCGCGTACCGGAGCCAGTCCGTGGGCAGCGGGCGCGTCGACCAGTCGACCGCGGAGTGCTCCTTGGCGAGGCCGAGGCCGAGGGTGTCGGCGACGACGGCCGCGAGGCCCACGCGCGGCAGGTTCAGCAGCCGGGCGGCCAGCTCGGTGTCGAAGATCCGCGGCGGCCGCAGCCCGTGCTCGGCCAGTCCCGGCAGGTCCTGGGAGGCCGCGTGCAGCACCCACTCGACGGGTCCGACGGCGTCCGCGACCGCCGACAGGTCCGGCAGCGTCACCGGGTCCAGCAGTGCGGTCCCCGCGCCCTCGCGGCGGAGCTGCACGAGGTAGGTGGCCTGGCCGTACCGGTACCCGGAGGCCCGCTCGGCGTCGGCCGCCACCGGGCCCGACCCGGCACCGAACGCGGTGACGACGCGGTCCAGGGACCGCGGGGTGGAGACGACCTCGCCGACCCCGTCGGCCGGTTCGGACAGGGGGACGACGCCGGGGTCGGCCTGGGTCACGCCGGAGCTCATGGCTCCACGGTACGGCGTCGCACGTCCAGGGCCGTCACGCCGTCGGGCAGCGGGGGCAGGCCGCCGGCCGTCGACATCAGGTCCGCCCAGACCTCCAGGTGCGCCCCCAGGTCGGTGTCGGTCGGCGTCCAGGAGGCCCGGATCTCCAGGTCCACCGCGTCCGGCGTGCGTGCCAGCGCCCCGTAGCTCTGCGAGAGCACCCGGGTGACCGTCCCGCCGGTCGCGATCGCTCCCACCTGCGCCGACTCGAGGTTCTCGGTCACCCAGGTCCAGGCGACGTCGCCGAGCATCTCGTCCCCGGCCAGCTCCGGCTCGAGCTCGGCGCGCACCAGGGTCACGACCCGGAAGTCGCCGCGCCACTGGTCCTGCCCCGCGGGGTCGTGCAGGACGACGAAACGTCCGGTGGCCAGCTCGACCCCGCCGCTGATGACCTCGCCCTCCAGCGCCAGGCTGTACGGCGCCACACGTCGCGGCCCGGGGATCTCGGACAGCCGGACCTCGGGGCGGGTGCGACGGCCGCGCAGCGACGCCAGCGCGGCGGCGAACCGCCCCGGGACCTCCGGCGGGGAAGCAGTCACCCTGTCACCGTACGCCGGGCGGGGCGCCGCGCGGGGCCGACGTGCCGGACGGCCCCGTCCCGTCGTCGCCGGCCCACCGGCGCGTGTCCGGATCGCGGCACGCCGACCTGCCCCGCGTGCCGTCCGACTAGGCTGTTCTCGGCCTGGCGGGTGACCGACGGAGTGTTCGCCCGGGAACGACCTCCACGAGGAAGCAGGAAGCAATGACAGCACGAGCTCAGATCGGCGTCACCGGACTGGCGGTGATGGGCCGGAACCTCGCCCGGAACTTCGCCCGCCACGGGTACACGGTGGCGGTGCACAACCGCAGCTACGGCAAGACGCAGTCCCTCATGGAGGAGGCCGGCGACGAGGGCGACTTCGTCCCCTCGGAGTCGATGGCCGACTTCGTCGCCTCGCTCGAGCGCCCCCGCAAGGTCGTCATCATGGTCAAGGCCGGCGCGGCCACCGACGCCGTGATCGACGAGCTGCTGCCGCTGCTGGAGGACGGCGACATCGTCGTCGACGCCGGCAACGCCCACTTCCCGGACACGATCCGCCGCGAGGAGGCGCTGAGCGCCCGCGGCCTGCACTTCGTCGGCACCGGGGTCTCCGGCGGCGAGGAGGGCGCGCTGCTCGGCCCGTCGATCATGCCCGGCGGCACCCGGGAGTCCTACGAGTCGCTCGGCCCGATCCTCGAGGCCATTTCGGCCAAGGTCGACGGCACGCCGTGCTGCACGTACGTGGGCCCGAACGGTGCCGGCCACTTCGTGAAGATGGTCCACAACGGCATCGAGTACGCCGACATGCAGCTCATCGCCGAGGCCTACGACCTGCTCCGGGCGGGTCTGGGGGCCTCCGCCGCCGAGATCGGCGAGATCTTCGCGGCCTGGAACGAGGGCGACCTCGAGTCCTTCCTCATCGAGATCACCGCCGACGTGCTCCGGCACGTCGACGCCGAGACCGGCCAGGCCTTCGTCGACATCGTCCTGGACCAGGCCGAGCAGAAGGGCACCGGCCGGTGGACCGTGCAGAACGGTCTCGACCTGGGCGTGCCCATCACCGGGATCGCCGAGGCGACGTTCGCGCGCGCCCTGTCCGGCGGCGTGCCGCAGCGCGAGGCCGGCCGCCGGGCGCTGCCGGCGAACGCCGAGCCGCTGCAGGTCGCCGACCGGGACGCGTTCGTCGAGGACGTCCGCCAGGCGCTGTACGCCTCCAAGGTGGTCGCCTACTCCCAGGGCTTCGACCAGATCGCCGCCGCGTCGGCCGAGCACGGCTGGGACATCGACCGGGGTGCCATGGCGCGCATCTGGCGCGGTGGCTGCATCATCCGGGCCCGGTTCCTCAACCGGATCACCGAGGCCTACGAGCGTGACCCGCAGCTCCCGCTGCTGCTGTCGGACGAGTACTTCACCGACGCCGTCGGCGACGGCCTGTCCGCGTGGCGCCGCGTCGTGGCCCAGGCCGCGTCGGCCGGCATCCCCGCCCCGGCGTTCTCGTCGTCGCTGGCCTACTACGACGGCGTCCGCGCGGAGCGCCTGCCCGCCGCGCTCATCCAGGCGCAGCGTGACTTCTTCGGTGCGCACACCTATCGTCGCACCGACCGCGAGGGGACGTTCCACACCCTCTGGTCCGGTGACCGTTCCGAGCAGGAGGCCTGACACCCCCGTGACCCACCCCCAGTCGGTTCCCGAGGCCGCCACGAGCGACCCCGGGTTCCACCCCGTGATCGTCGGTTCCGACATCGGCGTGTACGCGCTGACGCGGTCCTTCCACGAGGCCTACGGCCTGCGCACCACGGTGGTCGCCTTCGCCGAGCCCGGCCCCATCGCGCACTCGCAGCTCATCGACACCGTGCTGTCCGGCACCGCCGCCGAGGAGATCGTCGCGACCCTCGAGCGGGTGGCGCGCGAGCGTCGGGGGGCCGGGCACCGTGAGCCGCTGCTGCTGCAGTCGAACATGGACTGGGTCGTGCGCATCCTCGCGCACCACCGGTCCGCGCTGCAGGCCGCCGGCTACGTGCTGCCGTACGCCGACATGGGCCTCATCGACCGCATCTGCGACAAGGCCGAGTTCTCCGCCGTGTGCACCGAGCTGGGCATCCCCACGCCGGCCACCGTGATCCAGGACTTCGCCACCGCGGACGAGCCGGGGTGGAAGCCTGCGCCGGTCGGCTTCGACTACCCGGTGATCGCCAAGCCGGCCTCCAGCGCCGACTACCACGACGTGCACTTCGCCGGGAAGAAGAAGATCTACGAGATCGCCTCCCGCGCCGAGCTGGACAGCCTGTGGGGCAGCCTGCGGCGCGCGGGGTTCCGGGGGCGGTTCCTCGTCCAGGAGATGATCCCGGGCGACGACACCCAGATGCGGTCGGTCACGACGTACTCCGACACCTCGGGACGGGTGACCCTGCGCTGCTCCGCCCGCGTGCTGCTGGAGGAGCGCACCCCGGCGGCCCGGGGCAACCCGTCGGCGATGATCGTCGAGCCGATCGAGGAGATCCTCGACGCGGCCCAGCGGCTGTGCGAGCACGTCGGCTGGCACGGGTTCGCCAACTTCGACGTCAAGCTCGACCCGCGTGACGGCGTGTACAAGTTCTTCGAGCAGAACCCCCGCATCGGGCGCAACAACTACTACCTGACCGCGGGCGGCCAGAACCCGACCGAGGTGCTCGTCGACGACGTGATCCGCCGCGAGCGTCGCGAGCAGGTCACGGCGCGGCGCGAGGTGCTCTACTGCGTGGTGCCGCACCGGCTGCTGCGCCGCTACGTCCTCGACGAGGGGCTGCGCGCCCGGGTCGTGGGGCTGATGCGCACCGGACGCACCGTGCACCCGCTGCGCTACGCCGCCGACGCCTCCCCGCGCCGTCGGCTGTACGTGCTCACCGCCCTGGTGAACCACGTGCGCAAGTACCGGCGCTACTACCCGGCCAGCGCCCTGCAGGCCAACTACGACGCGGCCCTCCGCGCGACGACGCGGCGCACCGCCGCAGGACAGGAGACCCGATGAGCCGCCGGCTGCAGCCCGTCGTCCTCGGCGGTGACATCGGCGCCTACTCCCTGGCCCGGACCTTCCACGAGGCCTACGGCGTGCGCCCGGTGGTCGTCTCCGGGATGTCCACGGGGCTCGTGCGCCACTCGCGGATCCTGCAGCACGTGGTGGAGCCCGGGATCGACGACCCGGACGTCGTGGTGGCGCGGCTGCGGGCGATCGCCGACGAGCACGCCGACGCCGACCTGATCGCCGTCGGGTCGGCGGACTGGCTGGTCCGGCTCCTCGTCGAGCAGCGGGCCCGGCTCGAGGACCGCTACACGATCCCGTACGTCGACGAGAAGCTGCTGCACCGGCTCACCGACAAGGAAGGGTTCGGCGACCTGTGCGCCGAGCTCGGCATCGCCCACCCGACGACGGTCGTCCACGACGTCGCCGCGGGCGGCGAGCCCGACACCTCCGAGCTGACCTTCCCGGTCATCGCCAAGGCCGCCAGCACGGCCGCGTACCACGACGTGGAGTTCGCCGGGAAGAAGAAGGTCTTCCTCGTCGACACCCGTGAGGAGCTCGTCGACCTGCTCCGGCGGGTCCACGACGCGGGGTACCAGGGGTCGTTCGTCGTCCAGGACTACATCCCCGGGGACGACTCCGGGATGCGGATCCTCACCTGCTACTCCGACGCCACGGGCAAGGTCCGCTTCTCCGCCTACGGTCACGTGCTGCTCGAGGAGCACACGCCCGGCGCCCTGGGGAACCCGGCCGGCATCATCACGCAGGTCAACCACGAGGTCGTCGAGCAGGCCACCCGGATGCTCGAGCACGTGGGCTGGACCGGCTTCGCGAACTTCGACCTCAAGTACGACCCGCGCGACGGCCGGTACGTGTTCTTCGAGCTGAACCCGCGCCTGGGTCGCTCGAACTTCTACATCACCGCCGCCGGGGCGAACGCCGTGACGTTCTACGTGCACGAGCACGTGCAGGGCCAGGACCCCGACCCGCGGGCGGTGCTCGGGGCGGACGTGCCGCTCACCGCCTCCGGCGAGCTCGAGGCGGAGCACCTGTACACGGTGCTGCCCGGCGCCCTGCTGCGCCGGTACGTGCTCGACGACGAGGTGCGCTCGACCGCACGCCGCCTCGCCCGCCGCGGACGGTCCACCAACCCGCTGTGGTACCGCGCGGAGACGGACCCGCGGCGGCTGGCCTACCTGGCGATCGCCCAGCTCAACCAGTGGCGCAAGTACGCGCAGCACTACCCGGTCGCCGAGGCCCGCCGCCTCGCGTGGCGGGGCTCGGCGTGAGCACCACCTCGGACGCCGGGGCCACGGGACCGATGCCTCCGGTCGGGGTGATCGGCGGCGTCGGCCCGCTGGCCACGGCCTACTTCCTGCAGCGGGTCGTGCAGCTCACCGACGCCGCGCGCGACCAGGAGCACGTCGACCTCGTGGTGCTCAACCACGCCACGATCCCGGACCGCACCGACTTCGTGCTCGGCCGGTCGACGGACGACCCCGGCCCCGTGCTGGCCCGCGACGCGGCGCGTCTCGAGGCCTTCGGGGTGCGGTTCCTGGTGATGCCGTGCAACACCGCGCACTACTTCACCCAGCAGGTGCTCGACGCCGTCACGGTGCCGTTCGTGTCCATCGTCGACGTGACCGTCGCCGCCGCACGGGCCCGCGTGCCGGACCTGACGCGCGTGGGGCTGCTGGCCACGGCCGGCACCGTCGCCTCCCGCGTGTACGACCACGCCTTCGCCGCCCACGGCATCGACGTCGTCGCCCCCGACGAGGCCGACCAGGAGCGCGTCAACGCCGTGATCTACGAGCAGGTCAAGGCCGGTCGCCCGGCCGACCCCGACGCGCTGCGCCAGGTCGCGGCGCGCCTCGTCGACCGCGGCGCCGGGGTCGTCGTGCTCGGCTGCACCGAGCTGTCGGTGGCCGCCGTCGACCACGGGCTGCTGGACGAGCCGCCGTTCCTCGACTCGATGGACGAGCTCGTGCGCGCGACCATCACGCGGGCCGGGCACCGGGTGCGGTAGACCTGGGCCTCAGCCGTGCTGTCGTCGGCTGAGTCTGCGGTTGCGCTGCGGGCGGGTGCCTCGTTCCTCGGGCCCCACCCTGCGCTGCACCTCCGCCTCAGCCGAGCTCGCTGGTGCCGGCGTACAGGTGCAGCACGGGCACCTGCAGCACGTCCCGGGCACGGGAGGCCCAGTCGGTGTGGAAGGTGTCCTCGACGGCGTGCGGGTAGGTCACCACGACGACCTCGTCGCCGCCGTCCGCCACGGCGCGCTGCAGCGTCGGCAGCGGGTCGTCCTCGGTGACCTCGCCCGAGGCGGTGGCGCCGCGGTCGCGGAACAGCTCCACGGACTCGGTGACCTGCTCGGCGGCGGTCGCCGTGGCCTGCTGGGGCGTCGGCTCCTTGCCGATCAGGTCGTCCCACGCCTCACGCAGCTCGAGCATCCCGAGGTGGTCGAGCACGGAGGACACGACCCGGTGCTCCGTGTCGGCGGGCACCAGCACGCGATAGGCGATCTCGGCGTCCATCTCGGTGTGCAGCCCGGTGATGTGGTCGACGTCGGCGGAGGTCAGCGCGTCCTCGCTGAGGACGACGACGGTCCATGCTTCTGCAGACATGGCAGCAACCTACGGCACCGCCGCCCGCGGTGCCCAGGGGGCCGCCGGCACGGGTCACCCGACCTCCCAGCGCGCCAGCAGCGTGCCGGAGGGCCCGGACAGGAGGTGGCCGAGGCGCAGCTCCCGCCCGGCGCCGGGCTCCCGGTCCCGGGGGGCGGCGACGATCCGGCCGGGTCCGGGCCCGGCCAGCATCGGTGAGGTCGTCACGCACAGCTCGTCGACGAGGTCCGCGGCCAGCATGTCGGCGAGCAGGCCGGGACCGCCCTCGCACAGCACCCGCGCCAGGCCGCGCGCGGTGAGCGCCTCGCGGGCCGCGCGCAGGTCCACGCCGTCCTCGGTGCCGTCCGGGCACTCCAGCACCCGGTCCTCGCCGACGGCGGCCCCGGCCTCCTGCGCTCCTGCCCGCCCGGTGACCACCAGCGGGGGACGGGGGCCGTCGAGCGTCGCCCAGGGCACCTGGCCGCTGCGGGTGACGATGGCGAGCTCGAGCGGCGCGGTGGCGAGACGTTCCAGGCCGCGGGGCCGGGACATGCCCGTGTACCCCTCCTGCCGGGCGGTCCCGGCGCCGACGAGGACGACGTCGGCCAGCGCGCGCAGGACGCGGAAGACCCGCCAGTCCGCGGGGTCGTTGATCGAGGCGGACCGGCCGTCAGGACCCCAGGCGGCCCCGTCGACGGTGGCGATCATGTTCGCCCGCACGAACGGCCCGTCCGGCACCCTGTACAGGTCCGCGAGGACGTGCTCGTCGGCGTCGGGCGGGATCTCGCCGACGGTGGGGAGATGACGGACCAGCGGGGGCGTGTCGGAACTCACAGCGGCCAGACTACGACGCCCGCATAGGGTGGATCGTCGTGACAGCAGTGCAGTCCAGCGACACGACCGCCATCGGCTCCCTGGTGGCGGTCCGTCCCGCCTTCTCCGCCGACCGCCTCCTGGCGGACCTCGTCCCGCCGCGGCACTTCGCCGACGCGCGGTTCGCCACGTACCGCGCGAACCCGGACCACCCCAGCCAGGCCGCCGCGGTCGCCCGGCTGCAGGAGGTGGCCGCCGAGATCGCGCGCCCGGCGCCGAGCGGGCTGCGGGCGCTGCTCGGCCGTCGTCGTCCGGCGCCCGCCGTCTACATGGACGGCGGGTTCGGCGTGGGCAAGACCCACCTGCTGACCTCGCTCGCGCACGCCGTGCGGGAGGAGCTCGGGGCCGACGCGGCCGCCTACGGGACCTTCGTGGAGTACACGAACCTCGTCGGCGCCCTCGGGTTCCTGCCGACGGTCGAGGCCCTCTCCACCAAGAAGCTCGTCTGCATCGACGAGTTCGAGCTGGACGACCCGGGCGACACCGTGCTGATGTCACGCCTGCTGCGCGAGCTCGCCGACCGCGGCGTCGCCCTCGCGGCCACGTCGAACACCCTGCCGGACGCCCTCGGCGAGGGGCGGTTCGCGGCGGAGGACTTCCTGCGCGAGATCCAGGCGCTCGCGGACCGTTTCGAGGTGCTCCGTGTCGACGGCGAGGACTACCGCCACCGGTCGGTGGTCACGGACGCCGCGCCGCTCGCCACCGAGGTCGTGTGCACCACCGCGGCCGCGCGTCCCCGCGCGGTGGTCGACGACTTCTCCGACCTGCTCGCGCACCTGGCGACCGTGCACCCGAGCCGTTACGGGGCGCTGCTCGACGGCGTCGAGGTGGTCGGGCTGACCGGGGTGCGACCGGTGACCCGCCAGGAGGTCGCCCTGCGACTGGTCGTGCTCGTGGACCGGCTGTACGACCGCGACGTGCCGGTGCTGCTGGCCGGGGCGGACCCGCGCGCGCTGTTCAGCGAGGAGATGCTGCGCGGCGGCTACCGCAAGAAGTACTACCGGGCGCTGTCCCGCCTGGGTGCGCTGGCCGAGGACGGCCGCGCGCTCCTCGACGGGGCCTGAGCCGTCACCCGCCGGTGAGCAGCCGGCGCTGACGCTCCACGTCGAAGTCCGCCGCCGGCCACCGGAGGTCGAGGCCCCGCAGCGTGTGGCGCAGCAGCTCGCTCACGGCCAGCCGGGCGAACCACTTGCGGTCCGCGGGCACGACGTACCACGGCGCGACGTCGGTGCTGGTGCGGTCCAGCATCTCCTGGTACGCGGCCTGGTACTCGCCCCACCGCTCCCGGGCGCGCAGGTCGGCCGGGTCGTACTTCCAGTGCTTCTCCGGTCGGTCCAGGCGTGAGACCAGCCGCTCGAGCTGCTCCTCGGGCGAGATGGCCAGCATCACCTTGACGATCTCGGTGCCGGCCGCGGCGGTCTCGGCCTCGAAGGCGTTGATCTCGTCGTAACGGGCCCGCCAGCTCGCCTCGGGCTGGAGCTCCTCGACCCGCACGACGAGCACGTCCTCGTAGTGCGACCGGTCGAAGACGCCCAGCAGCCCGGGCGACGGCAGGGCGCGCCGGATCCGCCACAGGAAGTCGTGGGCCTGCTCCTCGGGGGTGGGTGGCCCGAAGCCTCGGCACCGGACGCCCTGAGGGTCGACCATGCCCACGACGTGCCGCACGATCCCGCCCTTGCCGGAGGTGTCCATCCCCTGCAGGATCAGCAGGACGCTGCGCACGCCACCCGTGCGGCCGTGGGCGAAGAGTCGTTCCTGCAGGTCCGACAGCTCGTCCGCGTGGCCGGCGCGCAGCACCTTGGCGGCGCGCTTGCGGCCGGTGTAGCCCGGGGTGGAGCGGGTGTCGAGCGCGTCGAGGCGATCACCGGGCCGCCAGCGCAGGGAGGTCGCCGGGTGCTCGGTCCAGGGTGCGGTCATCAGGGTTCCGTCCTCGGGTCGGCGCCGGCGGGGCGGGCGTCGGGGTCGTCCCGGAGGATGACGACGCAGCGCCGCGGGGCCCGCAGGCTCCCGTCCTCCAGGTGTGTGCGTTCCTCGTCCCAGGCCGCCGCCACCCGCCAGGCGCCGGACGGCGTGCCGAGGCGAGGCACGAGGTCCAGCGCGGGCACCGCGGGGTCGAGGACCAGGACGAGCGCGGTCCCGCCACGACGCGCGACGAGGGCACCGTCGTCGGTCGTGACCTCCAGGCGGTGGGCGAGGTCCGTCAGGGCGGCGGGCCGCAGGGTGAGCAGCCGGCGCGTCCAGGCCGCGAGTCGGCGGGCGTCCGCGGAGCCCGGCCGGACGGGGACGTGCTCGGTGTCGAGGACCACGACGCTGCCGGCGAGCACGGCGAACGCCAGCAGCGTGGCGTCGTCGTCCGCGGAGGTCGTGGCGGCGGACCCGGCGACGTCCTCGAGGCGTGACCAGGGGACCGCCCGGGTGGCGGCCGGCAGGCGGGTGACGGGTCCGACGAACGAGCCGCTGCGCTGGGCGGCTCGCAGCGCACGCCGTCGACCGGCCGGGATCCGGGCCGGGGCGGTGATCTCGGTCGACAGCCGGCGCAGGTCGCCGGCCGGACCGTCGAGCCGCCCCGTCAGCAGCCGCTCCACGGTCGTGGTGAGGCGGTCGCTGAGACCGGGTCCGTCGGCGAGCAGGGCACGGGGGCGCCCGGTCCGCGCCGAGACGTCCTGGGCGACCGCCGCCAGCTCGGTCAGGAACGGCGCCGAGGACCGGTCGGCGAGGGCCTCGACGTCCAGCAGCAGGCCGTCGACGTGGAACTCGTGCAGCCAGCGCCGGGCGTCCGCGACGAAGAAGTCCCGGGGGCCGCGGCTGCCGGAGCCGTCGAGGTTGATCCGGGGGGCGTCGTGGCCGTGGTCCTTCCGCGGCCGCGGCGCGATCCGCGACCCCTGCGCGTACGGTCCGAACCGGTCCAGCCGCAGCGGGTCGGCGACCGCCCACCGGTGGGGCAGGTCGAGCACGACGGCGAGTCCGTGGCGGTGCGCCGTGTCCACGAACCGCTGCAGGGCGTGCGGGCCCCCGAAGGGCTCGTGGACCGCGAAGAGCCGGACGCCGGCGCGAGGACCGGCCTCGGGGTCGAAGGCCGCCACGGGGGAGAGCTCGACGCCGTCGACCCCGAGCGTGGCGACGTCGGGCAGCAGCCCCGTGGCGGCGTCGAGGGTCCCCTCCGGCGTCACCGTGGGCACGTCGAGGTGCAGCAGCGACCCCCGGGTGAGGTCGGCCCCGGGCCACGCGTGGTCCCGCCACACGAACCGCTCGTCCAGGATCCTGCTCGGGCCCTGGATCCCTGAGGGGACGTGGGCCGCCGCGGGGTCGGAGTGCGGCGGCCCGCCGTCGATCGAGAACGAGTAGTCCGTCCCCGGGGAGATCTGCTCGTCGGCACGCCAGTAGCCGGGTTCGTGGGCGCCGACGAGTCGCATCGGTCGGCGCGAGGTGGATCCGTCGGGGAGAAGGAGCACGAGCTCGACGGTGTGCGCGCGAGGTGCCCAGAGCAGCGGTCGGGGGCCGGGCCAGGGTTCGCGGCGGCGTTCGCTCGGCGCAGGAGTGGCCCGGGAGCGCGCCTCGTCGAGTGGATCGCCTGTGGTCACGGCCCCACCATACGGCGCGCGCACGGGCAGGGGAGGGTCGTGTCGTGCAGAGGGCGTCGCGTCGCCGCACGGTGTGACGTCCCGGTGCCGACGGGGTGGCAGGAGTGCGCCCGTGTGCAGAATAGTGTGCCAAGCACGGGCGAACGCGCCGTCCCGCTGATACACCTGGGACATGATCAAGGACACACAGGAGGCCGACTCCGACCGAGCTCGGGCCCTCCTCGACGAGTCGATCGCTTCCCAGGCGCGGATCGCGCCGCGGCAGCGCTCGGCCACGGAAGAGCACGGTGACCCCCGACCCGGCGGCGACGCGACGAAGGCGCCGCTGTCGCTGTCGCAGACCGTCCTGCGCCCGATGGAGGGCGCCTCGAGCGGACACTCCTGGGACGACCCGGACGAGCTCTGAGACCGCCGACCGGCCAGGAGCCGGTCAGCGCGGAAGCCGGTCGGGGCCCACGGGGATCAGCCGGGGCATGCCGGCCGGAGCGACCTCGCTGAGCGCGAGGTAACGCGCCTCCGCCCTATGCAGGCGGATGTGCTCGTCGAGCGACCACTGCGGCCCGTTGGTGAGCACCATGCCGCAGGAGCAGTCGATCTCGACGGTGCCCTCGTCCGTCATGCGCGTCCGGCCCACGGTGACGTGGGACGCCCGCGCGCGGGTCTTGGCCCGGTGCATCGTCGCGGAGACGGCGGGCGGGCTGTCGGCGGAGTCGTCGGCGTTCACGCCCGCGAGCGTACCGGGCGTCCTCGGGCCGGTCGGAGAGTCGGCGTCCGTCGGCCGACGGCTCGTGGGCTCGCGCGGCGCCCGCACCCACCGACGAGAAGGGCCCCTGTATCGCGTCTCCGCGATACAGGGGCCCTTCTGCGCTGGTGGGCGATACTGGGATCGAACCAGTGACCTCTTCCGTGTCAGGGAAGCGCGCTCCCGCTGCGCCAATCGCCCGTGGAGCGAACGACGAGACTCGAACTCGCGACATCCACCTTGGCAAGGTGGTGCTCTACCAACTGAGCTACGTTCGCACGGCCGGACAGTTCCGAGGACGTGATCCCCGCGTGCCGGTGCCTGAGGAACATTACTGGACCGCGGGTCCCAGGTCCAATTCCACCGGTGTGACCTGGGCCTCCGGCGGACGACGGGCCGAGAGGCCGGGTGCCGTCAGCGGAACTCGGGGTTCGGGTGGTCGAACCGGGTGCCGGCGTCCCAGGCGCTGCGCTGGTTGCCGTACGCGGGGAACCCGCCGGCGGCCCGGAGCATCGCGGCCATGTGCATGAGGTTCCAGGTCATGAACGTGGTGTTGCGCTGGGTGAACTCGTTCTGGGGGCCGCCGGAGCCCTCGTCCAGGTAGGACGGGCCGGGCCCCGCCTCGCCGACCCACCCGGCGTCGGCCTGGGGCGGGATGGTGTAGCCGAGATGTTGCAGGGAGTACAGGACGTTCATCGCCACGTGCTTGGCGCCGTCCTCGTTGCCGGTGATCACGACGCCCGCGGCGCGGCCGTAGTAGAGGTACTGGCCGGCGTCGTTCAGCCGGCCCGACAGCGAGTACAGCCGCTCGACGACGCGGGTGCAGACGCTGGACTTGTCGCCCAACCAGATCGGCGTGCCGAGGACGAGGATGTCCGCGGCGAGGATCCGTTCGGCCAGCGCCGGCCAGTCGTCGCGGCTCCACCCGTGCTCGGTCATGTCCGGCTGGACCCCGGGGGCGAGGTCGTGGTCGACGGCGCGGATCTCGTCCACCCTCACGCCGTGCCTGCGCATGATCGCGGCGCTGACGTCCATGAGTCCCTGGGTGTTCGACACCTCCGGGGACGGCTTGAGGGTGCAGTTGACGAAGACGGCGCTCAACGCGGAGAAGTCGAGCTCGGGCTGGTCCATGGTCGCTCCTGGGTCTCGACGTCCCGCGGGGACGCCAGGTGACGTCATGCGGTCGCGCTGCTGCTGCGGGCGGCGATCCGCGCCTGCACCTCGGGTCGGCGCAGGGGCGGGACCGTGGCCGGCGGTTGTCGGCGGGCGGGCAGGTCGTCCAGCAGCCGGGTGACGATCACGGCGATCTCGGCGGCGGCCGCCTCGCAGGGCTCGCGGGAGGCCGGTGCGGCGGTGGACGCCACGCCGGTCACCTTCCGCACGAACTGGGCAGCGGCCGCCTCGATCTCCTTCGCGGTCGCGGGCGGCTCGAGGCCGCGCAGGGTGGTGATGTTGCGGCACATGCGATCGACGCTACGCCGGGTCGCCCGATGCCGCCGTCCGGGTCGCGGTCGATGGCCCCGTCTCGGGCCGGGGCACCGTGTGCACGGGCGCGGCGGCGGCGATCGCGACGTCGACCCCCTCGGGCGTGTGCTTGTCCCGGTAGCCCCGGATCAGCCACACGAGCACGATCCCCAGGGCCGAGACGACGGCCAGCGCGAGGGCGGCTGCGTGGAACCCGGCGAGCAGGGCATCGGTGGCGGACGCTCCGGCCGCGGAGCGGTTCGCGGGGATGCCCGCGTACAGAGCCGCGACCACGGCGGTCATGACCGCCGGTCCGACGTAGCGCGCCATGTTGGACAGGCCCGACGCCCCGCCCACCTCGGAGTGGTCGACCGATCCCGTGGCGACCGAGGAACAGGGATTGTTCGACAGGCACAGTCCCACCGCCGTCATGACGATCGGCACCAGGAAAGCCAGGTAGCCCCACGAGGCGCCGGCCAGGGCCAGCACCACGAAGCCGGCCGTCATGATGACGAACCCCGTCCCGACGACGGCGAGCACCCCGAACCGGTGGGTCAGCCCGGGGACCGCCGGGGTGAGGGCGACCATCCCGACGGTCGCCGGCAGGGTGGCGAGCCCCGCCTCGAAGGGGTCCATCCCGAAGGCGGCCGGGTCCTGGAAGAACAGGCTCAGCAGGAACATCATCGCGTTGATCGCGGCGGCGCCGATGAGGATGCCGATCGTCGCCCCGACCAGCCGCCGGTTGCGGAACAGGCCGAGGTCGATCAGCGGGGCGGACACCTTGCTCTCGACCGCGACGAACCCGATCGTCGACGCGACGGACACCGCGAAGCAGCCGAGCGTCTGGATCGAGAGCCATCCCCAGGTCGCGCCCTGGGTGAGGCCGAGGATGAGCGGGGCCAGGGCGAGGGCGATGAGCGCGCTGCCCGCCCAGTCGATCGACCGGCTGCGCGTCGGGTCGGAGGACTCGGCCACCGCACGCAGCGTCAGGGGGACGAGCAGGACCGCGATCGCCGCGTCGAGCCAGAACAACCCCTGCCAGCCCACCGTGTTCACGAGCGCCCCGCCGAGCAGCGGGCCCGCCGCCGCCCCGACCGCCGAGGCCGACCCCCAGTAGGACACGGCCCGCAGCTGCGCGTTCCCGGGCGGTGAGGCGATGGTGAGGATGCTCAGCCCGCCGGCCACGAGCGTGGCCCCGGCGGCGCCCTGGATGCAGCGTCCGACGATGACAGCCCAGCCGCCCGGCGCCAGTGCGATAAGGACGCACGACGCGATGAACAGCAGCAGGCCGCCGAGGAACACCTTGCGCCGGCCGAAGACGTCCCCGAGGCTCCCGGAGGTGACGATCGTGGCCGCCCCGACGAGCAGGTAGCCCGTCACGGCCCACTGGAGGGTCTCCGTGGACATGCCGACGTCGTCGCTGATCGCCGGGAGCAGGATGGCCACGGCGGACGTGTTCGCGTTGACGATGAGGGTGGAAACGCAGGCCGCCGTCATCACGCCGAGCGGTGTCCGGGCGTCGGTGGTGGCGGTGGGCTCGGGCTCGACCATGGGACCTCCCGGGGTGATCCGTCTGGAACGTAGCACCGCTGTCGGCCACTCGCGTGGCACGGATCTCCGGGGAACGCAGCAGGCCCCGGACCGTGTGGTCCGGGGCCTGTGGTGGTGGGCGATACTGGGATCGAACCAGTGACCTCTTCCGTGTCAGGGAAGCGCGCTACCGCTGCGCCAATCGCCCGAGGTGGGTACGGGATTCGAACCCGTGTATACGGCTTTGCAGGCCGCTGCCTCGCCTCTCGGCCAACCCACCTTGAGACTGTGCTCACCGGCTCGCTCGTTGCCGAGATCGCAGGGGAGTGGGCCTCCGAGCGGATGACGAGACTCGAACTCGCGACATCCACCTTGGCAAGGTGGTGCTCTACCAACTGAGCTACATCCGCACGACCGGACCTGGTGCAGGGGTGATCCCCGCGGTGTTCCGGCGCGAGGAAAACTTTAGTGGACGGTGCCCGAATGGTCCAATCGCCTCGCGGTGCCTCGCTGGCATACCGTGCAGCCGTGCGTGCACCGACCTCCTGGGCCTCCTTCGCCGGCCGTCTCGCGACCGACGTCGTCGAGTGCGTCGACCTCGAGGTCGCCCCCGAGCGGCTCCGCGACCCCGGGCCCTGGTTCGTCGTCGTCGACTTCGAGGCGTTCGGGCGCGGCGGACGGGCGCGAGCCTGGCGGTTCGCCCACGTCACCGCCGGCGGGCCCCCGGAGCGGGGCGACGACCCGGCGGCGGGCTGGTCCGGCCCGGCCCCGGACGACTGGGCGACGTCGATGTCCCAAGAGGTGTACGAGGCCGCCGTCCGTCGCGTGCAGCAGCACATCCGTCAGGGCGACGTCTACCAGGTCAACGTGTGCCGGGTGCTGAGCGCCCCGCTGCCGGCGACGGACCCCGGCACCGGGTCGGGGGAGCCGGACGCGGCCGCGCTGGCTGCGCGTCTGGCCGCCGGCAACCCCGCGCCGTACGGGGCGGCCGTGCACGTCCCGGCAGGCCTCGACGTCGCCCCCGTCTGGGTGGTCTCCGCGTCCCCCGAGCTCTACCTGGCCCTCGAGGACGGACGGCTGGCCTCCGGGCCGATCAAGGGCACCGCACCGACGGCGGACGGCCTGAGCGGCAAGGACCGTGCCGAGAACGTCATGATCACCGACCTGGTCCGCAACGACCTGCAGCGGGTGTGCGAGCCCGGCACGGTCGAGGTGACCGAGCTCCTCGGCGTGGAGGAGCACCCGGGGCTGGTGCATCTGGTCTCGCGGGTGCAGGGCACGCTGACGTCCGCTGTCGCCGCCGCACCGGACCGGTGGCGTCACCTGCTCCGCGCGACGTTCCCGCCGGGGTCCGTGTCGGGTGCGCCCAAGTCGTCGGCTCTCTCGATCATCGACGACCTCGAGCCGACGGCACGCGGGCCCTACTGCGGTGCTGTCGGCTGGGTCGACGGCGACCGGGCCGAGCTCGCCGTCGGGATCCGGACCTTCTGGTGGGAACGCGGGGCCGACGACGACGGCACGCTGCGCTTCGGCACGGGCGCCGGCATCACGTGGGGCTCCGACGCCGCGGCCGAGTGGCACGAGACGGAGCTGAAGGCCGCCCGGCTGGTCGGCCTCGCCTCGGGCGCCCCCGCGCACCGCCCCGACCGATGAGTCCGGGGCCCCTCGGGCGTCAGCACCGGCATGACGAGGGTGACCTGCGACCTGTCCGTGTCCCTGGACGGCTTCGCCGCCGGACCGCACCAGACCCGTGAGCGACCCTTCGGCGACGTGATCGGCACCGGCGAGGTGCTGCACACGTGGCTGCTCGAGCACGCCGAGGACCATCCCGACGAGGTCGCGGGGATCCTGGAGGCCGACGCCTACGTGATGGGCCGGGGCATGTTCTGCCCGGACCCCGGCCCGTGGGACCCGGACTGGACGGGGTGGTGGGGCGACGAGCCGCCGTACCACGCGCCTGTGTTCGTGCTCACCCACCACCCGCGCGAGCCGCTGGTGATGGCCGGGGGCACGACCTTCCACTTCGTGACCACCGGTGCCGAGGACGCGCTGCGCCGGGCTGTCGAGGCGGCCGGCGACGGGGACGTCTCGATCGCCGGGGGAGTCTCGACGGTCAACACCTACCTCGCCGCCGGGGCGATCGACGAGCTGCGCCTGCACGTCGCCCCGGTCGTGCTGGACATCCCGGGCGGGACCAGGCTGTTCGACGGCGTCGGCCGGCTGGACCTCGACGCCGTCTCGGCACGGCACGCAGGGGAGGTGACCCATCTGGTGTACCGGCGTCGGGCAGACTGAGCACCATGAGTCTCGTGATCTGGGCCGAAGGTCGGTTGGTCGGAGCCGGGGAGGCCGCGCTGAGCGCGGTCGACCACGGCATCACGGTGGGTGACGGCGTCTTCGAGACGTGCACCGTGTTCGACGGGCAGGTGTTCGCGCTGACGCGCCACCTGGAGCGGCTGCGCCGGTCCGCGACCGGGCTCGGGCTGGAGGCGCCCGACGAGCAGCGCGTCCGCGAGGGCGTCGACGCCGTCCTGGCCGAGGCCGTGCGCCTCGACGGTCCGTTCGACGGCCGGCTGCGCATCACTGTCACCGCGGGCATCGGCCCGCTCGGCTCCATGCGGGTCCCCGGCGCGCAGAGCGTTGTGGTCGCCGTGCAGGACTCGAGGATGATGCCCGAGTCGCGCTCGGCCCGCTCGCCGTGGCCGCGCAACGAGCGGTCGCCGATCACCGGGCTGAAGACGACGTCGTACGCGGAGAACGTGGTGGCGCTCGCGGACGCCAAGGCCAAGGGCGGCGACGAGTCGATCCTGCCCAACACGGTGGGCGAGCTCTGCGAGGGCACGGGGTCGAACATCTTCGTCGAGCGGGGCGGCGAGCTCCTCACCCCGGCGCTGTCCACGGGCTGTCTGGCGGGGATCACGCGGGCGCTCGTGCTCGAGTGGGGCACCGAGGCGGGGCTGCCGGTCCGCGAGGCCCACGAGGGTGAGCTGCCGTTCTCGGTGCTCGACGAGGTGACCACCGGTGGCGTGCAGCTGGCGCTGACGTCCTCGGGCCGCAACGTCCAGCCCATCACCTGGCTGGACGGCGTCGACGTCGCACCGGGGAAGATCACGCTCGCCGTGCGGGAGGTCTTCGAGAAGAACTGCCGGGAGCGCCTCGACCCGTGACCTGGGGCGTCGTCGTCCGGGTGTGGGCCACGCCGCACCGATCCGGTTTGGAGCAACCCCGGATCTGTGGCTAGTATCGACCACGCACTCGGGCGATTGGCGCAGTGGTAGCGCGCTTCGTTCACACCGAAGAGGTCACTGGTTCGAACCCAGTATCGCCCACCCCAGAGAGGCCCCCTGAACAGCGGAAACGCTGCGACGGAGGGCCTTTCGTTTTGCCGAGAGAAGCGTTGCTGGCTCATCTGCTGGTCTATGACCCTGGGAGCGTCCCGTCGGGCTCGGCGTGGGTGCACGGTGAGGGGGAGTGAGCGTGGTTGTCACCGTTGACGGGCCGTCCTGAACCGGTTCTGACCTGGGTGGACGCTGCGCGACCGGTGGTCGCTGGCAGTCGTGTCCGACTGCCCCTCGAGCCGTGAGTGCGGAGAGCCCTCCGATTCTTCACTGACCTCCTCGGTGTCTCCGCACTGACTTGCTCCTGGTGGGAGCCCCTTGACAGAGCGCCGCGGTCGGGTTCCGTGAAGTAGCGAGGACGTGGAGGGCGCGCAGAGGAAGAACACGTCGATGACGGCGCCAGCGTCCGTCGTGTACTCCGCGGCGGATGAGCGGATCACCCGGACGGACCGACCGAGTTCAGCCTTTCTCTTGGCCAGACCGGGAATGAGCAGGTCCTCCTCACGGGCCGAGCCGAGGCCCGTTTCACTTTTCCGTGCACGGTCCCCATCGCCGCTCGCGATCGTGGGGTCGAGCGCGGAGACTGTCCGCCGGTGCTGCGGACTTCACCCGCGGAGGATGATGCCCGCGTCGCGGGGTGGCCCCGGCGCATCGACAATGGTGGCAGGAGTCGCCGCTCACCGAGGACGAACGATGGCTAACGCCGCAGCACCGATGCCGGAGCCCCAGTCGCGAAGTTCGCCCCCGCGATCCGATGACCAACGCCGGGTGCCGGAACGCGCACCGCGGGAGCCGACCGCCCCTCGGCATGGAAACCCTCAGGGCTCCGAGTGGCTCACGTGGGACCCCAATCCTCCGGACGAGTCCTGGGTTGAGGAGGTCGGGGCGGACGTCGAGCCGAAGCTAACCCGCGCCGACCGCGGCGCGGCGCTGCGCGCCGAACTGACATGGGCGCGACGCGAGGCCCTCGGTGCACTCCGCGCCGACGCCCGGGCGGAGGCGGAGGACTGGCGCGCCACACTGCTCCCGGCCGCGCGCCTCGTGCTCGGCGCGGCGGATCGGCTGGCAAGTGAGACCGAGGTGTTCACCGAGCTCGCCGACGCCGCCGACTTCTTCGACGAACGGCCGCAGTTGCGCTACGACGCGATGGCTCTCCTCGGGCAGAACCTCACCGCGCTGCTCAACTACCTCGGCTACCGGCCACCACCCAAGACCGGCGAGATCGAGGACCAGCTCACCGAGGCGTTGGTCGACATGTTCTCCGCGAAGGAACCCGATGGCCATCTTGGCCTCCAGGTCCGGGGACGCCTTTGGGAGAACCTGTACTTCTTCCGCCGCCGACTCGCCGAGCTCATCGAGACGGCGGAGTCGTTCGAGACCAGCTCGGTCGTCGTCCAACAACCGATGCGGGAGCAGTTGCGCGGCGCCCTGGTCAAGGGTGCGCGGATGGCTCTCCCCGCGGCACTCGCGGCCGGAATCACCACCCTGGTGTTCCCCCCGGCCGGCGCGGCCGCAGGGATCGCCGTCGGCGTCGCGGCCGGTGGGCAGGCGCTCCTGCGCAAGGCACTCGAGGCCGCCACCGCGGGCATGCTGGACAAGGCCCTCGCCGGCGAGGCGGAGACGGCGCCCCCGGCCGAACGGTGGCAGCGCGCGTCCACAGTGGCGGCTCGACGCCTGCACCAGGTCGCCGACCTGCTCGAGCAGGAAGCGCCCGACCGCGAGCGTGTCCAGGCGTGGTTGATCGACGCGATCGGCCATGTCTACGAGGCCCTGCGGCTCTCGCACGCGGCAGGCGGCGAGGGTCTCTCTTACCGCCAACGCTCCCAGCTCGCGCTGGAAGCGCTCGACGCCGTCGAAGGCTGGGTCGTCGCGAACCCGCCCTACGATGGCGTCGTCGAGCGGCTACGCGCCGCGGCGCATCGGCTCGACTCGGAACCGCAGCACGACTTCCGGTAGCAGGGGATTTCAGGCCCTTTCGCCAATCAGGTTGGGATCACGGAGTGAGCCCGCAGCAGGCGAGGAGCAGGTCCTCGACGTCTGAACTAGTTTGCGCACCACTAACCCTCCATGAGGCATGATTCCGGTATGCCGGTAATGACCCATCTGCTCAGCGAAGACGCCTGGGAGCTCGACAAAGAGGCGTCTGACAACCTCGCCGTCTTCATGGAGTCGGCCTTCGGGTCCGAAGTCAAGAGCTGGGCACCCGTCGTGCACGCTTTCGTTCGCGCTCTCGATCAGCGCATCAGCAAGGCCGCGCTCAGGGAGGCGGCCGACGTCGCTTCCTACCTGGGGGAAGACCAAGCGGCCGACTTCCTCAACCTGATGGTGCGGAGCCCTGGGCTGATGGAGGAGGTGCTGCAGTCGCAGATGGCGCACCACGGGGAGTTCATCGCGCTGGGTAGGTTCGTCCGGCGTAAGGCTGCTGTACGAGACGGTCGAGATGTTCGCCCTGGCCGTTGGCATCTGTCCACCTGCCGGTTCGTGGCCCGCGCTGGCGCCGTTGCGAATTGGGAAGGGGTTGAAGAGCTCCCCGGCGTAGGGGGTGTCTGCGGGGAGTGCCGTGCCGGTCAGCCGCCGACTCCCGCAGAGCGACCGCACGCGGAGCAGGACCTCGCTCGTGATTCGATGCGTGATGAGATCGCCAACCTGGGAGCGTTTGTGCGACGTCGAGGGGAAGTCGACTTCCCTCCCGGCAAGTGGCATGCCGTAGGTTGCAGAACGACACGTGCAGCGACCGACGTTCGCATGTGGCAAGGAGCAGGCGAGTTCCCTGCCGGGGATGACGCCTGCAAGACCTGTCTGCCTGGCCAGTAGCCCTCGACCTAGGCCACCGGAAGCCTCAGGACTGGACGCGCCGGGTGGGCCGATCCTTCGCCTCATGAGTAGCATCCACGCCTTCGAGTGCATCTGTTCGGGTTGCGGCCGAGAGCTTCCGCAGGCTCTGCCGCGGTCCAACCAAGCCTGATCGGTAGATCGCCCGGCCAGGCAGATCCGGGCCGCGTGGCGCGAGTGCCTGGCCGCTGAGCTCCCAGGCGATGTGGTCGAGGTCTTCGGGTCCGCAGGCCCGCAGGTCGGTGCTCTTGGGATCTGCGCTCCCGTCGTTCACCCGGTGCTCGCGTATCAGTGTTCCGGGCTGTGGCCTCCTCACAGTCATGAGCGCGATGTCAGGGGCGCCGACCCCGGTCGCCACGGCCCGCAATGCCGCCGCGACCTATCACTATCTGCGTGTGGCCATCATCTCGATGACAGCCATGCTGGTCGTCGCCGTCCTTCTCGAGGACGCCGACCCCGCGAGCGGGGAGCCGCTCGGGTCCATCAGCGCCGCGTGGTACACCCCAGCGCAGAGTGTCTTCGTCGCGGTTCTCGTGGCCACCGGTGCTGCGATGATCGCGATCCGTGGGCGGGGCACCCAGGAGCCGTTGCTCAACCTCGCCGGCTTCTTGGCACCGGTCGTGGCGTTCGTTCCCACCCCGGAGCCCGTGCGCGAGGCGTGCTTCGGGCGTCCGACGCCGGACTCCCTGGTCGCGGAGCAGCCGCCCGTCGGCGGCGGACCGTGGGACGCCCAGGCCTGTGCGGAGTGGACGAACCAGGTAGAGAGTTCCCTGGAGGCGTACTTCCTGGTCTCATCGGTCGCCCTGGTGCTCCTGCTGTTCTTCGTCGTGCTTCGCGACCGGCCGCCAGAGCCGCTCGCGGCGCCGGGCGGCTCGAGGTGGCGCAGGTTGCTGGACACGGGGTACAGGGAACCCTCTCGGAATGAGGAAGTCGTCGGGACGCTCGTCGTCATCGGTCTGTGGCTGGCAGGTCTCGCGGTCTACCTGACGCTGCACGAATGGTTCCTGCTGAATGCCCACGCGGTCGCGGCCATCTTGGTGTTCACACCGATGGCGCTGGTCGCCCTGATCGGGGGGTTCGGCGCTCGCCGGCACCCCGGACGTGGCGACAGCGTGTACCGCGGGATCTACGTCCTCGTGGCGATCGCGATGGTGTGTGGCATCGCGGGGACGGCAGGCTTCAAGCTCCTTGGCTGGGTGGGTGATGACTCGCGCTGGTTCTACGTGCTCGAGTTCGTCATCGTCGGCGGGTTCTTGCTCTTCTGGACCACGCAGACGGTCGAGGAACGGGGGGCCTCGAGGGGTGGTGCAGGACGCCACGACCGAAGCGAGGTCACGCCGTCAGGGCTCAGGTGAGCTCGGAGATCTCGAACAGATGGCCGTCGGGGTCGCGGAAGAACGCGCGGGTCTCGCCGTCACGAACGTCGGGTGCGGCCAGGAACTCTGCGCCACGGCTCGACAGAAGCTCGTAGAACTCCAGGCAGTCGTCGACGCGGAAGACGAGCTGGGCGCTGGGGCGGTCGGGGTCGGCGGGCGGGGCCAGGGTCACGGTCGGCTTGCCTGCGTCGGGACCCCCGCCGGTCACGAGCAGGATCCAGCTCTCCAGCAGCTGGAGCACGACCGACGTCCCGCCGTACTCGCCGGCCACCCGGGCGTCGAGCACGCGCACGTACCAGTCACGACTGCGTTCGACGTCGGCCACGACGAGCATGTGGGTCAGCGCTGACGCCTCGAAGCGTTCCACGCTCCCACGCTAGGCGAATCGGACCGCCACGCCGCCTCAGGCGGAGGAGGGCACCGGGCTCTCGTCGCGCAGGCCATCCCCGGGGCGGTCCGGTCGCGAGGGGAACGCACGGACGGGGCCGACGATGTCCAGCCCGACGCGGTCGCCGGCCTCCGGGGGCTGCAGGCCGACCACCCGCGCGCGGATCCGCTGCTCGGCGGCGCCTTCGCCGAGGGCCAGCTCGACGAGCGCGTCGTGCCCGAAGAACGACACGTGGCGCACGGTGGCCTCGAGCTGGCCGGTGCCGGCCGGGGTCAGCGTGATCTGCTCGGGCCGGAGCATGACGTCCACGGCGCCGCGGGGGCTCTGACCGCGGACCGGCAGGGTGCCCAGCGGGCAGGTGACGCAGCCGTCGGTCGCCGCCTCGCCGGGCACGAACACCGCGTCGCCGAGGAACTGGGCGACGTCGGCGTCCACGGGGTCCCGGTAGATCGCCCGCGGGGCCGCCGCCTGCCGGATCCGGCCGGACGTGAGGATCGCGACCTGGTCGGCGAAGGAGAGCGCCTCGTCCTGGTCGTGGGTGACCAGCACGGCCGTGGCGCCGGTGGCGCGCAGCGCGAGCGCCGTGGCGTCCCGGGTGGTGGCGCGCAGCGTGGTGTCCAGCGAGGAGAAGGGCTCGTCGAGCAGCACGAGACCGGGGCGGGGAGCGAGTGCGCGGGCCAGCGCGACCCGCTGCTGCTGCCCGCCGGAGAGCTGGTCGGGGCGCCGGTCGGCGACCTCGGCGGGCAGGCCGACCAGGTCGAGCAGCTCGAGCACCCGGTCGTGGTGCCGGCGTCGCGGCCAGGGCAGCCCGAAGGCGATGTTCCCGGCGACCGACAGGTGCGGGAACAGCCCGCCCTCCTGGCGGACGTAGCCGACGCCGCGGCGCTCGGGCGGCACCCAGACGCCGGGTCCCGCGACCGTGCGACCGCCGATGACCGCCTCGCCCGAGCGCGGCTGCATGAACCCGGCGATGATGCGCAGCAGCGTCGTCTTGCCGCTGCCGGACCCACCCAGGACGGCGGTCGTCGTGCCCTCGGGCACGACCAGGTTCACCTCGTCGAGCACGTCGTGCCGGCCGTAGGCGGCCGTGACGGCTCGCAGCTGCACGTCGGTCATCGTTCCTCCAGTATCTGCCGCCGCAGCAACAACGTCAGCGGTACGGACAAGACGATCATGACTGCCGCGTAGGGGGCCGCAGCAGCGTAGTCGAGCGCGCTCGTCTCCCGCCAGAAGGCGAGGGCGAGGGTGTCGGTCCCCGTCGGGGCCAGCAGCAGGGTGGCCGTCAGCTCGGTGCTGACGGCGAGGGAGACGAGCACGAAGCCGGTGAGCACCGACGGGCCGATGAGCGGCAGGACCACCCGCACGAGCGTGGCCGGGCCGCCCAGCCCCAGCGACCGGGAGGCCTCCGAGAGCTCCGGCGGTGCGGCGGCGAGACCGGCGCGCAGGGCGACCATCGCCCGGGGCAGGAAGAGGATGGCGTAGGCCAGGACGGTCAGCGCCAGGGTCTGGTACAGCGGGCGCGCCCAGTCGATGGCGAGCGTGACCAGGGCGAGCCCGACCACGACGCCGGGCAGGGCGCTGGCCAGGTACGTGGACCGCTCGAGCAGGACCGTCAGGGCCGACCGGCGGCGGTTGAGCAGCCACGCCCCGGGCAGGGCGGCCACCACGGCCGCCAGCCCGCCGAGCACCGCCAGCAGCACCGTGCTCGCGGTGACGGTGAGGAGGTCGTCGACCAGCCCGTCCCCGATCGCCGATCCCAGCCACCGCAGCACCGTGGCCACCGGGACGACGAGCGCCAGGCCGACGAGAGCGCCCAGCATGACCAGCGCCGGAGCGGTCCAGCCGCCCAGCCGGGCCCGCGTGGCGGGACGCTGGGTGCCGGCACCGACCCGCGACACCCGGCGCCGTCCCCGGGCGACCACCTCGAGCGTGAGCACGAGCAGGCACAGACCCAGCAGCACCGAGGCGAGCAGGCTGCCCGACGCGTCGCTGAACCCCACCGCGTACCGCTGCATGATCGCGGTGGTGAAGGTCTGGAACCGCATCATCTCCAGGACGCCGTACTCGGCCAGGAGGTGCAGGGCGACCAGCAGCGCCCCGCCGCTGATCGCCGGGCGGAGCCGGGGGAGCACCGTCCGGACGACGGCCCGCGTCGGGGACAGGCCCAGGGACCGGGCGACCTCCTCCTCGGCGGGGTCGAGCGACCGCAGCAGCGCGGCCACGGGCAGGAACACGAACGGGAAGTACGCCAGGGTCGTGACCAGTGCGGCCCCGCCGAACCCGGTCAGCCAGGGCGCGACCGTCACCCAGGCGTAGGCGCTGACGAACGCCGGCACCGCCAGGGGCGCCAGCAGCAGCGTGCGCCAGAGCCCGGCCCAGGGCAGGGCCGTGCGCTCCACGAGCCAGGCCGCGAGGGTGCCGAGGACCACCGTGGCGGGCACGGTGACGCCCATCAGCAGGCCGGTGTTCCCCAGCAGCTCACCGACGCGGGGCCGCACGAGGTAGTCGACCGCCTCCTCGACGCCCGCGGAGGAGGCGTCGAGGAGGACGACCACCAGCGGCAGGACGGTGAGCGCGGCGACGAGGGTCGCGGCGACGGCGACCCCGCGGCTCCTAGAGGATGCTCGCATCGGTCATGAGCTCCAGGACGGTGTCAGAGTTCAGGGTGAAGGGGTCGACCGGCGGGGCGTCCAGCTCCTCCAGCGTGGGCAGCGCCGGGTCCGACTCGACGCCGGCACCCACGGCGTACTCCATGGAGCCGCTGTCGACGAGCACCTGCTGACCCTCGGGGCTGGTGACGTAGGCGAGGAACTGCTGGGCCTCGTCCGGCATGTCGGACGACTCCAGCACGCCGCCCGCGGAGAGGCTGACGAAGGCCCCCGGGTCCTGCTGGCCGAAGTAGTGCAGCTGCGTGTTCGCGCTGCCCTCCTGGTCCCCGGCCTGGTCGCGGTACCAGTAGTAGTGGTACATGATCCCGACCGGCACCTCGCCGGCGTTGACGGCCTTCATCGTGGCGATGTTGTTCTGGTAGACCTCGGAGTTCTCGGCCAGGGCCTCGAGCCAGGCCCGGGTCTCGGCCTCACCGCGGTCGGCGAGCATGCCGGCCATGATGGCCTGGAAGTCGGCACCGCCCGGGGCAGCGCCCCACTTGCCGGCCCACTCGGGGTCGGCCAGGTCCATGATCGAGTCCGGCAGCTCGTCCTCGCTGATCATGTCGGTGTTGTAGACGAGCACGGTCGAGCGGGCGGCGACCGCCGTCCACCGGCCGGACGACGGCGCCATCCCGTCGCGCACCTGGGCCTGGGTCTCCTCGTCCACCGGGGCGAGCAGGTCGGCGCGCTCCACCACGGTCATCGCGGGGGAGTTCTCCGTGAGGAACACGTCGGCCGGGGAGGCCTCGCCCTCCTCAACGATCATGTGACCCATCGAGGAGTCCTGGCCCTCGCGGACCTGGGTCTCGATGCCGGTCTTCTCGGTGAACGCCTCGGCCCAGGCCTGCGTGACGTCGCGGTGCTGGGAGGAGTAGATCTGCAGCGCCCCGGGCTCGGCCGCGAAGGCGTCCTCGGACTCGCCGTCGGTGCTGCACGCGGTGAGCGCCAGCGGGAGGGCGAGGAGGGCGGCGACGAGGGGACGGCGGTGCTGACGTGACACGAAGGGCTTCCGTTTCATCGGGTCGGGGGGACGAGGAGGTCCTGGAGCCGGCGGACCGGGCGGTCCGCGAGACGCCAGAGGAGGCAGCCGGCCGCGATCGCGACGGCGGTGGCGCCGAGCGCCGTGGGCACGACGTCGAGGATCTGGAACTGGACGAGGTAGACGTACAGCGAGGCGGCGGCCAGGACGCCGATCACGGGCACCCAGCGGGCGGGCACCCGCACCTCGGGCACGAGGGTGAGCAGGGCCACGCCGGCCAGGACGGTGGCGTTGCGCACCGGGTCGTCGGGGAAGAACGTCGCCCCGCCGACCACCGCGACCGCGAGGGTGAGCAGACGGCGCCGGCGGGTGTCGGCGTGCGCCGCGGCCGCGCCGACGGCGAAGAGCCAGAGCGTGGTCGGCATGATGCCGCGCAGCACGCCCTCGCCGAGCGCGAGCACGACGAAACGCGGCACGAGGGCCAGCACGGCGACCCCGGCCGCGACGAGCCAGGGGTCGCGCCGCCAGAGCCGGGAGACGGCGGGGACCGACAGCGCGGCGGTCAGCACGAGCGTGCAGGCCACGAGCGCGTCGACGAACCACAGCTCGTTGCGGAAACCGTAGGTGACGTCGCCGAACAGCCAGTTGGCGAGCGCGAGGTTGCCCCACCCGTAGCGGTCGTGGGTGATCATGCCGAACAGCACGACGGCCATGGTGGGGACCGCCACGCCGACGAGCGTGCGGGCGGTGGCCCGCCAGCGCCCCCGGGACGTGTCGGCCGACAGGCCGAAGCGCGCAGCGTTGAAGCCGGCCACGGCGAGCAGGGTGTGCGCGCCGCCGAGGACGCGGAACAGGTCGGCGTGCGACCCGCAGATGATGACGACGGCGATCGCGCGCAGCAGCACCGACGTCTCCACCGTGCGCCACCCACGACGTCCCCCAGCCGGTGCGGGGTTCGCGGGCGAGGCGTCGGCGCGGGAGCGGTCCAGCTCGGCGAGCTCGCGCAGGGGGCGGTGGTGCCAGCCGCGGGGGAGCGGGCCGACGAGGCCCTCGAGCCGGACGGACGCCTGCACGTGGCTGAGCGAGTCACCGCCCTGCTGGACGAAGCTGCGGTCGAGGTCGACGGCGTCCCGGCCGAGCACCTCGCCGACGGCGTGGGCCACCTGGACGGCGGACGGGGAGGCCGAGCCGTTCGGCGCGACCGGGCATCCGACGCAGGTCTCGCGCACGAGGGCGGCGCAGCCGCGGCGGTCGACCTTGCCGCTCTGCAGGCGGGGCAGCTCGCCGACGGCGACGGACACGGCCGCGGGGCCGAGGCCGGAGGCCGCGGCGGCGACCTCGCGGGCGCGGACGGCGGTCCCGGTGTCGTCGCCGCCCGGCTCCGGGGCGACCGCGACCGTCAGACCGTCGTCGTCCCCTCCCACGCAGGCGCTCAGCCCGGCGGACTCGAGGGCGGCCTCGACCGGTGCGAGGGCGATCCGCAGACCCATCACCTTGACGAAGCCGGACCGGCGTCCGACCAGCCGCAGCAGACCGTCCGGCCCCACCCGTCCCAGGTCGCCCGTGCGCAGCTCGGTGAGCAGCGGGCCGAGCGCGAGGTCGTCGGCGTGCTCGGCGTAGCCCATCATGACGCCGGGGCCGTGCACCACGACCTCACCGGCACCGTCGGAGGCCTCCGGCACGGTGGTGTCGATCACGAGGGAGGTGCCCGGGACGGGTCGTCCGACGGCGTCGGGGTGGTCCGCCGCGAGGGACGGGTCGAGCACGCAGATGCGGGCCGTGGCCTCGGTCTGGCCGTACATGACCGACAGGCCCCAGCCGTGCTCGCGGCCGAGCGCCGCGGTGCGCACCACCCGGTCGGGGTGCAGGCGTCCGCCCGCCTGGGTCAGCAGGCGCAGCGAGGGGTGCGGCCGCTCGAGCACACCGGTGGACTCCATGAGCTCGACCGTGTGCGGCACGGCCGCCAGCGTCGTCACCTGCAGGCCGTCCACGGTGCGCCAGAACGCCTCGTCCAGGACCGACGCCTCCTGCAGCACCACCGAGGCGCCGACCGCCAGGTGGGAGTGCAGCACGGACAACCCGAACGTGTAGTGCAGCGGGAGGCTGGTCACGGCACGGTCGGCCGCGGTCAGCCCCAGGGCCTGGGCGATGGCGAGGGCGTTGCTCGTGAGGTTCTCGTGCGACAGGCGCACCAGCTTCGGCGAGCCGGTGCTGCCCGACGTGCTCAGGAGCAGTGCCAGGTCAGGGTGGAGGAGGTGTGCCGGGTCCGGCGACGTCACGGTGAACGGCTCGTCGGGGTCACCGGTCGCCCGGACGTCGGGCCGGTACCGGTCCAGGATCTGGGAGGTCCGGTCGTCGTCGGCCGTGACGAGCGCGACGTGACCGGCCTCGAGCGTGGCCAGGTACGCCAGGACCCCGCCCAGGTCCGGGCGCAGCGGCAGGTGCACGAGGCGCCGGCCGTCGGCGACGTCCGGGAGCCGGGCGGCGAGGTCGCCGACGCGTTCGCGCAGCGCGGCGTGGGTGAGGGTCTCGCCGGACGACGTGACCAGCGCGGGCCGGGCCGGCGCCGACACGTCCGCGAGCGCGGGCAGCAGGGTGCTGTCCGGGCGCGGCAGGGCGGCGGGGGTCGTTGTCGGCACGCAGTGAGGTTAGCCTTACCTAGATGCGGAACACAAAGTGGCAGGTGAGACGGTGACGGTCGAGGTCTGGTGGTCCACCCTCGCCGCCGCGGACCACGAGCTGACCGCCCTGCTCGACGACACCGAACGGGCGCGCCTGGACTCGTTCGACCGCCCCGCCGACCGCGGGCGGTCGCTGGTCGGTGCGGCCCTGCTGCGCCTCGCGGTCGCCGCGCACCTCGGGGTGGGCGCCGCGGAGGTCGTGCTGGACCGCACCTGCGCCGAGTGCGGCCGGCCGCACGGGGCGCCACGCGTCCTGGGGCCGGGCGACCGCCGCCCCGGGGTCTCCGTCGCGCACTCCGGCGTCCTGGTCGTCGTCGCGCTGGACCCGCAGGGTCCCGTCGGCGTCGACGTCCAGCGGGCGTCCGACCTGCCGGACCCGGGCGCCGTCGGGGACTGGGTGCGCCGCGAGGCCGCGGTCAAGGCGCGCACCTGGACCGATCTCGGCGGAGCGTCGCCGGCGGCACTGGTCACCAGCGACCTGCGTCCTCCCGTGGGCGGCTACGCCGCGGCGCTGACCACCGTCGGCGAGCGCACCGTGGGGTACGTGGACCGCACGGAGGGCCTGGGGCCGGCCGGCGGACGGTGACCGGTCCCGCGACGCACGGACGTCCGGCCCGGACGCTCGCGGAACCAGAGGGTCCACGGCGTCCGGGCCGGACAGGGAGAGGGTGACGCGTCGTGCGGGCGGTCAGGCCTGGTCGAGACCCCCGCGGACGATCGAGTCGCCGGAGTGCGTGGGGTCGCCGTCGAACGGCTCCTCCGAGACGTCGACCAGCGAGTAGCGCTCCAGGTCCAGCCCGGCGGGTACCGGGAACGTCCCGGTGTCGCCCTTGAGCACGCCCAGGCTGACCATGCCGCTGAGGTCGTCGGCGATGAGCCAGACCTCGCGGTAGGCACCCTCGCCGGAGCCGTCCGCCCCGGCGACGGAGACGACGATCTCGAGCTCGCCGCCGGCGGCCTCCTCGACCGTCGCGCTACCCGTCGAGTCGGGCCAGTCGGGCAGCGGTTCGAGCTCGGCCTGGGCGACGGCGACGGGCGTGGGGGCCGTCACGGCCTCGGGGCCCTGCGCCCGTTCCCAGGCGATACCGCCACCGACACCCACGACGAGCGCCGCGCTGGCGGCCGCCACGGCCCAGAGCGCGGCCGGGCGCCGTCGGGAGGCGAGGTCGACGACCTCCGCCTCGGCGGACTCGACGCCGGCGACCCAGGCGGCATCGCTCGACGCCTCCTCCTGGTCGATCTCCGCGCGGATCCGGTCCCACACGTGGGGCGCCGGTGCCACCAGCTCCTCGGGCCCCAGCTCGCGCGCCGTGGAGGCCACGTCGGCGAGGCTGTCGCGCTCGGCCTGGCAGGCCACGCACGAGGCGAGGTGGGCGCGCTCGTCGTCGGACACGACGTCCTGCTCCCCGAGCGCGAGGAGCGCGAGGACCTCCGGGTCAACGTGCTGCACCATCCACCTCCAATCGTGTGCGCAGCCGGGTCAGACTTCGCCTGACATGGCTCTTGACGGTGCCGAGGGGAAGGGACATCTCCTCGGCGATCTGCGTGTGTGTCATGTCCCGGTAGAACGCGAGCCGCAGGATCGTCCCGGCCGGGTCGCCGAGCCGGTCCAGCTCGTCGGCCACGATCGCCCGGTCCACGACAGGGGCACCGACCGGGTCGGCCTCCCCGACGGGGTTCGGCGTGAACGCCTCCGCGGCTCGGCGTTGGCGTCGCAGCCTCTCCCGGGAGGCGTGCACGTCCGCGATCTTGTGCCGGGCGATGCCCAGCAACCAGGTCGACAGCTTGGCCCGCTGCGGGTCGTAGGACCCGCGTGCCTGCCAGGCGGCGACGAAGACCTGTTGGGTGACGTCCTCGGCGTCCGAGACCTCGCCCAACGACCGGAGTGCGACCGTGTGCACGAGAGACGACCAGCGACGGTAGGCCGCTGCCAGTCCGTCCTCGGTGCCGGCTGCGAACGCGGCGCTCACGTCCGCGTCGGGGTCGGCGGCCGGCAGTGCGGCACCTTCGGCCCCAGTGGTCACAGAACCTCCGTGATACGGGTCGTCCCGCGCGATCGGCGGCTTCGGGGTCGAACCTAGCGCGTCAGCCGCCGCGCGTCACGTCGCCACGGCCGTCACCACCAGGTTGTCCTCGTAGTGGCCCGCCTCGGCGTCCCACCGGCCGCCGCACGTCACCAGGACCAGTCGCCGCTCACCCGAGCGGTCGAAGAACTTCTCCCAGGGCACCGCCTCCTTCGAGTACCGCGTGATCTCCGTGACCTCGTACCGGTGCCGGACGCCGTCGGCGTCGGTCACCGTGACCTTGTCGCCGGCCGTCGCCTCGGCCAGCCGGGCGAACTTCCCGACACCCTCCTGGGTGTCGACGTGGGACGCGAGAACGGCCGCGCCCTGCGGGTCGCCCGGGGCCGGGCCGAAGCGGTACCAGCCCGCCACGTCGCCCGACTCGGGGAGCTCCATCGTGCCGTCGGGGTCCACGCCCACCGGACGGACCGGTGTCTCCAGCAGTCCCTGGACCGTGACCAGCTCGGGTGGCGCGGCCGGCTCGATCCCCGCGAGATCGGCCGAGACGACGGGGATGTCCGGGACCGCCGGCCCGCCGGCACCCTCCTGGTCGCCGGCGCCCCCCGGCGTCGGGTCGGCGGACGCCGAGGGGGACGCCGGTGCCTCCGGTGCGGAGGTCGCCTCGGCGGCCTCCACCCGGGGGACGTCGGCCCCGACCGTGGGGGTGTCGTCGGCCACGACCATCAGCACGCCGGCCAGGGTCGAGACGGAGACGGCGGCCACGGTGGCCAGGGCCACGCGGCGGACCGGGCGCGTGACCCGGCCCGCCGCGGAGCGGTGTGTGCGTGTCACCGGCGTGCCCGGTGCGCCCGGACGCCCTCCCGGACCGCGATCGCGATGACGAACCCGGCCAGCAGGGTCATGATGGTGCCGACGGTGAACGGCGTGAAGAAGCCGTGGTGGTCGGCAGCGGCGGCACCGGTGGTCCCGGCGTCGACGCCGTCAGGAGCGGAGTGCATGCCCTCGACGGTCTGCGTGGCGAGAGCCAGCGAGTCGTTCTCCAGCGAGCCCCAGGCGTAGACGATGGTGTTCGTGCCCTCGGCCACGTCGACGTCGGCCGGCCCGATCACCGGGTCGGTGGTGCCGGCGGCGGCGACCGCCGCGGAGACCGTGCCGGCCGGGAGGTCGAGCACCTGCTCGTCAGGGTTCTCGAGGCCCTCGATCACCGGGTCACCGCCGGCCAGCACGTCGACGGCCGGAGCGGCCGCCACGTGACGGACGGTCAGGCGGCCCTCACCGGCGGCGATCTCGGAGGTGTCGTTGGTGAACAGCGTCGCGGTCGGCGAGCCCTCGGCGTCGAGGTGCGCGGCCGCGGTGTAGTTCATGCCGCCCTCGAGCGGCAGGTCCACGGGGCCGATGACCGGGTCGGAGTCGTCCTCGGCGTCGGCGGCGGTGATCGCCACCGAGTAGGTGTCGGGCTCGAGCTCGAGCGGGCCGGCGAGGTCGCCGGGCTCGAAGTCGTCGAGCGTGAGCTCACCGTTGACGTACACGTCCACGGTCGTGTCCGGCACGCCGTGCAGGACGCTCAGCATCGCGACATGTCCGTCCGCCGAGGCGGGCAGGGCGAGTGCGGTGCCCGCTGCGGCGGCCAACGCGGTGGCGCCGAGGGCGGCCGTGGTTCGGATCGTACGCATGTGTCCTCCTGGTGTCGGTCCCGCCGTCCTTGGCGGGGTTGCTCCGGTGGCTTGACACCAGGTGTTCGTGAACGGTGACCGATCCGGATGCACGTGGATGGACTTTTTTCGCCGTCGCCCCGACCGGCGGTCAGTCGCGGGCCCGGCTGCGGCGCGACCGGCGGGGAAGGCGGGACGCGGCGTCCGGCGAGACGAGGCGGACCTCGGTGGCGCGCGTGCGCGCCAGGGGGTCGCCGAAGGGGTCGCCCCCGAGCGCACGAGCCACGTGCAGCAGGGGTCGCCCCGCCTCGAACTCGCGGGCGAGGGCGTCGAAGATCGGGGTGTCGTCGCGTGGCACGCCCACCATGGTGGGTCGTCGGCGCCCGGCTGTCCGCCGCGACACGGCGGTGTTCACACCCGTCTCACACAACGCGCGCCAACCGTCCCCGGCCCGTCACGGCCTCCGGGCCGGCGCTCCTGTTGCGCCACGTCCCGCCCCGGACCATGATCGTGGCGGTTGAGCAGCGCCTTCGCGTCCGCCGCCCGGTCCCGCCGATCCCGGCGTCCGCCGCGGGCGCCCGACGGAAAGGCCCGACATGACAGTCACCGCCCCCGTGGAGCTCCTCCTGGTCGAGTTCCCGCACCGTGAGTTCACCGGCGCGGTCCTGGCCGAGCTGACCCGGCTGCAGGACGCCGGGACGATCAACGTCCTGGACGCGCTGGCGATCCGTCGTGACCTCGAGGGCGAGATCGAGTGGTTCGAGGCCGCCGACGCCGGCTCCGAGCTCGGCGACCTGGTCGGTGAGCCCGCCGGGTTCCTGGCCGAGGACGACGTCGACGCCGTGGCCGCCGACCTCGCCCCGGGGACGGCGGTCGGGATGCTCGTGTTCGAGCACACCTGGGCGACCGGCCTGGCCGGTGCCGTCCGGGACGCGGGCGGGCGCGTCATCGACATGATGACGGTACCGGCGGCCGCGATCGAGGAGCTGACGAGCGTGCTGGACGAGGAGGACTGACATGGTCAGGAGAGTCGGCCGCCCGGGCCTGATCGGCACCATGGCCCGGACCGCCGTGATCGCGGGGACCGCCGGTGCCGTCAGCCGGCGGATGGACGACCGGGCGGGGGCCCGGGGCACCCAGCAGGCCTCCGCGGAGGCGTACCACGCCCAGGAGGCGCACTTCGCGCAGCAGCAACAGATGCAGCAGCTGCTCGCGCAGCAGCAGCCGACCCAGGCCGTGGCCCCGGCCACGGAGACCATGTCCCAGCTCCAGCAGCTCGGCGACATGCGCTCGGCCGGACTGCTGACCGACGCGGAGTTCTCCGCCGCCAAGGCCAAGGTCCTCGGCTGACCGGGCGGTGACAGCCGAGCAGCCGCCGTCGGACCCCGCCCCGGCCGAGGAGGACCTGACCCCCGAGCAGCGTGCCGCCCGCACGCGCGGTTACGTGGGGGTGCTGCTGCTCGCCGCGGGCATCGGTGTCCCGGTGTCCCTGGTGGCCTTCGGGTTCCTCGCGCTCCTGCACGCCCTGGAGCACGCGGTCTGGGAGACGTGGCCCGCGACGTTCGGCCACGAGGTGGCGCCCTGGTGGTGGGCCTTGCCGTGGCTGCTGCTCGGTGGTGTGCTCGTCGGTGTCGCCGTCCGGTGGCTGCCCGGTCACGGGGGTCACGTCCCGATCGACGGCCTGGGCATCGACCCCGTGCCCGCACGGTTCGTGCCCGGGATCCTCCTCGCGGCGCTCGGCGGGCTCCCGCTCGGCGTGGTGCTCGGTCCGGAGGCGCCGCTGCTCGCCCTCGGGTCGGCCGTCGCCCTGCTGCTCGTGCGACCCGTCGCGGCGTCCGGGGCGCCCGGGGCCGGTGCGCTGATCACGGTCGCCGGCGCCGCCGCGGCGCTCGCGGCCATCTTCGGCAGCCCGCTGGTCGCCGCGATCTTCGTCCTGGAGGCGGCCGGGCTGGCCGGTCCCCGTCTCGCCCGTGTCGTGCTGCCCTGCCTGCTGTCCGCCGGGATCGGGTCCCTGGTCTTCACCGGCATGGGCACCTGGACCGGTCTGCAGATCCCCTCGCTCGCGCTGCCGGACCTCGCCGGCCCCGACCGGCCCGACCTCGGCGACGTGCTGTGGACCGTGCCGTTCGCCGTGGCCACCGCGTTCGCGGTGCGGCAGGTGCACCACCTCGGCCGCTGGACGGCGCGACGGGCGGCGGACCGGCCGCTGTCCGCCGCGGTCGGTGCGGCGCTGGTCGTCGGCGGGTGCGCGGGTGCCTACGCCCTGCTGACCGGTCGGTCCCCCGAGGAGGTGGCGCTCAGCGGTCAGGGGCTGCTGGAGCCGCTCGCCGCCGACCCCGGCGCATGGTCCGCGCCGGTGCTGGTCGCGCTCCTCGCCTTCAAGTCGATCGGGTACGGGGTGTCTCTCGGCGCGTTGCGCGGCGGCGCCATCTTCCCGGCCGTGCTCCTGGGCGCCGCGGCGGGCGTGCTCGTCTCCGGCCTGCCGGGCTACGGGGTGATCCCGGCCATGGCGGCGGGGATGGCCGCCGCGACGGCCGCGATCCTTCCCTACCCCGTGGCCTCGGCGGTCCTGGTGGTGGTGCTGCTGGGCTCCAACGCGGCCGCGATGACGCCGGTCGTCCTGCTCGCCGTCGTCGTGGCGTTCGTCTCCGAGCAGATCATCGCGACGGAGCGGCGCCGCCCGGTCTGACCTGCGTCACTCGCCCGTCGAGCCGTCGACCGCCTCGCGCAGCAGGTCGGCGTGCCCGTTGTGGCGGGCGTACTCCTCGACCAGGTGCACGAGGATCCAGCGCAGGCTGAACCGGCCGCCGCCGTGCCGGTCCTCCCGCGCGGACAGCTGTTCCGGACCGGCGACCGCCAGCGCCGCGTCCAGGAGCCGGTCCGCGGCGGCGACGGTCGTGTCGTACAGCTCGCGCAACGCGGCGGGGGAGTCGTCCGCCGCCGAGTGCCAGTCCCAGTCCGGGTCGGCCGACCAGTCGACCGTGTCGAAGGGGGCGAGGGCGGGGGCGCCGGTCAGGACGACGCTGCACCAGTGCGACTCGACGTAGGCGAGGTGCTTGAGCAGCCCGCCGAGCGTCATGTCCGACGGCGGCAGCGGGGTGCGCAGCTGGTCGGCGGTCAGGCCGGACGTCTTCCGGCGCAGGGTGTCGCGGTGGTAGTCGAGGAAGGCGCGCAGCGTGCGGGTCTCGTCGGCGCGCAGCGGCGGCTCGGTGCGGTCGGGGATGCTGGTCACGTCGCGGCCCTCGGGTGCCGGGCGAGGGTCGCCGCCCGGCCCAGCACGGCGTCGAGCATCGACGGGGTCAGCCGGCCGGTCGAGGTGTTGTGCGGCGAGACGTGGTAGCTGCCGAGCACGGTCAGGCGCCGCGGCCCGCCGTCGAGGTGCTGCAGGGCGAGCTCGGCTCCGTGGGCGAACCGCGGCCGGGGACGCGGGACCGACCAGCCCTGCTCGGACAGCGAGCCCAGCAGCGCGTTCCAGCCGATGGCGCCGAGCGCCACCGTGACCCGCAGCGTCGGGGCGAGCAGCTCCAGCTCGCGCGCGAGGTAGGGCGCGCAGCGCCGACGTTCCTGCGGCGTGGGGCGGTTCTCGGGCGGCACGCACCGCACGGGCGCCACCAGGCGGACGCCGTCGAGGGCCATGCCGTCGCCCCGGCCCGTCGACTCGGGCTGGTTGGCGAGCCCGCAGCGGTGCAGCGCGGCGAACAGGAAGTCCCCGCTGCGGTCGCCGGTGAACATCCGGCCGGTGCGGTTCGCCCCGTGGGCCGCGGGGGCGAGCCCGACGACGACGACGGACGCGTGCGCGTCCCCGAAACCGGGGACCGGCCGGGCCCAGTACGTCTCGTCGCGGAACGCTGCGCGCTTCTCCCGGCCGACCTGCTCGCGCCAGGCGACCAGGCGGGGGCAGGCGCGGCAGGAGACCAGGTGCGCGTCGAGCTCGGCGAGGGTGCGTGCCGTCCGGGCCGCCGAGGGCGGGTCGACGGGCGGTCCGTCGGAGGGGTCCACCGTGCCATCCTGCCCGGTCCCCGCGGACACGGCGAGAGCCCGCTCCCCGACGGGGGAGCGGGCCCTGCGTGCGGTGTCGGTCAGGCCTCCGCGGCGGTCTTGACCGGCGGCGCCTCGACGGCGAGGGAGCGCACCGACCAGCCCAGCAGGCCGAACAGGACACCGAGGCCGATGACCAGGGCGCTGACGCCGTAGGCGACGACCGAGGTGAACAGCGAGGCCCGCAGGAACGAGGCGTTCATCGCGGTGTCGCGGCGCGGGTCCTCCCGGTCGAGCTCGGCGTAGGTGAGCCCGTCGGTGGCGTCCAGCGCGTGCTTGTCGATGATCTGCGCCTGGGCGTAGGCGGAGAACGGTCCGTCGACCTCGTCCCCGGCGAGGAAGGCGGCGTCCTCCGAGACGGTGATGTTCTGCGCGCTGAGCTGGGAGCTGACGGTCGCCCACGTGACCGCACCGGCGACGATCATCACGAGGCCGGCGATCAGGGCGACGATTCCCACGATGCGCACCCCGCGGTTGCCGGTGGGGGTGGTGCTGGTGGTGCGGGCGATGGTGGTCATGTTCCCCTCCGAGGGTCCGGGTCGCGACTCTCGCGGCCGGTGTGCGGCGCCGATCCGGCGTCTGGCTCCATGGTAAGACCACATAGCCTGACCTGCGAGGACGTTTCTTGTGAATTACTTCACATGGATGTCCCGGGCGTCGGTCCCGCACCGCACCCGGCGGCGGCCCGGGTCGCGGGCACCGGCGTCCGCGCCGGGTCGGTACGATCGAGGGGCGTCGCCACCGGCGATGTCGCCCGGCGGCCCGCGGGCCGCCGCCCACCCGAACCACCAGCGCAAGGAGCACCACCGTGTCCGACGCCGTAGCGAACGCCACCGACCCCACGACCGCGGTGACGGTGGAGCAGGCGACGACGGGCACCGAGCTCTTCGCCGACCGGCGCGACGTCGTGGTCATGCGCGTGGACGGCGAGCTGCTGGACCTGTCCCGCGAGGTCGTGCCCGGCACCGTCGTCGAGCCGGTCGCCGTCGGTTCGCCGGACGGGCTGGCGGTCCTGCGGCACAGCGCGGCGCACGTCCTCGCCCAGGCGGTGCAGCAGGTCAACCCCGAGGCGAGGCTCGGCATCGGTCCGCCGGTGACCGACGGCTTCTACTACGACTTCGACGTCGCCGAGCCGTTCACGCCCGAGGACCTCAAGAAGCTGGACAAGGTGATGGCCCGCATCATCAAGGAGGGCCAGACCTTCCGCCGGCGCGTGGTCACCGAGGACGAGGCGCGGGCCGAGCTGGCCGCCGAGCCGTACAAGCTCGAGCTGATCGGCCTCAAGGGAGGCGCGTCCGACGAGGACGGCTCCTCCGTCGAGGTCGGCGGCGGCGAGCTGACCATCTACGACAACGTCCGCGGCGCCGGCCGCGAGAGCGAGCAGGTCGTCTGGTCCGACCTGTGCCGCGGCCCGCACCTGCCGTCCACCCGGCTCATCGGCAACGGCGTGCAGCTCATGCGCTCGGCCGCGGCGTACTGGCGCGGCAGCGAGAAGAACCCGCAGCTGCAGCGGGTCTACGGCACCGCCTGGCCGACCAAGGACGACCTGAAGGCCTACCTGGAGCGGCTCGCGGAGGCCGAGCGACGCGACCACCGACGCCTGGGCAGCGAGCTGGACCTGTTCAGCTTCCCCGACGAGATCGGTTCCGGGCTCGCGGTGTTCCACCCCAAGGGCGGCATCGTGCGCACGGAGATGGAGGACTACTCGCGGCGCAAGCACATCGAGGGCGGCTACTCGTTCGTCGCCAGCCCGCACATCACCAAGGGCCGGCTCTTCGAGACCTCGGGGCACCTGGACTGGTACGCGGACGGCATGTACCCGCCCATGCACCTGGACGCCGAGCTCGACGACGACGGCGTCGTGCGCAAGCCGGGGCAGGACTACTACCTCAAGCCGATGAACTGCCCGATGCACAACCTGATCTTCGACTCGCGCGGGCGGTCCTACCGGGAGCTGCCGCTGCGGCTGTTCGAGTTCGGGACGGTGTACCGGTACGAGAAGTCCGGCGTCGTGCACGGCCTGACCCGCGCGCGCGGGTTCACCCAGGACGACGCGCACATCTACTGCACCCGCGAGCAGATGCGCGACGAGCTGTCCACCACGCTGACGTTCGTGCTGGACCTGCTCAAGGACTACGGACTCGACGACTTCTACCTCGAGCTGTCCACCCGCGACCCGGAGAAGTCCGTCGGCGAGGACGAGGCCTGGGAGGAGGCGACCCGCACCCTGGAGGAGGTGGCCACCGCCTCCGGTCTGGACCTCGTGCCCGACCCGGGCGGTGCCGCGTTCTACGGCCCGAAGATCTCGGTCCAGGCCCGGGACGCCATCGGCCGCACCTGGCAGATGTCGACGATCCAGCTCGACTTCAACCTGCCGGAGAAGTTCGACCTGGAGTACACCGCGGCCGACGGGACCCGGCAGCGGCCGGTCATGATCCACCGGGCGCTGTTCGGTTCGATCGAGCGGTTCTTCGCCGTCCTGCTCGAGCACTACGCCGGCGCCTTCCCGGCCTGGCTCGCCCCGGTGCAGGTGCTCGCCGTGCCCGTGGCCGAGGCGTTCGACGACTACCTCGGCGACGTCGTGGCGAAGCTCCGTGCCGAGGGCGTGCGGGCCGAGCTCGACACCTCCGACGACCGGTTCGGCAAGAAGATCCGCAACGCCGCCAAGCAGAAGGTGCCGTTCGTGCTCATCGCCGGGGGAGAGGACGCCGACGCCGGCGCCGTCTCCTTCCGGTTCCGCGACGGGACCCAGGAGAACGGGGTGCCGGTCGACGAGGCCGTGCAGCGCATCGTGACCGCGGTCCGCGACCGCGAGCAGGTCTGACGTGACGGATCCCGCGACCGGACCCGAGCAGGTGCCGGCGGACCGCTTCGGCCCGCCGGAGGACGACATGGCGCGGCTGTGGACGCCGCACCGGATGGTCTACATCGGCGGGCAGGACAAGCCCGCCGACTCCTCGGTGCAGCACTGCCCGTTCTGCCGGATCCCCACGGGCGACGACGAGGACGGCCTCGTCGTCGCCCGCGGGGCCGCGTGCTACGTCGTGCTGAACCTGTACCCGTACAACAGCGCGCACCTGATGGTGCTGCCGTACCGGCATGTGTCGGACTACCCGGACCTGACCCACGACGAGACCCTCGAGCTGGCGACGATGACCCAGACGGCGATGCAGGTCGTGCGGGACGTCTACGCGCCGGCCGGGTTCAACCTCGGGATGAACCAGGGGGAGGTCGCGGGTGCCGGGATCGCCGCGCACCTGCACCAGCACGTCGTGCCGCGGTGGCTCGGGGACGCGAACTTCCTGCCCGTGGTGGGCCGCACGAAGTCGTTGCCGGAGCTGCTCGCCGACACCCGCGCCCGGCTCGCCGCGGCGTGGCCCGACGCCTGAGCCGGGCCGACCGCTACCCTGGCGTCGCCGGCCGGAGCCGGCACACCACAGACCGAGGAGCAACACCCATGTTCGGCCGCCTGCGGGCCACCATGCAGCGACTGTTCACCCCGCTCGCGCACCTGCTGCTCCGCCGGGGCGTCTCGCCGGACACCGTGACCGTGGCGGGCACGGTGGTCGTCACGGTGGTCGCCCTGACCCTGCTGCCCACCGGGCACCTGCTGCTCGGCGGGGTGCTCATCGGGCTCTTCGCGCTGCTGGACTCCCTGGACGGGGTCATGGCGCGCCTCTCCGGCCGCAGCGGCCCCTGGGGGGCCTTCCTAGACTCGACCCTGGACCGGATCTCCGACGGCGCGGTCTTCGTCGGCATCACCCTCTGGTTCGTGCTCCACCCCGACGTGCCCTACGCCACCTGGGGCACCGTGGCCGCGCTGGCCTGCCTCGCCCTGGGCTCGGTGGTGCCGTACGCCCGGGCCCGCGCCGAGTCCGTCGGGGCGAGCGCGGACGTGGGCATCGCCGCGCGGACCGACCGGCTGGTCATCGCCCTGGCGCCCACCGGGTTCGTCCAGGTCGGCCTGCCGGTCCTCGTGCTCGTCGTGGTGCTGTCCCTGCTGGCGGTCGCCAGCCTCGTCACGGTCGTCCAGCGGATCATGACGGTCCGCCGTCAGATCCACCTGGGCGGCCGTCCCCTGGAGGATGCCTGATGGACGTCGCGGCGCTCTACACCTTCGCCTGGCGGCACGCCCACCGGGTGCCCGAACCGCTGCAGCGGGCCGCCGCCACGGTGGCGGCCGACCTGACCTGGTGGCGCCACGGTGCCGGGGTGCGCCGGCTGGAGGCCAACTACGCCCGCGTCCGGCCCGAGCTGGACGCGCGGGCGCTGCGCCGGCTGTCCCGCGAGGGGATGCGCCGCTACCTGCGCTACTTCCGCGAGGCGTTCACGCTCCAGGGCGCCGACCCCGACCAGATCGCCGCCCGGGTGCGCGTCGAGGGCGAGGAGAACGTCCGCCCGGTGGTGGAGGCGGGCGGTTCGGTCGTCATGGCGCTGAGCCACTGCGGCAACTGGGACCTCGCCGGGGCCTGGGCCACGCCGCACCTGGCACCGGTGCTGACGGTCGCCGAACGCCTCGAACCCGCCGCGCTGTTCACCGAGTTCGTCGCGTTCCGCCGCTCGATCGGGATCGACGTGCTCGCCCTCGGCGACGACGGCGTGTTCCGCGACCTGGTGCGCGGCGCCGAGGACGGCCCCCGCCTCCTCCCGCTGCTGGCCGACCGGGACCTGACGTCCCGCGGCGTCGAGGTCGACCTGTGCGGCCACCGGGCCCGGGTCGCCGCCGGCCCCGCGGCGCTGGCGCTGGCCACCGGCGCCCCGCTGGTGCCGACCGGTGTCTTCCACGAACGCCTGCACGGCGAGCGCCGCCGCCGCGCGGGGTCGGCCTGGGGGACCGTCATCCGTTTCATGCCCCCGGTCCCCGTCCCCGCCGGTCAGAATCGGGCCGAGCAGGTCGCGCTGCTCACCCAGGAGTGGGTCGACGCCGTCGGGGAGTTCCTCGTCGAGCGCACCGCGGACTGGCACATGCTGCAGAAGGTGTTCGTCGACGACCTCGACCCCGAACGGTACGCCCGCACCAAGGCCCGGGCGGGTGAGGCGTGATGCGACCGCTGCGCGTGGGCATCGTGTGCCCGTACTCCTTCGACGCCCCCGGCGGGGTGCAGTTCCACGTGCGCGACCTGGCCGAGGCGCTGCGCGCGGGTGGGCACGAGGTCTCCGTCCTGGCCCCGGCCGACGAGGACACCGAGGTGCCCGACGTCGTCACCCCGGCCGGCCGGGCCGTGCCGGTGCGCTACAACGGCTCGGTGGCGCGCCTCGCCTTCGGCCCGCGGGCCGCCGCGCGCGTGCGCCGGTGGATCGACGCGGGCCGCTTCGACGTGCTCCACCTGCACGAGCCCATGACCCCGTCGTTGTCCATGCTGGCCCTGTGGGTCGCCGACGGACCGGTGGTCGCCACCTTCCACACCTCGCAGGTGCGGTCGCGGGCCCTGCAGATCGCCCACCCGCTGCTGCGGCAGTCGCTGGAGAAGATCTCGGCGCGCATCGCCGTGTCCGAGGACGCCCGACGCACCCTGATCGACCACCTCGGCGGGGACGCGGTGGTGGTGCCCAACGGGGTCTACGTCGACCACTTCGACGTGCCCCCGGCGCCACGCTGGCAGGGCACGCCCGAGGCGCCCACCGTGGCCTTCCTGGGCCGGCTCGACGAACCGCGCAAGGGGCTGCAGGTCCTGGCGGCGGCGGCCCCCCGGATCCTCGCCGAGGTGCCCGGGACGCGCTTCCTCGTCGCCGGGCGCGGTGACGAGGGCCGGGCCGAGGCCGAGGCCGCGCTGGGCGGGCACGCGTCGTCGTTCGAGTGGCTCGGGGGCGTCAGCGACGCCGACAAGGCGACGCTGCTGGCGTCGGCCGACCTGTACGTGGCCCCGCAGACCGGCGGCGAGAGCTTCGGCATCGTGCTCGTCGAGGCGATGAGCGCGGGCACCGGCGTCGTCGCGAGCGACCTGGGGGCGTTCCGCCGGGTGCTGGACGACGGCACGGCGGGTCGGCTCTTCCGCACCGGCGACGCCGAGGACCTGGCCGCGACGGTCCTGGCGGCGCTCGCGGACCCGGCGGGCACCGAGGAACGCCGCGAACGGGCCCGGCGGTTCGTGCGCACCTTCGACTGGTCGGAGGTCACCGAGCGGGTACTGGCGGTCTACGAGATGGCCCTCGCCGCCTCCGAGGCGCTGGGCGACGGGGCCGTGCACGAGGACCTCCTGGCCGGGCGCCCGCCGTGGCTGCTGGGTCGTGGCCCCCGGACCCGCGGGGGTGTCGACCGATGAGCTGGAGCTGGTCCGAGACGGCGCTCGTCGTCGTCGTCCTCGTGGGTCTGGCGCTGTGGCTGGGTTGGGTCACGGCCTCGCGGCTGGACCGTCTGCACCGCAAGGTCGTCGCCTCGCGGCACGCGCTGCAGGCGCAGCTGGACCGGCGCGGGCGGGTGTCCGTCGACCTGGCGTCCGCCGGGCTGCTCGATCCCGCCAGCGCCGTGCTGCTCGCCGACGCCGCGCTGGCCGCCCTGGACGTGCCCGACCGCACCGCCGACCCGCGCCCCAGCGAGGCCTTCTCGCTGCGCGGCCTCCCGCCCGAGCGCGAGCGCGCCGAGTCGGCGCTGTCCATGACGTTGCGGTCCGTGCTCGAGGACCCGGACGAGGTGGCCGAGCTGCGGGTGACCGAGGTCGGCGACGACCTGCTGGGCGACCTGTACTCGGCCTGGTACCGGGCCCAGCTCGCCCGGCGCTTCCACAACGAGGCCGTGGCGCAGGCGCGCCGTGCCCGGCGTCCCCGCGTCGTGCGCTGGCTGCGGCTGGCGGGCCGGGCACCGCTTCCCCGCACGGTCGAGCTCGACGACCAGATGCCGGCCGGGCTCGAGCGGGCCTGACCCGCGGGCGAACCGCCGTAGGATGGGGCCTACGGCGTGGGACCACGCCGGCACGCGGGCGGCCCGGAGGTCGCGGCGTGCTCGAAGAACTTCTGTGAGGTTGCGTTGAGCGAGACCACCGGGACACCTGCCGGCACGACGGGCGTCGGCGAGGTGGGCACGGCCCGCGTCAAGCGGGGGATGGCCGAGATGCTCACGGGGGGCGTCATCATGGACGTCGTCACCCCCGAACAGGCGAAGATCGCCGAGGACGCCGGGGCCGTCGCGGTCATGGCCCTCGAGCGGGTCCCCGCTGACATCCGCGCTCAGGGCGGCGTCGCCCGCATGAGCGACCCGGACATGATCGCGGGCATCGTGGACGCCGTCTCCATCCCCGTGATGGCCAAGGCGCGCATCGGGCACTTCGTCGAGGCCCAGGTGCTGCAGTCCCTCGGCGTCGACTACGTCGACGAGTCCGAGGTGCTCACGCCCGCCGACTACACCCACCACATCGACAAGTGGGCCTTCACCGTGCCGTTCGTGTGCGGCGCCACCAACCTCGGCGAGGCCCTGCGCCGCATCACCGAGGGTGCGGCGATGATCCGTTCCAAGGGCGAGGCCGGGACGGGCGACGTCTCGAACGCCACGACCCACATGCGCCAGATCCGTGGCGAGATCCAGCGGCTCAGCTCGCTGCCCGCCGACGAGCTGTTCGTCGCGGCCAAGGAGCTGCAGGCGCCGTACGAGCTCGTGGCGGAGGTCGCCCGCGCCGGTCGCCTGCCCGTCGTGCTGTTCACGGCCGGCGGCATCGCGACGCCGGCGGACGCCGCGATGATGCGTCAGCTCGGCGCCGAGGGCGTCTTCGTGGGGTCGGGCATCTTCAAGTCCGGCGACCCGGTGGCGCGCGCCAAGGCGATCGTGCAGGCGACGACCTTCTACGACGACCCGGACGTCCTGGCGAAGGTCTCCCGCGGTCTGGGCGAGGCCATGGTCGGCATCAACGTCGACGAGGACCCGGAGCCGGTCCGGCTCGCGGAGCGCGGTTGGTGAGCTCGCCGGAGACGCCGGCGTCGTCCTCGTTGGGCCCCGACTGGGTGCCCGGGGACGACGGCCGGCGCCACCGGCGCGCCGCCCGCGTCATCGTCCTGGACGGGGCCGGCCGGGCCCTGCTGGTGCGCGGCCACGACGCCGACGACCCCACCCGGTCGTGGTGGTTCACCGTGGGCGGCGGCATCGACGCCGGCGAGACGGAGGAGCAGGCGGCGCTGCGCGAGCTGCGCGAGGAGGCCGGCCTGGAGCTCGGACCGGCCGACCTGGAGGGCCCGGTCATGACCCGCGCCGGGCTCTTCCACTTCTTCGCCGAGACCTGCCGCCAGGACGAGGTGTTCTTCGTGGCCCGCGTCGAGGACGGTCACGAGCCGACCGACCACGGGTGGACCGACGTCGAGCGGGACGTGCTCGACGAGATGCGCTGGCTCAGCGCGGACGACCTGCGGGCCGAGACGCGCGAGGTGTTCCCCCGCGTGCTGCCGGACCTGCTGGACCACCTGGTCGCGGGCTGGGACGGCGTCGTGCGGCACCTGGGTGAGGAGAACGACGACGAGGCGCTCGAGCACCGCGACTAGCGGTGCAGCGCGACCCCGCGTCGGGTCAGCTTGCGGGTGTAGACCGTGTCGGCGCACAGCAGCCGGCTCGTCACCGCGGCCAGCAGCACCGCGACCAGCAGCGCGGCCAGCAGCTCGGGGACGGCCAGCACCTCCACGACGAACGCCACCGCGGTGGCCGGTGCCCGGACGGTCCCGGCCAGGACGGCCGCCATCCCGATGACGGTGAAGGCGGCGGCGTCGGTGCCCGACCCCGGCCACACCGTGGTCACCACCTGGCCGCACGCGCCGCCGAGCATCGCCCCGACGAAGAGGGCCGGGGCGAACACCCCGCCGGAGCCGCCTACGCCCAGGGTGAGGCTCGTCGCCAGGATCTTCAGAGCCACCAGGGCCAGCAGCGTGGCCAGGACGAACCGGCCGGCCAGCGCGTCGGCCACCGCGCCGTAGCCCACGCCGTACAGCTGCGGCCACCACAGCAGCAGCCCGCCGAGCAGCAGCCCGCCGACGGCCGGGCGCAGCCACTCCGGGCCGCGCCACAGCCGGTCGCAGACGTCGGCGGTCGCGTACAGGAAGCGGGTGAACAGGGCTCCGGTCGCCCCGGCGGCCACGCCCAGCACGCCCACGGCCGCGAGCGCCGGCCCGCCGGCGACGGTGTGCGGGGGCAGCGCCAGCAGCGGCCCGCCGGTGCCGAGCAGGTGCCCGACCCCGACGGCGGTGGCGACGGCGAGCGCCAGCACGGCCAGGGCCCCGCCGCTGATCTCGAGCAGCACGAGCTCGACCGCGAAGAGCGCCCCGGCGAGCGGGGCGTCGAACGCGCCGGTGATGCCCGCCGCCGCGCCGGCGGCGACCACGGCGCGCAACCGGTGGTCCGGCAGGCGTAGGAGCTGGCCGGCCCCGGAGGCCAGCACGGCACCGATCTGGACCGTCGGGCCGACCACGCCCACGCTGCCTCCCGAGCCCAGGCAGACCGAGGCGGCGTACGCCTTGACCGCGGCGACCCGGGGCGGCACGCGGCCCCCGTCGCGGGCGACGGCGAGCATCACCTCGGGCACCCCGAGCCCGCGGGCGCTCACGGGAGCCCACCGGTGCACGACCGGTCCCTGCAGGAGCCCGCCCAGCACGGGCGCCGCGACGAGCACCCCGGCACCGAGCCAGGGCACCGCCGGGTGCGAGAGGCCGACCCCCACCCCGTGCGCGGACGGGTCGGCGGAGCCGGTGAACACCTGCGTGAGCAGCCCCACCAGCGCGCGGAGGGCGACCCCGCCGAGGGCGCCGAGGGCGCCGGCCGCGACGGCGACCACGACGAGCGCCGCGGGGCGCACCTCGTGCGCACCGGGGCGCCCCGTGGGCACCAGACCGGCGCGCCACGAGCGGGAACCGGGGGTGTGCACCTGTTCGATGCTAGACGACCGGCTTCGGCCGCGGCGCCGTGGTGCGTACACTGCCGCGGTGACCACGACGATCGGAGTACTCGCCCTGCAGGGGGACGTGCGCGAGCACACCCGGGCCCTGGAGGGCGCCGGTGCGCGCGTCGTGCCGGTCCGCCGCCGCGCCGAGCTCGAGGCGGTCGACGGCCTCGTGCTGCCCGGCGGGGAGTCCACGACGATGGACAAGCTGCTGCGCGTGTTCGAGCTGCGCGACCCGCTGTGCGCCGCGATCGCCGCCGGCCTGCCGGTCTACGGCTCGTGCGCGGGCATGATCCTGCTGGCGGACCGCATCACCGGCGGGATCGAGGGCCAGCAGACGCTCGGGGGGATGGACGTGACGGTCCAGCGCAACGCGTTCGGCCGTCAGGTCGACTCCTTCGAGGCGGACCTGCCGATGCAGGGGCTGGACGGCGGTCCGGTGCGGGCGGTGTTCATCCGCGCGCCCTGGATCACCGAGGCGGGTCCGGGGGTGGAGGTGCTCGCCCGCATCCCCGAGCGCTCGACCGCCGGCGCGGGTCTCGGCGAGGCCGCCGGTAAGATCGTGGCAGCCCGTTCGGGGCGACTGCTCGCGACCGCGTTCCATCCGGAGGTCACCGGGGACTGGCGGGTGCACGCGCAGTTCGTCCGCGAAGTCAACGCCACGCGAAGGAGTTAGTCAGGTCATGTCCGGTCACTCGAAGTGGGCCACGACCAAGCACAAGAAGGCGGCGATCGATGCCAAGCGTGGCAAGCTCTTCGCGAAGCTGATCAAGAACATCGAGGTCGCGGCCCGCACCGGCGGCGGCGATCCCGCGGGCAACCCGACGCTGTTCGACGCCATCCAGAAGGCGAAGAAGTCGTCCGTCCCCAACGACAACATCGACCGCGCGGTCAAGCGCGGTTCCGGTGAGGGCGCCGACGCCGTCGACTACCAGGTCATCATGTACGAGGGTTACGGCAACAACGGCATCGCCGTCCTCGTGGAGTGCCTCACCGACAACAAGAACCGTGCCGCGGCCGAGGTGCGCACGGCCTTCACGCGCAACGGCGGGTCGCTGGCCGACCCCGGCTCGGTGTCCTACCTGTTCTCCCGCAAGGGTCAGGTCGTGGTGCCCAAGGCCGACGGCGTCACGGAGGACGACGTCATGCTGGCGGCGCTGGACGCGGGCGCCGAGGAGGTCATCGACCAGGGCGACTACATCGAGGTGCTGTCCGAGGCGACCGACCTGGTCGACGTGCGCTCCGCGATCGTGGACGCCGGGATCGAGTACGACTCCGCGGACTCGATCTGGCACCCGTCGATGCAGGTCGAGGTCGACGTCGAGGGGGCGCGCAAGATCATGCGGCTCATCGACGCCCTCGAGGACAGCGACGACGTGCAGAACGTGTACGCGAACTTCGACGCCCCCGACGAGGTCATGGCCGCGCTCGACGAGGACTGACGCGCAGCGCACCGCAGGTGCGGGCGCGCCTCGGCGGCCCTGTCGGGGGTGCGTGAGACAGTGACGGCGTGCGAGTGCTGGGAGTGGATCCGGGGCTGACCCGGTGCGGTGTCGGGGTCGTGGACTCCCGGCGGGGGCGCCGGGCCGCCCTCGTGGGCGTCGGTGTGCTGGGCTCGGCGCCGGGCACGAGCACGGACCTGCGCCTGCTGACGATCGCCGACGGCCTGGAGAGCTGGCTGGACGAGCACACCCCGGACGTCGTGGCGGTGGAGCGCGTCTTCGCCCAGAACAACCGGGGGACCGTCATGGGCACCGCGCAGGTCGCCGGCCTGGCGATGGTCGCCGCCGCCCGGCGCGGCGTCCCGGTCGCCCTGCACACCCCCAGCGAGGTCAAGGCCGCCGTGACCGGTTCCGGCCGGGCGGAGAAGGCGCAGGTCCAGCGCATGGTCGCCTCGATCCTGCGGCTGGACACCGCACCGAGCCCGGCGGACGCCGCCGACGCCCTCGCGCTCGCCATCACCCACCTGTGGCGCCCGGCGGGTGCCCTGCAGGGCGGCGACCACCACGAGCTCACCCCCGCGCAGCGCGCCTGGGCGGCGGCCGAGCACCGCGCACGCGGGCGGCAGCGCGCCCCGCGCACCCCACGGAAGGAACACGTCCGATGATCGCCTCCCTGACCGGCACCGTGGCGCAGGTCGCCCTGGACCGCGCGGTGGTCGACGTCGGCGGCGTGGGCCACCTGGTCCACGCGACGCCGTCGACGCTGGCCGGTCTGCGCGTGGGGGAGCGGACCCTGCTGCACACGACCCTCGTGGTGCGCGAGGACTCGCTGACGCTCTACGGCTTCGCCGACACCGAGGAGCGCGAGGTGTTCGAGACCGCGCAGTCGGTGTCCGGGGTCGGCCCGCGGATCGCCCTGGCGATGCTCGCCGTGCTCACCCCGTCCGCCCTGCGCCGCGCGGTGGCGGACGAGGACACGGCCGCGCTGCGGCGCGTGCCCGGGATCGGCACCAAGAGCGCCCAGCGCATCGTGCTCGAGCTCTCCGGGCGGCTCGGTGCACCGACGGACGCGGCCGGCACCGAGGACGGCGGCACCGCCCCGACCGGCGGCGACGGTCGCGACCAGGTCGTCGAGGCGCTGGTCGGTCTGGGCTGGTCCGCCAAGATCGCCGAGGGCGCCGTCGACAAGGCGCTGGCGGAGGCCGGCACCGAGAGGATCGCCGCCGCCGACGTTCCTGCCGTGCTCCGCGCGGCTCTGAGGCAGCTGGGGCCGCGCCATGGCTGAGGGCGCGATCGACCCCCAGGACCTCGGCGAACGGCTCGTCGGCGCGGGTGCCGACGAGGTCGAGCGCGCGGCCGAGGCGGCGCTGCGGCCCAAGAAGCTCGACGACTTCGTCGGGCAGCGGGTGGTGCGCGACCAGCTCTCCCTGGTGCTGCAGGCCTCCATGGCGCGCGACACCGCCCCGGACCACGTGCTGCTGTCGGGTCCGCCCGGGCTGGGCAAGACCACGCTGGCCATGATCATCGCCGCCGAGCTGGGGACCTCGCTGCGGGTCACCAGCGGCCCGGCGATCCAGCACGCGGGCGACCTCGCCGCCGTGCTGTCCTCGCTCGAGGAGGGCGAGGTGCTGTTCATCGACGAGATCCACCGGCTCGCCCGCCCGGCCGAGGAGCTGCTCTACGTCGCGATGGAGGACTTCCGGGTCGACGTCGTGGTGGGCAAGGGCGCCGGTGCCAGCGCGATCCCGCTGACCCTGCCGCCGTTCACGGTGGTGGGGGCCACCACCCGGTCGGGGCTGCTGCCGGCCCCGCTGCGCGACCGCTTCGGGTTCACCGGGCACCTCGACTTCTACGAGGCGGCCGAGCTGGAACGGGTGATCCTGCGCTCGGCCGGGCTGCTCGGTGTCGAGATCAAGCACGAGGCCGCGCACGAGATCGCGGGCCGCTCGCGCGGCACCCCGCGGATCGCCAACCGCCTGCTGCGCCGCGTCCGGGACTGGGCGCAGGTGCGCGGCGACGGCGTGCTCGACCTGCGGGCGGCCCGGGCCGCGCTGGAGGTCTACGAGGTCGACCCGATCGGCCTGGACCGACTGGACCGCGCCGTCCTGGCGGCGCTGTGCCGCCGGTTCGGCGGCGGGCCGGTCGGGCTGACGACGCTGGCGATGACCGTCGGCGAGGAGTCCGACACCGTCGAGACGGTCGCCGAGCCGTACCTCGTGCGCGAGGGACTGGTCGCGCGCACCCCCCGCGGGCGGGTCGCGACCGCCGCGGCGTGGGAGCACCTGGGGCTGGAGCCGCCGGCGGGGACGTGGGCCGCACCGGCGTCGGCGAGCGGTGAGGGAACCGGGGCGACGTCGCGCACGTTGTTCGACGAGGTCTGAGGGTGCCGCACGGCACCCTAGACTGAGACGAACACACGATCTTCCGATAGAAGGACTGAATCCCCGTGGACCCCACGATCATCATCCTCTTCGTCGCGCTCGCCGCGCTCATGCTGTTCATGAGCTCGCGGACGCGCAAGCAGCAGAAGCAGCAGGCCGAGTTCCGGTCCTCGCTCGCCCCCGGCCAGGAAGTCATGACGGGTTCCGGGCTCGTCGGCACCGTGGTCGACATCGACGAGGAGTCGGACATCGTCACCCTCGAGTCCACCCCGGGGTCGCAGACCCGCTGGCTGCGGGCCGCCGTCGTCAAGCGGATGGACCAGCCGGTGGCGGACTCCGAGGACGACGAGGTGACCGAGGACACGTCGGAAGCCGGTAGCATCGCCCCCGCAGACGGTCCCGTCGAGGTGCCGGACGACCTGTCGGAGCTGGACACCGCGGAGCGGAAGGTCCAGGAGGACAAGCGCCGGGAGCACGGCGAGACCGAGGACAAGTGACCTCCGCGCCGGTCGGGCCCTGACCCGACCGGCGCCATCACGCTCCGCTCCGGCGGCGCGCACACGGGAAGAGAACCAAGTGGCCAACTCCAGCACGCGGCGCTCGCGTCCGGTACGCACGCTCGTGGTCTTCGCGCTCCTGTCGATGGTGGTGCCGTTCGTGGCCCTCCTCGTCGGGACCTACCTGGACCCCAAGAGCGACGACAACCCCGGCGGCGCCAGCCTGGCACCCGGACTCGCTCTCGACCTGCAGGGCGGGACCCAGATCATCCTGACGCCGACGTCGACGGATGGTTCCGAGCTCACGCCGGAGGCGATCGACGAGTCGATCAACGTGATCCGGCAGCGCATCGACTCCTCCGGCGTCGTCGAGGCCGAGATCGTCAACCAGGGTGGCGAGAACATCGTCGTCTCCATCCCTGGCGAGGTGTCCCAGGCGACGATCGACCTCGTCTCCCAGCCGGCGCAGATGCGCTTCCGCCCGGTCCTGGCCTACGAGCTCGGGATCCCGTCCCAGCAGCCGTCCGCGGAGGCGTCCGAGGGCGCCGACGGGTCCGGCGAGGGCGACGCGGCCGAGGGCGAGGGCGACGCGGCCGAGGGCGAGACCCCGGCCGGAGCCACCCCGGAGGAGCTCGCCGCGCTCGACGAGCAGATCGCGACCGAGGCGCAGGACGTCGACCCCACCGACGCCTCCGACCTCGCGCAGATCACGCCCGCCGTGCAGGAGAAGTTCGACGCCCTCGACTGCACCGACCCGGCCAACCTGGCCGGTGGCGGCGGGGCGGACCCGGACCAGGTCCTGGTCACCTGCTCCAACGACGGCAGCATGCTGAAGTACGTCCTCGGCCCGGTCGAGGTCGACGGCACGCACCTGAGCAACGCCAGCTCCGGGCTCGGCTCCGGCCCCAACGGCACGACCACCAACGAGTGGGTCGTGAACATCGAGTTCGACGCCGAGGGCACCACGGAGTTCCGCCAGGTCACCGAGCGGCTGCAGAGCCTGGAGTCCCCGCGCAACCAGTTCGCGATGGTCCTGGACGGGCTCGTCATCTCGGCCCCGTCGCTGGCGCCCGGTGTGATCATCACCGACGGCCAGGCGCAGATCTCCGGGTCGTTCACCCGGGACTCGGCGGCCACGCTGGCCAACCAGCTGAGCTTCGGCTCGCTGCCGATCGCCTACGAGGTCCAGAGCCAGGAGACGATCTCGGCCACGCTCGGCTCCGAGCAGCTCCGCAACGGTCTCATCGCGGGTCTGATCGGTATGGCCCTGGTGGTCGTCTACTCGCTCTTCCAGTACCGCACCCTGGGTCTGGTGACCGTCGGTTCGCTGCTCATCGCGGGCGCCATCACCTACGTGTTCATCGCGCTGCTGTCCTGGACGATCGACTACCGCCTGTCCCTGGCGGGCGTCGCCGGTCTGATCGTGGCCATCGGCTTCACCGCGGACTCGTTCATCGTGTACTTCGAACGCATCCGGGACGAGATGCGTGACGGACGCTCGATGGCGATGGCGGTCGAGCGAGGATGGCGACGGGCCAAGCGCACCGTCCTGGCCGCCAAGTCGGTCACGCTGATCTCCGCGATCGTGCTCTACTTCCTCGCCGTCGGCGGGGTGCAGGGCTTCGCGTTCACCCTGGGTCTGACGACGATCATCGACATCGCCGTGGTCTTCTGGTTCACGCACCCGACGCTGCAGCTGCTGACCAAGGTGCCGTTCTTCCGCGACGGTCACTCGCTGTCCGGGCTCTCGCCCGAGCGCCTGCGCAGCACCAGCGGCCCCCGGTACGTGGGGGCGGGGCGCTTCTCGACGCCGGAGCCGACACCGGAGACCTCCGAGGAGCCCGAGAAGGAACCGGTGCCCGCCTTCGCCGGGGCCACCGCCTCGCCGGCGCCGAGCACCGACGACTCCGGTCGCCGGATGACGATCGCCGAGCGCCGCGCGGCGCAGCGCCGTGCGGCCGCCGCGGACGGGCCGCCGGACGACCCCGGGACCGACGAACGCCGTGACGACGCCGTCCCCGGCGAGAACGAGGAGAGCCGCTGATGGCCGGCAGCATGACCTTCGCCCAGTGGGGCAACGACCTGTACACGGGTCGTCGCTCCTACCCGATCGTCGCGAAGCGGCGGGTCTGGTTCTCGATCGTCGGCGTCCTGGGGATCGCCTCGATCATCATCCTGCTCACCAAGGGCCTCACCCTCGGGATCGACTTCCGGGGCGGTTCGGAGTTCACGGTCAACGGCACGTCGACGACCGAGCAGTCGGTCGCCGTCGACGCCGTGCACGAGGTGCTGCCGGAGGACGAGCCGCGCGTCGCGGTCGTCGGCGGCGACGCCGTCCGGGTCCAGACCTCGCAGGTCTCCGGCGCCGACGAGACGGCCGTGGTCGAGGCCCTCGCCGCCGGGTACGGCGTCGAGGCCGCGGACGTCGACTCCTCGTTCGTCGGCCCCACGTGGGGCGAGTCGGTCTCCGAGAAGGCGCTGTGGGGCGTGACGGTCTTCGTCCTCCTCGCGGCGGCCTTCATGGCCGTGTACTTCCGCGCCTGGCGGATGTCGGTCGCCGGCATCCTGGCGATGCTCAGCGACCTGCTGATCTCCGCCGGGGTGTACGCCCTGATCGGCTGGGAGGTCACGCCGTCCACGATCATCGGCTTCCTGACGATCCTGGGCTTCTCGCTCTACGACAAGATGGTCGTGTTCGACAAGGTGCGCGAGAACACCACCGGTGTGCTCGACCAGTCGCGCAACACCTACGCCGAGCGGGCCAACCTGGCCGTCAACCAGACCCTGGTGCGGTCCATCAACACCTCCGTGGTGGCCCTGCTCCCGGTGGCGGGCATCCTCTTCCTCGGTGCCTTCGTGCTCGGCGCGGGAACCCTGCGGGACCTCTCGCTCTCGCTGTTCGTCGGTATCGCGGTCGGTGCGGCCTCGTCGATCTTCCTGGCCACGCCGCTGGACGTGTCGCTGCGCCAGCGCGAGCCGAAGATCCGCCGCCACACCGAGGAGGTGCTGGCCGAGCGGGGTCGCCTGGCCGACGAGGGCGGCCACGAGGCCGAGCTCGCGGCCGTGGCCGCCGGACGGTCCCAGCTGATCCCGGGGCATCACCAGGGGCACGGGTCCCAGCCGCGCCGGAAGCGCGGCGGCAGGTGACGTCACCCGTGATCGAGGACGACATCTCGGTGGTCGCCCTGGCCGGGCTCGGTCCGGCCAGGGCGGCCGAGATCCGCTCGCTCATCCAGGACATCCCGGACTACCCGCACCCGCCGGTCGTCTTCCGGGACATCATGCCCCTGCTGGCGGACGGTGCGGCCCTGGCCGACGTCACCGACGCGTTCGCCTCCCTGGTGGAGGCCGACGGCGGCGTCGACGTGGTCGCCGGGATGGAGGCGCGCGGGTTCCTCCTCGGCGCGCCGCTGGCCACCCGGCTCGGCGTGGGCTTCGTCCCGCTGCGCAAGGCGGGCAAGCTGCCGCCGCCGGTCGAGCGCGAGGACTACGAGCTGGAGTACGGCACGGCGTCCATCGAGCTGCGCCGGGGAACACTGCAGCCCGGTGCGCGTGTTCTCGTGGTCGACGACGTGCTCGCCACGGGTGGGACGGCCGAGGCCGCCGCCCGGCTGGTGCAGCGCTGCGGGGGGACGGTCGTGGCACTGGCGTTCCTGCTCGAGCTGGCCGCCCTGGGCGGTCGGGCCCGGCTCGGTGACCACACCGTCGAGACCCTGTTGCGGGTGGGGACGTAGACTTGCCGTCCCGGAGGTCACCCCGGCGGCGATGGGCGAAGGAGGTGCTCGTGAGCGACGACACGCAGACCCGCTCTGCCGCCGACGCGCCCCGATCCTCCTCCACCGGAGCCGGGAACCGGGTGCGCAACCGCCTCGTGCGCCTCGGTCTGGGCGGTGCGACCCCCTCGACGCCGGCGCTCGAGCCGCTGCTCCAGGCGGTGCGCACCAACCACCCCAAGAGCGACCTGAGCGTGCTGGAGCGTGCCTACGGCATCGCCGAGCGCGCCCACCGCGGTCAGCAGCGCAAGTCGGGCGACCCGTACATCACCCACCCCGTGGCGGTCGCCACGATCCTGGCCGAGCTGGGATTCGACGGCGCCACGCTGGCCGCCGCGCTGCTGCACGACACCGTCGAGGACACCGACTACTCGCTGGACGACCTCACGCGGGACTTCGGCAGCGAGATCGCGATGCTCGTCGACGGCGTCACGAAGCTGGACAAGGTCACCTACGGCGACGCGGCGCAGGCCGAGACCGTGCGCAAGATGGTCGTGGCGATGGCCAAGGACATCCGCGTCCTGGTCATCAAGCTCGCCGACCGCCTGCACAACGCCCGCACCTGGAAGTACGTCTCCGGGTCCTCGGCGTCGCGCAAGGCCCGCGAGACCCTGGAGATCTACGCGCCCCTGGCCCACCGGCTGGGCATGAACACGATCAAGTGGGAGCTGGAGGACCTCTCCTTCCAGACCCTGTACCCGAAGGTCTACGACGAGATCGTGCACCTCGTGGCCGAGCGGGCCCCCGCCCGCGAGGAGTACCTCGGTGTGGTGCGCGAGCAGATCTCGGCGGACCTGCGTGGGGCGAAGATCCGCGCGACGGTGACGGGCCGCCCCAAGCACTACTACTCGATCTACCAGAAGATGATCGTGCGCGGGCACGACTTCACGGAGATCTACGACCTGGTCGGCACCCGTGTCCTGGTGGACTCGGTGCGCGACTGCTACGCGGCGCTCGGTGCGCTGCACGCGCGGTGGAACCCGGTCCCGGGCCGGTTCAAGGACTACATCGCGATGCCGAAGTTCAACATGTACCAGTCGTTGCACACGACGGTCGTCGGACCCGGCGGCAAGCCGGTCGAGATCCAGATCCGCACGCACGACATGCACCGCCGCGCCGAGTACGGCGTCGCGGCGCACTGGAAGTACAAGGAGACGGCGCGCGCCGGCAAGGGCGGGTCGAACGACCCGCGGGCGAACGACATGGCCTGGCTGCGCCAGCTCGTGGACTGGCAGCGCGAGACGGCCGACCCGGGCGAGTTCCTCGACTCCCTGCGCTACGAGATCGGTGCGGCCGAGGTCTACGTCTTCACGCCCAAGGGTGAGGTCATGGCGCTGCCGGCCGGTGCCACCCCGGTCGACTTCGCCTACTCGGTGCACACCGAGGTCGGTCACCGGACCATGGGCGCACGCGTCAACGGACGGCTGGTGCCGCTCGACTCGCCGCTGCAGAACGGCGACGTCGTGGAGGTGCTGACCTCCAAGGCCGAGACGGCCGGACCGTCCCAGGACTGGCTCAACTTCGTGAAGTCCGGCCGGGCGCGCAACAAGATCCGCCAGTGGTTCACCAAGGAACGCCGGGACGAGGCGATCGAGCGCGGCAAGGACGCGATCACGCGGGCGATGCGCAAGCAGAACCTGCCGATCCAGCGCCTGATGAGCCACGAGGCGCTCGTGGGGCTGGCCAACGACCTGCGCTACGACGACGTCTCCGCGCTGTACGCCGCGGTGGGGGAGAACAACGTCTCCGCCCAGCACGTCGTCGAGACGCTCGTGAAGTCCCTCGGCGGGGAGGACGGCACGGCCGAGGACACCGCCGAGGTCGCGCGGCCGGGTCAGGCCGTGCGCCGCTCGCGCTCCACCGGCGACCCGGGCGTGGCCGTCAAGGGCATGGACGACATCTGGGTCAAGCTCGCCAAGTGCTGCACCCCCGTCCCCGGCGACGAGATCGTCGGGTTCGTCACGCGGGGTGCGGGCGTGAGCGTGCACCGCGCGGACTGCGCGAACCTCGCCCAGCTGCGCGAGCAGCCCGAGCGGATCGTCGACGTGTCCTGGACCAACGGCGCGAACACGATGTTCCTCGTCCAGATCCAGGTCGAGGCCCTCGACCGGTCCCGGCTGCTGTCGGACGTGACGCGGGTGCTGTCCGACCACCACGTGAACATCCTCTCGGCGACGGTCTCCACGTCGACGGACCGCATCGCGATCTCCCGGTTCGTCTTCGAGATGGCCGAGCCGGCGCACCTGCAGCAGGTGCTGGCCGCCGCCCGCAAGATCGACGGCGTCTTCGACGTCTACCGCATCACCGGCACCAAGGCCGAGGACGTCGGCTCCGACGCACCCGAGGCACCCGCCGACGCCTGACCGGGCGGTGACGCCCCGACGGGCGTAGTTTCACCGGCATGGACCTGCCGCTCCGCCCGCCGATCCGACCCATGCTCGCCCGGTCGGTCGCCGCGGTGCCCGACCAGCCGGACGACGGCGCAGCCTGGGTGTACGAACCCAAGTGGGACGGGTTCCGCGCGATCGTCTACCGCGACGGCGACGAGGTGCGCATCGACTCGCGCAACGCCCGGCCGATGCAGCGCTACTTCCCGGAGGTCGTCGACGCCGTGCGGGAGGCGTTGCCGTCGCGGTGCGTCGTCGACGCCGAGATCGTCGTCGCCCGTCCGCCCGGCCCGGGCCGTCCCGACGCCCACCTCGACTTCGACGCGTTGAGCCAGCGCATCCACCCGGCCGACTCGCGGGTCCGGCGCCTGGCCGAGGAGGTCCCCGCCACCCTCGTCGTCTTCGACGTGCTGGCCCTCGACGACGAGGACCTGTCGGTCCGTCCGCTGGCCGAGCGGCTCGCCCGGCTGGACGGGCTCGGGCTGGACGACCCCCGGGTGCACGCCACGCCGCGCACCGACGACGCGGCCACGGCCCGCGAGTGGTTCGCGGCGTTCGAGGGGGCGGGGCTGGACGGGGTCGTGGCCAAGCGCGACGACGAGCCGTACCAGCCCAACAAGCGGGGGTGGTGGAAGGTCAAGCACGCCCGGACGGCCGACGTCGTCCTGGCCGGTCTGCGGGAGCACAAGACCTCGACGGCCGACCGGCCGTTGGTGGGCTCGCTCCTGCTGGGCCTCTACCTGGACGGCGCCGGGGAGGACGCCGGGCCGTCGCTGCAGTTCGTGGGGGTCGCCGCGTCCTTCCCCGCCGCGCGTCGCGCCGCGTTGTACGACGAGCTCGCACCGCTGCGGGTCGAGCCGGGGACGTCCGCGGCGGGCGACCACCCGTGGGCCGACTGGCAGGATCCCGCCGTCGCGGACGGCAGCGCGGGGGAGCGGCGGCCCGGCGCGCAGTCGCGGTGGAGCGCGGGCAAGGACCTGTCGTTCACCCCGCTGCGGGTCGAGCGGGTCCTCGAGGTCGGCTACGACCACATGGAGGGGCGGAGGTTCCGGCACACCGCGCAGTTCAAGCGCTGGCGACCAGACCGCGACCCCGGCTCGTGCACGTACGACCAGCTCGTCGAACCCGTCGGGTACGACCTGGCGACGATCCTGCCCGATGCCCCGGGCATCGACCGATGAGTTCCGGGGTCCCGGGAGGTCGGCACGGCATGGGAACCGTGAGATTCAGCATGACCTGCTCCCTCGACGGGTACGTCACCGACCCCGACGGCGACTTCCGGTGGACCGCGCCGAGCGAGGAGATGCACGCCTTCGTCAACCGCCGTGTCCGTGAGCTGAGCACGTTCGTCCTCGGCCGCGCCATGTACGAGACGCTGAAGGTCTGGGACGACTGGGAGGCGGACTCCGCGGTCGAGCAGGAGTTCGCCGACCTGTGGGCGGGGCGGGACAAGATCGTCTGCTCCGACTCGCTCGACGCGCTCGCGGCTCCCCGCACGACCCTCGAACCGCGACTCACCACCGAGCGCCTCGCCGAGATCGCGGCCGGCGCGGACGGCGTCGTCGAGGTGGCGGGCCCGACGGTCGCGGCCGAGGCGCTGCGCGCGGGCCTCGTCGACGAGATCGAGATGTTCGTCGCCCCGCACGTGCTCGGCGGTGGCACCCGCGCCTTCCCGGACGGGATGCGCACGGCCCTGGAGCTCGTGGAGAGCCGGCCCTTCGCCGCCGGCGCGGTCTTCCTCCGGTACCGCACCCGGCCCTGACGAGGACCGTCAGTCGTCCGGCGGCCGGTCCTTCGCCCGGCTGGGCTGCACCCGCAGCGGCTCGCCCGGCATCTTCGGGTACTCCGGGGGATAGGGGAGGTCGCCGAGCCCGTGCTCGGTCTCGTCCCGGCGCGCCAGCTCCAGCGCCGGCTCCAACGAGCAGTCCAGGGCCGGGTCACGGTCGGCCCGCAGGGCGGCGAAGAGGTCGCCCCGCGCCGCGAACCGCTCGGGCACCGTGCGCAGGGTGAAGTCGTCCGGGTGGACCTCGGTGACCTCGTCCCAGTCCAGCGGTGTCGAGACCGTGGCCCGGGGGTTGGGCCGCAGCGAGTACGCCGAGGCGATCGTGCGGTCGCGCGCCATCTGGTTGTAGTCCACGAACAGGCGCTCCCCCCGCTCCTCCTTCCACCAGCGGGTCGTCACCGCGTCCGGCAGGCGTCGTTCGAGCTCGCGACCGATCGCGATGGTGGCGCGTCGGGCCTGGACGAAGCTCCAGCGCGGCGCGACGGGCACGAACACGTGCAGCCCTCGGCCCCCGGAGGTCTTCGGGTAGCCGACCAGGTCGAGCTCGTCGAGCACCTCGCGCAAGGTCAGCGAGGCGCGCGCGGCGTCGGCGAAGTCCGTGCCGGGCTGAGGATCGAGGTCGATGCGGAGCTGGTCGACGGCCTCGACGTCGTCCCGCCGGACGGGCCACGGGTGGAACGTCAGGGTGCCGAGCTGGGCCGCCCAGGCGATCACGGCGAGCTCGGTCGGGGCCACCTCGTCGGCCGTGCGGCCGGACGGGAAGGCGATCCGCGCGGTGCGCACGTAGTCCGGCGCGCCCTTCGGGATCCGCTTCTGGTAGAAGGCGTCGCCGTGGGAGTCCTGGCGGGTCGCCATCACGGCGTCGGGGGAGTAGCCCTTGGGCCACCGCTCCAGCGTCGTGGGCCGGTCCAGCAGCGCGCCGAGGATCCCGTCGCCGACGGCGAGGAAGTACTCGACCACCTCGAGCTTGGTGATTCCCAGGTCGCCGAACACGACCCGGTCCGGGCTGGACACCCGCACCCGACGACCGGCGACCTCGACCTCGACGGCTCCCGCGGAAGGCATGGACCCCAACCTACGCCGGGGCCGTCACCGGTGCGCGGACTCCACGCCGACGAGCGTCGCGGCCGCGGCGGACAGGGCGGCGTGCGCGGGTCCGCGCGCGGCGACCCGGGACCGGGCCTCGATCGCGCGTCGCGCACGCCCCGGGTCGGCGCCGGCCCGCAGGAGCGCGGCGGCCAGCAGGGTCGTCTCCGGGTTCCGGGCGCCGTGCAGCACCAGCTCGACCAGGGTGCGCTGCGGTGTCGTCACGGCCACGCCCCCGAGCCGCCGGGTGTCGGGACCGAGCAGGTGGCCCTGCCACAGCCGTGCACCCCGGGGCCGCTCGGGACGGTGGCGGCCCGCCGGGTAGGTGAGGTCCAGCGTCTCCGGCCGGCCGCGTCCGGTGTGCACCCAGACGGCCGTGCGTGCGGTGACGACGGCGCCGGCCGGGACCTCGGGGGCGAGCACCGAGGCGCGCAGCGCCGCGTCCACGACCCGGCCCGCCGGGCACGCGGCGTCGACCCGCAGCACCCGCAGGACGCCCTCGTGCACCAGGGTCTGCCAGGCGGCCCGGCCGCCGACGTCCCCCGGGCGGACGACCGGCGGTGCGGGGCCCGGCCCGTGCAGCAGCTCGCGCAACGGACGGGGGGCCGACGTCGGGACGGCGGGCACGCGGTCACCTCCGGGCTGGACGCGCGGTCTCAGCCAGCGACCCTAGGGACCCGTCGCCGCGCCGACCGCCCGGCGGCCGTCGTCCTGTGGACGCCGGGCGGCGTCCACAGGACGTGCGTCAGCCGCGCGAGTCCTCGGCAGCCTTGACGATCTGCTCCAGCCACGCCTTGCGCGCCGCGATGGCGCCCCGGATCTCGTCGGCGGAGCGCTCGTCCCCGGCCGCCTCGGCGTCGGCGAGCTCGGACTCCATGCCGGAGATCGCCTCCTCGAGCTGGGCGGCCGCGCCCTCCGCGCGCGCCTGCGTCTCGGGGTTCGTCCGGCGCCACTTGTCGTCCTCGGCGTCCCGGATCGCGCTCTCGACCGCCCGGAGGCGACCCTCGACGCGGGACAGGTCCGCCCGCGGCACCTTGCCGGCCTCCTCCCAGCGGTCCTGGATGCCGCGCAGCGCCTCCTTGGCGGCGTTGACGTCCTTGACGGGCACCAGCGCCTCGGCCTCGGCCAGCAGCGCCTCCTTGACCTTGAGGTTCTCGCCGTACTCGGCGTCGATCGCCGCGTTCGCCTCGTCCCGGGCACCGAAGAAGACGTCCTGGGCCGCCCGGAAGCGGGCCCACAGCGCGTCGTCGTCCTTGCGGTGCGCCCGGCCCGCAGCCTTCCAGCGGTTCATCAGGTCGCGGTACTCGCGGGTCGTGGGACCCCACTCGGTGGAGTGCTGGAGCGCCTCGGCCTCCGCCACGATCTGCTCCTTGGCGGCCTTCGCGGAGGCGTTGCGCTGCTCCAGCTCGGCGAAGAAGTGCCGGCGCTCGCGGTCGAACGCGGTGCGCGCCTGGCTGAACCGCTTCCAGAGCGACTCCTCGGTCGGCCGGTCGATGCGGGGGCCGGTGCGCTGCGACTCCTTCCAGCGCTCGAGCAGGTTGCGCAGCTCCTCGCCCGCCGGGCGCCACTGCATCTTCTCCGGGTCGGTCGCCGCGATCTTCTCCGCGGCCTCGACGATCTCGGTCCGGGCCTCGACGGCACGCTCCTTGGCGGCCACCCGCTCGGCCTCCAGGGCCGCGCGACGCTCGCCCGCGCGGGAGCGGACCTGCTCCACCCGCTTCCGCAGGGCGTCCAGGTCGCCGACGGCGGCCGGCTCGGTGGTCTCCTCGGCCAGCTTGGCCAGCGTCTGGTCGATCTCGCGGATCGCCAGGTCGGCGCTGTCCAGGCGGGTCTCGAAGAGGGCGACCTTCGCCACGAGGTCCAGGTAGCGCCGCACGTAGAGCGACAGCGCCTCCTCGGCCGGGACACCCGGGTACTGCCCGACGGGGCGCTCTCCGTCGCCCTCGCGCACGTGCACCGTGCCGTCGTCGTCCACCCGGCCGAAGGCGGCGGCCGCAGCGGTCTCGGCGGCGTCGTGCACCGGGGGGACCGGGGCGGCCGGGGTGGTGGGGGTCGGCGCCGTCCGGGGCGTGGGCCGGTGCAGCGCCGACGGCTTGGGCGCGCCTGCTCCGGGCGGGCCCGGCTTCGGCGCCGAGGGCTTCGGTGCCGACGGCCGGGGGGCCTCGGGCGCGGACGGTGCCGGGTCGGACGGTGCCGGGTCGGACGGTGCGTTCGTCGACCGCTCGGTCCCGGCGCCAGGAGTTTCGGCCTGTGCCTGCTCGGCGGCCTCGACGTTCTCGGGGCCGGCCGAGCCGGGGGTGCTCTCGCTCACTGGGTCTCCACTCCTTCGATGATGACGGGGCTGACCGGGGAGCCGTCACCGGCTCCGTCGGCCGTGCCCGCGTCAGCGACTGCCTGGATCAGGTCCAGGCCGGACGTCACGGTGCCGAACACCGTGTACCCGCCGGCTGCGTCGGACGGGATGGTCGAGTCCTCGTAGACGAGGAAGAACTGCGAGCCCATCGACGCGGCGTCGCCGCCGCGGCGGGCCATGGCCAGGGTGCCGGCCGGGTACACGTCGTCCGCGGGCGCGTTCTCCACCGGGCCGAACGAGTAGCCGGGGCCACCGGTGCCCGTGGCGGTCGGGTCGCCGCACTGCAGGACGTAGATCCCCTGGGTGGTCAGGCGGTGGCACTGGGTGCCGTCGAAGTAGCCCTGGTCGGCCAGCGCGACGAAGCTCGCCACCGCCTGCGGTGCGTCGGCTCCCGCCAGCTCCAGCTCGACGGTCTCGGTGACCCCGTCCACGCACAGGTCGAGCGAGGCCGTCCAGGACCGGTCCTCGGCGACCGATGGGTCGGGCAGCTCACCGCCGTCGCGCGCCTCCGTCGATCCCAGCGGGCACGCCGCGCCGGCCGGGGTCTCCACGCCCGACGCGACGGGGGCGTCCTCGGACGCGGTGAGCCCCGCGACCAGCGCACCGCCGCCGACCAGGCCGAGGATCGCCACGATCGCCACGACGATGCCGATGCGGCGACGGCGCTCCTGCTTGGCGCGTCGGCGCGCGGCGAACTTCGCCTCGCGCTTCCGGGCGTACTCGCGCTCGCGCTTGCTCGGCGCCACCGTCCGTCGGCCTCCTCGGATCCTCGGCGCACGACAACCGTGCGCCTCCGACAGTCTAGGGCTCGCGACCCAGGTCATCCGCACGAACTCCGGCATCCGGGCCCGCGGGCGGTGACGGCCCGCCGTCCGGCACTACGGTGGGCGCCATGGACGTGCATGTCGTGGTCGCCCCCGTGTTCGGCACCAACTGCTGCGTCGTGGTCGCCGACGCCGTCCGCGACGACGGCCGGCGCGACTGCGTCGTCGTCGACGCGGGGGCCGGCACGGCCGACCGCGTGGCACAGCTCGTCGCGGACCGCTCGCTCGTGCCACGGGCCGTGCTGGCTACCCACGGGCACGTCGACCACACCTGGGACGCCGCGGCGCTGTGCGCCCGGTTCGACGTGCCGCTCCGACTGCACGCCGCCGACGCCTACCGGATCGACGACCCGTTCGGCACGATCCTGCGCGGCGGGGACGACGCCGCGGCCACGAGCGTCAGCAGCGCGCTGGCGCAGGCGCTCGGCGACTTCGGCCGCGACCCGCGGGACTACCGGGTCCCGGCGACGGTCGAGCCCTTCGACGGGTCGACCACCGAGATCGTGGCCGGGGACGTCACGCTGCACGCCGTGCACGCCCCCGGGCACACCGAGGGGTCGACCCTCTACCTCGTCGACGGGAGCGACGGCGGACCGGGTGTCGTGCTCAGCGGTGACGTCCTCTTCGCCGGCGGGGTGGGGCGCACCGACCTGCCGGGCGCGGACGTGGACGCGATGCTCGCCACGCTGCGCGACGTCGTCCGCGCCCTCGACCCGGCGCTCGGCGTCGTCCCGGGGCACGGACCCACGACCACGGTGCGCCGGGAGCTGGCGGCCAACCCGTTCCTGCCGGCCTGACGGCAGCGGTGGACGTGGCCCGGGCACCGTCCGGGATCGTGGGAAGATCGTCCCCATGGCTCGCGTCACCCCTCTCTCCGGTTTCCCCGAATGGCTCCCCGACGGTCGCGTGGTGGAGCAGCACGTGCTGGACGTGCTGCGCCGCACCTTCGAGCTGCACGGGTTCGCGGGGATCGAGACCCGCGCGGTGGAGCCGCTCGACCAGCTGCTGCGCAAGGGCGAGACGTCGAAGGAGGTGTACGTCCTGCGCCGCCTCCAGGAGGAGGGCGAGGACACCTCCGCGGACGGTGGACGTGGCGAGAAGCAGCTCGGGCTGCACTTCGACCTGACGGTCCCGTTCGCCCGGTACGTGCTGGAGAACGCGGGACGTCTCGCCTTCCCGTTCAAGCGCTACCAGATCCAGAAGGTCTGGCGTGGTGAACGGCCGCAGGAGGGTCGGTTCCGGGAGTTCGTCCAGGCCGACATCGACGTGGTCGGCGCGGGCGAGCTGCCCTACCACTACGAGGTCGAGGTGCCGCTGGTCATGGCCGAGGCGCTCGGCGCCCTGCGCGAGGTCGGGCTGCCGCCCGTGCGGGTCCTGGTCAACAACCGCAAGGTGGCCGAGGGGTTCTACCGCGGGCTGGGCCTGAGCGACGTCGAGGGCGTGCTGCGCCAGATCGACAAGCTCGACAAGATCGGCGTGGAGAAGGTCGCCGAGCTGCTCGTCGCCGAGCAGGGCGCGACGGCCGAGCAGGCCGCCGCCTGCCTCGACCTGGCGGCGATCCACGGCAGCGACACGACCGTGGTCGACGACGTGCGCAAGCTCGCGGCGCGGTACGACGCCGCCACGGACCTGCTGGAGACCGGCCTGGCCGAGCTCGGCGCGCTGATCGAGGCGGCGGGTGCCCGCGCTCCGGGCGTCGTGGTGGCCGACCTCAAGATCGCCCGCGGCCTCGACTACTACACGGGGTCCGTCTACGAGACCGTGCTGGTCGGCCACGAGCAGCTCGGCTCGATCTGCTCCGGCGGCCGTTACGACACGCTCGCGTCCGACGGCAAGAACACCTACCCCGGCGTCGGGCTGTCCGTGGGGGTCTCCCGGCTCGTCTCGCGGCTGCTCTCCGCCGGACTCATGACCGCCACGCGCGGGGTGCCGACCGCCGTGCTGGTCGCCGTGACCGACGAGGACCACCGTGCGCAGTCCGACGCCGTGGCCGCGGCCCTGCGGGCCCGTGGCATCCCCACCGACGTGGCCCCGTCCGCGGCGAAGTTCGGCAGGCAGATCAAGGTCGCCGACCGTCGCGGGATCCCGTTCGTCTGGTTCCCGGGCGAGGAGCACCAGGTCAAGGACATCCGCTCCGGCGAGCAGGTCGAGGCGGACCCGACGACCTGGGCGCCGCCCGCCGAGGACCTGCACCCCCGGGTCGTCCCGGGGGAGTGAGGCCCCGCCCCTGCGGGTGACCCGCGTCCCTTGACCCGTCGTCGAACGCGTGTTCGACTACGGGGGTGCGATGGGACGGGCAGGCGACGACGGCCGACGACGGGGCGCTGCCCGGTCTGGAGCGGCCGGGGCTGGCCCGGCTCGGCCTCGTGCGCAGCACGCGCACCCCGGAGTTCGCCGGCATCACCTTCCACGAGGTGATGGCCAAGAGTGCGCTGTCCAAGGTGCCGGCCGCCTCGCGCATGCCGTTCCGGTGGACGGTCAACCCTTACCGCGGCTGCTCTCACGCGTGCACCTACTGCGTCTCTCCGTCCACGCTCGTCCTGATGGCGGACGGCACGCAGAAGCCGATCGGCCAGGTGTCGGTCGGTGACCGGATCGTCGGCACGCGCCGCCAGGGGACCTACCGACGGTTCGTCGAGACCACGGTGCTGGCGCGATGGACGTCGGTGAAACCCGCCTACCGGGTGATCCTGCGCGACGGCACCGAGATCGTGGCGAGCGCCGAGCACCGGTTCCTGGCCCGGGGTCGTGGATGGAAGCACGTCGCCGCCGGGCCACCGGGCACGCAGCGCCCGCACCTCACGACGAACGACTCCTTGATGGGGTTCGGTACCGGCCGGCCGGAAGAAGGCACAGGCAGTACCGAGTCGCGCGACTACCGGCGCGGTTATCTCACCGGGATGATCCGCGGCGACGGCATGATCTTCGAGAAGACCTACCCGAGGACATCGCGGGGCGGTGCCCGCGTGTGCATGTTCCGCCTCGCCCTGGCCGACCGGGAGGGTCTCGACCGGACCGCCCGGTACCTGGCCCTCGACGGGATCGTCACGAGACGTCGTCCGTTCGTGACCGCGACGGAGACACGTCGCGCCATGAGCGCACTGCACACCGCGCGGTCGGCGGACGTCGATGCGATCAGAAGGCTGATCGAGTGGCCGGCGGTGCCGAGCGCGGAATGGTCGAGGGGCTTTCTGTCAGGGATCTTCGACGCTGAGGGTTCGTGCTCCCGGGGGATCTTGAGGATCGCCAACAAGGACGAGGCGATCCTGTCCCAGGTGGCCGATTCCCTCCGGCGGTTCGCCCTGGACCACACGCTCGAGCCTCCACGACCGAACGGTGTGGCGCGCGTGCGTGTGCGAGGTGGTCTCGCGGCGCGGGAACGGTTCTTCCGCCTCGTCCGGCCCGCGATCGTCCGCAAGCTCTCCGTGACGGGTATGGCGCTGAAGACCTCGGTGGACCTCGGTGTCGTGATGGTCGAGGCCTGTGGCTTCGACCAGGAGATGGTCGACATCACGACAGGAACAGGCGACTTCGTGGCCAACGGTGTGGTCGCCCACAACTGCTTTGCTCGCCCGACGCACGAGTACCTCGACCTGGACGCGGGGACCGACTTCGACTCCCAGGTCGTGGTGAAGACGAACGTCGACCAGGTGCTGCGCGCCGAGCTGGCCCGGCCCTCCTGGCGGCGCGAGCCGGTCGCGCTGGGCACCAACACCGACCCGTACCAGCGCGCCGAGGGGCGCTACCGGCTCATGCCCGGGATCATCTCGGCGCTCGCTGACTCGCGGACGCCGTTCTCGATCCTCACCAAGGGCACGCTGCTGCGCCGCGACCTGCCGCTGATCGCCGACGCCGCCACGCACGTCGACGTCGGTCTCGGTGTCTCGTTGTCGTTCGTCGACGCCGAGCTCCAGCAGGCCGTCGAACCCGGCACGCCGACGCCGAAGGCGCGGCTGGACCTCGTCCGCACGATCCGTGCCGCGGGCCTGCCGTGCGGTGTCATGGTCGCCCCGGTGCTGCCGTGGCTGACGGACTCCACGGACCACCTCACCCGGCTGCTCGACGCGATCGCCGACGCGGGCGCGACGGGCGTGACGGTCGTCCCGCTGCGGCTCAAGCCCGGCGTGCGGGAGTGGTACCTGCAGTGGCTCGCCCGGGAGCACCCCGACCGGGTGGCGGGCTACCGGCGCGTCTTCGCCCGAGGTGCCGACGTGCACGACGGGTACCGGGACTGGCTCTGGCAGCGGGTGCGGCCCCTGCTCGAGGAGCGGGGGTTCGCGGGGTCCGCGCACCGGGCCGCCTCCGGCGCCACCGGCCGCTACGACGACGACCTGCGCCCCCACGACGACGCCGACTACCCGGCCGGGTCGATGGTCGCCGCTGCGCCCACCGCGCCGGAGGAGCGGTCGGCGACCCTGTTCTGATGGTGACCGCGGCCGTGACCGTGCGCGAGCGTCAGTCGAAGAAGTCGCCCAGGTCGCCGATGTCGTCGAGGATCCCGCCAAGCACCATGCCGCCCAGCACCGCGCCGAAGACGTCCGAGCCGGACCGGCCGCGGGGCAGTCCCATTCCCTGGCCGTAGCCGCCCTGTCCGTGGTGGGCCCGCAGGTCCCGCTGGGCGAGCGTCGCCGCCTCCGCCCCCAGCGAGGCCGCGCGCCGTGCCCGGGTCACGGCCTGCTCCGCGTCGGCGGCGTCCCGGGCCGCCGCGAGCTCGCGCTCCGCCTCGGCCAGCCGGGTCCGCGCGTCCGGACCGACGGGTGCCCGGTAGTCGTCGACGACGCCGCGGGCGGCGGCGATCTGCCGTTCGGCGTCCTGGATCGCGGGGCCGCGGGCCGCCTCGGCACGCCGTGCCTGCGCGGCGCGCTCCTCGTGCTCGCGCACCGCCTCGTCCAACCCCTGGGCGGCCCCGCGCAGGCGCGTCAGCGCACCCACGGGGTCCGACGGCTGGCCCGCGGCAGGGACGGCCGCCAGCGCCGCCTCGAGGGCGCGGACCGCCTCGTCGACGGCCCCGGTGCGCTGCGGGAGGGCGCGCGCCTGCGCCAGCTCGTCGCGGCACTCGGCCACGACCGCGCCGAGCGCGGCCTCGGCACGCAGCACCTCGTGCTCGAAGTCGTCGACGGCCGCCAGCAGGCCCTCGGCGCGGCGCACCGACTCCTCCGCGGCGCGCGCGGTCGTGGCGGCCTCGTCCTTGCGCCCCGCCGCCAGCCGCTTCCGCGCGGCCGTCACGCCGCGCCGCGCGAAGTCGAGCAGCCGCTCGGCCTGCTCGGGGTTGTCCGCCACGGGGCGCAGCGCCTCCTCGGTGTACTGCCCGCGCAGCCGCTCGACGTCCTCGCGGGCCGCGGCCACTCCGTCGCCGAGGGAGTCGGCACGGGTCGCGGTCCGCTCCAGGAGGTCCGGCGTCGCGCGCACCGCGGAGCGACGCTCGGCCAGGGCTCGCTCGATGTCGTCCAGCAGCGTCTCGGCCTCGGTGCATGCCGCGAGGATGCGCCCGGACCAGGTGTGCCGCTCGGCGTCGGTGTCCGGGATCTCGTCGTGCAGCAGCTGGTTGAGGTGGAACGCCTCGCCGAGGTGCGTGCGCGCCCGCTGCAGCGTCGGGCCGAACTCGTCCCGGACGCCGTCGCCCACCTCGGCCACGGCGAAGGAGAGCTCGTCCTCGGCCAGGCGGGCGCGCTCGTCGGTGCGCACGAGCACCTGGCCGGCGTCCTGGGTGCGGCGCCGCAGCTGCTCGTCCTGCCGCCGGCGTCGTTCCGTTCGACGGCGCCTCACCCACCAGACGACGGCCGTGACGACGACGAGGGCCACCACCAGGCCCGTCACCCACCCGATGATCTGCCCTGCTGCCATGCAGGCATCGTAGGGCCACCCGACGGCGCGCCCGACGCACGGGGATGTGTCATGGTGCTGCGATGCCGCGACGAATCTTCCTGCACGTCGGTGCCCCGAAGTCGGGCACGACCTCGCTGCAGTCCCGGCTCCTGCTCAACGAGCGAGCCCTGCGGCGCCACGGCCTGACCTATCCGCTGGGTCCGCTCCGCGACCCCGAGATCCACTACCGGGCGGCCCTGGACGTCACCGGCAAGGACCACGGGCTGGACCCGCGCACGCTGCGGGACGCCTGGCCGAGGCTCCGGCGCGCCGTGCGACGGTCCCGCGGGGACGTCGTCGTGAGCCACGAGATCTTCTCCTCGGCCTCCGAGGAGCAGGCCCGACGCGTCCTCGAGGACCTGAGCGGGACCGGGGACGAGGTGCACGTGGTGGTCACGGCACGTGACCTCGCCCGGGAGCTGGCGAGCGGCTGGCAGGAGATGGTCAAGTTCGGCAGCACGAGGTCCTTCGCGGCGTACATGCGTCGTGCGCGCGAGAACCGCCTGGGGTTCATGGCGTCGTTCGACGTCCCCCGGCTGCTGACGGTGTGGGGTGCGGACCTGCCCGCCGACCGGCTCCACGTGGTGACGGCACCGGCGGCGGGGTCACCGGACGTGCTCTGGCGCAGGTTCCTCGACGCCCTGGGAGTCCCGGCCGACGTCGCACCGCGCGAGGCGGCCCGCGTGAACGAGTCGATCGGCGTCGCGCAGGCCCGGCTGCTCCGGCGGCTGAACCGGGAGCTCGGTGACGACGCCCGACGGGGAGGGGCCGCCTCGCCCCTCATCGAGTCCGTCGTCGTGCCCGGCATGGGCTCGAGACCGGCCGCCCGGATCACGATCGGACCGCACGACCACCCGTGGGTGGTCGAACGCACCGAGCGCTGGACCCGGTGGCTGCGGGACCGGGGGGTCCGGGTGCACGGTGACCTCGACGACCTGGTGCCCGAGCCGCCCGCGCCCCGCTGGGTCGATCCCGACCGGCGGATGCCTCGCCAGGTCGCCGACGCGGCGGTCGCCACCGTGGCGGACCTGCTCGTCGAGCTGCAGGCCCGGCCGCCGTCGCGGGTGACCCGGGCCCGGCGGGCCCTTCGGCGCCTGCGCGGCTGAACCGGGGGCCGCTCAGCCCTCGTCGGCGAGCCGCGGCGGGAACCCGCCCGTCGCGATCGGGCCCCACCGCTCCACGGTGATCCGGATCACCGACTTGTCCTGCTTCTTCATCGCCTCGCGGTACTCGTCCCAGTCCGGGTGCTCCTTGCCGGCCGCAGCCCGGAAGTACTCCACCAGCGGCTCCAGGGCTTCGGGCATGTCCAGGACCTCCGCCGTGCCGTCCACCTGCACCCAGGCGTCGCCGAAGTCGTCGCTCTGGGCCATGAACGACACCTGCGGGCGCTTGCGCAGGTTGACCGCCTTCGCGCGCTCCGGGTAGGTCGAGACCACGACGCGCCCCGCCGGGTCGACGCCGAAGGCCACCGGGCTGAGCTGCGGACGCCCGTCGTCGCGGGTGGTGACGAGCACCCCGTGGTGACGGGACCGCAGGAACTCGGTCAGCTCCTCGCGACCCACGGTGGTGTTCGTCGCAATCTGGCGGGCCATCGATCTCTCCTCGCAGTCCGGGGCGGTTGCCCCCGTAGGATGTCACGGGCGTCGCGTGCGCCCCACTCCGTCGGCGGACCCGACGGTGAGACTCCCGACATCGTGCGAAAGGAACCTTCCGTGCTCCGCACCCACACGGCCGGCTCGTTGCGAGCCGAGCACATCGGCCAGACCGTCATCCTCACGGGCTGGGTCGATCGCCGCCGTGATCACGGAGGAGTGGCCTTCATCGACCTGCGCGACGCCTCCGGCATCGCCCAGGTCGTCATCCGGGACGAGGAGGTCGCCCACCCGCTGCGCTCCGAGTTCGTGCTGCGCGTCACCGGCGAGGTCTCCCGGCGCCCCGAGGGCAACGCCAACGCGAACCTCGCGACCGGGGACATCGAGGTCATCGCCACCGAGGTCGAGGTGCTCAACACCTCCGAGGCGCTGCCCTTCCAGGTCTCCACCGCGCTCGCGGACACCGAGACGATCGGTGAGGAGGCCCGGCTCAAGCACCGCTACCTGGACCTGCGCCGCCCGGCGCCGGGGCACGCCATGCGGCTGCGGGCCAAGGTCAACGCCGCGGCGCGGCGCGTGCTGGACTCGCACGAGTTCGTCGAGGTCGAGACGCCCACCCTGACCCGCTCCACGCCCGAGGGTGCGCGGGACTTCCTCGTGCCGGCCCGGCTCTCGCCCGGCTCCTGGTACGCGCTGCCCCAGTCGCCGCAGCTGTTCAAGCAGCTCCTCATGGTCGGCGGCCTGGAGCGCTACTACCAGATCGCGCGCTGCTACCGCGACGAGGACTTCCGGGCCGACCGGCAGCCCGAGTTCACCCAGCTCGACGTCGAGATGAGCTTCGTCGAGCAGGACGACGTCATCGGGCTGACCGAGGAGCTGCTCGCCGAGATCTGGCGGCTCGTCGACGTCGAGGTGCCCCGTCCGTTCGAGCGGATCACCTTCGCCGACGCCATGCGCCTGTACGGCACGGACAAGCCCGACCTGCGGTTCGGCAACCCGCTCGTCGAGCTCACCGAGTACTTCGCCGACACCTCGTTCCGGGTGTTCCAGAACGAGTACGTCGGCGCCGTCGTCATGCCCGGCGGGGCCTCGCAGCCGCGCCGGCAGTTCGACGCCTGGCAGGACTGGGCCAAGCAGCGCGGCGCCAAGGGCCTCGCCTACGTCACGTTCGCCGAGGACGGCACGCTCGGCGGCCCGGTCGCCAAGAACCTGTCCGAGACCGAGCGGGCCGGGCTCGCGGAGGTCACCGGCGCGCAGCCCGGCGACGCCGTGTTCTTCGCGGCCGGTCGCACCACGGACTCCCGCGCCCTGCTGGGCGCCGCCCGCGTGGAGATCGCCGAGCGCACCGGCCAGATCGACCACGACGCCTGGTCGTTCGTGTGGGTCGTGGACGCGCCGCTGTTCAAGCCGGCGGGAGAGGCCGCCGACGACGGGGACGTGGCGCTCGGCACGTCGGCGTGGACCGCCCTGCACCACGCCTTCACCTCCCCGAAGCCGGAGTGGCTCGACACGTTCGAGTCCGACCCGGGCAACGCGCTCGCCTACGCCTACGACATCGTCTGCAACGGCAACGAGATCGGTGGCGGGTCCATCCGTATCCATCGCCGGGACGTGCAGGAGCGCATCTTCGAGGTCATGGGCATCGGTCACGAGGAGGCCCAGGAGAAGTTCGGCTTCCTGCTGGACGCCTTCAAGTTCGGCGCCCCGCCGCACGGCGGCATCGCCTTCGGCTGGGACCGGATCGTCGCGCTGCTGACGCAGTCGCCGTCCATCCGCGACGTCATCGCCTTCCCGAAGTCCGGCGGCGGCTACGACCCGCTGACCGACGCACCGGCACCGATCACCGCGGAGCAGCGCCAGGAGGCCGGCGTGGACGCCGAGCCCGAGGGCGACGGGGCCTGACGCGCCCGTCCTGCACGCCGCCGTCAGGCTGGTGCCGGCCACAGGGTCGGCACCAGCACGACGGTGGCCACCACCGTCACGAGCGTCAGGATCCACCCCAGACGCGCGTAGTCGGTGAACCGGTACCCGCCCGGGCCGTAGACCATCATGTTGGTCTGGTAGCCGATGGGGGACAGGAACGAGGCGGACGCGGCGACGGCGACCGCGATCGCCGCGCCCCGCGGGTCCAGGCCCGCCGAGGCGGCCGTGCTCACCGCGACCGGCAGCATCAGCAGCGCCGCGGCGTTGTTCGTCACGAGCTCGGTCAGCACCACGGTCGCCAGCACGAGGCCGAGCAGCACGCCGTAGGGGGCGTAGTCCCCGAACAGTCCCACCAGGCCCTGCGCCACGACGTCGGCCAGGCCCGACGCCTCCATGGCGGCGGCGAGCCCGAAGGCGGACGCGATGACGACGATCACCTCGACGTCGATCGCGCGGCGTGCCTCCAGCGGCGAGAGCACCTTCGAGGCCACCAGCACGATGGCCGCCACCAGCGAACCGTGCAGGATCGGCACCAGGCCGGTGGCGGCGAGCACCACGACCGCCGCTAGCAGGCCGACCGGGATCCAGCTGCGCGACGCCCGTGACGGCGGGTGCCCGTCCAGGCCGGCCACCAGGAGGAAGTCCGCACGGTCGCGCCACCGGTCGCGGAAGTCGGGGTCGCTGACCAGGATCAGGGTGTCGCCCAGGCGGATCCGTTCGGTGCCGAGCCGGCTCTCGACGAGCTGGCCGGAGCGGTGGATCGCCAGCACCGCCGCCTGGTAGGTGGCGCGGAAGCCCACGTCCTTCAGCGTGCGTCCCACCAGCGGTGAGCGGGAGCCGACCACGGCCTCGTAGTAGCGCACCGAGGGCTCGTCCAGGTCGAGCACGTGCTCCATCTCGGCCGAGCGCAGCCCGCGCATCTCCTGCAGGTTGACCACGCGGTCGATCGGCCCCACGAAGTGCAGCCGGTTGCCGCCGCGCAGCACGGTCTCGGGACGCACCGGGGCGATGATCGTGTCCCCGCGGTCCACCGACGCCAGGAACAGGCCGGACAGGTCGCGCAGCCGGGCCTGCTCGACGGTGCGACCGTCGACCGGGCCGCCCGGCTCGACGATCATCTCGAACGAGAACCGCCGGCCCTCCTGCTCCATCTCCGCGCGTGCCGACCGGCGGTCGGGCAGCAGCACGGGCGCCAGGGCGACCAGTGCGACGAACCCGACCAGGGCGATCGGCAGCCCGACCTTGCCGATCTCGAAGAACCCGATCGGCTCCAGGCCCAACGTGGACATCTGGCCCGACACGACGAGGTTCGTCGAGGTCCCGATCACGGTGAGCAGGCCGCCCAGGACCGCGGCGAAGGACACCGGCATGAGGATCTTGGACACGGCCAGCCGCCGGCGGTTCGCCCACGCGGTCACCTGGGGCACGAGCATCGCCACGATCGGCGTGTTGTTGAGGAACGCCGAGGCCGCCATCGTCGGGGCCAGCGTGCGCACCAGGGGGCGGCGATAGGCGCCGTCCTCGCCCAGGGTGGACTGCATCACCGGGGTCAGCGCCCCGGTCTTCTCGATCCCGGCCGCCAGCACGTACAGGGCCGCCACAGTGATCGGCGCCGCGTTGGAGAACCCGGAGAACGCGTCCTCGGCGGGCACCACCCCGAGGATCATCACGGCCACGGCGCCGGCGAAGACCGTCACGGCGGGGGAGACCCGACCGCGCACGAGCGTCGCCAGCACCGCCAGCACCACGGCGAGCGTCAGCCAAGCGTCCAGCGTCACGGTCGGCCCCTGTCTGTCGTTCCGGCGTCGGGAGGGTGGCGGCCTCCCACGAGGCCGGCGGCCCGGGCATCGCCGCGACAGGTTAGCAGCGGCGCCCGCACGCGGCGGCACCCCGCGCCGCCGCACCCGGGACGGCCGTCGAACAGGTGTGCGATCGTCGGCGGCGGCACTTAGGCTCCTTCCCATGGACCTCTTCAACGCCGCGACGACCGGGGAGCACGGCACGCCGGTGGTCGCGCGCAGCGGCGCCGGCGCCCCGCTGGCCGTCCGGATGCGTCCCGCCTCGCTCGACGAGGTGACCGGTCAGGGGCACCTGCTCGTCGCCGGGTCCCCGTTGCGGCGCCTGGTGGAACCCGCCGACGACGCCGCGCGCCGGGCCGCGCCCGGCTCGGTGATCCTGTGGGGTCCGCCGGGTGTCGGCAAGACGACGCTGGCCTACCTCGTCGCGACGAGCTCCGGGCGACGGTTCGTCGAGCTCTCCGCCGTCACCGCCGGGGTCAAGGACGTCCGGCAGGTCATCGAGGACGCCCGGCGCCGGCTCGCCACCGGCGGTGAGGAGACGGTGCTGTTCATCGACGAGGTCCACCGCTTCTCCAAGACGCAGCAGGACGCCCTGCTGCCCAGCGTGGAGAACCGGTGGGTCACCCTCGTGGCGGCCACCACCGAGAACCCGTCGTTCTCCGTCAACTCCCCGCTGCTGTCCCGGTCGCTGCTGCTGACCCTGCGGCCGCTCACCGCCGAGGACGTGCGCGGCCTGGTCCGGCGGGCGATCCGGGACGAGCGCGGGCTCGACGGTGCCGTGACGCTGGCCGACGACGCCGAGGAGCAGCTCGTGCGCATGGCCGGCGGCGACGCGCGCAAGGCCCTGACGGTCCTCGAGGCGGCGGCCGGTGCGGCCCTCAGCGACGCCCGTGACGAGGTCGCCCCCGACGAGCCGGTCACCGTCGACCTGGACACCGTCGAGCGCGCCGTCGACGTGGCGGCCGTGCGGTACGACCGCGACGGCGACCAGCACTACGACGTCGTGTCGGCGTTCATCAAGTCGATCCGCGGCTCCGACGTGGACGCCGCGCTGCACTACCTCGCGCGCATGGTCGCGGCAGGGGAGGACCCCCGGTTCATCGCCCGCCGGCTGGTGATCTCGGCCGCCGAGGACGTCGGGATGGCGGACCCCTCCGCTCTGCAGACGGCCGTCGCCGCGGCGCAGGCCGTCCAGCTCGTCGGGATGCCCGAGGGGCGGATCGTGCTCGCCGAGGCCGTGGTCCACCTGGCCACGGCACCGAAGTCCAACCGCGCGTACGCGGGGATCGGCGCGGCGCTCGCGGACGTCTCGGCGGGTCGCGTCGGGGTGGTCCCCGCCCACCTGCGTGACGCCCACTACGCCGGTGCGGAGAAGCTCGGCCACGGGAAGGGGTACCGCTACGCCCACGACGAGCCGCACGGCGTCGCCGCGCAGCGGTACCTGCCCGACGAGCTGGCGGGGCGCCGGTACTACGAACCCACCGACCGGGGTTTCGAGCGGCAGGTCGGTGAACGGCTGGACCGGATCCGGCAGATCCTCGACGGCGGGTCCTGACCGCCGTCGCGTGACGACGGCGGGGACGGCACGGGGGCGCGGCGGCGATGGGGTAACATGGACGGGTTGCCCGCGCGGCGACCACCTGGGACCTCGGCCCTGCGAACTCCTCCTGCGACATCGTCACGGTGTCGACGAGGGTTCCGTCGGCTGGTCCCGCACCCGACGTCCTGGTCCACGGACCACTGCGCCTCGGGTGTGACCTCAGAACCACGACAGGACAGGAAGAACACTGTGACTGCAGTCCGCAAGTCGCGCCGCCAGGTGCGCCTGAGCCGCAAGCTCGGTCTGGCCCTCACCCCGAAGGCCGTCCGCCACTTCGAGAAGCGTCCGTACCCCCCGGGCGAGCACGGCCGTGCCCGTCGCCGCACCGAGTCCGACTACGCGGTGCGTCTGCGCGAGAAGCAGCGTCTGCGCGCCCAGTACGCGCTGCGCGAGAAGCAGCTGCTCAAGGTCTACGAGAACGCCCGCAAGCACCCGGGTCTGACCGGTGAGGTCATGGTCGAGGACCTGGAGACCCGCATCGACGCGCTGGTGCTCCGTGCCGGTTTCGCCCGCACCATCCTGCAGGCGCGCCAGGCCGTGACGCACCGCCACATCATGGTGGACGGCAAGATCGTCGACCGCCCGTCGTTCCGCGTGAAGCCCGGCCAGACCCTCCAGGTCAAGCCGAAGTCGCAGACCACGACGCCGTTCCAGGTCGCCGCCGCCGGTGCGCACCGTGACGTGCTGCCCGAGGTCCCGGGCTACCTGGACGTCAACCTGGAGAAGCTGTCGACGACGCTGACCCGCGCCCCGAAGCGCTCCGAGGTCCCCGTGACCTGCGACGTCCAGATGGTCGTCGAGTACTACGCCCGCTGATCCAGCGCCACCGCGCTCAGCAGGCACGACGCCCCGTCCCCCGATCGGGGACGGGGCGTCGTCGTTTGGATAGGGTGGCGACTCACCCGACCGAGGAGATGAGAGATGACCGTGGGGGACGTGGCGGGACTGATCGCCGCCATCGCATTCGTGCTGCTGGTCGGCCTGCTGGCCGTCCCGCTGGTCAAGCTCGGGCGGACGCTCGACGAGACCTCGCGCAGCATCCGTGAGCTCACGGAGCACTCCGTGCCGATCCTCGACGAGGCCGCGAGCACCGTGTCCTCGACGAACGACCAGCTCGTCAAGGTCGACGTCATCACGACGTCCGCCGCCCAGGTGAGCGAGAACGTCTCGGCCCTGGCCGGTCTGTACGCCTCGACGCTGGGTCGCCCCCTGGTCAAGGTCGCCGCGTTCTCCTACGGCGTGCGCCAGGGCCTGGGCAAGGCCTGGCGGTCGTCGACCGGGAACGGGGCGTCGCGATGACGCGGCGGCTGTTCTGGGTGGGCGTGGGCGTGACGATCACGGTCGTCGTGATCCAGCGTGGTCGGCGGCTGGTGGCCCGCTACACCCCCGAGGCCGTCGCCGCACGTGCCGAGGATCTCGGACGTGACGTCTCGCGCCGCACCGGGACCTTCCTGGAGACGTTCCGGCACGAGTTCTCCGTGGCCCGCGAGTCCCGCGAGGACGAGCTCGTCGCGGCGCTGCTCGCCGAGGGCCAGCCGCACCCGGACGACGTCGACGTCCGGGCCCGCCGCGGCCGACACGCCGCCGTCGACCCGGAGGCCGCTACGCGCGCCGACGAGGACGAGCTGGGCTACTCGTTCTGAGCCCGCCGCCGGCACCGCTCCGGCGCGGGACAATGGCCCCAGGGCCACCAGGCAACGACTCTGACGAAGGACACCATGCGCACCGCCGACATCCGCCAGCGTTGGCTGGACTACTTCCGCTCGAAGGACCACGAGATCGTCCCGAGCGTCCCGCTGGTCTCGCCGGACCCGTCGATCCTCTTCACGATCGCCGGCATGGTGCCGTTCATCCCGTACATCCTCGGCACCGAGAAGGCGCCCTGGCCCCGGGCCGCCAGCGTGCAGAAGTGCATCCGCACCAACGACATCGAGAACGTCGGGCGCACGACGCGGCACGGCACGTTCTTCCAGATGAACGGCAACTTCTCGTTCGGCGACTACTTCAAGCGCGAGGCCATCGACTTCGCGTGGGAGCTGCTGACGACCGAGCAGGGCGCCGGTGGCTACGGCTTCGACGGCGACCGCATGTGGGTCACCATCTGGGAGCAGGACACCGAGGCCTACGACGCCCTGACGAAGGGCATCGGCCTGGACCCGAAGCACGTCGTGCGGCTGCCGCGCGAGGAGAACTTCTGGGACACGGGCCAGCCCGGCCCGGCCGGCCCCTGCGCCGAGTGGCACTACGACCGCGGTCCGGCCTACGGACCCGAGGCCGAGGGCGGGACGGTGGACCCGGGCGGCGACCGGTACCTGGAGATCTGGAACCTCGTCTTCGACGAGTTCGTCCGCGGTGAGGGACAGGGCAAGAGCTACCCGCTGCTGGGCGAGCTCGACCACAAGAGCATCGACACCGGCGCCGGGCTCGAGCGCATCGCCTACCTCCTCCAGGGCAAGGAGAACCTCTACGAGATCGACGAGGTCTACCCCGTCATCGCCACGGTTGAGGAGATGACCGGCAAGCGCTACGGCGCGAACCTCGAGGACGACGTGCGCATGCGCGTCGTCGCGGACCACGTGCGTTCGGCGCTGATGGTCATCGGCGACGGCGTCCGCCCCGCGAACGAGGGTCGCGGCTACGTGCTGCGGCGCCTCATCCGCCGCGCGGTGCGCGCGGTGCGCCTGCTCGGCGTCGACGAGCAGGCACTGCCCGCCCTGCTGCCGGTCTCCAAGGACGCGATGAAGGCGTCCTACCCCGAGCTCGAGACGGACTTCGGGCGCATCGCCGACGTCGCCTACGGCGAGGAGGACGCCTTCCGGCGCACGCTCGCCTCCGGCACGACGATCCTGGACACCGCGGTGCAGCGCGCCAAGAAGACCTCCGAGGGCGGTCCGGTCGTCCTCGGCGGGGCCGAGGCCTTCCAGCTGCACGACACCTACGGGTTCCCGATCGACCTGACCCTCGAGATGGCCGCCGAGCAGGGCGTCCGGGTCGACGAGAAGGCGTTCCGCGACCTCATGGCGGAGCAGAAGCAGCGGGCGCGCGCCGACGCGCTGGCGAAGAAGACCGGCCACGGGGACCTGCGGGCCTACGAGGAGCTGTCCAAGAAGCTCTCGGCCCCCGTCGAGTTCCTCGGGTACTCCGACCACCAGGCCTCGGTGCACGTCGAGGGGCTGCTCGTGGACGGCGCGTCCGCGCCGGCCGCCACGGCCCCCGCGGACGTCGAGGTCGTCCTGGACCGGACGCCGTTCTACGCCGAGGCCGGTGGCCAGCTCGCGGACCAGGGCACCATCACGCTGGACTCCGGCGCCACGATCGAGGTCGACGACGTGCAGCGTCCCGTGGCGGGGCTGTCCGTGCACCGCGGCCGTCTGGTGGAGGGCACCGTGGCGCTCGGCGACCCCGGGACCGCCACGATCGACGCCGGTCGGCGCGTGGCCATCAGTCGGGCGCACTCGGCGACGCACATGATCCACAAGGCGCTGCACGAGATGGTCGGCGAGGACCGTACCCAGGCCGGGTCGGAGAACGCGCCGAGCCGGGTCCGGTTCGACTTCCGCTCGCCCACGGCCGTCTCGGCCGCCCAGCTCAGCGAGATCGAGGAGCGGGTCAACGAGCGGCTCACGGAGAACCTCGAGGTCACCGACGCCGTCATGCCCCTGTCCCGGGCCAAGGAGCTGGGTGCGATGGCCCTCTTCGGGGAGAAGTACGGCGAGAACGTCCGGGTCGTCTCCATCGGCGGCGAGTGGTCGCGCGAGCTGTGCGGCGGCACGCACGTCGGCGCGACCGGCGAGGTCGGTCGGGTGGCGCTGCTCGGGGAGTCGTCCATCGGCTCGGGGGTGCGCCGTGTCGACGCGCTGGTCGGCGCCGGCGCCTACGGCTTCCACGCCAAGGAGCACGCGCTGGTCGGTCAGCTGACCGGCATGCTCAACGCGCGGCCCGAGGAGCTGACCGACCGGGTGGGTTCGCTCATGAGCCGCCTGCGGGACACCGAGAAGGAGCTCGCCACCCTGCGTCAGGGACAGCTGCTGGCGCAGGCCGCGACGCTGGCCGCCGAGGCGTCCCGCGAAGGCGACGTGCGGGTCGTCGCGCACGACGCCGGGGAGGTCGGCTCCGCGGACGACCTGCGCACGCTCGCGCTGGACGTCCGGGGCCGGCTCGGCGAGTCGGACGCCGCCGTCGTCGCGGTCGCCGGGGAGTCGAACGGTCGTCCGCTCGTCGTCGTCGCCACCAACGCGGCGGCGCGGGACGCCGGCCTGCGGGCCGGGGACTTCGTCAAGACCGCTGCCCGGACCCTCGGCGGCGGGGGCGGCGGCAAGCCGGACCTCGCCCAGGGCGGCGGCTCCGACGTCGGGGCGGTCCCGGCGGCGCTCGACGGCGTCCGGGCCCAGGTGCGCGAGGCCGCCGGTGCTTGACGCGCTGCCGCGTGGTGCCCGGCTCGGCGTCGACGTCGGCAGGGCCCGGATCGGCCTGGCGGGGTCCGACCCGGACGGGCTGGTCGCCACGCCGGTCGAGACCGTGGGCCGCGTGCTGTCCGTGCCGACCGGCACGGACGGTGCGCCGGGGCCGACGGCGGACGTCGCGCGGATCGCTGCGGAGGTCGCCGAGCGGTCGGCCGCCGTGGTCTACGTCGGCCTGCCCCGGCACCTGTCGGGGAACGAGGGGGCCGCGACCACGGACGCCCGGGAGTTCGCGGGCCGACTGGCCGCCGCGGTCGATCCGGTGCCGGTCCGCTTGGTGGACGAACGGATGACGACGGTGACGGCCCATGCCCAGCTCCGGGCCGCGGGCAAGAAGACGGCCAAGCACCGCCCTGTCATCGACCAAGCCGCAGCCGTTATCATTCTGCAACACGCACTCGAGGCGGAGCGGACCACGGGGGACCGGGTCGGCGAGCTGGTCGAGGTGGCGTGAGAGCATGTCCAGTGACCGTTCCATGAGAAGGATGTTTCCGGCGTGACGGATCTCTTCGAGACCACCACCGTCCAGCGGCACGCCTCGCCGTCGCGGGGACGCTCAGCGGCGAGCAAGCGCGCGGCGCGCAAGCGCAGGCGCCAGCGGCAGCGTCGCACGGCCGTCATCCTCGTGGTGCTGCTCGGCGTCCTCGGCGTCGGCGGCTACTTCCTCGTCGACCGGCTCGGCAGTTCGCTGTCGGGGTTCGACCTGTTCGACTCGGCGCCCGAGGACTACGCCGGACCCGGTGTCGACCCGGTGCAGGTCAAGATCCCCGAGGGCGCCACGGGCGCGATGATGGGGTCGGCGCTCGTGGAGGCCGACGTGGTCGCCAGCGTGGGCGCGTTCAACGCGGCGTTCGACGCCACGCCGGGTGCGTCCGGCATCCAGCCGGGCACCTACGAGCTGTACACCCAGATGCGTGCCGCCGACGCGGTCGAGGCGCTGGTCGCGAACGAGAAGGTCGAGACCAACGTGACCATCCCCGAGGGGTTCACGGTCGAGCAGGTCGTCGACAAGATCGCCTCCGTCACGCCCATCACGCAGGACGAGTTGTCCGCGGCCCTGGACTCGCCCAAGAAGATCGGGCTGCCCGGCGAGGCCGACGGCGACGCCGAGGGCTGGCTGTTCCCCAAGACCTACGCCGTCCAGCCGGGGGACACGGCCGTCGACCTGCTGTCGACGATGATCGACCAGACCAAGGCCGAGCTCGACTCGCTGGGCGTGGCCAAGGACGACCGGCAGAACGTGCTCATCAAGGCGTCGCTCGTCGAGCGTGAGGCCCGGGCCGACGAGGACCGTCCGAAGATGGCTCGGGCCATCGAGAATCGTCTGGACATCGGCCAGCGTCTGCAGATCGATGCGGCGGTCGCCTACGGTCTCGGGATCCCCGGCACCGAGCTGACCCGGGACGACACCAACGATCCGAGCAACCCGTACAACACGTACCAGCACGCCGGGCTGCCGCCGGGGCCCATCGCGAACCCCGGAGCCGCCTCGGTCGAGGCCGTCGCGAACCCGCCGGAGGGTGACTGGATCTTCTGGGTCGCGGTCAATCTCGACACGGGCGAGACCAAGTTCGCCGAGACGTTCGAGGAGCACCAGCAGAACGTCGCGGAGCTGCGCGCCTGGGAAGCGGAGAACGGCTACTGATGGCAGCGGTGAGGCGCGCGGCCGTCGTGGGACACCCGGTCGCGCACTCGCTGTCGCCGACCCTGCACACGGCGGCGTACGAGGCGCTCGGTCTCGAGGGATGGCAGTACTCCGCGATCGACACGACCGTGGAGCAGCTGTCCGGGGTCGTGCGCGGTCTGGACCTGGCCTGGGCGGGGCTGAGCGTCACCATGCCGCTCAAGCACGCGGTGATGAAGCTGGTCGACCACGTCGACCCGCTGGCGCAGGTGGTCGGTGCCGTCAACACGGTGCTGGTCGCTCCGGCACGGGCCGGTGTGTCCCTCACCGGGACCAACACCGACGTGCACGGGCTGGTGCAGGCGGTCCGTGAGGGACTGACCGAGCGGCACGGCACCCGCGACGTGACGGTGCGCGATGCCGTCGTGCTCGGCGGGGGAGCGACCGCCGCGTCCACGCTGGCCGCCCTCGGCGAGCTGGGGTGCACGGCACCGCTGGTGCTCGTGCGTGACCTCGGGCGGACCGGGCCGTTGCAGGAGGCCGCCGCACGGATGGGCGTGACGCCGCGGTACGAGGTGCTCGACACCGCAACGGCCCCCGACGTGCTCGCCGACGCCGACGTCGTGGTCTCGACCATGCCGGCCCGTGCCGCGGACCCGGTCGCCGCGTCGCTGCGGACACGGGGGACACGCGTTCACGGCGTGCTGCTGGACGTCGTCTACGACCCGCGCCCGACCGCCGTGTCCCAGGCGTGGGCGGCGACCGGCGGGACCGTCGTCGGCGGGGAGCGGATGCTGCTGCACCAGGCGGTGGAGCAGGTCCGGCTGATGACCGGTCGTCCCGGGCCCGTCGACGCCATGGACGCCGCGCTGCAGCGAGCGCTCGGAGCCCCGACGGGCTGAGCACGACCGCCCGGGGGTGACGTCCGCCATCCGACCGTCGACGTCGGTCGCCCCGCGGGCGTGACAGAATCGCGAGCATGCTGCGCTGGTTGACCTCCGGGGAGTCGCACGGTCAGGCCCTGGTGGGCCTGATGGACGGACTGCCCGCCGGGGTGGAGATCCTCACCTCCGACATCCAGGACGCCCTCGCCCGGCGCCGCCTCGGCTACGGCCGCGGCGCCCGGATGAAGTTCGAGAAGGACGAGGTCCGCGTCCTGGGCGGGTTGCGCCACGGCGTGACCCAGGGCGGTCCGCTGTCGATCGAGATCGCGAACACCGAGTGGCCCAAGTGGGTCGACGTGATGTCCGCCGACCCCGTGCCGCGCGAGGCGCTGCTGCGCGACGCCGGCACCGGCGACGAGCGCGAGATCGCCCGCAACCGGCCGCTGACCCGCCCGCGCCCCGGCCACGCCGACCTGGTGGGCATGCGCAAGTACGGGTTCGACGACGCCCGGCCGGTCCTGGAGCGGGCCAGCGCCCGGGAGACCGCGACACGGGTGGCGCTGGGCACCGCCGCGGCCAAGTTCCTCGAGCAGGCGCTCGGCGTGCGGCTGGTCAGCCACGTGACCGCCATCGGGACCGTCGAGGTCCCCGAGGCCGCCGACCTGCCCACGCCCGACGACGTCGCCGCGCTGGACGCCGACCCGGTGCGCTGCTTCCACGGCCCCACGAGCGAGGCGATGGTCGCGGAGATCGACGCCTGCCGCAAGGACGGCGACACCCTCGGCGGCGTCGTCGAGGTGCTCGCCTACGACGTCCCGACCGGCCTGGGCACCTACACGCACTCCGACCGCCGCCTCGACGCCCGCCTCGCCGCCGCCCTCATGGGGATCCAGGCGATCAAGGGCGTGGGCGTGGGCGACGGCTTCCGCACGGCCCGCCGTCGCGGGTCGGCGGCGCACGACGAGATCGAGCGGGACGCCGACGGCCGGATCGTGCGCCGGTCCAACCGGGCCGGCGGTATCGAGGGCGGCATGAGCAACGGCGAGGTGCTGCGGGTCTCGGCCGCGATGAAGCCCATCTCCACCGTGCCCCGCGCCCTGGCGACCGTCGACGTCGCCACCGGCGAGGAGGTCACCGCCCACCACCAGCGATCTGACGTGTGCGCGGTGCCGCCGGCCGCCGTCGTGGCCGAGGCGATGGTCGCCCTGGAACTCGCGCAGGTCGCCCTGGAGAAGTTCGGCGGCGACTCGGTCGCCGAGGTGCGGCGCAACGCCGAGGCCTACCTGGCGTCGATCCCCGAGCTGCTGCGATGACGGCGACGCGACCGCGGGTGGTGCTCACGGGCCCGCCCGGCAGCGGCAAGACCACGGTCGGCAGGATCCTCGCCGAGCGCCTGGGCGTCGCGTTCCGGGACACCGACGCCGACGTCGAGCGCACGGCCGGCAAGGCGGTGGCCGACATCTTCGTCGACGACGGCGAGCCCCGGTTCCGCGAGCTCGAGCGCGAGGCCGTCACCACGGCCCTCGCCACCCACGACGGCGTCCTGGCCCTGGGCGGCGGTGCCGTCATGGACGCGCACACCCAGAGCGCCCTGACGGGCTACGCGGCCGACGGGGGGACCGTCGTGTTCCTGGACGTCTCCCTGGCGCAGGCGGCCCCGCGGGTCGGGTTCAACCGGTCGCGCCCGCTGCTGGTGGGCAACCCGCGCGGCCGCTGGGCCGAGCTGATGCAGGCGCGCCGCCCCACCTACGAACGACTGGCGACCACGGTGGTGGTGTCCGACGAGCGCACCGCCGCGCAGGTCGCCGACGAGATCCTTCAGGAGGTCCGCTCATGACGGTCCGCGTGACCGTGTCCGGTGACAAGCCCTATGACGTCGTCGTGGGCCGCCACCTGCTCGGGGAGATCCCGACCCTGCTCGGGGAGGGGGTGCGCCGGGTCCTGGTGATGCACCCGGCCTCGCTGCAGGCCACCGGGGACGCCGTGCGCGAGGACCTCGCCGCGCAGGGGTACGAGGCGTTCGCCGCCGAGCTCCCCGACGCCGAGGAGCAGAAGACGGCGCAGGTCGCGGCCTTCTGCTGGCAGGTCATGGGCCAGGCCGACTTCACCCGCTCGGACGCGATCGTCGCGGTCGGCGGCGGCGCGACGACGGACCTGGCCGGGTTCGTCGCGGCCACCTGGCTGCGCGGCATCCGGGTCGTGCACGTGCCGACCACGCTGCTCGCCATGGTCGACGCGGCCGTCGGGGGCAAGACGGGCATCAACACCGCCGAGGGCAAGAACCTCGTCGGCGCGTTCCACCCGCCGGCCGGCGTGCTGTGCGACCTGGCCGCGCTGGAGTCGCTGGAGCGGTGGGACCTCGTGGCGGGTATGGCCGAGGTGGTCAAGACCGGGTTCATCGCCGACGAGCGGATCCTGGAGCTGGTCGAGGAGCACGCCGACGCGATCCGCGAGTGGGAGGGACCGAACACCTCCGAGGAGACGTGGGACGTCCTGACCGAGCTCATCGAGCGGTCGGTGCGCGTCAAGGCGCGCGTCGTGGGGGAGGACCTCACCGAGCAGGGCCTGCGCGAGATCCTCAACTACGGGCACACCCTGGGCCACGCGATCGAGCTGGTCGAGCGGTACCAGCTGCGGCACGGCGCGGCCGTCGCCGTGGGCATGGTCTTCGCCGCCGAGCTGGGACGCCTCGGCGGCAAGCTCGACGACGCCGTCGTCGACCGGCACCGGGAGATCCTCACGGCCCTCGGGCTGCCGACGACGTACCGCGGGGACCGCTGGGACCAGCTCCTGGCCGCCATGCGCCGCGACAAGAAGACGCGCGGCGACCTGCTGCGCTTCGTCGTGCTCGACGACGTCGCCAAGCCGGTGCGGCTCGAGGGGCCCGACCCGACGGTCCTCGCGGCCGCCTACGCCGAGATCTCCAAGGAACCGCCGTCGGGCAACCCGGGGGTCACCGTCCAGCTCGGCGCCTGACCCCCGCCCGTTGTGGGCATGAAAAATGCGGGTCCCGGCAGCGGGAACCCGCATTTTTCATGCCCACAACGGGTCGGTCAGGACCAGAGGCCCCGCTCGCGCAGGACGTCGCGCAGCAGGTCGGCGCGGTCGGTGACGATGCCGTCGACGTTGAGGTCGAGCAGCCGGCGCATCTCGTCCGGGTCGTTGATCGTCCAGACGTGCACGTGCCGACCCGCGCGGTGCGCCGCGGCCACCGTGGCGGCGTCCACCACCGTGACGCCGCCCTGCGCGGGCGGCACCTGCAGGGCGTCGACGTCGCGCAACGCCCGCTGCACGAGACCGGGGACCCGCAGCCGTGCCCCGGCGAGGAACCCGAGCACCTCGCTCGTGCCCGCGCTGGTGGCCACCGGCCGGGACATCCTCGCCAGCGTGCGCCGGCGCCGGCCCGGGGAGAACGACGTGACGCACACGCGGTCGTGGCTCGCGGTGCGCTCGATCGCCTCGGCCACGGGCTCGATGCTCGAGTCTCCCTTGACGTCGATGTTGACCCGCAGGTCCGGCCAGGTGCCCAGCAGGTCGTCCAGCCGGGGCACGGGCTCCTGCCCGCCGATCCGGGCGCGCGACACCTGGTCCCAGGTCTGGTCGGCCACCTCGCCGCTGCCGTCGGTGGTGCGGTCCAGCGAGGAGTCGTGCAGCGCGACGGCGACGCCGTCGCGGGTGCCGTGCGCGTCGGTCTCCACGTAGCCGAAACCGAGGTCGACGGCCGCCTCGAACGCGGCCATCGAGTTCTCCAGGTTCTCGTCCCCGTGGGAGAAGCCCCGGTGCGCCAGCGCGACCACTCGCCGGCCGGGGGTGCCGGGGCGCGGGTCGAGGTACGGGTGGGTGCTGCGGTGCTCGTTCATGGCTTCGACCCTGTCACGACGTCGTCGATCCAGCCCGTCAGGCCGGTGAGGTACCGCAGGCGGGGCTCCTCGCGGGACAGCAGCAGGTCGTGCACCCCGCCCGGCACGGTCAGGGTGTCGACCCGATCGCCCAGGCGCGGTGCCAGCCGGGCGATCTGCGCGACGTCGAGCACAGTGTCCTGGACGTCGAGGTCGGGGTTGGTCGCCACGTCCGGACCGGAGCGGTCCGAGCGTGCCACCAGCACCGGGACGTCGATGGCCAGCCCTCGCGCCACCCGGGCCTGGCCGCGGCGCACCGCGCGCAGCCACCCGGCACGGACCGGCTGACCCTCGGGCCTCTTGTAGCGCACGTCGAAGTCCCACCGGCCGCCGTTCGTCGCGAGCTGGTGCGTGGCGTACACGGACGGGGTCGTCGACAGCACCGCCGTCGGCGACCACGGTCCGACGGCGTCCAGCACCCAGGTGCCCAGGGTGCGCTGCAGCCACGAGGCGTGCAGGTCGAGGAACGGGCTGTCCAGCGCGAGGGCGTCGACGTCGCCCCGGCCCCGGTGGGCGTGCGCCCACAGCGCCGCCAGCAGCCCGCCGGTCGAGTGCGCGTGCAGGACGAGCGGGACGCCGTGCGCGGCCGCCCGGGCGGCGTGCACCGCGGCGGTGAGCGCGGGGCCGTGCTCGCGCAGGTCGGTGACGAAGTGCGGGATCTGGTCGGCGCGCAGCGAGCGTCCCGCGCCCGGCAGGTCGACGCCCAGCAGGGCGACGCCCTGCTCCTCGAGCGCCCGGGCGAAGTGGTCCTGGAAGAAGTAGTCGTTGTAGCCGTGCAGGTGCAGCACCACGGCGCGCGGACGCGGGGGAGCCGTGGCCGAGCGCACCAGCGTGCCCCCGCCGACCGGCGTGCTCTCGAACGGCCCGCCCAGCAGCTCGTCCGGCCGCCAGGTGGTGGCCACGGTGTCGTCGCGCACACCGGCAACCTACCGGAGCATCCCCGGACCTGGCGCAGAATGGGTCCGTGCGATCCCCGTTGCGCCATCTCCAGCGCCGCGCCGGCCGGCAGCTCTTCGAACAGGTCTCCGGCGGCAGCGCCGGGCGTGCCGCGCGCGAACGCATCCACACGAGCCCCGGGCCGCGCTGGTTCGCCGACGACTCCGCCATCGCCCGCGTGCACGGCGACGCCTCCATGTTCGTCGGCGGGGTCCGCGCCCTGCTGCTGCAGTCGCTGCACCCCCTGGCCATGGCGGCCGTGGCGGACCACTCCGGCTACCGGGGCGACCCGTGGGGCCGGCTGGGCCGCACCAGCACGTTCCTCGCCGAGACCACCTTCGCCACCGCGGACGACGCCCAGCGGGCGGTCGACGTCGTCCGGGCCGTGCACGCGCGCGTCGCCGGCGTCGCGCCCGACGGACGCCCCTACGCGGCCGACGACCCGTGGCTGCTGCGCTGGGTGCACGTCGCCGAGGTCGACAGCTTCCTCGGCGCCCACCAGCGGTACGGCCGCCGCCCGCTCGACGACGCCGGGTGCGACGCCTACCTCGCCGAGACCGCGACCGTCGCCGAGCGGCTCGGCGCGGACCGGCCACCACGCTCGCGGACCGAGCTGCGCAAGGCCCTGGACGAGTACCGCGACGAGCTCGCCGCCACGGACGCCTCGCGCGACGTCGCCCGGTTCCTGCTCGCCGAACCCCCGCTGCCGTGGACGGCCCGCGGCCCCTACGTCCTGCTCGCTGCGGCCTCCTACGGGGCGCTGCCCCGGTGGGCCCAGGAGCTGACCCCGGCCCCGTGGCCGCTGCGCGGTGAGCCCGCGCCCGTCCGGGCGGGCGGGCACCTGGCCACCCGCGCGATCCGGTGGGCGCTCGCGGGAGACCCGCCGCCCCGCCGACCCGCCTGAGATCCGCACCCCGAGCGCGCGGGGCTACCCGCCACCCCCCGGGATGCGCCAGACTCACCGACCATGAGCGACACGACACCGACGACGTCGTCGGGCCACGACGGCGCCTCCGCCACCTTCGCCACGCTGCCGCCCACCGAGCGGCGGCGTCGCGTGGTGGCGTGGGCCCTGTGGGACTGGGCCACCCAGCCGTTCAACACGGTGATCGTCACCTTCGTCTTCACCGCCCTGTACCTGACCAGCGACGCCTTCCTGGAGCCGTCCGTGGCGGCGCTGGGCGCGGACGACCCGGCCCGGGAGAGCGCCCTGGCCACGCTCTCCAGCGGGCTGGGCGCCTGGATCACCGCCGGCGGGGTGCTGGTGGCCCTGCTCGCACCCGTGCTGGGCCGCCGGGCCGACGTGGCCGGCCGCCGCAAGGCCTGGCTCGCCGGGGGCACGGTCGTGCTCGTCGTGGCGATGTTCGGTCTCGGCCTCGTGCGGGCGGAGCCGGCGTACTTCGCGCTCGGGGCCGCGCTCGTGTCGCTGGGCAGCGTGGCGGGGGAGATCGCCGGGGTGAACTACAACGCGATGCTCACGCAGGTCTCGACGCCGTCCACCGTGGGTCGCGTCTCCGGGCTGGGCTGGGGCCTGGGTTACATGGGCGGGATCGTCGCGCTCGTCCTGGTGGTCGTGGCCAGCAGCGCGGACTTCTTCGGGATGGACACCTCGGACGGCTGGGGCTACCGGGCGATCGCGATCGGGTGCGGGTTGTGGGCCGTCGCCTTCGCCTGGCCGCTCTTCCGCCGGGTGCCCGAGGCCCCGCCGGCCGCGGACAGGCCCCGGGTGGGGTTCTTCGCGGGCTACGTCGAGCTGTGGCGGGACGTCGTCGACCTGTGGCGCACCGCGCGCACGACCTTCTGGTTCCTGCTGGCCAGCGCCGTCTACCGCGACGGGCTGGCCGGCGTGTTCACCTTCGGCGCGATCGTCGCGGCCGTGTCCTATCGCTTCGGCGACAACGACGTGATGATCTTCGGCATCGCGGCGAACCTCATCGCCGGCGTGAGCACCATGGCCGCGGGACTCTTCGACGACCGGTTGGGGCCGCGCACGGTGATCCTGTGGTCGCTGGCCGCCCTGGTGCTGTGCGGCACGGCGATCGTCGCGCTGTACCCCCTGGGGGCTCCGGTGTTCTGGATCGCCGGGCTCGCCCTGACGGCGTTCGTCGGGCCCGCGCAGTCCGCCTCCCGGTCGTTCCTGGCGCGGGTCACGCCCGCGGGCCGGGAGTCGGAGGTGTTCGGGCTGTACGCCACCACCGGCCGCGCCGTCTCGTTCCTGACCCCGGCGCTGTGGACCGCCGTCATCGCCCTGACCGGTGCGACGATCTGGGGCACGCTCGCGATCGTCGTCGTCCTGCTCGCCGGACTGGTGCTCATGCTCGTGGTCACCGATCCCGCCGAGCGCTGACCTCTCCCTCGTGACCTGCCCACGGGACCTGCCGGTGCGACCCGCTGGCGAGGTACGCGGGACGCCCGCAGCATGGGTCGCATGGGGCAGGTGACCGCGTACGTGGCCGGCCTGGACGAGCCCGACCGGTCCGCGGTGGCCGACGTCGTCGCCCGGGCGCGTCGGCTCGTGCCCGAGGCCACCGAGGGTGTCGGCTACGGCATGCCGGCGCTGCGGTACCGGGACAGCCCGCTGCTCGCCGTCGTCGCCCGGGCGCACCACGTCGGTGTCTATCCGTTCAGCCCGGCGGCGATCGTGGCGCTCGCCGACCGGCTGGCCGACTTCCGGGTGACGAAGGGGTCGATCGCGTTCCAGCCCGACCATCCGCTGCCCGGCGAGGTCGTGGACCGGCTGGTGACGCTGCGCCGTGAGGAGATCGACGCCCTCCGGACGCGCCGGCCGGTGTAGACGCCCGTGCCGGCCCTCGACGCGGCCACCTGCCGCCGCCGGTTCGCCGCGGCACGTCATGCGGTGCTCGCCACCTCCGCCGACGACGTGCCGCACCTGGTGCCGGTGACGTTCGCCGTGGTTCCCGCGCTGGATGGCGCCCCGGACCGGGTCGACGTGGTGACCGCCGTCGACCACAAGCCCAAGCGGACGAGCGACCTGCGCCGGCTGCGCAACCTGCGGGCCAACCCGCGGGCGGCGCTGCTGGTGGACGTCTACGACGACGACTGGGACCGGCTGTGGTGGGTCCGGGTGGACGTCCGCGCCCGGTCGGGCGACGCCGGCCGCGAGGCCGCGCTGGACGCGCTGGCCGCCCGGTACGCGCCGTACCGACGCGCGCGACCGTCCGGTCCGGTGGTCCGGCTCGCCGTGGAGCGCTGGCGCGGGTGGTCGGCCCGGTGACCGGGCGGGGGAGTGCTGGCTAGGCTCGGGACATGACCGACACACCGCGCGTGATGATCCTCAACGGCCCGAACCTCGGCCGGCTCGGCGTGCGCGAGCCGGAGATCTACGGCCACGCGTCGATGGCGGACCTGCGCGAGGTCGCCGACGACTGGGGCGCGCGGCTCGGTCTGGACGTGGAGGTGCGCCAGACCGACGACGAGGCGCAGATCGTGGGCTGGCTGCACGAGGCCGTGGACTCGCGGTCGCACGTCGTCCTCAACCCTGCAGCCTTCACCCACTACAGCTATGCGCTGCGGGACGCCGCGGCCCAGGTGACGACGTCGTCGCTGCTGCTGGTCGAGGTGCACCTGTCCAACCCGGCGGCGCGGGAGTCGTTCCGGCACTACTCGGTGGTCGCCGGCATCGCGACGGGGACCGTGGCCGGGTTCGGCTTCGACTCCTACCGCCTGGCGCTCGAGGCGATCTCTCACAAGCTCTCGCACTAGATCACCGCATATCAAGTCCTCTTGCTTGATCAGGCACCATCAAGACTCTATGCTTGATCCATGATCGTGCTGACGGTGGACCAGCGGGACAGCACCACCCGGGGTGACCTCGTGCCGGAGGTGCTCGCGCTGCTGCGCACCCGCACGGGCGGCGAGCGGCCCGGCGTGCGCCTCGGGTTCGACCGGACGGTCGGCGACGAGGTGCAGGGTGTGCTGGACGGCGACGACGGTGCCCGGCTCGCCGTCGAGATCGTCGCCGACCTCCTGCGCGACGGGGGCTGGTCGGTCGGCGTCGGCGTCGGGGCCGTGCAGGATCCGTTGCCGGCCGCCTCGCGCGCCGCGTCCGGCCCGGCGTTCGTCCGGGCGCGCGAGGCGGTCGAGGACGCCAAGCGGCGCGGCAGCGTCGTGCCGCTCGCCGTCGTCGGTGCCACGGACGAGCCGGGAGCCACGATCGCCGCGGACGCCCAGTCGCTGCTCCGGCTGCTGGGCGCCGTCGCGGCGCGTCGGTCCCCGGCCGGCTGGGAGGCCGTCGATACCCTCGGCGAGCAGGAGGCGTCGGCGGCGCCGCAACGGGCGACGGCGGAGGTCCTGGGCGTGAGCGAGCAGGCGGTCAGCCAACGGCTGCGCACCGCCCTGTGGGCCGAGGAGCTGGCGGTGCGTCCCCTGGCCGCGCGGCTGCTGCGGGCGGCCGACGTGGCGGCGTGCGCCGCGGACGGACCCGGCGGACCGGTGGAGGAGTGAGGCGATGATCTGGTGGGCCGTCGGGCTGTGGGTGGTCACCCTCGCCCTGAGCGTCGGGGGTGGTGCCTGGCTGGTGCCCCTCGTGCTGCGGCACGCCGAGTCCCGGGCCGGGGCGCGGGCGCAGGCCGAGGCGCTGGCCGTGCTCGGCAACGGCACGTGGATCGGTCTGCTCGAGCGGTTCGCGATCACCGGCACCGTCCTGGCCGGCTACCCGGAGGGGGTCGCCGTCGTCGTCGCCGTCAAGGCGCTGGGCCGGCTGCCGGAGCTGCGCGAGCACCCCGTGGCGGGGGAGCGGTTCGTCGTGGGCAGCCTCGCCTCGTTGGTGTGGGCGGGGTCGCTCGGGGTGGCCGGGCAGGCGCTGCTGTCGTCCCTGTAGACTGTTCCGGGCCGTTCTGCCGCCGGGATGCCGACATCCCGCCGGGGCGACCGGCCGACCATCCTTTCCCGAGACCTGTCGAGGACGAACAACACCGTGGCTACCTCCAACGACATCAAGAACGGCACCGTGCTGCGCATCGACGGCCAGCTCTGGTCCGTTCTCGAGTTCCAGCACGTCAAGCCGGGCAAGGGTGGCGCGTTCGTCCGCACCAAGCTGAAGAACGTGCTCTCGGGCAAGGTGGTCGACAAGACGTTCAACGCCGGCGCGAAGGTCGAGACGGCCAACGTGGACCGCCGCGACTACCAGTACCTGTACATGGACGGCGAGGACTTCGTCTTCATGGACACCGACACCTACGACCAGATCCCGGTCTCCACGACCGTCGTGGGCGGCGCCAAGGACTACATGCTCGAGGGCATGAGCGTCATGGTCGCCATGAACGAGGGCGTCCCCCTCTACGTCGAGCTGCCCCCGTCGGTCGTGCTGGAGATCACCTACACCGAGCCGGGCCTGCAGGGCGACCGCTCCACCGGCGGCACGAAGCCGGCCACCCTGGAGACCGGCGCCGAGGTCCAGGTCCCGCTGTTCCTCGACCAGGGCACCAAGGTCAAGGTCGACACCCGTGACGGGTCGTACCTCGGCCGCGTGAACGACTGACGTGGGCGCACGGACCAAGGCGCGCAAGCGCGCCGCCGACATCCTCTTCGAGTCGGAGCAGCGCGCGATGGACCCGCTCGTGCTGCTCGCCGACCGGGTGATCGAGCCGCACGCCGAGGCGAGCGTGCCGCAGTACACCGTCGAGCTCGTCGAGGGCGTCGTCGCCCACCGCGAGCGGATCGACGAGCTGCTCGAGACCTACTCGCGCGACTGGACCCTGGCGCGCATGCCGGCCGTCGACCGGTCGCTCCTGCGGGTGGGTGCCTACGAGCTGCTGTACAACGACGACGTGCCCGACGCCGTGGCCGTCGACGAGGCGGTGGACCTGGCGGGCCAGCTGTCCACCGACGAGTCGCCGAGCTTCGTCAACGGCGTCCTCGGGCGGCTGATGGAGATCAAGCCGACCCTGCTCGACTGACGGCGCGGGCCGCCGGGCGTCCACCGTGCGGACGCCCGGCGCCCGCCGCCGAGGTTCCGGGTTAGGCTTGCCCGGAACAGACCCCCTTTAATGCCGTCCCGTGAGGCGGAGAAGGAGTCCCGTTGAGCCCTGGCCCTGCGCTGCCCGCAGACCCCACCCCGGACGGCACGACCGTCCTCGGCGCGAGCGACGTCTCCCGCGCCCTCACCCGCATCGCCCACGAGATCGTCGAACGCGCCAAGGGCGCCGACGACGTGGTGCTGCTCGGCATCCCGACCCGCGGGGTGACCCTCGCCCACCGGCTCGCCGAGCGGCTGGCCGGCATCGAACCGGCCTTCGACCCCGCCGCGAGCACCGGCGAGCTCGACGTCACGATGTACCGCGACGACCTGCGTCGCCAGCCCACCCGCGCCGTCGGCGTCACCCGCCTGCCGCAGGCGGGGATCGAGGGGCGCACGGTCGTGCTCGTCGACGACGTGCTCTACTCCGGCCGGACCATCCGCGCCGCGCTGGACGCCCTCGGCGACCTGGGCCGCCCGCGGGCGGTCCGCCTTGCCTGCCTGGTCGACCGCGGGCACCGCGAGCTGCCCATCCGCCCGGACTTCGTGGGCAAGAACCTGCCGACCTCCACCTCGGAGCGTGTCCGCGTGCTGCTCTCCGAGGTCGACGGGGTCGAGGACGCCGTGGTCATCTCCGGCCGCGAGCACGGCGAGGGGGGTGCGCGATGAAGCACCTGCTCTCCACCGCCGACCTGAGCAAGGACGAGGCGGTGCTGCTGCTGGACACCGCGGCGCAGATGGCCGCGACCCAGTCCCGCGAGATCAAGAAGCTGCCCACCCTGCGCGGGCGCACCGTGGTCAACCTCTTCTTCGAGGACTCCACCCGCACCCGGATCTCCTTCGAGACCGCCGCCAAGCGGCTGTCCGCCGACGTCATCAACTTCTCCGCCAAGGGGTCGAGCGTCTCCAAGGGAGAGTCCCTCAAGGACACGGCCCTGACGCTGCACGCCATGGGCGCCGACGCCGTCGTGGTGCGGCACTGGGCCTCCGGCGCCCCCTACCAGCTCGCGCACGCCGGCTGGCTGGACGCGGGCGTGCTCAACGCGGGCGACGGCACGCACCAGCACCCCACCCAGGCGCTGCTGGACGCGTACACGATCCGGCGGCACCTCGTGGGTCTCCGCGGCGGCGCGGGCGAGGGCGTCGGTGCCGACCTGGCAGGCCTGAAGGTCGCCATCGTCGGCGACGTGCTGCACTCCCGGGTCGCGCGGGCCAACGTGGCGCTGCTGCACACGCTCGGCGCCGAGGTGACCCTGGTCGCCCCGCCCACTCTCGTCCCCGTCGGGGTGGAGACGTGGCCGTGCGCCGTGTCCTACCACCTCGACCAGACCCTGGCGGAGTTCCAGCCGGACGCCGTCATGATGCTGCGCGTCCAGCGCGAGCGGATGTCCGGCGGCGCGGGGGGGTTCTTCCCGAGCCCGCTGGAGTACACCCGCTACTACGGCCTGGACGCCCGGCGCCTGGCGCGGCTGGCCGACCACGCGATCGTGCTGCACCCCGGCCCGATGAACCGGGGCCTGGAGATCTCGGCGGAGGCCGCCGACTCCGACCGCGCCGTCATCGTCGAGCAGGTCGCCAACGGCGTCGCCGTGCGGATGGCGGCCCTCTACCTGCTGATGGCCGGGGAGGACTCGGCAGAAGGGAACGACCTGTGAGCCAGCAGTCCACCACCTACGTCCTGCGCGGGGCACGTCCGCTGGGCGGGGAACCCGCCGACGTCGTGCTGCGCGACGGCGTGGTCGCCGAGATCACCGCGGCCGGCGCGGCCGACACAACCGGGGCGGAGGTCGTCGAGGCCGACGGGCAGGTCCTGCTGCCCGGGCTGGTCGACCTGCACACGCACCTGCGCGAACCCGGTCGCGAGGACGCCGAGACCGTCGCCTCGGGGACCCGGGCCGCCGCGGCCGGCGGGTTCACCGCCGTGCACGCGATGGCGAACACCTCGCCCGTGGCCGACACCGCCGGTGTCGTGGAGCAGGTCCACCGTCTCGGCCAGGAGGCCGGATGGGTGGACGTGCACCCCGTCGGGGCCGTGACGGTGGGTCTCGACGGCGAGCGTCTCGCCGAGCTGGGGGCCATGGCCGACTCCGCGGCCCACGTGCGGGTCTTCTCCGACGACGGCAGGTGTGTCGCGGACCCCGTGCTCATGCGGCGCGCGCTGGAGTACGTCAAGGCGTTCGACGGCGTCGTCGCCCAGCACGCCCAGGAGCCCCGCCTGACCGAGGGCGCCCAGATGAACGAGGGCGTCGTCTCCGGCGAGATCGGCCTGACCGGATGGCCCGCCGTCGCCGAGGAGGCGATCATCGCCCGCGACGTGCTCCTCGCCGAGCACGTCGGCTCGCGGCTGCACGTGTGCCACCTGTCCACCGCCGGGTCGGTGGAGATCGTGCGCTGGGCCAAGTCCCGGGGCATCGACGTCACCGCCGAGGTCACCCCGCACCACCTGCTGCTCACCGACGACCTGGCGCGCAGCTACGACCCCACGTTCAAGGTGAACCCGCCGCTGCGCACCGCGGCCGACGTCGAGGCCGTGCGCGAGGGCCTGGCCGACGGCACGATCGACATCGTGGCCACCGACCACGCCCCGCACACCCGCGAGGACAAGGACTGCGAGTGGGGCGCCGCCGCGTTCGGCATGACCGGCCTGGAGACCGCGCTGAGCGTGGTGCAGGAGACGATGGTCGACACCGGGCGGCTGACCTGGGCGGACGTCGCCCGGGTGCTGTCGGCCGCCCCCGCACGGATCGGCCGGGTCGACACCGGACCGGCCGCGCAGGGTCGACCGGTCGCCGTCGGCGAGCCCGCCAACCTCACCCTCCTCGACCCGGCGGCCCGCCGGACGGTCGACGGTGCCGCGCAGGTCACCGCGAGCGGCAACACGCCGTTCCGCGGGCGCACCCTGCCCGGAGAGGTCCGCGCGACGTTCCTGCGCGGCCGGGCGACCGTGCTCGACGGCACGCCGGTCGCGGTGGGGGAGGCGGTCCGATGAACCTGCCGCTGCCCGTCGCCGTCGGGATCTGGGTCGTCGTCGGCCTCGTCCTGCTGCTGCTCGTCCTCACCGGCCGCCGCCGGCTGGCCACCCGCACCCGGCACCTGGTGCCCGCCCCGCCGGAGCCGCCCCTGACCGAGGGGGAGCTCGGCGAGCCGGTCGTCGGCCCGGTGGAGGCCGTCTACGTCTCCAGCACCCTGCACGGGGACTGGTTGGCCCGGATCGGTGCCCACGGACTGGGCGACCGGTCCCACGCCGAGGTCACCGTGTACGCGGGCGGCGTCGTCGTCGACCGCGACGCCGCCCGGCCCCTGCTGCTGCCCGCCGACGCGCTGCGCGCCGCCGGGACCGCGCCGGGCATGGCCGGCAAGTACGTCGGGCGCGACGGCCTCGTCGTGCTGACCTGGCAGGTGCCGGCCGACGGCACCGTCGAGGCCGCCACCGTCGACACGGGGCTGCGCACCCGCCACCGGGCCGACCACGACCGGCTCCTGGCCGCCGTGCGGCCCCTGATCTCCCCGACCACGCCGAGCCCGAAGGATCCGCAGTGAGCACCACCACCAGCAACGAACCGGCGGTCCTCGTCCTCGAGGACGGCACCGTCGCCCGCGGCACCGCCTACGGCGCCCGGGGCGCCACCGTCGGCGAGATCGTGTTCTCCACCGGCATGACCGGCTACCAGGAGACCCTCACCGACCCCTCCTACCACCGCCAGATCGTCGTGATGACCGCGCCGCACATCGGCAACACCGGCATCAACGCCGACGACCCCGAGTCGCACCGCATCTGGGTCGCCGGCTACGTCCTGCGCGACCCCGCCCGCCGGCACTCGAGCTGGCGGGCCACCGGCAGCCTCGACGAGGAGCTGGCGTCCCAGGACGTCGTCAGCATCGCCGGCGTCGACACCCGGTTCCTCACGCGCCACCTGCGCGAGCTCGGCGTCATGCGCGCCGGCATCTTCTCCGGCGACGCGCTGTTCACCGACGGCGTCGAGCGGGACGTCGCGGACCTCGTGGCGGAGGTGCGGGCCGCACCGCCCATGGCCGGCGCGGACCTCGCCCGCGAGGTGTCGACCGCCGAGACCTACACGGTCGAGCCCTCCGGCGACTTCGCCGGGGCCGACCCCGTGGCCACCGTGGTGGCCGTCGACCTCGGCATCAAGGCGATGACGCCCGCGCGTCTCGCCGAACGTGGCGTGCGCGTGCACGTGGTGCCCCAGTCGGCGACCTTCGAGGACGTCGTCGCGCTGCTGCCCGAGGACGGCCCGTCCGGCGTCTTCTTCTCCAACGGCCCGGGCGACCCTGCCGCCGCGACGGCCGAGGTCGACCTGCTGCGCCGGGTGCTCGACCGCCGGATCCCGTTCTTCGGCATCTGCTTCGGCAACCAGCTCTTCGGCCGGGCGCTGGGCTACGGCACCTACAAGCTCGGCTACGGCCACCGCGGCATCAACCAGCCCGTGCTGGACCGCACCACGGACAAGGTGGAGGTCACGGCCCACAACCACGGGTTCGCCGTGGACGCCCCGGTCGAGGCGGTCAGCACCGCCCCGCACGACGGCGAGCGCGACGACGACACCCGCTACGGGCGCGTCATCGTCTCCCACGTCGGGCTCAACGACCGGGTGGTCGAGGGCCTGACCGCCCTGGACCTGCCGGCGTTCTCCGTCCAGTACCACCCCGAGGCCGCCGCCGGACCGCACGACAGCGCCTACCTGTTCGACCGCTTCGTCGAGCTCATGACCACCCGCCGGCCCGTGCACGTCCCCGACGCAGCGCTCACGGCGCTGACCGCACCGGGCACCACCACCGGCGAGAAGGAGAACTGATGCCCCGCCGTTCCGACCTCTCCTCCGTCCTGGTCATCGGGTCCGGCCCGATCGTCATCGGCCAGGCCTGCGAGTTCGACTACTCCGGCACCCAGGCGTGCCGTGTGCTGAAGGAGGAGGGCCTGCGCGTCGTGCTGGTCAACTCCAACCCGGCCACGATCATGACCGACCCGGAGTTCGCCGACGCCACCTACGTCGAGCCGATCACCCGCGAGGTGCTCACCTCCATCATCGCCAAGGAGCGACCCGACGCCCTGCTGCCCACCCTCGGCGGGCAGACGGCCCTCAACGCGGCCATCGAGCTGCACGAGGCCGGGGTGCTGGAGGAGTACGGCGTCGAGCTCATCGGCGCGAACATCCCGGCCATCCGCAAGGGCGAGGACCGCGAGGAGTTCAAGGAGGTCGTCGAGGTCTGCGGCGGCGAGTCCGCCCGCTCGCGCATCATCCACTCCGTCGACGGTGCGCTCGAGGCCGCCGAGGACCTCGGCTACCCGATGGTCGTGCGGCCGTCCTACACCATGGGCGGGCTCGGGTCGGGCCTCGCCTACGACGAGGCGGACCTGCGCCGCATCGTGAGTCAGGGCCTGCACTACTCCCCGGTGACCGAGGTGCTCCTGGAGGAGTCGATCCTCGGCTGGAAGGAGTACGAGCTGGAGCTCATGCGCGACAAGAACGACAACGTCGTGGTCGTGTGCTCCATCGAGAACGTCGACCCGGTCGGCGTGCACACCGGCGACTCGGTGACCGTCGCCCCGGCGATGACCCTCACCGACCGCGAGTACCAGACGCTGCGCGACATCGGCATCGCGGTCATCCGCGAGGTGGGCGTGGACACCGGCGGCTGCAACATCCAGTTCGCGGTCGAGCCCGACACGGGGCGCGTCGTCGTCATCGAGATGAACCCGCGGGTGTCGCGCTCGTCGGCGCTGGCCTCCAAGGCCACCGGGTTCCCGATCGCGAAGATCGCCGCCAAGCTCGCCGTCGGCTACACGCTCGACGAGATCCCCAACGACATCACGCAGGTCACCCCGGCCAGCTTCGAGCCGACGCTCGACTACGTCGTGGTCAAGGTGCCGCGGTTCGCCTTCGAGAAGTTCCCGGCGGCGGACGACACCCTCACCACCACGATGAAGTCCGTGGGCGAGGCCATGGCCCTGGGCCGCAACTTCACCGAGGCCCTCGGCAAGGCGCTGCGCAGCATCGACAAGGGTGGCGTCGACTTCCACTGGACCGGCGAGGCGCCGTCCGGCGACGAGCTGGCCGAGCTCCTCACCGCGATCCGCACGCCCACCGAGCAGCGCCTGGTCGGCGTCCAGCAGGCACTGCGCGCGGTCGAGGCGGGGCACGCCACGCTCGAGCAGGTCTTCGACGCGACCAAGATCGACCCGTGGTTCCTGGACCAGATCCTGCTGGTCAACGAGGTCGCCGCCGAGGTGGCCGCCGCGCCGAACCTCACCGCGGACCTGCTGCGGCTCGCCAAGCGCCACGGGCTGTCCGACGTCCAGGTCGCCGCGCTGCGGTCCATGGGGCCCGGGGGAGCGGCCGGTGTGCGCGAGGCGCGTCACGCCCTGGGCGTGCGGCCGGTGTACAAGACGGTGGACACCTGCGCCGCGGAGTTCGCCGCGCGCACGCCGTACCACTACTCGTCCTACGACACCGAGACCGAGGTCTCCCCGCGCGAGCGGGAAGCCGTCATCATCCTCGGTTCCGGACCCAACCGGATCGGCCAGGGCATCGAGTTCGACTACTCGTGCGTGCACGCCGCCCTGACCCTGAAGGACACCTACGAGACCGTCATGGTCAACTGCAACCCCGAGACGGTCTCGACGGACTACGACACCTCGGACCGGCTGTACTTCGAGCCGCTGACCTTCGAGGACGTCCTGGAGGTCTACGAGGCCGAGCTCGCCGCGGGGCCGGTCAAGGGCATCATCGTCCAGCTCGGCGGCCAGACCCCGCTGTCACTGGCGCAGCGCCTGTCCGACGCCGGTCTGCCGGTCCTGGGCACGACGCCCGAGGCCATCGACGCGGCCGAGGACCGCGGCCTGTTCGGCGAGGTGCTCGCCCAGGCCGGCCTCCCGGCCCCGGCGTTCGGCACCGCGCGGTCCCTGGGTGAGGCCCGGGACGTCGCGGACCGCATCGGCTACCCGGTGCTGGTGCGCCCGTCCTACGTGCTCGGCGGCCGCGGCATGGAGATCGTCTACTCCTCGGACCAGCTCACCGGGTACGTCGAGCGCGCCCTGGAGGAGGCCGCCGCGCACGCGGTGACCTCCCGCGCCCCCGGCGTCCTGCCCGCCCCGCTGCTCATCGACCGCTTCCTGGACGACGCCATGGAGATCGACGTCGACGCGCTGTTCGACGGGGAGGAGCTGTTCCTCGGCGGCGTCATGGAGCACATCGAGGAGGCGGGCATCCACTCCGGCGACTCGGCGTGCGTGCTGCCCCCGGTGTCGCTCAGCGAGGCCGAGATCGAGCGCATCCGTCGCTCCACCGAGGCGATCGCCCGGGGCGTGGGCGTGCGGGGGCTGCTCAACGTCCAGTACGCGCTGGTCTCGGACGTGCTGTACGTGCTGGAGGCGAACCCGCGGGCCTCGCGCACCGTGCCGTTCGTCTCGAAGGCTACGGGCGCCTCGCTGGCCAAGGCGGCCGCGCGCATCATGGTCGGCGAGTCGATCGCCGACCTGCGCGCCGAGGGCGTCCTGCCGGCCACCGGCGACGGCGGCAGCCTGGACCTGGGCGCACCGCTGGCCGTCAAGGAGGCCGTGCTGCCGTTCAAGCGTTTCCGCACCGCCGAGGGGCACGTGGTGGACACCGTGCTCGGTCCGGAGATGCGGTCGACCGGTGAGGTGATGGGGTTCGACAAGGACTTCCCGCACGCCTTCGCCAAGTCGCAGGCCGCCGCCTACGGGGGCCTGCCCACCGGGGGCACCGTGTTCGTCTCGGTCGCCGACCGGGACAAGCGCTCGATCGTCTTCCCCGTGCTGCGGCTGGCGGAGATCGGCTTCGAGGTGCTGGCCACGGCCGGCACCGCCCAGGTGCTGGCCCGCAACGGCATCGCGGCCACGACCGTGCGCAAGTACTCCCAGGGCGAGGGCGCGGACGGTGAGCCGACCGTCGTCGACCTCATCAACGACGGCAAGGTCGACCTGGTGGTGAACTCGCCGTCCGGTCAGGGCGCGCGTGCCGACGGGTACGAGATCCGGGCGGCCACGACGGCCGCCGACAAGCCCATGGTCACCACGGTCGACCAGCTCGCCGCGGCGGTGCAGGGGATCGAGGCCGTGCGCGGCGGCCCGTTCGACGTCGGCAGCCTGCAGGAGCACACCGCCGCCACCGTGGCGCGTCGCGAGGCCGCCGTCCGGGCGGACGCGTGACCGCGCCGGCAGGTCCGGTGCCGTTCGGGGCCCGGCTGGCCGGGGCCATGGACGACCACGGCCCGCTCTGCGTGGGCATCGACCCGCACGCGGCGCTGCTGGAGGCCTGGTCCCTGCCCGACGACGCCACCGGTGTGCGCGAGTTCGGCCTGCGTGTCGTCGAGGCGCTCGGCGGCCGGGTGGCGGCCCTGAAGCCGCAGGTGGCGTTCTTCGAGCGGCACGGCTCGCGGGGGCTGGCGGCCCTGGAGGACGTCCTGGCCGCCGCCCGCGCGGCGGGCACCCTGACGGTCGTCGACGCCAAGCGCGGCGACATCGGCTCCACGATGGCCGGCTATGCCGAGGCGTTCCTCGCGGACGGCTCGCCCCTGGCGGGCGACGCCGTCACCCTGACCCCCTACCTCGGCTTCGGCTCCCTCCGGCCGGCGCTGGACCTGGCGGCCGGGACGGGGCGCGGCGTCTTCGTGCTGTGCCTGACCTCCAACCCGGAGGGCGCGCGGGTGCAGCACGCGGTCGCCGCCGACGGGCGCAGCGTCGCCGCGTCGGTCGCGGCCGAGGCGGCGGCCCTGAACGCCGACGCCGAACCGCTGGGGTCGGTCGGCCTGGTGGTCGGTGCGACGGTCGGGGACGCGGTGCGCGCGACCGGGACGGACCTGTCGGCCGTCAACGGTCCGCTGCTGGCCCCGGGGGTCGGGGCGCAGGGCGCGGGGGAGCGCGAGCTGGCCGCCGTGTTCGGCGCCGCGCGAGGCCAGGTCCTGGCCTCGTCGTCGCGGGGCGTGCTGGCCGCCGGACCCGACGCCGGCGCTCTGCGCGGTGCTGCCGCGGCGGCCGTCGCCGAGGTGTCCGCGGCGCTGCGTCCGGCGCGCTGACCGGCCGGGACGTCCCGGCCGCGTCCGGTTGGATGCGGTTCGGGACGAATGTCGACGGTCGGCCGGCGTGGGTTTTCCCACAGGGGCCCCCAGCGATTGCCGCTCCCGCAGGTCGTGGCTACTTTCGAGGGAGCAGTACTCCCTGTCGGTCCGACTGAGTAGGTGACTTGCGTGGCCCTCCCTCCCCTCACCCCGGAACAGCGTGCGGCGGCCCTCGAGAAGGCAGCCGAGGCGCGCCGGGTGCGCGCCGAGATCAAGAACCGTCTGAAGTACTCCCAGGGGTCGCTCAAGGAGGTGATCGAGCAGGGTCAGAAGGACGACGTCGTGGGCAAGCTCAAGGTCGTCTCCCTGCTCGAGTCGCTCCCCGGAGTCGGTAAGGTGAAGGCCCGGGCGATCATGGAAGAGATCGGGATCGCCGAGACCCGCCGGGTCCGCGGTCTCGGACCGCACCAGTCCCAGGCGCTGATCGAGAGGTTTGGCTGAGATTTCCGCACCATCCGCCGCCGTGCCGGCACCCCGAGACACCGTCGTCCCCGACGATGCGCGAGGCCCGGCACGGCTGACCGTGCTCGCCGGGCCGACCGCCGTCGGCAAGGGAACCGTGTCGGCGGACATCCGCGCCCGGTACCCCGAGGTGTGGCTGTCCGTGTCCGCCACGACCCGGTCACCCCGCCCCGGTGAGGTGCACGGCGTGCACTACCTCTTCGTCACGCCCGAGGAGTTCGACCGGATGGTCGCGGAGGGGGAGATGCTGGAGTGGGCGGTCGTGCACGGCCGCCACCGGTACGGCACCCCGCGCGGCCCGGTCGAGGAGCACCTGGCCGCCGGCCGTCCGACGCTGCTCGAGATCGACCTGCAGGGAGCCCGCCAGGTGCGGGAGGCGGTGCGGGACAGCGCACTGGACGCCCAGTTCGTGTTCCTGTCCCCGCCGAGCACCGAGGAGCTGGTCCGGCGCCTCGTGGGACGCGGCACGGAGGACGCCGAGGAACGCGCGCGCCGGCTGGCCACCGCCGAGGTGGAGATGGCGGCCGAGCCCGAGTTCGACGTGACCATCGTCAACGACGACGTGACGCGCGCCACGGACGAGCTCGCGGGACTGCTGGGCGTCCCCGGGGCCGAGGGTGAGGAACGCCGCCCCGAGCCCTCGCACGGCGGACGGTAGACTGGCCAGCCGAACCCCTGATCTTCCACCGGTGGCGCTCGCCACCGGCCCCGACCTCTGCTTGGAGTGAGACACATGGCAGGAACGACGCCGCAGCCGATCGGCATCACCGACCCGCCCATCGACGACCTGCTGCAGCACAGCGAGTCCAAGTACGGGCTGGTGCTCTACGCGGCCAAGCGGGCGCGCCAGATCAACGCCTACTACGCCCAGCTCAACGAGGGGCTCCTGGAGAACGTCGGTCCGCTCGTCGAGGCCCGCAACCAGGAGAAGCCGCTGTCGATCGCGATGCGCGAGATCAACCAGGGGCTCCTGACCGCCGAGCCGGCCCCCGAGCCGACCGAGTCCGCCTCGACGCCGGCCGACCCGACGGCCGAGTCCGAGCACGCCGTGGGCGACGACGAGATCGTCTGAGCCGAGTGCGCGGGCGTCGTCGATGAGGATTCTGCTCGGGGTCTCCGGCGGTATCGCCGCCTACAAGGCGGTGCTGCTGCTGCGCCTGCTGCGCGAGCAGGGCCACGCGGTGCGGGTCGTGCCCACCGCGGCGGCGCTGCGGTTCGTCGGCGCGCCCACCTTCGAGGCGTTGTCGGGCGAGCCGGTGAGCGCCGAGGTGTTCGACGACGTCGAGAACGTCCAGCACGTGGCGCTCGGGCAGGGTGCCGACCTCGTGATCGTCGCTCCGGCCACGGCGGACCTGCTGGCGCGGGCTGCGACGGGACGCGCGGACGACCTGCTCACCTCGAGCCTGCTCGCCGCGCGGTGCCCGGTCGTCATGGCCCCGGCGATGCACACCGAGATGTGGGAGCACGCGGCCACCCGGGCCAACGTCGCGACGTTGCGCGACCGGGGGGTCCACGTCATCGAGCCCGCGTCGGGCCGTCTGACCGGCAAGGACACCGGTCCCGGTCGGCTGCCCGACCCCGAGGAGATCGCCCGGGTGGCACTGGCGGTGGCGGCCGGTCCCGCCGAGCCGGTCACCGACCAGGACCTGACCGGCCGGTCCGTCGTCGTGTCGGCCGGGGGTACCCGGGAGCCGATCGACCCCGTGCGGTTCGTCGGCAACCGGTCCAGCGGTCGCCAGGGTGCCGCCCTGGCCGCAGCCGCCCGGGCCCGCGGTGCCCGGGTGACGCTCGTCGCGGCCCACGTCGCCGCGGACCTGACCGACCCGTTGGTGGCCGCCGGCGTGGAGGTCGTGCCGGTCTCGACCACCGCCGAGCTGCGGACGGCGGTCCGCCGGGCAGCGGTCGGCGCCGACGCCGTCGTCATGGCCGCCGCGGTCGCGGACTTCCGGCCGGTGGCCGCCACCGAGGCCAAGATCAAGAAGGTCGCCGGGCAGGCGCCGCCGTCGATCGAGCTGGTCGAGAACCCCGACGTGCTGGCGGAGCTGGCCGCCGAGCGGCTGCGCGCGGGACAGGTCGTCGTCGGGTTCGCCGCCGAGACGGGTGACGAGACGGGCGGTGTGCTCGAGCACGGCCGCGCCAAGGCGCGCCGCAAGGGTGCCGACCTGCTGGCCGTCAACGCCGTCGGCGAGGCGCTCGGGTTCGGCACCGAGGTCAACGAGGTCACGCTGCTCGACGAGCACGGTGAGACGGTGGCGAAGGCCGCGGGCTCGAAGCGGGAGGTGGCGGACGCGATCTGGGACGCCGCCGTCGCCCGGATGACCGCATCGTGAGATTGTCTCAGCATGTGAGCGACCGGAGTGCTCACATGGCGTCGTCCGGCCCCGGTGAACCGTAGGCTGATCCCATGACCGAAGCGCTGCGCCTGTTCACGTCCGAGTCCGTGACCGAAGGGCACCCGGACAAGGTGTGCGACCAGATCTCGGACGCCATCCTCGACGCGCTGCTCGCCCAGGACCCGCGTTCGCGCGTCGCGGTGGAGACCATGGTCACCACGGGGCTGGTGCACGTGGCCGGCGAGGTCACCACCGAGGCCTACGTGGAGATCCCGCAGATCGTGCGCGAGGTCGTGCGGGGGATCGGCTACACCTCGTCGTCCATCGGGTTCGACGGCGACTCCTGCGGCGTGTCGGTCTCCATCGGCCAGCAGTCGCCCGACATCGCCCAGGGTGTCGACACGGCGCTCGAGCGTCGGACCAACGCCGACGACCTCGACCCCTACGACGCACAGGGCGCGGGCGACCAGGGTCTGATGTTCGGCTACGCGACCGACGAGACCCCGTCGCTGATGCCGCTGCCCGTCTTCCTCGCGCACCGGTTGGCCGAGCGGCTGGCCGAGGTGCGCCGCACCGGCGAGGTCGCCGGGCTGCGACCGGACGGCAAGACGCAGGTGACCGTCGGCTACGACGGCGACCGCCCCGTGAGCCTGGACACGGTGGTGCTGTCCACCCAGCACGACGCCGACCTCGAGCAGGACAAGCTCGCCACCGAGGTGCGCGCCCACGTCATCGACCCGGTCGTGGCGCAGGTGGCGGGTTCCGCCGGCATCCGGACCGACGAGGTGCGGGTGCTCGTCAACCCGACCGGGCAGTTCGTCATCGGCGGCCCCCAGGGCGACGCGGGGCTGACGGGCCGCAAGATCATCGTCGACACCTACGGCGGGATGGCCCGGCACGGCGGCGGGGCGTTCTCCGGCAAGGACCCCTCGAAGGTCGACCGGTCGGCCGCCTACGCGATGCGCTGGGTGGCCAAGAACGTCGTCGCGGCCGGGTTGGCCCGCCGCTGCGAGGTGCAGGTGGCCTACGCCATCGGCAAGGCGCACCCGGTGGGGCTCTACGTCGAGACGTTCGGGACCGAGACCGTGGACCCGGTGCGTATCGAGGCCGCGATCCGTGCCGTGTTCGACCTGCGCCCGGCGGCGATCATCCACGACCTCGACCTGCTGCGGCCCATCTACGCGGCGACCGCCGCCTACGGCCACTTCGGGCGTGAGCTCGAGGAGTTCACCTGGGAGCGCACCGATCGGGTGGAGGAGCTGCGTGCCGCCGTGCGCTGAGCGCACGACGTCGGTGGCTCGTGGTGGCATAGCCCTGTGACCACCCCAGACGAGCCCGAGCAGCCCGCCCTGCTCGGGCTCGACGACGTCCCGGCCGCCCCGCGGCGCCGGACGGGGCGCAAGCCCGGCAGCGAGCCCGCCGCGGTGGACCCCGTCGCCCGCGTGGTCCTGGACCTGTCCCCACCGCACCTGGACCGCGAGTACGACTACCTGGTCCCGGCGGCGATGGCCGATGACGCCGTGCCCGGGGTGCGCGTCCGGGCCCGGTTCGGGCCGCAGGACGTCGCCGGGTTCGTCGTCGCGCGCTCGGCGACCTCGGACCACGAGGGGCGCCTGCAACCGCTGCGGCGGGTCGTCTCCGCGGATCCGGTCCTGAGCCCGGCGGTGCTGGACCTGGCGCGTCGGGTCGCGGCCCGCTACGCGGGGACCGTCCCGGACGTGCTGCGGCTGGCCGTCCCCCCGCGCCACGCGCGGGTCGAGGCGGAGGTGCTCGCGCAGCTCGCCGACCTGGACGACCGGACGCACGACGGGGTCGTCCCGCCGCCGTCCGCCCCTGCGGGGGAGGGCTGGCCCGGCGTCTGGGCACCGTACCGGTCGGGCGAGGCGTTCTGCCGTCACCTTCTGGGCGGCCAGGCGCCCCGGGCCGTCTGGACGCCGCTGCCGGGGCTCCAGCCACCCGCGGGCGAGGAGACGGCGGCCCGCGTGCCGCACTGGGCCGCCGCGATCGCCGGTGCGGTGCGGGCGGCGCTGGCCGGCGGCCGGCGGGCGCTCGTCGTCGCCCCGGACGCCCGGGACGTCGACAGGATCCGCGCCGCGCTCGAGGCCGCCGGGGTCGCCGACGTCCGGACGCTGCAGGCCGAGGACGGTCCGGCGCCCCGCTACCGGTCCTTCCTGCACGCCCGGCACGGACTGGCCTCGGTGGTGGTCGGGACCCGGGCCGCGATGTTCGCCCCCGTGCCCGACCTGGGGCTGGTCGTGCTGTGGGGCGACGGCGAGGAGACCCTCGACGAACCGCACGCCCCGTACCCGGCCGCCCGCGAGGTGCTGGCGATGCGCTCCGAGGCGGAGGGTGCGGGGTTCCTGCTCGGTTCCCCGGGCCGCACGGTGCAGGCCCAGGCGATGCTCGCGCGCGGCTGGGCCGCGGAGATCGCGGCCTCGCGCGAGGTCGTGCGGGCCCGGGCGCCGCGGGTGCGCGCGCTGACGTCGGTCGAGCTGGCGTCCGAGGGCCCGGGGGCGGCCGCACGCCTGCCGACGGCCGCGTGGCGGACCGCTCGGTCTGCTCTGGAGCGGGGACCCGTGCTCGTCCAGGTGCCGCGGACCGGCTACCTGCCGGTCGTGGCGTGCTCCGCCTGCCGGACGGCCGCACGCTGCACCCACTGCCACGGCCCTCTCGGGCTGCGGGGTGCGCGCGCCACCCCGCAGTGCACCTGGTGCGGCCGGCTCGCCGGCACCTGGCGCTGCGACGAGTGCGGCCACGACCGCGTGCGCGCCGTGCGGGTGGGGTCCGAACGCACCGCCGAGGAGCTCGGACGAGCCTTCGCCGGGGTGCCGGTGCGGGTCTCGGCCTCCTCGGCGCCCGGCGGGATCCTCGACCACGTCGAGGAGCGTCCCGCCCTGGTGGTGGCCACCCCGGGTGCCGAGCCGGTGGCCGAGAACGGCTACGCGGCCGCGCTGCTGCTCGACGCCGCGACGGCCACCGCCGGTACCGACCTCGCGATGGCCACGCGTGCCCTGCACCGGTGGATCGCGGCGGCCGCGCTCGTGCGGCCCGGTCCGGACGGGCAGGTGCTCCTCGTGGGGGACGCCGCGCCGGCGCCGACCGGCGCGCTGGTCCGCTTCGACCCGGCCGGGCTGGCCGAGCGGGAGCTGGACGAGCGTCGCGAGCTCGACCTGCCGCCCGCGGTCCGCGTGGCGGCGGTGACGGGGGACGCCGACGCCGTACGCGCCGTCGTCGACCGCGTCGCGCTCGCCACGCCCGAGACCGTCCTCGGCCCGGTCGAGCTGCCCGCCCACGACCGGCTCGAGGCGCGGGTGCGCGTCGTCGTGCGCGTGCCCCTCGCCGACGGCGCGGAGCTCGCGGCCCAGCTCCGCGCGTCGACGGCCGTGCGGTCGGCCCGCCGCGAAGGCGGCCGGGTGCGGGTGCAGGTCGACCCGCAGGAGATGCTCTAGGGGCGCTAGCTTGCGGGCATGACCTTCCGCGCCGTGGCCCCGGACGTGCTGGTCCGCACCAGCCGGCGCGACGTCACGACGTCGGTCCTCGCCCTCGGGCCGCGGCGCGCGACCGGGCGGCGTCCCGCCCTGCTCGTGGACCCGGCCTGGGACGACGACGAGCTGGAGGGGATCGCCGACGAGCTGGTCGCGCGGCAGGTGCGGGTGGCCGCCGGGCTGTCGACGCACGCGCACCACGACCATCTGCTCTGGCACCCGCGGTTCGGGGCGGGGCCGCGGTGGGCGTCGTCGCGGGCGACGGAGGTCGTGCGGAGCCACCGGGACGTCCTGGACGCCGTGGTCCGGTCCGAGGGCCGGCGGGAGGCCGTGCTGGAGCTCTTCGCCGCCGTGGCCGCGCTGCCGGGTGACCGCGTGCCCGACCCGGACGGTGAGCTGCCGCGCTCCGAGCTCGTCGTGCACGACGCGCACGCCCCGGGGCACGTGGCGCTGTGGCTGCCGGACGCCCGTGTCCTGGTCGCGGGGGACATGCTGTCCGACGTCGAGCCGCCGCTGCCCGCGGACGAGATCTCCGGAGACACCGACCTGGTCGGCTACCGCGAGGGGCTCGAACGGCTGGCCCCGTACGTGGCGCGGGCCGAGGTCGTCGTGCCCGGGCACGGGACGCCCACCCGGCACGCGCGCACCCGGCTCGACGCCGACCGCCGGTACGTCGACGCGCTGCTGGCCGGGCGCGACCCGGACGACCCCCGGGAGGCCGCGCGCTGAGCGCTCAGCCCAGCGACGCCACCGCGGAGGTCAGCAGCGCGGTGCCGTCGTTCCAGGCGCCGTTGGCGTCGAACCCCATCTGGGAGAGCACGGCCCAGGCGACGCCCACGACGGCGTAGACGCTGACCGGGGTCATGACGAGCCACTCGCGCCAGGAGCCGGCGTCCCCGAGCACCGGCACGGCGATGTTGCCGGTGCGGCCCCACATGTCATCCAGCGGGAGCCACCGGTGCCGGCGCACCCATCGGGGCGAGCCGAAGCGGATCGGCCACAGCAACGGGACCCCCTGGGTGGTGACCAGGTCGCCGAGGATGTGCACCGTGGCGCCGAGGCCCACGCAGAACGGCATCCAGTACCACTCCTCGGGGGCGAACACCGCGATGAACAGGGCCAGGGAGATGGACGACGTCCAGGTCCACCAGCGTCGGCGCCCCGTCAGGTGCAGGGCTCGGAGGGCGAAGGCGACGAGCAGCACGGCCATGATGCCGGGGCCGATCAGCACCTCGCCGAACGTCTCGGTGCTGATCGTCAGGAAGCTCATCGCCCACGCGATGAGCGTGAAGACCGCGATCCCCAGGATCGAGTGGGTGCCGTTGCGGTGGCCGCCGGAGATGGTGCAGACGAACTTCGTCAGCGCCTCCGACAGCGGCGGCAACGAGTGCGAGATGGTGCCGTTGTGGTGGTCGGCGTCCGGCAGCAGGGCCGCCCCGGCGCAGACCAGGGCACCGGTCATCACGCCGACGTCGGACACCGGGTACCACCCGAAGGCGATCGGGGTCGAGGCCGTGACCGCCACCCAGGCGGCTGCCCCGGAGGCGGCGTGGTGCCCACCCATCATGGTGCGTCGTCCTCCTTCGTCCGGTGTGCCCCTTGATGACCGTTTGGTCGGGGTCGGACGGAACGCTACACCTCCCTCGCGAGCACCGCAGAGCCGGGCGCTGCCGGCGCGATGGTCGACGCGCGCCCAGGTCAGGCGAGGTCGACGACGACCTTGACGTCGTCGTCCTGCGGCGTGAGGGCCTCGACCGCGCGGTCCAGGGGCAGACGCCGGGTGACGAGGCGCGCCAGCCAGTCGCGGTCGGCCCCGGCCAGGGCCTCGGCCGCGGCGCGGTAGTGCCGGAGGTTGGCGTTCACGGAGCCCACGACGACGTCGTTCTCCAGCACGACGGACCGGTTGGCGGCGCCGGCGTCGACGGGCACCTGGTGACCCGCGGAGGAGATGCCGGTCAGGACCGTGATGCCGTAGGGCCGCGTGGACGTGACGGTGTCCATGACGACGGCGGGTGCGCCGGTGCACTCGACGATCACGTCCGGCTCGACCCGGTCGGCCACGGCGGTCGGGTCGTCGTGGTGGTAGGTCGCCCCGAGGTCGCGCACGAGGCCGGGTTTCGGGCCGTCGGTCGCGCGGTCGAGGACGTGCACGTCGAGCCCGCGCCGGGCTCCGACCAGGGCGGCGAGCAGGCCGATCGGCCCGGCGCCCGTCACGAGCACCCGCTGCGGGTCGAACCACGAGCGCGCGCCGATCCGGTCCACCTGCTCCCAGGCCTTGGTCACGACGGTCGTGGGCTCGAGGAGCACGCCCACGTCGGCCAGGTCGGGGTCGAGGCGCACGGCGCGGTCCGCCGCGACCGTCCACCGCTCGGCGGCGAAGCCGTCGACCTCCTTGATCCCGTGCTCGGTGAACAGCCCGTTGCGGCACATGTCCCACTCGCCGTGGGCGCAGGCGCCGCAGGGCACCGGGTCGGGACGGCGGACGACCCCGACCACGAGGTCGCCGGGGGAGAACCCGGAGTCGTCCGGCGCCTCGCGGACCCGTCCCAGGGACTCGTGACCGAGCACGAGCCGCTCCTGGCCGGGCGGTGGGGCGCCGTGCTCGCCGCGGGCGATCTCGTGGTCCGTGCCGCAGATCCCGACCGCCACGCCGTCGACCAGCAGCTCGTCCGGACCGGCGACAGGGTCGGCCACGTCGGTGACGGCCAGGGAGTCGGCCTGCCCGGGGACGATGGTCAGTGCTCTCACGCGTGCTCCTCAGTCGGTGGGATGCTCGGGCATGCCGGTCATGTCGGTGCCGGCGCCCCGGATGCCGGACAGGATGCGCGCGGAGTTCACGACGCCGAGGTGGCTGAACGCCTGCGGGACGTTGCCGAGCTGACGGCCCGCGGTGACGTCGAACTCCTCCGCCAGCAGCCCGAGGTCGTTGCGCAGACCGAGCAGCCGCTCGAACAGCGCGTGCGACTCGGCGTCGCGGCCGATCGCGTGCAGGGCGTCGACGAGCCAGAAGCTGGCGATCAGGAACGTGCCCTCGGTGCCCGCCAACCCGTCGACGCCGTCGGCGTCCTGGCGGTACCGCAGCAGCAGGCCGTCCCGACCGAGCTCACGCTGCACGGCGTCGACCGTGCCGATCACCCGGTGGTCCGACCACGGCAGGAAGCCCACTCGGGGAATGAGCAACAGGGCCGCGTCGAGACCGCGGGACCCGTAGAACTGGGTGAAGGTGTTCCGCTCGGCGTCGTAGCCGTGGGTGAGCACGTCGGTGCGGATCGACTCGCGCAGCCTCCGCCACCGGTCGACCGGTCCGTCGAGGCCGAACCGCTCGACGCCGCGGATCATGGCGGAGACACCGGCCCAGGCCATGACGCGCGAGTGCACGAACGCCCGCTGCGGTCCGCGCACCTCCCACAGACCGTTGTCCACGTCGTCCCAGTGACCCTCCAGGTGGTCGAGCAGGGACCGTTGCAGCCGCCACGTGTCCTCGTCCTCGGCGATCCCGTTCGACCGGGTCAGGCTCAGGCCGACGAGGGCCTCGCCCCAGACGTCGAGCTGGAGCTGGTCGGCGGCGCCGTTGCCCACGCGGACCGGGGTGCTGCCCTCGTACCCCGGCAGCCAGTCGAGCGTGGTCTCCGGGAGCCGGCGCCGGCCGTCGAGGCCGTACATGATCCGCAGATCCGCCGGGTCGCCCGCCACCGAGCGCAGCAGCCACTCGCGCCAGGCCTTGGCCTCCTCCCGATGGCCGGTGCTGAGCAGGGCCAGCAGGGTGAACGCGGCGTCGCGCAGCCAGCAGTACCGGTAGTCCCAGTTGCGGACACCGCCGAGCTGCTCGGGCAGCGACGTCGTGGCCGCCGCGGCGATCGCCCCGGTCGGGGCGTAGGTGAGCGACTTGAGCGTGATGAGCGACCGCCGCACGGCATCGCCGTAGCGTCCCTCGTACCGGGTGCGGCCGACCCAGTCGCGCCAGTACTCCAGGGTGTCGGACAGGGCCTCCTCGGCGTCCACCGGCTCGGGGACGGGGTCGTAGGAGCGGTGGTAGCTGAGCACGAAGGAGACGCGGTCGCCGGCGGACACCTCGAAGCGGGAGCCGATCGTCTCGCCCGAGACGGTGTGCGGAACGGTCGCGGCGAGGTTCAGCGCGTCGGGGCCCGCGACCGCGCAGACCGTGCCGCTGCGCTCGGTACCCAGGACGCTCGGCGACTCGGTGACCCAGGGGACGACGGCCCCGTAGTCGAACCGTGGGCGCAGGACGCTCTCGACGGCGACGCGGCCGCTGACGCCCTCGACGATCCGGACCATGTCGGGGGTGCGTCCACGCGGCGGCATGAGGTCGGTCACCCGGACGGTTCCGTCGGGCGTCTCCCACTCCGTCTCCAGCACCAGGGTCTCGCCGCGGTAGCGGCGCCGCGTGCACGTCCCGGCGCCGGCGGGAGCGACGCGCCACGACCCGTGCGAGTCGTCCCCCAGCAGGGCCGCCAGGCAGGCCGGGGAGTCGATGTCCGGCAGGCAGAGCCAGTCGACGCTGCCGTCGCGCCCGACGAGGGCGACCGTCTGCAGGTCGCCGACGATGCCGTAGTCCTCGATGCGCAGCGCCACCCGCTTCACGCTAGGGCAGCGGCGTGACCTGCGCCACGGCTCGACGGTTTGCAGGTCAGGGGCCTCGCCGTGCTATCTTTCTTACCGCGCCGGAACGGAGCAGGAGCTCCGGGACGGTCCACTCGTCCGGGTGGCGGAATGGCAGACGCGCTAGCTTGAGGTGCTAGTGCCCGTTATAGGGCGTGGGGGTTCAAGTCCCCCTCCGGACACTCGTTTGAGACAGCGACGTCGAAGGTCCCCGGTTCCACGACCGGGGGCCTTCGTCGTTCTCGGGCCGACGTATCACCGAGGAGCGTCGGGCTCTCCTCCACGATGAGGTGCGCGAGTCCCACCACCACTCGTGGGTGGGTAGGGGCTGCCCGCCCGGCTGCGTGCCGGCACCTCCGGCATGACGTGGGACGAACTCATCGAGTTGACGACGGAGAGCGACGTGGAATCTCAGGACACGCGGAGCGACCGCTCGCGGCAGGCTGCCGAGGCCTCTGACCGGGTGAGAGCGGCGGACGCCGCCGTGGCCGAGCTGCAAGCGACGATCGACGCGGCGCTCGCCGAGCTCAGGAGACTCCGCACCGAGGCGACCAGCACCACCGAGGACTGACGCATCGTCCGGGCGTCCCGGCCCGCGGACGTGCGCCGGGACGGCGGGTCCTCGTGCACCCAGCACGTCGGCGCAGCACACTGGTCTCGTCCGAGGTGGAGGGAGTGTCGTGGCGGAGGCCAGGGAGAACGTCCCGCAGTGGCTGCGCAGCGCGGCCGGCTGGTCGTGGCGGCTGGTCATGCTCGTGGTGGCCGTCGCGCTCGTGGTGTACGCCACGGCCCAGGTGCAGTTCGTGTTCTTCGCGATCTTCCTGGCGCTCGTGCTCACCTCGGTGTTCAGCCCGCTGACCGACCTGTACCAGAAGGTGATGCCCCGCGCGCTGGCCACGGCGCTCGCGCTGCTCAGCGGGGTCGTGGTGTTCGGCGGCCTGATCACCTACGTCGTGGCGTCGGTGGCCGGGCAGTGGACCGAGCTCGGCGGGCAGTTCGAGACCGGTGTGCAGCAGATCCTCGACTTCCTCGAGACCGGGCTCTTCGGCCTGTCGATCAGCGCCGGTCAGCTCCAGGAGTGGCTGGACTCCGGGCAGCAGTGGGTGGCGGACAACGCGGAGAACCTGGTCGGGCAGGCCGCCGAGAGCGCCGGGTCCGTGCTCGAGGGGTTCATGGTCGCCGCGCTGGCGATCTTCCTGACCGTGTTCTTCGTCTACTCGGGCGAGCAGATGTGGCACTGGTTCCTGCACCAGGTGCCCGCCGAGCACCGCCGGCGGTGGGTCGAGGCGGCCGGTGCCGGCTGGTACACCTTCTCGGGCTTCGCCCGCGGCACCGTCATCATCGCGTTCATCGACGGCATCCTCGCCTTCGTCCTCCTGATGATCCTCGGGGTGCCGCTGGCCGCACCGCTGGCGGTGCTCGTGTTCATCGGCGCGTTCATCCCGCTCATCGGGGCGCCGCTGGCGATGATCATCGCCGCCGTCGTCGCCCTCGCCGCCGAGGGATTCATCACAGCGCTGATCGTCACGCTCGGCATCGCCGCCATCGGCCAGCTCGAGGGACACGTGCTGCAGCCGCTCATCATGGGCAAGCAGGTGGCCCTGCACCCGGTGGTGGTCGCGGTGGTCGTCCTCGCGGGAACCGTGCTGGCCGGGCTGCTGGGCGCGGTGGTGGCCGTGCCGCTGGTGGCGGTGGCCTGGACGGTGTTCTCGACGCTGCGCGGCGACCGGCCCGTCCCCGTGCCACCGGGGGCGATGGCGTCGCCGGATCCCCCCGACGACGACGGCGACGACGAGCCGGGCCCGGCGCCGGGGCCCGAGGGCCGCAGGGCGGTCTGACCCGCGCCGTCGCGCGTGACACGATTCGCCCATGCCACCGTTCGTCCTGCGCAGCCCCGAGGTCCTCCTGTCCGTCCCGACCCCGGCCGACATCGACCGCATCGCCGTCGTGTGCACCGACCCGGCGATCGCGGAGTGGACGACGGTCCCCTCGCCGTACACCCGTGCCGACGCCGAGACCTTCGTGACCGGCATGGTGGTCGACGGCTGGGCGCGCGAGACCATGTTCACCTGGGCCGTCCGAGCCCCCGGGCGGCCCGACGGCACCGTGCTCGGGATGATGGCGATCGGCCTGATCCCGGGTGGACCGGGGGACGCGCGCGCCGGGGAGATCGGCTTCTGGACCGCCCCTGACGCCCGCGGAAGGGGGCTGACGACCGCGGCCGGCCGTCTCGCGGCGGACTGGGCGCTGGACCCGTCCGGGCTCGCCCTCGAGCGTCTGCAGTGGCGCGGCTTCGAGGGCAACTGGGCCTCGCGGCGCGTGGCCTGGAAGCTCGGGTTCCGCTACGAGGGCCTGCTGCGACGGCACGGCGTGCGGAACGGCACGGTCTGCGACGACTGGATCGCCTCGCTGCTGCCGGAGGATCCCCGCGAGGCGAGCGAACCCTGGCCGCAGGAGGCCCCGACCTCCTGAGCGTCGGCTGGGCCTCTGCTGGGAAACCCGCGGCGGCGCCCGCCGTACACTCCCGTGCGACCCACGTCACGCCCGGGCGTGGGGGACACGAAGGAGTGCTCACGCCATGACGCAGCCACGACGGGTCGCGGTCGTCGGTGCCGGACCGTCCGGCCTGGCCGCCGCCCGCGCCCTGGACCGGCACGGACTCGCGCTGACGGGGTTCGAGGCCCACGACGACGTCGGCGGTCTGTGGGACATCGACAACCCCCGCTCGACCGTCTACGAGTCGGCGCACCTCATCTCCTCGCGGACCACCACCGAGTTCGCCGAGCTGCCGATGGCCACGCAGGTCGACTACCCGAGCCACCGCGAGCTGCTGCGCTACTTCCACGACTACGCCGACACCTTCGACCTGCGCCGCCACTACCGGTTCGGCACCCGGGTCACCGCCGTCGAGCCCGGCGACGGCGACGCGAGCGGGGAGTCCGGGTGGGACGTGTGCTCCACCGGTCCCGACGGCGCGCCGCGCCGCGAGCGCTTCAGCCACGTCGTCGTGGCGAACGGCACGCTGGCCGAGCCGAACGTGCCGACGTTCGACGGCGAGTTCACCGGGGAGCTGCTGCACTCCAGCGAGTACAAGCGGGCCGACGTGTTCGCCGGCAAGCGGGTGCTCGTGGTCGGCGGCGGCAACTCCGGCTGTGACGTGGCCGTCGACGCCGTGCACCGCGCGGCGTCGGTCGACCTGTCGGTGCGCCGCGGGTACTGGTTCGTCCCGCGGTACCTGCTCGGGCGCCCCACGGACACCCTCAACCAGGGCCGTCCGCTGCCGGCACGGATCAAGCAGGCCGTGGACTCGCGCGTGCTGACCCTGCTCAACGGCGACCCGCAGCGGTTCGGCTTCCCGGCACCCGACCACAAGATCTACGAGTCCCACCCCGTGGTGAACTCCCTCGTGCTGCAGCACGCGGGCCAGGGCGACCTGCGGGTCCGCCGCGACATCGAGCGGTTCGCGGGCCGGACCGTGCACTTCGTCGACGGCACCAGCGGGGAGTACGACCTCGTGCTGCTGGCCACCGGGTACAAGCTGGACTACCCGTTCGTCGACCCCAAGCACCTCGCCTGGGACGGCCCCGGCTCGGGGACGGCGCCCGGGCTGTTCTGCAACATCGTCCCGCCGTCGCTCAACGGGCTCTTCGTCGTCGGGATGCTCGAGGCCTCGGGCATCGGGTGGCAGGGACGCGCGGAGCAGGCGGAGCTCGTCGCCCGCTACCTCGCCGCCGAGGCCGCGAGCGCCGACGGCGACGTCACCGCCCGCGACCGGGTGGCGGCGTTCCGGCGCCGGGTCGGCGAACCGTGGCCCGACCTGACCGGCGGCTACCGCTACCTCGGCCTGGAGCGGATGAGCTACTACGTCAACAAGGACGCCTACCGTCGCACCGTGCGCCGGCTCGCCGACGAGCTCGGGGCGGGGGACGGCCGATGAGCATCGACGACGTCGCGGTGAACTTCTCCGAGGGCTCGATGGTCGCGCTGAGCGTCGTCCTGGCGCTCATCATGCTCGGCATCGCCCTGGACACCTCGCCGGCCGACTTCCGGGTGCTGCGCCGGGCGCCGCGCGCCGCCGTGCTCGCCCTGGTGGCGCAGATCGTGCTGCTGCCCGCGGTGACGTTCCTGCTGACGCTCGTGCTCGGCGTCCAGGCGTCCATCGCGCTGGGCATGATCCTCGTGGCCTGCTGCCCACCGGGGAACGTCTCGCAGATCCTCACCTACCGCTCGGGCGGCAACGTGGCGCTGTCGGTGTCGCTGACCGCCGTCGGCAACGCGCTGTACCTGGTCGCCATGCCGCTGAACATCGCGCTCTGGGGCAGCCTGCACCCCACGGGTCGCGACATCCTGGCCGAGGTCAGCCTCGACCCGCTGGAGATGATGCTCGACATCGTGCTCATCATCGGCGTGCCCTTCGCGCTCGGGCTCCTGGTGCGCACGCGGTGGCCCGCCCTGGCGGCCCGGGCGCACCGGCCGGTGCACGTGGTGAGCATCCTGGCGCTGATCGGCTTCGTCGTCGCCGCGCTGGCGGGCAACTTCGCCGTCTTCGTCGCCTGGGTCGGTGTCGTGCTGGTGGCCGTGTTCCTGCACGACGCCGTCGCCCTGGCGCTCGGGTACGCCGCGGCCCGCGCGGGGCGGCTCGAGACCCGCGAGCGCAAGGCCGTGACGTTCGAGGTCGGCATCCGCAACGCCGCGCTCGGGCTGGGGCTGGTCATGACGTTCTTCGACGGCATCGGCGGGATGGCCGTCGTGGCCGGCTGGTGGGGCATCTGGGACATCATCGCCGGGCTCGCGCTGGCGACCGTGTGGGCGCGGCGCACCCGCGTGCGCCAGGCCCAGGAGGTGTCGGCGTGAGGCGGGTCCTGGTCACCGGCGGCTCGGGGTTCCTCGGGTCGCACGCCGTCGCGGCGCTCGCCGCACGCGACGACGTCGCGCACGTCGTCTCCGCCGACCTGCGCACGCCCGCCTCGGTGCCGGACGGCGTCACCGCGGTCACGCTCGACGTCACGGACGCCGCCGCGGTCCGTGACGCGATCGCGACGCACCGGGTCGACACGGTGGTCCACCTCGCGGCCATCGTGAACCCCGGCACCCTGGACGAGGAGACCGAGCGCCGTGTCGACGTCGACGGCACCCGGCACGTGCTGGAGGCGTGCGTCGGCGGGGGAGTGTGCCGTGTGGTGATCTCCTCCTCGGGCGCCGCCTACGGCTACCACGCCGACAACCCCGTCCCGCTGCGCGAGTCCGACCCGCTGCGGGGGAACGAGGAGTTCACCTACTCCCGGCACAAGCGCCTCGTGGAGGAGCTGCTCGCCACCTACCGGCGCGACCACCCGGAGCTGGAGCAGGTGATCCTGCGCATCGGCACGATCCTCGGCCCGGGGGTGGCCAACCAGATCACCGCGCTGTGGGACGCGCCGCGGCTGATCCGCGTGCGGGGCTCGCAGGGGCCGTTCGTCTTCGCCTGGGTCGACGACGTCACCGGAGCGATCGTCACCGGGGCCACCGGGACGGCGACCGGGGCGTTCAACGTCTGCGGCGACGGACGCCTGACCGTCGCCGACATCGCCGACCGGCTCGGCAAGCGCACGCTCGACGTGCCCGCCGGCCTGCTCGCCGGGGCGCTGCGCGTCGGCAGGGCGCTGCGCCTGACCGTGCACGGGCCCGAACGGGTCGGGTTCCTGCAGCACCGCCCGGTGCTGGACAACACCCGGCTGCGCACCGAGCTCGGGTACACCCCGCGGTACACGAGCGCCGAGGCGTTCGAGCAGTGGCTGCGCGTGCGCCCCTGACCGGCGCGGAAAGACGTTGCGGTGACCGCCCCGCGGCTGCCAGCCTGCTCGGGAGCCCCCGCGGACAGGCCGCGTGTGACAGGGGGGCGGACGGAAGGGACGCCGGTGACCGACACGGCGCACGGTCCGACGACCTCGCGCTGACGCCTGCCCACCCGCACCCGGACCGGTGCACCACCCGGTGGACGGCCGACGTCGGCGCACGACCGCCGCGCCCCCGGGAGATCCCGTGCCCACCCCTGCTCCGTCCCCTGCCGTCGCCCTGCACGACCTCACCTTCACCTGGCCCGACGGCGCGATCGCCCTCGACGCCCTCACCGGGACCTTCCCGGCCGCACGCACGGCCTGGTCGGTGACAACGGCACCGGCAAGTCCACGCTGCTGCGGCTGATCGCGGCGAGCTCGCCCCGTCCTCCGGGACCGTGTCCGTGGCCGGTACCGCGGGCTACGTGCCGCAGCGCCTCACCCTCGACACCGACGCGACCGTCGCGGACCTCCTCGGCCTCCGGACCGCCCTCGACGCCGTGCGGGCGATCGCCGACGGCGACGTGCGCCCCGAGCAGTTCGACGCCGTCGGGGACGACTGGGACGTCGAGGAGCGGGCCGTGGCGGCGCTCGCAGCCACGGGGCTTCCGCACACCGACGGCGCCCTGGACCGCGCCGTCGGCACCCTGTCCGGCGGCGAGGCCGTGCTCACCGCCCTCACCGGCCTGCGCCTGCGCCGTCCCGACGTGGCGCTGCTCGACGAACCCACGAACAACCTCGACGGCCACGCCCGGGAACGTCTCGCCGAGCTCGTGCGCACCTGGCGTGGCGCCCTCGTCGTGGTGTCCCACGACCGGGAGCTCCTCGAGCTCACGGACGCCACCGCCGAGCTGCGCGCCGGGTCGCTGACGACGTTCGGCGGACCGCACGGCGTCTACGAGCGGCATCTCGCCGTGCAGCAGGAGGCCGCCCTGCGGTCGGTGCGGGACGCCGAGCAGACCTGGCGCCGCGAACGCCGCGAACGGATCAAGATCGCCGAGCGGGTCGCGCACTCGCAGCGCCAGGGTCGCAAGGACGCGGCCGACGCGAAGTTCGTCAAGGCGGCGATCAACGACCGACGCAACGCGGCCGAGAAGTCGCAGGGCGCGCGGCGCGGGGCCGCCGCGGCCGCGGAGAGCACGGCGCGCACCGCCGTCGAGACCGCCCGGAGCGCGGTCCGTGACGACGACCGCATCACGGTCGACCTGCCGGACCCGCAGGTCCCGGCGTCGCGGCGCATCGCGGTGCTCGGGTCGTCCGACGGCCGGGACGTCGTCGTCGCCGGCCCCCAGCGTGTCGCCCTGACCGGGGCGAACGGCGTGGGCAAGACGACGCTGCTGCAGCGGCTGCTCGCCGGCCCGTCCCCGGCCGGTGAGCTGTGCACGGACCGGGTCGGGTACCTGCCCCAGCGCCTGGACGGCCTGGACCCGCGCGCCACCGTGCTGGAGGCCGTGCGCACCGGAGCCCCCGGCGTCACCCCGGGCGAGCTGCGCGCCCGGCTGGCCCGGTTCCTCGTGCGCGGCGCCCAGGTCGAGCGCCTGGTGGCCACGCTGTCCGGCGGAGAGCTGTTCCGGGTGCACCTGGCCCGGCTGCTGCTCGCGGAGCCCCCCGCACAGCTGCTGGTGCTGGACGAGCCGACGAACAACCTGGACCTGGCCAGCGTCGACCGCCTCGTCGAGGCCCTGACGTCGTACCGGGGCGCGCTGCTGGTGGTCAGCCACGACCGGGCGTTCCTGGACCGGCTGGGCGTGGACACCCGGCTGGAGCTGCGTCCGGACGGTCGCCTGACGGTGGGTACGGTGTGTGCGTGAACGCACCCGGGAACGACCAGCCCCAGCCCACCGCCGCCGACGAGGTCGTCGGGATCTGCCAGGACCTGCTGCGGATCGACACGTCCAACTACGGCGAGAACCAGGGACCCGGCGAGCGCAAGGCCGCCGAGTACGTGGCCGGTCTGCTCGCCGACGTCGGGCTCGAGCCGCAGATCTTCGAGTCCCGGCCGGGCCGCACCTCGGTCGTGGCCCGGTTCGAGGGCAGCGACCCGACGCGGGACGCCCTCGTGCTGCACGGGCACACCGACGTCGTGCCCGCGCAGGCGTCGGACTGGTCGGTCGACCCGTTCGCCGGCGAGGAGATCGACGGGCTGCTGTGGGGGCGCGGCGCCGTCGACATGAAGGACATGGACGCGATGATCCTGGCGGTCGTGCGCCAGATGGTCCGCGAGGGCCGTCGCCCGGCACGGGACGTCGTGATCGGCATGTTCGCCGACGAGGAGGCCGGCGGTGTGCTGGGCGCCCGCTGGCTGGTGGACCACCACCCCGAGCTCTTCGAGGGGGCCACCGAGGCCGTCAGCGAGGTCGGCGGGTTCTCGGTGGACGTCGGCGGCCGGCGCGCCTACCTGGTCCAGACCGCCGAGAAGGGGCTCGCCTGGCTGCGCCTGGTGGCCGACGGCCGGGCCGGCCACGGGTCGCAGGTCAACCACGAGAACGCCGTCACCGAGCTGGCGGCCGCGGTGGCCCGCATCGGCAAGCACGCCTGGCCGTACACGCTGACCCCCACGGTGGAGCGGCTGCTGCGCGGCGTGTCGGACCTGACCGGCCTGCCCTTCGACCCGGAGGGCGGGGCCGACCGGGAGCAGGTGGACGCCCTGGTGGCCGCCCTCGGGCCCGCCGCGAAGTTCGTCGGGGCCACCGTGCGGCACACGACCAACCCGACCCAGCTCGACGCCGGGTACAAGGCGAACGTCATCCCCGGGTCGGCCACCGCGGCGCTGGACATGCGCACGGTGCCCGGTCACGACGCCGAGGCCTGGGACGTGCTGCGCGAGCTCGCCGGGCCGCAGGTGCGCGTCGAGACCATCCACGCCGACCGCTCCCTGGAGGTGCCGTTCAGCGGGGGACTGGTGGACGCGATGGTGGACGCGCTGCACGCCGAGGACCCGGACGCCGTCGTCCTGCCCTACACGCTGTCCGGCGGCACGGACAACAAGTCGCTGGCCCGCCTCGGCATCACCGGCTACGGCTTCGCGCCGCTGCGGCTGCCCGCCGAGCTGGACTTCGCCGGCATGTTCCACGGCGTCGACGAGCGTGTCCCGGTCGACGCCCTGAAGTTCGGCACGCGCGTCCTGGACCGGATGCTGTCGACCTGCTGAGCGCCCTCAGGTCGCGGCGGCCGGGTCGTCCAGTGCCCGTTCGAGCCGGTCGACCAGGTCGGCTTGTCCGCGCACGACCACCCGGCGCGCCTCGTCCGGGCTGAACCAGGCGACCCGGTCGATCTCCGGGACGTCCACGTGGCGGCCCGACCGGGGCGGCCACTCGATCCGGACGGTGTTGCTGCGCACCGCCTCCGGGTCGGGGCCGGGCGGCGGCCAGCGCCGGGCCCACGCCCGGACCCGTTTGCCGGAGCGCTGGCGCACCTCGCCGAGGTCGAGGTCCGGCACGGTCTCCGTGGGAAGCGGCACGCCCAGCTCCTCGGCGGCCTCCCGGACGGCGGCGGTGTGGGCGTCCTCGTCCGCACCGACCTCACCCTTGAGGATCGTCCAGGCGCCCACCTCGCGGCGAGCCCAGAACGGGCCGCCCATGTGCGCCAGGAGCACCGCGAGCCGGCCGTCGGTGCGACGGTGGAAGAGCAGCCCGGCGCTGGTGACCGGCACGGTGTCACCCGCCCAGCGCGGCCATCGACCGCCTGGTCCCGTCGACGTACCCGCCGCCGAACAGCACCGCGTGCACCGCCAGGGGGTAGAGCTGGTGCAGCGCGACGCGGTCCTCCCACCCGGCGGCCAGCGGGTGCACGGCGTCGTAGCCGACGACGATCTCGTCCAGGTGCGGCGCACCGAAGAGAGCGAGCATGGCCAGATCCGTCTCCCGGTGGCCACCGTGGGCGGCGGGATCGATGAGCGCCGCCTCGGTGCCGCCGTCGTCGTCGGCGGTCCACATCAGGTTGCCCGACCACAGGTCGCCGTGCAGCCGCGCCGGGGAGTCCGGCGGACCGGCGAGGTCGGGCAGCACCCGGCACACCGCCTCCATCGCCTCGGCGTCGCGGCGACCGAGCACCCCGCGCTCGAGCCCCTGGGCGACGATCGGTCGCAGCCGCGCCTCGGCGTAGAACGTCGGCCAGTCCTCGAACGCGCCGGCGGGCATGTCGAGCGGGTCGTCCAGCGGTCCGAACCATCCCCGTTCGGCGTCCGGGGGCAGGGCGCCGAAGGCGGGGGCTCCGGCATCGTGCAGCGTCGCCAGCCGGCCGCCGAAGGCGCGGGCGGCCGCCGCGGTCGGCGGGGCCGCGTCGAGACGTTCGAGGTCGAGGTGCCCCGGGCCGGTCTCCAGCACCCGGGCCACCCGGGGCCCGCCGTCGACCGTGAGCCAGCGCAGCCCCGCCGCCTCGGTGTCGAAGAACCCGGCCGGCGCGCCGGCGCGGGACTTGCGGAAGGTCTCCATCTCAGAGCGTCGAGGTCGCCTTGATGATCTTGCGGCGCAGCCACACCCGCCGCTCTCCACCCAGGTAGAGGCGGGTGCGGGCGAGCTCCCACCGTCCGTACTCGGCCTCCTCGGTGAGCCGCTTGCGGGCGTCCGGCACCGAGGTGCCGCGGTCGATCGTGACCACCCGGTACTCGTACTGCCCGTGCGTGCGCCAGCTCGATGCCATCCGTCGCCTCCCGATCAGGCCGTGCGTCGTTTTCGTGTGCCCATTCTGCCGCTCTTGGCGCTACGGTCGGAGCATGACCGCTGACCCGCGTGCCGCGCTGGACCGTTTCGTCGCCGCCCTCGAGGGGCACTTCCACGCGGTGTCCTCCCGCCGGGGGGACGAGGACCCCGCCGTCGACGACGCCTACGAGGTGCTCGCCGACGCGTTCGAGGTGTACGAGGACGCGCTGGCGCAGGCCTACAGCGAGGTGACGCCGTTCTACCTCGACGACGATGACGACGACGAGGACGAGGACTACGACGAGGACGACGACGAGGCCAGTGCCCGCTGAGGCGGGCCGCTACCAGCGCTCGGGGTAGCCCAGGGACAGCCCGGAGACGTCGTCGAGGGCCCCGTGCACCTCGGCCGGCAGGTCGAGGTCCACCGCCCCCGTCGCCCCGCGCAGGTGGACCGGGGTCCGCGCCCCCACGATGGCGGACGCCACCTGGGGGCGGGCGAGCAGCCAGGCCAGGGCCACCTCCAGGGGGGCGCGGCCCAGACCGTCCGCGGCCGTGGCGACGGCCTCGACGACGGACGCCGCGCCCGCGTCCTCGACGTACGGCTCGACGAAGCCGGCCAGCCGGTTCGAGGCACCCCGTGAGTCCGCCGGGACGCTGCGCCGGTACTTGCCGGTCAGCACGCCGCGGCCGAGCGGCGACCAGGCGAGCAGCCCGAGACCCAGGGCGGCGGCCGCCGGCCCGACCTCTCGTTCCAGCCCGCGCTGCAGCAGCGAGTACTCCAGCTGCAGGGCCGCGAGCCCGATGCCGTCGGTCGACTCCAGCAGCGTCGCGGCCCGCGCCGAGGCCCAGGCCGGGAAGTTCGAGAGCCCGACGTAGCGTGCCCGGCCGGACGTCACGGCCAGCCGCAGGGCCGAGACGGTCTCCTCCAGCGGCGTGACGGGGTCGGGGCACGCGACCAGGAACAGGTCGACGTGGTCGGTGCCCAGCCGCTGCAGGGAGGCATCCAGCTCGCCCAGCAGCCCCCCGCGCGACGCGTCGCGACGCGTGCCCTCCGGGCCGTGGCGCACCCCGGCCTTCGTCGCGATCACCAGCTCCTCGCGTGCGACGGGGCCGTCCAGCAGGTCGCCGAGCATCTGCTCGGCGTCCCCGTCGCCGTACGCGGCCGCGGTGTCGACGAGCGACCCGCCCGCGTCCAGGAACGCCCGCAGGATCTGTGCAGCGTCGTCCGCGTCCGTGTCGCGACCCCACGACATGGTGCCGAGTCCCAGCGCCGAGACGTGCAGCCCCGAGCCTCCCACCTGGCGTCTTTCCATGGCCGTGACCCTACCGGCGGGGCGCGACCGCGCCCCGGAACCTCGCCGGAGGCCGGGACGGCACGTGCCGGAGCCCACCTGCAGGAACGGTAGTGTGGCCGCTCGTGAGTGCGTGGGAAGCGATCATCCTCGGTCTGGTCCAGGGTTTCACCGAGTTCCTGCCGGTCTCCTCCAGCGCACAGCTGAGGATCGTCGGTGAGCTGATCGGTGGTGCCGACCCGGGCGCCCTGTTCACGGCCGTGACCCAGATCGGCACCGAGGTGGCGGTCCTGCTGTACTACCGCCGCGCGATCCGGGACATCTGCGTGGGGTGGTGGACCTCGCTGCGCGGCGACCACGGCACCACGTGGCGCGACCGGTTCGGCGCGCACGACGCCGACGCCCGCATGGCCTGGTACATCGCCCTCGGCTCGCTGCCGATCGTCGTGCTGGGCGTGCTCTTCGACGAGGCGATCGAGACCACGCTGCGCAACCTGTGGATCACCGTGGCGACGCTGGTGGTCTTCGGCGTCCTGCTCGACCTGGCCGACCGCTACGGGCGGCGCACCCGCGTCGTGGAGGACCTGACCCCGAAGCGGGCGATCGGGTACGGGCTCGCGCAGGCGCTGGCGCTCATCCCCGGCGTGTCGCGGTCCGGTGGCACCATCACGGCCGGGCTCGCGATGGGTTTCACCCGGCGCGCCGCGGCCGACTACTCGTTCCTCCTGGCGATCCCGGCCGTGCTGGGCTCGGGCTTCTACCAGCTGGCCAAGGCCGCCGGGGGAGACCCGGCGCCCGGGTCGGCGGGGTGGGGCGCGACCCTGATCGCGACCCTCGTGGCCTTCGCCCTCGGCTACGTCGTGCTGATCGGCTTCCTCAAGATCGTCTCGACGTACTCCTACAAGCCGTTCGTCTACTACCGCTACGGCCTGGCGGTGCTGGTCGTCGTGCTGATTCTCACGGGCGTCCTGGAGGCCGACCCCGCCGTGACCACCGTCTGACGCCGGTACCCTGGGGCCGTGCGATCCTGGCCCACCCCTCAGATCCCCGAGCTGCCCGCGCCCGCGGACGGCCGCCGTCCCGTCGTGCGCATCCACGACACGACGACCGGATGTCTCGTCGAGGCGGCCCCCGGGTCGACGGCACGCAGCTACGTGTGCGGGATCACGCCGTACGACGCGACCCACCTCGGGCACGCCGCGACCTACGTCGCGTTCGACCTGCTGCACCGGGCCTGGATCGACGCCGGCAAGGACGTGACGTACAGCTCCAACGTCACCGACGTCGACGACCCGCTGCTGGAGCGGGCCGCGGCCACCGGCGTGGACTGGCACGAGCTCGCGGCCGAGCAGGTGGCGCTCTTCCGCGAGGACATGACGGCGCTCGGCGTCATCCCGCCCGACCCGTGGACCGGTGTCGCCGAGTACGTGGGGCCGATCGCCGAGGCCGTGGCCCGGATGCTGGAGGAAGGGAGCGCCTACCGCGTCCCCGTCGAGCCCGGGGCGGGCGGCGACGACCCCTGTCTGGGGGACGTGTACGCGGACCTGACCGCCGACCCCGACTTCGGCGCCGTCTCCGGGTTCGACCGGGTCACGATGGCCGAGCTGTTCGCCGAGCGGGGCGGCGACCCCGACCGCGAGGGCAAGAAGAACCCGCTCGACCCGCTGCTGTGGCGCCGTGAGCGGCCGGGCGAGCCCACCTGGGACGGCGGCGTCCTGGGCACCGGGCGCCCCGGGTGGCACGTCGAGTGCACGGTCATCGCCCGCGACGGGATCGGGCTGCCCTTCGACGTCCAGGGCGGCGGCTCGGACCTGGTCTTCCCGCACCACGAGATGTCGGTCTCGCACGGGCGCATGCTCGCCGGCCCGTCCTCCGCGCCCGGCGCGCACGCGCACGCCGGACTCATCGCCTACGAGGGCCACAAGATGAGCAAGTCGCGGGGCAACCTCGTGCTGGTCTCGGCCCTGCGCCGCGAGGGCGTCGACCCGATGGCGGTGCGGCTGGGCATCCTGTCGCAGCACTACCGCGCCGAGTGGGAGTGGACGCACGACCTGCTCACGACCGCGCAGGCCCGCCTGGACAGGTGGCGGGAGGCCGTGTCCGGCAACGGGGGGCCGGCCTGGGAGGCCACCCTGGCCGAGATGCGGGACGCTCTCGCCGACGACCTGGACGCCCCGCGTGCCCTCGCGGCCGTCGACGCGTGGGCCGACGAGGCGCTCGCGCCGGGGCGGGACACCTCCGCGGACACCGAGGGCGCTCCCGGCGTCGTCGCCCGCGCCGTCAACGCGCTGCTCGGCGTCCGGCTGTGACGCCCCGGCCGGCACGGTGCCGGCCGGGCCCGCCGCGGGCGGGGCGTCAGCTCTTGTCCGGGTTCCCCGGTGTCCCGTGGCCGCCACCCCGGCCCGGTCCCAGGTCCCGGCGCCGCAGGTAGCGCTCGAACTCCTGGGCGATCGCCTCCCCGGACGCCTCCGGCAGCTCCGCGGTGTCCTTCGCCTCCTCGAGCTGCTGCACGTACTCGGAGATCTCGGAGTCCTCGCGGGCCAGCTCGTCCACCCCTTCCTGCCACGCCTCGGCGTCCTCGGGCAGGTCACGCATCGGCACCGACGCGCCCACCAGGTCCTCCACCCGGGTCAGGATGGCGAGGGTGGCCTTGGGCGAGGGCGGGTTGGCGACGTAGTGCGGCACCGCCGCCCACAACGACACCGCCTGGAACTCGCGGGCGGCGGCCTCGTGCTGCAGCACCCCGACGATCCCGGTCGGACCCTCGTAGGTGCTCGGCTCGACGTCGAGCACCGCTCGGAGCCCCGGGCTCTCCGTGGTCGCCGTCAGGGGGATGGGGCGGGTGTGCGGCACGTCGGCGAGGAGCGCCCCGAGCGTGACCACGGTCCGCACCCCCAGCTCCGTCGCGATGTCCAGCAGCTCGCGGCAGTAGGTCTTCCAGCGGAACGACGGCTCGATGCCGTGCACCAGCACGACACGGCGGTCCGCCAGCTCGGCGACGGACACGGTCGTGGTGGGCCAGGCGATGATCCGACGTCCGTCCGGCCCGCTGCCGATCATCGGTCGGTTCACCTGGAAGTCGTGGTAGTCCTCGGGGTCGAGCTCGCGGTGCAGTGAGGCTCCCCACACGTCGGCGAGGTGCTCGAGGGCGTCCGTGGCGGCGCTGCCCGCGTCGTTCCACCCCTCGAAGGCCGCGATCATGACGGTCTGACGTGCGGCGTGACGGCCGACCGGCTGCTCGGTGGTCATCTGGTCAGCCTATACAGGCGGGCCCGGAACCGTCCTCGACGGGCCCCGGGTCCCGCCGACGGCCCTCGTACGATGACGGGGTGATGCCTGACGACACCGCCGCGCTGCCCGCCGCCGTCCTGTGGGACATGGACGGCACCCTCGTCGACACCGAGCCGTACTGGATCCGCGCCGAGCACGAGCTCGTCGCCGCCCACGGTGGCCGGTGGTCCCACGAGCAGGCGCTGGAGCTCGTGGGCAACCCGTTGACGGTCTCGGCGGGTGTCCTGCAGGAGGCCGGCGTCGACCTGCCCCTCGACGCCATCGTGCAGCACCTCCTGGGACGGGTGCAGGCCCAGGTCGCCGAGTCCGTGCCGTGGCGGCCCGGTGCCCGCGAGCTGCTCGCCGCCCTGGGTGAGGCCGGCGTGCGCTGCGCCCTGGTCACGATGAGCTACACGGTGCTCGCCGAGGCCGTCACCGCGCACGTGCCCGGGGCGTTCGAGACGCTCGTCACCGGCGACCAGGTGACCCGCGGCAAGCCGGACCCCGAGCCGTACCTGGTCGCCGTCGAGCGGCTGGGCGTGCCGGTCGAGGAGTGCGTGGCGCTCGAGGACTCGCCGGCCGGCATCTCCTCCGCGCTGGCGTCCGGGGCGCGCACCCTCGGCGTCGAGGCCGTCCTGCCCGTCGAGCCACGGCCCGGGCTGAGCCGCGCGGCCAGCCTCGCGGACGTCGACCTGGGCACGATGCGTCGCCTCGTCGCGGGCGAGGTGTTCGACCTCACCCCGGCCGCCACCTGAGCCGCTAGACCTCGACCCCCAGCCGTCGGCGCAGGGCGTCGGCCGGGAGCGGCGGGGGAGTGCCGTCGAAGGCCGGGCACACGGCCTGGTGGGCGCACCAGCCGCACAGCTTGCTCTGCTTCGGGACGAACTCCCCCCGGCGGGCCGCCGTGGTGATGGCGTCCCACAGGCTGCGCACCTTGGCCTCGGTGACCTCCAGCTCGCGTGCGCGGGGCTCGGCGCGCAGCACCTGGCCGTCCCCCAGGTAGACGAGCTGCAGCATCTTCGGCAGGACGCCCCGCTCGCGCCAGACGACCAGACCGTAGAACCGCATCTGGAACAGCGCCGAGGCCTCGAAACCCGGGCGCGGCGACCGGCCGGACTTGTAGTCGACCACGCGGACCGCCCCGTCGGGGGCGACGTCGAGGCGGTCGACGACGCCGCGCAGCAGCGGCCCGTCCTCGAGCTGGCTCTCCACCTTCAGCTCGCGCGCCGCGGGTTCGAGCCGGTTCGGGTCCTCCAGCGTGAAGTACGTGCCCAGCAGTCGTCCGGCGCCCTCGAGCCAGGTCTCGAGGGGTTGGCCGGTGGCGTCGCCGCCGGGGGTGAAAAGCTCGGCGTAGCGGGGCTCGACCTCGACCAGCCGCTCCCACTCGCCCGGCAGCAGGGCGCGCGCCGCCTCGGGGGTGCGCTCCCCGAGCGGGGCGTCGTAGAGGCGCTCCAGCACGGCGTGGACGAGGGTGCCGCGCGCCGCGGCCGAGGACGGAGGCTCCGGCAGCCGGTCCACCGTCCGGAACCGGAACAGCAGCGGGCACTGCATGAAGTCGTTCGCCCGCGACGGCGACAGGGCCGGTCTGCGGGGCGCCTCCGCCGCGGTGTCGACCTCCGTGGCGTCCGGTGAACCGGTGGCAGGATCCGCCGTCGTCGTCATGCGTGACACCCTACGGCCGGCCGCCCACACGACCGCTGCCGGGCGCCAGCGGTTCCCGGGCGCCAGCGGTTCCCGGGCGCCACGCCGGATAGCCTGGACCGGTGACTCAACGCTCCTCCGGGTGGCGGATCGGCCGCGTGGCCGGTGCACCCGTCCTGGTGACCCGGTCGTGGTTCGTGGCAGCCGTCGTGCTGACGCTGCTCTTCGCGCCGACGGTGCGCGCCTTCGCCCCGGCGATGGGAACGGTCGGCGTCCTGGTCGTGGCCTTCGCGTTCGTCCTGCTGCTGTTCGCCTCGGTGTTCTGCCACGAGGTCGCGCACGCGCTGGTGGCGCGGGCGCGCGGTCACCGCGTGGACGAGCTGGCCCTGACGCTGTGGGGTGGTCACACGGCCTACTCGGGGGCCGTGCGCCGCCCGCGGGACAGCGCGCTGATCGCCGTCGTCGGACCTCTGACGAACCTGGCGCTCGCCGCCGCGTTCTGGTTCCTCTTCACCGCCCAGTCGTCGTCGTCGATCCCTGCGCTGCTGCTGTACGCGGGGGCGTTCTCCAACGCGTTCGTCGGGGCGTTCAACCTGCTCCCCGGCCTTCCGCTCGACGGCGGGCAGGTGCTCGAGTCCGCCGTCTGGGCCCTCACCGGGTCCCGGACGACGGGCACGGTGGCCGCCGGGTGGGTCGGCCGTGCCGTCGGTCTCGCCGTCGTGCTCGGCGCCCTGGTCTGGCCGCTCGTCGACGGGCGCAGCCCGGACCTCTTCACCGTCATGTGGGCCGCGCTCATCGGGGCGTTCCTCTGGTCCGGTGCCTCCGAGGCCATGCGTGCCGGCCGGCGGCGCGACGCCGTCAGCCGGATCGACGTGCGCACCCTGATGACCACCGCCGTCGTGGTCCCGGCGGGGACTCCCGTCGCCGAGGCCGGTCGGGCGGCGCGCGGCCACGGCGAGGTCGCGGTCGTGGTCGTGGACGACCGGGGGGAGCCGACCGGGTGGGTGGACCCGCAGGCCGCGGCCGCCGTCCCGGCCGACCAGGCGGCGGCCGTCCCGGTCGAGTCGGCGCTCGTCCCGTTCCCCGCGGGAGCGGCCGTCGCGCTCGAGCAGTCCGGACCCGAGCTGCTGGAGCACCTGGCCCGTGTCTCCGGCGGCGCGCGCGTGGTGCCGGTGACGGACGGCGGCCGGGTCGTCGGGGTGCTGGACGTGGCACGGGTCGCGGCGGCGGTCCGCCCGGCGGGCCGCCGGTAGACTCGATCGGCGTGACTTCCTCCTCCGCCACCGGTGCCGACATCCGCCGCGGTCCCTTCCGCGTCGGCGACAAGGTCCAGCTGACCGACCCCAAGGGTCGGATGCACACGATCACGCTCGCCGAGAACGCCACCTTCCACACGCACAAGGGCTACTTCCGCCACGAGGACCTCATCGGTCGCCCCGAGGGGTGGGTGGTCACCAACACCGCCGGGATCGAGTACCTCGCCCTGCGCCCGCTGCTCAGCGACTACGTGCTGTCGATGCCGCGGGGTGCCGCCGTCGTCTACCCCAAGGACGCCGGCCAGATCATCCAGATGGCGGACATCTTCCCCGGCGCCCGGGTCCTCGAGGCCGGCGTCGGCTCGGGCGCGCTGACCATGTCGCTGCTGCGCGCCGTCGGCGACGCGGGCGAGCTGCACTCGATCGAGCGCCGAGAGGACTTCGCCGCGATCGCGCGCGGCAACGTCGAGACGTTCTTCGGCGGCCCCCACCCCGCCTGGCACCTGCACACCGGCGACCTGGCCGACCGGGCGGGCGAGGTCGTGGACCCTGGCTCGGTGGACCGCGTCGTGCTGGACATGCTCGCGCCGTGGGAGAACGTGGACGCGGTCGCCGAGGCACTGATCCCGGGCGGTGTGCTGGTCTGCTACGTCGCCACCGCGACCCAGCTGTCCCGGACCGCCGAGGCGCTGCGCGCCGACGGACGGTTCGCCGAGCCGTCCGCCTGGGAGTCGATGGTGCGCGGCTGGCACCTCGAGGGCCTGGCGGTCCGGCCGCAGCACCGGATGGTCGGGCACACCGGCTTCCTGCTGACCGCGCGCCGGCTGGCCGACGGCGTCACCCCGCCGGTGCGCAAGCGGCGTCCGGCCAAGGGTTCGCGCCCGGGCGACGAGGAACAGTGGGGCGCCGGCCGCTGGAACGAGGAGGAGCTCGGCGAGAAGGCGGTCTCGGACAAGAAGATCCGTCGCGTGCGTCGTCAGGTCGGCCAGGAACCGGAGTGACGTTCCCGGCAGATTGCGGGGGAGTCACGGTTCGGTCGTCATCGTGTGAACGTCGGGACCCGACCGTGAAATGTGCCACACGTTGTCGGCGTTGACCCGTAGGGTGCTGTCACCCGGGAGGAATCCTCTCAGCGGAGGGGAGGATGCCCGGGCCGCACGGAAGGGGACGCCATGACCGACCAGCCTGTTCGCCCGGAGCACTCGGACACGCCGGCGCCGTCCGGTCGCGACGCCCAGCTGGCGCTGCTCGCGGCGAAGAACGAGCGGCTCGCCGAGGCGCTGCGCGCGGCCCGCGAGCAGATCGTCGAGCTGAAGAAGCAGATCGACGACCTCGCCAAGCCGCCCGGGACCTACGCCACGTTCCTGTCGGCGCACGACGACGGGTCGGTCGACGTCGTCTCGCAGGGCCGCAAGATGCACGTCCAGGCCAGTCCCCAGCTGCGGCTGGCCGACCTCGCCCCGGGCCAGGAGGTCAAGCTCAACGAGGCGATGACCGTCGTCGGCGCCGGGGGCTACGAGCGCACCGGTGAGCTCGTCACGGTCAAGGAGGTCCTCGACCACGAGCGCGTGCTGGTCGTCGGACGCGCCGACGAGGAGCGCGTCGTGCGTCTGGCCGGCTCCGTCGCCGCCGACACGCTGCGGGTCGGCGACGCCCTGACGGTCGACGTACGCAGCGGGTTCGTCTTCGAGGTGGTGCCGAAGTCGGAGGTCGAGGAGCTGGTCCTCGAAGAGGTGCCGGACATCGCCTACGAGGACATCGGCGGCCTGGGGGAGCAGATCGAGGCGATCCGTGACGCCGTCGAGCTGCCCTTCTCCCACCCCGACCTGTTCCGCGAGCACGGGCTGCGCCCGCCCAAGGGCGTCCTGCTCTACGGCCCTCCGGGCTGCGGCAAGACCCTCATCGCCAAGGCCGTCGCCTCCTCGCTGGCGCACATGGTGGCCGAGAAGCGCGGGGGCGACCCCAACGCGAAGAGCTTCTTCCTCAACGTCAAGGGCCCCGAGCTGCTCAACAAGTACGTCGGGGAGACCGAGCGGCACATCCGCCTGATCTTCGCCCGGGCCCGGGAGAAGGCCAGCCAGGGGATGCCCGTGGTCGTGTTCTTCGACGAGATGGAGTCGCTGTTCCGCACCCGCGGGACGGGGCTCTCCTCGGACGTCGAGACCACGATCGTGCCGCAGCTGCTCGCCGAGATCGACGGGGTGGAGCGGCTCGACAACGTCATCGTCATCGGTGCCTCCAACCGGGAGGACATGATCGACCCGGCGATCCTGCGTCCCGGGCGGCTGGACGTGAAGATCAAGATCGAGCGTCCCGACGCGGAGGGGGCCACGGAGATCTTCGGCAAGTACCTCACCCCCGACCTGCCGATCCACACCGACGACCTCGCCGAGCACGGCGGGGACCCGGCGGAGGCCGTCCAGGCGATGGTCCGGTCCGTCGTGGAGCGGATGTACGCCGAGGACGAGGACAACCAGTTCCTCGAGGTCACCTACGCCAGCGGCGACAAGGAGACGCTGTACTTCAAGGACTTCAACTCCGGGGCCATGATCGAGAACGTCGTGGACCGGGCCAAGAAGTCGGCGATCAAGGACCTCCTGGCCTCCGGTCAGCGCGGGATCCGCGTGGAGCACCTGCTGGCGGCGTGCGTCGACGAGTTCCAGGAGAACGAGGACCTGCCGAACACGACGAACCCCGACGACTGGGCCCGTATCAGCGGCAAGAAGGGCGAGCGGATCGTCTTCATCCGCACGATCTCGAAGAAGAAGGGCGAGCACAGCACGCCGCGGACCATCGACACGGTGCACTCCACCGGTCAGTACCTGTAACCGGGGGGGCCGTGGGGGTGCGGCGCTCAGTCGGTGCGGTAGGCCACGAGAGCGACGTCGTCGCGGGCGCCGTCGGGCAGCATCGCGTCGAGGAGGCGCTCGGGCAGCTCGCCCAGCGGGGTGCCGCGGCACTCGGCGCGGGCCAACGCCGCGAGACGCTCGAGGCCGTCCCGGATCCTCGTGTCGCGCCGTTCGACCAGGCCGTCGGTGTAGAGCAGCACGGTGTCGCCGGGGGCGAGCGTCGTCGTGTGCTCCGACCGGCCGGCGTGCGGCAGGGTGAGCAGCGGGCCGCGGGCACCGTCCAGCCATGCGCTGGCGCCGTCGGTGCCGACCAGCAGTCCCGGGGGATGCCCGGCGCTGGAGTAGGTGAGCGTCATCGTCGCGGGCTCGACCACGCCGCAGAAGACCGTCGCGAGCTCGGCACCGGGCACGGTCCGGGCGAACTCGTCGAGCATCGTGAGGACCTGCGCGGGACCGGACCCCGCCAGCATCAGCGCGCGTCCCGCGCTGCTGAGCCTCCCCATGGACGCGGCCGCCACGACACCGTGGCCGACGCAGTCGCCGACGACCAGCCCGAACCGGCCCGAGGACAGCTCGACCACGTCGAACCAGTCCCCGCCCACCGCCATCCTGTGGTCGGCGGGTCGGTAGTGCGTCTGCCAACGTGGTGACGCCGGGGTGGCGGGCACCATGGCCTGCTGCAGCGCGTCGCTGACGCTGGTGAGCCGACCGACGCGGCTCCGGTGCTCCTCCGCCGCGGCGACGGCGTGCGACACGGTCGACGCGAGCAGCAGGAGGAAGGCGCGCTGCGTCTCGTCGAGAGGCCGCTGCTCGTTGCCCCGCAGCGTGATCGTCCCGAGCGGAGGCCGCTCCGGGTGGGTGTCCAGGGGAGCGAACAGCGTCCGGCCGTGCCAGACCGGTCCCGCGGGCCATGCCGTGTCCCGGCGGTCGGTCGCCTCGTCGTGCCGGTCCGGCCCGCCCGGGTCACCGAGGGAGACGTGCACCAAGCCGACGTCCTCGGCGTCTCGCAGCACCGCGGTGGCCAGGTCGGCTACCTCCTCGGGGTCGCCGTGGTGGCCGTGGAGCGCGAACGAGAGGCGGCTGAGGGTGGACAGGCGACGTCGGTCGACGACCTGGTCGGTGGTCTCGGTCGCGATGTCCATGACGCCCTGCACCACACCGTCGTCGTCTCGCAGCGGGCTGTACGAGAAGGTGAACCGGGTCTCCTCGACGAACCCCGACCGGTCCATCATCAACGGCATGTCGACGTCCCAGGTGGGCCTGCCCGTGCGCATGACGTCGTCGAACAGGGGACCGACCTCGTCCCAGATCTGTCCCCAGAGCTTCGGCGCGGCAGCGCCCATGGCCTGCGGGTGCAGGTCGCGACCGAGCATCTCGCGGTACCCGTCGTTGTAGATCATGGTGAGCTCGGGGCCCCAGGTCACCAGGACGGCGAACCGGGTGCTGAAGCACAGCTCGACGGCCCGTCGCAGGCCCGTGGGCCAGGCGTCGGGAGGGCCGAGCGGCGTCGCCGACCAGTCGACGGCGAGCGCGGCCTCGCCGCAGTCGTGGCCGCGCACGGCCCGCGTGAACCAATCCACCACGGGCTCACCCTATCGACGCGGTGGGGACCGGTCCCCGCATAGGGTGGGCGTGTGAGCGTGCGACGCGTGATGGGCATCGAGACCGAGTACGGCGTGCTGTCCCCGGGGCGCCCGATGGCGAACCCGATGCTGATGAGCTCCCAGGTCGTGACCACCTATCGGGCGCTGGTCCAGGACGGCCGTCCCGGCCACCCGCCGGCGCGGTGGGACTACGACGACGAGGACCCGCTGGCGGACGCCCGCGGCTTCCACCTCGACCGCGCCTCCGCCCACCCGTCCCTGCTGACGGACGACCCGGACGCCCCGGCGCCGTCCGGCACGGACGGCGCCGGGGACACGGCGGCCACGCCCGAGAGCGTCGAGCGCCCGGAGGCGGAGGACTACGACGACCCGAGCGCCGCCAACTGCATCCTCACCAACGGCGCCCGGCTGTACGTGGACCACGCCCATCCCGAGTACTCCTCGCCGGAGGTCACCAACCCGCGCGACGCCGTCGTGTGGGACGTGGCCGGCGAACGGGTGATGCTGGCGGCCTCCCGGCATCTGGCCCAGGTGCCGGGCACCGAGATCGTGCTCTACAAGAACAACGTCGACGGCAAGGGCGCGAGCTACGGCACCCACGAGAACTACCTGGTCGACCGCGACCTGCCCTTCAGCACGCTCGCGGAGCTGGTCACCGCGTTCCTCGTCACCCGGCAGGTGTACACCGGCTCCGGCCGTGTCGGGCTCGGCCAGACCGGGGACGAGCCCGGGTTCCAGCTCTCGCAGCGTGCCGACTACATCGAGGCCGAGATCGGCCTGGAGACGACCCTGCGCCGACCGATCGTCAACACGCGCGACGAGCCGCACGCCGATCGGACGCGCTGGCGCCGCCTGCACCTCATCCTCGGCGACGCCAACCACCTCGAGGTCGCCACCTACCTCAAGCTGGGCACCACCTCGCTGGTGCTGTGGGTGCTCGAGCACCTGGACGACCTCGCCGAGGCCGGGGTCGCGGCCCGCGCCGAGCTGTCCCGGCTCCGGCTCGCCGACCCGGTCCCGGCCGTGCGGCAGGTCTCGCGCGACCTCGACCTGGACGCCGGTCTCGACCTCGCCGACGGGACGACGGCCACCGCGCTGGAGATCCAGCGGCGACTGCTCGACCTCGTGACGCGGTCGCTGGCGGCCCTCGGCTCGGACGCCGCGTCCGACGAGGTCGTCGCCCGCTGGCGCGACGTCCTCGAGCGGCTCGCCGAGGACCCGATGTCCTGCGCCCGCGAGGTCGAGTGGGTGGCCAAGCTGCGCCTCCTGGAGCGCCTGCGCTCCCGCGACGGCCTGGACTGGGACCACCCGCGGCTGGGAGCCCTCGACCTGCAGTGGTCGGACGTGCGCCCCGAGCGGGGGATCTACCACCGGCTGGTGGCCTCCGGGGCGGTGGAGCGGATCACCACCGAGGACGAGGTCGCCCGCGCGGTGCACCACCCGCCGACGGACACGCGGGCGTGGTTCCGCGGCGAGGTGATGGAGCGCTACGCCGACGAGGTCTCGGCGGCCAGCTGGGACTCGGTGATCTTCGACGTCGCGGGTGCCGCCTCGTTGCAGCGCGTGCCGATGCCGGACCCGCTGCGCGGCACCGCCCAGCACATCGGCCAGCTCCTGGACGCGAGCCCGGACGCGACCACCCTGCTGACGGGGTTGCGGGGGGAATCGTGAGTCTGCGCTGCACCTCGCCCAGGACGACATAGGCTTGCCAACACCCGCAGGGAACGCGAAGGAGGCGGACCATGGCCGGTCAGGAACGCATCAACCCGCAGGACCACGACCGCACGCCCGAGGACGACGACGCGGAGGCCCCTGCCCCGGCCGCCCCGCAGGCCGCCGACCGCGACGCGGAGGTCGACTCGCTGCTGGAGGAGATCGACGAGGTCCTGGAGTCGAACGCGGAGTCGTTCGTCCGGGGATTCGTGCAGAAGGGTGGGCAGTGAGTGACCGCCTCATCCGCTGAGTCCTCCGGCCGGCTGCCGGACGCGTTCCTGCGTCCGGGGTCGAGCTCGTTCGTCGACTTCCTGGGCGAGCACGCCCCGGCGCTGCTGCCCGGGAACCGTCCGACCGGCCTGACGGGGTCGGCCTCGGACATGGCGCCGCATGCGACCACCATCGTCGCCCTCACCTTCGGGGACGACGAGCACGGCCGCGGCGTCGTCATGGCGGGCGACCGCCGGGCGACGATGGGCAACCTCATCGCGAACCGCGAGATCGAGAAGGTCTTCGACGCCGACGACCACTCCGCCGTCGGGATCGCCGGGTCCGCCGGGATCGCGCTCGAGCTCGTGCGGCTGTTCCAGCTCGAGCTGGAGCACTACGAGAAGATCGAAGGCTCCCAGCTCTCGCTGGACGGCAAGGCGAACCGGCTCGCGGCGATCATCCGCGGCAACCTGCCGCTGGCGATGCAGGGGCTGGCCGTCGTGCCGCTGTTCGGCGGCTTCGACCTCGACCGGTCCACCGGCCGGCTGTTCAGCTACGACGTCACCGGCGGGCGGTACGAGGAGCACGACCACCACTCGGTGGGGTCGGGCTCGGTCTTCGCCCGGGGGTCGCTGAAGAAGCGCTGGCGCCAGGGTCTGGACGCGGACGCCGCCGTCGCCGTGGCCGTGGAGGCGCTCTACGACGCGGCCGACGACGACAGCGCCACCGGCGGGCCCGACACGGTCCGGCGCATCTGGCCGGTGGTGGCGACCGTGACCGCCGACGGGTACCGGCGGGTCCCGGACGACGCCCTCGCGGCCGTCGTGGAGCAGATCGTGGCCGATCGTCGTCAGGAGGGTTCGCGCGCATGAACATGCCGTTCTACGTCTCGCCCGAGCAGCTGATGAAGGACCGGGCGGACTTCGCGCGCAAGGGCATCGGCCGCGGCCGCTCCGTCGTCGTGCTCGCGTACGACGACGGCATCGCCTTCGCCACGGAGAACCCGTCGCGGGCGCTGCACAAGATCTCGGAGATCTACGACCGCATCGCCTTCGCCGCCGTCGGCAAGTACAACGAGTTCGAGAACCTGCGCGTGGCGGGCGTGCGGTACGCCGACCTGCGCGGGTACTCCTACGACCGCACCGACGTGACGGCCCGCGGGCTCGCCAACGCCTACGCGCAGACCCTCGGGACGGTCTTCACCACGGAGTCCAAGCCGCTCGAGGTCGAGCTCGTCGTCGCCGAGGTGGGGGCCACGCCGGCCGACGACCAGCTGTACCGGCTGTCGTACGACGGCTCGGTGGCCGACGAGCACGGGTTCGTGGTCATGGGCGGCCAGGCCGACCAGCTCACCTCCCGGCTGCGCGAGGGCTGGGAGCCGGGCATGGACCTCGCCGCCGTGCTGCGTCTCGCCGTGCGCACGCTCGGCGCGGTGAGCACGGACGGATCGATCGCCGCCGAGGGTCAGGAACGCGAGATCCCCGCGGGCGGGCTGGAGGTGGCGGTGCTGGACCGCCGCCGCACCCGGCGGGCCTTCCGCCGGTGGCAGGGCGACGCGCTGGCCGAGCTGCTGCGCGGGGACGACTGAGGGGGCGGACATGGACCGCAGGATCTTCGGGCTGGAGACCGAGTACGGCGTCACGTGCGCGGCCGACGACGGACGGGGGCTGAGCGCGGACGAGGTCGCGCGCTACCTGTTCCGCAAGGTCGTGGCCTGGGGCCGTTCCTCCAACGTGTTCCTGCGCAACGGCTCCCGGCTGTACCTGGACGTCGGCTCGCACCCCGAGTACGCCACCGCCGAGTGCGACGACGTCCGCCAGCTCGTGGCCTACGACCGCGGCGGCGAGCGCATCCTCGAGGGGCTCGTCGCCGACGCCCAGCAGCGTCTCGAGCACGAGGGCCTGCCGGGCAAGGTGCACCTGTTCAAGAACAACACGGACTCGGCGGGCAACTCCTACGGCTGCCACGAGAACTACCTGGTGCGCCGCCAGGGCGACTTCTCCCGCCTCAGCGACGTGCTGGTGCCGTTCCTCATCACGCGCCAGGTGCTCACCGGCGCCGGGAAGGTCCTGGCCACCCCCCGCGGGGCGACGTACTGCCTGTCCCAGCGGGCCGACCACATCTGGGAGGCCGTCTCCAGCGCGACGACGCGCTCGCGGCCGATCATCAACACGCGCGACGAGCCGCACGCCGACGCCGAGCACTACCGGCGCCTGCACGTCATCGTCGGCGACTCCTCGATGTCGGAGACGACCACGCTGCTCAAGGTCGGTGCCACCGACCTGGTGCTGCGGCTGGTCGAGGCCGGGGTCCCGGTGCGGGACCTCTCCCTGGAGAACCCGATCCGGGCGATCCGCGAGATCAGTCACGACTCCTCGGGCAAGCACCCGGTCCAGCTCGCGAACGGCCGGACCGCGACGGCGGTCGACGTCCAGGGGGAGTACTACCAGCGGGTGCGCGAGCACGTCGACGCCCACCTGGACCCCACCCCGCAGGTCAAGCAGACGCTGGACCTGTGGGAGCGGGGCCTGCGCGCCCTGGAGTCGGGCGACCTGACCCTGGTGGACCGCGAGCTCGACTGGGTCATCAAGTGGCGGCTCATCGAGCGGTACCGGGCCAAGCACGACCTGTCGATGGACGACCCCCGGGTCGCGCGCCTGGACCTGGCCTACCACGACATCTCCCGCACGGAGGGGCTCTACAACCTGCTCGCGGCGCGGGGGATGGTCGAGCGGGTGGTGACCGACCTCGAGGTCTTCGAGTCCACGGCGATCCCGCCCCAGACGACGCGGGCCAAGCTGCGCGGCGACTTCGTGCGGGCCGCCCAGGACGCGCGACGCGACTACACGGTCGACTGGGTGCACCTCAAGCTCAACGACCAGGCCCAGCGCACCGTCCTGTGCAAGGACCCGTTCCGCAACGTCGACGAGCGCGTCGAACGGCTCATCGAGTCCATGTAGGAGGCCGTCCCCTGGACCGGCGGCCGTTCCGGGGCCTCCGGGCCGACGTGGCAGACTGTCCCGGTGCTCCCCGCCCGTCCCCGTCTGCTCGTCGCCGTCCTGGCCGTCGTGCTGACGCTGACCGGCTGCGGGACGCCGGTGTGGGACCGGGTCACCCCGAGCCCGCTGCCCTCCCAGGTCCCGGTGCAGGTCACCGGTCCGGAGGGGCAGCCACCGGCCCTCGAGTACCCGCAGCCCTACCAGATCGTCCAGTCCGGGTCGCGCACGCTGCGCCCCGGGGGCGGGGAACCGCTGGAGACCGGCGAGCCCGTCCTGCTGCACATGTACGCCGAGGACGGGCGCGACGGCAGCGTGATCTCCTCGACCTACCTGGACGCTCCCGCCTGGTACACGTTCGACCCGGACTCGTTGGGCCAGAACCTCTACGACTCGTTGCGGGGAAAGAGGGTCGGGGCGCGCGTCCTGGTGGTCGAGAAGGACGACGACGTCCCGGTCGTGCTCGTCGTGGACGTGCTGCCGACCCGGGCCACCGGGGACGTCGTCGAGCCGGTCGAGGGGCTGCCGCAGGTGGTCCGCGACCCCGACGGCAGCCCGACGGTCCTCGTCGAGGGCGGTGAGCCGCCGGGCGAGCTCGTCGTGCAACCGCTGATCCGCGGGGACGGCCCCCAGGTCGAGGTCGGGCAGATGGTGACCGCGCGCTACGTCGCGGTGCGGTGGAGCGACGGCCGGGTCGTCGACTCGAGCTGGGGCGACGGTGTGGCCCCGCAGTCCGCGACGATCGGCATCGGCCGACTGGTGGAGGGCTGGGACCAGGGACTGCTCGAGCAGTCCGTCGGGTCGCAGGTGATGCTCGTGGTGCCCCCGCACCTGGGCTACGGTGGCACCAACAGCGAGCTGGCCGACGAGACCCTCGTCTACGTCATCGACATCCTCGACGCGCGCTTCCAGGTCACGCAGGACGAGCCGGTCCCGGACGAGGACGGCGAGGGGGCCGACGAGGCGGCCGGCACCCAGGGCGGCGGCGCGTCGTCCGCCGGCACGACCGAAGGATGAGGACCGCATGACCGTGGCCGTTCGGGTGATCCCGTGCCTCGACGTCGACGCCGGACGGGTCGTCAAGGGCGTCAACTTCACCAACCTGCGCGACGCCGGCGACCCGGTGGAGCTCGCCGACCGGTACGACACCGAGGGTGCCGACGAGGTGACGTTCCTCGACGTCTCGGCCTCCTCCGGCGACCGGGAGACCATGATCGACGTGGTGCGCCGCACCGCGGAGGAGATCTTCGTCCCCCTGACGGTCGGCGGGGGTGTCCGGTCGGCCGAGGACGTCGACCGGCTGCTGCGCGCCGGGGCGGACAAGGTCGGCGTGAACACCGCGGCGATCGCCCGCCCCGAGCTGATCGCGGAGATCGCCGACCGCTTCGGCAACCAGGTGCTCACCCTCTCGGTGGACGCCCGCCGCGTGACCGGGGACACCACGACGCCGTCGGGCTACGAGGTGACCACCCACGGCGGCCGCCGCGGCACCGGCATCGACGCCGTGGAGTGGGCCGCACGAGGCGCCGAGCTGGGTGCCGGCGAGATCCTGCTGAACTCGATGGACGCCGACGGCACCACCGGCGGGTTCGACCTGGAGATGCTGCGTGCGGTGCGCGAGCGCGTCCACGTCCCGCTGGTCGCCTCCGGCGGCGCCGGGACCCCCGAGCACTTCGTCGCCGCGGCCCGGGCCGGTGCCGACGCCGTGCTGGCCGCCAGCGTCTTCCACTTCGGCACCCTGACGGTCGGCGAGGTCAAGGACGCGATGCGGGCCGCCGGGGTCGAGGTGCGCTGAACCCGCCGGGACCGGCGACGTGCGGCCGCGGGCAGTTGCCCCGGGCGCGCTAGGATCACCTCTGATCCCCGAGACACCTGTGAGGTCCCGTCGTGCCCGAACCCGCCCGCCCGGCGACCCTGACCGGGTCGCGGCTGCGCCGCAGCGTCCTGCTGCTGTGGCGAGGTCTGCGTGCCGAACCACGGCTCTTCACGGGCGCCGTGGTCGCCTCGGCGCTGTTCGGCGCCGCGACGGTCGCCGTGAGCCGCGCCGTGGGCTGGGCGACCGACGCCGTCGTCGTGCCCGCGCTGTCGGGCGACGCCGCGGCGCGCGCGGACATCTGGCTCGCCGGGGGAGTGCTCGCCCTGGTCGCCCTGACGCTCGCGCTGTCCGTGGCCGGCCGGCGGATCTGGGCCGGCTGGGGCAACGTCGGCCTGCAGGCCCAGCACCGGCGCGGGGTGACCCGCCAGTACCTGCGCCTGCCGATGTCGTGGCACCGGGCGCACCCGGCGGGCCAGCTGCTGTCCAACGCCAGCGCCGACGTCGAGGCCGCCACCGGGGTGTTCAACCCGCTGCCCTTCGCCCTCGGCGTGGTCGTGATGATCGCCGTCGCGACGGTGATGCTCTTCGTCATCGATCCCTGGCTCGCCCTCGCGGCACTGGTGGTGATCCCGGCCGCCGTCGCCGCCAACCTGGTCTTCCAGCGGTACATGGCCCCGGCCGCGACCCGCGCCCAGCAGCTGCGGGCGGAGGTCGCGGACGTGGCGCACGAGTCCTTCGAGGCGGCGCTGCTGGTGAAGTCGCTCGGCACGGCCGACCGCGAGGAGCGGCGTTTCGCCCGGACGACCGACGACCTGCGCACCGCCAACGTCCGCGTCGGCGTCGTGCGTGCGGTCTTCGACCCGGTCATCGAGCTGCTGCCCAACCTCGGCACGCTGCTCGTCCTCGGCGTCGGGGCCTCCCGCGCCGCGGCCGGTGCCGTCGACGTCGGCGACGTGGTCACCGCGGCGTACCTGCTCACCATCATGGCCGTGCCCGTCCGGGCCTTCGGCTGGGTGCTCGGCGAGATCCCGCGCGCCCTGGTGGGCTACGACCGCATCACCCGCGTGCTCGACGCGCGGGGCGAGCTGACGCCCGGCACCGGGCGGCTCCCGGCCGGGGAGGCCGGCCTCGCGGTCCGCCTCGAGGGCGTCGGGGTCGACGTGCCGGCCGCCGGCCGCACCGCCCGGCTGCTCGACGACGTCACCCTCGACATCCCCGCCGGCACCACCGTCGCCGTGGTGGGCGCCACCGGTGCGGGCAAGACCACGCTGGTCTCGCTGCTCAGCCGGCTCAGCGACCCCGCGCGCGGGACCGTGCTGCTGGACGGCACCGACCTGCGCGGGGTCGCCGACGGCGAGATCCCGGCCCAGGTGTCCCTCGTCGCGCAGCAGACGTTCGTCTTCGAGGACACCGTGCGCGCCAACGTCACCCTCGCCGACGAGGTCACCCCCGAGATCGACGCCGCCGTGTGGGACGCCCTCACGCTGGCCCGGGTCGACGACGTCGTGCGGGCCCTGCCGGACGGCCTCGACGCCCGTCTGGGCGAGCGGGGAGCGAACCTGTCCGGGGGCCAGCGGCAGCGGCTCGCCATCGCCCGGGCGCTCGTGCGGCGTCCCCGGCTGCTCGTGCTCGACGACGCCACCAGCGCCGTCGACCCCCGCGTCGAGCAGCAGATCCTCGCCGGGCTGGCCGCGCGCTCCGACGACGGCCGGCGCGCCACGACCGTCGTCATGGTCGCCTACCGGATGTCCTCGGTGGCGATGGCCGACCTGGTGGTCCACCTCGACGGCGGGCGTGTCGTGGACGTCGGCACCCACGACGCGCTGCTGGCGCGTGACCCGGGCTACCGCGAGCTCGCCACCGCCTACGAGGTCGAGACCGCCCGCCGCGAGCGCGAGCTGGCGGACGAGCGGGCCGCCGGCGAGGACGTGCCCGAACCCTGGGAGACCGAGACGGAGGAGGTCCGATGAGCGACTCGCGCATCGCGTCGGCCAGCGAGCTGGGCGTGCTCGCGACGCTGCGCCGGGGGCTGGAGATCTCCCCGCAGATCGTCCAGGGGCTGTGGGTCACGCTCGCGCTGGCCGTCCTGGCGGCGGCCGGACGGGTCGTGGTGCCGCTGGCGGTCCAGCGCACCGTCGACGACGGCATCCTCGCCGACGGCGGCCCGGACGCCTCGCAGGTCCTGACGCTGACCCTGCTGGCCGCCGGGGCGATCGTCGTGGCCGGGCTGTGCACCGCCGTGGTGAACGTGCGGCTGTTCCGCCGGACGGAGGCCGGGCTTGCGACGCTGCGGGTACGGGCCTTCCGGCACGTGCACGACCTGTCCACGCTCTCGCAGGGCTCGGAGCGTCGGGGCGCCCTCGTCTCGCGGGTCACCACCGACGTCGACCAGATCTCCCACTTCGTGCAGTGGGGCGGCATCATGCTGCTCGTCTCCACGCTCCAGATCGCGGTCGCCACCGCCCTCATGGCGGTCTACTCCCCGGCGCTGACCGCCGTGGTCTGGCTGTGCTTCGTGCCGCTGTTCGTCATCCTGCGGTACGCCCAGCGGTCGGTGGGGCGGGCGTTCGGGCGCTCGCGCGAGAAGGTCGGCGCCATGCTCGCCGCCGTCTCCGAGTCCGTCGTCGGCGCCGAGACCGTCCGCGCCTACGGCGTCGAGGCCCGCACGGGTCGGCGCATCGACGCCGCCATCGACGAGGCGCGGCGGACCCAGGGCCGGGCTCTGCTGCTGGTGGCCAGCGTGTTCTCCTCGGGCACCTTCATGGCGACCCTGGTGCTCGCCGTCGTCGTGGTCGTCGGCTCCTACCTCGGCATCGGCGGGGGACTGACGGCCGGGCAGCTCGTCGCGTTCCTGTTCCTGGTCCAGCTCTTCACCGGGCCGGTGCAGATGGCCACGGAGATCCTCAACGAGCTCCAGAACGCCGTGGCCGGCTGGCGGCGGGTGCTGGCGGTCGTCGAGACGCCGCTGGACGTCGTCGACGCCGGGGCCGACGGGGTGGACAGCCCCCGCGGGGACGCCCACGTGGCGCTGCGCGGCGTGCGGTACGCCTACCCGGACGGGCCCGAGGTCCTGCACGGCGTGGACCTGGAGCTGCCCGCGCGGCGCAAGGTCGCCGTGGTCGGGCAGACCGGCTCGGGCAAGACGACCATCGCCAAGCTGGTCGCCCGCCTCATGGACCCCACGGACGGCCGGGTCGAGCTCGACGGCGTGGACCTGCGGCGCATCCCGCTGGCACGGCTGCGCGAGCGCGTGGTCCTCGTGCCGCAGGAGGGTTTCCTGTTCGACGGCACGGTGCTGAGCAACGTCGCCTACGGGTTGCCCGAGGCCGCCCCCGAGGACCCGGAGGTGCGTGCCCGCGTCGCCGCCGCGTTCGAGGCGCTGGGGCTGACGGACTGGGTCGCCGGTCTCCCCGCCGGGCTGGACACGGACGTGGGCCAGCGCGGCGAGGCCCTGTCCGCGGGGGAGCGGCAGCTCGTCGCCGTCGCCCGCGCCTACCTGGCGGCGCCCGACCTGCTCGTGCTCGACGAGGCGACGTCCGCGGTCGACCCGGCCACGGAGGTGCGCATCGCGCGGGCGCTGGACGCCCTGACGTCGGGCCGCTCGACGATCACGATCGCCCACCGGCTGTCCACGGCCGAGGCCAGCGACCTCGTCGTGGTCGTCGACGACGGGCACGTGGTCGAGGTCGGGCCGCACGAGGAGCTGGCGGCGGCCGGGGGCGTGTACGCCCGCATGCACGCCTCGTGGGTGGCCCAGACCCGCTGAGACGCGGCCCCGTCCGGCGCCCTCGACGTGAAAGGATGCTGGCGTGCACAACCAGGACTCCCTCGACCCCGCCGTGGCCGCCCGCCTCAAGCGCGACGAGCAGGGGCTCGTCGCCGCCGTCGTGCAGCAGCACGACACCCTCGAGGTGCTGATGCTCGGCTGGATGGACGACGAGGCCCTGCACCGCACGCTCACGACGGGCCGGGTGACGTTCTGGAGCCGCTCCCGCGGGGAGTACTGGCGCAAGGGCGACACCTCGGGCCACCGGCAGTACGTGCGGTCGGTCGCGCTCGACTGCGACGGCGACACCCTGCTCGTCCGTGTCGACCAGGTCGGTGCCGCCTGCCACACGGGCACGCGCACCTGCTTCGAGGCCGGCGGCGAGCTGCCCGCCGTCGTCGGCCACCGTCCCGACGAGACCGCCGAGGAGACCCGGTGACGAACTCTGCCTCCCCCTCCGCCCAGGCTCCCGCCGTCGCGCCGACGGCCGACGAGCTCACCTGGGGTGCCACGTGGCCGGGGCTGGGCGCCTTCCGCGAGCTGGCGCGGGACCGCCGCGTCATCCCGGTGGTGCGTCGCGTCCTGGCCGACGACGTGACGCCGGTCGGGCTGTACCGCACGCTGGCGCAGGACCGGCCCGGCACGTTCGTCCTGGAGTCCGCCGAGGCCGGCGGCGCGTGGGCCCGCTGGTCGTTCGTCGGGGTGCGCTCGCGGGCGACCCTGCTGTCGGACGGCGGCCGCGCCGTCTGGCACGGCGACGTCCCGGCCGGGATCCCGACCGAGGGTGATGTCCTGGAGGTGCTCGAGGCCGCGCTGCAGGCGTTGCGCACGGAGCCGATCGACGGGCTGCCGCCCCTGACCGGCGGGTTCGTCGGGGCGATGGGCTGGGACGTGGTCCGGCACTGGGAGCCGACGCTGCCCGCCGAGGCCCCGGACGAGCTCGACGTGCCGGAGGTCGCGCTGTCCCTGGCGACCGACCTGGTGGCCGTCGACCACCACTCCGGTGCGGTGTGGCTCATCGCCAACGCGATCAACGCCGACGGCACCGACGAGCGGGTGGACGAGGCGCACGCCGACGCGGTGTCGCGGCTGGACCGGCTCGCGGCGGGTCTCGCGGAGCCGACGACGCCGGTGCGCACCGTCGTGGACCCGGACGTCGCGGGCCCCGAGCTGGAGTTTCGGTCCACCCGGGACGAGTTCGAGGACGCCGTCCGGGCCGGCAAGGAGGCGATCCGCGAGGGCGAGGTCTTCCAGGTCGTGCTCTCGCAGCGGCTCGACCTCGACTGCCCGGCCGCGCCGCTCGACGTCTACCGGGCGCTGCGGACCATCAACCCCAGCCCGTACATGTACTACTTCCAGCTCCGTGACCACCGCGAGCGGGACTTCGCCGTCGTCGGTTCCAGCCCCGAGACGCTGGTGAAGGTCGACGCGGGCCACGTGACGACGTATCCGATCGCCGGGTCCCGGCCGCGCGGGGCGACGGTCGAGGAGGACGTCGCCCTGGCCGAGGAGCTCATCGCCGATCCCAAGGAGCGCGCCGAGCACCTGATGCTCGTGGACCTGTCCCGCAACGACCTGGTCAAGGTGTGCGAGCCCACGAGCGTCGAGGTCGTGGAGTTCATGGTCACGCGCCGGTTCAGCCACATCATGCACCTGTGCTCGACCGTCGTGGGGCGCCTCCGCCCCGGGGCGACCGCGCTGGAGACGTTCAGGGCGACCTTCCCGGCGGGGACGCTGTCCGGGGCGCCCAAGCCACGGGCGATCGCGCTGATCGACGAGCTCGAACCCGCCTCGCGCGGGATCTACGGCGGGACCTGCGGGTACCTGGACTTCGGCGGCAACATGGACATGGCCATCGCGATCCGGACGGCGTTCCTGCGGGAGGGCCGGGCGTCGGTCCAGGCCGGCGGGGGCATCGTCGCCGACTCGGTGCCCGCCCTGGAGTACGCCGAGTCGCGCAACAAGGCGGCCGCCGCGGTGCGCGCCGTGCAGCTCGCGGCACAGTTCGCGGACCTCTCCGCCGGGCGGGCGTCATGATCCGGTCGCGCGGCCGGGCGGTCGCGCTGCTGCTGCTGCTCGGCGCGGCGACGTTCGGGGTCTCGGCGCCGGTGTGGCTGCGCACCACGGTGGCGACGGCGCTGCAGCCGGAGGTGACCGTCGAGGTCGCCGGCACCTCGGCGGCACCGGTGGTGAGCGCCGCCGCGTTCGTCACCGTGGCGTGCGCCCTGGCGACGACCCTGGCCGGTCGCGTCGCGCGCCGGGTGGCGCTGGTCGTGGCGGTGCTGGCGGGACTGGCCGTCGTCGGCGGGACGGCGGCCGTCCTGCGCGACCCGGTCGGGCCCGCCGTGACGGCCGCCGCCGACGCGGCCGGGGTGACCGAGCTCACGGCGCCCGTGTCGCTGACGCCCTGGCCCTGGCTGGCGGTCGTCGCCGGTGCGGGCATCGCCGTCGTGGCCGTGCTCGGCCTGGTCGGCGCCGGTTCCTGGCCGGCCACCGGGGGTCGGCACGAACGTGCGGGCGGCCCCGTCGCGACCGCCGGTGGCGAGGAGCCCCGGACGGACGACGACGCCGCCGACGCGCAGGCGGACTGGGACGCGCTCTCCCGCGGCACCGACCCGTCCTCCGACCGGTAGTCTGATCCCTGAACTTCGTGACGAAAGGCTGTCCCCACCCATGACCGACCACCGCACCGCTGAGCCGACGTACCTGCCGGAAGCGGTCCCGCCCACCAATCACGGTCACACCCTGGCCGCGTGGACCGCGATGACCGGCGTCATCCTCGGTGCGCTGCTGGCCTCGCTCGGCTGCCTGCCGGGCGTGCCCTTCGCGCTCTTCTGGGTCGGGATGGGCGTCGTGGTCGTGTCCTGCCTGGTCGGTCTGGTCATGCGCAACATGGGCTACGGACAGCCCCGACAGGGCGCCCGGACGCAGGAAGAGCCGGCCTCGAGCTGACCCGTCCCCGACCGCCACGACGGCGCCCCGACCCCCTCCCGGGTCCGGGCGCCGTCGTCGTACCCGGGGGCGTCGGCGTCCCGGCGCCGCGCGTCACGAGGAGATAACGATGTGGCCTCCGGGCCGCCGGGAGCAGCGTGAGGGTGCCGTCGGGGCGTCTCGCCCAGCGGTCGGTGGTCCTGACCACCGCGTGACCGGCCTACCATGGCAAGGAACACATCCGGGGGAGGGGAAAGCATGACAGTCCTGGAGGACATCGTCGCCGGGGTCCGGGCGGACCTCGCGGACCGTCAGGCACGGACCTCGCTCGCGGAGCTCAAGCAGCGCGCTGCACGGGTTCCCGGGGCCCTGGAGTGCTGCGCGATGCTTCGCTCCGAGGACCGCGTCGCCGTGATCGCCGAGGTCAAGCGGTCGAGCCCCTCCAAGGGCGACCTGGCCCCCATCAGCGACCCGGCGGCCCTGGCCGAGGAGTACGCCGCCGGCGGCGCCAGCGTGATCTCGGTGCTGACCGAGCAGCGCCGGTTCGGCGGCAGCCTCGCCGACCTGGACGCCGTGCGTGCGACCGTCGACGTGCCCGTGCTGCGCAAGGACTTCGTCGTCACCCCGTACCAGGTCTGGGAGGCCCGGGCCCACGGCGCCGACCTGGTGCTGCTGATCGTCGCGGCCCTGGAGCAGACCGTGCTCACGTCGCTGATCGAACGCGTCCACTCCCTGGGCATGACCGCTCTGGTCGAGGTGCACACCGCCGACGAGGTGCACCGTGCCCTCGACGCCGGTGCCCGCGTGATCGGCGTCAACGCCCGGGACCTCAAGACCCTCGAGGTGCGCCGGGACACGTTCGCCCAGCTCGCACCGCTGATCCCCGACGACGTCGTCCGCGTCGCCGAGTCCGGCGTCCGGGGCCCGCACGACGTCATGGAGTACGCGCGGTCCGGTGCGCACGCCGTGCTGGTGGGGGAGGCCCTGGTGACCGACGGCGAACCGCGCCGGTCCGTCGCCGACCTCGTCGCGGCCGGGCAGCACCCCTCGCTGTGGTCGGTACGCCCCGCCGTCCAGCCCTGAGGGCCGGCCGCCCACCCCGCACCCGACCCACCATCCGTCCCGTCCGTCATGAAGGAGCGCCTGTGCCCGAGCAGTCCGACCAGCCCGTGCGCGACGCGCTGACCGAGACCCTGGCCGACCAGGACGCCGGTCGGCTCGCCGACGTCCACGGCCCGTACTTCGGCGAGTTCGGCGGCCGCTACGTCCCCGAGGCCCTGATCGCCGCCCTCGACGAGCTGGAGGCCGAGTTCCGCAAGGCGCAGCAGGACCCCGGGTTCGCGGCGGACCTGAGCCGGCTGCACCGCGAGTACACCGGCCGTCCGTCGCCGCTGACCGAGGTGCCGCGCTTCGCCGAGCACGCCGGCGGTGACGCCGTGCGCGTGTTCCTCAAGCGGGAGGACCTGAACCACACCGGCTCGCACAAGATCAACAACGTGCTCGGCCAGGCGCTGCTGGTCAAGCGCATGGGCAAGTCCCGGGTGATCGCCGAGACGGGTGCCGGCCAGCACGGCGTCGCGACCGCGACGGCCGCGGCCCTCATGGGCCTGGAGTGCGTCGTCTACATGGGCGAGGAGGACACGCGGCGCCAGGCGCTCAACGTGGCGCGGATGGAGCTGCTGGGCGCGACCGTCGTCCCGGTCGCCCTCGGCACCCGGACCCTCAAGGACGCCATCAACGAGGCCCTGCGCGACTGGGTCACCAACGTCGACTCGACGCACTACCTGCTCGGGACCGTCACCGGGCCGCACCCGTTCCCCGAGATGGTGCGCGAGTTCCACCGCATCATCGGCACCGAGGCGCGCGAGCAGGTGCTCGAGCGCGTCGGGAGGCTGCCGGACGCCGTGGCGGCCTGCGTCGGCGGCGGCTCGAACGCCCTGGGGATCTTCAACGCCTTCCTGGACGACGACGGCGTCGCGCTCTACGGGTTCGAGGCCGGCGGCGAGGGCATCGAGTCCGGTCGGCACGCGGCCCGGTTCTCCGGTGGTGCGCCGGGGGTGCTGCACGGGGCGCGCTCGTACCTGCTGCAGGACGACGACGGCCAGACCCGCCCGAGCCATTCCGTCTCGGCGGGCCTGGACTATCCCAGCGTCGGCCCGGCGCACTCGTGGCTGCACGACATCGGCCGGGCGACCTACGAACCCGTGACCGACGACGAGGCGATGGAGGCGTTCCGCCTGCTGTGCCGGACCGAGGGCATCATCCCCGCGATCGAGTCCGCGCACGCCCTCGCCGGCGTGCTGAGGGTCGGCCGCCGGATGGCCGACGCCGGCCTGCGGGACCAGGTGATCCTGGTGAACCTCTCCGGACGGGGGGACAAGGACGTGGCCACGGCGGCGCGCTGGTTCGGCCTGCTGCACGAGGAGCCGGCGACCGAGGGGGACCAGTGACCGGAACCGTGACGACGTCGGCGACGGCGGCCCGCCTCGACGCGCTGCGCGCGCAGGGTCGGCCCGCCCTGGTGGGCTACCTGCCCGTCGGCTACCCCGACGTGGAGCGCTCGGTGGAGGCCGTGACGACCATGGTCGACGCCGGGGTGGACGTCGTGGAGATCGGGGTGCCCTACTCGGACCCGGTCATGGACGGCCCGGTGATCCAGGAGGCCGCCGAGGCGGCCCTGCGCGGCGGTGCCCGGGTGCGGGACGTGCTGCGTGTCGTGGAGGCCGTGGCGGAGCGTTCCGGCGGTCAGGTCCCGGCGCTGGTGATGTCGTACTACAACCCGGTGCTGCGCTACGGCGTGGCCGCGTTCGCCCGGGACCTCGCGGCCGCGGGCGGCGCCGGCATGATCACGCCGGACCTCATCCCCGACGAGGGGGACGCCTGGAACGCCGCCGCGGACGAGCACGGCCTGGACAAGGTCTACCTCGTCGCGCCGAGCTCGACCCCGGAACGCCTGCGGCTGACGGCGAAGGCCTCGCGCGGGTTCGTCTACGCCGCCTCGACGATGGGCGTCACGGGTGCGCGCGCCTCGGTGGGTCGCCGGGCCGAGCAGCTCGTGGCCGACACCCGTGCCGCCGGGGCGTCCCACGTGTGCGTGGGCCTGGGCGTCTCGACCGGCGACCAGGCCGCCGAGGTGGGGCGCTACGCCGACGGCGTGATCGTCGGCTCGGCCTTCGTCCGGACCCTGCTGGGCGAGGAGCCCTGGTCCGACCGTCTGACCGCGCTGGCCGAGGTCACGCGTGACCTGGCCGACGGCGTGGCCCGCGCCCGCACCGGCGGGGGTGACGCATGACCGTCGACCGTCTCGTGACCGCGATCCCGAGCCCGCCCGAGCACACGTGGTACCTGGGACCGTTGCCGTTGCGCGCCTACGCGCTGGCGATCCTGGCCGGCATCGTCGTGGCCGTCTGGATGACCATGCGCCGGTGGAAGGACCGGGGTGGCGACCCCGACGACGTGCTGGAGATCGCCTTCTGGGCCGTTCCCTTCGGCATCATCGGCGGCCGCATCTACCACGTCATCTCCTCGCCCGACGCGTACTGGGGGGAGAACGGCGACCCCGTCCGGGCGCTCTACATCTGGGAGGGCGGTCTGGGCATCTGGGGCGCCGTCGCGCTCGGGGCCGTCGGTGCGTGGATCGGCTGCCGCCGCCAGGGAGTGCGACTGAGCACGTTCGCCGACGCCCTGGCCCCCGGCCTGCTCGTCGCCCAGGCGATCGGGCGCCTCGGCAACTGGTTCAACCAGGAGCTCTTCGGCGCCCCGACCGAGCTGCCCTGGGGGCTCGAGATCGACGCGGAGTACCTCCCGGTCGACCCGGCCACCGGGGTGGAGTACGCCGCCGGAACCCTGTTCCACCCGACCTTCCTCTACGAGATGCTGTGGAACCTGGCGGCCGCCGCGCTTCTCATCTGGCTCGACCGCCGGTACAGACTCGGTCATGGGAGGGTATTCTGGGCCTACGTCGCGATCTACACCCTCGGTAGGGTGTGGATCGAGATGCTCCGCATCGACACCGCCGAGATGGTGCTCGGGCTGCGGCTGAACGTGTGGACGTCGATCATCGTCGGCCTGGGTGCCGTCGTCGCGTTCGTCGTCATCGGTCGGCTGCGTCCCGGTCGCGAGGACGGTGTCGCCCTGCCCGGTCGTGAGGACGGCGAACGGCAGGTCACCGATGCACCGACCGAGACCGACGACGCTCCCTCGGGGACGGACGAGTCCGCCCCGGACGAGGAGGTCACCGAGACGACAGGTACGACCGACCAGGACGCGTCGGCGGCCGGGACCGACCAGGACCCGGCCCCACGCACCTAGGGCGGCGCCGGCAGGGGAACCACCCCGGCCGGTCCCGCCCAGCAGTCCCTACGGGCCAACGACGTCCCGTCCCATCCATGCACGAGACGCGCCCGCGTGCGGGCGCACAGGAGGACGGTGTTGATGACCACGCCGCAGCACTGGGTCGCGCCCCCCGAGGCGCAGGGCCTCTACGACCCGGCGACCGAGCACGACGCCTGTGGTGTCGCGTTCGTCGCGACCCTGCGAGGAACCCCCGGCCGCGACATCGTCGACGCCGGTCTCACCGCCCTGCTCAACCTCGACCACCGCGGAGCGGTCGGTGCCGAGGAGAACAGCGGTGACGGCGCCGGCATCCTGACCCAGATCCCGGACGCGTTCCTGCGCGACGTCGTGGACGCCGAGCTGCCCCCGGCGGGCCGGTACGCGATCGGGATGGCCTTCCTGCCCCGCGACGCCGAGGCGGCGGACGCGATGGCCCACCGCTTCGAGGCGATCGCCGCCGAGGAGAAGCTCGACGTGCTCGCCTGGCGTGACGTCCCGGTCACGGCCGACCTCGTCGGGCCGACCGCCCGCGCCTCGATGCCGACGTTCCGTCAGGTGGTCGTCGCCGACCCGCAGCGCGAGCTGGCGGACCTCGAGCTCGACCGTCGCGCCTACCGGCTGCGCAAGCGTGCCGAGAACGAGCTCGAGCTCTTCCTCGCCTCGCTGTCGGCCCGCACCATCACCTACAAGGGCATGCTGACCACGGCGCAGCTCGAGCCCTTCTTCCCGGACCTGTCCGACCCGCGCTACGCCTCCGAGATCGCGCTGGTCCACTCCCGGTTCTCGACCAACACGTTCCCGTCGTGGCCGCTGGCGCAGCCCTTCCGCCTCGTGGCCCACAACGGCGAGATCAACACCGTGCGCGGCAACCGCAACTGGATGGCGGCCCGCGAGGGCCAGCTGGGCAGCGAGGCGCTGGGGGACCTGGACCCGCTGCTGCCGGTGTGCAGCCCGGGGTCCAGCGACTCGGCGAGCTTCGACGAGGTGCTGGAGCTGCTGCACCTGTCGGGCCGGTCGCTGCCGCACTCGGTGCTGATGATGATCCCCGAGGCGTGGGAGAACCACGACGAGATGGACCCCGCCCGGCGGGCGTTCTACCAGTACCACGCCAACCTCATCGAGCCGTGGGACGGTCCGGCCTGCCTGACCTTCACCGACGGCACGCTCATCGGCGCCGTGCTGGACCGCAACGGTCTGCGCCCGGGCCGCTTCTGGGTCACCGAGGACGGCCTCATCGTGCTCAGCTCCGAGGCGGGCGTGCTCGACCTCGACCCGGCCACCGTGGTCCGCAAGGGCCGGCTGGAGCCGGGCCGGATGTTCCTCGTGGACACCGCGCAGGGGCGGATCGTCGAGGACGACGAGATCAAGTCCCAGCTCGCCTCGCAGCGCCCCTACGGCGAGTGGATCGAGCAGAACTCGATCTCCCTGGACTCCCTGCCGGAGCGCGAGCACGTCGCGCACTCGCCGGCGTCCGTGCAGCGGCGCCAGCGCGCGTTCGGCTACACGTCCGAGGAGCTCAAGGTCATCCTGACCCCGATGGCCAACACGTCGGCGGAGCCGCTGGGCGCCATGGGCTCGGACACCCCGGTGGCGGTGCTGTCGAACCGGCCGCGCCTGCTGTTCGACTACTTCACGCAGATGTTCGCGCAGGTCACCAACCCGCCGTTGGACTCGATCCGCGAGCAGCTGGTGACCTCCATCGGCAGCGCCATCGGCCCGGAGCCGAACCTGCTCGACGACTCGCCGCTGCACGCCCGCAAGCTCGTGCTGCCGTTCCCCGTGCTCGACAACGACGAGCTGGCCAAGATCGTGCGCATCGAGCGCGACCCGCGGCTCGAGGGCGAGTTCCGGGCCGTCATCGTGCGGGGGCTCTACGACGTCTCGGGCGGTGGCCGCGCGCTGCAGGCCCGTCTTGAGGAGATCTTCGCCCAGGTCGACGCCGAGATCGAGGCGGGGGCGACGCACATCGTCCTGTCCGACCGCGACTCCGACGCCGAGCGGGCCCCGATCCCGTCGCTGCTGCTCACCTCCGCGGTGCACCACCACCTGCTGCGCCGGCACACCCGCACCCAGATCTCGCTGGTCGTCGAGGCCGGCGACGTGCGCGAGGTCCACCACGTGGCGCTGCTCATCGGCTACGGCGCCGCCGCGATCAACCCGTACCTGGCCATGGAGACCGTGGAGGACCTCGCCCGGCGCGGCTACCTGCAGGTGACGCCCGAGGCCGCCGTGCGCAACCTCATCACGGCGCTCGGCAAGGGTGTGCTCAAGGTGATGTCCAAGATGGGCATCTCGACGATCATGTCCTACCGCGGGGCGCAGGTCTTCGAGGCCGTGGGCCTGTCCCACGAGCTCGTCGAGGACTACTTCACCGGCACGACCAGCCGCCTGGCCGGCATCGGGCTCGACGTGATCGCGGCCGAGACCGCGGCGCGCCACGCCGAGGCCTACCCCGCCTCGGGGAACCACACGCCGCACCAGCGACTGACCACCGGCGGCGAGTACCAGTGGCGCCGCGACGGCGAGGAGCACCTCTTCGACCCGGAGACGGTGTTCCGGTTGCAGCACGCGACCCGGACGGGCCGGATGGACATCTTCCGCCAGTACACCCAACGGGTGGACGAGCAGTCCGAGCGGCTCATGACGCTGCGCGGTCTGCTGGAGTTCACCGGTGACCGCGAGCCCGTGCCGATCGACGAGGTCGAGCCGGTCAGCGAGATCGTCAAGCGGTTCAACACCGGTGCGATGTCCTACGGCGCCATCAGCCAGGAGATGCACGAGACCCTGGCGATCGCGATGAACCAGCTCGGCGGGCGGTCGAACTCGGGCGAGGGCGGCGAGGACACCGAGCGGCTGTACGACCCGGAGCGCCGCTCCCGCGTCAAGCAGATCGCCTCGGGCCGGTTCGGCGTCACCAGCGAGTACCTCACGCAGGCCGACGACATCCAGCTCAAGCTGGCCCAGGGCGCCAAGCCCGGCGAGGGTGGGCAGCTCCCGGGGCCCAAGGTGTACCCGTGGGTGGCCAAGACCCGGCACTCGACGCCCGGCGTCGGACTGATCTCGCCGCCGCCGCACCACGACATCTACTCCATCGAGGACCTGGCGCAGCTGATCCACGACGCCAAGAACGCCAACCCGAGCGCGCGGGTGCACGTCAAGCTCGTCTCCGAGTTCGGCGTCGGCACCGTGGCCACGGGCGTGTCCAAGGCGCACGCGGACGTCGTGCTGATCTCCGGGCACGACGGCGGCACGGGCGCGAGCCCGCTGACCTCGCTCAAGCACGCGGGGACGCCGTGGGAGATCGGCCTGGCCGAGACCCAGCAGACGCTCGTGCTGAACAACCTGCGCGACCGCATCACGGTGCAGGTGGACGGCCAGATGAAGACCGGCCGCGACGTCGTCGTGGCGGCGCTGCTGGGCGCCGAGGAGTTCGGCTTCGCGACGGCCCCGATGGTCGTGTCGGGCTGCATCATGATGCGCGTCTGCCACCTGGACACCTGCCCGGTCGGCGTCGCGACGCAGAACCCCGAGCTGCGCCGCCGGTTCACCGGCAAGGCGGAGTTCGTCGTGAACTTCTTCGAGTACATCGCCCAGGAGGTGCGTGAGCACCTGGCCGCCCTCGGGTTCCGGTCCGTCGAGGAGGCCGTCGGCCAGGTCCAGCGCCTGGACACGCGCCGCGTGATCGACCACTGGAAGGCGCAGGGCCTGGACCTGGGACCGGTGCTGGAGCGCGTCGAGCCCGTGGAGGGGTCCTCCCTGCACCGCACCCACGACCAGGACCACGGTCTGGACAAGGCGCTGGATCAGCAGCTGATCGCCCAGGCGCAGCCCGCGCTGGAGGACGGCCGGCCGGTGCGGATCGAGCTGCCGGTGCGGAACGTGAACCGCACGGTCGGCACGATGCTCGGTCACGAGGTGACCAAGCGCTACCACGGCGACGGACTGCCCGACGGCACGATCGACGTCACCCTCACCGGGTCCGCCGGGCAGTCGTTCGGCGCGTTCGTGCCGCGCGGTGTGACCCTGCGCCTGTACGGCGACGCGAACGACTACGTCGGCAAGGGCCTCTCCGGCGGTCTGCTGGTCGTCCGCCCGGACAAGGCCGCCGTGCTCGAGGGTGCGGCGAACGTCATCGCCGGCAACGTCATCGGCTACGGCGCCACCTCGGGCGAGATCTACCTGCGCGGTCGGGTGGGCGAGCGCTTCGGCGTGCGCAACTCGGGGGCGTCGCTCGTCGTCGAGGGCGTGGGCGACCACGGGTGCGAGTACATGACGGGCGGTGAGGTGCTCGTGCTGGGCCCCACCGGCCGCAACTTCGGTGCCGGCATGTCCGGTGGCATGGCGTACGTGCTCGACCTGCGCGACGGGGCGATGAACGCCGCCGCCGTCGCCTCCGGAGAGCTCGTCGTCGGCGCGCTCTCGGACGAGGACTGGGAGCGGGTCTCGGTGCTGCTGCAGCGGCACCTCGACGAGACCGGCTCGCCGGTCGCGGCCGAGCTCCTGGCCGACGAGGGCACGCGGGCCCGGTTCTCGCGCGTCCTCCCGCCCGGATGGGCCAACGTGCGCGTCGCGCTGGCCGAGGCCGAGTCGGCGGGGACGCCGCTCGGCGAGGGCGACGACTTCGACCCGACGCTGTGGGAGCGCATCATGGAGGTGGCTCGTGGCTGATCCCCGTGGATTCCTCAAGGTGCGGGAGCGAGAGCTCCCGCCGAGCAGGCCCGTCGAGGTCCGCCTGCGGGACTGGAAGGACACGCACGCGGTCCGTGAGGACGGCCAGCCGTTCCTCAAGGAGCAGGCCGGACGCTGCATGGACTGCGGCATCCCGTTCTGCCACCAGGGGTGCCCGCTGGGCAACCTCATCCCGGAGTGGAACGACCTCGTGCGCACCGACCAGTGGGCGGACGCGATCGAGCGGTTGCACGCGACGAACAACTTCCCGGAGTTCACCGGTCGTGTGTGCCCGGCGCCGTGCGAGACGAGCTGTGTGCTGGGCATCAACCAGCCGGCGGTGACCATCAAGAACATCGAGGTCTCGATCATCGACGAGGCCTTCGAGCGCGGGCTCGTGGTGCCGCAGGTGCCGCAGCGGCTGACGGGCAAGACCGTCGCCGTCGTCGGCTCGGGCCCGGCCGGTCTGGCCGCGGCCCAGCAGCTGACCCGGGCCGGGCACACCGTCGTGGTGTACGAGCGCGACGACGCCATCGGCGGACTGCTGCGCTACGGCATCCCGGACTTCAAGCTCGAGAAGTACCACATCGAGCGGCGCATGGAGCAGATGGAGGCCGAGGGAACCCGGTTCCGCGCCGGCGTCGAGATCGGCCGGGACCTCACCTGGGACGCGCTGCGCCGTCGGTTCGACTCCGTGGTCATCGCCACGGGGGCCACCGTCCCGCGCGACCTGGCGATCCCCGGCCGGGAGCTCGACGGGGTCGAGTACGCCATGGACTTCCTCACCCCGTCGAACAAGGCGGTGGCCGGCCACCCGGTGAAGGGTGCGCCGACGGCCGAGGGCAAGCACGTCGTGGTCATCGGCGGCGGTGACACCGGTTCCGACTGCGTCGGGACGTCGCTGCGCCAGGGCGCCGCGAGCGTGACGACCCTCGCGATCGGCAAGCAGCCGCCGACCGAGCGGCCCCCGCACCAGCCGTGGCCCACGGACCCGATCCTGTTCGAGGTCTCGAGCTCGCACGAGGAGGGCGGCGAGCGGCAGTTCCTGGCGTCCACCGTCGAGTTCCTCGGGGACGACCAGAAGGCGGTGCGGGCGCTCAAGGTCGCCGAGACGGAATACCTCGAGGACGGGCGACGGGTGCCGAAGCCGGGTACCGAGCACGAGATCCCGGCCGACCTGGTGCTCATCGCGATGGGCTTCACCGGTCCGGAGGTCGACGACCTGGTCGACCAGACGGGTGCGGAGACGACGTCGCGCGGTCTCGTGCAGCGCCGGGACGACTACGCGTCCTCGCTGCCGGGCGTGTTCGTGGCCGGCGACGCCGGCCGAGGGCAGTCGCTCATCGTGTGGGCGATCGCCGAGGGGCGGGCGGCGGCCGCGGCTGCCGACGCGTACCTGCAGGGAACCACGGAGCTGCCGGCCCCGGTGGGCCCCCGCACCGTCGCCCTGAGAGGATGACAACGGATCCGGGCGCCGCCGTGGCGCCCGGGCACGCCCCGGCAGGCGCGGGGCGGTACGACGACGAGGCTGGAGACATGCGCAGAGCGAAGATCGTGTGCACCATCGGACCCGCGACGGCGTCCCCGGAGAAGCTCCGGGAGCTGGTCGACGCGGGTATGGACGTGGCCCGGATCAACCGGAGCCACGGTGAGCAGTCGGAGCACGAGAACGTGTACCACGGGGTGCGCACGGCGGCGAAGGAGGCGGGACGCAACGTCGCCGTCCTCGTCGACCTGCAGGGCCCGAAGATCCGCCTCGGGCGGTTCGACGGTGACGAGAAGCACTTCCTCAACGAGGGCGACACCCTCACGATCACGACCGAGGACGTCGTGGGGACCCGTGAGCTCGTCTCCACCACGCACCAGGGTCTGCCGCAGGACGCCCGCGTCGGCGACCCGATCCTCATCGACGACGGCAAGGTCCGCGTGCGGGTCACCGCGGTCGAGGGTCCGCGTGTCGTCACCACGGTCGAGGTGCCCGGTCCGGTCTCCAACAACAAGGGCCTCAACCTGCCCGGCGTGGCGGTGTCCGTGCCCGCGCTGAGCGAGAAGGACACCGACGACCTGCGCTGGGCGCTGCGCATGGGCGCCGACCTCATCGCGCTGTCCTTCGTGCGCAACGCCGCCGACTACGACGACGTCCGCAAGATCATGGACGAGGAGGGCCGGGTCGTCCCGGTCATCGCCAAGATCGAGAAGCCGCAGGCCGTCGACAACCTCGACGAGGTCGTCGCCGCGTTCGACGGATTCATGGTCGCCCGTGGTGACCTCGCCGTCGAGATGCCCCTCGAGCAGGTGCCGCTCGTGCAGAAGCGGATCGTCGAGATGGCGCGGCGCAACGCCAAGCCCGTCATCGTCGCCACGCAGGTGCTGGAGTCGATGACCACCAGCCCCCGTCCGACCCGTGCCGAGGCCTCGGACTGCGCGAACGCGGTGCTGGACGGCGCCGACGCGGTCATGCTCTCCGGCGAGACGTCGGTGGGCGACTACCCGATCCTCACGGTCAAGACGATGGCCTCGATCATCGAGGCCACGGAGGGTGCGGGGCGCGAGCGCATCGCACCGCTCGGCTCCACGCCGCACACCCGCGGCGGCATCATCACGCGCGCAGCGGCGGAGATCGGTGCCTCGCTGGAGGCCAAGTACCTGGTCACCTTCACCCAGTCCGGCGACTCGGCCAAGCGCATGTCGCGCCTGCGGTCGGGCATCCCGCTGCTGGCCTTCACCCCGGAGGAGTCGGTCCGCAACGTCCTGGCCCTGACCTGGGGCACCGTCAGCTACCAGGTGCCGAAGGTCGGCTCGGTCGACGCGATGGTCAGCCAGGTCGACCAGACGCTCCAGGCCAACGGCCTGGCCGAGGTCGGCGACCGCGTCGTCATCGTCTCGGGAGCGCCGGTGGGCGTCCCGGGCACGACGAACTCGATCCTCGTGCACAAGGTCGGCAGCCAGACCGACGCCCACGCGATCGCCGAGTGACGCGCTCAGGCTGAGACGACGAGGGGCCCGGACCGCAGCCGCGGTCCGGGCCCTTTCGTGTGCCCCGGGTGGGATTCGAACCCACACTGGATCGGGTTTGAGCCGAACGCCTCTGCCGGTTGGGCTACCGGGGCGTGGAGGCTGCGCACCATCGAACCACACCGGCACGCACCGGCCCAATCCGCCCGGCGGTGACCGGGCCCGTGCGCACGGTCACACGTGGCGTCCGTCCCACGGGGTGCACGACCAGCGGCCCGGGGGATTACGATGTTCCCTGTGACCGACGAGAAGCTGCCGCTCGACCTGCCCCCGATGATCGACCAGGAGTCCGCCGCGTCGCCGGAGCAGGCGCCCGCCACGGGCAAGCCCGCGCGCCGTGCCGTCGTGGCCGAGGACGAGGCCCTCATCCGCATGGACGTCGTCGAGACGCTCCGGGAGGCCGGCTTCGACGTGGTCGGGGAGGCCGGCGACGGCGAGACGGCCGTCAACCTGGCGACCGAGCTCAAGCCCGACGTCGTGGTGATGGACGTCAAGATGCCCGAGCTGGACGGCATCTCCGCCGCGGAGCGCATCGGCAAGGCCCACGCCGCACCTGTCGTGCTGCTCACCGCCTTCTCCCAGACCGAGCTCGTCGAGCGCGCGCGTGACGCCGGCGCGATGGCCTACGTCGTCAAGCCGTTCACCCCGGCCGACCTGCTGCCCGCGGTCGAGATCGCGATCTCCCGCTACCAGCAGATCGGGGCGCTGGAGGCCGAGGTCGCCGACCTCCAGGACCGCTTCGAGACCCGCAAGCGGGTGGACCGGGCGAAGGGCCTGCTGATGACCAAGATGGGCCTGAGCGAGCCGGAGTCGTTCCGCTGGATCCAGAAGACGTCGATGGACCGTCGCCTGACCATGCGTGAGGTCGCCGACGCGGTGATCGACCAGGTCGGCGCCTCCTGAGCGTCGTTTGTGCAACTCCCCGGTGACGACTATCGTCACTGGGGAGTTGTGACGTTTCCGTGACCTCCCGGGCGTGGAGGTCGCCTCGAGTCGGGAGGGAGTTCCGATGCGTCGAGCGATCGAGGTCCGGTCCGCCGACGAGGACGACCTGTGGGTCGTGGCGGAGATGGCCGCCACGCACGGGCCGGAGACGCCGAACGGCGCCGGTGCCGACCCCCGACGCGCGCGCGAGCACCTGAGCGTGTTCGTCAGCGCCGGCGGAGAGGTGCTGGTCGCGCACAGCGAGCGCGGCGTCGTCGGGTTCCTGCTGGCCCGCCCGCTCGCCCCCCAGCTCTACGCGACGTCCCCCAGCCTGTACATCGACGCGATCCTCGTCGACCCGGGGGCCCGCCGGCAGGGCGTGGGGCGCGCGCTGCTCTCCGCGGCCCTGCGCCGGGCGACCGACGACGGCGCGGAGTACGTCTACTGCGCACCGGCCCCGGGCGCCCGGGAGGTGCAGCGCTTCCTGGCGCGGGTCGGCTTCGCCCCCGCGGCCGGGCACCGGGTCGTCTCCGTGGCGGCGCTGGCCCGGTGGCTCGGGCAGGAGCCGGCCGCCGGACCGACCCCGGCCCTGCGCCGTGACGGGGCGCGCACCCGGCGCGATGCGACCCGTGCCGCCATCGAGGACCTCGTCGCCCGGCGGCGCCGTGCGCGCGAGGCCGGCCTGCCGACCGGGCCTCTGGACCTCAGCGCCGTCCAGGAGCATCGCTCGACCGCGCCGAGCGGCCCCGGCGGTGCCGTCGGCCCCACCTCGCACGTCTCCTGACTCAGGCGTCGAGCACCAGGCACGTGAGGCGCGCGCTGGCCACCCGACGGCCGTCGTCGTCGGTGATCTCGATCTCGTAGGACGCCGTCGAGCGCCCGAGGTGGACCGCGGTCGCGACCGCGTGCACCGTCCCGGCACGCACGCCCCGGTGGTGGGTGATGTTCAGCTCCGTGCCCACCGCCGCGCGCCCGGGGCCTGCGTGCATCTGCGCGGCGACGGAGCCGAGGGTCTCGGCCAGGGTGGCCGTCGCGCCACCGTGCAGGAGCCCCGCCGGCTGGGTGTTGCCCGCCACGGGCATGCTGGCCGACGCGCCCTCGGCGCCCACCTCCAGCAGCTCGATGCCGGTGCGCTCGATCAGCGTCCCGTGTGCGGCCCCGCGCCAGCCGGCCAGGTCCTGCGGGAAGGAATCTCTGTCAGACATGGCAGATAGATTGGCACCCGTGACGACCTCAGCGCGAACCGCCGGCCGCCCCCGTCTGCTCCTCGTCGACGGGCACTCGATGGCCTACCGGGCCTTCTACGCCCTGCCGGACACCCTGGCCACGACGAGCGGACAGGTCACGAACGCCGTCTACGGCTTCACCTCGATGCTCACGAACCTCCTGCGCGACGAGGAACCGACGCACGTGGCCGTCGCCTTCGACGCGGGCCGCGTGACGTTCCGCACCGAGCGGTTCACCGAGTACAAGGCGCAGCGCGAGGCCACTCCCGAGGTCTTCCGCGGTCAGGTGCCGCTGATCCGGGAGGTGCTCGAGTCGCTGCGCATCCCGGCGCTGCAGCGCGAGGGCATCGAGGCGGACGACATCCTGGCGACCCTGGCGCGCCGCGGCACGGAGCAGGGGATGGAGGTGCTCGTCTGCTCCGGGGACCGCGACACGCTGCAGCTCGTCACCGAGGACGTCACCGTGCTCTACCCGAAGAAGGGGGTCTCGGAGCTGGCGCGGATGACGCCGGAGGCGGTCGAGGCCAAGTACAAGGTGCCACCGCAGCGCTACCCCGACCTGGCGGCGCTCGTCGGGGAGACCAGCGACAACCTCCCCGGCATCCCGGGCGTCGGGCCCGGCGTCGCGGCGAAGTGGATCACCGAGTTCGGTGACCTGGACTCCCTGCTCGAGCGGCGCGACGAGGTCGGCGGCAAGCGGGGCGACGCTCTGCGGGAGCACGTCGACCAGGTCCGGCTGAACCGCGAGCTCAACGCGCTGCTGACCGACGTCGACCTCCCGCTCGGCATCGACGACCTGGCGGTGGCGGGTTTCGACCGCGAGGCGGTGCACCGTGTGTCCGACACCCTCGAGTTCGGCGCGCTGCGCGACCGTCTCCTGGCCGTCGACCCCGCCGGGGAGGACGCGAGCGCGTCACCGGCAGCGGGGATCCAGGTCGACCGGCACGTCGGTGCGCTGGCGGACTGGTTGGCGGGGCGCTCGGAGCAGCTCCTCGGGATCGACGTCACCGGCGTCCGGCGCCCCGGCGCCGGCGACGCCTGGCAGGTCGCGCTCGGCACCGCCGGCACCGACGGGCACGCCGAGGCCGTCGTGCTCGACCTGGCGGAGATCGACGCGGCCGACGAGCAGGCGCTGCTCGCGTGGCTGGCCGACCCCGGGGCCCCGAAGGCCGTGCACGGGGCCAAGGCGGCCTGGCACATGCTCTCCTCGCGGGGCGCGGACCTCGTCGGTGTCCAGGTGGACACCGAGCTCGCGGCGTACCTGTGCTACCCCGACCAGCGCGGCTACGACCTGGGCGACCTCGTCGTCCGGCACCTGGGTCGCGAGCTCGCCGTCGACGAGGGCGGTGCCCAGGGGGCGCTGGACCTGGACCTGGAGGCGGGGCCGCCCGGGGCCGACGCCGCCGCGCGCGCCGTCGCCGTCGTGGACCTCGCGGCAGCGCTGGGGGAGCGGCTCGTCGACCGCGGGGCGCGGGGCCTCCTCGACGACGTCGAGCTGCCGCTGTCCGCGGTGCTCGCGCGGATGGAGGCGACGGGGATCGCGGCGGACACGACCTTCCTCACCGAGCTCGAGCAGCTCTTCGCCGACCGGGTGGAGGCCTCGGCCGCCGAGGCGTACGACGTCATCGGCCGGGAGGTGAACCTCGGCAGCCCGAAGCAGCTCCAGGAGGTGCTCTTCGACCAGCTCGGCATGCCGAAGACGAAGAAGATCAAGACCGGGTACACCACGGACGCGGCGTCCCTGCAGGACCTCTTCGCCAAGACCGAGCACCCCTTCCTCGCGCACCTGCTCGCGCACCGTGACGCGGCGAGGCTGCGCACGACGGTCGAGGGCCTGCTCAAGGCGGTGCACCCCGACGGGCGTATCCGGACCACGTTCCAGCAGACCATCGCCGCGACCGGGCGCCTCAGCTCGACCGACCCGAACCTGCAGAACATCCCGATCCGCACCGAGGCCGGACGGCGCATCCGGCGCGCGTTCACCGTCGGCGAGGGGTACGCCGAGCTCGTCACCGCCGACTACAGCCAGATCGAGATGCGGATCATGGCGCACCTGTCCGGCGACGAGGGGCTCATCGAGGCGTTCCGCACCGGTGAGGACCTGCACCGGTACGTCGGCTCGCGGGTCTTCGACGTCGCGCCGGAGGACGTGTCGCCCGAGATGCGCGCCAAGGTCAAGGCGATGAGCTACGGGCTCGCGTACGGGCTCAGCGCGTTCGGCCTGTCCCAGCAGCTGACCGTCCCCGCCGCCGAGGCGCAGGCGCTGATGGACGACTACTTCACCCGCTTCGGCGGGGTGCGCGACTACCTCACCGGGGTCGTCGACGAGGCCCGGGCCACCGGCTACACCGCCACGATCCTCGGGCGCCGCCGCTACCTGCCGGACCTGACCAGCGACAACCGCCAGCGGCGGCAGATGGCCGAGCGGATGGCGCTCAACGCCCCGATCCAGGGCAGCGCCGCCGACATCATCAAGCTCGCGATGCTCGGGGTCCAGCGCGAGCTCGACGAGAAGGAGCTGCGGTCCCGGCTGCTGCTGCAGGTCCACGACGAGCTCGTCGTCGAGGTCGCCGCGGGGGAGCGGGAGGTCGTCGAGGACGTGCTGCGCCGCCAGATGTGCGGTGCCGTCGAGCTCGACGTCCCGCTCGACGTCTCGGTCGGCTCCGGCCAGACGTGGCACGACGCGGCCCACTGACCCGGCGCGCCGCCCGGGACGGGTCGGCTCAGTCCTTCGTCGTGACGAACACGGCGGTGCCGGGCAGGTAGTGACCGCGCTCGGGGCCCCACCCGCCCCAGGACGCCGTGTTCCACGCCGGCCACTCCGGCTCCACGACGTCCCGCAGGCGCAGCCCGGCCGCCGCGACGTCGCGGACGTGGTCCCCGAGGGTGCGGTGGTACTCGACGTAGACGACGTGGCCGCCGTCGGTCTCGACGTACGGTCGGCGGTCGAAGTAGGAGCGGTGCGCCGTCAGGCCCGCGAGCGTGGGGTCGTCCGGGAAGGCCCAGCGCACCGGGTGTGTGACGGAGAAGACCCACCGGCCGCCGGCGCGCAGCACCCGTGCCGCCTCGGCGTGCACGCGGTGGGCGTCCGGGACGAACGGGATCGCCCCGAACGACGTGAACACGACGTCGAACGTCCCGTCGGCGAAGGGCAGGTCCCGCGCGTCGGCCTCGACCAGCGGTACCGGGGTGCCGCTGCGCCGCGAGATCCGGGCCGCCGCCTCCAGCATCGCCGGGGCGACGTCGGTGGCGACCACGTCCGCGCCGCGGGCGGCGAGCCATCGCGAGCAGTGCGCCGCCCCGGCGCCGACCTCGAGCACACGGGCCCCCGCGGGAGGCCCGAGCAGCGTGGCCTCGCCCTCCGTCAGGCCCTCGGGACCCCAGCGGAACCCGGCGTCGCCGAGGAAGTCGCCGTGGTCGCCCAGGTACTCCTCGGCGTGGGCGTCCCACCACCGGCGGGCGGCCGTGCCGTCGTCGTCGGTGGGCCGGTATCCGAACCATGGGTCGCTCACGTCCCACATCCTGTCACCCGACACCTCGACGACACACGGTCCGGATAATCTCGAGGTGCCCGCCCCCACGACACCGAGGAGAAGACCGTGCGCGTAGGACTGCTGACCGGAGGCGGGGACGTCCCCGGCCTCAACGCCGTGATCAGGGCCGTGGTCAAGCGGGGCGAGGGCGAGCACGGTCACAGCATCGTGGGCTTCCGCCACGGGTGGCGCGGCCTCGCCGACGGCGACGTGATGCCCCTGACCCGCTCCCACATCCGCAACGTGCTGCCCACCGGCGGCACGCTGCTGGGCACCGCGCGCTACCACCCGCACGCCGACGACGGGGGGCTGGACGCCGTCCGCGCGACGCTGGAGGAGGAGCGGATCGAGGCGTTGATCTGCATCGGCGGCGACGGCACGCTGCACGCGGCGAGCAAGGTCGCCGAGTCCGGGGTCAAGATCGTGGCCGTGCCCAAGACGATCGACAACGACGTCTGGGGCACGGACCGGTCCATCGGCTTCGACACCGCGGTGAGCATCGCCACCGAGGCGGTCGACAGGATCCACACCACCGCCGAGAGCCACAACCGGGTGATGATCGTCGAGGTCATGGGTCGGCACGCCGGCTGGATCGCCGCGACCGCCGGCATCGCGGGCGGCGCCGAGCTGGTGCTCGCGCCGGAGGAGCCCTTCGACATCGACCGGGTCGTGCGGTTCCTGCAGCACCGGCACCGCGCCCACGCCAGCTTCTCGATCATCGTCGTGGCGGAGGGCGCCGTGCCGATGGAGGGCTCGTCCATGACCTACGAGACCCGGCTCGGTCCCTTCGGGGAGATCGTGGCCGGGGCGATCAGCGAACGGCTCGGTGCCGAGATCGCCGCGCGCACCGGCTTCGACACCCGGGTGACGATCCTGGGTCACGTCCAGCGGGGCGGGACCCCGACGCCGGCGGACCGGATCCTCGGCTCGCGGATGGGTGTCGCGGCGATCGACGCGGTCTCGGCGGGGGAGTCCGGCGTCATGACGGCGCTGCGCGGTGACGACGTCGTGCTGGTCCCGCTGTCGGAGATCGCCGGGAAGGTCAAGCAGGTCCCTGCCGAGATGCTCGAGGTCGCGCGCGCCCTGGCGTGAGCTGGGCGCCGTGGGGGGGTGACGGGACTCTCCGTGCCCGCCGTCTGCCCGGCGTTGACCCCCTCAGGTGGCCCGGATAAGATTGCCGGTGGTGCAGTGCGCCTGAGCGCGTGTGTCGACCCGCTGATCCGGGCCTCGTGACCCGGACGTCGTGACGGGGACGGCGCCGCTGGGGACAGCTGCACCACGACCATGTCCGTACTACGCCCTGTCCGCATCGGAGCTACCACTCAATGACCATCTCCACCACGAAGTCCGCCCCGCAGGTCGCCGTCAACGACATCGGCACCGAAGAGGACTTCCTTGCCGCCGTCGACTCCACCATCAAGTACTTCAACGATGGTGACATCGTCGAAGGCACGATCGTCAAGGTCGACCGCGACGAGGTCCTCCTCGACATCGGCTACAAGACGGAGGGCGTGATCCCGTCTCGTGAGCTGTCCATCAAGCACGACGTGGACCCGGGCGAGGTTGTCGCCGTCGGCGACGCCGTCGAGGCCCTCCTCCTCCAGAAGGAGGACAAGGAAGGCCGTCTGATCCTGTCCAAGAAGCGCGCACAGTACGAGCGCGCCTGGGGCACGATCGAGCAGATCAAGGAGGACGACGGCGTCGTCACCGGCACCGTCATCGAGGTCGTCAAGGGCGGCCTCATCCTCGACATCGGCCTGCGGGGCTTCCTGCCGGCCTCGCTCGTCGAGATGCGTCGCGTCCGCGACCTCGCGCCGTACGTCGGCCGCGAGATCGAGGCCAAGATCATCGAGCTGGACAAGAACCGCAACAACGTGGTCCTGTCCCGCCGCGCCTGGCTCGAGCAGACGCAGTCCGAGGTCCGTTCCACCTTCCTGCAGACGCTGCAGAAGGGTCAGGTGCGCCCGGGTGTCGTCTCCTCGATCGTCAACTTCGGTGCGTTCGTCGACCTCGGTGGGGTCGACGGCCTGGTGCACGTCTCCGAGCTGTCCTGGAAGCACATCGACCACCCGTCCGAGGTCGTCGAGGTCGGCCAGGAGGTCACGGTCGAGGTGCTCGACGTCGACTTCGACCGCGAGCGCGTCTCCCTGTCGCTGAAGGCGACGCAGGAGGACCCGTGGCAGACCTTCGCCCGTACCCACGCCATCGGCCAGGTCGTGCCGGGCAAGGTCACCAAGCTGGTGCCGTTCGGTGCGTTCGTCCGTGTCGAGGACGGCATCGAGGGTCTGGTGCACATCTCCGAGCTGGCGGTCCGCCACGTCGAGCTGCCCGAGCAGGTCGTCCAGGTGGGTGCCGAGGTCTTCGTCAAGGTCATCGACATCGACCTCGAGCGTCGCCGCATCTCGCTGTCGCTCAAGCAGGCCAACGAGGGCATGGACCCGGAGTCCGAGGACTTCGACCCGGCGCTCTACGGCATGGCTGCCGAGTACGACGAGAACGGCGAGTACAAGTACCCCGAGGGCTTCGACCCCGAGACGAACGAGTGGCTCGAGGGCTTCGAGACCCAGCGTGAGGCCTGGGAGGCCGAGTACGCCAAGGCGCACTCCCGCTGGGAGGCGCACCGCGAGCAGGTGCGTGCGGCCCTCTCGGCCGACGCCGACGCCGCGGCCGGCGACGTCGTCTCCGGCGGTTCGTCCTCGTCCTCCTCGTCCTACTCCTCGGCTGCCCCGGCCCCGGAGGAGGACACCGGCGGCACGCTGGCGTCCGACGAGGCTCTCGCCGCGCTGCGCGAGAAGCTGACCGGCAACTGATCCGGCGTCCCGGGAGTCGCACGACCCCCGGGTGCCTGATCGACGGCCCGTCGTCCCCGCTGGGGGACGACGGGCCGTCGCTGTGTTGTGGGCATGAATTCTGCAGTGGGAAAGGTGCGTCCCACTGCAGAATTCATGCCCACAACTGTTGAGGCGACGGTCAGGAGCTCTCGCGGTCCGCGAACTGCGCGCGGTAGACGTCGGCGTAGCGCCCGCCCGCCGCGAGCAGGTCCACGTGCGTGCCCTGCTCGACCACGCGCCCGTCGTCGAGCACGACGATCCGGTCGGCGTGCCGCACCGTCGAGAGCCGGTGGGCGATGACGAGCGCGGTGCGTCCTGCCAGCGCGACGTCGAGCGCGGCCTGGACGGCGGCCTCCGACTCGGTGTCGAGGTGCGCGGTGGCCTCGTCGAGCACGATGACGTCCGGCCCCTTGAGCAGGACCCTCGCGATCGCGAGCCGCTGGCGCTCCCCGCCGGAGAGGCGGTAGCCGCGGTCGCCGACCACGGTCTCCAGACCGTCGGGCATGTCCTCGACGAGGCGCCACAGGTGCGCCGCCCGCAGCGCCTGCTCGAGATCGGCGTCCGAGGCGTCGGGCCGGGCGTAGCGCAGGTTGGCGGCCACGGTGTCGTGGAAGAGGTGCGCCTCCTGCGACACGACGCCCACGGTGCGGCGCAACGAGGCGAACGAGGCCCGGCGCAGGTCCGTCCCCGCGATCCGGATGCTGCCCGAGGTCGGGTCGTACAGCCGGCTGACGAGCTGGGACAGCGTCGTCTTCCCCGCGCCCGACGGACCCACCAGCGCGACCATCGCGCCGGCCGGGACCTCGAACGACACGTCCCGCAGGGTGTCCTCCTCGGGGTCCTTGCGCGCCGCGGCCACCGACTCCAGGGAGGCCAGCGAGACCTCGTCGGCCCGGGGATAGCGGAACGTCACGCCGTCCAGCTCGATGCGTGCGCCCTGCGCACGCACGGACTCGCGCAGGTCCACGGCGTCCGGCGCCTCGGTCAGCGCCGGCCGCAGGTCGAGGACCTCCAGGACCCGCTCGAAGCTCACCAGCGCCGTCATGACGTCGACCTGCACGTTCGACAGCGCCGACAACGGGGCGTACAGCCGGCCGAGGTAGGCCGTCAGCGCCACGAGCGTGCCGACGGTGAGCTCCCCGGCGATCGCCTGCAGCCCGCCGACCCCGTACACCAGGGCGATGGCGACGGAGGCGAGCGTCGTCAGGCCGACCCGGAACCACGTCGCGTAGACGGCGCGGCGGACACCGACGTCGCGCAGCAGCCGGACCTGGTCGGCGTAGGCCGCGGACTCGCGGTCGGGCTCGCCGAACACCTTGGCGAGCTGGGCCCCGGCGACGTTGAAGCGTTCGTTCATCGTCTGCCCGACGTCCGCGTTCAGCTCGTAGGTCGTGCGGGTCAGGGACGCCAGGCGCCGTCCGAACCAGCGCGCCGGCAGCACGAACCCCGGGACCAGGAGCAGCGCGAGCAGGGTCAGCTGCCAGGACATGACGAGCATCGCGGCCAGCGTGAACGCCACCGTGAGCCCGTTGGAGACGACCGACTGCAACGTCGCGGTGAACGCCTGCTGGGCCCCGAGCACGTCGCCGTTGAGACGCTGCACGAGCGCGCCGGTGCGGGCGCGGGCGAAGAACGCGAGCGGCATGCGCTGGACGTGGTCGAACACGGCGGTGCGCAGGTCCACGATGAGGCCCTCGCCGACGACGGCGGCAACCCACCGCTCGGCGAGCGAGAGCCCGGCGCCGGCGAGCGCGAGCCCCACCGTGGCCGCCGCGAGCACGACGACGAGCTGCCGGTCGCCCTCGGCGATCCCGTCGTCGATGATGCGGCGGAACAGCAGCGGCGTGACGGCCCCCGCCGCGGAGCTCAGGGCCAGCAGGGCCACGAGCCCCGCCAGGTGGCGGCGATAGGGGCGGGCGAACGCCAGGATGCGGCGCACCGTCGGCCGGGACAGCCGACGGTCGGTGACCGACCGGTCCTGCAGGAAGGAACGCATCGGGCCGGCGCCGGGGCCCCCGGTCGGTCGCGCCGTGCCCGGGCCGGGTCCGTTCGCACTCATGGCGGGAAGCCTACGGTCCGGGCAGGATGGTCCTCATGTTTCGGATGGGGCTCACAGGAGGGATCGCGGCCGGGAAGTCGGTGGCCGCGCAGCGGCTGGCCGACCTGGGGGCGGTCGTGATCGACCACGACCTGCTGGCGCGCGACGCCGTGGCGCCCGGGTCCGTGGGGCTGGCCGAGGTCGTCGACGTGTTCGGCCCGGGCGTCCTGGCGGCCGACGGATCGCTGGACCGGCCGGCCCTCGGGCGGCTGGTCTTCGCCGACGATGAGAAGCGCCGTCGGCTGGAGGGGATCATCCACCCCGAGGTCCGTCGCCTGGCCGCCGAGCACGAGGCCGCGGCCGGGGCGGCCGACCCGAAGGCGGTCGTCGTGCACGACATCCCGCTGCTGGTCGAGACGGGGCAGTCGGACCGGTTCCACCTGCTGGTGGTGGTGGACACCCCGGCGGAGCAGCGGGTGGCGCGCCTGGTGGAGACGCGCGGGCTGCCCGAGACCGAGGCCCGCGAGCGCGTGGCGGCGCAGGCCGGGGACGGGGAGCGCCGGGCGCAGGCGGACGTGCTCCTGGACGGGACCGGGTCCCCGGACGACCTCCGCCGGCAGGTCGACGAGCTGTGGGCGCGCGTGCGCCAGGAGGTGTCCGAGGAGCTGGAGGCCGAGGAGCTGGGAGGCTGACGTCCGTCACCCGGTAGTCTGCTGCCGGATCGGAGGTGGACGTGTGCGCGTGCTGGTGACGGGTTTCGAGCCGTTCGGCGGTGACGCCGTCAACGAGTCGTGGCAGGCCGTGACGGCGCTGGCCGACGGCTGGCGCGCGGAGCGCGACGGCGCCGAGCTGGTCACGGCGCGGCTCCCGGTGACGTTCACCGACGGGCCCGGCGCCCTGGTCCGGCTGGTGCGCGAGGTCGAGCCGGCCGTGGTGGTGGCCACGGGGCTGGCGGCCGGGACACCGGCCGTGCGTCTGGAGCGCGTCGCGATCAACCTCGTGGACGCGCGGATCCCGGACAACGCCGCCTCGCAGCCGATCGACGAGGCGGTGGTCCCCGGCGGCCCGGCCGCCTACTTCTCGACGCTGCCGATCAAGGCGTCGCTGCGCGCGGCGGAGCGCGTCGAGGTGCCGACGGTCGCCAGCCACACGGCGGGCACGTACGTGTGCAACGCGGTGTTCTACGCCCTGCAGCACGCGGTGGCCGACCGGCCGGAGGTGCGATCCGGGTTCGTGCACGTCCCGCGGGCGGCGCAGCTCGACCCGGCCGCGTCGGCGCGGGTGCTGCGAACCGTCGTCCTCACCGCGGCGGCCGCCGTGCGGGGGCAGCTCTCCGAGCCGCGGGTCGCGGCGGGCGCCGAGCACTGACCCGCGCGGTCGGTCGATGTCGGCAGCGGGCCGTACCGTGGTGCCATGCGACCCGTGACCGACCTGCAGCGGACCGTGGCCCCGTTCGAGGTGGTCTCGGAGTACCGGCCCAGCGGCGACCAGCCCACCGCCATCGCCGAGCTCACCGAACGGATCCGTGCGGGGGAGAAGGACACCGTCCTGCTCGGCGCCACCGGTACCGGCAAGAGCGCCACGACCGCCTGGTTGATCGAGCAGCTCCAGCGTCCGACGCTCATCATGGCGCCCAACAAGACGCTCGCCGCCCAGCTCGCCACCGAGTTCCGCGAGCTGCTGCCGAACAACGCCGTCGAGTACTTCGTCTCGTACTACGACTACTACCAGCCCGAGGCGTACATCGCGCAGACCGACACCTACATCGAGAAGGACTCCTCGATCAACGACGAGGTCGAGCGGCTGCGGCACTCGGCGACGTCGTCGCTGCTGACGCGACGGGACACCGTCGTCGTGGCGTCGGTCTCGTGCATCTACGGGCTGGGCACGCCGCAGGAGTACGTCGACCGCATGGTGCGTCTCGCCGTCGGCGACGTCGTCGACCGTGACGACCTGCTGCGCCAGTTCGTGCAGATGCAGTACACCCGCAACGACATGTCCTTCACCCGCGGCACCTTCCGGGTGCGCGGCGACACCGTGGAGATCATCCCGGTGTACGAGGAGCTCGCCGTACGCATCGAGATGTTCGGCGACGAGATCGAGTCGATCCAGACGCTGCACCCGATCTCCGGCGAGGTGGTCCGGGACGAGCAGAGCATCTACCTGTTCCCCGCGACGCACTACGTCGCCGGTCCGGAACGCATGGAGCGAGCGGTCGCCTCCATCGAGGCCGAGCTCGCCGAGCGGCTCGCCGACCTGGAGAAGCAGAACAAGCTGCTCGAGGCCCAGCGGCTGCGCATGCGCACCACCTACGACATCGAGATGATGCGCTCGATCGGGACGTGCAACGGCATCGAGAACTACTCGCGGCACATCGACGGCCGCGAGGCCGGTTCGCCGCCGAACACGCTGCTCGACTACTTCCCCGAGGACTTCCTGCTCGTCATCGACGAGTCGCACGTGACGGTGCCGCAGATCGGCGCCATGTTCGAGGGCGACATGTCGCGCAAGCGCTCCCTGGTCGACCACGGCTTTCGCCTGCCCAGCGCGACGGACAACCGGCCGCTGCGCTGGGAGGAGTTCGTCGAGCGGATCGGGCAGACGGTCTACCTCTCGGCCACCCCGGGCGACTACGAGCTGTCCATGTCCGACGGCGTCGTGGAGCAGATCATCCGTCCCACCGGGCTCGTCGACCCGGAGGTCCTCGTCAAGCCGACGACCGGCCAGATCGACGACCTGCTCGGCGAGATCCGCGACCGGGTGGACCGCGACGAGCGCGTCCTGGTCACCACCCTGACGAAGAAGATGGCCGAGGACCTCACGGACTACCTCCTCGGCAAGGACGTGCGGGTGCGCTACCTGCACTCCGAGGTGGACACGCTGCGGCGCGTGGAGCTGCTGCGCGAGCTGCGCCTCGGCGAGTACGACGTCCTGGTCGGCATCAACCTGCTGCGCGAGGGCCTCGACCTGCCGGAGGTGTCGCTCGTCGCGATCCTCGACGCCGACAAGGAGGGGTTCCTGCGCTCCGAGCGCTCCCTCATCCAGACCATCGGTCGTGCGGCGCGCAACGTCACCGGCCAGGTGCACATGTACGCGGACAAGGTCACGCCCGCGATGCAGTTCGCCCTGGACGAGACGAACCGCCGGCGGGACAAGCAGCTCGCCTTCAACGCCGAGCACGGCATCGACCCGCAGCCGCTGCGCAAGAAGATCGCCGACGTCACGGACATGCTCGCCCGTGAGGACATCGACACGGCCCAGCTGCTGGCGGGTGGCTACCGCAAGGCGCCGGACCGCGGAGACCGGGGCGGGGCACCCGTGCCGGGTGCGCCGAAGGAGGGTGCGACGTCCGGCAACCGGCTCGCCGGCTTGGCCGCGAACGAGCTCGCCGAGCTCATCCAGGAGCTCAGTGACCAGATGCACACCGCGGCGGGGGAGCTGCAGTTCGAGGTCGCCGCACGCCTGCGTGACGAGATCGGCGGCCTGAAGAAGGAGCTCCGCCAGATGCGCGAGGCCACCGCCTGACGACGGACCCCGGTGGTCGTCACGACGCCGTGCCGTATGCTGGGCGGACCGAGGAGGGGAGTATCTCCCAAGCGGTGAGGTCGTCATCACGGCCGGCTCTGACGCCGGTTCGGCCCGCCCGCCCGTGACGGCTGTCGCCGGGTGAGAGAGACCTCCGGTGCCCCGTCCTACGTACCGGAGGTCAACCCGTGGACGTGCCCGTCTGGGCCTGGATCGTCACCGTCGCTGCGATCCTGGCCATGCTCGCCATCGACTACGTGGGTCACGTGCGCACCCCGCACGCTCCGACGCTGAAGGAGTCGGCCTGGTGGTCGCTGGCCTACGTGGCCGTCGCGCTGCTCTTCGGGGTGGTCGTCCTGGTCGCCTGGGGGCCGACGTACGGCGGGGAGTACTTCGCCGGCTACATCACCGAGAAGTCGCTCAGCGTGGACAACCTGTTCGTGTTCGTGCTGATCATGACCAGCTTCCGGGTGCCGCGTGAGCACCAGCAGCGGGTCCTGCTCATCGGCATCACCATCGCCCTGGTGCTGCGCACGATCTTCATCCTCGCCGGCGCCGCGCTCATCGCGAACTTCGCCTGGATCTTCTACGTCTTCGGTGCCTTCCTCATCTGGACGGCGATCGCGCAGGCCCGCGCGGGGACCGACCACGACGACGAGTACAGCGAGAACGCCGTGCTGCGGCTGACCCGCAAGATCTTCCCGACGACGGACGACTACGTCGAGCACCGGCTGACGACGACGATCGACGGCAAGCGGTACATCACGCCGATGCTCATCGTGATGATCGCGATCGGCAGCGCCGACCTGCTCTTCGCCGTCGACTCCATCCCCGCCATCTTCGGGCTCACCCAGGAGACGTACCTCGTCTTCGCGGCGAACGCCTTCTCCCTGCTGGGTCTGCGCCAGCTCTACTTCCTCGTCGACGGCCTGCTGGACCGCCTGGTCTTCCTCAACTACGGGCTGGCCGCGATCCTCGGCTTCATCGGCGTCAAGCTCGTGATCCACGCGCTGCACACCAACGAGCTGCCGTTCGTCAACGGTGGCGAGCACGTCGAGGCCATCCCCGAGATCCCGACCGCCGTCTCGCTGTCGTTCATCGTGGTGGTCCTGGCGGTCACCACCGTCGCCTCGCTGTACAAGAGTCGCCGTGAGGAGCGGGTGGGTGCGTCGCCGGGCAGCGACGCGTGATCCACGAGCTGCCGGTCTGGTTCGAGGCGGTCTCCCTCGCCCTGATGGGCACGGTGCTGATCGTCGACCTCGCCGTCGTCGCCCGGCGCCCGCACGTGCCCTCGATGCGCGAGTCCGCGGCGTGGGTGACCCTCTACGTCGGCCTGGCCCTGGTCTACGGACTCCTCGTCTGGGTCGTGGGCGGGGCGCAGCCCGCCGGGGAGTTCTACGCCGGCTGGGTCACGGAGTACTCGCTGAGCGTCGACAACCTGTTCGTCTTCGTGCTCATCATGTCCCGGTTCGCGGTGCCCCGGCAGCACCAGCAGCACGTGCTGATGGTCGGCATCATCGTCGCGCTCGTGCTGCGCGGCGCGTTCATCCTCGCCGGTGCCGCGCTGCTGGAGCAGTTCACCTGGCTCTTCTACCTGTTCGGTGCGTTCCTGGTCTACACGGCGGTCAAGCTCGCCGTCGGGGGCGAGGAGGACGAGGAGTTCCGGGAGAACGTCGCCGTCCGCGCGCTGCGCCGGGTGCTGCCGCTGAGCCCGGGCTACGACGGCGCCAAGGTGCGGACCGTCGTCGAGGGGCGCCGGGTGTGGACCCCGATGCTCGTCGTGTTCGTGGCGATCGGGACGACCGACCTGCTCTTCGCCTTCGACTCGATCCCGGCGATCTTCGGCCTCACCCAGGACCCCTTCATCGTGTTCGCCACGAACCTCTTCGCGCTCATGGGGCTGCGCCAGCTCTACTTCCTGCTCGGCGGCCTGCTCGACCGGCTCGTCTACCTCCCGGTCGCCCTGGCCGTGGTCCTGGGGTTCATCGGCGTCAAGCTGGTGCTCGAGGCCCTGCACGCCAACACGGTGCCGTTCATCAACGGTGGCGCGCCGGTGCCGTGGGCGCCCGAGGTGCCCATCTGGCTCTCGCTGGTGGTCATCGTCGGCGCGCTGGCCGTCGCGACCGTGGCCAGCCTGTGGCGCACGCGTCGCCTGGCGACGCTGGCGGCCCGGGAGCGGCTGGAGGCGGAGCAGGACTGACCCGGTACCGGGGAGCGAGGGGACGGCGGCCCCGCAGGTCAGCCCCCGAGGGTCCCGATCACCGGTACCCACTCGCGGACCGTCAGGTTGGTCACGAGGCCGCTGCGGCGGAACGGGTCGTCGTCGAGCAGGGCCGCGGCCGCGGCCGCGTCGTCCGCCGCGACGACGATCAGCGCACCGGCGGCGGCGTCCTCGGTCGCCGGCATCGGGCCGGACACGACCACGGAGCCGGCGTCGTGCAGCGCGCCGAGGAACGCCCGGTGCTCGGGTCGCACGGCGTCGAGGCGCTCGCTGTCGGGGGAGTAGGTGTAGGTCACCACGAAGGTCGGCATGCCCTCATCGAACCAGACCCCGCGGTGCGCGGGCCCCGCGCCGCCGTCTATGGTCACCAGCCGCGCTCGCGCCAGGCGGCCAGGTGGGGCCGTTCGGCGCCCAGGGTCGTGGCCGCACCGTGGCCGGGCAGCACGATCGTCTCGTCGTCGAACGCCGCGAAGACCCGCGTGACGACGTCGTCGAGGAGCTGCGTGAAGCGGGCGGGATCGTGATCGGTGTTGCCGACGCCACCGGGGAAGAGGCTGTCCCCGGTGAACAACCGGGTCGGCCCGCCGGCCCCGTCCAGGGCGAGCGCGACCGACCCGGGGGTGTGGCCCCGCAGGTTCAGCACGCCCAGCTCGAGAGCCCCGACCCGCACCGTGTCGTCGTGGTGGAGCCGCTCGTCGATCGCGACGCCCGTCGCGGCCGTGATCGCGGCGGCGTCGTCGGCGCCGGCCGCGGTGCGCGCCCCCGTCGCGGCGACGACGTCGGCGAGCGCCCCGAGGTGGTCCCGGTGCCGGTGCGTCGTGACCACCGTGTCGAGGCCCCGGCCGTCGAGCAGCTCGAGCAGGGCGGGTGCGTCCGCGGCGGCGTCGACGAGCAGCCGGGAGCCGGTCGCGCGGCAGGTGACGAGGTAGGCGTTGTTGTCCATCGGGCCGACGCTCACCGCGGTGACGTCGGCGCGCTGGTCGCGGGCAGTCATGAGGTCCACTGTGCCAAACCGGCGCCGCAGGGTGACATGGAACATCTGTACGAGTGTCAGCGGCGCGCCGTAGGATGCTGCGGTGAGCAATCACCTCGTCGTCTCCGGTGCCCGTGAGCACAACCTGCGCAACGTCGACCTCGACCTGCCGCGCGACCGGCTCATCGTGTTCACGGGCCTGAGCGGGTCGGGCAAGTCCTCGCTCGCGTTCGACACGATCTTCGCCGAGGGGCAGCGCCGCTACGTCGAGTCCCTGTCGGCCTACGCGCGCCAGTTCCTCGGCCAGATGGACAAGCCCGACGTCGACTTCATCGAGGGCCTCAGCCCGGCGGTGTCCATCGACCAGAAGTCCACCAACCGCAACCCGCGGTCGACCGTCGGGACGATCACGGAGGTCTACGACTACCTCCGGCTGCTCTTCGCCCGGGCCGGCACGCAGCACTGCCCGGTGTGCGACGAGCCGGTCCAGGCCCAGACGCCGCAGCAGATCGTGGACAAGATCCTCGAGCTGCCCGAGGGGACGCGCTACCAGGTGCTGGCGCCGGTCGTCCGCGGCCGCAAGGGCGAGTACACCGAGCTCTTCGGCGAGCTGCAGGCCCAGGGTTTCGCGCGGGCCCGTGTCGACGGCGAGGTCGTGCAGCTCACCACGCCCCCGAGCCTGGAGAAGAACCTCAAGCACGACATCGAGGTGGTCGTCGACCGCCTCGTGGCGCGCGACGGCGTCCAGCGACGCCTGACGGACTCCGTGGAGACCGCGCTCGGCCTGGCCGGCGGCCTCGTCATGATCGAGCTCGTCGACGCGGAGGTGGACGACCTGGACCGCGTCCGCAAGTACTCCGAGAAGCGTGCGTGCCCGAACGACCACCCCCTGAGCCTCGACGAGATCGAGCCGCGGACCTTCTCCTTCAACGCCCCCTACGGCGCCTGCCCGGAGTGCACGGGCATCGGGTTCCGGCTCGAGGTGGACCCCGAGCTGGTCGTCCCGGACCCGGAGAAGACCCTGCGCGAGGGCGCCGTCGTGCCCTGGGCCCAGACGTCGTCGGAGTACTTCGAACGGGTCCTGGCGGCCCTCGCCGAGGAGATGGCCTTCTCCCTGGACGTGCCGTGGCGTGCCCTGCCGCAGCGTGCCCGCACGGCCGTCCTGCACGGGCGCAACCACAAGGTGCACGTGCGGTACCGCAACCGGTGGGGGCGCGAGCGGCAGTACTCGACCGGGTTCGAGGGAGCCGTCACGTTCATCGAACGCCGACACTCCGAGACCGAGTCGGACTGGTCGAAGGAACGCTACGAGGCCTTCATGCGCCAGGTGCCGTGCCCCACGTGCCAGGGGGCCCGTCTCAAGCCGGAGGTGCTGGCCGTCCGGGTGGGCTCCAAGTCGATCTGGGACGTGTCCCGCCTGCCGATCGCGGACGCGAAGGAGTACCTGGACGCCCTCGAGCTGGGCGAGCGCGAGCGGGCCATCGCCGGCGAGGTGCTCAAGGAGATCCACGCCCGGCTCGGGTTCCTGCTCGACGTCGGTCTGCACTACCTCACGCTCGAACGGGCGGCCGGCACGCTCTCCGGCGGCGAGGCGCAACGGATCCGCCTGGCCACCCAGATCGGCTCCGGCCTGGTCGGGGTGCTCTACGTGCTCGACGAGCCGAGCATCGGGCTGCACCAGCGCGACAACCGCCGGCTGATCGACACGCTCACCCGGCTGCGGGACCTGGGCAACACGCTGATCGTGGTGGAGCACGACGAGGACACCATCCGCTCGGCCGACTGGATCGTCGACGTCGGTCCGGGCGCGGGGGAGCACGGTGGTCAGGTCGTGCACTCCGGCGACTACGCCGGTCTGCTGGCGACCGAGGCGTCGATGACGGGCGCCTACCTGTCCGGCCGGCGTTCCATCGCGCTGCCGGCGACGCGCCGTGGTGTCGACCCGGCGCGGCAGCTGACCGTCGTCGGGGCCCGCGAGAACAACCTGCGCGACATCGACGTGAGCTTCCCGCTGGGTGTCTTCACCGCGATCACCGGGGTCTCGGGTTCGGGCAAGTCGACGCTGGTGAACTCGATCCTGCACACGGTGCTGGCGAACGAGCTCAACGGGGCCCGGCAGGTCGCCGGCCGCCACACGCGGGTCACCGGCACCGACGACCTGGACAAGGTCGTGCACGTCGACCAGGGGCCGATCGGCCGCACCCCGCGGTCGAACCCGGCCACCTACACCGGGGTCTGGGACCGGATCCGCAAGATCTTCGCCGAGACCGAGGAGGCCAAGGTCCGCGGGTACGGGCCGGGCCGGTTCTCCTTCAACGTCAAGGGCGGGCGGTGCGAGGCGTGCTCCGGCGACGGGACGCTGAAGATCGAGATGAACTTCCTGCCGGACGTCTACGTCCCGTGCGAGGTCTGCCACGGCGCGCGGTACAACCGCGAGACGCTGGAGGTGCACTTCAAGGGGAAGACGGTCGCGGACGTCCTCGACATGCCGATCGAGGAGGCCGCCGAGTTCTTCGCCGCGTTCCCGGCGATCTCGCGCCACCTGACCACGCTCGTCGAGGTGGGTCTCGGCTACGTGCGGCTGGGCCAGCCGGCGCCCACGCTCTCGGGCGGGGAGGCCCAGCGGGTCAAGCTCGCCAGCGAACTGCAGAAGCGGTCCACGGGGCGCACCGTGTACGTGCTCGACGAGCCGACCACCGGCCTGCACTTCGAGGACATCCGGCGCCTGCTGTCCGTGCTGCAGTCGCTCGTCGACAAGGGCAACACGGTGCTGGTCATCGAGCACAACCTCGACGTCGTCAAGAGCGCGGACTGGATCATCGACATGGGGCCCGAGGGCGGCTCCGGCGGCGGCCTCGTCGTGGCCGAGGGCACGCCGGAGCAGGTCGCCGCGGTCGAGGAGAGCCACACCGGACGCTTCCTCGCGGAGGTGCTCGACGCGCACCCCGACGTCCCGGTCGAACCACCTGCGCAGGTCCCGGCGGCGACCCGGCCCGCCGGTCGGCGACGCAAGACGACCAAGGCGCGCGCGACCAAGCACGACGCCGCCTGAGGCTCTACCGTGTCGCCATGGGAGCCCACCACGAGTACTCCGTGACCGTCCGCTGGCCCGCGACGGGGGTCGAACCCGGCAGTGCTGCCGGGGCGACGACGTCCTACGCCGCCTACACGCGCGACCACGACGTCGCGCTGCCGGGGCGGCCCGTGCTGCCGGGCAGCGCCGATCCCTCGTTCCGGGGCGACCCCGCCCGCTACGGGCCGGAGGACCTGTTCGTGGCGAGCCTGTCGCAGTGCCACATGCTGTGGTTCCTGCACCTGGCGGCCGAACGGGGGGTCGTCGTGCACGAGTACAGCGACGCGGCGACCGGGACGATGCGCGTCGAGTCGCGCGGCGAGGGGCAGTTCACCGACGTGACCCTGCACCCGCGCGTCGTGGCCGCCCCGGGCGGGAGTGCCACCGAGGAGGTCGTCGCGGAGCTGCACCAGCGGGCGCACGCGCTGTGCTTCCTGTCCCGCAGCGTGAACTTCCCGGTGCTGGTCGAGCCGACGCCCCTGCACGTGGTCGACCCCGCGGCCTGAGGGCCGCGTCGGTGCCCTGACCTAGTCTGGGCCCATGGCCGACCCAGCGACCTACCGCCCGCGTGCGGGCGAGATCCCGACCTCCCCGGGGGTGTACCGCTTCCGGGACCCGCACGGCCGCGTGATCTACGTCGGCAAGGCGAAGAACCTGCGTCAGCGGCTGTCGAGCTACTTCCAGGACGTCGCCAACCTGCACCACCGCACCCAGCGGATGGTGACGACCGCGGCGTCCGTCGAGTGGACGGTCGTCGGCACCGAGGTCGAGGCGCTCGCCCTGGAGTACTCGTGGATCAAGGAGTACGACCCCCGGTTCAACGTCAAGTACCGCGACGACAAGTCCTACCCCTACCTGGCCGTCACGATGGGGGAGGAGATCCCCCGGGCCCAGGTCATGCGCGGCACCAAGCGGCGCGGCACGCGCTACTTCGGCCCCTACGGCCACGCCTGGGCGATCCGCGAGACCCTCGACCTGCTGCTGCGCGTCTTCCCGGTCCGCACCTGCTCGTCGGGGGTGTACCGCCGTGCCCAGCAGTCGGGTCGCCCGTGCCTGCTCGGCTACATCGACAAGTGCTCGGCCCCGTGCGTCGGCCGGATCAGCCCGGAGGACCACCGCGACCTGGCCCGCGACCTGTGCGACTTCATGGCCGGTGACACCGGCCGGTTCGTCCGCCGCCTGGAGAAGGAGATGGCCCGGGCGGCCCAGGACCTCGAGTACGAGCAGGCCGCCCGGCTGCGGGACGACCTGGCGGCGCTGCGGCGCGTCACGGAGAAGAACGCCGTCGTGCTCTCCGACGCCACCGACGCCGACGTGTTCGCCCTGGTCGGCGACGAGCTCGAGGCCGCCGTGCAGGTGTTCCACGTCCGCGGGGGCCGCATCCGCGGGCAGCGTGGCTGGGTCGTCGAGAAGGTCGAGGACGTGACCGACGGCGAGCTCGTCGAGCACCTGCTGCAGCAGGTCTACGGCGTCGTGGACGACGTCCGCGACCGTGACCTGGAGCCGGAGCAGGCACGCGCCGCCACCCGGGACGCGGTCCCGCGCGAGGTCCTGGTCCCGGTCCTGCCGCCCGACCTGGACGAGGTGACGACCTGGTTGTCCGGGCTGCGTGGGGCCAAGGTGGACGTCCGGGTGCCCCAGCGCGGGGACAAGCGGGAGCTCGCCGCGACGGTGCGCACGAACGCCGAGCAGGCGCTGGCGCTGCACCGCACCCGACGGGCCGGGGACCTGACCACGCGCAGCCAGGCCCTCGCCGAGCTCCAGGACGCGCTCGGCCTGGACGAGGCGCCGCTGCGCATCGAGTGCTACGACGTGTCCCACACCCAGGGCAGCTACCAGTCCGCCTCGATGGTCGTCTTCGAGGACGGGCTGCCCCGCAAGAGCGAGTACCGCACCTTCTCCGTGCGCGGCCCGTCCGGGGACGGCGCCGCCGACGACACCGCGGCGATGCACGAGGTGATCAGCCGGCGCTTCAGGCGCTACCTCGCCGACCGGCACGCGTCCGGGGAGGCCGACGGCTCCGGCCCGGTCGGTGCCGAGACTGACCCCGAGGAGCGCCGACGGTTCGCCTACCCGCCCAACCTCGTGGTCGTCGACGGCGGCCCGCCCCAGGTGGCGGCCGCGGCCCGGGCCCTGGAGGAGCTGGGGGTGACCGACGTGGCGCTGTGCGGTCTGGCCAAGCGGCTCGAGGAGGTCTGGGTGCCCGGCGACGACTACCCGGTGATCCTCGAGCGCGCCTCCCAGGGGCTCTACCTGCTGCAACGCGTGCGCGACGAGGCCCACCGGTTCGCGATCGCGCAGCACCGCAAGCGCCGCAGCAAGGGGATGGTGTCCTCGGTGCTGGACGAGGTGCCCGGGCTCGGTCCGGCGCGGCAGCAGGCGCTGCTGGACGCCTTCGGGTCGGTCAAGCGCCTGCGGGCCGCCACCGTCGAGCAGGTCGCCGAGGTCAAGGGGATGGGACCGGCGACCGCCCGCGCGGTCGTCGAGGCCCTGGCCGGCGGTGCCGCCGACGCCACGCCGCCGTCCGCGGCGGAGAGTCCGGACGCCGCACCGGTGTCATGACTGGCATGCTGTGTCCATGAGCGAACCGTCGCCCATCACCGTCCCGCAGGGCATCCCCGAGATCGAGGCCGCGACCCCGGCGCCGAAGCGCGCCGACCCGGAGGTGCTGATCATCACCGGCATGTCCGGCGCCGGGCGCACCCGGGCCGCCGGAGTCCTGGAGGACCTGGACTGGTTCGTCGTGGACAACCTGCCGCCGATGATGATCGTGCCGCTGGTGGACATGATGACCAAGGCCGGTTCGTCCGTGGAGCGTCTGGCGGTCGTCGTCGACGTCCGGGGCCGGGAGTACTTCGGCGAGCTCGCCCAGGCGCTGCAGCACCTCCACGACAGCGGCGTGACGCACCGGATCCTCTTCCTCGACGCCCGTGACGACGTGCTCGTGCGCCGCTACGAGAGCGTGCGGCGGCCGCACCCGCTCCAGGGCGACGGCCGCATCCTCGACGGTATCGAGGCCGAGCGCCGGATCCTGGCCTCGCTGGCCGAACGCGCCGACGTCGTCGTGGACACCTCCGAGCTGTCGGTGCACGACCTGGCCAAGGAGGTCCGCGACACGGTGGCGGCGGGCGCCGCCGACTCGCTCCGGGTGAACGTCGTGGCGTTCGGCTTCAAGTACGGCCTGCCGCTGGACGCCGACCACGTCGTGGACGTGCGCTTCCTGGCGAACCCGTACTGGATCACCGAGCTGCGCCACCTGACCGGTCAGGACGAGGCGGTGCGCCAGTACGTGCTCGGCCGCCCCGGCGCGAAGGAGTTCATCGACCGCTACGTCGCCGCCCTGGAACCGGTGCTGGCGGGCTACCTGGCCGAGGAGAAGCGCTACGTGACGATCGCCGTGGGCTGCACAGGTGGCAAGCACCGGTCGGTCGCGATCGCCGGGGAGATCGCCGACCGCCTGCGACGGGACGGTCAGCGGGTGACGGTCACGACCCGTGACCTCGGGAAGGAGTAGACCCTGTCCTCCACGACGCACGGTCGGCCGGTGACGACCGACCGCGAGGAGTCGTCCGGCGGCCCCGCGGTGACGGCGCTCGGCGGGGGGCACGGACTCTCGGCGAGCCTGGGTGCGCTGCGGCTGCTGACCGAACGCCTGACGGCGGTGGTGACGGTGGCCGACGACGGCGGGTCCTCCGGCCGGTTGCGCCAGGAGCTCGGCGTCGTGCCACCGGGCGATCTCCGGATGGCGCTCGCGGCCCTGTGCGACGACTCCGAGTGGGGCCGCACCTGGAGCGGGCTGCTCCAGCACCGGTTCGCCTCCGACGGTGAGCTCGACGGGCACGCGATGGGCAACCTGCTCATCGCGGCGCTGTGGCAGCGCCTGGGGAACACCGTGGAGGGCCTGGACTGGGTGGGCCGGCTGCTCGGTGCGCGGGGCCGCGTGCTGCCCATGTCGTCGGTGCCGCTCGTGGTCGAGGCCGACGTCTCCGACGGCGACGTGTGCTCCACGGTCGTCGGCCAGAGCCGGGTCGCCGTCACGGACGCGCTGGTCGAACAGCTCCGGCTCGTCCCCTCCGACCCTCCGGCCTGCCCGGAGGCCGTCCGTGCGGTGCTGGACGCCGACTGGGTCGTCATGGGGCCGGGCTCCTGGTACTCCTCGGTGCTCGTGCACCTGCTGGTGCCCGAGCTCGCCGCGGCCCTGCACAGGACCACGGCCCGGCGCTGCGTGACGCTGAACCTCAGCGCCGAGCGCGGCGAGACCCACGGGCTGTCGGCCTCGCAGCATCTCGAGGCCCTGAGCAAGCACGCCCCGGGTCTGCGCGTGGACGCGGTGCTGGCCGACCCGTCCCAGGTGGACGACCGCGGCGACCTGGAGCGGACGGCCGCCGACCTGGGTGCCCGCCTGGTGATCAGGCAGGTCGGCCGGGGTGACGGCACCTCGCGGCACGACCCGTTGCGGCTGGCCGCGGCCTACCACGACGTCTTCGAGGGCGTGGCAGGATGACGCCATGGCGCTCACGGCAGAGGTGAAGGACGAGCTGGTACGACACCGGGTGACGCGGACGTCGTGCCGCAAGGCCGAGGTGTCGGCGATGCTCCGGTTCTCCGGAGGTCTGCACATCATCTCCGGCCGGGTCGTCATCGAGGCGGAGCTCGACGGCGAGATGGTGGCGGCGCGGCTGCGCCGGGCGATCGTGGACCTCTACGGACACCAGAGCGAGCTCATCGTGGTCAAGGCGGGCGGCCTGCGCAAGAACGACCGGTTCGTGGTCCGGGTGGTGCGCGACGGCGAGTCCCTGGCGCGCCAGACGGGTCTGCTCGACGCGCGGGGCCGTCCGGTCCGCGGTCTGGCGCCCGAGGTCGTCTCCAGCGGGACCGACGAGGCCGAGGCCGTCTGGCGGGGAGCGTTCCTCGCGCACGGCTCGCTGACCGAGCCGGGCCGGTCGATGGCGCTCGAGGTCACCTGTCCCGGCCCGGAGGCCGCGCTCGCCCTGGTGGGTGCCGCGCGGCGCCTGGGCATCCAGGCGAAGTCCCGCGAGGTCCGCGGCATCGACCGGGTCGTGGTGCGCGACGGCGAGGCGATCGGGGAGATGCTGCGGCGCATGGGAGCGCCCGCGACCCGGGACGTGTGGGAGGACCGCCGCGCCCGACGGGAGGTCCGGGGGACGGCCAACCGGCTGGCGAACTTCGACGACGCGAACCTGCGACGTTCCGCCCGGGCGGCGGTGGCGGCCGGGGCCCGGGTGGAGCGTGCCTTCGAGATCCTCGGCGACGAGGTGCCCGACCACCTGCGCCAGGCCGGCGAGCTGCGGCTGTCGCACAAGCAGGCCTCGCTGGAGGAGCTGGGCCGGCTCGCGGAGCCCCAGCTCTCCAAGGACGCGGTGGCGGGCCGTATCCGCCGGCTGCTGTCCACGGCGGACAAGCGCGCCATGGAGCTGGGCATCCCCGACACCGAGGCCGGGCTGAGCGCGGACCTGCTGGACCTGTGACGCCGGCCAGGTGGTCGGCCCACCTGTCTCACGCTGCACCGAGGTCGGCGTCCGGCAACGGATGGGTATAGGCTCGGAGCCGTCAGGTGACGACGGTGTGACCCTGGAACTGTGCTCCTGGGACGACGCGTCGCGGGACCCCCGGGGTGGCACCGAACTCATCAGCGCGCCATGTGCGCGCCAGTGATTGGCATCTACCGTGTGCGCCGGTCCAGATCCGGCGCGCCCTGAGGAGGGCTAACGTGACCATCCGCGTCGGCATCAACGGCTTCGGCCGCATCGGACGTAACTACTACCGGGCTCTCGTGGAGTCGGGTGCAGACATCGAGGTCGTCGGCGTCAACGACCTCACCGACAACAAGACGCTCGCCCACCTGCTCAAGTACGACACCGTGCTGGGCCGGTTCGGCAAGACGGTCGAGTTCGACGACGACCACATCATCGTCGGCGGCACCAAGATCCGTGCTCTGGCGGAGCGCGACCCGGCGAACCTGCCGTGGGGCGAGCTGGGTGCGGACATCGTCATCGAGTCCACCGGCTTCTTCACCGACGCCACCAAGGCGAAGGCGCACATCGACGGCGGCGCGAAGAAGGTCATCATCTCCGCCCCGGCGAAGAACGAGGACGCGACCTTCGTCATGGGCGTCAACAGCGACCAGTACGACCCGGCCGCGCACCACGTGATCTCGAACGCCTCGTGCACGACGAACTGCCTCGCGCCGCTGGCCAAGGCCCTCAACGACTCGATCGGCATCGAGCGTGGCCTCATGACCACGATCCACGCCTACACCGGTGACCAGAACCTCCAGGACGGTCCGCACAAGGACCTGCGTCGTGCCCGTGCGGCCGCGCAGAACATCGTGCCGACCACGACGGGCGCCGCCAAGGCCGTCGCCCTGGTCCTGCCGGAGCTCAAGGGCAAGCTGGACGGCTACGCGCTGCGCGTGCCCACGATCACCGGTTCGGCGACCGACCTCACCTTCGAGACCCCCAAGGAGGTCTCGGTCGAGGAGGTCAACGCCGCGGTCAAGGCTGCCGCCGAGGGCCCGCTCAAGGGTGTGCTGTCCTACGTCGAGGACGACATCGTCTCCTCGGACATCGTCACGGACCCGCACCAGAGCATCTTCGACGCCAAGCTCACCAAGGTGATCGGCAACCAGGTCAAGGTCGTCTCCTGGTACGACAACGAGTGGGGCTACTCCAACTCGCTCGTCTCGCTGACCGAGCTGGTCGGCGGGAAGCTCTGACGAGCCGCACCACCCCGAGGTGACCACGACGTCCGCGGGTGCGCGGCCCGCCGTCCCAGGACGGCCGGGCCCGCGGACCCGCGGACGTCGTCGTGTCACCACCCTCCTCCCGACCCCCGACCTGATCACGAGGTGAGCTCATGAAGACGATCGATTCGCTCGGCGACCTGCGCGGCCGGCGCGTCCTGGTCCGTTCCGACTTCAACGTGCCGCTGGACGGCACGACCATCACCGACGACGGCCGCATCCGTGCCGCGCTCCCGACGCTGAAGCGCCTGGTCGACGCCGGTGCGCGCGTGGTCGTCATGGCCCACCTGGGCCGTCCCCAGGGCGCGCCGGACCCGGCGTTCTCCCTCGCTCCCGTGGCCGCGCGGCTCGGGGAGCTGCTCGGCCAGGACGTCGCCCTGGCGGGCGACCTGGTCGGGGAGTCCGCCCGGTCGACCGTGGAGGGCCTGGCCGACGGCCAGGTCGCGCTGCTCGAGAACGTCCGCTTCGACGCGCGCGAGACCTCCAAGGTCGACGCCGAGCGCCAGGAGCTGGCCGGCGAGCTGGCCGAGCTGGGTGACGCCTTCGTCTCCGACGGCTTCGGGGTCGTGCACCGCAAGCAGGCGTCGGTCTACGACATCGCCGAGCGCCTGCCGGCCGGCGCCGGCGAGCTCGTCCTCACCGAGGTGGAGTCGCTCTCCCGCGCCACGACGGACCCGGAGCGTCCGTACGCGGTCGTGCTCGGCGGGTCCAAGGTGTCGGACAAGCTGGGCGTCATCGCGAACCTGCTGACGAAGGCCGACCGGCTGCTCATCGGCGGCGGCATGGTGTTCACCTTCCTCGCGGCCCAGGGGCACTCGGTCGGTTCCTCGCTGCTGGAGAGCGACCAGATCGACACGGTCAAGGAGTACCTGGCCCAGGCGGAGGCCAACGGCGTCGAGATCGTGCTGCCGACCGACATCGTGGCGGCCGACTCGTTCGCGGCCGACGCGCCGCACGTCACGGTGGAGGCCGATGCGATCCCGGACGGCAAGATGGGCCTGGACATCGGCCCGGCGTCGGGCGAGCTGTTCGCCGCCAAGCTGGCGGACGCCCGGACCATCGCCTGGAACGGCCCGATGGGCGTCTTCGAGTTCGAGGCGTTCTCCGGCGGCACCCGCGCGGTGGCGCAGGGGATCGTGGACGCGACCGCACAGGGCGCGTTCTCGATCGTCGGGGGCGGTGACTCGGCGGCCGCCGTGCGCAAGCTCGGTTTCGACGAGGCCGGCTTCAGCCACATCTCCACCGGCGGCGGCGCGAGCCTCGAGCTTCTCGAGGGCAAGCAGCTGCCCGGTCTGACCGTCCTGGCCGACTGAACCGCGTCGACCTCCTGGCGGCGCGAGCCGCCCGACCCCATCCGCACGACAGAAGGACACGACTGTGGCCACGAACCGCACGCCGCTGATGGCGGGCAACTGGAAGATGAACCTGGACCACGCCGAGGCGATCGCCGCGGTCCAGAAGCTCGCCTGGACCCTCAAGGACGCCGGGCACGACTACTCCGCGGTGGAGGTGGCGGTGCTCGCGCCGTTCACCGACCTGCGGTCGGTGCAGACGCTCGTCGACGCCGACAAGCTGGACGTGCGCTACGGCGCCCAGGACCTCTCCCCGCACGAGAAGGGCGCCTACACGGGTGACGTGTCGGGTCCGATGCTCAAGCGCCTTGGGTGCACGTACGTGGCGATCGGCCACTCCGAGCGCCGCGAGCACCACGGCGAGGACGACGCGCTCGTCAACGCCAAGGTCAAGGCGGCCTTCGCCCAGCAGATCACCCCCGTGCTGTGCGTCGGCGAGGGGCTGGACGTGCGCGAGGCGGGCGACCAGGTCTCGTACACCCTGGCGCAGGTCGACGCGGCCCTCGAGGGTGTCCCGGCCGAGCAGGCGAAGGACGTCGTCGTCGCCTACGAGCCGGTGTGGGCGATCGGCACCGGCAAGGTCGCCACGCCGGAGGACGCCCAGGAGGTCTGCGGTGCCATCCGCGGCCGGCTCGCGGAGCTGTACGACGCCGAGCTCGCCGGCGGCGTGCGCGTGCTGTACGGCGGCTCGGTGAAGTCGGGCAACGTCGCGCAGATCATGGCCCAGCCGGACGTCGACGGCGCGCTCGTCGGCGGTGCCAGCCTGGACGCCGAGGAGTTCGCCAAGATCGTGCGGTACCAGTCGCACGTCGCCTGACCCGCCGGCACGGGACCGTGGGTCCTGTGCGGGCCGCGCCTCCCGTGGCGGTCGTGCCCCGGTCAAGACCGGGGTTCGCCACGGGAGGCGTTCGTCACCTAGTCTTGACCGCGCCGGGCAATCCCGGCGCCGACAGCCCGCCGAGAGGCGGCCGAGAGCCGAGGACACGATGTTCGCAGCGTTGACGATCTTCCTGAACGTGCTGCTGGTGCTCACCAGCGCCTTCCTGATCCTGCTCATCCTCATGCACAAGGGGAAGGGCGGGGGACTGTCCGACATGTTCGGGGGCGGGATCTCCAGCGGGGCGGGCAGCTCCGGCGTGGCCGAGCGCAACCTGAACCGCATCACGGTGGGTATCGCCGTCGTGTGGTCGGTGGTCGTGGTCCTGCTCGGGGTCGCCACGCGCGTGAGCTGACGGTCGGACCGCCGGGGGAGCGGCGCCGGGCGGGTACGGGGGTGCCGCCGGGCACGAGGATCGTCCGCGGGGATCGGCCCCGCAGACTCGAAGGTGAGGACGACACGTGGCATCTGCCGGACATGCCATCCGCGGTTCGCGGGTCGGCGCAGGACCGATGGGAGAGCAGGAGCGCGGCGTCCCCGCGCCCCGGAACCAGGTCTCGTACTGGTGCCTCAACGGGCACGAGACGCGACCGAGCTTCGCGGCGCTGGAGGACATCGAGCCGCCGGAGCAGTGGGACTGCCCCCGCTGCGGGTTCCCGGCGGGTCAGGACCCCGCGAACCCGCCGGCGCCGTTGCGCAACGAGCCCTACAAGACGCACCTGGCCTACGTGAAGGAGCGCCGGTCGGACGAGGACGGGGCGGCGCTGCTCGAGGAGGCGCTGGAGACCCTTCGCGCCCGCCGGGAGACGAGCGCGTCACGGAACTGACGACCGCCCGCGGCGCGGTCGTCGCCGCTGACAAGCGGCGGGCGGGTCCGGCGACGTGACCGTTCGCCGATCCCGCCCGCCTGCCCGTCAGCCGCGCGCGGAGGCCGCCGCGGCGTCGAGCAGCCACAGCGTGCGGTGGTGTCCCACGGCACGCACGGCGGGGACCTGGGTCATCGGGCCGTCGGCCAGCGCCGCCGCGGCCTGCTCCGCCTTCTCGCTGCCGGCGGCGACGACCCAGACCTCCTCGGCCCGGCCGATCGCGGCGAAGGTCAGCGACACCCGCTCGGCGGGCGGCTTGGGCGAGCCGTGGACGCCGACCGTGTACCCGGGCGCCTCGAGGGCGTGGTGCTCCGGGAACAGCGAGGCGACGTGCCCGTCGGGTCCCATGCCGAGCAGCAGCACGTCGAAGTGCGGGGTCCCGTCCTCCTCGGCGTGGGCGGCGAGCTCGGCCGCGTAGGCGGTCGCGGCGTCCTCCGGCGTGGCGGCCTCGCCGGGCCCGTCGCCGCGGGCGGGGACGGCGTGGACGTTCTCCTCGCGCAGCCCGCTGCTCGCCACGAGGTCGTCGAGCAGCGCCTCGCGCGCCTGCGTCTCGTTGCGGTCGGCGTCCCCGGCCGGCAGGAACCTCTCGTCGCCCCACCACACGTGCACGCCGGACCAGTCCACGGCCGCCCGCAGCGGGCTGGCCGCCGCGGCGCGGAGCGTCTGGATGCCGACGGTGCCGCCGGTGAGGACGACGTGCGCCGGGCGGCGCACCGACTGGACGTCCAGCAGGCGGGTGAGCAGCCGCGCCGCGGCGGCCTCCGCCAGGACGTCGGGGTCGGGGTGGACGACGACGAGTCGGGTGCTCATGCTGCGGTCTCCTCCGTGGTCTCGACCTGGTCCAGAGCGTGCAGCACCTGGCCGTAGACCTCGTCCGGGTCGAGGCGCCGCAGCTCTTCGATGAGTGCCTCGGACAGCGACCGGATCGGCAGGGCGACCCGCCGCTCCGGTGTGCCCGGCTGGGTGATCGTCACGACACCGCCGTCCGGACGGTCCAGGACGATCGGGCCGCTCTCGCGTTCCAGCACCACGCGGGTGATGGCGTGGTCGTCGCCGGTGTGCACCACGTTCGCGGGGCACTGCAGCTTGGCGCCGAGCCACGACGCCAGCAGGTCCAGGGACGTGTGCTGACGCTGGCCCTCGACGCGTACCGCCGTCACGGGCTCGTACGGCGGCTGGTCGACGGCGGCGGCGATGAGGCCGCGCCACAGGGTGACGCGGGCCCAGGCGAGGTCGGTGTCACCCTCGGTGAACGACGCGGCGAGGCGACCCAGCATGTCGCAGGGGTCGTCGGCCGTCGTGGTGTCGGTGATGCGACGCTGCGCCATGGCGCCCAGCGGGTCCTCGGCCGGGGCGTCGGGGCCGCCGGCCGGCCACCACACGACGATGGGGGCGTCGGGCAGCAGCAGCGGCATCACCAGGGTGTCGGGGTGTTCGCGCAGGGTGGTGGAGCACCGCAGCACGATCACCTCCGACGCCCCGGCGTCCCCGCCGACGCGGATCTCGGCGTCGACCCGGCCGTCGTGGCCGGGGGCCTCCAGCGGTGCGATGACCACCACGCGGCAGGGGTGCTCGTGGCTGGCCTCGTTGGCGGCCTCGACGGCGGACTCGATGTCCACCTCCTCGGCGACGACGACGAGGGTGAGCACACGGCCCAGCGCGACCGCGCCGCCCTCCTCGCGCAGGCTGTCGAGCCGCTTGCCGACCGCGTTCGTGCTGGTGTCCGGCATGTCGATGATCATCGGTTCGCTCCTTGGTCCGGCCGGCAGGTCAGGGTCGACGCCACGTGCGCCCGTCGCGGGCCATCATGGCGTCGGCCGACGGCGGCCCCCACGACCCGGCGGGGTAGGTGTCGGGCTTGCCCTGGCCCGCCCAGTGCTCGATCACCGGGTCGAGGATCTTCCAGGAGAGCTCGACCTCCTCGCGGGTGGGGAACAGCGGCGGGTCCCCGAGGAGGACGTCGAGGATGAGTCGCTCGTAGGCCTCGGGGGAGGACTCGGTGAAGGCGTGGCCGTAGCCGAAGTCCATCGTGACGTCGCGGACCTCCATGGCCGTGCCGGGCACCTTCGCGCCGAACCGGAGGGTCACGCCCTCGTCGGGCTGGACGCGGATCACGAGCGCGTTGGACCCCAGGTCCGAGGTCAGCGAGGACTCGAACGGCAGGTGCGGCGCCTTCTTGAACACCACCGCGACCTCGGTCACCCGGCGGCCGAGACGCTTGCCGGTGCGCAGGTAGAACGGCACGCCGGCCCACCGGCGGTTGTCGATGTCCAGACGGACCGCCGCGTAGGTCTCGGTCGTGGACTCGGGGTTGAACCCCTCCTCCTCGAGGAACCCGCGGACCTTCTCCCCGCCCTGCCAGGCGGAGGCGTACTGGCCCCGGGCGGTGTGCTGGGACAGGTCCTGCGGCAGCCGGACCGAGGACAGGGCCTTGATCTTCTCGGCCCGCAGCGCCCCCGCGTCGAAGTTCACCGGCTCCTCCATGGCCACCAGGGCCAGGAGCTGCAGCAGGTGGTTCTGGATGACGTCGCGGGCCGCGCCGACCCCGTCGTAGTAGCCGGCCCGGCCGCCGATGCCGATGTCCTCGGCCATCGTGATCTGCACGTGGTCGACGTAGTTGGAGCTCCACAGCGGCTCGAAGAGCTGGTTGGCGAACCGCAGCGCCAGGATGTTCTGGACCGTCTCCTTGCCCAGGTAGTGGTCGATGCGGAACACCGACTCCTGCTCGAACACCTGGGAGACGACCGACTCGAGCTCCTGGGCGGAGGCCAGGTCGTGACCGAACGGCTTCTCGATCACCACCCGACGCCAGGCGTCCTCGGCGGACTCGGACAGCCCGGACCGGGACAGCTGCTCGCACACGAGGGGGAACGCGCTGGGCGGGACCGACAGATAGAACGCGTGGTTGCCGCCGGTACCCCGTTCGGCGTCGAGCGACTCGACCGTCCGGCGCAGCTCCTCGAACGCCTCGGGGTCGTCGAAGCTGCCCTGCACGAACCGGATGCCCTCGGAGAGCTGTCGCCAGGTGTCCTCACGGAACGGCGTGCGGGCGTGCTCCTTGACGGCGTCGTGCACGATCTGGGCGAAGTCCTCGTCCTCCCAGTCGCGGCGGGCGAACCCGGTCAGCGCGAAGCCGGGCGGCAGCAGGCCCCGGTTGGCGAGGTCGTACACGGCCGGCATGAGCTTCTTGCGCGACAGGTCGCCGGTGACGCCGAAGATCACGAGCCCGCACGGGCCGGCGATCCGGGGAAGTCTGAGGTCGAGCGGATCGCGCAGCGGGTTGTGCTCAGCGGTGATCTTGGCGGGTCTCACGGTGTCCCGTCCCTCTCGTGGGCCGATGGTGCGGTGGGGGCGCGGTGGCGGCGCGACGGGGTCAGGAGCCCGCCGCGTCCAGTCCGGTCTTGGTGGTGGTGAGCAGCTCGTCCCAGCTCTTCTCGAACTTGGTCACGCCCTCGGCCTCCAGCTGCGCGGTCACCTCGTCCATGGAGACGCCCTGGGCCTCGATGGCGGCGATCGTCGCGGCGGCGGCGTCAGCGGTCCCGGTGACCGTGTCCTCCGGGATCTCGCCGTGGTCCGCCACGGCGTCGAGGGTCGCCTGCGGCATGGTGTTCACCACGCCGGGCGCCACGAGCTCGGTGACGTAGAGGGTGTCCGGGTAGTCGGGGTTCTTCACCCCGGTCGAGGCCCACAGCGGTCGCTGGGGGTGGGCGCCGGCCTGGCGCAGCGCCGTCCACCGGCCGGTGGAGTCCGCCTCGAAGACCTCCTGGTAGGCGGCGTAGGCGAGGCGGGCGTTGGCGATCGCGGCGGTGCCCTGCAGCGCCCGCGCCTCGTCGGTGCCGACCCGCTCCAGGGCGTCGTCGACCGCGGAGTCGACCCGGGAGACGAAGAACGAGGCGACCGAGCCGATGACCGACAGGTCGTGACCGTTCTCGCGGGCCTGCTCCAGCCCGGCGAGGAAGGCGTCCATGACGGCGCGGTAGCGCTCGATGGAGAAGATGAGGGTGACGTTGACGCTGATCCCGGCGGCGAGGGTCTCGGTGATGGCCGGCAGCCCCTCGACGGTGGCGGGGATCTTGATCAACACGTTGGGACGGTCGACCGTGCGCCACAACCGCTTCGCCGTGTCGACCGTCGCGGCGGTGTCCCGCGCCAGGCGGGGGTCCACCTCGATCGAGACCCGGCCGTCGACCGTGCCGGTGCGGTCGTAGACGCCCCGCAGCACGTCGGCGGCGGCGCGCACGTCGTCGGTCGTGATCCGCTCGACGGCGGCCTCGACGTCGGTGCCCGCGAGGTCGGCGAGGGCAGCGTCGTAGGCGTCGCCTTCGGACAGCGCGCCGGCGAAGATCGTGGGGTTGGTCGTCACGCCGACCACGTCGTGGGAGTCGACGAGCCCGGCGAGGTTGCCGGTGTCGAGCCGCTCGCGCGACAGGTCGTCGAGCCAGATCGAGACCCCGGCGGCGGAGAGTCGTTCGGTGGGTCGGTTCGTCTCGGGCACGTGCTTCTCCTCGGTCGTGTCGCTGTCGCAGCTCTCATCGTGACCGACGGCGGGGGGGGGGGCGCGCCCCCCCCCCCCCCCGCGGTGGGTGGGTGCCCGCGCCGGGGCGGGCGCCCCGCGACTCGCGCGCGGCCGTGGCCACGGCGTCGGCCGTGATGCCGAACTCGCGGTAGAGCGTCTGGTAGTCCGCGGACGCGCCGTAGTGCTCGAGCGAGACGGACCGGCCGGCGTCGCCGACGATCCCGCGCCAGCTCAGCGCGATGCCGGCCTCCACCGAGACCCGGGCCCGGACCGCGGCGGGCAGCACCGACTCGCGGTACTCGGCGTCCTGACGGTCGAACCACTCGAGGCTCGGCATCGACACCACGCGGGCGGCGATCCCGTCGGCGGCGAGCTGCTCGCGCGCCTCGACGGCGAGCTGGACCTCTGACCCGGTGCCCACGAGGATCACGTCCGGCGTGCCGTCGGTGTCCAGGAGCGTGTAGCCGCCGCGGAGCGTGCCCTCGGCCGCCGCGAAGCCGTCCTCGCCCCGCGGGAAGGTCGGCACGCCCTGCCGGGTGAGCACGAGTCCGGCCGGGTTCGAGGTGTTCTCGAGGATGCCTCGCCAGGCCCAGGAGGTCTCGTTCGCGTCCGCCGGGCGGACGACGTCCAGGCCCGGGATGGCGCGCAGGGCGGCGAGGTGCTCGACGGGCTGGTGGGTGGGGCCGTCCTCTCCCAGGCCGATGGAGTCGTGGGTCCACACGAACGTCGAGGGGATCTCCATGAGCGCGGACAGGCGGACCGCGGCCCGCATGTAGTCCGAGAACTGCAGGAACGTCCCGCCGTAGGGGCGCGTCAGGCCGTGCAGCACGATCCCGTTGAGGATCGCGCCCATGGCGTGCTCGCGGATGCCGAAGTGCAGCGTGCGGCCCTGCGGGTTGCCCGGGAACTTCTTCGTCGCGTGCTCGAACGGGATGAAGGACGGCTCGCCGTCCATCGTGGTGTTGTTGGAGCCGGCGAGGTCGGCGGACCCGCCCCACAGCTCGGGCAGCACGTCGGCCAGCGCCGACAGCACCTTGCCGGAGGCGGCGCGGGTGGCGACGCCCTTCTCCGACGCCTCGAACTCGGGCAGGGCGTCCGTCCAGCCGGCGGGCAGCTCGCGGGCGCTGAGCCGCTCCAGCAGCTCGGCCCCCGAGGGGTTGGCGGTCTTCCAGGCCTCGAACGCGGTGTCCCACGCGGCCCGGCCGGAGCTGTGGCGCTCGGCGACGGACCGGGTGTGCTTGAGCACGTCGTCGTCGATGGTGAAGGTCGCCTCGGGGTCGAGGCCCAGCGCCTTCTTCAGGCCTGCGACCTCCTCGGCGCCGAGCGCGGAGCCGTGGATCCCGCCCGTGTTCTGCTTCGTGGGGGAGGGCCAGCCGATGATCGTGCGCAGCGCGATGATCGACGGCTTGCCGGTCTCGTTCTTCGCGGCGTCCAGGGCGGCGGCCAGCGCGTCGGTGTCCTCGGCGTAGCCGGTGCCGCCGTCGGTCCAGTCCACGCGCTGCGTGTGCCAGCCGTAGGCCGCGTAGCGGGCCAGCACGTCCTCGGTGAACGCGATCTCGGTGTCGTCCTCGATCGAGATCTTGTTGTCGTCCCAGATCACCACGAGGTTGCCTAGCTGCTGGGTGCCGGCCAGGGACGAGGCCTCGGAGGTGACACCCTCCTGCAGGTCGCCGTCGGAGGCGATGACGTACACGTGGTGGTCGAAGGGCGAGGTGCCGGGGGCGGCCTCGGGGTCGAGCAGCGCCCGCTCGCGGCGCGAGGCGTAGGCCATGCCGACGGCGGAGGCGAGACCCTGGCCCAGCGGGCCGGTGGTGATCTCCACGCCCGGGGTGTGGCCGTACTCGGGGTGGCCCGGGGTCTGGGAGTTGAACGTGCGCAGCGCGGCGAGGTCGTCCATCTCCATGCCGTACCCGGCCAGGAACAGCTGCAGGTACAGCGTGAGCGACGAGTGCCCGGCCGAGAGCACGAACCGGTCGCGGCCCACCCAGGTGGGGTCGGTGGGGTCGTGCCGCATCGTCTTCTGGAACAGCAGGTACGCGGCCGGGGCCAGCGACATGGCCGTGCCGGGGTGACCGCTGCCGCACTTCTCCACGGCGTCGGCGGCCAGAGCCTTGATGGACTTGACGGCCCGCTCGTCCAGGTCGTTCCACTCGAGGGGGGCCGGTGCGGGATCGAACGCGTTCACGAATGCCTCTTTCCTGCCCGAGGCGCTGCCCCGGGTTGCTCTGCTGTACCGGTGCCGGGCGCGGCGGCTCCACCCCTCAGGAGGCGGGGGCCTGGCGCCGTGCGCAGCGGTCGACCCGGTGCGCACGACGGCACCGATGCCCTGCGTTGTGCGTCTCCACACTAGCGGGGAGTGCCGTGGGCCGCGTTCGGCGCCGCCGACCGTCCCACCATGTGAGCGCCCCGGCGACACGCACCGCGCGGCCGGAGGAATCTCACAGGTCACCCGCACCCCGCGGGGGCGACCGACCTCCGCGTGGCGCGTACGATGGGACCGCCCGGAACACCCTCGCGAACGGAACACTGCGCGCGTGAGCACCATCAGCCGCCCGACGGACTCCTCGTCGACCCCGACACGCGCTGCCGTGCACGGGTCGGCCACGCGGCGCTCGGCCGGCTGGCGTGACCGGGTGGGCGCCTACGTCGCCCTGACCAAGCCCCGCATCATCGAGCTGCTGCTCGTGACCACGGTGCCCACGATGATCCTCGCCGAGGGCGGGCTGCCCGACCTCTGGCTCGTCGTGGCGACGCTGGTCGGCGGGGCGCTCGCGGCCGGCTCGGCCAACGCGTTCAACTGCTACCTCGACCGCGACATCGACGAGATGATGAACCGCACCAAGCGGCGTCCGCTCGTCACGGGGGAGATCCGCCCGCGCAACGCGCTGATCTTCGCCACGGCGCTCGGCGTGGTGGCCCTGGTCTGGTTCGCCTGGCTCGTCAACGTCGCCGCCGCCTGGCTGACCTTCGCGGCGATCGCGATCTACGTCGTCGGCTACACGATGATCCTCAAGCGCCGCACCCCGCAGAACATCGTGTGGGGTGGCATCGCCGGATGCATGCCGGTGTTCATCGGCTGGGCGGCCGTCACCGGCGGGCTCAGCTGGGCGGCCGTGGCGCTGTTCGGCGTCATCTTCTTCTGGACGCCCCCGCACTACTGGCCGCTGTCGGTGAAGTTCAAGCAGGACTACGCCACCGCCGGGGTGCCGATGCTCCCCGTCGTGGCCACCGACCGCCGGGTCGCCGGCGAGATGCTCGGTCACACGATCGCGATGATCCTCTCCTCGCTGGCGCTCGTGCCGCTGGCCGGGATGACCTGGGTGTACACCGTGGTCGCGGTCGGGCTGGGCGGATGGTTCCTCTGGTTGACGGTCGCCATGCTGCGCAAGGCCCAGGGCCGGACCCGCAACGGCCCCGGGGCGATGAAGGTGTTCCACGCCTCCATCACCTACCTGACCCTGCTCTTCGTGGCCGTCGCGGTCGACGTGTTCCTGCCGTTCTGACCGCCGGCGCCCGACGAGCGCCTCGACGGGGTGCTCGACGCGCTGCCCGGGCTGCCGCTCGACGACCGTTGCCCGGGGGCATGATGGCCGGGTGACCTCGACGCCCACGGACCTGCCCGCCGCCCTCGAGTCGGGGCTGCGCGACTACCTCGCCCACCTCCGGGTCGAACGCGGGCTGTCCACCAACACCGTGCAGGCCTACCGCCGGGACCTGACCCGGTACGCGGACTTCCTCGGCGTCCGCGGCCGGACCGCACCGGCCGAGGTCACCGAGGCGGACGTCGAGGCCTATCTCGACGCCGTGCGGGCGGGGGACGACGGCGGGCGTCCCCTGTCGGCGTCCTCCACGGCGCGGGCCCTGGCGGCGCTGCGGGGCTGGCACCGGTTCGCCCTCGCCGAGGGCGACGCCGACACGGACCCGAGCGCCGACGTCGCGGCACCCACCAAGACGCGTCGGCTGCCGCACGCCCTGAGCGTCGACGCCGTGGCCCGCCTCCTGGCCGCGGCCTCGGCGGGCGACGGGGCCACCGGTCTGCGGGACCGGGCGCTGCTGGAGCTGCTGTACTCCACGGGAGGGCGCATCAGCGAGGTGGTCGGGCTCGACGTCGACGACGTCGGGACCGAGGACGCCGTGCGTCTGTTCGGCAAGGGCGGCAAGGAGCGCGTCGTGCCCGTCGGGTCGTACGCCCGCGACGCGATCGACGCCTACCTGGTCCGTGCCCGGCCGGCACTGGTCGAGGCGGGGTCCGTGCGCGGCCGGAGCACCCCGGCGCTGTTCCTCAACGCCCGCGGCACCCGGCTCTCGAGGCAGAGCGCGTGGGCCGTGCTGCAGCGCGCGGCGGACCGGGCCGGGATCGCGGAGCACGTGTCGCCGCACACCCTGCGCCACTCCTTCGCCACCCACCTGCTGGCCGGAGGAGCGGACGTGCGGGTGGTGCAGGAGCTGCTCGGGCACGCCTCGGTCACCACGACGCAGATCTACACGATGGTCACCCCGGAGGCGCTGCGCGAGGTCTACGCCGCGGCCCACCCGCGGGCGCTCGGGTGACCGGCCGTGCCCCCGCGGTTCCGCGCGGCGCGCCGCGCGAGCGCCCGGTCCGGGCCCGTGGCGCGGTGTAGCGTGACAGCGTGACCGAGGCACCCGGGGGAGTGAGACGATGACGCAGCCGGCGACTGCCGAGAACACCCTGCCCGGGATCCCGGGTACCGCGGCGAACGAGGACGGTCCGCCCACGGACGTCGTCGGCCGCCCGCTGCCCGAGTTCCCCGTCCCCGCACCGCGGGACTCGCACGGTCCGGCCCGGATCGTGGCGATGTGCAACCAGAAGGGCGGCGTGGGCAAGACGACCACGACCATCAATCTCGGAGCCACGCTGGCCGAGTACGGCCGCAAGGTGCTCCTGGTGGACTTCGACCCCCAGGGCGCCGCGTCCGTCGGCGTGGGTGTCAGCCCGCACGAGCTGGAGCTCAGCGTCTACAACCTCGTCATGGAACGTGACGTGACCCTCGAGGACGTCGTCCGTCCCACGGCGATCGAGGGGCTCGACGTCGTACCGGCGAACATCGACCTGTCCGCCGCCGAGGTCCAGCTCGTCGGCGAGGTTGCGCGCGAGTCCGTCCTCTCCCGCGCGCTGCGCCCGGCGCTGGACGTCTACGACGTCGTGCTCATCGACTGCCAGCCCTCCCTGGGGCTGCTCACCGTCAACGCGCTGACCGCCGCCGACGGCGTCCTCATCCCGCTGGAGTGCGAGTTCTTCGCCCTGCGGGGCGTCGCGCTGCTCGTGGAGACGATCGACAAGGTGCGCGACCGGCTCAACCCGGACCTCGCCGTGGACGGCATCCTGGCCACCATGTACGACGCGCGCACCCTGCACTCGCGCGAGGTCGTCCAGCGGGTCCACGAGGCGTTCGGAGACACGCTGCTGCACACCGTCATCGGTCGGACCGTGAAGTTCCCCGACGCCTCGGTGGCCGCCGAGCCCATCACCTCGCACGCGCCGTCCCACGCCGGCGCGGCGGCCTACCGGCACCTGGCCCGTGAGCTCGTCGCTCGTGGCAGCGCCACCTGAGCGGACCCCGGCGGAGGCACCTGCGGGACAGGCCCGCGCCGGGGCGTTCGAGGTCCATCTCGACAACTTCGACGGGCCGTTCGACCTGCTGCTGTCCCTGATCAACGCCCGTGAGCTGGACCTGACCGAGGTGGCGCTGGCGGAGGTGACGGACGACTTCGTCGCCCACCTGCGCGCCGCCGAGTCCGCCGCCCGCGACGCCGCCGACCGCGGCGAGCAGCACCCCTCGTGGGACCTGGGGGCGGCGAGCGAGTTCCTCGTCGTGGCGGCCACGCTGCTGGACCTCAAGGCGGCCCGGCTGCTGCCCGGTGTCGTCGAGGAGGACGCCGAGGACCTCGAGCTGCTGGAGGCCCGCGACCTGCTGTTCGCCCGTCTCCTGCAGTACCGGGCGTACAAGGAGATCTCGGCCGTGTTCGCCGACCGCCTCGCCGACACCGGCCGCCGGGTGCCCCGGTCGGTCCCGATGGAGGAGCACCTGACCGCGATGCTCCCCGACCTCGTGTGGACCCTCGACGGCGACCGGCTGGCCGAGCTCGCCGCGCGGGCGCTCGAACCCAAGGTCCCGCCGGTGGTGGGCCTGAGCCATCTGCACGGCGCCGCCGTGAGCGTGCGCGAGGAGGCGCTCCTGGTCGCCGACCAGCTGCGGCGCGAGGGGACGGCGACGTTCCGCGCCCTGACCACAGGGGTGGAACGCCTCGTGGTCGTGGCGCGTTTCCTGGCGCTGCTGGAGCTGTTCCGCAGCGGCCAGGTGGGCTTCGAGCAGGTCACCGCCCTGGGAGAGCTGACCGTGCGGTGGACCGGCGGGGCCGACGACGACGTGGGCGACGTCGAGGAGTTCGACGGCGCCGTGGAAGGAGCAGCATGAGCGAGCACGTTCCCGCGACCGCAGGGACAGCGGTCGCCCCGGGCCCGGCGGCGTCGGGAGACAGTCCGGCACCGGTCGACGTCGACGACCTGCCCGGGGGTCTGCCGGCCGCCCTGGAGGCGATCCTCATGGTCGCCGAGTCGCCGGTCCCCGCCGAACGTCTCGCCGCGGCCGTCGCCCGTCCCACGGTCGAGGTGCACGCGGCGCTGGCGGCGCTCGCCGAGGAGTACCAGGGGGCCGACGGGGCCCGGCCGCGGGGTTTCGAGCTGCGCCGCGGGGCCGAGGGCTGGCGCATCTACTCCCATCGCGACCTGACCGACGTCGTCGCGCGGTTCGTGCTCGAGGGCCAGTCCTCCCGGCTGAGCCAGGCCGCCCTGGAGACCCTCGCCGTCGTGGCCTACCGACAGCCCGTCACCCGGGGCCAGGTCTCGGCGGTGCGCGGGGTGAACGTCGACGGGGTGGTGCGCACCCTGCTGGCACGCAACCTGGTGGCGGAGGTCGGGCAGGACCCGACCACCGGCGCGGTGCTGTTCGGCACCACCGGGGAGTTCCTGGACCGGATGGGCTGGACCTCGCTCGACGAGCTGCCGCCGCTGGCGCCGCACCTGCCCGGCGTGGAGGCGCTCGGCGGCCTGGAGGGCCTCGGCATCGACTGAGGTCGGCCCCGCTCCGGCGTACTGCGACAATAGGGGCCATGCCCACCTCACGCCGCGGCGGGAGCCGCCGCTCCTCGCGCCGCCACGCCCCCGCGAACCCGCCCGTCGACGTCCACGTGCCCGACGGCGTCCGGCTGCAGAAGGTTCTCGCCCAGGCCGGCGTCGGCTCACGACGCGCCTGCGAGCAGCTCATCGCCCAGGGGCGGGTCGAGGTCGACGGCCAGGTCGTGGCCGAGCTCGGCGTGCGCGTCGACCCGGCCACCGCGGTCGTGCACGTCGACGGCCTGCGCGTCCAGCTCGACGAGTCCAAGATCACCGTGGCCGTCAACAAGCCGCTCGGCATGCTCTCCTCGATGAGCGACCCCGAGGGCCGGCCCACGGTGGCAGAGCTCGTGCAGGACCGCCCGGAGCGGCTCTTCCACGTGGGCCGCCTGGACGCCGACTCCGAGGGCCTGCTGCTGCTGACCAACGACGGCGAGCTCGGCAACCGGCTGTCGCACCCGAGCTACGAGATCCCGAAGACCTACCTCGTCACGGTCGAGGGCGCCGAGTTCTACCCGCGCCACGCCAAGGAGCTGACCGCGGGCGTGGAGCTCGACGACGGCCCGGCCCGCATGGACAAGGTCCGGGTCGTGGACTCCGTGCCCGGCCGCACCATGATCGAGGTGGTCCTGCACGAGGGTCGCAACCGGATCGTGCGCCGGATGTTCGACGCGATCGGCTTCCCGGTCACCCGCCTCGTGCGCACCCGGATCGGCCCGATCACGCTCGGCGACCTCAAGGCCGGCCGCACGCGCGTGCTCGGCCGCACCGAGCTCGGCACCCTGATGCGTGCCGTGGACCTCTGAGTCCACCCCCGAACGATCTGCCCCGTCCCCCGACAAGAGAGCGAACACCTGTGGTCACCATCGCCGTCGACGGCCCGTCCGGTTCCGGCAAGTCCAGCGTCTCCAAGGCCGTCGCGAGCCGCCTCGGCCTGGCCTACCTCGACACCGGCGCCATGTACCGGGCCGCCACCCTGTGGTGCGTGCGCACCGACGTGGCCCTCGGTGACGCCGACGCCGTGGCCCGGGCCGTGCGCGACATGCCGCTGGAGATGGGCGTCGACCCGGCCGCCCCCGGCGTCGTGCTGGACGGCGACGACGTCGCCGCCGCGATCCGCACCACCGAGGTGTCCTCGGCCGTGTCGCAGGTCGCGACCAACCTCGAGGTCCGCGCCGAGATGAAGCGCCGTCAGCGGGCCATCATCGACGTCGAGGCGACCGACGGGTTCTCCGGCGGCCGCGGCATCGTCGCCGAGGGGCGCGACATCACCACCGTCGTGGCCCCGGACGCCGACGCGCGCATCTTGCTGACGGCCAGCGAGGAGGCCCGGCTGCGTCGGCGTTCCCTGGAGGTGCACGGAGCCGCCGACGCCGCGGCCGTCGACGCCACGCGTGACCAGGTGCTGCGCCGCGACCGCGACGACTCGACCGTGAGCCAGTTCCTCACCGCCGCCGACGGCGTGGTGACGGTGGACTCCAGCGAGCTGGACCTGGACCAGACCGTCGCCGCGGTCCTCACGGCCGTCGAGCGCCTGGGACAATGGCAGGCATGAGCACTCCCGCCGACGGTCCCGAGCCCCTGCCCGCTGACTCCGTCGACACCACGGACGCGCCGGTCGACACCGCCGAGGTCCTGGTCGAGGACCACGGAGCCCTCGTCACCCGCTTCGACGACGACGAGGCCCGCGAGCGCGCGCTGCGCGCCGGTCTCGAGGACTTCGAGCTCGACGAGGCCGACCGCGAGCTGCTGGAGACCGGGTGGGAGGACCTCGAGGCCGCACCGGCCGAGGCGCCGCTGCCGGTGCTGGCCGTCGTCGGCCGGCCGAACGTCGGCAAGTCGACCCTCGTCAACCGGATCCTGGGTCGCCGCGAGGCCGTCGTCGAGGACACGCCCGGGGTCACCCGCGACCGCGTGACCTACGCCGCCGAGTGGGCGGGCAAGGACTTCACGCTGGTGGACACCGGCGGCTGGGAGGTCGACGTCGCGGGCATGGAGTCCAAGGTGGCCGAGCAGGCCGAGGTCGCCATCGACCTCGCCGACGCGGTCGTCTTCGTCGTGGACGCCCAGGTGGGTGCCACGGCCACCGACGAGCGCGTCGTGGAGCTGCTGCGCCGCTCGGGCAAGCCGGTGATCCTGTGCGCCAACAAGGTCGACGGGCCGTCCGGCGAGGCCGACGCCGCCTACCTCTGGTCGCTGGGTCTCGGCGAGCCGATGCCGGTCTCGGCCCTGCACGGTCGGGGTCTGGGCGAGATGCTCGACGCCGTCCTGGAGGTGCTGCCGGACGAGTCCGCCCGCGGCGAGCTGCGTCCCGAGGGCCCGCGCCGGGTCGCCCTGGTGGGGCGCCCGAACGTCGGCAAGTCCTCGCTGCTCAACAAGCTGGCCGGCGCCGAGCGCGTCGTCGTGGACGAGACCGCGGGGACGACCCGTGACCCGGTGGACGAGCTGGTCGAGATCAAGGGCATCCCGTACTGGTTCGTCGACACCGCGGGCATCCGTCGGCGGGTGCACCAGACCCGCGGGGCCGACTTCTACGCGTCGCTGCGCACCCAGGCCGCCATCGAGAAGGCCGAGATCGCCGTCGTCCTCATCGACTCCTCGACGCCGCTCACCGAGCAGGACCTGCGGGTCATCTCCCAGACGGTCGACGCCGGCCGCGCCCTGGTCATCGCCTACAACAAGTGGGACCTGATGGACGAGGACCGCCGGCACTTCCTCGAGCGGGAGATCGACAAGGAGCTCGTGCAGGTCACGTGGGCGCCGCGCGTCAACGTCTCGGCGCGCACCGGCTGGCACACCGACCGGCTGGTCCGGGCGCTGGAGACGTCGCTCGCGTCCTGGGACACCCGGATCCCGACCGGGCGCCTGAACGGGTTCCTCGGCGAGCTGGTCTCGGCGCACCCGCACCCGGTGCGCGGGGGCAAGCAGCCCCGCATCCTGTTCGCCACCCAGGCGTCCACCCGGCCGCCCCGGTTCGTCATCTTCGCCACCGGCTTCATCGAGGCCGGCTACCGCCGGTTCATCGAGCGCCGGCTGCGTGAGGAGTTCGGGTTCGAGGGCTCGCCGATCCGGATCAGCGTCCGGGTGCGGGAGAAGCGCCGCCGGCGCTGACCGGCGGGGCAGCTGTGACGTGCGTCGTACGTCCGCGGGGCGCGGTGCGATAGTCTCGTGGTGAACGAGCAACAGCTCGCGTGCTCTGGGGTCGGTGAAACTCCGAACCGGCGGTAACAGTCCGCGACCCGGTCACAGCCAGTGACCGGTTGACCAGGTGGAACTCCTGGACCGACGGTCAAAGTCCGGATGGGAAGACGCACGCGACGGCACCGCTCGCTCGCCGACGGCGTGGCACGTCCACGCCCCGCGGACGCTCCGGCGTCCCGCGAGGACCGGCGGGCGACCATGCCGCCGAGCCCCCGGGGTCCGCGACCGGACGACGAGGGGCCAGGACATGACCACCGCCGCGGCGGCACCCACGGTGACCCCGGCCGAGCAGGCCGCGATGCAGCGAGCCCTGACGCTGGCCGCCACGCCGGGACTCGACCTGGGACCCAACCCACGCGTCGGCTGCGTCCTGCTCGACCCCGGCGGCGCCACGCTCGCCGAGGGGTTCCACCGGGGTGCGGGCAGCCCGCACGCCGAGGTGGTCGCCCTGACCAACGCCCGGCACGCCCACGGCGACGACGCCGCACGGGGCGCCACCGCCGTGGTGACGCTCGAACCCTGCGCCCACACCGGCCGGACGGGTCCGTGCGCCGACGCGCTGCGCGACGCCGGCGTGGCACGCGTGGTCTACGCCCAGGCTGATCCCAACCCCACGGCCGCCGGGGGAGCAGGCGTCCTGGTCGCCGTCGGGGTCGACGTCGTCGGTGGCGTCGGCGCCGAGGACGCGCGCGAGCTCAACCGGGTGTGGTCGACCGCGGTCGAGCTCGGCCGCCCGGTCGTGACCTGGAAGGTCGCCACCACCCTGGACGGGCGGACCGCCGCCGTCGACGGCACCTCCCGGTGGATCACGTCGGCGGCCGCGCGGCGCGACGTGCACCGGCTGCGCGCCGAGGTCGACACCGTGCTGGTGGGGACCGGCACCGTGCTCGACGACGACCCGGCGCTGACCGTCCGCGACGCCGACGGCCCTCAGCCGCTGCGGGCCGTCATGGGACGGCGCGATCTGCCTGCGACCTCCCGCCTCGCCGCTCCGGGCCCGGACGGCGTGGAGACGTGCCACCTGCGCACCCACGACCCGCACGAGGCGCTCGCCGAGCTGTGGCGTCTCGACCGGCGGCACGTGCTGCTCGAGGGCGGCGGGACGCTGGCCGCGGCGTTCCTGCGCGCCGGCCTCGTCGACGAGATCGTCGCCTACGTCGCCCCGGCCCTGCTCGGTGCCGGGCCTCCCGCCGTCGGCGACCTGGGCGTCACGACGATCGCCGACGCCGCACGGTTCGACCTGGTCGACGCGACCGTCCTCGAGCCCACCACCGACGACCTCTCCACCCCCGACGGCCCCGCCTCCGGCCTGGCCGCCACGAACGTGCGGCTCACCCTGCGGCCGCGGAAGGAGTCCTGATGTTCACCGGCATCGTGTCCGAGCTCGGCACCGTGGAGGCCCTGGAGAAGAGTGCCGACGCCGCCCGCCTCACCGTCCGGTCGCCCGGCGTGCTCGACGGCGTGCGCACCGGCGACTCGATCGCCGTCAACGGGTGCTGCCTGACGGTCGCCGAGCACGACGCGGCGACCTGGACGGCCGACCTCATGGCCGAGACCCTCGACGCCACGTCCCTCGGCGCGCTGCGCGCCGGGGACCGGGTCAACGTCGAGCCGGCGCTGGCCGTGGGGGAGCGCCTCGGCGGCCACATCGTGCAGGGGCACGTCGACGGTGTCGGCACCGTCCTGTCCCGCACGCCCGGTGAGCGGTGGGAGGTCGTGGAGATCTCGCTGCCGGCCGACCTCGCCCGGTACGTGGTCGGCAAGGGGTCCGTGGCGGTCGACGGCGTCTCCCTGACCGTCGTGGAGGCAGGCACCGACCGGTTCACGGTCAGCCTCATCCCCGAGACCCTCGCGCGCACCACGCTCGGTGCCCGGGCGGTGGGGGAGCAGGTCAACCTGGAGACCGACGTGCTCGCCCGGCACGTCGAGCGGCTCCTGGACGGACGTTTCGCCGGGCCGGCGGTGCCGCCGGCCGAGATCGCGGAGGTGGCCCGATGAGCACCGTGGACCCCGGACTGCGGGAGCGCGTCGAACGAGCCGTCGCGGCGGTGGCCGCCGGCCACGCCGTCGTCGTGGTCGACGACGAGAGCCGGGAGAACGAGGGTGACCTCATCTTCGCCGCGGAGGCGGCCACGCCGGAGCTCATGGGCTTCACCGTGCGGCACACCAGCGGGCTGATCTGCGTCGCCGCGGACGGCGACACGCTCGACCGGCTCCGGCTGCCGCTGATGGTCGCCGAGAACCGGGACGCGTTCCGCACGGCGTACACGATCACCGTGGACGCCGCCGAGGGCGTGACCACGGGCATCTCGGGCGCCGACCGTGCCCGCACCGCGAGGGTTCTCGCCGACCCGGACGCGACGGCGGCCGACCTGACCCGTCCGGGCCACGTGCTGCCGCTGCGTGCTCGCGCCGGTGGCGTGCTCGAGCGCACCGGGCACACCGAGGCCGCCGTCGACCTGGCCCGCCTCGCCGGCCGCGGTACCGCCGGGGTGCTCGCCGAGATCACGCACGACGACGGCACCATGATGCGTCGTCCCGCGCTGCGCGAGTTCGCCGCCGAGCACGGGCTGGAGCTCGTCAGCGTCGCCGACCTGGTCGCCTACCGCCGCGTCACCGAGTCGACCGTGGACCGGCTTGCCGTCACCCGGCTGCCCACCCGGCACGGTGAGTTCACGGCCGTCGGGTACCGGGACCGGGTCACCGGCGACGAGCACGTCGCCCTGGTGGCCGGGGCGCTCGCCGACCTGGACGCGGGCGGACCGGTGCTGACCCGTGTGCACTCGGAGTGCCTGACCGGGGACGCCTTCGGCTCGCTGCGCTGCGACTGCGGGCCGCAGCTGGACTCCGCGCTGCGTGCGGTGCAGGAGGCCGGCCGCGGCGTCGTCGTCTACATGCGCGGCCACGAGGGCCGCGGCATCGGCCTGGTCGCCAAGCTGACGGCGTACAGCCTGCAGGACGGCGGCCAGGACACGATCGACGCGAACCTGGCGCAGGGGCTGCCCGTGGACTCCCGTGAGTACACGGCCGCCGCGCACGTGCTGCGCGACCTCGGCGTGGGGTCCGTCCGCCTGCTGACCAACAACCCTGCCAAGGTCGACGGCCTGCAGGCCGGGGGAGTGACCGTGGCCGAACGAGTGCCGCTGGCGATCCACCCGGCGCCCGACAACGTGGCCTACCTGCGCACCAAGCGCGACCGCATGGGCCACGACCTGCCCAACCTTGAACCCGAGGTCGAACCTCGCCCGGGGACCGACCCTCACCCTCGAGTCGAACCTGAAGGAGGCCCGATGAACGGCATGACGACGGCGCGCGAGGTGCTGCGATGAGCGGGGCGGGGGCGCCCACCACGCACGCCGTGGACAGCTCGGACCTGCGGGTGGCCGTGATCGCCGCCTCGTGGCACGAGACCGTCATGGACGGGCTGCTCGACGGCGCCCGGCGTGCGTGTGCCGACCACTCCGTCGAGCCGGACGTGCTGCGGGTGCCCGGGTCCTTCGAGCTGCCGGTGGCGGCCCAGGCCTGCGCGGCGGCGGGGTACGACGCCGTCGTCGCTCTCGGTGTCGTCATCCGGGGCGGCACCCCGCACTTCGACTACGTGTGCGCCGCGGCCACCGACGGGCTCAACCGGGTCGCGCTGGACCACACCGTGCCGGTCGGCTTCGGTCTGCTCACGTGCGACGACGAGGCGCAGGCCCTCGACCGCGCCGGGCTCGAGGGCTCGCACGAGGACAAGGGGTACGAGGCGACGGCCGCCGCGCTGGCGACCGCGCACGTCCTGCGGGCGGTGCGGCCGGCGACCACGGCGGAGGCTCGCTGACCGTCCCGGTGACCCCGGACACACCCCCGGTGCGGAGTGGACGAGCGACGCCCGGTCTGGGGTAGTATTTCGGTCGGCCCTGCGGGGCCGAACCGGTCCGTTCCCGGTGCTTCGGCACAGGTCGGGCCGGACGGGCTGTGGCGCAGCTTGGTAGCGCACCTGACTGGGGGTCAGGGGGTCGCAGGTTCAAATCCTGTCAGCCCGACCGCGAGAGGCCGTCCACCAGGGAGATCCTGGTGGGCGGCCTTTTGTCGTCGCGTCGTGCGCACGGCCAGGAGGGGCATCGGAGTGACCTCAGCCACACCTTTGAGGTCGTGGGGTAGCCGAAGAGACCCAAGGGCACGGGGCTAACGTGCCCGAGGGTTTCTGACCGATGCCCGCACGACCTATGAGGCGGACCCGCCGCGAGTGATCGCGGACGGAGCGTCATCGCCTCGTGTCGCCAGTCACGATGGCCCCCCGCAGCGATGGAGCGGTGGGTAACTGTGGTGCGCGATGTCGCTATGCTCCCGACTGTTAAGAGGAGTGTGGGGTGCCGCATGGCTGAGCAGGTTCCGGCCTTCGGGTGGCAGCGCCGGAGGCTAGCATCGAAGCGTTCGACACCGATGTCGACACTGATCGCGCTTGTGCAGGTCGACCGTGACGTCGTTGACGTTCTCGCGGTACGACGGCCCGACCTCTCCTGGCTCCAGCTGGCGTTGATCCTCAAGCATGTCCCACCCCAGTGGCGTTCGCGACTGGGATCGACCGTTTTCGGCAAGACGGCCTTTCGGCTTGCATCGGCGGCGGATCCCCTCTCCGCCGCCCTTGAGACGATGCCGCTGCCTCCCGACGTGGCGCAGGACACCGCGACCGAGCGGTCGCTCATGCTGCTGCTTGCGCACTCACGCTGGCATCCGGTTCGCCGGCTAGTGGCGGGCCATCCCCGCACGCCGAGCGAGGCACTCATGGCACTGGCGCAGGACGAGTACGCCGTAGTGCGAGACGGTGTCGCAAGACGCGAGGACGCTCCGCCCGCAGCCCTAGCCCGACTTGCGAGGAGTCACAAGGACACCCTGATGTTCGAGGACAGCTCCTATATGGGTAGGTCACATAGAAAAGCGGCCGCGAGCGAGTTGATTGTCGACTCGATGATCTACGCCGTTGCGAGGCACGCCAGCACGCCCCATGCGACGCTGGAGGCCCTCAGCACCACCCATTGGGCGAGCGGAGTCGCTGCGAACCCCGGTGCGCCAGCCTGGATGCTCACCGAGTTGGCGCGCAGAGCCATCAGCATGCCTGAGACTCCTCGGGAGGACGGTGGGTCGACGCTGCGTGATCAGATCTTGGATGCCGTGGCACGCAACCCGCGGACCCCCGTGGGGACTCTGAGAACGCTCGTCGTGTCGGGGGAAGGTGTAGGCGTCGCCGCGAACCCGAGCACACCACCCGATCTGCTCGTGGCGCTGGCTAGCGACGAGCGGTGGTGGGCACGCGAAGCTGTGGCGGCCAACCCGAACACTCCGACTGAGACGCTCACAAGGCTGGCGCAGGACCATGACTTCGAGGTTCGTAGCGCTGCGAACCTTCGACTTGGGAACTATTGGTCCTGATGGTCCGCACCAGCCCGACGACCGCCGCCGACTTCGTCGTCGTCGCGGTCGAGGAAGAGTACCGGGCCGGTGAAGCTTGGCTACTTCCGAAGCAAGCTCCCCGCCCCTGACTCACGCTGCGGATTTCACCCGCTGGCCCCGACGCCTGCAGCGCGAGGCGCTGTGCAACCCGTACCCACCTGCTCCTAGGGTCGCAATCATGACGCGCGAACTGCCCGAAGGATGGCCGGCCCTCGAGCCCGCTGCCGAGGCCAGAGCGAAGGCCACTGCGTTGGAAGCTCTGGGGACGGCGAGTCTGGAGCGCTACTACGACACCCGTGGCGACTACGCCGGCGCGACATTCGCTTCGATCTCGCCGAACGACCCCTATGACGTCACCGGCGCGGACCTGCACGCACTTACGATGCTGTCGGTCAGGGTCGGTCCCGGGGCCACGCGTCGCGTCCTGGACGACGGCAAACCGCGAAGGGACCTGCTCGAGGCCCTCGCCGAACTCGACCCGAACATCCCCCTAGCGGACGCGGCCCCCACCGACCTCGCCAACGCCTGGAGCCTTTACACCACGGCGAAGGACGCGCTGGCTGACCCGAAGGTGCCCGCGTCCGACCCCTGGGTGACCGCGGCCAAGCTCGTCGCACGCAAGCGACCACATCTCCTCCCGGTGCGGGACACGAAGGTGCGCGCACTCCTCGGTCTGGCGACGCATCGTGACGGTCGGTTGGAGATCCAGGCCCTGCGTGCCTTGGTCACCGACGCCGAGGTCACCGACGCCCTCGACTGGGCCGTCGAAGCCGCCCGTGAAAGAGGACGGTTGGACGACCGGGCCTGTGTGTTCGACGACGAGCCCCTGCGAATCCTCGATGCCGCCCTCTGGATGCACGCCGTAGGGAAGCCATGATGACAATCTCAGGCTTGGGAGAGCGTACGGGGATGATCGACCACATCGCAGTTACGACGGTGATGAGGCCTCCTCGCGCTGTCGTGCTCTTCCGCGGTGACGATCAGTGGCGACAGTGGGCTCGACTGGCACTTGGCGCGGCACAGCGGACCTGGGCCGGCGGGGGCCATCTCCTTGTGCCGTATGGCGACCAAGGGAGCGTGGACGAGAGGCTGCTTCCGGTCCTGGAGGCCTTCGACCCGGACCACATCCTGCTCTTCAAAGCATCGGCCCAAGAGCACGAGGCCATCCGGCCGGGGACCTTGAATATCCAGGGCAACGACGGCAAGCCGCTGACAGGCAGCGCACGCGAGAAGGCGATCCGCGACGCTCCACCGCAGGGCCTGCACGACCCGGCCGGGGGCACGGCGCGGGAGTTTCTCGTGGAATGGCTGACGCCGTTCATCCGGCTTGCCGATCAGGGCAAGAAGCTCCAACTCCACACGTCGATCACGTCCACCGGTTCTTCGGGCCTCACCGTCATGCCGGAGCTAACATTCACGACGCCGCACGTCGCTGTTCCGCGCACGTGGCACGGTGATGTGGCACTGCAGGTCGGAAGCATCATTGGTTTCCGGCACGACGGTGCCGAGGGCACGCCCCAGAAGGTAGCCGACGATGCACTACTGCGGTTCGGTCTCCAAGGGGAGCTGGGGGACGTCCCAACTGCCGATCTCTGGTGCGGCACTCCTGGCGAAGAGTTGCGTCGACGCAGCCAACTCCTCGATGCCGCGGTACGTGGCGTGAGGGCCGGCCTCTCCGACGACATGGGCGCGATCGTGATCGGTGATGCCGCCGAGGACTTCTCCCTCGCCATGGCATACCGCCTACTGCTCGGGCGTGGACTGTGGGTCAGCAACCAGATGCTCGACTCCGACTCCGTGCGAAAGACGGGCGTCGTACCCGTCGCGCGTCAATGGCTTGAGGACGCCCATGAAGAGGTCGGCAGGATCCCGTGCGTCTCAGTGTCAATGTCGTATACGGACCTGGAAGCGGTCGCACAGCGCATCGACGGTGATGTCTTCCGGTTGGTACCTGCGTCGGAAGACCGCGAGCACCTCGCCCCTGGTGAATGGCCGGACTTGCGTCGTGGGTTGGTCCGAAAGGTGATTTCTGAGGGGGTAGGCGAGAGTAGGTCTGTGCCGGTCGAGCGGCACGACGATGGCACGCTCACGATGCTGACTCCCTTCACCCCGCCAGCCCCCCAGCAGTCGCGTCTCAATGACCGGGCGTACTGGTATGTCGACATCCAGTTCCACGGTTCGATCATGCCGACTGGGCGCGGGCTCGTCGACGAGGCGCTCAAGACCAGCAAGCATGTTGACATGGTGCGCAGCGGGGCTGATGGGCTGAGCGTCGTGACTGCCTCATACGGGTTCGTCCCGGCGGGAGCGGTTGAATCGGCTAAGCTGTCCCACCCGACGCTGATCACGTTGGGTGTCCGCTCGTGGGTCGGCGCAATGGCCCAGCAGCGAGGTCTCGGTGTGCGCTATTCCCAGGCAGGCCGCGCCGTACAGCTGGTAGCGCGCCGTCTGGGTTCGAGGCGGGCTGTTATCGACCTGATCGCCGGCGACTTCCAGCGCATTCTCCTCAAGTACGCCGACGATCAGACCTCCAACGAGGAGCGTTCACGACGAGTAGGTGCGGAACCGGGCGAGACGAGCGGAGCGGTAGTCCTCGGTCTCAACCCTTACCTGACCTTCGACGCCATGATCAACTCCACCGTTGGTGGCCAGAGCTCGAACGCCGCGGAACCGCTGCGCGAGAACCTCGATGCGCTGCAGTCCGTTGGGCTCGCACGCATGGGCCTCATCCTTGGCTGTGACGACTGCGGCCGGCCATCGTTCTACGGCATCGACGACCTGGGACAACGGTTCCGCTGCCCGTTATGCGCAGCAGACAACAACCTGTCTGCCGCACGGTGGAAGAAGCCGCACGCCGAACCTGTCTGGTTCTACGACCTCCACACTGCTCTACGGCAGATCGCCTCCCAACGCGGCGACCTCCCGATCCGTGCTGCCGCGCGATTGTCCGAGCCGTCGCCGAACGCCTACGGCGACTGCTCAGAAGTCGAGTTCATCCGGGACGGCAGCAGCATCGCAGAGATCGACCTCGTCGCCCACGTGGGCGGAAAGGTCGCCGTCGTCGAGGCCAAGGCTGGCGCGACGTTCGGCAACGGCAAGGCACGCCGGAGGCAGGTAAACAAGATCGCTACGGTCGCGCGAACGGTCCGCGCCGAGCGTGTGATCCTGGCGACAGACCAAACGGAATGGCCTGCAGCTGACACTGAGGAACTTGAGCGCGCACTCGACTACACCTTCAAAGGCGTCCCGAGCCCTGTCGTCGAGCTTATGGTCGGGCTCTAGCCGAGCGTTGTACCGGATCCGTCCAAGAGTGCCGACGCCGGTGGTAGCGACGACGGCGCGTGGCTCGGCTGCGACGACCCCGGCTCCGACAGCCACCTCGACCGCGGTGGCGTCGGCGTCGGCTGCGAGTAGAGCTGACCCGGGCGATGTCGGGGCCGCGGCCTATGCTGGGCCGCCCCGAGCACGGTCCCGACGAAGAGGTGACTACGACATGGGCCGAACCGCCCCGAGTCCGGAAGACCTCGACGAACAAGCTCGAGCCCGCATCGAGGAGTTCGTGCTCCGTGCACGTCGCGTCGCTGCTCACTCCCTCGCGCAGGATCGGTCAAACCTCCGTCGCCTCGCGATGGGCACGCTGCACCTCACCCACAATCCCGAGACCGGCAAGACCGAGATCGACCTGCGCCTGCCTCCCGAGGAGGTCGTCGAGTCGGCGGCCGCCAGGGTCCGGCCGATCCTGCTTGAGCAGGAAGACTGCTACTACCGCAGCGTCCTCAAGGCGATCTCCCGACTCGTCGACCACCCAGAGGTACGCGCCAACATCAAGGCGGTGCGTCAGAGGTGGGACGAACGTGTGCGGCCGGACAGCGTCGACCCCGACAAGGTCCCGGACGTACTCGTCTCCGACGCGTCCAACGCCAGCAGTGCGCGGATGGATCAGGTACGCCTCGGTCTTGCTTGGGTCTACGGCGACGTCATCCACCACGACACCGATGTGCGTGCGACAGCGAAGGCTTTCGGGGTCAACGAGCGATACCGATGCGCTGCTTCCTTGGTGACGGTCGCGATGCTGTTCACCATGCGGCTGCTCGAAAGTGTTCTCGCGATGCGCCGCGACGGTCTGCTTGAGATCAACAGCGCCGTGCTGTCCGAGGACGTCGTCGTCACGCCACGACGCCTGACGGAGGATGCCGTCGTGCGAGTCGCCGAGCCCGGCACGCCTCTGCCGTCGTTCGCGGACGAAGATCTCGGCCCCGAGTGGTCAGACTTGAGGCCAGGCTCCGCCTGACCTCAGTCGTCGAGCGGACGCGCGCCTCGGCCCCGGCATGACACTTCTGACCGGTCCAGGCTGTGGCGCACCGGGGTCTGCGTACTGCCCGTGAGCTCGCCGATCTCAAGCAGCGACCGACTCCCCGGGATCTGCTCGAGCAGATCCGCGCTCACAGCCCCGAAACGATCGAGCTGTGCCGCGCCCGCCTCCTTGAGGTCACCGGCCGAGCCGTACGGACGACGCGAAGGAGTCGCCGATCTCCCACAACAGCCCAACACCGACCGCCGTTGCAGACCCCGACACCGGACCGAAGCCCGCCGCCAGCAACATCCCGCACCCCGTCACGACCGTGTTCGACCTGTGGCCACACCCCGCCAGCGTGTCCTCGAGCTAGTGACCGCCGCGAGCGCATCAACGCTCAGCTGCGGTCCCTCGGAGTCGCGTCGTGACCGGCGCTAACCGCCTTACCGATGCCGCCTGCACCGGCAACTCGAGTCCGATCCGGAGGGACATTGGAGGGACACGAGGGCGAGAGCCAGCGGGACCTCGAGGCAGGGGGGTAGTTGACCCCGTCGTGCGTCATTCCAGGTCAGAGTGATCGACCGGTGCTTTGGTGGCTGTTGCGCGCATTCAGGCCAGGCTCCCGGATGGGGTCAGGGGGTCGCAGGTTCAAATCCTGTCAGCCCGCCAGCGAGAGGCCGTTCACCAGGGGTCACCCTGGTGGGCGGCCTGTTTGTTGTCACCCGGTGTCGGTGAGATCGTGAGGTTCTTTCTCCAAACGCCTTGACCACAGGCTGAGCGCCCCTCGTCCCCAGGCCCTCCGGCACGTGCTGAACCACCTGATCGGCCCACACTCAGTGCCATGGAGGCGATGGCGCTTCCCTGATGCCTCCGGCGGGCATCTTCGGGAATCACGAGGATCGAGGCACTCCGTAGCAGGGTCGTGTGATGAACGCACCGTGCCGGTATCGGCGGCTCCTGCCTCGACGCAGGGTCCTTGACCGCGGATGTCCGGGCGGACCGCTACGTGGCTCGCCGGGGCTTGTTCACCAGGACGCTGTCGCACGCGTCGAGCTGGCGGCGCAGGTAGGTCTTCTCCTTCGGGTTGACCTTGAGCGACCAACGCCACTTGATGGCGATCCACTGCTTGACGTAGGTGCAGTGGTACGCCCGGTTGGGCGGCATCCACTGGTGGGGTTCACGCGCGCCCTTCGACCGGTTCGACGACGCGGACACCGCGATGAGCGTCGCGCGGTAGCCGAGGTCGTTGGCGAACTGCTTGCGCGTGCTCTTCGTCCATCTCTTGGCCCCGGAGGCCCAGGCCTCCTGGAGAGGTACGACGTGGTCGATGTCGAACGTCGACTTGTTCGTCGTGATCACGCGGTCGTACTTCGAGCGCCACGTGCCGCCCGAGATCACGCACGTCGACGCCGTCACTCGCGGGGCGCGGATCGCCTCCTGGATGAGGACCTCCTCGCGGGTGTCGCAGACGTCCTTGTCGGCGGTGTCGATCCAGTGCGGGAACTTCGACCGGTCGTAGCCCTTGTTGGTCTCGGAGGCCACCGGGAGCTGGCGCAGGAGCTTGCGGGCCGAGATCTTGGTGACCGCCTCTGCCGGTGGAGCCGTCACGACGGGGGCCACGAGCCCGAGGCCAAGAGTCAGCACGCAGGCGACGATGCCGGCGATGGCGATGCGGAGCTTCACCGTTGCCCCCTGAGCTCGGGCGGTTGTGCTCCATCAGTCTACTGAGGCAACACTCGGATGGATCCCCTGCCCCGGGAGCTCCCCAGGTTTTCACCCGCGTGCGCGGAGAGCGTCCCCGGCACCGTCAGCCGGCAGCGAGAGGCCGTCCGGCCGGGGGAGACCCGGGTGGGGCGGCCTCGTTCTCATTCCGGAGGAAGCCAGGCGCCCGTGGGCTGGCACATGGTGAAGAAGCCGCACGGGATGTCCCAGCCGTAGAGACCCTCGAACACGAAGTCCGGCGGCACCCCGAGGTGGCATGACGGGTCGAAGCTCGCGAGGCACCCGGTCGAGGTCTTGCCGAAGAGCTGACCCTCGATGTCGGAGGCGTCGCCGACCTTCAGGCCGTAGTGGAAACCGTCGTAGCTCCACGCGGCGTTCGCCTTGTCCTTGTGCTCGATGTGGGCCTGGTCGTTGAGCACGACCTGCCAGACCCACACGTTGAACGCCTGGGCGGTGCGTGCCGCGGTGGAGTCGTTCGTCGGGGGGACCCACGTGTCGTTGCCGGTCAGTGCGCCCACCTCCCACAACATGCCGTAGTCGGTGGCGACCGCCTCCCGAGCGACAGGGATCGCGTCGGCCGCCGCGGTGATCATCCCGGCCGAGTCGTCCAGGATCTTCTGCAGCTCCTTGTGCAGCGTCGAGTTGCCGGAACCCTCGCTCACCCGCGCTCCCGTGGCCCATCCCGCGGAGAACAGGCCGCCGACCACGCTGCCCACCGGTACGCCGGTCTCGGTGGTGGCCAGGTTGGCCAGCGCCTCCGCCACGCCGGCGGCGAGGCCGAAGAGGTCGGCCTCGAGCGCGTGCGACGACTTGATGTTGTAGTCGAGCTGCTCGGCGATCTGCGGCCCGTCCTGCGCCAGGTCGGTGATCTCGTCCTGCTGCAGCGCCCCCTGCACACCGGCGAAGTACGCCTCGACGCTCGCCGCCGCCGACAGCTCGTTCGTGAGCTGGGTGGTGACCGACTCCCACACAGCGTCGGGGACGTTGGACGGCTGGGTCGCGGCGGCCACCAGTTCGGGGTACTTCGTCCCGAGGTTGTAGCCCGTCTCGGAACCATAGGTTGAACGCAGGTCGAAGTCGGGGTTGGTGTACCCGAGCTGGGTCGCGATCGTCGCATTGACGGCCTGATAGGCAGCCTTCGCCGTCCCGGTCGAGTAGTCCGGGAAGGTGGCCGAGGGCGAGACCCAGGTGTTCTTGACGTCGTCCCAGGCATAGGTCTGGACACCGGTCGGGCCGCGGCCGATGATCTCGGCGCGGTCGCCGCCGTTGGTCGTCGGTGCGTTGAGCGGCACCGTCCCGTCGATGTCGCCGAGCTGGATGGTGGCGAACCGGCTCCAGTCCTGCGACCAGCCGTCGGCGTCGGCGAACGGTCCGCCGGTCGAGACCTCGTGCCAGTTGTCGGAGGCGAGCAGCTCCCACGCGTGGATCCCGTCCACGCTGCGACCGACGACCTCGTCGCGGTCGTCGCCGTCGATGTCGGCCGCCTGGATCGTGCGGTAGTAGCCCGGGGCGCTGCCCCAGTCGACGCTGCTCGAGTTGCCGAAGTCCTTGGTCAGCGCCTTGAGCGTCTGCCAGGTGCCGCTCTCCAGCCGGTAGCCGACGATCCCGTCGGCGTTCCGCCCGAAGACCTCGAGGCCACCCTCGCCGTCGAGGTCGCCGGTCTGGATCGTGCTGTACTGGCCGGCCTGGGTGAAGCCCTGGTTGTCGGTGAACTCGTGGAGCACCGGCAGGTCGGTCCACGCACCGGTCGCCAGGCTGTAGGCGTAGATCCCGTTTCCGGCCCGGCCGAGGACGTCGTCCGTGCCGTCGCCGTCGAGGTCGGCGGCCTGGATCGTGGCGTAGCGGTCGGCGACGCCCGGGCCGGCGGTGGTGTCGCTGAAGTGCGGGAGGGTCGGCAGCTTCGTCCACGACGACCCCGCGGTGGAGCAGTCGTCCCCGGCGGTGAATCGCCACGCCTCGATCCCGTCCGTGCCCCGTCCGAAGAACTCGTTCTCGAGGCCGTCACCGTCGAGGTCGGCGGCCTGGATCGTCGAGTAGTAGGCGGCGTCCTGCGCCCACGGCCCCGCGTCGGTGAAGGGGCCCTGGGCCGAGAGCGTGCACCACGTCGACTCCCCGGCGGTCGCCGCCGGTTCGAAGGAGTGGATCTGCAGGCCGGTCGGGCCGCGACCGACGACCTCCTCGCTGCCGTCGCCGTCGACGTCGGCGGTCTGGATGGTGGCGTAGTAGTAGGGCGGCAGCCAGCCCACCGGTGTCCGCGGGGCGTCGGCGAAGGGCAGCGTGCCGGTGACGTAGGTGGGGGCCCACTGGCCGGAGTCGACGCGGAAGTCGTAGACCTCCAGGCCGGCCGGCAACCGTCCGTAGATCTCGTCCCGCCCGTCGCCGTCCAGGTCGGCGAGCTCGATGGTCTGGAAGGTGTCGGGGTGCTTCCACTGCGCGTCGCCCCAGGCGGGGATCGCCAGGCCCGGGGTCGCGTACGGCGAGGATGCCGTCGCCGCGGCGGTGGTGGAGCCGGGGGCCCGGAGCGAGCTCGACGGCCGGGACAGCGGCGTCGTCCGCGGGCCGCCGGAGCTCTGGCCCGACGATGTCCGGGGGCCCGGACGGTCGGGGTCCCCGGGGGCTGCCACAGCCGTCACGGCGGGGGAGACCAGCCCGAGGGCGAGAGCCAGGAGGAAGGCGACGATGCCTGCGACAGCCATGCGAACCTTCACGGTGGGCCCCCCGTGCTCGGGCGTTGATGCTCCAAGGATCCGCTGAGGCAGCCCGGCATGCGACCCCGGCGGCAGGACCCGTCGTGTTTCACCCCCTCGCCTGCTGCGGTGCCCCCGCCGCGGCGTACCGGTCCCGGTCCGGGTGCATCTCTCGACGAGAGCCGGAACGGCCCGGGTCCACGGGCGTGGACCCGGGCCGTTCATCGTTCGCGGCCGGGGCCTCGGTCAGACGGTGTTGCCCTGGCCGGACACGGTGCTGACCACGATGTCCCACGTTCCCCAGATGGGGTGCTCACCCGTGTAGCGGGGGTCCTCGGAGCTGACGTAGGTGCTGTTGTAGGTCGTGCCGTCGTCGCAGCGGATGTTGTTCTTGATCCAGCCGTCGTCGAGGCTCGGGTCGTCGCCGAAGTCACCGCGGTAGATCACCTGGTAGTCGCAGGTGACGACGGTGTCCGGGTCGAGGTCGCCGACGCCGTCGACGCTGCCCATGACGCGCCCGTCCCCGAGGTCCCAGTACCAGTCGCCCGCGTCGTCCTCGGCGTACAGCGAGGTGTAGTGGCCGACGACGGTGCCGTCGCGACCCTGGTGGCCCGGGACAGTGGTGCTGTGGTCGGCGGCGTGGGCGGTGCCCGCGACGCCGAGGGTGGCGAGGGCGACGGCGGCGGTGCCGGCGGCGATGCGCTGGATCTTCATGGGACATCCTTCTCTCGGTGACGTCGTTTGCCGGTTCGGGACCGTTCGCGAACCATGACGTGACGGAACTGCTCCATCGTGGCCGACATGCCCCGGAGAACGCAGTGCGGAGGCGGGTGAACCGGGGTTGCCGGGGGCAAGTTCACCCGCACCGACCACCAGTTCATCGGGAGACCGAGAGGGCCCGGCGGGCGCCCGGCGACCCGAGCGTGCGAGTGGTGCCCGCCGTAGCCTGGAGGTGTGGAGATCCCACCTCGCGAGGTGCGAGAGGGGGTGAGAAAGATGACTGACGTGAGGACCAGGGTCCAGCAGTCCATCCACATCGACGCGACGCCCGGCCGCGTGTACGCCTACTGCCTCGATCCCGAGCAGCTGTTCGCCGGCGACCCCAAGCACGTCGTGGAGTCCTCGACGTCCCCGGACGGCGTGGGCACGACGGCACGCCTCTCGCGCAGCGCAGGAGTGATGGAGGAGGACGATCGTCTGGAGTACGTCGAGGTCGTGCCCGACGAGCGGATCGACATCGCCATGCAGCCCACGATGTCGTTCAGCCGGTGGGAGCACCCGCGGCACGAGACCGCGCTGTACACCCTGTCGCACGTCTTCGAGCCGGAGCGCGGCGGCACGCGGATGACCCTGACGGTCATGGTGCACGACCCGCCGCTGTACGAACGCCTGATCGACCGGTTCGAGGGCCGGGGACCCGACAGGCTGGTGCACGACCGCCTGCAGCGGATCAAGGAAGCGGTCGAGAGCGGCACGGCGACCGCGTAGGGGCGCGGTGCGGGAGCACGCACGGGCGGGCCGACGGACGACGGTCCGACCGTTTGCCTGGTCATCGTCGACGGCTCGGTGCCCGGGGTCTGCGGGAGGTGCCGCTCGCGCGGAGCGGCCGTGCCTCGTCGTGCCCGGTGGTGCTCTCGCGGGTAGCGTCCGGGCGAGAGGGACCGACGACAGAAGGAGACCTCGATGCCGACCTTGGCCATCATCGGAGCCGGACCGAACCTGGGAGCCGCGGTCGCACGCAGGTTCGGCCGCGAGGGGTATGCGGTCGCGCTGATCTCGCGGGACCTGGCCAAGCTGGACGCGCTGGCCGAGGAGCTGGGCGAGCACGGCGTGACGGCCCGCGGCTACGCGGCGGACGTGCGGGACGGCGCCTCGCTCGAGGTGGCCCTCGGGCGAGCGGCCGCGGACCTCGGCCCGATCACGGCGCTGCAGTACAGCCCGCTGCCCGCCCGCGAGTACCTGAAGCCGGTCCTGGACCTCACGCCGGACCTCGCCCTGGACGCGCTGAAGTTCTCGGCGCTGGGACTCGTCACCGCCGTGCGTACGGTGCTGCCGGGCATGCGCGAGCAGGGGGAGGGGAGCATCGTGCTGATCAACGGCGGCACCTCGGTGAAGGCCCGTGCGGGGTTCGCCGGCACCTCGGTGGCGTTCCCCGCCGAGAGCGCCTACGGCGAGATGCTGCACGACGCGCTGGCGGACGAGGGCATCCGTGTCGCCCAGCTCGTCATCCCCGGCGCGATCCCGAAGCTGCAGCTCGAGAACGGCATCGAGGACGTCGCCGAGCGGGTCTGGGAGCTGGCGAGCACCCCGGGCGACTTCCGGACCATGCTCATCCCGCTCGAGGAGGGCCGCGAGTAGCGGCACCGACCGATGAGTATTGCCGGGCCGTGGCGTCACCCCCTGGACAGTTGTCCGACGACAGGAGGAGACCCATGACCACGCCGCCCACCGACCTCGACCACACCGTCACCGCGCCCGTCGGCGTCGACGTCAAGGGAGACGTCTGGCCCTGCGTCGAGCTCCCCGGCGCCACCGAGCTGCTCGGCACCGGCCGCTCGGTCCGTGTCGACGCCACGGTCGACGGCGTCGCCCTGGAGAACGTCGGCCTCATGCCGACCGGCCGGGGCGAGCTCATGCTGTCGCTCAACGCGAAGCTGCGGAAGCAGCTGGGCAAGGATGTCGGTGACACGGTCACGGTGCACCTGTCGCGGCGGTTGAGCTAGGACACGGCGGAGTCGGGTCCACGGCTCCTCCGCCTCGTCAGCGCGAGAGGCGGGCCAGGAGATCGAGGACCCGCTGCGTCGCCAGGGAGGCGGTGCGCGCATCGTGGTCGGGATGTCCCGGCTCGGCGAACAGGTGCCCGCCGTCCGGGTAGGCGAAGAACTCTCCGCCGGCCACGGCCGCCAGGTATGCCTCCTCGGCCTCCGGCTCGCGCCACGGGTCGTCCTCGGTGACGTGCGCCTGGGACGGGACGTCGGCCGGCCACGTCGCGTCCCACCAGGCGGGGTCGACGGCGCCGTAGAGGAAGAACGCCCCCCGGGCGCCGGGCCGCTCCAGGACGCACTCCGTGGCGCGCGCGATCCCCATCGACATGCCGCCGTAGACCACGTCCGTCGGGAGGTCCGCGACGACGGCGGCCGCTCGGCGTGCGAACGTGCCCTCGCCCGCGGCCTGGGCGAACGCGACGCCGTCGGTGACGTCGGCGAAGGTCCGCCCCTCGAAGAGGTCGGGCGTGTGCACGGTGTGCCCGGCGTCGCGGAGCTGCTGCGCGAAGGAACGGACGCCGTCGGTCAGGCCCCCCGCGTGGTGGAAGAGCACGATCTCTGCCATGCGGAACACGCTACGACGGCCCCCCGACACGGACACGGAGGGCTCTAGCCGTCGAGCTCGTCGAACGCGGCCAGGACCCGCACACTGATCGCCGCCGTGCCGTCGTTGACCAGGTCGAGGACCTGGACGGGCCCGCCCACCGGGACCAGTCCGCCGACGACGTCCGCGTTGGCGAGGAGCAGCGCGCCGTGCACCGCCAGCGGCGCGCCGTCCACGTCGCCGCGGGGGGTCACCCGGACCACCGCCGGCCGCCCGGTCTCGTCGACCGCCGAGACCGCCAGCAGCGTCACGGAGACGCCCGCGGGAACGAGCGTGACCTCGACGCGGTCACCGGCCTGCCCGTGCCGCGCGAGCGTGGCCTCGGAGACCACGTAGGCGTCCGGTTCCAGGTCGACGTCGAGCGTCCACGACGGCCCGTCGGCGACGCTGACGCGCTCGACCACCGAAATGCTCACCATCTCGACACCCCCTGGACCCTGTCGGCCGGTGGGACCGGCTCCGGGACGGGCACCATCGTGCCCGGGAGCCGTCACCGCCCGGTCACGTCGCCGTCATGACGGGGCGGGGTCCGTGTGACAGCCCGGTGACGGGTGGTTGACGCGCGCGGTGGAACGTCGTCGGGGCAGGGCCACGCCGCAGCGTCGAAGGAGTCCTCATGAGCATCTCCACCCCGTACCCGGGCGTGTACGTCACCGAGGTACCGAGCGGGAACCGCACCGTGACGGGTGTGGCCACGTCGATCACGGCGTTCGTGGGCACCGCGCGGCGTGGTCCCGTCGACACCCCCGTCCGGATCGGCAGCTTCACCGACTTCGAGCGGGCCTTCGGCGGGCTGGTGCGTTCCAGCGGGCTCGGCTACGCCGTGCGCGACTTCTACCTCAACGGGGGCGGGCCGGCCTACGTGGTCCGCGTCGCGCGCCAGGGCGACGCGGACCCCACGCACGACGCCGCGGCGGCCCAGCTCGTGGTCGGCGACGTGACGCTGGAGGCCCACGGCCCGGGGGAGTGGGCGAACGACCTCGTCGGGGTCGTCACCCACCCCGCGACCGCGGACGCCGCCGACATCGGCGCGGCCCAGGGGGTGGACCCGGACGACCTGTTCACGCTCACCCTGAGCCTCGGCGAGGAGACCGAGGTGTACCGCAACGTCACCGTCGGTGACGGGCCGGCGCGACTGGCCAACCTCCTCGAGTCCTCCCGCCTCGTGAGGCAGGTGTCGGCGTCGTCGACGTCGGCACCGGGGGAGGACACCTACACGGTCGCCACCGGGGACGAGGGAACCGACGGCGCGGCCGTCGAACCCGACGACTACACGGACGACGGCCGCGGCTTCCACGCCCTCGACACGGTCGACCTGGTCAACATCGTCGTCCTGCCGCCACCGACGCCGTCGGGGTCGCTGCACGACTCGGTCTGGCCGCTCGCGGCCCAGTACGCGGCGTCCCGCAGGGCGTTCCTCGTCGTGGACCCGAAGCCGGGGCAGACGGTCGAGGGCTTCGCGGCCTGGGCCGACGGTCTCGGTGTGACGGGTGAGGTGGCCCGCAACGCCGCGGTCTACTTCCCGCGCGTGCGCCACGCCGACCCGCTGCGCGGGGGCCAGGTCGACACGTTCGCGCCGGGTGGCGCCGTCGCCGGCGTGTACGCCCGGACCGACGCGGCCCGAGGCGTGTGGAAGGCGCCCGCGGGCCTGGAGGCGGGGCTCACCGGTGTCGTCGCGCTGGAGTCGACGCTGACGAACGACCAGAACGGGCAGCTCAACCCCGCCGGCTACAACGCGCTGCGGACGTTCCGCGACGCCGGGTCGGTCGTGTGGGGGGCCCGGACCCTGCGGGGCGCCGACGTGCTGAGCGACGACTACAAGTACGTCCCGGTGCGGCGGCTGGCCCTGTTCCTCGAGGAGAGCCTCTACCGCGGGACGCAGTGGGTCGTGTTCGAGCCGAACGACGAGCCGCTGTGGTCCCAGATCCGGCTCGGTGTCGGCGCGTTCATGCAGGACCTGTTCCGGCGCGGCGCGTTCCAGGGCACCAGCGCGCGCGACGCGTTCTTCGTGCGGTGCGACGGCGAGACCACGAGCCAGTACGACATCGACCGGGGCGTGGTGAACATCCAGGTGGGGTTCGCCCCGCTGAAGCCGGCCGAGTTCGTGATCGTCTCGATCCAGCAGAAGACGGCTGCCGCGCGCTAGCGCCGCACCAACTCGTGAAGGAGTCCCGATGGCTGAGTTCTCGGTCAACGCCACCCGCTTCGACCCGTACAAGAACTTCAAGTTCCGGGTGAAGTGGGACGGCAGGTACGTGGCGGGCGTGTCCAAGGTCAGTGCGCTGAAGAAGACCACCGAGGTGGTCAAGCACCGGCACGGCGGCGACGTCTCGTCGAGCCGCAAGTCGCCCGGACGCACCGAGTACGAGCCCATCACGCTGGAACGCGGCGTGACCCACGACCCCGAGTTCGAGCAGTGGGCGAACAAGGTCTGGAACTACGGCGCGGGCCTCGGGTCGGAGGTCTCGCTGCGCGACTTCCGCAAGGACCTCATCATCGAGGTCTACAACGAGGCCGGGCAGGTGGTGCTCTCGTACAAGGTGTACCGCGCCTGGGTCTCGGAGTACCAGCCGCTGCCCGAGCTCGACGCGAACGCCAACGGCGTGGCCATCCAGACCATCAAGCTCGAGAACGAGGGCTGGGAGCGCGACGAGGCCGTCGTCGAACCCACGGAGCCGTCGTTCGCCGGGCAGTGACTAGACCATGCCGTCGGTCGCGGCGGACCGGCTGGTGTCGGCGGACCGTCCCGTGACGCGGGCCGCGACGCTCGCGCTGTGGGAGCTGCTGTCGGCCACCGCGCCGCCGGCCCGTGGCGCGGCGGTGCTGGTGGCCCGTGGGCTCGCCCCGGACCTGGGGGCGGCCTGCGACGTGCCGCTCGCGGTGGCGGCGCGCGCCGCGCTGGCCGACCTGCGGGACCGGGTCGGGCCCGTGCTGGACACCGTGCTGACGTGTCCGGCCTGCGAGGCGCTGCTCGACGTGCCCCTGCCGCTCGACGACGTGCTGGCCGACGCCGACGTCACCCCGTCCGCCGTCCGGGTCGGTGCGGTGGAGGTGCGCGGGCCGACGACCGCGGACGTGCTGGCCGCGCTCGACGCGCCGGACCCCGCGGCGACGCTGCGCCGGCGGTGCGTGTCCTGGCCCGCCGGCACGGGGCCCGACGACGACGCGGACCTGGCGGTCCGGGTGGCGGCGACGGCCGAGCGGCTGGCGGGTGCGGCCGGGGCGTCCGTGCGGCTGGGATGCCCGGAGTGCGGCGAGGACGTGCTCGCCGACGTCGACGTCGTCCGGCTGCTCACTGACCGGGTGACGGACCAGGCGCGAGCGACCCTGGCCGAGGTCGCGACGCTCTGCGGGGCGTTCGGGTGGTCGGAGCACGACGTCCTCGAGCTCTCGCCGGCACGGTTCGACGCCTACCTCGACCTGGCACGCACCCGGGTGTGACCGGCCATGACCGACGTCTTCGACCGGATCGCCGGGCGAGCAGCGGTCTCGCCCGGTCCGCCGTCCCGTGCGGGGTCCGTGCGGCTGCGCCGGCCCCTGTCGTTCGCCGACGTCGCTGTCTCGCCCGATCCGCCGCCGTCCCGGGGCGCGGAGGAGTCGCGGACGTGGCCCGCGGCCGAGGAGGGTCGGCCCGCGACCTGGCCCGCGACGCCGGAGCAGCGACCGCACGAGGACGAGCACGAGGACGAGGACGAGGGCGGCCCGGCCCCGGCGACGCGCCACGGCACACCCCCGGCGGCACGGCGGGGGCGCGGCGCCATGCCGGTGGCGGACGATCCAGACCCGCGCTCGCCCGATCCGGTCGAGGCCCCGCCCTCCGACGTCCCTGCTGCCCGGCCCGCACCGGCCCTCGTCACGCCATCCGGTGCGCCGCCGCACGACGGCGGGTCACCCCCCGTCCCGGCGCCACCCGTCGACCCGGCACCGGGCGGTCCGCCCCCGTCCGTGGGCGCGGCCGTCGCCGCCGCGAGCGCCGCGGCGGCACGTCCCGCGGTCGAGGTGCCGTCCCGACCGCCCGAGGCGCCCCGCCCGCCTGCCGGTGTTGTGCCACCGCCATCCACCCGGTCCCACGACGCGCTGCCGGCAGCCGTGCGCCGGCCGGATACGCGTTCTTCCGGTACGGGTCCCGACCAGAGCCCGACCCCGCGTCCCGCCCGCCGTCGCCGGGTCGAGACGGCCGCTCCGCCGGGGCGGCCGCTCGATCCCGAGGAGCTCCTGCGCGACCACGTGGCGCCCGCACTGGTGGCGCGAGGAACCCTGACGTCCGACGAGGCCGCCCGGCTGGTCCCGGGCACGAGCGAGCTGCCGCAGGTGCCGTCCGGCGAGGTGCACGTGCACATCGACCGCGTCGAGGTCCGCCGGCCGTCGCCCGCGCCCGCCCCCATCTCGGGCGCGGCGGAACCCCGCCCGATCGACCACGCGGACTACCTCGCCCGGCAGCGGCGGCGATGGTCATGAGCAACACCCACGCGATCGCCGCCGTCACCTCGACCGTGCGCTACCTGCTCCAGCAGGCCGTCGACGCCGAGCCCGACCCCGTCGCCGGGCGCAAGGTCACCACCCTGAGCCCCGCGCGGCTCGGTGAGCTCGGGACCGAGACGAACCCCGCCAGCGGGCTGAACGTCTTCCTCTACCAGGTCACGCCCAACCATGCGTGGAACCTCACCGACCTGCCGACCCGCAGCCGCGGGGGCGCCGTCGTGCAGCCTCCGGTCGCGGCGCTCGACCTGTCCTACCTGATCACCGCCTACGGTGACGAGGCGGCGCTGGAGCCGGAGCGCTACCTCGCCCGCGCCGAGCTGGCGCTGGCGGCCAACCCCGTGCTGACCCGCGACGTCGTGGAGGACGCCACGGCGCTCTACGGCGGCGAGACCGGCACGACGTTCCTGCAGCGCGCCGACCTCGCGGACCAGGCCGAGGCCGTCAAGCTCAGCCCGACGCCGCTCTCGCTCGAGGAGCTCTCGAAGCTGTGGGGCGTGCTCGGTACCCCCTACCTGCTCTCCCAGACCTACACCGCGACGGTCGTGGTCCTCGAGGCCGAGGCGCCCCGCCGCCGCGCGCTGCCCGTCCGTACCCGCCAGATCGACGCCCGGCCCGTCGCCCGGCCCCGGGTCGTCGCGGTCACGACGGCCGACGGCGGCCCTGCGGTCACCGGGTCCGTGCTGGTGGTCGAGGGCTCCGGGCTGGCCTCCGCCCGTGCCCACGTGGAGGTCGGCGGCGTCCGGCTCACCCCCGACCCGACCTCGACCGCCGCGCGCATGACGGTCACGCTGCCCGCCGACGTCCCCGCCGGCGTCCAGCCCCTGCGCGTGGTTCACACCCGGCCCGCCGACCCGGCGACCGGCGAGCCCGAGCGCACGCTCGCACGCTCGGCCGCCGTGCCGCTGGTCGTCGTGCCCACCGTCGGAGCGGTGACGGCCGGCGCCGGTGAGGTCCACGTGCCGGTGCAGCCGCCGCTGGTCGAGGGCCAGCGCCCCGTCGTGGCGCTCGGCCGGTTGGTCGACCCGGCCGACCCGCCGGACCAGGACCAGCCGGTGGTCTCGTTCACGCTCGCTCCTGTGCCGCCCGGACCGGCGCTCACGGCGCTGGACGTGCCCGACGACGGGCTCGTGGCCGGTGACTGGCTGGTCCGGGTCACCGTCGACGGCGTGGACTCCGTGCCGACCCTGGGCACGGAAGGAACCTACGACGCCCCGGCGGTGACGATCCCGTGACCCTCGCGCCGGACGACACCGACCCGGGAGCCGCCGCGCAGGGATCGGCGCCTGACCCGCCGGACGACGACGGAGCCCGCCGGGACCTCACCGTCGCCGAGCTGGCCGTGGTGCGCGCGCACCTCACCGGCACCGACCCCACCCCGGCGGGCCGTGCGCTCGCCGCGCTCCGGAGAGGCAGCCACGCGACCGCACCGCTCGACGAGATCGCCCAGGGCCTCGGCCTCTCGCCGTTCGAGCGGGCCACGTTGCTGCTCGCCTGCGGACCCGAGCTGGTCGGCGCCGTCGGCCGCGAGCTCGCCGAGCGCTTCGGGTCACCCCGCGCGACGTTCGGCACCGCGCTCGAGCTCCTGCCCGGCGCCCACTGGGACGCCGTGACCCACCGCGGTCCGCTGCGGCGCTGGCACCTGGTCCGCCTCGCCGACCCGGACAGCGTGGTGGCCGGGCCCCTCGTCCCCGACGAGCGCGTCGTGCACCACCTGGTCGGCCTCGACGTCCTCGACGAGCGCCTCGAGCTCGCCAGCAGTCCGCTGGAGGCCCCGGTGCACCTCACCGCGACGCCGGCCCGGGTCGTCGCCGACGTCGTCTCCCGGCGACGCGCCGGACCGGTGCTCCTGCGCGGGCCGCAACCGCGGAGCGCGAGGGCGCTCGCGGCCGCCGCGTGCCTCGCCGCCGGCGTGCGGCCGCGTCTGCTGGGTGCCGACGTGTTCGCCGACGCCCCGGTGCCGGCGACGGTGCGGCGGCTGGTCCGTGAGTCCGTGCTCGGACGGGTCGGGTGGGTGCTGGACGTCGACGACCTGCCGGTCGCGACGGCGCGCGTGCTGGGCCCGCTCCTCACCGGGACGACGGCGCCCGTGCTGCTCGTGTCGTCGAACCGTCCCGACGGCGTCGCCGAGGCGCTCGGGACGAGCGTGGTGGAGGTCCCGCGGCTGGGGCCGGGGGAGCGCCGCGACCTGCTGACCGACGCCCTGGGGCGAGCCCGGGTCGGCGTCGCCCCCGCCGAGGTCGACCGAGCCGCCGGGGCGTTCGACCTCGCGCTGCCGGACCTCGGTCCCGTCGCCGAGGAGACGGCGCGGGTGGGCCTGTGGGAGGCGTGCCGGCGCCGTCCCCGGGCGGGCGTCGGCACCCTGGCCCGCGTCCGGACGACGCGCGCCGGGTGGGACGAGCTCGTGCTCCCCGAGCGGCAGCTCGACCAGCTCCGGGCGCTGGCCGCGACCGTGCGGCACCGGGCGCGCGTGCTCGACGACTGGGGACTCGGGGCCCGGTCGGGGCGGGGCCGCGGCACGGCCGCACTGTTCGCCGGCGGCAGCGGCACGGGCAAGACCTTCGCCGCCGAGGTGATCGCCCACGACCTGGACCTCGACCTCGTGCACGTGGACCTGTCGCAGGTGGTGGACAAGTACCTGGGGGAGACGGAGAAGCGGCTGGCGCGGCTCTTCGACGCCGCCGAGGACGGCGGCATGGTGCTGCTGTTCGACGAGGCCGACGCGTTGTTCGGGAAGCGGTCGGAGGTCAAGGACAGCCACGACCGGTACGCGAACGTCGAGGTCGGCTACCTGCTCCAGCGGCTCGAGGCGTTCGGCGGGCTCGCCGTCCTGACGACGAACGCCCGTTCCGCCCTGGACCCGGCGTTCACGCGGCGACTGGCTGTCGTCGTCGACTTCCCCTCGCCGGACCGGGCGTCCCGCGAGCGCATGTGGGACCTGAGCCTGCCCGCAGCACTGCCCCGAGCGGACGTGTCGCTCGCGCGGCTGGCCGACGCCGACCTGACCGGCGGGGCCATCGCGGCGGCGGCGCTGCAGGCCGCCTACCTCGCTGCCGCCGACGGCGGGGTGGTGACCATGGACCACCTCGGGCAGGCGGTGCGCTGGGAGCTGGCCAAGACGGGACGGGTGGCCTCACCTGTCCGCTGAGCGCCGACGACGCACCCGCTCGGTCGGCGCCGTCGGGCTGTGTCAGGGGGCGCCGGCACCGTGGTCCGGATCCGCCGGTACCGCGGCGGGGGTGCTCCCGATGCCGCCCGTTGCCGACACCGTGTCGCCGGTGGTCGGGACCGCTCCGGGGTCCGGAGGCGGGGAGGGATCGGCCACGGCACCGGTACCGGTCGTGAACAGCGGGGGCCGGGGGTTCAGCTCGAAGTGCATGAAGTCCTGGTTCGCCGTGCCGAGCCACTTCAGGTTGCCGGCGTCGCTCCCCGTGAGCGCGGCGACCAGGAGGGGAGGGAGGTTCAGGAACCCGTGAGCGGCCACCGAGCCCCGGGTGCCCTCCGACGTCGCCCTGACGTGCCCGGTGGCGGTGCGGGTGCGCACGTTCCTGAACGTCGCGCGGTATGCGGTGCCGATCCGTTCGAGCGCCTCCTCGACCGCGGTGATCGGTGCCGGCGGCGCCGGTGGGTGGGCACCTGCGACGGGTGTCGACGCCTCGGGCCAGACCGCCGTCCGGAGCGCCGCGGCCCGAGGGCGCTCGCGGGTGAGCACGAGCGCCGCCACCAGCGGGTCCCCGCTGGGGAGGGCGGGCAGCGCCGGCCTCGCCGCGGCGCGCGCGGCGTTGGCCAGGCGGAGCAGGACCGGGGCCAGCGAGGCGTCGTCCGTCATGGCTGCCACGTAGGCGTCGCTCGCCGCCCGGAGGGACCTGGCTGTCGTCGTGACCTGCGCCGCGGTCCGCCCGACGGTCGTCCCCGGCCGCGGGTTGACGCCGGTCACGTCGGCCACGGCGTCCAGTCCGCCGCGACGGGAGATGTTCGGGTTCCGCGGGGAGTCGATGTCGATCGCGAACCCGAAGCTGTGGTCGGACAGGCGGTGCGTCGCGTTGCGGTTCTCCCGGACGTTGGCCGCCCAGGTGCTGCGCCCGAGCACCGTCCGGATGGCGTCCGTCGTGGCGGTCCGCTGCGCCACGGGCAGAGCGGTGAGCTGAGCGGTGAGCCAGGTGTCCGCGCGGGCGAAGGCGGCGTTCAGGTCGGGATGGACCTTGGTGTTGCGCGTGACGTTACGGAAGCTCGCCGGCTGCAGCGCCGTGAAGTACGCGTCGGCGCGGGCCAACGCCGTCCGGGTCCCGGCGACGAGGCCGCCGAACTCGGTGATGATGCCGAGACGCACGTCGTCCCACGTGCGTCCGGAGTCGATCATCGACAGGACGTGCGGGACGAGCGTTCGTTCGGCGGCGATCTGCTGTGCGCGGTCCACGGCCGCTCCTGGCGCGGCGACGGCGGTGTGCGGACGAGCGTCGGTCACGAGCCCGTCGAGGATCTCCTGCAGCACGCGGCGGCGGACGGCGTTCGCTGCGCTCTTGTCGCGACGGTTCCGCGGGTTGCGCAGCTCCGTGTCGATCGTCGTCAGGTCTGCGGTGACGGCGGTGCCGTACAGCGTGTCGTGCAGCGGCTGTCTCGGGTCTCCGGCACGCGGCCGGCGGTGCGTGCGGCGCTTGATGATCTGTCGGGTCAACCGGTCCACGAGGTCGGTGGCGTCCGTGGTGCCGACGAGGGGTGCGGCCGCCGCGCGCACCGCGTCGCGGACGTTGTTCCCGGCCTCGTCGGCGAGCTCCTGGGGCGTCGGCGGCGTCGGTGCCGATGCCGGCACCGGTGCGGACTGGACGGGTGCCTGCGCGCCGTGGGTCTGCTGCTGAACACCTCCTGGCGCTCCGGCGGTGGTCGCGGCGGCGGTTCCCGGTCCCTGCTGCGCCACGTGCGCCAGCTCGTGCGCGAGGAGACGCTGCCCCTCGATCGTGTGCGGTGCATAGCGCCCCGGCGCGAAGAAGATGTCGTGGCCCCGCGTGACGGCCTGAGCACGTGGCCCGACCTCCGCCGCCGCGTCCGCGTGGACCCGGACCGCGGAGAAGTCGTGACCGTACAGCGCCCCGTAGGTCGCAGCTATCGCCGCAGGCAACGCCACGCCACGGGTCGGGGTTTCGGGTGCGAGGTCCCTCTCGGGTGGCTCGGGAGCGAGCTCGTGGTCGACGCTCACCTCGTGCGCCTCCGGGGGTGCCCGAAGGCCTCGGCGAGTCCCGGGACCACTCCTGACCGCGCGAATGCCAGCACGTCGAACGTCACCATCACCCGGACGTCGGCGACACCCGGGACCTTCGGCCCCCCGGGCAGGGACTGCCGGGACTCCACGAACCCGGTGTCGGTCGGGAACAGTCGGGGTGCTTTCAGCAGGCCCGGGTAGGTGCCGCCCCCGATGCTGAGCCCGGGGAGCAGGCCGAGCCTGCCGGTCCCTCCGACGAGACGAAGCGACCGCGTCGCGGGGTCGTAGTCCCACGTGAGGTCCGCGGTCAGGCTCAGTCCCTTCCAGCCGACCTTGTCGCCACCGAGCTCGAGCACGTCGGTCAGGTCGAACCCGGTCCTGAACGTCCACCGCGGCGACGTCGCGTCGGGCATGGTGTAGCTGAACGTGTGCAACGTCGCGTAGGGGATGAGCCCGGCGGGCGCCGCCAGGTTGACGCCGGACAGCGCCTTGCGGCCGGCCGGATCGCTCAGCATCGCGCCGCCCGCCAGACCGACCGCGCCGGCCCCGAACGTGATCAGTCCAGCCTTCTCGCCCGTGGACAGCGAGCCCCACTCGCGCTTCGCCCGGGAGCCGACGGCGTCGGTGACGGGCTCGACGAGCTCCTTCTTCACCTTCTCGTTCTTGAGCAGCTCCTTGCCGACGGTCCTGAGCCCGCCGGCCAGCGCGTCCTCGTCCTTCGTCGGGGTCTCGGGCGGGGTGGTGCCGTCGTCGAGCTGGGGGCCCGACGCCGCACGCGGGGCGACGTGTGCACGCCCTCCCGCCGCGACCCGGGCCGCGGCGGCGTGGGCGGCGTGCTCGCCGCCCCGGTCCGGCGTCGTCCCCGACGGCACGCGCCCACCCTGCTGGACGACGTGCGCGAGCTCGTGCGCGAGGAGGCGGTCGCCCGTTGCCGTCCCGGGCGCATAGGTGCCGGGGGCAAAGGTGATGTCGGTCCCCAGCGTGTACGCCCGCACCCCGCGAGCGCGCGCCGCGGCGCCCGCGCGCGCGTCGGTGTGGATGCGTACGGCCGAGAAGTCATGGCCGAGACCGCTCTCCATGGTCCGGCGTGTCGACGGGGTCAGGGCGGCGCCCGCCGGCACGGGGCGTGCCGGTGCCCGCTGTGGCGAACGCGGGGCCGGTACGGGAGAGGGGGTCGGCATGGTCGCTCGCTAGGGCATCCGTGTCATGGCCACGCGGACCTGCGTCCGCTGGCCGATGCTGGTGAGCTCGGTCCAGTCGATGGCCCGGATCGCGGTTCCCTCCGCGGGCGAGCGGGCGCTCCGGACGATCGCCACGATCGCCACGATGTCGTCGTCCGAGACCCACCCGCCCATCAGCGTGCGGATGGCGGTGAGCTTGTCGGCGAGCGGGAGCCGCGCGATCTCGGCCGCCGAGTGGCTTCCCACCCAGGAGCGTACGCGGTCGTCGTCGTCGAACCCGTAGCTGCTGACCGCGTTCTCCGCGGCCAGGTCCGTCAGGTTCCGGCTCTCGAGGGTGCCCCCGTGCCTGGCCATGATGTTGCTCTCGTAGCCGGGGTCCACGGCCGTCGTCCGATCGCCGCCGAAGCGACCCATGATCTTGCTGATCAATCCCTCCGAGTAGCGGTCGGCCAGCCCGATGACGTGCCCGAACTCGTGCGGAGCGACCCAGGTGTACACGTTCGCGCTGGATGCGTTGAGGGTCATCGCGCCGCCGCTCACGTTCGAGGGACCGGCCATCTGCTGGATCGTGATCTGGGTGACGTCGGCCGCGGGCGTCCCGGGGGCCCGGTACCGCACGACGACCTGGGTGACCACCGACGAGCCGTCGGGGAACGCGACGGTCCACATCTGGTTGATCGACTGCTGGATCTGCGCGGCGCGCGCCGCCGTCGCCTCCGGGCCGGACACCTCCATCGTGCCGAAGATCCGGATCGTGCTGCCGTTCCGGTCGATGAGGAGGCCGAGGGCGGGACTGAACCGTTCCACCGGCAGGCCGTCACGTTGCATCGTCCGCGTGCTCGCCGCCGGCCCTGCCCCCACCCCACCGTGGTGCACGGCGGCGGGCAGCCCCGCCGCGACGCGCGACCCCGCCGCCCGTGCGACGTGCTCCGAAGGGTCACGAGCGCCGCCGATCGACAGGCCGCCGGAGCGGCCGTGGTCGTCCACGGCGCCGGTGCGTTGTTGGACGACGTGGGTCAGCTCGTGCGCGAGGGTCCGCCTCCCGTCGCCGGACTGCGGGTCGTAGGTGCCCTTGCCGAACACGATGTGCGAACCGACCGTGTAGGCACGTGCGCCGAAAGTGCGCGCCGCGACCTCGGCCGCGGTGTCGACGTGGATGCGGACGTCGGCGAAGTCGTCGCCGAAGCTGCGCTCCATCGCGGACCGTGTCGCCCGGTCGAGGGCGTTGCCGGGCCCTGGGACAGGGTCGCGGTGCGGCTGGACGTGGGACAGGTCGTGGTCCGGGAGCGACCGAGGACCGCTGGCCGCGGTGGCGTCCTTCGAGGGGGCCGACGGCGTCGGTCGCCCCTCGCGTCCGGGTGGCGTCTTCGTCCGATGCATCGGCGCCTTACCTCTCCGTCGCAGAACTCGCGGCCCCCCGCGAGACCCGGACGCGGAGCACGTCGTCCGAGAGCAGCTCCGTGCCCAGCACGGTGTTGCGGCGCACGTCCGGTGCGTCCTCCTCGACCACGTCGAGGGTCACGCCGGCGTCGACGGCCCGGCGCTCCACGAAACCGAGGGTGCGGCCCGGGAGGTCGTCCAGGGGCAGCCGCGTGACGCCCCGTCGCTCCGACAGGCGGGTCAGCAGCCGGCCGGTCTCGGTGCCGAACCGTGTCAGGTCCAGCCGTCCGGACGAGGGGCCGACCGCTTGCGTCCCCTCGTCGCTGAACCAGAACCACGTCTCGAACCGGCCGCCGGTCACGGCGTCGGTGCTGGGCAGGACCAGCCGGGTCCGGCCCTTGTCGTCCAGGACGGTGTCGGTGTGGCCGTTGAGGTGCGTCCCGTCGTCCTCCCCGAGGACGGCCCATCCGTCGAGCTGGAACCGCAGCAGCAGCGGCACCACCGGCTCGGCCAGCTGGCCGGCCTCCTTGAGCTCGCGCAGCCGTTGGAGCACGTCGGCGAGCACGGCGCTGAGGGGACGGACGGACCACCACACGATGAGCGGCCCGTCGGCGTTGGTCTCGCCCGCGATCTCGACGGTGCGCCGCGCCCACGCCGGCGCACCGAACATCTCCGTCTCGGGCCCGGCGGGCCAGGGCAGGTCCAGCAGGAGGCGTGCCACGGGCTTGCCCTGGACGCTGGCCTGCTGCACCGGTGCGTCCAGCCCCACGGCGATCCCGGACGTCTGGGTGCCGATGTCCGCGAAGTCGTAGGTGTGGTCGTTGACCAGCTCCGTGCCGGTGAAGAACGTGACCTCCTGCACGTGGACACCGCCGACCCGTGACCCGGGCGGGTCGAGCTGTGCCGTGACCCGGACCGTGGCTTCGTCGCTGTCGGGGAGGGCCAGGGACAGCACGTCGCTCGCCGGCGACCCGGGCGCCGCCGAGGAGAACGAGGGCTGCCATGCGAAGGCCGCGACGCCGGCCTTGTCCGTCGTGGCGGTCGCGGACGCCGCCGCACCCGCCGTACCCGAGAGCTTGCCCGGCACCGCACCGTCGCCGGGCACGACGAGCACGAGGGCGCCCTTGCTCGCCGTCGCCGTCACGCGGGCCCCGACGACGGGGCCGCACGGGCTGTCGACCGCCACCCGCACCGCCCGCGGCACGGTGGCCCCGGGCTCAGCCACCTCCTGGCCGTCGCCGCCGAGCAGCCGGAGCGACGGCGTCGTGGCCAGCTGGTCCAACGCCTCCTGCACGGTGCCGGTCGCACCGAATGCCGGGCACGGCGGCGTCCAGGCGACCTCCTTGGCCACGCTGAGCCGGCCGGTGACCACCACGTCCACGCCGACGGCGGCGCCGTGGTCGTCCTCGCGGTGCGCCACGAGGGTCTGCGTCGTGGGCGCACCGGTGCCGGCGAGGAGCGTCCACCAGACCTCGGCCACCCCGTCGGCGTCGGTGCGGACGGTCAGCGGCGTCGTGGCGGGCGTCGGCTCGTCCGGGTCCCGCAGCATGCCGCCGTCGGGCGCCGAGACGTGCACGGGCGCGCCGACGACGGGCAGACCGCCGTTGCGCACCACGAGACGCACGGGCTGCGCCAGCTCGGAACCGGGCAGCGCCTCCTGGCCGTCGCCGCCGACGAGGTCGATCGAGACCATCTCCGTCAGGGCGGGGAACAGGTGGCGGCAGTCGCCCACGAGCGTCCACCCGGCCGAGGTGCGGTCCAGCACCGCCAGCGCGGCGGAGTGCCGCACCGGCCCCAGCGGCGGCAGCGCGACGGAGCCCGCGCCCGACCACGGCCACTCGACGGTGCCGTGCGTGGCCACGACGCCGTAGGCCAGGCGCGAGGTGCGGGCCGGCACCAGCCAGTAGTCCCCGACGGCCGGCTCCCCGCCCGCCGGGAAGGACACCTCGATCCCCGCCTCGAGCGCCGCGTAGGTGGTCTTGACGTCGGTCGGCGGACCCTCCCAGCGTCGGACGAGCGGGGTCCCGCCGACCTCCGCGAGCGAGGCCGGGTGGGAGCCGTCGAGCCAGTCGACGTGCAGCTCGGTGTCGAACTGGTCGGTGACCTGCGCCATCCACCCGGGCAGCCCGCGCACCTGGCGCTGCGGGCTCGTGACCTCGACCCAGTCGTCCTGGCCGATCGACAGCTCGTCGTCGCGTCCGGTGCGGTCGACGGTGAGCTGCGCCAGCGTGCCGTTCAGCGGCGAGTCCTCGAGCTTGTCGAGCCCGGCGACCACGGACCCGTTCTCGCGGGACCACACCCAGCGTGCCGTGCCGCCGACCACGTCGTGGACCTCGACACGGTAGAGCTGGTTCTCCAGACGGGTGAAGCCTCCGCCGGAGGTGATCGAGCAGGGGTCGTCGGTCGCGGCGGCCTGCTGCAGTCGCACCCTCAGCTTGCGCGGGGTCCGCGCGCCGGCGCCCGCCACGTCCGAGCACACCTGGCCCGGCGCGGCGGCGTCGAGCCGCACCTGCCAGACGGTCTGCGTGCGCAGCGCGGTGTCCGGGCCGCCGAGCGCCGACTCCAGCAGCTCGGGCCGCTCGTCGGGGGTGACGAGGCGGTCGAGCACGTCGAGGCGGACGGCCCAGCGCCCGGTCCCGGGTTCGCCGGGTTCGAGGTACGGCTGGTCACCCAGGGGCACCGTCGCCGCCGACTCCACCAGCACGCCGTCGACGTAGTAGCGGCCCCCCGTCACCGCGAGGTCGCCCCACGCGGTGCCCGACGGCGCGAGGCCCGTGGAGTCGTCGACGACCGCGAACGGCCCGGGCCCTCCGTCGTGCGGGGCCGGGCCGCCGTCCGCGCCGACCACGTCCGCGGTGCGCGTCTCGTCGTGGTGAGCCGCGATCGAGGCCTGCTCGTTCCACTCGGCGTCCAGCAGCACGCGGCCCTGCTGCAGCAGCACCGAGCGGTAGCCCTTCGCGGGGTCGAACGTCCAGCGGGTGAGGTCTGCGTGCATGTCAGCTCCCGAAGATCCCGATCTGCATACCCGCCGGCACGTACGGCTCGACGAGACGGCGGGCGGCGTCCGTCCGCAGGGGACGCCGCAGGTGGTGGTGGACGCCCATCTCGGCGCCGCCCTCGCCGCCCCGGCGGATCGCCACCGGTGCGGTCGCGGAGAGGGCGGGGTAGGACGGCGAGGCAGGGTCGAGGGACGCGTAGGCGGGCCCGGGCGCACCGTCCGCGTCCGCGGACGGCACGCACCGGAACCGGCGGGGGGTGCGCGACCCCGGGCCGAGGTAGGAGAACCGCGCGCAGCCGCGCTGACGGTCCTCCACGGTCACGACGCCGTCGCAGATGCTGGAGGTGACGTCGAGCAGGCGGCACCCGACCTCTCCGCGCAGCGTCGAGCCGTCGATCCTCGTGTGCGCGCCGTCGGCCCGGACGGCGGGGCCGGCCGACCCTCCGGCCAGGACGGCCAGGCCCGGGTCGACCACGCTGTCCGCGAGCCGCAGCCCCGGCACCGTGCCGACGAGCTCGACGCCGCCGACCATGCTGCGCACGACCGTGACCTGCAGCGCCCGGTTCGCGTCGCCGGCGGTTCCCTCGACGAGCACCCGGCCCGCCACGGTGCACTGGCTCACCGTGAGGGAGGTCAGGTTCCCGGGCCGGACGCGCACGTCACCGAGCACCACCAGCCCGTCCAGCAGCAGCGCGCTGCCCTCCGCGCCGGTCACCAGGACGTCCCCGACGACGCGCGGTCGCAGACCGGTCGGCGCGTAGACGCCCGGGACGGGCGCCGCCACGTCGCCGGACAGCAGGGTGCGCGCCTCCCACGCGGCGGCCACCACGACGAGTCGCGAGTCGGCCGGCACGGCGAGGTCGACGTCGCCGACGTGGTCGGTCGGGTCGGCCACGGAGACGACGCGGGTGCCACCGGGGTGCGACGCCGCGTCCGCGGCCCAGCCGTCCGCGACGGCGGCGACGGCGTCGGCGATGGTGACGACGTCCGGCGCGGCCGGGCCGCCCGGCACGCCGGCCTGGGCGTCGACGCGGTCGCGGCGGTCCTCGACCGCGACGAACGGGTCGCCGTCGAGCGCGTCGTCGTGGGCCGCGGACCGGTCGTACGTCCCCGCACCGACGTCGGCGACGGCCCCCGCGGCGTGGTCCACGTCGAAGACGTGCACGCCGTGCACGGCGGGGTCGTACGGGTCGCCGTCGAGGTACGGCTGGATGCGCCCGGCGACCGGGTCCACCACCACCTGCCAGCCGTCGAGCGCCTGCGTCGGGTCGTCGTCCCCGGTGTCGGCGGTGTCGTCGCCCCGGCGGGCGAGGCCCTCCAGACCGCAGACGCGGAGGCGGACGGGCGGCAGGGCGTCACCGTCGTCGACCCGGACCGTCACGGGCAGGGTCCCCGGGGTGGCCGTGCCCTGCCGCGCGCCCCGCAGCAGGGCGAGGAGCCGTCGCGGGCGCAGCGGGACCGGAAGGTCTGGTTCACCGGCCAGGTGCTCGATCGTGTCCTCGGTCGCCGGCGGGAAGAACCACGGGCACGGGCGGTCGAGCGGGTGGGTGAGGAGGTCCGTGCCGACCGGGTGCGCGCGGGTCCCGGTCACCTCGTACACCTGCGACGGGAACACGAACACGCCGATGTGCGGGATGCCGTAGCGGCCTCGGCCTCCCGTCGGACCGGGGTCCACCCGGCGCACCTCCGCGGTGTGCGCGCGGGTGGTGAGAGCGCCGTGGGCGAGCCCGTCCGCCTCGAGCTCGACGCCGCCGGCGTGCCGCAGGGACGCCAGCGCCGGCCGGTCGGGACGCACGTGGTTGACGTGCGCCGTCGTGGCCAGGAGCCGGTAGAACTCGACGGCCCGTGCGGGCCAGCCGGTGACGTCGCGGACCACCTGCTCCAGCACGGCGACCGTGCCCTTGCGCTGCCGGTAGGCGACGGTGTTGGCGACGACGGCCCGACGGCTCACGCCGGCGCCGCTGCCGGTGCCGAGGTCGCCGGGCAGCGAGTCGAGCCCCACGAGGTCGGCGAGGTAGGGCACCACCCACTCGGGTGCCGTCTCCACGAACCAGGCGTCGTACAGCGCGTCGAGGTCGTCCTCGACCCGGGCGAGCTCGCCCGCGACGGCGCCGAGCAGGGCGCGGACCAGCCCGCCGGTCTCGGCGTCGCGCTCCATGACGTGGGCGGGCAGCAGCGCCGCGAGGTAGTCGGTGCGCTCGTCGCGGCGTGCGTCGTCGACGGTCATGTCCGCACCCCCACGTCGAGCAGGCCGGGCACGAGCCGCAGCGCCCGGGCGGGCCGCACCGTGCGGGTCCCCGTGTCCCAGCGGGCCGGCTCGGCGGTGAGCAGGGCGTCGTCCCCGACCGGTCCCCGGAGCACGGGCATCGTCGCCGAGAGCACCCCGTCCACGGAGGTCGCCGCGACCAGGACCGCGGACGCCGCCAGCGGCGCGCCCAGGTCGAGCCCGCCGAACGTGTCCAGGAGCGCGGCCGTCACGGCGTCGCGGACGGCGTCGCGCTCGTGCCGGGGGTCCACGTCGAGGGTGAGCTTCGCGGCCACGTCGACGACCTCGCCCGCCACGACGGTCCACGGCGTCCGGCGGTCACGGGCGTCCTCCAGCGTGGAGCGCAGGTCCGTGATCAGCGCACCCGACGCCGGACCGCCGTCGGCGGCCAGGACGGACACCACCACCCGGTCCGCCCTCCCGTCCCAGACGAGGTCCGCGCGCGCCCGTCCGACACCCGAGTACGCGCGGGCGAAGTCGGCGTGGTCGGCCACCGAGACCGCCCGGTCGAGCGTCCGGATCCGCTGCGGGGCGTTGACCCGCGCCTGCCCGAGGTCCTCCGGGCCCGCCCAGTCGCGCGCGGGGGCGAGGTTGGCGACCGTGCCGATGCCGCGGGGACGCCGGACCGGCAGCGAGACCTGACCCGTCCCGGCCGCGCCGTCGGGACCGATCCCGACGCGGTAGACGGCACGCACGTTCTCCGTGCCGGAGGGCAGCCGTGCCCCGTGGGCGCCGTCCCCGAACGTCACCGTGCCGAGTCCCTCCGCGTCCAGCCGCAGCACGTAGACCTGGTCGTGCGGACCCGCGTCGAGCAGGGACGGGACCTCGCGCCAGGCGACGTCCTCCACGAGGACGGTGAGGTCGGCCACCGCCCCGTCCGCCGCCGTCGTCGAGCGGACGTGGGTCAGCGGCCCGCGACGCAGGCGGAACCGGGGGAACGCGACGCGGCCGTCGCCGCTGCCGAGCACCTGGTGCACGGTCTCGCCGTGGGTGGCGGGGACGAGGTTGGCCCGCACCACCACGGTCCCGGCGTCGTAGGCCTGGGTCAGGGCGGGGTCGAGGACGAGCCGCTGGCCGCCGCCCGGGAGCGCCGTGGAGGCGACGACGACGGCGGTCTCCACGCCCGGGGCGCCGGTGGTGGTCCGGCCGGTGACGGCGACCAGCCGTCCCGCCGGCAGCGGCGGCGTGGTGCCCGCGACGTCCAGCACCGTCGCGGAGCTCCCGGGTGCGGCGCCGACGGAGTCGAACCGCGGCATGACGGCCGCCGACAGGGGCCGGGAGACCGCGTGGACGACGGTCTGCCGACGGTCGAAGCCCGCCAGGTTCTCGTCGATGTCGAGCCGCAGCCGGGTGATCCGCCCCGACAGGCCGAAACGCTTGTCCCCGTCGGGGGTGGCGTCCTCCACCCGGTAGGCCTCGGTGAGCCCTGGCTGCTCCAGCACCAGCCAGGACCCGGGCACGACGTCCGGGTGGTCGCCGGCGAGCTCCACGAGCCGCGGGCCCACGGAGTTCGCCGCGAGACCGGACCAGTCGTCGCCGGACGGTACCCGGGGCGGCCGGAAGTCCGCGCTGAACATCTGCGGGTCGGGCGCGTCGTGACCGAACAGGGCGAGACGGCGTGCCAGGCGGAAGACCTGCACGTCGTCCTCGGCGACGAGCGGGGTGGAGGCGCGGAAACCGATCCGGCGGTCGAGCCGGATCCTCGTCCAGCCGGGGTGGGCGGCGGGTGCCACCTCGACGGCGGTCACCCGGCGCAGGTCCCACCGCTCGGTGTCCGGGCCGTGCGGGTCTCCCGGTCCGACGCCCGCGCGCTCGGCCCCGACGACCAGCAGGCGGTCGTCCACCTGGACGCCGGGGGTCAGGGTGGGCAGCCAGACGTCGGTCACGCTCCAGCCCAGCGGCTGGGGGACCGTGGCGAGCGCGGGCACCGCGTTCCACGCGGCGACCGCCTCGAGCTCGGCCGAGGTCTCGAAGACCTGCGGCAGGGCGTCCGGGGCCGGGATCGTCCGCACCGGAGAGCCCGCCGGGACGTGCACCGTGGCCGGTGCCCCCGGCGCCTCCTCGACGTCGAGCGCGAGCTCGGTCCGGGCGGCGACGCCGGGCCGCGTCTCGTAGCCGATGGTGCGGGCCAGCTCGCGCACCGAGAGCCCCTCGGTGGCGGTGCGCAGGAACCCTTCCTGCGCGATGCGCTCGGTGTAGAACGACACGACGTCGGTGACGACGGCCCACGCGTCCAGGAGCACGGCCGCCGGGTCGTCCGCGCCCGGTGCGGGCAGGGTCCGGCGCATCCGTCGCAGGGCCGCGCCGTGCGGGGCGACACGCCAGCGCAGGGCGCTGAGCCCCGGCGCGTTGGTGACCGGCTCCTCGTCCCCGCAGCAGCAGCCCGGGCCCTGGCAGTCGCACGTCATGACCCACCTCCCAGGTGGACCACGACGCGCCCGGCCTCCGGCTCGTTGACGTCGCTGTCGCAGCGCAGGAGCTCGCGGGGCTGCATCACGATCACGCCGGCGGCCAGGTCGGCGGCCGCCTGCGCCCGGGTGGCACCGGCACGGGTGAACCGGTCCGGCTCGACCCACGCCACCCCGTCGACCGCCGTGGCGGTGGCGACGACGTCCGACAGCCGCAGGGGGTCGCCGAAGGTGAAGCGGTCGGGGTGGAAGAAACCGCGCCGTCCGTCGGTCCCCACCCCCGACGAGAACACCTCGCGCAGCCGCTGCTCGACGTCCTCGCGCGGATAGCCGGGCCGGACGCAGCCGGTGAGCACGAGGTCGAGCGGCACGTGCACCGGTCGCTCGAGCTCGACGTCCACGCCCGCCGTCCGGCGCACCTCGAGCTCGGCCGTCACCGCCGCGCGCAGGGACTCGTCGTCGGCGCCCGCCAGGGGGTCGAGCGTGACCTCCTGGGCGTACCACGAACCGGTCCACCGGCGTCGCGAGACCGCCCGCTGCGTGCCGGGGTCGAGCTCGGCGACCACGGCGTAGTCGCGCGAGGTGACCGCCCGGCGCTGGGTCCGGAAGGCCGCCGGCGCGAGCTGGCGCACCTGCTCGAGCGACTCCGGGGCCGCCCCGCCCGAGGACGGCAGCGGGTTCCACACCACGGGCGGGGGACCGGTGAGCACCGCGTCGGGGCGCGCCGCGGGCAGCACCCTGACCAGGCGCCCGGCGCCGACCCGCCCCTCCGGGCCGCCCCCGATCCGGTAGGTGGCGCGCAGCTCGCTGCCGGGCGTCGGACGGCGACCGTTCAGCCCGTCGCCGAACCGCAGCCGGGAGACGCCACCGGGCTCCGGCTCGACCACGACGTGCGCCGCGAGCCGCCCGCTGCCCACCAGGTCCGGCCGGGGGATCCACTCGCGGCGCCCGTCCCACAGCGACATCGCCGCGCCCGCACGGGTCGGGTCGGGGGAGAGCAGGGCGCTCGCGGAGGCGGCCTCGGGCAGCCGCGGGTCCACCGGGGCGAGCCCCGGTCTGCGCAGGCGCGGGCGGTACGCGCGGGACGCCGGCACGGACGGGGGGACGAGCGGCTCGCCCACGACCGTCGCGCCGTGGTCCGCCACGACGACGTTCGCGAGCGCGACCGCCCGCACGGCGGCGGGATCCCCGGCGCGGACCTGGAGCGGGCCGCGCAGCGCGTCGTCCCGGGACCAGACGAGCTGCCACACCGCGACGCCGTGGAGCTCGTCCTCGAACCGTTCGGCGTCGCGCACGAGCCGCACCGCGTAACGCCGGTCCGGCGGCCCGGCGCCGGGCGTCCCGTCGGCGGGCTGCTCGGCCAGCACGAGGAGGTCACCGCGCCGCAGCCGGGGATCCTCGGTGAGGCCGGTCGCCACGAACGCCGCGGTGGTCCCGGCCGGCAGGCGGTGGTCGGATCCGCCCCACGCGTACAGCGGCAGCGCGTCGCGGACGGCCCGCACGGTGAGGCGCGTCATCGTCTCGTACACGGTGGCGCCCTGGTCCGCCGCGTCGAGCGGCGACCCGGCCTCGACGCGGCCCGGCAGGTCCGTGACGGGAGTGCCGGCAGGGACCTCGACGACGTCCTGGCCGGAGGGGGTCGTGAAGGCCAGCAGGGCACGTGCCGAGCATCCCTCGTGCACCGTGTAGCCGAGGAGGCGGGCGTGCCGTCGCACGGAGGTGCGGCGCCGTGCCGTGCCGAGGTACGCCTCGACGGCGACGGCGTCCTGCCAGGCGGCCAGGCGGTCGCCGACAGCGGCGAACAGCTCGACCAGCATGACGGCGGGGTCCGCGGGCCCGTCGTCCGTCCACCCCGGCAGCAGGGTCGCGACCCGGTCCAGCAGCCGCGTGCGCAGGCCCTCGTAGTCACGGGCGAGGTAGTCCCCGGGCAGCAGGTCCTCGTCCGTCGGTGCGCCGGGGGTCCCGGGCGCGCAGTCGAGGTCCGTGGGGCAGTCCACGGTGAAGGTGAACGGCGCGGTGGCCAGCGCGACGTCGAACCCCGGGGGAGGGGCGGAGCCCGCGGCGTCGGCGGAGTCCACGAGCCGCAGCGTGTACGTCGACCAGTCGCCCGGGGACGAGGTGCGCACGACGAACGCGCGCGCACGGGCCTCCGTGTCGGGCTGGCCGGCCGGGTCCCGGAGCGCCCGGTCGACGAGCTCGCGGTCACCGGCGCCGACGTGCGGCAGCGCCGGGTCCGGAAGAGGCACGGTCGGGTCGAGGACCCGTTCGGCCGGGTAGGCCCACTCGACGGCGACCGGGTTGAGGGCCGGGTCGGAACGCACCCCGCCGAGCACCTCGACGCGGTCGGCGCCCCAGTCGGCGGGGACGGGGCCGTTGACCAGGTGCACCAGCAGGGTGCGCTGCTGGGGGGCCGACGGCACGTACCCGGCCGACCCCCGGTGGTTGGAGAGCACCTCGACGAAGTCGACGCCGTCGAGGCCCGGCACCCCGCGCACCTGCGCACGGCGCGACTCCTGGTCGACCGCGGCGAGGAACCCCCCGGCGCTCACGGGGCGCCTCCCGAGACGGTGACGGTGCGGCGCTCCTCGGGTGCCGTGGCGGACAGCGGGAGGTACTCCACGACCACCTCGAGCCGCGAGTCGACGGACGTCACCCGGACCTCCTCGACCTGCAGGAGATCACCGAGCCAACGCTGGAGGGCGCCGTGCACCAGGGCCTGGGTGGAGTGGGCGAGTGCGTCGTCGGTCGGGGCGAACACCAGTCGGCCGACGCCGCTGCCGAAGTCCGGCCGGTTGACGCGTTCGCCCGGCGCCGTGAACAGCACCTGCTCGACGAGCCCGCGGACGTACTCGGCGTCGTCGGCCATGGCCGTGCGGCCCCGGCCGTCGAGCCGCAGCGGGAACGCGAGGTGCCTGGGGGCCCACGCGCGGCGGGGCACGTCGTCGGTCACGTCGCACGCACCCGCGGCTGGGTCTGGCGCACGATCAGGGGTGTGCCCGTGGGCACGCACTGCCCGGGCGCATGATGGAGGGCGAGCGGCTGCCCGGTCGACGTCACGCGGACGCTCCCCGTGGTGAACGTCCCCGTCACGCACGGGCCGTTGCCGGCGCTGGGCGGAGGGAACGTGCAGCCGGCCACCGTCCAGGGCGAGGACAGGAGCACGGCCGGGGTCCCACCGAGGCGCACCCGTGCCGCCGGCACGACGGCCGTGGCCGCGCCCTGGTGCGCGCACGCGACGGAGGAGGCGGTGGTGAGGAGGAACCCGGGCATCAGGTCACCTCCAGCGCACCGTCGTTGATCGACACGGAAGCGGCGGTGAGCGCGATCTTGCTGGCCCCGACGGAGATCTCGACCCCCGACGCGGTGGCCTCCACGGCGATCGGGACCGCGACCGCCGGCGGGTCGACGCTGATCCGCACGCCCCCGGCCCCCGGCACGTCGCTGACCTCGACGGTCACCGCCTCGGTCCGCAGCACCTTGAGCTGGGGGACCGCCGGGCTCGCCGGCACCTCCCCGAGGCCCCAGAAGCAGCCGGCGAGGATCGGCTGGTCGGGGTCGCCCGCCTCGAACTCGACCCACACGCGCGCCCCGCGGGGCGGGACGAGGAAGAGCCCGACCTGGTCTCCGGCGTACGGCGTGCAGGGCATCGCCCAGCTCAGCGTGCCCTCGCCGAGGACCGCCGGCACCGAGACCTGGACGCGTCCGAGCTGCATCGGGTCGAGGTCGTTCTCGACCGTGCCGCGGTACTTGCCGTAGAACCGGCGGGGCTCGCCGGACGGTTCGCTCATCGCACCCTCACCACCGGCACCGTCGAGCCGAGCCCGTCGCGGGTCAGCGAGAAGTCGGCCGTCCATGCGCCCGGCCGCACCTGGTGCACGACCCGGCGCACGTACCAGAGCCCGTCGTGCGACCAGCCGGCGCCGCGCAGCCCGACGAGGGCACGCGGCCGCAGCACGTCTCCGTACACCGCCCCGTCGAGCATGCCGTCGCACGTCACGGCGTCGGCGGCGCGATCGGTGGTCGCCTGCGCGCGGGCGAAGGCCGTCACGGCGCCCACGCCGGAGTCGCGGAACTGGCGGACGCGCACGTCGCCGGCGTGGGTCGCCCAGGTCGGCATGGCCGTCTGCGGGACGCGCAGCGGCGCCACGGTCCGCACGGGGAGGGTGACGCCGGTGCGCCGGTCCATGACCCGCCCCTCCTGGACCTCGGGCGTCAGGGCGTCCTCCCGGAAGCGGAGCGCGCCGATGACGTTGGTCGCGGGCCCGCAGTCGACCGCGAGCGCCGGTTGCGGCAGTCCCTCGCGGACCGGCGGGCCCCAGTACAGGGTCGAGAGACCGGGGAACGGGCCCGGCACCATGCAGCACACGTACCCGTGGCGCCGGGCGAGGAGCTGCAGGTGGGACCAGTCGGTGCCCTGCTGCGTGGGGGTGCGCTCGATCGGCAGCGGCGGGTCGAGGTCGGCCGGCGGGACGACGAGCGGGGCGACGCCGTGCACCGCGTACCCGGCGGCGATCGCCAGGGCCTGGAGGGAGTCCTCGAGGGCGACGTGCTCGGCCGAGCGCTCCCGGCGGTCCAGCAGCACCGACAGGTCGTGACCCGTGACCCGCAGCTCCGCGGCCGACGCGGTGCTCCCTGGCGTGAGCTCGGTCTCGGTGACGATGCCGTCGGCGAGGACGTGCGGGACGACGCCGGTGGTCAGCACCACGACCACGCGCGAGCCGGGACGCAGCGGCGACGTCGGCCCCAGGACGGGGGTGTCGAGGGCGCCGAGGGGGCCGGAGCGCCCGGCGTCGAGGACGACGGTGAAGGCGGACCGGTCGTGGTCGGACTCGGTGACCGTCACCGACACCACCCGCGCGGTCAGGTCCGGCGGCAGGGGCACCGGCACGGTGGCGCCGGCGAGGAGGGTGACGTGGCAGCCGAGGTCGCCGGTCATCGCGCCGTCCCCGGGAGCGGCACGACGATGCGGGTGCCCGCGGCCTCGGCGTCGACCAGGGAGTCCGGGTCGAGCGCGGTGTTGGCGTCGCAGAGCCGCCAGAAGCCGAGCGGGTCGCCGGTGAGCCGGGCGCTGAGCAGGTCGAGGCGGTCCCCGGGGACGACCGTGTGCCGGGCCGGCGACGGCGGTGCCTCGGGAGGGAAACGTCGCCGCAGGTAGCGCACCTGTCGACGGCTCCCGTCGTCGGCGACGACCTCCAGGGTCGTGGTGGGCACGTCGGCGTACCGGGACATCTCAGGCACCCCCGGCCAGGGCCGCGACCCCGTGGGCCCCGCCGAGCGTCGCCAGCGCCTCCTTGGCCACCTGGTGGGCGAGGAACACGGCGAACCCCGGGTCGGTCGGGGCGAGGTCGTCGTAGGTGAGGACGTCCAGCGTGAGCTCCGCGGTCGCGCGGGTGGGCAGGAGGGTCGTGGGGTCGAACGTCTCCTCGGTCACGTCGAGCTCCTGGACGGTGACCGGGACGACGAGCCCGGGGCCCCAGGCGAGCACGGCGAGCCGCGCTCGCGGGGGCACGACCTCGATCGTGCCGGCGGCGAGCAGCGCGACGTTCGCCACGACCGACGCCACCGCCGGGTACAGGAGCATCTCCAGCACGGCGAGCCCGGCCGCGACCCCGGAGGGGCTCGACGCCGGGTTCCCGACCTCCATCTCGTCCGCGGCGTCCAGCTCGATGCGCAGGGAGATCCGCTGGGTGGGGGCACCCCAGATCCGGTCACGGTCCGAGGAGCCCGTCCTGCCCTCGGGGGTCCGACGGCGCAGCGTCCGGCGCACCTGGTCGGGGTTGTACTGGAACACGGCCACGCGGGAGAGCGCACCGAGCGGTTCGACGGCCACGACGGCGCCGGGGACCGTGCGGGGGCTGCCCGGGAAGGTGCTCATGGGGCCGATCCTGCGCGGTGCGACGTCACCGCCCCATCACCCCGCCGTCACGGCGGACGCGGGCGGGGTGAAATGGAGGTCCGCGCCGGTGAGCGGGAGGGACGTTCGTATCATGGACGGAGGGCACCGGCTCCTTCTTGGTGTCGTGGACGTTCGCCGGCGGCCCCACGGGCCGCCTACCCGCCCCCGGGGGTGACGCGTGTCGCAGCAGAAGAGGACCCGCTCGCCGTCGCGCCCTGCCCCCGTCGTCGCGATCAGCCTGCTCGGCCCGTTCGGCATCGACGTCGACGGGAAACCCGTCTCGCTCCCCGTGGGAGCGCAGCGCCTGGTCGCCATGCTGGCCCTGCGCGGCCGGCTGGGTCGCAGCCGGCTGGCGGGGATGCTCTGGCCGGACACCCAGGAGCAACGGGCCCTCGCGAGCCTGCGCACGGGGATCTGGCGCGTCAATCAGGCGGCGCCTGGCCTCGTGGCCGCCGCCCACGGCGTGGTCGAGCTCGGGCTGGGTCCGGACGTCGACGTCGACCGGCTCATCGCGGCGTCGCGCACCCTGCTGGGAGATCCGGACGCGCGGGTGCAGGCCGACGAGGGCGCGCCCGAGCTGGGCGGCGACGAGCTCCTGCCCGACTGGGACGACCCGTGGCTCGAGACCGAGCGGGAGCGGCTGCACCAGCTGCGGCTGCACGTCCTGGAGGCCACGGCGGCGCGGCTGGCCGCGGCCGGGAGGTTCGGCCTCGCGCTGGAGGCGGCACTCGCCGCCCTGCGTGCCGACGAGCTGCGCGAGAGCGCGCACCGCACGGTGATCTCGATCCACCTGGCCGAGGGCAACGTGGGCGAGGCCTGCCGGGCGTACGACGCCTGCTGCACGACGTTGCGCACCGAGCTCGGCATCGAACCGTCGCCCACCGTGTCGGGACTGCTGGGCGCCGTCGCGGCCCCGCCCCAAGGCGCGCAACCGTCGCCCCGACGGCTATCCGTCCCCGGGCGTTGAGCCCCGCAGCTCCTCCGGGCTCGGGTCACCCAGATCCTCAGGGGTCGGCTCGTCGTCCACCGGCCCGGCGGCCATGACGAGCGCCTCGTTCTCGGCCTCGTAGTCCGGGGTGGGTTCCACGACGTCCCGCGCCGGTCGCAGCACGCCGACGTCGCCGAGGGCGAGGCCGAAGGCCGGGTGGACGCGTTCGGCCAGCACCGTCACCAGGACGGCGTAGGCGCCCGCGGCGACCGCGGTGGCGACGACGTCGGGTCCCGCGTCGTCGGCGTCCCGGCGGACGAGCCGGGCGATCGTGCCTCCGGCCAGCGCGGCGGTCGTGGTGCGCAGGGCGAGGTGGGACAGGTCCGGGATCATGGGTCAACCCTTCGCGATGAGCGCGGCGACGGTCTTCGGCCCGATGACGGCGTCGGCCTCGACCCCCAGCCACCGTTGGATCTGCTTCCACCGGCTCGCGAACACCGACCCCGCGACGCCGTCGACGGCGGACCCGCGCAACCCGCCGATGCGCTGGGCGATCTGGACGGCGCTGCCCCGGCTCCCGGTCCGGACGCCGCTGGTGGCGGCGTACCAGGTCTTCGGCCCGACGACGCCGTCCGGCTCGAGGCCGTGGCGCTTCTGCCACTGCGTGGTCGCGTCGTGGAGGGTCCCGTCGAACGCCGTGCCGGTGCCGGGGTCGGAGCCCTTCTCCGCCGTGAGGAACTCACGCCACAGCGCGACCCAGGCACGCTGCCTGCTGCGACGCTTGATCGTCGGCGGTCGCGCCGGCTTGCGTCGGGGAGCCTTCTTGGCGCGGGGCTTGCCGCCGCCCTTCGCGCGGTCGGCGGCCGGGTCGTAGACGAGGTGCCAGGGCTCGCTGACCCGGCGCCCCTCGGTCTCGGTCCACCCGTAGGTCTTGAGGATCGGGTAGGCCTTGACCCGCCGGGCGTTGCCGAACTCGCCGACGCCACCGAAGTCGTTGACGTCGACCGCCAGCCCCCAGCCGTGGTTGGAGAACCCGGGGACGGCGGCGGCTGCACCCGACACGCGCCCGTACTTCACGCCCCGGTAGAACCGGTAGTCGCGGAACGGGCTGCTGGCACCGCGGCGGTAGCGCTGGAAGAAGAAGAGCTCCTGCTCCGCCCGCGAGCGGTTCCATCCGCGGACCGTCAGGTCGAGGCCGGTCTCGGACCGGACCTGCCGGATCGCGCGGTTCCACGAGCGCGCCGCATCCTTGCGCAGGTACGCGCGGGAGCGCCCCGAGGTGCCGTGCACGCCCCGCGGGGAGAGCTCGCTCAGCACCGCGGACGGCAGGTCGCCGTTGCTGAAGGTCCTGCCTCCGAATCGCATGGTCGTCACGATGTCGCCCCTCGACTCGCTCCACGGCGCGACCGGTCGGTCCGCCCTCCCGCCGATGCTCGTCGGGGCTCGTCACCGCCGTGTCACGCGCATGTCACGCCCGCCGTGCGACGATGACGTCGACCGGCCGGACGGCGACCAGGAGGCGGACGATGGCGGGCCACCGCATCTTCAGCACGAGCTTCGCGAGCATCTATCCGCACTACGTGGCCAAGGTCGAGCGCAAGGGGCACACCGTCGACGAGCTCCACCAGGTCATCACCTGGCTGACCGGCTACGACGAGGCCGGGCTGCAGCGGGTGCTGGACGACGAGGTCGACATGGCCACGTTCTTCGAGCGGGCACCGCGGATGAACCCGCACGCCTCGCTCATCACGGGCGTGATCTGCGGGTATCGCGTCGAGGAGATCGAGGACCCCCTGATGCAGCGGATCCGGTACCTCGACAAGCTCGTCGACGAGGTGGCTCGCGGCAAGAAGATGTCGTCCATCCTGCGTCAGCCCACGGCGACGGCACCCTGAGCGGCCCCGCGACGTCCGACCCATCCGGCCCGAGACGGAGATGGGTCGTTCGTCCGATGCCGGGTCCCCGCACCGCGACCTAGCGTCGAGGACATGAACCCGCACCGTCAGCACGTGCAGACCCTCGTCATCGGCGCGGGCCAGGCCGGCCTGGCCACCGCCCACGAGCTGCAGGAACGAGGTGTCCAGGTCCTCGTCGTGGACGGCAACGCCCGGCTCGGCGACAACTGGCGCTGCCACTGGGACTCGTTGCGCCTGTTCACGCCCGTCCGCTACGACGGGCTGCCGGGCCTGCCGTTCCCGGGCGACCCGTGGTCCTACCCCGGCAAGGACGACGTCGCCGACTACCTCGAGCAGTACGCCCTCGAGACGGGCCTGCCCGTGCGGCTGCGCACCCGGGTCGACGGGCTGACCGCGGCACCCGATGGCGGGTTCCTCGCCCACGTGGGCGACGAGGCGATCGCCTGTGACGACGTCGTGGTCGCCACCGGCACCCGCGGGCGCACACCGGCCGTCCCCGACGTCGCCCGGCGGCTGGACCCCTCCGTCCGCCAGCTCCACTCGAGCGAGTACCGGTCGCCGGCGTCCGTGAGCGGCCCCACCCTGGTGGTCGGCACGTCGCACAGCGGCTGCGAGATCGCCTACGAGCTCGCCGCGCACGTCCCGGTGACGCTGTGCGGCCGGTTCACCGGCCGGGAACCGGTGCGGCCGGGGTCGCGCTGGGACCGGATCGGGACGCCCCTTCTCGTCCTCGTGGCCCGGCACGTCCTGACCCGCCGCACCCCGCCGGGGCGGGCCCTCATGCGGCGCCTGCGCGGACCGCACCACGGCCTGCCGACGGCGCGCATCACGCGGCGCGAGCTCGCCGAGCGCGGCGTGACCTGGATCGAGGAACGCGTCGAGGACGTCACCGCTGACGGCCGGCCGCTGCTCGCCGACGGCACCGCGGTGGACGTCGAGACGGTCGTGTGGTGCACCGGCTACGCGCTGGACCACTCCTGGATCGAGCTGCCGGTCCTCGGCGACGACGGATGGCCTCGGGAGTACCGTGGCGTCGCGCACGACGTCCCGGGCCTGTACTTCTGCGGACTGGTCTTCCAGTGGTCGATGGCCTCGATGGTGCTCCCCGGCGTCGCCGCCGACGCCGCGTACGTCGCCGACCACATCGCCCACCGTGCCGCCCGGCCGGTGTCGCGGTCCCTGGCGTCGGCGTGAGCCGCCGCCCTGTCGAGGAGTCGGGGGCGGAGCTATCGTCGGGAGCAGGGATGATCTGCGATGGGTGCACCGGAGGACCTCGACCTCGCTCGCGCGGCCTACGAGCGGCGTGACTGGATCTCGGCCTACCGCCTGCTGAGCGCCCTCGACGACGACGCGTTGGTCGGCCCCGACTTCGTCGCTCTCGCCACCGCGGCATACCTGGTGGGACGGCACGACGACGTCGTCCAGGCCCTGCACCGCGCCTACCGCTCCTCCGAGAAGGCCCGTGACCTGCGCGGGGCCGCACGGGCCGCGCTGTGGCTGACCACCGTCCTGGAGGACGCGGGAGAGCGAGCGGTCGCCCACGGCTGGCTGTCCCGGGCCGAGGGCTTGCTCGGGCGGCTGGACGAGGACGTCGTCGAGCACGGGTACCTGCGCGAGCGCCAGACCTTCGCCCACCTGGCGCGCGGGGAGATCGCCGACGCCCTCGCGCTCGCGCCGACCGTCACGGCCTACGGTCGACGGTTCGCCGACCCGGACCTCGCCGCGGCGGGGCTGGTCGTCGAGGGGCGGCTGCGGATCTACACCGGCGACGTGCCTGGTGGTCTCGCGCTCGTCGACGAGGCGATGGCGTCGGTCGTGGCCGGTGAGACCTCGCCGATCTACTCCGGCCTCGCCTTCTGCGCCGCGATCGAGGCGTGCCAGGAGCTGTCCGACCTCGGACGCGCCCACGAGTGGACCCGGGCGATGTCGACGTGGTGCGACCGCCAGGCCGGCCTGGTGGCGTTCACCGGTCAGTGCGCCGTGCACCGCGGCCAGCTGCTGCGCATGCACGGCGCGTTCCCGGACGCGGTGCGCGAGCTGGAGGACGCTGCCGCGCGGCACGGCACCGCCGGCGGGGGAGCGGCCGCCGGTCTCGCTCACTACGAGCGCGGCGAGGCGCTGCGTGTCCTCGGCCGGGAGGACGACGCCGCATCCGCCTACGACCGGGCGACCGGTCTCGGCCACCCGGGTCAGCCCGGCCGGGCGCTGCTGTGGCTCGCGCGCGGCGAGACCGACGCCGCCGAGCGCGCGATCCGTGTGTCGCTCGCCGAGGCCGTCGACCCGGTGCGGCGCTCGGCCCTGCTCCCGGCCGCGGTCGAGATCCTGACCGCGGCGGGAGAGGTCGACGAGGCGGCGGGGCTCGCCGACGAGATCCGTGCCACCGCCGACGAGTTCGGCAGCGTCGCCCTGGCCGCCGCCGGGGCGTACGCGACGGCATCCGTCGCTCTCGCCCGCGGCGACGCCGAACGCGCGCTGGCCGCCGCCCGTCGTGCCGGGACGTCGTGGGGTGGTCTCGAGGCCCCCTACGAGTGCGCCCGGTGCCGCGTGCTGGTCGCGCGCGCGCTGCGAGCGCTGGGTGACGAGCGGTCGGCGCTCGCCGAGCTCGAGCCGGCCGCCCGGACCTTCGCCGAGCTGGGCGCGATGCCCGCCTCGGCCGAGGTGGCGGCGCTGCTGCCCGGGGAGGTTCGGCCCGGCGGTCTGAGCGCCCGGGAGGTCGAGGTGCTGTGCCTGGTCGCCGAGGGGTACACCAACGCCGAGATCGCGGCCGAGCTGGTGCTGTCGGTCAAGACGGTGGCGCGGCACCTGTCGAACATCTTCGCCAAGCTCGACGTCGGGTCGCGCGCGGCGGCCGTCGCCTACGCCTACGAGCACCGCCTGGTGTGATCACGCCGGGATCAGCGCTCGGTGCCGTCCCGCAGGCGCCGGCGGCGGTCCTGGTACTCCTCGTCGGTGAGCTCACCACGGGCGTACCGCTCGTCGAGGATCTCCTCGGCCCGGCTCGGCGGGCGCCCCGGCGTCGCGGGAGGTGCCTGGCCGCCGCCTCGAGAGTTCCCGCTGCTTCGGACGGCCAGCACCACCGCCAGCACCACCAGCACCACGCCGACGACGATCAGCGGCCACACGAGCCACATCCATCCCATGCCGAATCCGTCGCCCATCATGGCTCTCTCCCTCCTGTCGGCGTCACCGGGCGGTGACGACGCCCATCATTCCCAGGTCCTCGTGATCGAGGATGTGGCAGTGGTACACGGTGCGTCCGCCGAAGTCCTCGAACGGCACCCGCACGGTCACGCTCTGCCCGGCCGGGACGTCGACCACGTCGAGCCAGAGCGGGGCCGGGGGGTCGACGCCGGCGGCGGTGACCACCTGCATCGGCCAGACGTGCAGGTGGAAGGGGTGGTTCATCGGGCTGTCGTTGACGATGGTCCACTCCTCGACCGTGCCCAGCCTCACCTGCTGGTCGACGCGCTCGGGGTCGAAGGTCCGCCCGTCGATGGTGAACCGGCCGCCGTCCCCGGCCATCGTGCCGCCCCTCCCCATCGCGAACCGGAGGGTGCGGCGCCGGTCGACCGGCGCGCCGCGGAGGTCGCGCGGTGCGGGGGCGGGCGGCAGCGGGCCGAGGTCCGCCCCCGGGCCGGCGGCGACGGCGAGGTCGGCCACCACGACGGGGTCGTCGCCCCCGGCGCCCGTGCCCCCGCCCATCATCCGACCCATCGGCCCGCCGCGGTCGAACGGAGCGGCGACCAGCTCACCGGTGCCCTCGCGCATGTCCACGACGAGGTCGAGGCGGTTGCCGGGGGCGAGCACGGCGTCGTCCAGCGACGGCATGCCCGTGGACCGCGGGCCGTCACGCCCGATCACCCGGACGCTCTGACCGGCCAGGCTCAGGTCCACGTACCGGGAGGCGCAGGCGTTGACGATCCGCCAGCGCTCGCGTTCCCCGGCCGCCGCCCGCAGGCGAGGGCGCCGCTGCCCGTTGACGAGGAGCAGCTCACCCTCACGCCCCGTCATGCGCTCCGGCGCCGAGGGCGCCGCGACGGCTCCGGCGCCGTCCAGGGTGATGTCGGCGATCACCAGGGTGCGCTCGCGGGTGACGGGGAGCGCGTCGTCCTCCTCGACGACGATGGCGCCGTAGAGGCCCCCGAACAGCTGGTCCGCGACGGTGCCGTGGTGGTGCGGGTGGTACCAGTACGTCCCGGCCGGGTGATCGGCGGGCAGCATGTACTCGTACTGCTGGGACCCGCCGGGCTCGACGGCGAGGAAGACGTTGTCCGCGGTGCCCTCGGGCGAGACGTGCAGGCCGTGCACGTGGAGGTTGGTCGTCTCGTCCGTGCTGTTGACGAGCTCGACGCGCACCGTGTCCCCGGCGCGCACCCGCAGGGTCGGACCGGGAACACCGCCGTTGTACGCCAGGGTGGTGGCCCGTCGTCCGGCGATCTCGTGGGTCCCGCGGGCCGCCTCCAGCCGGACGTCGAGCACGCCGTCGGTGCTGCGCACGACCTCGGGGGCGCGGAGGGTCTCGCCCGTCGCTCCCGAGGTCGTGCCGGTGGTGCTCAGCTCGCGCCAGAGACCCACGCCCCCCACGGTGGCGCTGACGAGCCCCAGCCCGCCGAGGGTCAACGCGGTGCGCCGGCTGATGGGCTCCATCAGCGCTCCAGGACCCGGCGTCGGTGGTCGTACTCCTCGGTGCTCAGCTCGCCGGCGGCGTACCGCTCGTCGAGGATCTCTCGCGCCGTCGAGGTCGCGGCCCGCGGTCTCGCGGGCGCGGCGGGCGTGTCGTCCGGGCGGGCGCGGTGCGGGGGGCGGAGGCCGCCGACGAGCACGCGCACGGCCGTGACGCCGAGCAGCGTGGCACCGAGCACGAGCAGTGCCAGGTAGAGCCACGTCATGTGCGCATCGTCTCCGGCGTCAGGGGGCGTCGTCCAGATACCCCCCACCGTAACAATCGGGGCGTCGCGCCACACCCGTCACCGACGGGTGAGAGGGCTCACCCGCAGCTGTCGCAGACCCCCGTCGCGGGCAGGGCCATGAAGCACGACGGGCACACGGGGGTGGGCTTCTCCGGCTCGGGAGCCTTGCGAGGCGTGGTGGGCCGGGAGGCCGTCGTGCGGCGTGCGGTCGTCCGGGAGGACGGGGCGCCCGTGACGTCGAACCCGCGCTTGCTCAGCAGCGTGCCCACGGCGACCTTGCCCCCGGTCATCTCCTCGGGCAGGGCGGCCCGTCCGGTCGCGTAGCGGTGCGCGACGGCGAGCAGGGCCGTGGCGTCGTAGGTCCGGCCCTCGTGCGTCAGCGTGACCCCCGGGGTCGGGGTGAACCCGTAGACGCTGAGGAACGCGGTGGCACCGCGGTCGTCGTGCTCGGCGATCGCCGAGAGCACGTGCGGACGCGTGACGGAGGAGAAGGTGGCCATGGCCCGAGGGTAGGTCACGACACCGTGCTGACCGGCCCCCGACCGGTGTGACGATGTTCCCAGGGCGCCCGGGGGTCGACCGTCCCCGGGCGCCACCGCAGGTCACATGCAGGCGTCGATGGACAGCCCGAGCTCATCGGCGACGAACACCCCGAGGTCGGCCATGGTGGCGTCCTCGCCGAGCGCGGAGCGGGCCAGGTTGCGCAGCCCCACACGTGGGGTGGCGAACGACGACGAGTGCTCGCCCATCATCTGCATCTGGGCGAACACGGCCGAGGCCTGGCCCCAGCAGGACGGGTGCGGTCCGTGCCCCGCGGCGGCGGCCGGGGCGGCGGCGAGGGGAGCGGCGAGCAGGGCGAGCGTGGCAGCGCCGACAGCGAGCTTCTTCATCTCGGAACCTCCTGGGGGTCGGGTGACCGGGCGGACTCGCCGTCGAGCCTGCTCCTGCGTCACCGGGTCGAACGTAGGCAGGTCGGCGGGCGCACGCTCGCGGGGCGGCCCACGCCCGCGCGGACTTCACCCGGCGTCACGACGTCGCGCCCGACCGGCGCGACGATGAGATCGTGAGGTCGTGAGTCGATCCTCGGCGGTGACGGTGCTGGTCCTGCTCGGTGCTGCTCTGCTGTGCCTGGCCCTCGCCCCGCTGGCCGTCCCCGACTCCTACGACGTCGTGCGGCACTCGGTGAGCGAGTCCGCGGGACAAGGGGTGCCGGGTGCCTGGGTGGCGCGCACGGGGTTCGTGCTGCTCGGGCTCGCGGTGCTGGTCGAGGCCGCGCGCGCGGGGGAGGCGTGGGGTCCGTGGGGGCGCGGCGCGCACGCGGTCTACGGCGCCGGGATGTTCGGTGTCGCGGTGTTCTCCCACAGCCCCTGGTACAGCGCCGCCTGGGACCGGGCCGAGGACACCCTGCACACGGTGGCGTCGACGACCGTCGGGTTCGCCTTCATGGTCGGCGTGCTGGCCGTGACGATCCGCCGGGGACGTCGACCCGGCTGGATCCGCGTCCTGGACATCGTCGCGCTCGTCGCCGCCGTGGTGCTGCCGTTGACGATGCTGACCATGCCGTTCGTGGCGGGCGCGGCCCAGCGACTGCTCTTCGCGATCGGCCTCACCTGGTACGGCGTCGAGGCCGTGCGGCTCGCCCGCCCCGACGCGCCCGGCAGGTACCGGGAGCTGTGAGGCCCCGGGGTCTCAGTACCCGGTCCGCGGATCGACGACACCCACCATCGGCTCGTCCCGCACGAAGCGGTGCAGGTTCTCCTCGACCCGTCGGCGCAGCAGCGGGTCGACCATCTCCGGGGTGTCGGCCGTGTGCGGTGTCACCAGGGCGTTCGGCAGCTCCCACAGCGGGTGCCCCGGCGGCAGCGGCTCGGGATCGGTGACGTCGAGCCCCGCGGCCCCGACCCGACCCGACCGCAGGGCGGCCACGAGCGCGTCGGTGTCGACCAGCGCGCCCCGGGCCACGTTGACCAGCACGGCGCCGGGCCGCATCGCCGCGAGCTCGGCGGCCCCGATCATCGCCCGCGTGCGGTCCGTGAGTGCGGCGGCGAGCACGACGACGTCCGCCCGCCCGAGCTCGTCCCGCAACCTCTCGGAGGTCACGACCCGGGCGCCGTCGACCGGCTCCGGGCGGCGGCGCACCACGACCGCACGGGTGCGGAACGGCCCCAGCAGCTCCAGGAAGGACCGGGCGATCCCGCCGGCTCCGACCACGAGCACCTCGGCCTCGTAGAGCGTCCGGCCGAACTCCGGCCCCCACGAGCGGGTGCGGGCCCGCTCGGGCAGGCGGCGCAGCGCGGCGAGGGTCAGGGCGAGGGCGTGCTCGGCCACGGGCTCCGCGAAGGACCCCTTGGCCGAGGTCCACGTGCGGGTCGAGTCGATGAGACCGGCCTCCAGGCCGGCGTCGACACCGGCGGAGGGGAGCTGGACCCACCGGGCCTCGGGCGCCGCCGACAGCGCCGGGCCGAGCCCGTCCACACCCAGGGGCCCGAACCACAGCAGCCCCTCGGTCTCGGCGCCGAGCGGCACGAGCCGGGCCCCGGCCGCGGCGACGGCGTCGGGCACCCAGTCCGGAGCCTGAGGGGCAGCACTGATCGCGGGACGTGACGTCATGAGGGCCTTTCGGTGCGGGAACGTGGTGCAGGAGGGCGGCGGCCGGACCCGCGCCTGTCGTCAGTCGACGCGCAGCAGGCCCGGGATGTCCGTGGGCGGGCGGCCCGTCCGGGCGAACTGGGCCCAGGCGCCGCGCAGCAGCCGACCGCTGGCGACGAGCTCTGCGTCGTCGCGGCCGGCCACGACCGGCACGCCGCGCCAGCTCTCCGGGTCCCCGAGCAGCAGGGGCAGCTCGGTGGCGTGCGCCGCGCGCAGCGGGTGCTCGGTCGGGCCGCCCAGGAAGGTGTAGCGCGCCGCACGGCCGCCGGCACGCCGGTGCCGTTCGACGAACTGGTCGACCGCGCGGCCGTAGACGGCGCGGGTCAACCCGTGCCCGACGCCCTCGCGCAGCGCCGGTCCCACGGCGGGCACCATGGTGCGGGGCAGGACCCCCTCGACGAACAGTGCCGTCTCGCGCGCGTTCGTCCCGATCAGCAGGTCGACGTCCGGCGCGACGCGGCTCCACGCCGCCTCGAGGTGCTCCTCGGGAGGCACGGGAGGGTAGCCGTGCTGGGGACCGAAGGGCATCGCCGCCCGGAGCCCGTACCGGGGCAGCACACGGCGCACGGCCCGTCGCTGGGCGGCGAGGAGCTCGTCCAGATCGGCGTCGTCGGGCACGCCGCGGACCTCGGCCGCCATCGTGGCGGCCATCTGCGCGCGGCGCCGGGAGATCCCCAGCGGCGGGCTCTGCACCACGGCGCGCCGGAACAGTCCCGCGGCGCCGTCGGCGACCATGAGCCGGGTGATCGCGTCGGCGCCCGCGGACTCGCCCATGACGGTCACCGACGCCGGGTCGCCGCCGAACGCCTCGGCGTTGCGGGCCACCCAGCGCAGCGCGGACAGCATGTCCCGCAGGCCGAGGTTGGCGGGGCGGCCGTCGTCGCCGAGGAACCCCAGGACCCCCAGCCGGTAGGTCACCGCGACCACGACGACCCGGTGCTCGCGCACGAGCGCCGACGGGTCGTAGCTGATGGCGTCACCGGCACCCGAGACGTAGGACCCCCCGTGGATCCAGACGATCACCGGCAAGCCCTCTCCCGGTCGCACGTCCGCCGGGGCGGTCACCGTCAGGCGCAGGCAGTCCTCCGACGGGGGCAGCGGGCGCGCCGAGTCCGGCCCGAAGACGTCCAGACCGATCGGGTCGGGGTTCTGCGGCGACGACGGCGAGAACCCGGTGGCGTCCACCGTCCCGGCGGCCGGCGGCTCGTCCACGGGCGGCGAGAACCTCGCGGCACGGGCGTAGCGGATCCCACCGGCGCGCAGCACGTCGCCGCCGACGCTCGCCCGGAACCTGCCTGCCGGGGCGTCCACGACGCGGTCGTCCCGGTCGTGCCGTGCCGTCGCCGTCGTGTCCGTCGTCCGGTGCCTCATGTGCTCCACCTCCGCCGCCGCCCCGGGTCCCGTCGGGCCGACGCCGGAATGCGCGCGGCCCCTCCTCGATTGTCTCCCGTATGACTCCGTCGACGATCACAGCACATCTCGGTTCCCTCGACCTCGCGAACGCTCCGCTGGCCCTCGGCGGCAACGTGTTCGGCTGGACGGCCGACGACGACGCGTCCTTCGGCGTGCTGGACGCCTTCGTCCGGGCCGGTGGGCGGATGGTCGACACCGCCGACGCCTACTCCGCCTGGGCACCGGGGCACACCGGCGGCGAGAGCGAGGCCACGATCGGCCGCTGGCTGGAGCGCGGGGGACGCCGCGACGACGTCGTGATCGCCACCAAGGTCTCCCGGCACCCGGGGTTCCCGGGGCTGTCCGCCGGCAACGTCCGCGCCGCCGCGGAGGCGTCCCTGCAGCGGCTCGGGACCGACCACGTCGACCTGTACTACGCGCACGCCGACGACCCCGACACCCCGGTCGCCGAGGCCGCCACGGCGTTCTCCCGGCTCGTCGAGGACGGCCTGGTCCGCGAGATCGGGCTGTCGAACTACACCCCCGAGCGCATCGCCGAGTGGTTCGCCGTCGCCGAGGCCGAGGGGCTGCACCGGCCCGTCGCGCTGCAGCCGCTCTACAACCTCGTCGAGCGAGGGTTCGAGGGCGCGTCGCGGGACGCCGCGCAGCGTCACGGTCTGGGTGTGCTGCCGTACTCGGCGCTGGCCTCGGGGTTCCTCACGGGCGCCTACCGTGACGGCGTCGCGCCGGACAGCCCGCGGGCCGGGCGCGCGTCGCGCTACCTCGACGAGCGCGGACGGCGTGTGCTGGCCGTGCTGGACGACCTCGCCGCCACGCACGACGTGCCGGTGGCCTCGGTGGCCCTCGCCTGGCTGCGCTCGCGGCCGACCGTGGTCGCGCCGATCGCCTCCGCCCGCCACACCGAGCAGCTCGACGCCCTGCTGACGTCCATGACGCTCGAGCTCGCACCGGACGAGCTCGAGCACCTCACCGCCGCCTCCGCCTGAGCCGGTTCACCGCCGCACGTCGAGGTCGCCGAGGAACGCCGCGACGTCGGCCGCGACCCGCTCCGGCCGCTCCCAGAGCACCAGGTGGCCGGTGGCCGCGTAGACGATCCCGCGGGCGCGCGGGACGGCCGCCAGGATCCGGTCGTGGCTGGGGCCCACGACGTCGTCCAGCTCCCCGCTCAGGACCAGCGTCGGCAGATCGATCGTGCCCGTGAGCAGGGGCGGCGTCGACTCGGTCAACCCCTGGAGCGACGCCTGCCAGACGTCGGCGCCCAGGTCGGCGGCCTCGGCGGCACGTGCCGTGAGGAAGGCCGGGTCGATCGCCGTGCCCGTGCCGTACCAGGCCAGGGAGTCCCGGACCCACTCGGGGTCGATCGGGTCGGTGAGCCGGTCGACGTCCTCGGCGAACGGCGGCCTGCCACGCAGGTCCGCGGGCGCGCCGACCAGGACCAGCCCGTCCAGCAGGTCGGGGCGGTCGACGGCGAGCTGCTGGGCCACGTAGCCGCCGCTGGAGGTCCCGAGCGCCACGGTGGGTCCGTCCACCGACGCACGGGTCAGGGCGTCGGCGGCGCGGGTGGCCAGGGCAGGGACCGACCAGTCGGTGACGGTCGGGGTGGACAGCTCGACGACGAGAGGGGTGACCGCCGGCGGGAGCTGGCGGATCAGGCGCTCGAAGACGCCGCCCGTCTCGCACCAACCCGGCAGCAGGGCGAGCGTCGTCCGGCGGTGGGCCATGTCCCGAGCCTATGTCCGCTGCTCGCGTCCCGGTTCTCGGGATGCCGAGCCGGTCCACGGCCACCATCATGGGCGCTGCCGACACGACCACCACGACGGGACGGTGAGTGCACGGATGGCCCTGGCGGGACTCGTGGCAGGGATCGCCCTGCTGCTGCTCGGCCTGCGGGGCGCGGCTACCGCGCTCGCGGTGGCCCGGACGCCCGCGATGAGTCTCCCCTTCGAGTCCGGGGTCCTGCCGACCCAGCACGCCGTGTCACGGTTCCACGTGCGGTGGTACGCGGTGAGCGTGCTCTTCCTGGCCTTCGACATGGAGATGGTCTTCATGTACCCCTGGGCGGTCGTCGTCGCGCAGATGGGGGCGACGTCCGTCGTGGAGATGTTCGGGTTCCTGGCGGTGCTGCTGGTGGGTGTGGTGTACGCCTGGCGCGAAGGAGCGCTGCGATGGGCCTGAGCGCACGGCTGTGGGGCTTCGCGCTGGGGCGGCCCCGCGTGCTCGTCGTCGCCCCGGGAGCGACCGCGGCCGGGCAGGAGGTCGAGTCCGCCCTGCTGCGACGGGGGTGGCCGCCGGCACTCTCACCGGCGGGTGCGGACCTCCTCGTCGTCGTCGGCGATCCCGGTCCCGAGCTCGGCGGCGCCGTCGAGGTGCTCTGGTCGCAGATGCCCGCACCGCGGGCGCGGACCCGGGTGGATCGGCCCGCGGAGGTCGGTGCTCGCCTCGACGCCGCCGCGGCGTCGCTGGTGGACCGCGGCGCGCAGCGTCGGTCGGCCGACGCCGACGGCGACCCGTGGATCGGCCGGGGGGCGCAGCCGGACGGCCCCGACCACGAGGACCACGAGGACCACGACGAGCACGGCCACGGGGGCCACGGGGGCCACGGGGACATGGAGGTGGCCGGCCTGCCGATGGCGTCCTCGGCCCCCGACCGCGACGGCCTGGAGCTCGAGGCCCTGGACGTCACGCTGGGTCCCTGGCTGCCCGGGTCCCCGGACGGTCTCGTCGTGCGGGCCACCATGCAGGGTGACGTGCTGAGCGGTGCCGGTGTGCGCTGGGCGGACGGCGTCACGGCCGCGCCCCGCCCGGCACAGCTGCGTGCCCTGGACGCCGTGTGCCGCGTCCTGGTCCTCGCCGGACCCGAGCGCGACCTGCACCGCGCCCGCCGCGCCCGGGACGCCGTCGGGCAGCAGCGTCCGTCGGCGTCGGAGCAGGTGAGCCGGCTCGCCCGGGACCTGCGCGGCTCCCGCCGGCTGCGGTGGTCCCTGCGCGGCCTGCCCGCGCCGCAGGGCACGGACGTCCTCGACCGTCTGCACACCTGGTGCGACGTCCTCGACGGCGCCGCCCCGCCCGAGCCGGTGCCGCCCCAGGCCGTGGCCGTGGCGCTGGAGGGCGCCGAGCTCGCCGCCGCCCGGCTCGCGGTGGCGAGCGTCGAGGTGGGGCCGGGGGAGCGCGAACCGGCCGCCGACGAGGGGGACCGACTTGCCTGAGACCGTCTGGACCTCGCCGTGGGCGGGACCGGTCGTGGTGGCCGTGGCGCTGCTGCTCGGGCTCGTGCTCGCCGTGATGGACGCCCTGGCACGCCGCGCCCCGGCGGGCGGGCGTCGCGCGGACGTGGTCGTCGCTCCGGTGCGCGACGGTGCCCGGATGCTGCTCGAACGGCGCCGGACGACGATCGCCCCGGACCGGTTGCTCAGCACGGTGGCGGTGCCGGCCGTGCCCGTCCTGGCCCTGATGTCGGCCGCGGTGCTGCCGTTCGGAGGACGCAGCGTGGTCTCGACGTCGGCGGACCTGGTGTGGTTCAACGCGGCCGAGGCGCTGCTGTGGGCCGCGGTCTGGCTGCTGGGCTGGGGACCGAACGCGGTGCACCCCCTGGTGGGCGCCTACCGGTTCCTGGCCCAGGGCCTGGCCTACGAGCTGCCGTTGATGTTCGCGATCATCACGGTCGGGGTGGGCGCGGGCTCGCTGCGCGCCACGGACGTCGTCACCGCCCAGGCCGGCGGGGCCTGGTTCCTGTGGACCATGCCGGTGGCGTTCGTCGTCTTCCTGATCGGCGCGGCGGCTTTCGCCTTCTGGGGGCCGTTCGGCGCCCCCGCCGGGGCCGACGTCGCCGGGGGAGTGCTGGCCGAGACCTCCGGCGTCGACCGGCTCCTGGTCCAGGTCGGCCGTGCGACCTTCCTCGGCGTCGCCGCCGCCACCGCCGCGGCATGGTTCCTCGGGGGCGAGGACGGGCCAGGACTGCCCGGCCCGGTCTGGTACGCCCTGAAGACGCTCGCCGTCATGGCTCTGCTGGTCGGGGTGGGGCGGCGCTGGCCGGTCGTGCGCCCCGAACGGTTCGCCGACGTCGCCTGGGTGGTGCTGCTGCCGGCCACCGTCGTGCAGTCCGCCGTGGCGGCGGTGCTCGTGCTGGGAGGTTTCTACCGATGACCGAGCTGCTGCTCCTGGCCGTCCTCGGCGCCGTGGCGGTGTGCACCGGGGTGCTGGTGTTCGTCGTCGACTCCATGGCGCGCGCGACGTTCTCCCTGCTCGCGTCCTTCCTCGCCACCGGCGCCGCGCTGCTCCTGATGGACCTGGCCTACCTCGGGCTGCTGACCATCCTGATGATGACCATCGAGATGGCGATCATGGCGGTGTTCATGATCATGCTGATGATGAACCCCGCCGGGCTCATGCCCATGACCATGGTGCACAACACCCGGGGCTCGATCGCGGCGGGGGTCGTGGCGTTCGTCGTGCTGACGGTCGGGGTGTGGACCGTCGACTGGCCCGACCGGCCCGGACCCCGGCCCGCGAACGCGACCGTCCAGGTCGGCGAGGCGATCATGGGGGACTACATGCTCGTGATGATCGTGGTGGGGGTCGTCCTGCTCGCCACCATGGTGGCGGGCATCGCGCTGGCCACGCACCGCGGACGCTACGACCGGTTCGGGGCCGACCTGGAACGCGACCCCGACGACCCCGTGCGCGGAGGGCTGCCCCGATGACCGAGGTCACCCTGCAGGTCGTGCTGACCGTCGCCGCCGCCCTCGTGGGTACCGGCCTGTTCGGCGCGCTGTCCCAGCAGTCGATCGTCATGGTCATGATGGGCCTCGAGCTCGTGGTCAACGGCGTCATCCTGGCCGCCGGTGCCGCCTGGGCCTACCTCACCCCGCAGCTGCCCGGGGCGCAGGTGCTCGTGCTCGTGGCCACCGTCGTCATGGCGGTGGAGATGGCGATGGGATTCTCCGTCGCCCTGGCGATCTATCGCGCCCGACAGGTCGACACGGTCGACGCCGCCGAGGACCTCGCCGGATGAGCGCCGCCCTGCTGCTGGTCGTGCTGCTGCCCGCCGTCGGCGGGACGGCACTGCTGCTCGGGCGGCACCGGCTGGACGGGGTCGCGGCACCCCTGGCGCTCGGGCTCGGGCTGGTCGGCGCGGCTCTCGCGATCGTGGCCGCCACGGGGCGACCCACCGTCTCGGTCTCGTTCCTGGGCAGCGGCGCCGCGGCCGTCGCCGACGGTGCGGATCTCGCGCTGGCGGTGGACGGGCTCTCGGCGGTGCTCACGGTGACCGTCGCCGTCGTCGCGCTGACCGTCACCGTGCACGCCGCGGTCGACCACGAGGCGCGCACCTCGCGGGCCCGGTTCTTCGGCTACTGGCTGCTGTTCGTCGCCGCGATGCAGCTGACCGTCACGGCGACGACCTTTCCGGCGCTGATGCTCGGCTGGGAGGTCATGGGGGCGACCTCCTACGCCCTCATCGGCTTCCGGTGGCGGCTGGCGGGACGGACGTCCGCGGGTACGACGGCGCTGCTGACCACCCGGGCCGCTGACCTCGGCCTGTACGTCGCCGCCGGTGCCGTGCTCGCCGGCAGCGGCAGCCTGGGCCTGTCCGGCCTCGAGGGGCTGCCGGCGCCCTGGGCGGCGGTGGCGACGACCGGCGTCGTCGTCGCCGCGCTCGGCAAGTCGGCCCAGCTGCCGCTGTCCGGCTGGCTGTCCGCCGCGATGCAGGGTCCCAGCCCGGTCTCGGCGCTGCTGCACTCGGCCACCATGGTCGCGGCCGGCGGCTACCTGCTCCTGCGACTCGGCCCTGCCCTGGCCGACGGCGCCGCCCCGGTGGTGGCCTGGGTCGGGGCCGCGACGGCGCTGGCGCTCGGGCTCGTCGCCGTGGCGCAGACCGACCTCAAGCAGCTGCTGGCCGCGAGCACCGCGGCGCAGATGGGGTTCGTCGTCCTGGCCGCCGGGGCGTGGGCCGCCGGCGCCGGTACCGGGCTGCTCGGTGGCGTCGAGCACCTGGTGGCGCACGCGGCGGTGAAGGCCGGGCTGTTCGTGGCGGCCGGCATCTGGCTCGGTGCGCTCGGCACGCGGGCGCTGGCCGAGCTGCGCGGCGCCGGCCGCCGGTACCCGCTCGTCGGGGCCGCGTCGGTCGCCGCGGCGGCGGCCCTGGCCGGTGTCCCACCGCTGTCGCTGTGGGTGACCAAGGACGAGATCCTGGCCGGGGCGGAGGAGGCGCACCTGGCCGGCGGCGCCGTGCTGCACGTCGTGGCCCTGGTGGCCGGCGCGCTGTCCGCCGCCTACGCCGCGAAGATCGTCGCGGTGGTGCTCGCCCCGCGGCACCCGGGCGACGGCTCCCGCGCACCGCGTCCGGCGGTCGCCGCCGCGCTGGCGCTCGCCGCGGCCGCGGTGGGCCTGGGGGCGTTCGCCCTTCCCGTCGTTCGCGACGGCGCCGCCCGGGTCCTCGGCGCGCAGCCCGGACCCGCCCCCACGCCCGGCGCACTGGTGCTCTCCGGCGGGCTCGCCGTCGTCGTGGCGGCCGTGGTGCTGTGGCGCCCCGCCCTGGTACGGGTCGCCGAGCGCGCACCGCTGACGTCGTGGTGGGCCATGCCCGCGCTGCTCGTGACGGTCGGCCGCGGTGTCCGCGCCCTGGCGCGCCGGGTCGACCGGGTGGACGGCGGTCTGGACCGCTCCGTCCACGCCGTGGCGAGGGCGGTCCCGCGGCTGGCCGGGCGGGTCGCCGTCCTCGACGACTCCGGGATCCATCGCGCGGTGCGGCGCACCGCCGGGCTCGCGGTGGCCGGTGCCCGCCGTGCGGCGGTCCTGGACGACCGCCGCGTCGACGGCGCCGTGCGCGACGTCGCCTCCGGCGTGGCACGGGCCGGGCACGCCGCGCGGCGCCTGCAGACCGGACTGCTGCACCAGTACTACGCCCAGGCGGCGGCCGGTCTCGGCCTGCTGCTGCTCCTGCTGCTCCTCGTGAGGTGACCTCGTGCTCCTGACCGTCCTCGTCCTGCTCCCGGCGCTCGCCGGGCTCGTCCTGGTGGCGGCCCGTGTCCCGGACCGGACCGCGTCCTGGGCGTGGGTGGCCACGTCCTCGGTGGTGGTCGGGCTGGTCGCCTGGCTCTGGTGGGGGTTCGACCCCGGTGGCGGGTTCCAGTACGACGTCAAGCTGCGCTGGATCCCGACGGTCGACGCCTCCTACCACGTGGGCGTCGACGGGCTGTCGTTGCCGCTGCTGGCCCTGACCGCCGTGCTGTTCTGGTGCTGCGCGGTGTGGTCGCTGCGCGGCACCCCGCGGCCGCGCAGCCACGCGGCCCTGTTCCTGCTGCTCCAGACGACCTGCCTGGGCACGTTCGCGGCGCTCGACCTGATCCTGTTCTTCCTGTTCTTCGACCTGTCGATCGTGGCGATGTACTTCGTCATCGCCGGGTGGGGCCACGGCGACCGCCGCCGCAGCGCCCTGACCTTCTTCCTGTACACGTTCCTGGGATCGCTGGCGCTGCTCCTGGGTTTCATCGGGCTGTTCCTCGGCAGCGAGCCGCGCACCTTCGACATCGTGCGGCTCGTCGAGGACCCGCCGTGGGCCGGTCAGAGCGGGACCGCGTCCTGGGTGCTGCTCGCCCTGGTCGTGGGGCTCGCGGTCAAGACGCCCCTGGTCCCGTTCCACACGTGGCTGCCGCCCGCGCACACCGACGCCCCGGCGGAGGGGTCCGCGGTCCTGGCCGGTGTGCTGCTGAAGCTCGGCACCTTCGGGTTCGTGCGGATCGCCATGCCCACGCTGCCCGACGCCTGGCAGCGCTGGGGCACGTGGATCGTGGTGATCGGTGTGGTCAGCGTGCTGTGGGGCGCGCTGGTGGCCCTGGCCCAGGACGACCTGAAGCGGATGATCGCCTACACCTCCGTCAACCACATGGGGTACGTCCTGCTCGGGCTGGGCGCCGTCGGGGTGCTCGCCCGGGACGGCGCGGACGGGTCCGGCCCCGCCGCCGCGGCCGGTGTCGCGGCGACCGGCGCCGTCGTGCAGATGGTCAGCCACGGCCTGCTCACCGGCGCCCTGTTCCTCGTCGCGGGGATGCTGTGGACGCGGGGTGGGACGTACGCCTTCGCCCGGTGGGGCGGTCTCGCGCGCGCCCTGCCCGGGTTCGCCGTCCTGTTCGCCGTGGCCGCCTTCGGCTCGCTCGGGCTGCCCGGCCTGTCCGGCTTCGTGGCCGAGTTCCAGATCTTCGCCGGGTCGCTCGCGGCCGTCCCCGTGGCCGTGGTGGTCGCGGTGGTGGGCATCCTGCTCACCGCCGGCCTGTTCCTGCGGGCGCTGCAGCGGTTGCTGACCGGAGACCTGCGGGTGCCCGACGGGGTCGACGCCGGCGGGCTCGGGGACGTGACCACCGTCGAACGGGTGGCCGTGGTGCCCCTGCTCGGGCTCAGCGTCGCCGTCGGGCTGCTGCCCTGGGTGCTCGTCGACGTCGTCGGCCCGGCGGCCGACGGCCTCGTCGCGCTGGTGGCCCGGTGAGGCGCGGATGACGGCCCAGGACGCCCTCGCGCTGCTGCCCGAGGCCGCGCTGCTCGCCGCCGCCGTCGGCGGCCTGCTGGTCGGGCTGTGGACGCCGCAGCGTGCCCAGCGACGCGTGGCCTGGATCGCCGTCGTCGGCTGCCTGGTGAGCGCGGCCGCGGCGGCCGCCGTGCTCGGCGACCCCGTGCGGACGGTCTTCAGCGGCACCTGGACGGTGGACGCGACCACGGGCGTGGTGCGCCTCGCGGTGGCGGCGGCCACGGCGGCCGTGGTCGTGCTGCTGCGCACCGAGCTGGCGGGTCACCCGCGCGAGACCGAGGCCTACGTGCTCACGCTGCTCGTCGCCCTCGGCGCCGACGCCCTCGCCGGGACCACCGACGCCCTGCTGCTCGTGGCGGCCTACCTGCTGGCGAGCGTCCCCGCGTACACGCTGACCGCCTTCCGCAAGGACGCCCGCGGTACCGAGGCGGCGTTGAAGTACTACCTGCTCAGCGCCCTGGTGGGGGTGGTGCTGCTGGTCGGCGCGGCCGCCCTGGTCCTCGGCACCGGCCGCACCGGCTACGCCGCCATCTCGGCGTCGCTGCCGGCCGCGGCTCCCGCCGTCGCGGCGCTCGCCGCCCTCGGCCTGCTGGCCGCCGTGCTGTTCAAGGCCGGTGCCGTCCCCGTGCACTTCTGGGTGCCCGACGCCGTCGACGGTGCGAGCCCCGCGGTGGCCGCGCTGATCTCCACGGTCCCGAAGATCGGCGCCGTCGCCGCCGCGTTCCGTCTCGTCGCCGGCCCGTTCGCCGAGACCCCGGCGGGCCTGGCGCTCGGCGTGGCACTCGTCGCGGCGGCGAGCATGACGCTGGGCAACCTCGCGGCGTTCTGGCAGACCTCGCTGCAGCGGCTGCTCGCGTACTCGACGATCAGCCAGGTCGGCTACCTGCTGATGATCGTCGCGGTGGCCGGCACGGTCGAGCTCGCCGCCCCGGCGCTGCGGCTGTACCTCGCCGCCTACGCCGTGACCAACATCGGCGCCTTCGCCGCCGTGGCCGCCGTGCCGCGCCGCACCACGCTGGTCGGGTGGGCCGCCGGGGTCACGGGTCGCCCGTGGTTGCTGGTCAGTCTCGTGGTGTGCCTGCTCGGTCTGGTCGGCACCCCGCCCACGGCCGTCTTCCTGGGCAAGCTCGGCGCGTTCACCACCGCGGCCGACGGCGGGTACGCCTGGCTCGTCGTGCTCGCGGCGGTCAACTCCGTGGCGAGCCTGTTCTACTACCTGCGCTGGGTCGCCCCCGCCTTCCGGGCGGTGACGTCCACCCGCCCCCGGCGGGGGACCGTCCCGCGCCCCGCGGTGGTCGTCCTGCACACGGCCGCCGCGACGAGCCTGCTGCTGGGGATGACCGCCGGGCTGCTCGGCGCGTCCGCGTAGGATCGGGGGCATGACGAGAACGGCACCGGTCGCGTCGCGCCGCAGCGTCCCGCTGCGCGCCCTCGCGCTGTGGGCGGGCGTCTGCCTGCTCGTGGTGGCGCTCGCGCTGCTGCTCGTCTCGCACCAGCCGTCCGGGTCGTCCGGCCACGTGCACGGTCCCGGTGACGGCGTCCACCAGACCGCCGGTGCGCTCGCGGAGCCCGGGGGACACGACCACGCCGCGGACGCCCCGCGCACGGCGGCCTCGCCGGCCGGCCACGGAAGCCCGACGAACGACCACGACCACGAGACGCTCGTCGCCTGCACCCTCCTGGCCGCCCTGACCCTGCTGGCCCTGCGGCGGTTGCGACCCCGGCCCGCCGGCCGGGCGGTCTGGGCGCCCGCCCCGGCGAGCGCGCTCCTGCCGGCGCTCCCGCGCACCGCGCGCGTGCCGGGCACGCCCGAACCCGTCGTCCTGGGTATCTCGCGCACGTGAGGGCGCGGTCGTCGACGACGACCGCCCTGACCCCACGTGCCGGTGAACCCGGCCTCGCGACCGACCCCGCAGAAGGACCTCATGACCGCCCGGAGCACCGCGGCGGCGCTCGGCGCCGCCCTCACCCTGACCGTGTCGGCCTGTGCGGCCGACGGACCCACCGCCCCCGACGACCACAACCGCGTGGACGTGATGTTCGCGCAGATGATGATCCCGCACCACGTCGACGCGATCGCGATGTCGCAGGCGCTGCTGCAGGCCGACGGCGTCGACGCCGAGGTGCGCGACCTCGCGCGCTCCGTCGCCGGCTCCCAGAGCCAGGAGAACACCCGGATGAACGACTGGCTCGGCGCCCGCGAGCTCGAGCGGGTCGACGACACCGTGCCCGAGATCACTGCGCAGGACCTCGAGGCCGTGCCCGCCGACGAGCTGCAGGAGGTGTTCCTGCGGCAGATGACGGTGCACCACGAGCACGGCGTGCAGATGGCCGACCGCGTCGTGACCGACGGCTCGTCGACCGAGATGGTCGAGCTGGCGGCCGGGATGGTCGCCGCCCAGACCGCCGAGATCGAGCAGATGGCCGACCTGCTCCCGGCCGCCTCCTCCGACCCCGAGGAGTCCTCATGACGCGCGCCCGTACCCTCGTCGGCGGGTTCCTGCTCGCCCTGCTGCTCCTGCTCGCCGGGGCCGGACCCGCCTCGGCGCACACCAAGCTCGACACCGCCGAACCCGCCGACGGCTCGACCGCGCAGGGCCCGGTCGAGGAGGTCGTGCTCACCTACACGCTGCCGGTCACCCCGCTGGGCGAAGCCGTGGAGGTCACCGGCCCGGACGGTGCCGTGCCCGTCGAGGTCACGCAGTCCGACGACGGCACCGTGCTGACCGCGACCCCCGCCGAGCCGCTCACGGACGGGGAGTACACGGTCGACTGGAACGTGGCCGCCGAGGACGGCCACCCGCTGGACGGGACCGTGGTGTTCGCGGTCACCGGGGCCGCGCCCGCGCAGGAGCCGGCCGAGCCGGACGCCTCCGAGGAACCGTCGCCCGAACCCGCGCCGGACACGGACGCGGGCGTGACCGCTGCCGAGGAGGACGACGAGACGGCGGCGGGGTTCGCCGCCGTGGTGTCCCGCCTCGCCGGTGCCGCCGTCCTGTGGGGTGCGCTCGTGGCCGGAGGCGGGCTGCTGTTCGCGGCGCTCGTCCTGCGCGGGCGCGACCGCGAGGACGTGCCCACGGTGCTCACCGCCGTGCGCTGGGTCGGTCTGCTCGCGCTCGTGGCCGTCCCGCTGCGCCTCGCGGCCCGGGCCGTCGTGGTGGCCCAGGGCGAGATCAGCGCCGCCTGGACACCGTCGGCCCTGCGCGACGCCCTGACCGGCGACACGGCGCTCGTGCTCGGTCTGCAGGCCGCAGGCGCCCTGGCCGTGCTGGTCGGCGCACGGCGCACGCTCGCGGGGTCGTGGCTGGCCGTGGTGGGTGCCCTGCTGCTCGGCACCGGCATCGTGCTGGACGGGCACAGCCGCAGCGTCGGGCCGCACTGGCTGGTCGTGACCACCGACGTCACGCACCTGCTCGCGGCCGCCGCGTGGGTGGGGGGCGTCGTCATGGTCGGCGTCGTCCTGCGCCGCCGCCGCCGGGACGCCCGCCCCCTGGACGCCGGACTGCTGGGCAGCCGCTTCGCGGTGCTGGCCACGGGGTCGATCGCGCTGGTCGGCCTCGCCGGGGTGGCGCTGACGGTGGAGATCCTCGACCGACCCTCCCAGCTGTGGGAGACGAGCTGGGGGCTGTTCCTGCTGGCCAAGGTCGCGGTGGTGGCGGTGGTCGCCGCGATCGGTGCCTACCAGCACTTCCGTGTGGTGCCGCTGCTGCAGGCGCCGGGTCACGGGGCCCGGCGGGCCCACAAGGCCGCCAGCCTGCTGCAGCGCGGCGCGGGGCACGAGACGGGCTTCATGGTCGTGGTCGTGCTGCTGACCGCCTGGCTCGTCGCCGCCTCGGTGCACGACTGAGCACGCCCGTCGGTACGACCCTCTTGCGGCAGGCCTCGACGCGACACCTCGTCGAGGCCTGCCGCCCGGCCTCGACCGGGGTCAGCCGGCGGACCGGAGCCGGGGGAGCGCGTCGACCACGGCGTCCAGGTGCGGACGCACGTCCCCGTCGGACGGCAGCACGATGACGAACTCGCTGACCCCGACGGCCTCGTAGGCCGCCACGAGCGCCGGCAGGTCCGCCAGGTCGTGCTGACGCAGGCGCAGCTGGACGGTGCGACGGATCTCGGCCGGGTCGCGCCCCACGTCGTCGCAGTGCCGCGCCAGCACCTCGCTGAGCTCACCGATCCGCTCCGGGCTGCTCTCGGTGTCGTTCCACACGTCGGCGTACCGCGCCACCAGCCGCAGCGTGCGGCGGGGGCCGGACCCGCCGACCCAGATCGGCGGGTGCGGCCGCTGCAGGGGTTTCGGCTCGGCGACGGCGTCGGTGAGGCGGTAGTGCTCGCCGTGGAACGTCGTGGTCGGCCGCCCCCACAGCGAGCGGATGACGACGAGCGCCTCCTCGAGGCGGTCCATCCGGGTGCCCACGTCCCCGAGGTCCAGCCCGTACATGGTGTGCTCGCGCTCGTTCCACCCGGCGCCGATCCCGAACTCCAGGCGCCCGCCCGAGAGGTGGTCGACCGTCGTGGCGAGCTTGGCGAGCATCCCGGGGTGCCGGTACGAGTTGCCCGAGACCATGCAGCCGATGCGCACGCGTGAGGTCAGGGTCGCCATCGCGGCCTGCATCGCCCAGGCGTCGAAGACGGGGCGTCCCGGGTCGGGGCCGAGGGAGGCGATGTGGTCCATCACCCACACGTGGTCGAACCCGGCGTCGTCGGCCGTGCGCCACACGTCCGCGAACGCGGTGACCGGGGCGTCCTGGGTGAGCTTGAGGCCGAGTCGACGGTGCATCCCGTCATCCTGGCAGCGCGCACCCGGGCGCGCGACGGGTCGCGGCCCGGCTCCCCGCACGCGGGGCGGGCTCCGCGCGTAGCCGCGTGCACCGGGCCGACGCCTCCGTACGATGGCCGCATGCCAGCGCCGAACCGGCCGAGCACGGCCTACCTCGACCATCTCGCCGCCGAGACCGACGACCGCCGGGAGGCGGCGCTGGCTGCCGGGCCCCCGGGGGCCGCCGCCGGGGGAGCCCCGGAGGCCCTGGTCGCCGCGGCGGAGGCCGCGGCCTCGGCCCTGGAGCCGGAGCTCGCCGAGATCGTCCGGACCCTGCACGCGCACCCCGAGACCGCGTTCGCCGAGCACGCCAGCGCACGGCTGCTGGTCGAGGTCCTGGCCCGGCACGGCGTCGAGGCCGCCACCGGCGTGCACGGCGTCGAGACGGCGTTCCGCGCCGGGACCGGGCGGCCCGCCGACGGCCCGGCGATCGCGGTCCTGGCGGAGTACGACGCCCTGCCCGGCATCGGCCACGCCTGCGGGCACAACGTCATCGCGGCCGCCGCGGTCGGCGCGTTCCTGGCCCTGCACGAGGCCCTGGCCGCGCCCGACGCGCCGGCCGGGCGGGTCGTCCTGCTGGGCACGCCCGCCGAGGAGGGGCACAGCGGCAAGGAGGTGCTGGCGCGGGCAGGCGCGTTCGAGGACCTGGACGCCGCGATCATGCTGCACCCCTACGGCGTGGACGTGGCCGACCAGGTCTGGCTCGGCCGCCGCCTGCTCACCTGGACGTTCACCGGACGCAGCGCGCACGCCTCGGCGCAGCCCTTCATGGGGCGCAACGCCCTGGACGCGGCCAACCTCGCCTACACCGGCATCGGGCTGCTGCGGCAGCAGCTCCCGCCGGTCGACCGCGTGCACGCCACGATCGTCGAGGGCGGGACCCGGCCGAGCATCGTCCCGGACCGGGCGGTGATGCACCTGTACGCCCGCTCGAAGTACCCGGACACCCTGCGCGACCTCTCCCGGCGGCTCGACGACGTCGCACGCGGCGCCGCGCTCATGACCGGCACCGAGGTCGACATCGCCTGGGACGACGGCGCCCACCCCTCGCTGCCGGTGCGCACGAACCAGGCCCTGACCCGGCGGTGGGTCGCGGCGCAGCGTCGGCGGGGCCGGGACGTGCTGCCCGGCGGCGTGGTGTCCGAGACGCTGGCGGCGTCCACCGACTTCGGCAACGTCAGCTTCCGCATCCCCGGCATCCACCCGCTCGTCCAGGTCGCGGACCCCGACGTGGCGCTGCACACGGTGGAGTTCGCGGAGGCCGCCGGCGGCCCCGCCGCGGTCCGGGCCGCGGTCGACGGCGCGGCGGGACTGGCCGCCACCGCGCTCGACTACCTGGGGGACGCCTCGTTGCGCGAGTCGGTGCACGCCGAGTTCGCCGCGCAGGGCGGGCCCATCGACGTCCCGCACTACTTCGACTGAGGCGTCGCGGCCGCGCGTCACCGGATCCGGAAGACGGTGTCCCCGCGGGGCTCCAGGTCCGTGACCCGCACGCTCGAGACGGCGGCGGCGGGCGGGCCGTGGTGCAGGTACTCCACCACGGACCCGACCGCGCCCTCGTCGCCCTCCAGCTCGACCTCGACGGTGCCGTCGGGCAGGTTGGCGACCTGACCGGCCACCCCGGCGCGCTCGGCCACCCGGGCCGTGGCGTCGCGGAACCCGACGCCCTGGACCCTGCCGTGGACGACGGCGCGCAGCCGGGTGGTCATGTCTCCACGGTAGCCCTGACCGGGGCCGTCGGCCCTGACGAGAGCTCTCCGGGGACCGTTGCCCATACTCAGTTGTGCGCAATAGAATTGCGTGCAACCATGAACGCATGCCAGACGTCGGCGCCTCGAAGGCCCTCGACCCGTTGCTGTGCTTCGCCGTGTACTCGCTCGAGCGACGCATCGGGCGGCTCTACGCCGACCTCCTCGCCCCGTGGCGACTGAGCTACACCCAGTACCTCGTCGTCGAGATGCTCGGCGCGAACCACGGCGAGCCCCTCACCGTCGGCGAGCTCGGCCGGCTGCTGGACCTGGACTCGGGGACGTTGTCCCCGCTGGTCAAGCGGCTCGAGGCGCGGGGGGTCGTGCGCCGGGAGCGGAGCCGGGACGACGAACGCGTGGTCACGGTCGCGCTGACCGCGGCCGGGGACGACCTGCACGGGGAGCTGGGCGACGTCCAGCGCTGCCTGGCCGAACGCCTGCCGCCCGACCGCGCCGCCGCGGGCGACCTGCTCGCCCGGCTGCGCGAGGCCAACGACTACCTGGCCCTGCACGCCGACGCCTGACCGGGCGCGGTGAGTCCGAACGAAGGGAACGCTCCGTGCTGCAGAACATCGGCTACACCGCCGAAGCCCTCTCCACCGGCGCCGGCCGCGACGGCCGCGTCCGCACCGACGACGGCCGCGTCGACCTCGACATGGCCGTCCCGAAGGACCTCGGCGGCTCGGGCGACGGGTCGAACCCCGAGCAGCTCTTCGCCGCCGGGTACGCCGCCTGCTTCCACTCGGCGCTGCAGAGCGTCGCGAGGCAGCGGAAGATCCGCCTGACCGACACCTCGGTCGGCGCCCGCGTGCACATCGGGGCGGACGGCGACGGCGGCTTCGGCCTGGCCGTCGAGCTCGAGGTCGTCGTGCCCGACCTGCCTGCGCAGGACGCCCGGGCGCTCGCGGACGCCGCGGAGAGGGTGTGCCCCTACTCCAACGCCACCCGGGGGAACATCGACGTGACGGTCTCCGTCGTCGACGGCTGACACGCGCCGCGGGCGGGTCCCGGAGCGGTCCGGGACCCGCCCCCGGCGGCCGGGGCGGACGTCCGGTGCGCCGGACGGCCCGGACGTCCGCGTTCGCACGCGGCGCGTACAGTGTTCGGGTGAATCAACGAGGCGCAGGTATCGGCCAGATCGACAGCACGGACCAGCTCGCCCAGGGACGGGTACAGCTGCAGTCCACGGACACGTGGATCCCGGAGGGCATGGGGGAGACGTGCCGGCGCGCGGCGGCCGAGGGCATCGTGCTGCTGACGAACCGGAACGAGACGCTCCCGCTGGCTGAGAGCGCTACCATCGCGGTCCTCGGCCGGGTGCAGCGCGACTACTTCATGGTGGGCTACGGCTCCGGCGGCGACGTGCGCCCGCCGTACACGTGGAACCTGATCGACGCTCTGCAGGCGACCGACCTGCGGGTGGACGAGGCGCTGGCCGAGCGGTACGCGGCCTGGTGCGCGGACCACCCGGTCGACCCGGAGCCGGCCTGGGGCACCTGGCCGCGGTCGCACCCGGAGATGCCGCTGACCGCGGACGAGGTCGCGGCGGCCGCCGACCGCGCCTCCACCGCCGTCGTCGTCATCGGGCGCGCGGCGGGCGAGGCACGCGAGCAGGCGCTCGAGGAGGGCGGCTACTACCTGACCGCCGACGAGCGGGCACTGCTCTCCCACGCCAGCGCGGCGTTCGAGCGGACCGTGGTCGTCGTCGACACGGGCAACGTGGTCGACCTGGCCTGGACGCAGGAGTACGACCTCGACGCCGTGCTGCTGGCCTGGCAGGGCGGCATGGAGTCCGGGCGGGCCGTGGCCGACGTGCTCACCGGTGCGGTGCCCGCCGGGGGCAAGCTCACCGCGACGATCGCGACCGCGTACGACCGCTACCCGAGCGCCGGACACTTCGGCGGTCACGACCACAACGAGTACGTCGAGGACGTCTACGTCGGCTACCGATGGTTCGAGACCTTCGCCCCCGAGCACGTGCTGTTCCCGTTCGGCTACGGCCTGACCTACGCGAGCTTCGACGTCCGCGCCGAGGAGGTCGGCACCCGCGACGGCGAGGTCGTGGTGCGAGCACGCGTCACGAACACCCACGGCGTGCACCGCGGCACCGAGGTCGTCCAGGCCTACGTCCGTGCCCCGCAGGGCGCCCTCGGCCGCCCGGCCCGGCACCTGGCCGCCTTCGGCAAGACCCGCGAGCTGGCGCCCGGCGAGTCCGAGACGCTCGAGCTGCGTTTCCGCCTCGACGACCTGGCGGCCTACGACGACACCGGCGCGACGGGCCACCGGTCGGCCTACGTCCTGGAGGCCGGCCGCTACGAGGTCCTCGTGGGCACCGACGTGCGCACCGCCGTGCCGTGCGGCGGTGCGGACGTCGCGGAGCTGCGGGTGGTGCGGCAGGTCACCGAGGCCGGCGCCGTCGCACCCGGGCACGCCTTCGAACGCGTCGTCGCCCGCACGGAGGGCGGTGAGGTCCGGGCGGCACGCGAGACGGTCCCGGAGGCGACGGTCTCGCGTCGGGACCGCGTGCTCGGTGCGCTGCCCGCGCCCGTCGAGCGCACCGGGGACCGCGGTGTCACGCTGGCCGACGTCGCCGCGGGGGACGCGTCGCTCGACGAGTTCGTGGCCCAGCTCGACGACGACGAGCTCGAAGCGCTGTCGCGGGGCGACTTCACGATGGACTCGAGGCTCGGCGCGCCGGGCAACGCCGGCGCGCTCGCCGGCACCGTCGAGTCCCTGCGGGCCAAGGGCGTCCCGGCGCTGACCACGACGGACGGACCGGCCGGGATCCGGCTGGCCACGCACACCGCGCTGCTGCCCAGCGGCACCGCCCTGGCCTCGACCTGGAACCCCGAGCTGGTCACGACGCTGAACGCGCTGCTGGCCGTCGAGATGGCGGCGAAGGGGTCGGACATCCTGCTCTCGCCGGGGATGAACATCCAGCGCGACCCGCTCTGCGGCCGCAACTTCGAGTACTTCTCCGAGGACCCGCTGCTCACGGGCCGGATGGCGGCCGCCACGGTGCGCGGCATCCAGTCCGAGGGGCTGGCGGCCTGCCCCAAGCACTTCGCCGCCAACAACCAGGAGGACAACCGGGAGTACAACGACTCCCGTGTCTCGGAGCGGGCGCTGCGGGAGATCTACCTGCGGGGGTTCGAGATCTGCGTCGCCGAGTCGGCGCCGCGCACCCTCATGACCTCGTACAACAAGATCAACGGCGTCTGGGGTCACTACCACCACGACCTGGTCACCACGATCCTGCGCGGCGAGTGGGGCTTCGACGGCGCGGTGATGACCGACTGGTGGATGCGGGAGGCCGTCGACCCCGACTTCCCGGCCGTGACCAACGACGCCTACCGCGTGCGCGCCCAGGTGGACGTCCACATGCCCGGTGCGTGGGGGCGTGACGACCGGCACGGGGACGGGTCGCTGCTGGCCTCCCTGGCGGCCGCCGACGGCGTCACGCTCGGCGAGCTGCAGCGCACCGCGGCCAACGTGCTGCGCCTGGCGCTGTCGAACCCGCGGCTGTCCCCGGGCCGCTGACCTGCAGCGGCGCAGCGGCCGTCGTCGGCGTGGCCGACCCTGTCGTCCCGGGATACGATCCCGGGACGACAGCCGCTGGGAGGCGTGAGAGAACTCGTGAACAACCCTGCTGGTCCAGCAGACGGGCACCATCGTCATCGTCCGTCGTGCCGACCCTCCGGGGGTGACCGGTGCTGATCACCGTCGCCACCCTGCTCCTCGGGATCGTGGTCATCGCCGTCGTCATCGCGTTCAACGGGTACTTCGTCGCCCAGGAGTTCGCCTACATGTCGGTCGACCGGTCCCGGCTCGGCGCCCAGGCGGAGGCCGGGGACCGCAGCGCCGCCGACGCGCTGGCGGTCACGCGGCGCACGTCCTTCATGCTCTCGGGTGCCCAGCTGGGCATCACCGTGACCGGTCTGCTCATCGGGTACGTGGCCGAACCGCTCGTCGGGGAGTCCCTCGGTGAGATCTTCGGCGTCGTCGGCGTCCCGGCGGGCGTGAGCGTGGCGGTCGGCACCGTCGGGGCGCTCGCGCTGTCGACCGTGGCCCAGATGATCTTCGGCGAGCTGTTCCCCAAGAACCTCGCGATCGCCGCGCCCGACCCGTTGGCGCGGCGGCTCGCCCGCTCGACCCGGATCTACCTGGCCGCCTTCGGCTGGCTGATCACGGTGTTCGACCGCGCAGCGAACGGGCTGCTGCGCCTGGTGGGCATCGAGCCGGTGGACGACGTCGACTCCAGCGCGACCGCCCGCGACCTGGAGCACATCGTCGCCGACTCGCGCCACAGCGGTGACCTGCCCGAGGACCTGTCGATGATGCTGGACCGGATCCTCGACTTCCCGCAGCGCGACGTCGAGCACGCCATGGTGCCGCGCGCCCGGGTCGACACGCTGCACCCCGACGACACCGTCGGCGAGGCCCGGGCCGCCATGGCGCAGGCCCACACGCGGTACCCGGTGATCTCGGACGAGGACGAGCCGGTCGGTGTCGTGCACCTGCTCGACGTGCTGGCCGCCGGTGAGGCGCATGACACCCCGGTCGGCGACATCATGCAGCCGGCGACCGTCCTGCCGACCCTCATGCTGCTGCCGGACGCGCTCGCCGAGCTCACGGCGCGCCGCGACGAGCTGGCCTGCGTCATCGACGAGTACGGCGGGTTCGCCGGCATCCTCACCGTGGAGGACCTCGCCGAGGAGGTGGCCGGGGAGATCACCGACGAGCACGACGTCGAGCAGGCCGAGGTCGTCGAGCCGGAGGGCGAGGCGACCTGGCGCATGGGCGGGGACGTCCACCTGGACGAGGCCGAGCGGGTCCTCGACCACGATCTGCCCCGCGGCGACTACGAGACGATGTCCGGACTGGTGATCGCCGAGCACGGCAACCTGCCGGAGGTCGGGGAGACCGTGACCATCGAGCTCGCGACCGAAGCGGTCGAGCTCGCCCTGCACGAGCAGGTGCGGCGCCGGCTGAGCATCGAGGTGCTCTCCGTGGACCGCTACGTCCCGTCCCAGCTCCGGGTGACCTTGCACGAGGTCGAGGCACCGGCCGAGGACGAGGGGCACGAGAACGGGGACGTCGCGAGCGGCGACCTCGAGAGCGAGGGGGACCGGCGATGACGAACCCGTGGATCGTGCTGGCCGTGACGACGGCGCTCCTCGTGGCGAGCGGCTTCTTCGTGATCATCGAGTTCGCGCTGATCGGCGCGCGCCGGCACCGGCTGGAGGAGATGGCGCCGTCCAGCGGCGCGGCCCGCTCCGCGCTGCGGGCGACCAACGAGCTGACCGTCATGCTCGCGGGGGCCCAGCTCGGGATCACCGCCTGCACCTTCGCGCTGGGCGCCGTGACCAAGCCGGCCCTGGACGCCTGGCTCGGCCCCGGGCTCGAGGCGGTCGGCGCCCCGTACTGGCTCGCCGACACGGCCGCGTTCCTGCTGTCCCTGCTCGTGGTGACCTTCCTGCACCTGGTCCTGGGGGAGATGGCGCCGAAGTCCTGGGCGATCACCCACCCGGAGCGCTCGGCGATGCTCATCGCACCCCCGGCACGCGCGTTCATCTGGGTGTTCCGGCCGCTGCTGGGCTGGATCAACCGGATGGCGAACAGGCTGGTGGCCGCGACCGGCGTCGAACCGGTGGACCGGGCGGCCGTCGGGGGGCAGGACGCCGACACGATCCGTCACCTGGTCGACCACTCCACGAAGGAGGGGGCGCTCGACGACGCGCTCAGCGGCCCGCTGGCCGGTGCGCTCGACCTGAGCACGCGCGAGGTGTCCTCGTTCGTCAGCGCCGAGGCGGCACCCACGGCGGTGCCCGCCGACGCCGACGTGGCCGCCGTGCAGGAGGCCGCCCGACGCAGCGGCCACCTGCGCATCCTCGTCGACACCGGTGACGGCCCGCCCGGCATCGTGCACGTGCGCGACACGCTGCTGGAGCCCTCCGACCGCCTCGCCCGCGACCTCGCCCGACCGGCCTACGTGGTGCGCCCCCGGATGCCGGTCCACGAGGCGTTGTCGGGCATGCGCCGCGAGAGCGTGCAGCTCGCCGTGGTGATGGACGGCGACCTGCTGGTCGGCGTCGTCTCCCTCGAGGACGCGCTGGACCAGGTCATCCCGCGGTCCTGAGCCGGCACCACCGTTCGTCGGCACGCCGGTGCGCCCCTGCCCCCGTAGCCCCCGTCGCCCCACGGCGCCGGGGGCTACTACGGTGAGGGACCGACACGGGGTGCGCCCGTCGGGGCGCTGAGATCACACCCGTCGAACCTGAAGCAGCTCGCACTGACGAAGGGATGTCGCCGATGACGACGAACGCGCCGCACCAGCCGGTCACCGCAACCCCCCGCGGTCCCGTGCCGCGGGTGCTCGCGGTGGCGGGTTCCGACCCGTCCGGCGGGGCCGGCGTGCAGGCCGACCTGAAGTCGATCGGTGCCGCCGGCGGCTACGGCATGGCGGCCGTGACGGCGCTGACCGCCCAGAACACGTGCGGGGTCCGTGCCGTGCACGTGCCGCCGCCGGAGTTCCTGGCGGCGCAGCTCGCGGCGGTGTCGGACGACGTGGCCGTCGACGCCGTCAAGATCGGCATGCTGGCGACCGCCGAGGTCGCCGCGGTCCTGGCCGACTGGCTGCGCCGTACCCCCGCGTCGGTGCCGGTGGTGCTCGACCCGGTGATGGTGGCCACCTCGGGCGACCGGCTCCTGGCCCCGGCGGGGGAGGAGGCCGTCCGCGGCCTGCTGGCGCGCTGCGACGTGGTCACCCCGAACCTACCCGAGCTGGGCGTGCTGCTCGGCGAACCGTGCGCCGGGGACTGGTCGGCGGCCCTCGCCCAGGGCGCGCGGCTGGCGGCGCGGTGGCAGGTCCGTGTCCTGGTCAAGGGCGGTCACCTGGCCGGTGACCAGGCCCCGGACGCGCTCGTCGGGCCGGGCGGTGACGTGCAGCAGGTCGACGGCGTCCGCGTGGGCACCCGGCACACGCACGGGACCGGCTGCTCGTTGTCCTCCGGGCTGGCGACGCGGTACGTGCGCGAGGGGGACTGGCGCCGTGCGCTGATGGGCACCAAGGCGTGGCTGACGTCGGCCCTGACCGGCGCCGGTGACCTCGGCGTCGGCCGGGGGCGCGGGCCGGTGGACCACTTCGCGGCCCTGCGCGACGTCGTCGTGGCCGCCGGGGCCGAACCCGTCGGCGGGGGATGGGGTCCGGTGGCTCAGCGCGTGCCCGTCGACGTCTGACCGGACGCCGGTCGGCGGGCCACGACCTCGATCGTGTGCCAGTGCTTCGGGCCGCCGAAGGAGGTGCCGTCGGACTCGTGCTCGGTGACCTCGACCGTCTCCCACCCGGCGAACACCTCGTCGACCGCGGCGCGGTCGTGGAACGTCAGCCGGTCGGCGAGACCCGGTGCGCAGGCCCACTGGTCCCGTGGGCCGAAGAACGTGACCCCGCACCAGCCGCCCGGGCGCAGCGCGGACCGCAGGCCGTGCCAGACGTCCGGGAACTCCTCCGGGGGCACGAACGGCAGGGCGAAGGAGGCGTGCACCAGGTCGAGGCCGGGCAGCGGCAGCGCGGCACCGACGCCGACCCGTCGGACCCGGAGCGCGTGCCGGTGCCCGGGCGGCACCGCCGCCGTGACCCGGGCGACCGTCGACGGCGCCGGGTCGATCGCCAGCACCCGCCACCCGTGGCTCACCAGCGCCGCTGTCTCGACCCCGGCGCCGGCCCCCACGTCCAGCGCGAGCCGGCCCGCGCCGGGACCGGCGTGGCCGAGGAGCCGTCGGCACAGGTCACGGACCGGCCGCGTGCCCTGCCGGGCGTTGTAGGCGTCCCAGTGCTCGTCGTCGAAGCGGACCACGGGCCCAGGGTAGGCCCGCACCGGAGTGCCCGGAGCAACCGTGTCGGTGGGTGGTGCGAGAATCGATTCGATGCCCCCCACCGCGCGCGCCGACCGCCCCGCCAGCCCGTCCGTCCCGGCGGGGTCCGACCTGAGCACCCTCGCCTCCCTGCGCCGGTTGCTGCCCACCGTCCGTCCCGCGCTGCCGCGCCTCGTCGCCGGGCTGGTCGCGGCGCTCGGTGCCAGCCTGGCGGCCCTCGCGATCCCGCGCGTGCTGCAGGTGCTCGTCGAGGGTCCGTTGGCCGCCGGCGCGGCGGCCGGCGACCCTGCGGCGCTGCTGTGGCCCACGCTGGCCGTGCTCGCCCTCGGGCTGCTGGAGGCCGGACTGATCCTCCTGCGCCGCACGCTCGTGATGTACCCCGGCACGCGGGTCGAGGCGGCGCTGCGCACCACGCTGTTCCGTCACCTGCTCCAGCTGCCCGCCGCCTTCCACGACCGGTGGGCCGGTGGCCAGCTGCTCAGCCGCTCCATGACCGACCTGGGGCTGCTGCGCCGCTGGCTGGTCTTCGGGCTCCTGCAGCTGGTGGTCAGCACGATCACCGTCGTCGTCGGCATCGCCGTGCTGGTCGCCACGGCGGGATGGCTGGGGCTCGTCTACCTCGTCGGCGCGGTCCCCGTCGTCGTCATCGCCTACCGCTTCTCGCGCCGGTACCGCGTCATCGCCCGGACGTCCCAGGACCAGTCCGGCGACCTCGCCAACACCGTCGAGGAGTCCGTGCACGGCATCCGGGTGCTCAAGGCCTTCGGGCGCGGGGGCGACGCCCTGGAGTCCTTCACGGGACAGGCCGAGCAGCTGCGTCGCACCGAGATCCGCAAGGCCGGCAACCAGGCGACGGTCACCACCGCCCTGCACCTCATCCCCGAGGCCACCCTGGCGGTCTGCCTCGTCCTCGGCGTCTGGTCGGCCGCCGAGGGGCAGCTCACCGTCGGGGCCCTGGCCGCCTTCTTCCTCACCGCCGCCGTCATCAACGGTCCCGTCGTCGACCTCGGCATGACCCTGTCCATGACGCTCAACGCGCGGACCGCCGTCGACCGCTTCTTCGAGGTCGTCGAGACCGCGAACCCGCTGACGGACCCCGCCGAGCCCCGTGAGCTCGGCACCGTGCGCGGTGACGTCACGCTGCGTGACGTGACCTTCCGCCACGAGGCCGACGAGCCCCCGGTCCTGGACGGCGTCGACCTCGACCTGCCGGCCGGCACCACGACCGCGCTCGTCGGGCTCACGGGCTCCGGCAAGTCGACGCTGGCGATGCTCCTGCCCCGTCTCCACGACGTGACCACCGGGTCCGTCCGCCTCGACGGCATCGACGTGCGCGACCTGCGTCGCCACGACCTGCGTCGCGCGGTCGCCGTCGCCTTCGAGGAGCCGACGCTGTTCTCCACCACCGTCCGCGAGAACGTCCTGCTCGGTGTCGACGACTCCCTGCCCGCGCCTGAGCGGGAGCGGCTGCTGCACAGCTCCCTCGACGTCGCCCGGGCCGGGTTCGTCCACGACCTGCCCCAGGGTGTCGACACCCGGATCGGCGAGGAGGGCCTGTCGCTGTCCGGCGGGCAGCGGCAACGCCTGGCCCTGGCCCGCGCCATCGCGGCCCGGCCCCGCGTCCTCGTCCTGGACGACCCGCTGTCCGCACTCGACGTCACCACCGAGGAGGCCGTCACCCGCGGGCTGCGCGAGGTGCTGGCGGGCACCACGAGCCTCGTCATCGCCCACCGTCCCTCGACGGTCGCGCTCGCGGACCGGGTCGCCGTCCTGTCCGGCGGCCGCATCAGCGCGGTGGGCACCCACCGCGAGCTGCTCGCCCGCGACCCCCACTACCGCTACGTCGTCGCCTCGCTCGAGGAGGACTGGGTGGCCCACGAGCACGAGACCGACGTGACCCAGGAGGCGCGATGACCGCGGCCACCGGACGTCTGCGCCCCACCGACGCGCGGGCCGACGACGCCACCGACCTCGACCGGGGCACCTCCCGGGCCGTGCGGCGCCGCTCGCTGCACCTGCTCGGCCAGCTCCTGCGCCCCCGCGCCGGGGCGCTCGCCGGGGCCGGCGCGCTCGTGGTGATCAGCACGCTGGCCCAGGTCTCCGGGCCGTTGCTGGTCCAGGCCGCGATCGACACGGCGCTGCCCGCCCTGCGCGAGGGCGACCCGACCCGGCTGGTCCTCGTCGGCGGCATCTACGTGCTGGCGGCCGTGCTCGGCGGGCTGTGCGCGGGCGCCTACGTGCGTGCCGCGGCCCGGGTCGCCCAGAGCGTCCTGCTCGAGCTGCGCCGCCGCGTCTTCCGGCACACCCAGCGGCTCTCCCTGGAGTTCCACGAGTCGTACACGTCGGGCCGGGTGATCAGCCGCCAGACCTCCGACCTGGAGGCGTTGCGCGAGCTGTTCGACGGCGGGCTGACCGGCGTGGTCTCGTCGCTGATGCTCATGGTCTTCACCGCCGGCGCGCTCTTCTACGTCGACTGGCGCTCGGGGCTGGTGCTCCTGGCGGCCCTCGTGCCGGCCTGGCTCCTGACGCGCTGGTTCCAGCGCCGCTCGCAGCAGTCCTACCGCGAGCAGCGCACCGCCTCGGCACGGCTGATCGTGAAGTTCGTCGAGACCATGACCGGCATGCGCGCGGTCCAGGCCTTCCGCAGGGAGGCCACCGACGACGCCGAGTACGGCCGGCTCGGCGAGCAGTACCGCGACGCGAACCTGCGGATCTTCGGGGTCAACGGCCGGTACCAGCCGGGACTGGTGCTCATCGGGAACCTGACGGTCGCCGCCGCCCTCGCCTACGGCGGATGGCGCGTGGTCGAGGGCTCCCTGGACGTCGGCGCGCTCGTCGCCGTCCTGCTGTACGTGAAGCGGTTCTTCCAGCCCATCCAGCAGCTCGGCATGTTCTACAACGCGCTGCAGTCGGCCGTCGCCGCGCTCGAGAAGGTGTCCGGCCTGCTCGCCGAGGAACCCACCGTCGTCGAGCCGTCCGACCCCACACCCCTGCCGTCACCGCGCGGCGAGATCCGCCTGCAGGACGTCACCTTCGGCTACGGGGACGGCCCGGTGGTGCTGCCCCGGCTGGACCTGACGATCCCGGCCGGTCAGACCGTCGCCCTGGTCGGGTCCACCGGTGCCGGCAAGTCCACCCTCGCCAAGCTCGTCACGCGGTTCTACGACGCCAGCGCGGGACGGGTGCTGCTGGACGGCGTGGACGTCCGCGACGTCTCCGGCACCGACCTGCGCCGTGCCGTCGTCATGGTCACCCAGGAGGCCTACCTGTTCAGCGGGTCGGTGCGGGAGAACATCGCCCTGGGGAGGCCGGACGCCACCGACGCGGAGGTCGAGGCGGCGGCACGCGCCGTCGGTGTGCACGAGTTCGTGACGAGCCTGCCCGAGGGCTACGACACCGACGTCAACAAGCGCGGCGGCCGCGTGTCGTCCGGGCAGCGCCAGCTGCTCAGCTTCGCGCGGGCCTTCCTCGCGGACCCCGCGGTGCTGGTCCTCGACGAGGCGACCAGCTCGCTCGACATCCCGGGCGAGCGGCTGGTGCAGCGTGGCCTGCAGACCCTTCTGGCCGACCGGACCGCGATCATCATCGCCCACCGGCTCTCCACGGTGGACATCGCCGACCGGGTGCTCGTGCTCGAGCACGGTCGCGTCCTGGAGGACGGCGCACCGGCGGACCTGGTGGCCGCCGGCGGACGCTACGCGGCGATGCAGGCCGCGTGGCGCGACTCCGTGGCCTGAGACGGCAGGTCAGGCCGGGGCGGGTGCGGACGCCCCGATCGCGACGAGCTGGTCCACCAGCGCCCGCACCGGCGGCGACGGCTCGCCGACGGTCAGGGCGCGGACGGCGCGGCGCGCTCCCGGCAGCACCGCCGTGTCGACGTCCGGGTGGCGGTGGGCGCGCAGCGCCAGACCCGGCAGCAGGCTGACCCCCGCCCCGGCGGCGACCAGCGCCTGCACCGCGACGTAGTCGTCGGTCTCGAACGCGATCCGGGGCGCGTAGCCGGCGACGGCGCACCGTGCGACCAGGTCGGCGCGGCAGCGCTCGCAGCCGGCGATCCACGCGGCGTCCGCGAACGGGCGCAGCGGCGTCCACCCGTCGGCGGGGCCCTCGGGGGCGGGGGCTCCGCCGTCCGCCGTGCGCGTGACGAGGTGGACCTGGTCGTCGAGCACCGGTGTCGCGGTGAACGGCGACGGGTCCTGGACCGAGCGCTCGCCGGTGATGTCCTGGTGCTCGAACACGAGTGCCACGTCCACCTCACCGGCGCGCAGCGCGGCGACGGCCTCCGGTGGCTCCGCCTCGACGAGACTGACGCCGAGGCCCGGGTGGGCCTCGCGGAGCCTGCTGACCGCCTCGGGCACGAGCGTGGCGAGGGCGGACGGGAAGGCGGCCAGGCGCGCGCGTCCGGCCCGCAGCCCGGCCAGGGCGTCCAGCTCGCGCTGGGCGCCCTCGACGCGGGCGATGATCTCCTCCGCGCGATCCGCCAGGAGCTGGCCCGCCTCGGTGAGGCGGACGCCGCGGCCGACGCGTTCCAGCAGGGGCAGGCCCGCCTCCGCCTCCAGCCGGGCCAGGTGGTGGCTCACCGAGGGCTGGGCGTAGTGCAGGTCCCGGGCGGCCGCGGTCACCGAACCCGTGCGGGCGACGGCGGCCAGCACCCGGAGCCGGGTCAGGTCGAGCTGTGCCGGGGGAGGAGGGACGTCCGTCATGCCACCAGCCTACGAGTGATTCATCGATGGTTGCGATCCAAAGCTGCGAAGACAGGCATTGGACCGATGGGACGGTGCGGCGGACGATGGTGCACATGGCACCAGCACCGCCGACCATCGACGACGTGCGGGCCGCGCGGCAGCGGCTCGAGGGGCTCGTGGTGACGACGCCGACCACCGCCTACCCCGAGCTCGACCGGCGTGTCCGGGCCCGTGGGTCGGCGGGGACGTCCGTCGTCGTCAAGCACGAGAACCTGCAGCACACCGGTGCCTTCAAGGTGCGCGGCGCCCTCAACCTCGTGCGTCGAGGTCGCGGGATCGAGCACGGCGTCGTGGCCTACTCCACCGGCAACCACGCCCAGGCGCTGGCCTACGCCTCCGCCGCGGCGGGCGTGCCGTGCACGATCGTGATGCCGCGGGACCCCAACCCGGTCAAGGAACGCGCCGTGCGCGACCGAGGTGCCGAGGTCGTCCTGCACGGTGCGGACCTCGGCGAGGCCGCCGTGCACGCCCGGAGCATCGCGGACCGGCGCGGGGCACGGCTCGTCAGCGCGGGGGACGAGCCGGAGCTCGTGGCCGGGGTCGCCACGGCGACCGTCGAGCTGTTGGAGCAGGCACCCGACCTGGACACGCTCGTCGTGCCGGTCGGCGGCGGCTCGGGTGCCGCGGCCGCCTGCCTGGTCACGGCGGCGCTCGCGCCGCACGTCGAGGTCGTCGGCGTGCAGTCGTCCGCCGCCCCGGCCGCGCACGACTCCTGGCGGTCCGGTGCGTTGCGGACCCGGCCCGTGAGGACCCGCGCCGAGGGGCTGGCGGTCGGGTGCGGCTTCGCCCTGACCCAGACGGTGCTGCTCCGGCACCTGGCCGACTTCCTGCTCGTGGACGACGAGGCGATCACCGAGGCCCAGCACGCCTACCTCACCGCGGCGCGCACGGTCGCCGAGGGCGCGGGCGCCGCGGCGCTGGCCGCGGTGCTGTCCTTTCCCGACCGGTTCGCCGGACGGCGCGTGGGGGTGGTGTGCAGCGGGGGCAACGCGCGCGAGGAGGAGCTGCTGCGCGCGTTGACGTGCGACGCGGCCGGTGCCGCGGCGTAACCTGGCCCGATGGCGCGCATCGTCGACATCCATCCGGTGGACCCGCAGCCGCGACTGGTCCGGCAGGTCGTGGACGCCCTGCGGGACGGGGCGCTCATCGCCTACCCGACCGACTCCGGCTACGCGCTCGGCTGCCGCATCGGGCAGCACGACGGCGCGGAGCGGATCCGGCGTATCCGGCGTCTGGACGCCAAGCACCACTTCACGCTCGTGTGCTCCGACTTCGCCCAGATGGGCCAGCTCGTCCGTCTCGACACCGCCGAGTTCCGGGCGATCAAGGCCGCCACGCCCGGTCCCTACACCTTCGTGCTCCCGGCGACGTCGGAGGTGCCCCGGCGGCTCGCGCACCCCAAGAAGAAGACCGTGGGGGTGCGCATCCCCGACTCGAGGCTGGTGCAGGAGATCCTGCGCGAGCTCGGCGAGCCGCTGCTCAGCTCGACGCTCATCCTGCCGGGCGAGGAGGAGGCCATGACCGAGGGATGGCAGGTCGCCGAGGAGCTGGACAGTGACGTCGATCTCGTCGTCGAGTCCGGTGAGGTGACCGCCGCTCCCACGACGGTGGTGGACTTCTCCGGCCCGACGCCGGAGGTCGTCCGCGAGGGCGCGGGGGATCCCGACCCCTTCCTGTGAGGACCCCACCACGACCCGCCCACGCGCTCGGCGCCCCTGGCGGCTAGGGTTCCTGGCATGAGCGATCGTGGACTCCAGCTGGCACAGGACAAGATGCGCGCGGCGGGTGTGGCCACCGCCGCGATCGACACCTTCACCCGGTTCTACCGGCTGCTGGAGGAGGGCGCCACGGGTCTCGTCCGCGAGGACGACGTCGAGCCGTTGACCGACCTGACCCGCCATGCCGACCTCGACGTGACGCCGCAGGAGGCCGCCGAGGCGCTGGGTCGCACCGCGATCATCAAGCTGAACGGGGGGCTCGGCACCTCGATGGGCATGGACCGCGCCAAGTCCCTGCTGGAGGTCCGTCGCGACGCGGAGGGACGCCCGATGAGCTTCCTCGACGTCATCGTCGGCCAGGTGCGGGCCGCCCGGCGGGCCACGGGCGCACGGCTGCCGCTGGTGCTCATGAACTCCTTCCGGACGCAGGACGACACGCTCGCGGCGCTGGCTCCCTACGGCGACCTCGCCGTCGACGGCCTGCCGCTCGACTTCCTGCAGAACCGCGAGCCGAAGCTGCGGGCCGACACGCTCGAGCCGGTGGAGTGGCCCGCCGACCCGGCGATGGAGTGGTGCCCGCCGGGGCACGGCGACCTGTACCCGGCGCTGCACGCCGGCGGCGTGGTCCACGCCCTGCTCGAGGCGGGCTTCCGGTACGCGTCGGTGTCCAACTCCGACAACCTCGGGGCGACGCCCGACGGGGAGATCGCTGCGTGGTTCGCCCGGTCGGGCGCCCCGTACGCGGCCGAGATGTGCCTGAAGACACCGGCCGACGTCAAGGGGGGTCAGCTGGTGGTGCGCCGCTCGGACGGCCGGATCATCCAGCGCGAGACCGCGCAGACGCACCCGGACGACATGGACGCCTTCCTCGACGCGTCGCGCCACCGGTACTTCCACACCAACAACCTGTGGTTCGACCTGGAGGCGCTGGCTGCCGAGCTGGACCGGACCGGGGGAGTGCTCGAGCTGCCGCTGATCCGCAACGCCAAGACGGTCGACCCCACCGACGGCGACTCTCCCGAGGTGGTCCAGATCGAGTCGGCGATGGGCGCGGCGGTCGCGGTCTTCGACGGCGCCACCGCCATCGAGGTCGGCCGGGAGCGGTTCCTGCCGGTGAAGACCACCAACGACCTGCTGCTGCTGCGCTCGGACGTGTACGACCTCACCGACGACTTCCGCCTGGAGGCCACGGTCCCCGCGCCCCTGGTCCAGCTCTCGAAGACCTACAAGACGATCGGCGCGTTCGACGAGCGCTTCGCCGCCGGGCCGCCCTCGCTGCGCGGCGCCGACGGCCTCGCCGTGGCCGGCGACTGGACGTTCGGTGCGGACGTCACCGTCGTGGGCGACGCGATGCTGCCGGAACCGGACGGCGACGCGGGCACCGTCCCCGACGGGGCGACGATCACCGCGGACGGCGTGCAGGCCTGACCCGGGGCGGCCCGGCGCCGGGTGCGCGTCAGTCGTGCGCCGGGACGTCGACGATCCGTTCGGCACCCACGGTGGCCCGCAGCCGTCCGGCGGACGCGGCGGCGAGCTCGGCGTCGAGCGTCTCCAGCTCGGTCGGCGGGACGAGCAGCCGCAGCCGCGCGACCTCCGCGTACTCGGGGTCGTCCACGACGGCGCCGTGCGCGGCGCTCCAGTCGCGCAGCAGGTGGTCGATGCGGCCGGCATCGGCGTGCGGGGCGTCCACGGAGACCTCGCGCACCGTGCGGCGCTCCAGGATGCCGCCCCCGGCGTCGGCGGCGTCGACCGCTCCCGCCACGGCCGCGGAGTAGGCGCGCACCAGCCCGCCGGCACCCAGCAGGACCCCGCCGAAGTAGCGGGTGACCACGGCCACCACGTCGGTCAGGCGGCGGTGGCGCAGCACCTCCAGCATCGGGACGCCCGCCGTGCCGGACGGTTCGCCGTCGTCGGAGGAGCGCTGGGAGTCCGCGTGCGTGCCCAGCACCATGGCCACGCAGTGGTGGCGGGCGTCCCAGTGCTGCTTGCGGACCGCCGCGATCACGGCGTCGGCCTCGGTCTCGGACGCCACCGGCGCGAGGTGGGCGAGGAACCGCGACTTCTTGATCACCAGCTCGTGGTCGACGGGATCGGCGAGGGTGCGGGGCAGAGGAGCGGGCACACCCCCATCCTACACTTGCAAGAACTCTTTCGAAAGAATACTTTCGATACATGGAGACGCCTTCGACACCACCCTCGGTGCCCCCGCCCGGGAACGGGAAGCCCGTCCCGCCGTTCCCCGTGCGGAAGATCTCCGACCCCCGGGAGCTGCGCGCCCTCGCCCACCCGGTGCGGTTCGCCATCATCGACCTCCTCGCCGAAGGGCCGCTGACGGCCACGCAGTGCGCCGAACGGTTGGGGGAGACCCCGGCGAACTGCTCGTACCACCTGCGCCAGCTCGAGAAGTACGGGCACGTGTTCCGGGCGGACGGCGGGCACGGCCGCGAACGACCCTGGCGTGCGCGGGACGAGGGCATCACCTGGGACGAGGACGGTCCGGCGGGCGTGGCTGCCCGGGTCGCGCTGGACGAGGCCGTCGACGAGTTCCGCTTCGACGCGTGGCGACGGTTCCGGCGGCGGCGGGCCGCGGAACCCGAGCCGTGGCGGCGAGCGGCGTTGTCCACCGACGTGGTGGCGTGGCTGACCCCCGCGGAGCTGGAGCGGGTCACGCAGGGCCTCTACGACCTCTTCGCGCCGTACGAGGAGCGGGACGCCGACCCGGCCGCGCGCCCGGAGGGCGCCCGCGCCGTCCGTCTCTTCGCCTACGCCTACCCCGGTGGTCCCGGCGCCGGCGAGGCGCACCGGTGACCGCGCCCGGGGTGCGGCCCGACGCCCTGGTGGCCGTGCGGCGGCGGTTCGTGGCGCTGGCCTTCCTGCGGTGGTTCCCCACCGGGCTGATCGTGCCCGTCATGGTCCTGCTGCTCCAGCAGCGCGGTCTCGACCTCGCCGCCGTCGGTCTGCTCGTCGCGCTGTACAGCGTCACCACGCTGGTCCTCGAGCTGCCGACGGGCGGGATGGCGGACGTCGTCGGCCGGCGCCCCGTGCTCGTGGCCGCCTCGGTGCTGTCCGTGGCCGCCTCGGTGCTCTATGCGACGGGCACCTCCCTGCTCGTGCTGGGGACGGCCTCGGTGCTGCTCGGTGTCGCGCGCGCCCTCGACTCCGGACCGTTGCAGGCCTGGTACGTCGACCGCGCGCAGGAGCTCGACGCGCAGGCCGACCTGCGACCCGCGCTCGGACGGGCCGGCGCCGCCGAGTCGCTCGGGCTCGGCGGGGGCGCGCTGGTCGGGGGTGTCCTCGTGGCCGTCTCCCCGTGGCCCACCGCCGGGACGGTGGTGGTCGCCCTGTCGACGCCGTTCCTGGTCGCCGCGGCCGTCGGGCTCGTGCACCTGGTGCTGGTCGTGGCCTGGGTGCGCGAGGTCCGCCCGAACGGCGCCTGCCGGCCACGCGACCTGGTCGCGGACGTCCCGCGGACGGTCGTCCGTGGGGTCGTGCTGGCTGCGTCCCGTGCACCCTTGCGCCGCATCGCCTCGTTCATGGTGATGCTCGGGTTCGCGCTGGCGGGGATCGAGCTCCTCGCGCCGGCGGCCGCCGCCGCGCTGCTCGGCGGGGCGTCGAGCGCGGCCGCCCCCTACGCCGCCCTCGTCACGGCGGGGTTCTGCGCCTCCGCGGCGGGGGCGGCGCTGGCCCCCGCCGCTGCGCGCCTCGCGCGGTCGTCGCCCCGGGCGGTCGCGGTGTCGGCGGTCCTCGCGGCGGGCGCCCTGGCCGCGGTCGGGATCCCGGTCGGGGGAGCGGCGGCCGCGGCGTTCGTCACCTTCTACCTGCTGCTCGGCGTCGGCGGGCCGCTGCTCGACGACCTGACGCACCGCGCCGTGTCGTCCCGGGAGCGCGCCACGGCCCTGTCGGTGAACTCGATGGTCCTGCAGGCCGGCGGAGCCGGGGCGGCGCTCGCCCTCGGAGCGCTCGTCACGACGACCTCTCGCGGCCTCGCGTTCGCCGTGGCGGGCGGCGTGCTCGCGCTGGGAGTGCTGGCCCTGGTGCGCTGGCCGCCCGCGGATCGTGGACACGCCGAGACCAGCGGGGATGAAAAAGTGTGCCAAGCGGCAGACTGAACCCATGACTCCGGAGACCACCGACCATCGCGCCCCGACCCGATACCCGCGGCCGACCGTCTCGCTCGAGGAGGCGGACTGGGTCTGGCGCGAGCTGGCCGTCGAGGCCCTGCGACCGGAGGCCAAGCCCGAGACGGTGCGGCTCGCGGTCGTCGCCGGCCTGACGCGGAGCACCGGTGCGCGCTACGGCGACCTGCTGCGGGTGCGTGTCGAGGACCTCGACCTGGGGCCCGACGTGCTGGCCGGCCGAGGGCGCGTGGCCGGGGCCCGCGTGCCGGGGGAGGGGCGCGTCGTCGTGCGCCACGGGAAGCACCGCATCCCCCGTCGTCACCGCGTGCCGGGCGAGGTCGTCGTGGTGCTCCGGCACTGGGCCGTCGTGCGGACCGAGCTGGCCGCCGAGCTGGAGGGCTCCGTACCCCGCGCGCTGCTGCTGACCGTGCACCACACGCACGACAACGGCACCACGGTCTCGAGCGGACTGCCGATCACGAAGCAGGGGCTGGTGCTCTCGTGGAGGCGGTTCGTCCATCGGACGAACGCGCGCCTCGGGGCGACGCGGCCTCCGCTGCCGACCCGTTTCGAGCAGGTGCGGCGCGCTTGGGTGGACGCGGGGATCCCCGATCCCGGCGTCACACTCCAAGAAAAATAGTGTGCCAAGCGCGGACAGCCGACGTACCGACCCACAAACAGTCACCCAGCCCGGAGGAGCGGGGTCAGCCCCGCCCGGTCGGGAGACCCAGGACGGGTAGGTGCGGGGTCGAGGAGCTGAGCTCGACGAAGCCCAACCGGTCGTAGAACGCGCGGGCGCCGGTGTTGGCCGGGTCGTAGGAGAGGTGCACGCCGGGGACGCCGCGCGCCGCGAGGGCGTCGCACAGCGTGCGCACCAGCCGTCGGCCCAGGCCACGTCCCTGGGCCTCGGGGACCAGGTCGATGTGCAGGTGCGCCGGGTACGTGCGCAGGTCGGCCGGGTCGAGACCGCGGGTCATCCGCTCGGGGTCCGTGCCGTCCCGCCACAGGGCCTCCTCGGTGTACCCGGGTGCCGCAGCGGTGACGTCGCCGACCTCCGGATGGCGTGCCCGGAACGACGGCGTCCACTCCTGACGCCACCAGTCGACGAACGCCGTGGTGTCCGGTGTCCCGAGGACGTAGCCGATCAGCCGTCCGTCGTCCACGACCAGCGGGTCGGTGGTCCCGTCGGCGTCGCGGTCGACGACCACGAACGCGAGGTCCGGGGCGTGCTCGACGTAGGGGAGGGCGTAGACGTCGGGCATGAGCGAGTCGTCGGAGTAGACGCCCCGGGCGTCACCCCCGCCGGCAGCCGTCCGGACGCAGATCTCGGCCACGGCCGAGCGGTCGGACGATCGGTAGGGACGGATCTCGAGGCTGCTCACGGCGTCCATCGTGGCAGAGTCCACCAGGCCAGGACGACGAGTGCGAGGCCCCCCAGTACCAGCAGGGCACCAGCGGTCCAGGCGGTGGCGGCCCATGCCACGGCGGCGACCACCGTCGACACGGCGACGATCAGCAGGTCACGACCGACCGTCCGGCGCAGCGCCGCGACCTCGACCAGGGTTCCCCCCGCGACGTGCTCGGCCCACCACCCCAGACGCACCGTCAGGAGGGCCACCGGGAGGAGCCAGAGGACGGCGGGGTCGAAAGGCGCCGACCGCGAACCGAGCAGGAGGAGCGCGCTGACGACGACCGCGAGATGGGCCGGCACGCGGCCCGGGCGCACCAGCGACCACCCCCCGACCGACCCCGCGCCCACGAGCGCGAGCTCGAGGATCACGTCGGTGCGGGCGGCGGTCAGGAGCAGGAGCCCCGTCGCGGCGCACGCCGCGGCGATCCGCAACCAGACGCCGCGCACGGCGGTGCCGTGCTCCACCTGCACGGTGGGCATCGGACGGTCGTGGCGCCGGTGCCGCCAGTCCTGGAGCTCCGCGCGCAGCGTCATACCGCACCCCCGGCGACCTGCGCCCGGTGGACGTGCGCGCTGTGGTGGCGCTCGGAGGCCTTGACCAGGGCCTCGAACCTGGCCGCGGCGCGCGTCCGCTCCGTCGCCCGCCACGGCACCACGGGCGTGCCCTCGGCGACCAGCTGGCGGAGCCTGTCCTCCCGCTCCATCGAGGTCACGCGCCAGGCGATCTGCATGTGCGGCTCGGTGACCGGCCGCAGCGCCGGCAGCGTGTCGACCAGCACCACACGGTGCCCCTGCTCGCGCCAGGTGCGCGCCAGCACCACCGGCTCGTCGTCCAGCACGGTCGAGAAGAGGAACACCACGGCGTCGGCCGGGAGCTGCGGGGGACGCAGGCGTCGTGCGGGGCTCCCCAGCGGGCTGGTCATCGCCAGGCCGTGCAGGATCCTGCGCAGGTGCCGGCGTCCGGCCGCGGGCGGCAGCGGTCGACGACGACGTCCCAGGTCCTGCAGCCCCACCCGGTCCCCGGCGTCGACCACGGCGCGGGCGACGGACGCGGCGGCCTGCCGGGCCAGGTCCAACGACGTCGCCTCGTCGACCCGTTGCTCACCCTGGCCGCGCCAGGTGCGCAGGTCGGGACCCACGTCGTCCCGGGAGTCGACCACGAGCATCGTCGTGGCCTCCGCGGTCGCGTACGTGCGGCGCACGGACAGCTCGTCGAGGTCCGGTGACCGACGCGCGGTCGTGCGCCAGTCGATGCGACGGAGCCGGTCACCCGGGGTGAAGGGGTGGACGTCGCGCAGCTCGTCCCCGGCGCCGAGCCGCCGGGACGTGTGCGGCCCGGTGAGCCCTCGCATCCGCGGGGGCAGCGGCACCCGCCCGAGCGGGACCGCCGTGGGCAGCACGAGACGGGTCGCGCCGGCGGCCCGCACCGGGTCCTCCGCCGTCGTCCCGCCGGGACCGTAGCCGCGCAGGTCCACGACGAACGTCGGCTGCGGCCCGGTGCGCACGGTCGCGGAGCGCAGCACGATCTCTGCCCGGTCTGCCGCGACCACGAGATCCGTCGACTCGTGCCCCGGGGCCGCGGCGCGCAGCACGACGAGCCCGGCGCCGGAGGGAGGGTCGAGACGGACCGTCGCCCGGATCTCACCGGGTGCGGTGGGCTCCTCGGGCGAGACCACCGTCGCCGCGGTGGGTCGGTCGGGCGCGTCTCCCCGGGGCGCGCCGGGACGGCCGCTCCAGGTTCCGGACAGCAGCAGCGGCACACCGAACGCGGCGACGTCGGCGCGCCCGGCGAGGAGCCCCGCACCGAGCACGACGACGCCCGCCACGGTCCCGAGGACCGCCGTGGGCGTCCGGCGCCACACCGGTTCGGCCCCGGTCCGTGCCCCTCGGTCCAGCGCGCGGTCGCGGAGGGTCGCCCCGAAGGTCACCGCGCGGCTCCGACGGTCGCCGGACCGGGCACGGAGGCCAGCAGCTCGCGCACGACGTCCTCGGGGCGGGTCGCGGCCGCCCACGCCGTGGGGGTCAGCGTCAGCCGGTGCGCGAGGACCGGGACGGCGACCCGCTTCACGTCCTCCGGCAGCGTGTAGTCACGGCCGTCCAGCACCGCCACGGCACGCGCCATGAGCAGCAGGTTCTGCGAACCGCGCGGGGAGGCGCCGACCTCCAGCGCCGGGTGGGCGCGGGTCGCGGCCGTCAGCGCCACGCAGTAGTCGACGACGTCCTCGTCGACTGCGACGGCCTCGACGCCGGCCTGCATGGCCCGGACGGTGTCCGCGTCGACGACGCGACCGACCTCGGCCGCCTCCTGCCGACGGGCCACGCGACGCAGCAGGACGTCGCGCTCCTGCGCGGCACCCGGGTAGCTGACGGCGAGCCGCACCATGAACCGGTCGAGCTGCGCCTCGGGCAGCGGATAGGTGCCCTCGTACTCGACCGGGTTGGACGTCGCCACGACGTGGAACGGCGCCCGCAGCGGCCGCGTCACGCCGTCCACCGACACCTGGCGCTCGGCCATCGCCTCCAGCAGCGCCGACTGCGTCTTGGGGGCCGTCCGGTTGATCTCGTCCGCGAGGAACAGGCCGGTGAAGACCGGGCCCGGCCGGAACACGAACTCGCGCGTCGCCGGGTCGAAGACGCTGGAGCCGGTCACGTCGCTGGGCAGCAGGTCGGGCGTGCACTGCAGACGCGCGAAGTCGAGACCGAGGGCGGTCGCGAGCGAACGCGCCGCGAGGGTCTTGCCGAGCCCGGGCACGTCCTCGAAGAGCACGTGCCCGCCCGCCAGCACCGCCGCGAGCGCCAGCTCGAGGGCGTCGCGCATGCCGACGACGGCGGTGCCGATCTCGTCGAGGACGGCGTCGGCGTGGGCGGCGACGGCCGGGACGGGCAGGGCGGCGGGGGTGTCGGTCATCGGGTGGGCCTTCCGGATGGTGGTGCGTCGGTGGTGAGGCGGTCGAGGTCGTCGAGCCAGCGGTGCAGGGTGCGGGCGGTGGGCGGCTCGGGGGAGAGGAGGCCGGCGAGGGTGTCGGCGCCGAGCAGGGCGGCGGCGTCGTCGTACCGGTCGGGGTCGTGCGGGTCGATGCCGCGGGCCCGGAGCCGGTGCGCCGCGAGCTCGCGGACGCGACGCGTGACCCGGGGGGAGACGCGGCCGTTGCGGGTGAAGGCGGCCCAGGCGAGGTCGGAGACGTCGCGGCGGGCGCCGTGGCGTTCCTCGGTGGGCGGGGGCGGCCAGTCGGCGTGGTCGCCGTCGTCGAGCGCGGCCCACGCCTGCCGCAGGGCGAGCAGCGCGGCGGGCAGCAGGACGGCGTGCACGGGGTCGAGGGTGTCGCTGAGGGCGAGGAGCAGCGCGGCGGCGACGGCGAGGGCGGCCGGCAGGTACCGGCGGGTCACGGGGTGCGGTCCGCGGTGGGGGCGGTGGCCAGTCGCCGGGCGATGCGGGTCAGGGCGGCGCGGGCGTCGTCGACCTGGGCGTCGGTGGTGGGGTGGTCGGCGAAGCGTGCCTGCTGGTACAGCCTGCGCAGGGTGGTGACCTCGGCGGGCGGTGCGGGGGTGCGCGCGAGGAGGTCCTGGGTGTACTCGGTGGGGGTCTGGGCGGGGTCGCGGGGAGTGCCGTGCTGGGCCGCAGCGTCTTCGAGGGCGACCCAGGCGGCGACGACGGCGTCGTGGGGCGTGCGGGCGTCCTCCAGACGGCCGAGGGCGCGGGTGACGGCGTCGTCGAGCGCGGGCAGGGGGACGGAGGGCGCCTCGGTGCCGGCCAGCGCGGCGCCGGCCGCGGGCTGGTCGGGGTCCTGGGGGGCGGGTGGGGCGGCCTGCAGCATGGTGAGGACGCGACGGGCGACGAGGGCGAGCAGGAGGAACGCGACGGCGGCGCCCACCAGCAGCAGGACGGTGAGCAGGGAGTCGTCGGGTTCGGTGGTCTGCAGGTCCTCGACGGGCGAGGGCACGACGCTGGGGGTGGGCCCGTCGGGCAGGTCGAGGCCGCCGAGCCCGGCCAGGGCCGTGGGCATCCGGACCTGCCAGGGGGTGGCGGTGGCGGCGCCGAGGACGACGAGGGCCGCGAGGCCGGTCAGCAGCAGCGGCCGGCCGCCCGGGTGCGGGCGGTTCATGCGACCTGCTGGGCGTGCCGGCCGGCGGCGGCCACGGCGACGAAGGCGGCGGGGTCGTCGTGCAGCCCGCGCCCCATCGTGGACAGCCGGGCCGGGGAGCGGTCGAGCGCGTCGAGCAGGTCGGTGTCCGCGTCGACGTCCACGAGGCGGTGGCGGTCCGCGAGGGTGCGGGCCTGGTCGTGGAGGCGGCGGGTGAGCCCGGCACCCCAGCCGGGCCGGTCCTCGAGCGCGGCGCTGGGGTGCGGCACGACGACGTCGGCGGGGGCGAGCGCGACCCGGCCGTAGGCGGTCAGCGAGTGGTGCGAGACGCCCAGGTGCCGGTCGCGCGGGTCGGCGCCGGAGACGCGCAGCGAGGCGACGGGGGTCCCGCCGAGCGTGGCCACGGCGTTGAGGGCGTCCCCGGCGGCCACCCCGGAGAACCCCCACCGGGTGCCGGTGCCGAGGTTGCCGGGGCCCTGGGCGACGACGACGAGGTCGGCGCCGACGACGTGACGGGCGGCGAGCAGCCCGGTGTGCACGGTGACGGCCTCGTGGTCGCCGCCGAAGGCCTGCCCGACGGTGATGGTGGCGGCCAGCCATCCGGTGTCGCGCAGCGCGGCGACGGTGCGCGAGAAGGCGGCGGGCAGGGCGCCGCCGTCGGTCATCACGTAGGCGACGCGGGGGGCGGGGCGGCCGGCCTGCTCGGCGGCGTGGCGGGCCCCGGCCACGACCGCCGGCAGCGCGGAGTGCAGGTCGGCGACGACGACGGGTGTGCCGTCGAGGTCGTCGGCGTCGCGCAGCAGCTCGTGGTGGGCCGACTCCTGCTCGTCGACGCCCAGCACGAGGGCCTGCAGGGGCGTGTAGCGGGCCTTGACCAGGTGACCCGGACCGGGGGCGGGGTCGCCCGGCAGCGCGGCGGCGTCGGTGGGGGCGACCACGAGGGCGTACCCGCCGGTGCCCAGGCCGCGGGCCAGGGCCGAGACGTTCAGCGCGACCGGGTCGCCGACGGCGGGCGTGCCGACGAGCGTGGTGTAGGCCAGCGCCCGCACCTCGCGCGGCGGCGTCCCGTCGTCGGGACCCGCGGGCAGCGGGTCGTCGAGCCGCACGCGCAGCTCCGCGGCGCCGGGCCACGACCGTCCGGTGGCGGTCACGACGCCGGTGCGCCAGGTCACGTGGTCGGCTGCGGTTCGGTGCTGCGTCGGCCCTGTCGTCACCCGCCCGAGCGTACCGGGGGATAGCGTGGTGGCCGATGGCTGGTGAGATCGCGGCGGGCGGGCCGCCGACACGACCCGACGAGCGGCTGCTCAACCTCGTCATCGCGCTGGTGAACACCTCGGCGGCGATGACGAAGCAGCAGGTCCGCGCGGGCGTGCACGGCTACGACGCCGCGGCCTCGACCGAGGCGTTCGAGCGGATGTTCGAGCGGGACAAGGACACGTTGCGTGCGCTCGGGGTGCCGATCGTCACGGTCGAGGGCAGCGGGCACAGCGACGAGGTCGGCTACCGCATCGACAACGAGGCCTACGCCCTGGGCGCGGTCGACCTCACCCCGGCCGAGCTGGGGGTGGTCGCCCTGGCCGCCCAGCTGTGGTCCGACAAGACGCTGCGCACCGACATGTCGCGGGCGATGACCAAGCTCGCCGCCGCCGGCGCCGGCGACGCCGTCGGGGACGCGGTGGCCGGGCTGACACCCCGGGTGCGGGCTGCCGGCGACGCCTACGGGCCGCTGCTGGAGGCGATCTCCGAACGGCGGGTCGTCAGCTTCCGCTACCGCGCCGCCTCCACCGGGCAGGTGCGCACCCGGCAGGTCGAGCCGTGGCGCATCGCCGCCCGCGGCGGTGGCTGGTACCTGGTGGGCCACGACCGCGACCGGGACGCCGAACGCGTCTTCCGGCTCTCGCGCATCGAGGGCCGGGTCCGCCTCGGCGCGACGCCGCACGCCTACGAGCTGCCCGACCGGGTGGACGTCGACGCGGCCCTGGGCGCCCGCGTGCGCCACGACAGCACCGCGCTGCTCGCGGTGGTGCCCGAGCGCGCCACCGCGCTGCGCGCCCGGGCGGCGGACACCGTCCCGGCGGTCGCGCGTCCCGGCACCCCGGCGGCTCCTGCCGGGCGGGACCTGGTCACGGTGCCCTACGGCAGCCTGACGACCTTCGCCGACGAGGTCGCGGGCTACGGCGCGGCCGTGGTCGTGCTGGACCCGCCCGACCTGCGCGCCGAGGTGCTGCGCCGGCTGCGGGCCGCCGCCGCCCTGTCCACGCGCCCGGAGGAGGAGGCCGACCGTGGCTGAACGCGCCGACGACCGGCTGGTGCGCCTGCTGGGCATCGTCGCCTACCTCGACGGCGCCGGCCCGGTCGACGTCGAGGAGCTCGCCCACCGGTTCGGCGTCACCCCGGCCCGGCTGCGCGAGGACATCGACGCCCTGTGGGTCTCCGGCACGCCCGGCTACATGCCCGACGACCTCATCGACTTCGACGCGTTCTCCCTGGAGGAGGGGCTGGTCAGCCTCACCCAGTCCCGTGGCCTGACCCGCCCCCTGCGGCTGGGCACCCGGGAGGCCGTCGCGCTCGTGGCCGCCCTGCGCGCCATGAGCACCACCCCCGCCGTGCAGGCCGACCCGGCCCGGGCGGCCGTGGTCACCGGCGCGCTGGACAAGCTCACCGCCGCCACCGGCGAGGCCGCGAGCGCCGTGGACGTGCGCCTGGGCGGCCCGGAGGACGTGGCGACGCTGGGGGTGCTGTCGCAGGCGCTGGCGGCCGGGCGCCGGGTGCGGCTGCGGTACGTGGACGCGGCGGACGTCACCAGCGAGCGGGACGTGGACCCGTGGCGGCTGCTGACGCAGTCGGGGGCGACCTACCTGGTGGGCTGGTGCCACCGCGCCGGGGGGCGGCGCACCTTCCGGGTGGACCGGGTGCTGGGCGCCGAGCTGCTGGACGTGCCGGTGGAGGCGCGCGGGACGGACGCCGACGTGGACGTGGCCGCGCAGGTGGTCGCGGACGCCGCCGGGCGGGCGCGTGAGGCGCGGGTGCGCTGGCGCTCGGCGGCGCGCTGGGTGGCCGAGGAGGTGCCGGTCGAGGAGGTCACGGACCTGGCCGACGGGTCGTTCGAGGTGCGGCTGCGGGTGACGAACCCGGCGTGGCTGCGCCGGCTGCTGCTCACCCACGCGGTGGACGTGCTGGCGGTGGAGCCGCCGCAGGTGGCCGCGGAGGTGGCCGCGGCGGCGCGGGAGGCGCTGGGCGCCTACGACGAGGGCTAGGGTGGCGGGCGTGTGGGGTTGGATCTGGACCGTGCTGGCGCTGGCCGCCGTGGTGTTCCTGGCGTGGCTGGCCTGGCGCGTGGTGCGCACCGGGCTCGCGCTGCTGCGCACCGCCGCGGAGGCGGGCAGCACGTGGGGCGAGGCGGCGGAGCGTGTCGGGGCGGCGGCCGCGGCCGCGCAGGCCGACCCGCCGCGGATCACGGCGACGATGTTCGAGGACCGTGCGGTGCTGCGGGCGCGGCGCGAGCAGCTGCGGCGGGACCGCTGGGAGCGGCGCGACCGGCGACGCGTGGACCAGGCCGCGGTGTGGCGCACCTGGTCCGAGAGCACCTGGCTGGAACGCCGGCAGGCCGAGCGCCGCGCTGACCGGCACCCCTGACCGGCGCCGCGGGGCGGGCGTGTGTTCCGTCGCACACCGGTGTCGGCCTACACTGGGCTTGCGTGCCGGTCGCGGCACGTCCGAACGTCCTGGGAGTTGAAGTCCGTGGGTATCTTCCGCAACCCGGCTGTGATCATCGCGCTGATCCTGCTGGTCGTGCTGCTGTTCGGGGCCAACCGTCTGCCGGACGTGGCCCGCAGCGTCGGTTCGTCGCTGAAGATCTTCAAGAAGGAGATCAAGGACCTGGGCGAGGACGACGACGACAACGACACCACGACCTCGCGGTCCACCGCGTCGGGCACCACGACGCAGGGCACCGGTGCGCAGGACGGCGCCCCGTCGGCGTCGTCGGCGCAGCCGCCGCAGGGCGAGGCCCCGGCGCAGGGCTCGGGTCGTCCCGACCCGCACCAGTCCTGAGAGCGGGCTGATGGCTCGAACCCCCCGGGATCCCGAGGGGCGGATGCCGCTGCGCGAGCACCTGGTCGAGGCGCGGCGGCGGATCGTGCGCATCGCGATCGGCCTGCTGCTCGGCGCGATCGTCGGCTGGATCCTGTACGACCCGCTGCTGGACGCGCTGATGCGTCCCCTGGAGATGGCGGCGGACCGGCGCGGCGCGCTGATCGGGCTGAACTTCGACGGCGTGGCCACCGCGATCGACATGCGGGTCAAGGTCTCGCTGTTCCTGGCAGTGATCGTCTCCAGCCCCTGGTGGCTGTACCAGGTCTTCGCGTTCATCACCCCGGGTCTGACCCGCTCCGAGCGCCGCTACGTCTTCGGGTTCCTGACCGCGGCGGTGCCGATGTTCCTGGCCGGGGCGCTGCTGGCCTGGTCGGTGCTGCCGTTCGTGGTCGAGGTCCTCAACGACTTCGTGCCCGAGGGCGGCTCGAACCTCATCGGCGCCCAGCTCTACCTCAGCTTCGTGATGCGCCTGATCCTGGCGTGCGGCATCGCGTTCCTGGTGCCGGTGTTCATGGTGGTGCTCAACCTGATGGGCCTCGTGCGCGCGCGCACCTGGCTCGCGGGCTGGCGCTGGGCGATCCTCGTCTCGTTCCTCTTCGCCGCGATCGTCACCCCGACCATGGACGTGCTGAGCATGTTCGGGATCGCGCTGCCCATCGCCGCGCTGTACTTCGTGGCGACCGGGATCTGCTTCGTGCACGACCGCCGCGTCGACCGGCGCCGCGTCGCCCCCGTCGAGTGAGCGCCGCGGCACGGACCGGCGCCCACCACGTCGGGCTGGTGGTCAACCCCACCGCCGGGGCGGGCCGCGGCCGCGTGATCGCCACGGTGGCCACCGACCGGCTGCGGCGAGCGGGGCACCGGGTCAGCGACCTGTCCGGCCCCGACGGGGCGGCGACGGCCGCGCGCCTGGCCGCCCGGCACGACCTGGAGGCCCTGGTGGTGGTCGGCGGCGACGGCATGGTCCACCTGGGAGCGGGCGCGACCGCGGGCACCGGCACCCCGCTCGGGGTGGTGCCGGTGGGGACCGGCAACGACTTCGCCGCCGTGCTCGGGCTGCCCGACGACCCGCTGGACGCCGTCGACCACGTCGTGGCGGCCCTGGAGCACGGCACCCGCCGCGCCGTGGACGCCATCGAGGTCACCGGCCCGCACGACCCCCCGCGCTGGGTGGCCGGCGCGGTCTCGGCCGGGCTGGACGCCGCCGTCAGCGCCCGGGCGCTGCGGATGCGGCACCCGCGCGGTCCCGCCCGCTACACCGTGGCCACCCTGGCCGAGCTGGCCCGGTTCCGGGCGTGGGACTACCGCCTGGAGCTCACCGACGTCGTCGACGACGGCGGGCTGGCGCTGGCCGGCGACCCGGGCCGCCCGACCTGGCAGGGGCGTGCCGCGATGGTCACCGCCGCCAACGTCGACCGCATCGGCGGCGGCATCCGCGTCACCCCGCACGCGCGGGTCGACGACGGGCTGCTCGACGTGCTCGTGGCGCCGATCACCTCCCGGGCGGCCGCGGCGAGCATCTTCCCGTTCATGTACGCCGGCACCCACGTCCGCCGGCGCGACGTGCACGTGCTGCGCGCCCGGGCGGTGACGATCAGCCCCGGCCCGGACGCCGAGCCCGGCACCGTCTGGCCGGTGGCCCACGGCGACGGGGAGGCGCTGTCCGCGCTGCCCCTGACCGCCCGCGCGGTGCCCGGGGCGCTGCAGGTGCTGACCTCGGCCTGAGCCGTAGGCTGACGGCATGACGGCAGTACCCAGCCCCGCCGAACGTTACGCCGCCGCCCGGGCCCGCTCGGCCCGCGCGCGGGCCGAGGCCGGGGAGCTCGGCCGGTTCCGCTCCCTGGTCGACTTCGAGCTCGACGACTTCCAGGCCGAGGCCTGCGCCGCCCTGGAGCGCGGCCGCGGCGTCCTGGTGGCGGCCCCCACCGGCGCCGGCAAGACCGTGGTCGGCGAGTTCGCCGTGCACCTGGCGCTCGCCCGCGGCGGCAAGACCTTCTACACCACGCCCATCAAGGCGCTGAGCAACCAGAAGTACCACGACCTCGTCGACCGGCACGGCGTCGACGCCGTCGGGCTGCTGACCGGCGACACCTCCATCAACGGCGACGCGCCGGTGGTCGTGATGACCACCGAGGTGCTGCGCAACATGCTCTACGCCGGCTCGACCACGCTGGAGGGGCTGGCCTACGTGGTGATGGACGAGGTGCACTACCTCGCCGACCGGTTCCGCGGCCCGGTGTGGGAGGAGGTCATCATCCACCTGCCCGACCACGTCCAGCTCGTCTCGCTGTCGGCGACGGTGTCCAACGCCGAGGAGTTCGGCGACTGGCTCGCCACCGTGCGCGGCGACACCGCCGTGGTGGTCAGCGAGCACCGCCCGGTGCCGCTGTGGCAGCACGTCATCACCGCCCCGGACGAGCCGCGCGGGCACCCGCGCCTGTTCGACCTGTACGCGGGGCACGTCGACCCCACCGACCCCGGCACCAACCCGCCGATCGACCCCGACCTGGCCCGGCTGTTCCGCACGCACGGCCGCGCCGGGTCCGCGCCGGGCGCCCGACGCCGTGGCCGCGGGGACCGCGGCTACCGCGGTCGCGGCGGGCGCGGCGGCGACCAGGGCGTGGTCCCGCAGCGCCGCGTGCCGCGCCGGTACGCCGTGGTCGAGGCGCTCGACGAGGACGCCCTGCTGCCGGCGATCTACTTCATCTTCTCCCGCGCCGGCTGCGAGGGCGCCGTCGAGCAGTGCCTGCGCGCCGGGCTGCGCCTGACCAACGCCGAGGAGGAGGCCGAGATCCGCCGGGTGATCGAGGAGCGCACGGTCACCGTGCCGCCCGAGGACCTGGAGGTGCTGGGCTTCTGGCAGTGGCAGCACGCGCTGGCACGGGGCGTGGCCGCCCACCACGCCGGGCTGCTGCCGGTGTTCAAGGAGACCGTCGAGGAGCTGTTCGCCCGCGGGCTGGTCAAGGTCGTGTTCGCCACCGAGACGCTCGCGCTCGGCATCAACATGCCCGCCCGGTCGGTGGTGCTGGAGAAGCTGGTGAAGTTCGACGGCACCGCCCACCAGCCCATCACGCCGGGGGAGTACACCCAGCTGACCGGACGCGCCGGACGGCGCGGCATCGACGTCGAGGGCCACGCCGTCGTCGTCGACCACGTGGGCCTGGACCCGGTCGCCCTGGCCGGGCTCGCCTCGCGCCGGCTGTACCCGCTGCGCTCCAGCTTCCGCCCGACGTACAACATGGCGGTCAACCTCGTCGGCCAGGTCGGCGCCGAACGTGCCCGCGAGGTGCTGGAGACCAGCTTCGCGCAGTTCCAGGCCGACCGGGGCGTGGTCGACCTGGCCAAGCAGGCCCAGGCGCACGCCGAGGCGCTGGAGGGCTACCGCGGCGCCGCGCACTGCGAGCACGGCGACGTCGAGGGCTACCTCACGATCCGGCGGGCCATCACCGCCCGGGAGAAGGAGCTGTCCCGCGCCGCCAAGGGGGCGCGCCGCGCCGACGCGATCGACTCGCTGTCGCGGCTGCGGCGTGGCGACGTCGCCGAGGTGCCGTCGGGTCGGCGGCGCGGCTTCGTGGTCGTGCTGGACCCCGGCGGCGACGAGGGCGGCTTCGACGGGCCGCGCCCGACGGTGCTGACCCAGGAGCGGCAGGTCAAGAAGCTCACCGTCGCCGACACCCCCGACGGGGTGCGCACCGTGACCCGTGTGCGCATCCCGAAGAGCTTCAACTCCCGCCGGCCCGCCGACCGGCGGGACCTGGCCTCCAGCCTGCGCAACGCGCTGGGGGAGCGGTCCGCCCCCGGTAACGACCCGGCCGGGCGCGAGGCGCGCGAGCGGGGCGGTGACGTCGCCTCCGACCGCGAGCTGCAGCGGCTGCGCGGCGACCTGCGCGCCCACCCGGTCCACGGCTGCCCGGAGCGGGAGGACCACCTGCGGTGGGCCCAGCGCGCCGAGACGCTCGCCCGCGAGCAGGACGCGCTGGTCCGGCGCATCGAGGGCCGCACCGGGTCCATCGCCCGCACGTTCGACCGGATCTGCGACGTGCTGACCGAGCTGGACTACCTGCACCGCGGCGACGACGGGCTGCAGGTCACCGAGTCCGGACGCCGGCTGGGCCGGCTGTACGCCGAGGACGACCTGCTGCTGGCCGAGTGCCTGCGCCAGGGCGTGTGGGACGAGCTGCGACCCGCCGAGCTGGCCGCCGCCGTGTCGGTGGTGGTGTACGCCGGGCGGCGTGAGGAGGCCCAGACCGGTCTGGCGGGGGTGCCGGGGCGCCGGCTCGCCGACGCCGTGGACGCGACCGCCGCCGTGTGGGCCCGTGTCACCGAGCTGGAGGCCGCCCATCGCCTGGAGGTGACCGGCACCCTGGACACCGCGCTGACCGCCCCCGTGCACCAGTGGGCCTCGGGCGCCAGCCTCGACACGGTGCTGCGCGGCACCGACATCGCGGCGGGTGACTTCGTGCGCTGGTGCAAGCAGGTCGTCGACGTGCTCGACCAGCTCGCCGCGGCCGCCGGGCCGCCGCTGCGGGGCCGGGCGCGGGCCGCCCAGGACGCGGTGCTGCGCGGTGTCGTGGCGCACTCCACGGTCTGATCCCGGGCCGCCGGTTCCCCGGGGCACCCCCGCGGTGCCCTAGGCTTTCGGCCGTGACCTCCACCCTGTACCGCAACGGTGTCGTCCACTCGGCCGCGGACCCGTTCGCCGAGGCCCTGCTCGTCGACGACGGGGTGGTGGCCTGGCTCGGCGCCGAGGACACCGCCGCCGGTCTGGCCGCCCGTGCCGACGAGGTCGTCGACCTCGACGGCGCGCTGGTCACTCCCGGGTTCGTCGACGCCCACGTGCACACCCTCGAGACGGGGCTGACCGCCGCGGGCGTCGACCTGTCCCCGGCCGCCGGCGGCCACACCCTGGCCGCCGCCCTGGACCGCCTGGCGGCCGCCACCCGCGACCTGGACGCCGCCGACCCCGGCGGGCAGCAGATCCTGCTCGCCCTCGGGTGGGACGAGGGCGCCTGGCCCGAGGGTCGCGCCCCCTGGCTGAGCGAGCTGGACGCCGCCACCGGGGGACGGCCCACGCTCGCGGTGCGCGTCGACGGACACAGCGCGCTGGCCTCGTCCTCGCTCGCCGCCCGCACCGGCCTGGACCGCACCCCGGACTGGGACGGCACCGGGCTCGTCGGCGGGCAGGCGTACGCGAGCGCCCGCGCCGCCGTGCACGACCTGGACCCCGCGCGCCGCGAGACGCTGTACCGCCGGGCGCTGTCGCAGGCCGCCGCGCGCGGCATCGTGGCCGTGCACGAGATGAGCACCCCGCACGTGGACACCCGCGAGGGCCTGACCGCGCTGATGTCGCTCGCCGCCGACCCCGACCAGCGGCTGCCGCACGTGACCGCCTACCGCGCCGAGCTGTGCACCGGTCCCGAGGACGCCCGGGCGCTGCTGGCCGAGCTGCCGTTCCTGACCGGCATCGGCGGGGACCTGACCGTGGACGGCACCCTCGGTTCGCGCACCGCGGCCCTGACCTCGCCCTACACGGACCTGCCGTCGGAGGCCCGCGAGCGCACCGGCCGGCTGTACCTGTCGGCCGACCAGATCGCCACCCACCTGCTGGCCTGCTCGGCCGCCGGGGTCCAGGGCGGCCTGCACGTCGTGGGCGACCGGGCCATGGACGAGCTCGTCGAGGGGCTGGAGGTCGCGGTGGGCCGCGCGGACGCCGCCACGCTGCGCGGCGGGCACCACCGCATCGAGCACGCCCTGTTCGTGGACGCCGCGGCCCTGGCCTCGCTGCTGCTGTACGGCATGGGGCTGTCGATCCAGCCGGCGTACGACTCGACCTGGGGCGGCCCGGACGGCATGTACACCACGCGGCTCGGCGGGCCGCGCGCGGCGAACCTGTCGCCGTTCGCGGACCTGGCCGGGGCGGGGGTGCCGATCGCGTTCGGGTCCGACAGTCCGGTGACCCCGCTGGACCCCTGGCAGGCGGTCCGCGCGGCGATCGGGCACGCGGACCCCTCCCAGCGGGTCAGCGCCCGCTCGGCGTTCCGCGCCCACTCCCGCGGCGGCTGGCGCCTGGCCGGGCTGGACCACACCGGTGCCGGCGAGCTGCGCGTCGGTGCACCGGCGCACCTGGCGGTGTGGCGCACCGGGTCGCTGGCCGTGCAGTCCGCGCCGGGCCGGCTGTCGCAGTGGAACCCCGAGGCGCGTGCCGGCCAGCCGCTGCTGCCGGACCTGTCCGAGGACGCGCCGGCCCCGCAGTGCCTGCGCACCGTGCGGGACGGCGTCGTGCTGCACGACGTGCTCGACGGCTGACCGGATGAGCACCGTGACCGATCCCGCCCCGTCCCCCGCGTCCGCGAGCGCCTCCGGCGCGCCGGCGTCCTGGATGACGTCGCGGTCGGCGACGCTGCTGCTGGGCGTCGCCGCCGGGGTGGTGCTGTGGACCGCTTTCCCCGACGTGGGGGCCTGGCCGGCGGCGTTCGTGGCGGTGGGCCTGCTGTTCGCGGCCTGGCGCCGCACGGGCCGGCGCGCGGCCGCGTGGAACGCGCTGGTGGGGCTGGTGGCCGGCTGGTCGTTCTGGTTGCCGCACATCTGGTGGGCGAACTTCGCCACGGACACCGTGCCGTGGCTGGCGCTGGCCACCCTGCAGGCGGCGTTCTGGGCGCTGCTGGGGGCGGTGTGGACGTGGGCGCGCCGCTGGCCGGCGCTGGCCCTGCCGGACCCGGGCGCGTCCGCCGCGACCGCGGTGCTGCGCACGCTCGGGCACGCGGCGGCGTTCGCGGTGCTGTTCGTCGGGGTGGAGCAGGCCCGCTCGCAGGTGCCGTTCGGCGGCTTCCCGTGGGGCCGGCTGGCCTGGACGATGGTGGACGCCCCGACCGGACGGGCGGCCTGGCTGGGCGGCACGGTCGCGGTCTCGTTGCTGGTGGCGCTGGTCGGGGTGCTCGGTGCGGTGGCCGCGGGCCGGGTGCTGGCGGCGGTCCGTGCCCGGCGGGCGGGTCGTGCGGTGCGGCCGGCGCTGCTGGGTGCCGAGGCCGGCGTGCTCGGCGCGGTGGTCCTGGCGGTGGCGCCGGCGGCGCTGCCGCTGCCGGCCGGCCCCGTGCCGCCGGAGCCGGTGGCGACCGCGGACCTGGACACGGTCGTGGTGGACGCGGGCACGGCCACCCACGAGGGGCCGGGCCCCGTGCTGCGGGCCGGCGCGGTGCAGGGCGACGTGGCCGAACCCGGCCTGGGGTCGTTCGCCAACCGGGCCGAGGTGCTGACCAACCACCTGGACGGCACCGACGCGCTGGCCGGCCGCGACCTCGACCTCGACGTGGTGCTGTGGCCGGAGAACGGATCGGACCTGGACCCGCAGGAGGCGGACGACGTCGCCGCGGCGCTCGACGCGGCCGCGGCGCGGGTGGGTGCCCCGATCCTGGTGGGCGCCCAGGAGTACCCCGAGACCGGTGGCCGGTACAACGTGTCCCTGCTGTGGCAGCCGGGGGCCGGGGTGATCGACCGGTACGCCAAGCAGCACCCGGCCCCGTTCGGGGAGTACATCCCGCTGCGCGGGTTCGTGCGGCTGTTCTCGGCCCAGGTGGACCGGGTCACCAACGACATGCTGGCGGGCACCGAGCCGGCCGTGGTCGACCTGCCGCGCCCGGACGGGCCCACGGTGCCGATGGCCACGGCGATCTGCTTCGAGGTCGCCTACGACGAGATCGTGCGGGACGCGGTGCGGCGCGGTGCGCAGGTGCTGGTGGTCCCGACGAACAACGCCTCGTTCGGGTACACCGCGGAGTCCACCCAGCAGCTGGCCATGACCCGCATGCAGGCGATGACCACCGGTCGCGCGGCGGTGCAGATCTCCACCGTGGGGGTCTCGGGCGTCGTGGCACCGGACGGCACGCTGGTGGCGGCGACCGACCTGTTCACCGCCGACCAGCTCGTGGCGGAGCTGCCGCTGCGCACCACCATGACCCCGGCGGTGCGCGCCGGGGAGGGGCCGGGGATCGTCGTGGAGGCCGCGGCCGTGCTGCTCGTGGCCGCCGGTGCGGTCTCGGCCCTCGTCAGCCGCCGTCGCGCGGGAGGAGAGTCGTGAGCACGCTGGTCATCATCCCCACGTACGACGAACGCGAGTCGCTGCCGGGCACGCTGGAACGGCTGCGCACCGCGCAGCCGGACGTGGACGTGCTGGTGGTCGACGACGCCTCGCCGGACGGCACCGGGCGATGGGCCGAGGAGGTCGCGGCCCGGGACCCACGGGTGCACGTGCTGCACCGCACCGGCAAGGGCGGGCTCGGCGCGGCCTACGTCGCCGGGTTCGGCTGGGGGCTCGGGCGCGGCTACGACGTGCTGTGCGAGATGGACGCCGACGGCTCCCACCGGCCCGAGGAGCTGTCACGGCTGCTGGACCGTGCGGCGGACCCCGACGCCCCCGGTCTGGTGCTCGGCTCGCGCTGGGTGCCCGGGGGCCGGGTCGTGAACTGGCCGTGGCACCGCCAGCTGCTCTCCCGCGGCGGCAACACCTACGTGCGGCTGCTGCTGGGCGTGGCCGTGCGGGACGCCACCGGGGGGTTCCGCGCCTTCCGGGCGGACACGCTGCGGGCGATCGACCTGGCCGCCGTGGAGTCGCACGGCTACTGCTTCCAGGTGGACATGACCTGGCGGGTGCTGCGCGGCGGCGGCACCGTCGCCGAGGTGCCGATCACGTTCGTCGAGCGCACGGTGGGGGAGTCGAAGATGTCGCGGGCGATCGTGGTCGAGGCGCTGACGAAGGTGACCGCGTGGGGCCTGGCGCACCGCGGCCGCCAGCTGCGCCGGCTGCTGCCCGGCGGGCGGCGGCGCCCCTGACCGCGCCCCGGCGCCCGCCCGACCGGCGGTGCCGGGCACGACGAAGGGCGGCCCTCCCGCGGGAGGGCCGCCCTTGATCGTGCGTGTCGAGCCGGGCGCCGGGCCGGCCGACGTCAGGCCGAGCGGCGCAGCTTGCCGGCGCGCAGCAGCTCGAGCCGCTCGTCGAGGAGCTCCTCGAGCTCGGAGACGGTGCGGCGCTCGAGCAGCATGTCCCAGTGGGTGCGCTGCGGCTTGGTCGGCTTGGCGTCGGGACGCTCCGCGTCCCGCAGCAGGGCCTCCCCACCGCACTGGCACTCCCAGATCGGGGGAACCTCGGCGTCGGTGGAGAACGGCAGGATGATGGTGTGGCCGTTGGGGCAGTCGTAGTGCGCCTGGAATCGCGGGGCGAAGTCCACGCCCTCGTCGGACTCCATGCTCTTGCTGCCGATGCTCATGCCACGCAGAGAGCGGTCGGGCATGTCGTCCTCCACAGGTCGGGTTTCAGGGGGCCGTGGGATCCAACGCGCCGCCGACGGCGGTTGTTCCGCCCGGGCGTGAAGGTCCGGTGAAGCGTACCGGCTCCTCGGGTTCCGGGTCCGGCGACGGGACCCAATGTGGCGAGGACCGCCCCCGCTCGCAAGTCGAGAGCCTTGTGCGGCACCCTGGTGTGGGTGACGTCACCCGGGCGGGGCGTGCGCCGGGAACAATCGACGGCACCGACGGGTTGGCGCGAGTGCATGCAAACGCATGCAGAGGACCGACAGGAGTGCAACGTGCAGTTCGGCATCTTCTCCGTCTCGGACGTCACGACGGACCCCACCACCGGCCGCACCCCGGACGACACCGAGCGGGTGCGCTCGATGCTGACCATCGCCCGGCACGCCGACGCCGCGGGCCTGGACGTCTTCGCCACCGGCGAGCACCACAACCCGCCGTTCGTGGCCTCGAGCCCCACCACGCTGCTCGGCTACCTGGCCGGCGTCACCGAGAACATCACGCTGTCCACGGCCACCACCCTGATCACCACCAACGACCCGGTGCGCCTGGCCGAGGAGTACGCGATGCTCCAGGTCGTCTCCGACGGCCGCATGGACCTGATGATGGGCCGCGGCAACACCGGTCCCGTCTACCCCTGGTTCGGCCAGGACATCCGCAACGGCATCCCGCTCGCGATCGAGAACTACGCGCTGCTGCGCCGGCTGTGGACCGAGGACGTCGTGGACTGGAGCGGGCAGTTCCGCACCCCGCTGCAGGGCTTCACCTCCACCCCGCGGCCCTTGGACGGGGTGCCGCCGTTCGTGTGGCACGGCTCCATCCGGTCCCCGGAGATCGCCGAGCAGGCCGCCTACTACGGCGACGGGTTCCTGCACAACAACATCTTCTGGCCCATGCACCACACCAAGCAGATGGTGCGGTTCTACCGCCAGCGCTACGAGCACCACGGCCACGGGCGTGCCGACCAGGCGATCGTGGGCCTGGGCGGCCAGGTGTTCGTGCGCAAGAACTCCCAGGACGCGGTGCGCGAGTTCCGCCCCTACTTCGACGTCGCGCCGGTCTACGGCCACGGCCCGAGCCTGGAGGACTTCTCCGCCCAGACGCCGCTGACCGTCGGCTCGCCCCAGCAGGTCATCGACCGCTACGGCGCGTTCGTCGAGGACGTCGGCTACTACCAGCGCCAGATGTTCCTCATCGACCACGCCGGCCTGCCCCTGAAGACCGTCCTGGAGCAGATCGACCTGCTGGCCGAGGAGATCGTGCCCGCTCTGCGCACGATCGTCGAGGCCAAGCGGCCCGCCGAGGACGTGCCGCTGAACCCGCCCACCCACGCCGAACGCGTCGCCGCCGCCCGCACGGCCGGCCGCTCCGGCGCCACGCACGTCGGCGACGGCGGCGACGCCGTGACCGGCACCCGAGCCGAGGAGGTCCTCCGATGAGCACCCGCCGCACCCTCGCGGTCGTCACCGCGGGGCTGTCCCAGCCGTCCTCGACCCGGCTGCTCGCCGACCGGCTGGCCGGCGCCGCCGCCGACGAGCTGCGCGCCGCCGGGCACGAGGTCGACGTCGAGGTCGTCGAGCTGCGCGAGCACGCGCACGCCATCGTCGACGCGATGCTGACCCGATTCCCCGCCGGCGATCTCGCCGACGCCCTGGACACCGTCACGAACGCCGACGGCCTGGTCCTGGTCAGCCCGCTGTTCACCACGACCTACTCGGGGCTGTTCAAGTCGTTCCTCGACATCGTCGACCCCGACGCCCTGACCGGGACGCCGGTGCTGCTCGGGGCGACCGGCGGCACCGCGCGGCACTCCCTGGCGCTGGACTACTCGATGCGCCCGCTGCTGACCTACCTGCGCGCCCAGGTGGTGCCCACCGCGGTCTTCGCGGCCACCGACGACTGGGCCGGCCAGGACGACGACGGCGCCCTGCCGCGCCGCATCGCGCGGGCGGGCCGCGAGCTCGCCGAGGCCGTGGGCGCCCGCCCGGCCGCGGGCCCGCAGGACGACCCGTTCGGCGACACCCCCGACTTCGCCGAGCTGCTCGGCGGCTCCTGACCGGTCCGCCGTCGGGGCGGACGCGCAGGTCCGGGTACGCTCGGGCCCATGCGCGTCCTGGTCTCCGGCGGAGCCGGCTACATCGGTTCCCACACGGTCCTGTCCCTGCTGGCCTCCGGCCACGACGTCGTCGTGGTCGACGACTTCTCCAACGCCAAGCCGAGCGTCATCGGCCGGCTGGAGGCCCTGTCCGGCCGGCACGTGCCGGTGCACGCGATCGACCTGACCGACGCCGAGAAGACCGAGCGGCTGTTCGCCCACGAGACCTTCGACGCGGTCGTGCACTTCGCCGGGTTCAAGGCGGTGGGGGAGTCCGTGGCCAAGCCGCTGGCGTACTACCGCAACAACATCGACTCCACGCTGTCGCTGCTGGAGGCGATGCGCCGCCACGACGTGCACCGGCTGGTGTTCTCCTCCTCGGCGACCGTCTACGGCGAGCACGCCCCGGTGCCGTACGTCGAGGACTACGAGCACCTGTCCTCCTCCTCGCCGTACGGGCAGACGAAGGTCATGATCGAGCGCATCATGACCGACGTCGCCGCCGCCACCGACGGGCTGCGGGTGGCGCTGCTGCGCTACTTCAACCCCGTCGGCGCCCACCCGTCGGGCCAGATCGGCGAGGACCCCCAGGGCATCCCGAACAACCTCATGCCGTTCATCGCCCAGGTGGCGGTGGGCCGCCGCGAGCGCCTGACGGTGTTCGGCGACGACTACCCGACCGCGGACGGCACCTGCGAGCGCGACTACCTGCACGTCGAGGACCTCGCCGCCGGGCACGTGGCCGCCCTGGAGCACCTCGACGCGATGGTCGAGCCGGTGCGGGCGTTCAACCTCGGCACCGGCACCGGCACCTCGGTGCTGCAGATGCTGCACGCCTTCGAGCGCGCGACCGGCCGCGAGCTGCCCTACGAGATCGGTCCGCGCCGCGCCGGTGACCTGCCGGCGTTCTGGGCCGACCCCACGCGGGCGCACACCGAGCTGGGCTGGCGTGCGCACAAGACGATCGACGACATGTGCGCCGACACCTGGCGCTGGCAGCAGGCCAACCCGCAGGGCTTCCCGGACGCCTGACCAGGAACGACGTCGGCGCGCGGGCTCAGCGGTCGGGCAGGGTCACCGTCACGGTCCGCCCGCCGAAGCCGTGGACCTGGTCGCGGCCCTCGACGACGACCGCCTCGACCTCCCGCGGGATCTCGACGCCGCGCTGGGTGCGCGTGAACGGCTGCTCGCCGGCGTGGTCGTGGGCCAGGGTGTGCACGGCGAGCTCGGTGCCGTCGGGGGTCAGGACCCGCCAGCCGTCGGCGTACCGCTCGGGGGTGTCGTACGGCGAGCTCATCGTGACCTCGAGGTCGCAGGTCTCGCCCGAGCAGTCGGCCACCACCTCCAGCACGTCCGGGTGGCGCTGGGCGTCCGCCGTCGTCGCGGAGGACGGGGCGCCGTCGCCGTCGTCCGGGCCGGCCGGCTGGCACCCGGCCAGCACGACGCCGGCCAGGACGAGCGCCGCCGGAGCGCGCGGACGCCCGCGCCCGGCGGTGCCGGGCGCGGGCGTCGATCCGCGGCGGGGTCGGCTCACAGCACCCCGGCGACCTCGCGGTGGTCCAGGCCGTGGGCCTGGGCGACCCCCGCGTGCGTGATGTGACCGGCGTGGGTGTTGAGCCCGCGCGCGAGCGCGGCGTCGGCGCGCAGCGCCTCGCGCCAGCCCGAGTCCGCGAGCGCCACGGCGTAGGGCAGCGTGACGTTGGTCAGGGCGTAGGTGGAGGTGCGCGGCACGGCGCCGGGCATGTTGGCCACGCAGTAGAACACGGTGTCGTGCACCGGGTAGGTGGGCTGGTCGTGGGTCGTGGGCCGCGAGTCCGCGAAGCAGCCGCCCTGGTCGATCGCGATGTCGACCAGCACCGCACCGGGCCGCATCTGGGCCACGAGCTCGTTGGGCACCAGGACGGGGGCCTTGGCGCCGGGCAGCAGGACGGCGCCGATGACCAGGTCGGCCTCGAGCACGGCCTGGCGCAGGCTGAGCCGGTTGGACGTCAGGGTCTGCACGCGGCCGGCGAACTCGCGGTCCGCGGCGCGCAGCACGTCGACGTTGGTGTCCAGCAGGGTGACGTGGGCGCCCATGCCCACGGCGATGCGGGCGGCGTTCATCCCCGAGGTGCCGGCACCGATGATGACGACCTGCGCGGCCGGCACGCCGGGCACGCCGCCGAGCAGCACCCCGCGGCCGCCGGCGGCGTTCTGCAGGGTGGCCGCCCCGACCTGGGTGGCGAGCCGGCCCGCGACCTCGGACATCGGGGCCAGCAGCGGCAGGAAGCCGTCGGCGTGCTGGACGGTCTCGTAGGCCACGGAGGTGACGCGCCGGGCGAGCAGCTCCTCGGTGAGGGCCTTGTCCGCGGCGAGGTGCAGGTAGGTGAACAGCAGCTGGTCCTCGCGCAGGAGGTGGTACTCCTCGGCGACGGGTTCCTTGACCTTGAGCACCATCTCGCCGGCCGCCCAGGTCGCGGCGGCGCCCTCGACGATGTGGGCGCCCTCCTCGGCGTACTGGGCGTCGGTGATCCCGGCGCCGAGGCCGGCACCGGCCTGGACGTGCACGGTGTGTCCGCGCGTGACCAGCTCGTGCACGCCGGCCGGGGTGATGGCGACGCGGTCTTCGTGGTTCTTGACTTCCTTCGGGACGGCGACGTCCATCGTGGCCCTCTCGGTCGGCTCGGGTCGCGAGCGCGGACGCGCCGACCGGATGTGACGGCGCTCACCTCCAGTGTGACGCCTCCGTTCGGTGTGTGCGGTCAGATCAGCGGTTTCTTCGGTACCGTCGATGGATGGCATCGAGTTCTTCGTCCACGCGAGCCTCGCGCACATCCCGTTCGCAGGATGTTCGGTCCCGTGCCGAGGCCGCACCCGGTCTGGAGCGGCGCGCCCGCGCGGCGGTGCGCCTGGACGCGATCGACCACCGGCTGCTGGCGGCGCTGGCCGAGGACGCCCGCGTGCCGAACAACGCCCTGGCCGCCCAGGTCGGCATCGCGCCGTCGACCTGTCTGACCCGGGTGCGGCGCCTGCGGGACGAGGGCGTCATCCGCGGGTTCCACGCGGACGTCGACCCGGCGCTGGCGGGCCGGCCCCTGCAGGCCGTCATCGCCGTGCGCATGCAGGGGGCGGCGCGGTCGCACCTGCCGGCGTTCGCCCGCGAGCTGGCGAGGCTGCCGGGTGTGCTGGACGTCTACCTGCTGGGCGGCGCCCACGACTTCTTCGTGCACGTCACCGCCCCGGACACGGACGTGCTCAACGAGTTCGTCATCGAGAACCTCTCGGCCAACCCCGGGGTGGCGCTGACCGAGACGAACCTGATCTTCCAGCACACCCGCGGCGGCTGGTACTGAGCCCCCGGGCGTCGGCTCAGGCCGTCGCCTCCGGGGTGTCCGGGGTCCCCGTCCCCTCCGCCGCGGTCGCCGACGCGCGCAGCCCGGCGAGCTCGCCCTCGGCCCGCGCCCGGGCCGCCGCCTGGGCCGCCCCGTCGCGGGCGGCGTCGTCCGCGCGGGACCGGGCCGCGGCCAGCTCGTCGCGCAGCCGGGCGGCCTCGCCCTCGAGCCGGTCGCTCGCGGACCGGGCCGCGGTGAGCTCGGCGGCCAGGCGGGCCCGCTCGTCCTCGCCGCGCCGGTGCTCGCCGCGCACCGACTCCAGCGCGGAGCGGGCCTCGGCCAGCGTCTCCTGGACGCCGCTCAGCGCGGCGCGCGCCTCGGCGCGCTGCTCGGCCGCGGCCGAGCGGGCGTCCACCGCGGCGGTGAGGTCCTCGCGCAGCGCCGCGGTCTCGGCGTGCGCCCGTGCCAGCTCGGCACGCAGCTCCTCGGCCTGACCCTCGGCCCGACGTGCCGCGGCGCCCGCCTGCTCGCGGGCGAGCCCGGCCTCGTCCAGGAGGTTCCGCAGCCGCTGGGTCTCGGCCCGTGCCTCGGCGAGGTCGGCGCGGGCCTCGTCCCACTCGGCACCGGCGGCATCGGCCGCGCGTGCCAGCCGGACGGCGTCCTCGCGCGCCGAGGCGGCGCGTTCCGCCAGGTCCGCCGCCTCCTCGGCGTGCTCGTCGCGCGCCCGTCGCACCGCCTCCCCCCAGAGGCCGGCGACCCCGCGCTCGACCAGCAGCTCGACCGACCGGGGCAGGTCGGGCAGGCGCGCCGCGTCGGCGGCGTCCTCGGCGCGCTGCGTCCGCCAGGCGCGCAGGTGGGTGGTGGCCGTGGCGTTGGAGCACCCCGCCCGCTCGCGCACGGTGCTGACCGTCACCGGCTCGTCGTCCGCCAGCAGTGCGTCGGCCGCGGCGAACACCCGCTCCCGGGCGGTGACCGGTGCCGGGGGAGCGTCGGCGGCGTCGTCCGCCGGGCGGCCGTCGTCCTCGGAGGGTGTGACGGACGAGAGGACCGGAGGAGGAGTAGTCATGATGCGATCCTACCGTTACTCCTCCTGACCAACTACCGACACCCGCTTTTCCAAAGCGGGTGCGCAAGAATGCGCGGGGATGCCGTACGGAGAGCGTTTGCGCAGTTCAGCGCGCTGCGCGGGCGGTCAGGTGAACCACCCCAAACGGTGCATCTGCACCATCGGTGAGCACATCGTGAGCAGTGTCTGCCGGGTCGTGCGCGGCGAACTGCGCGGACATCGACTCGCCGAGGCGGTCGAGGTCGTCCTCGAACAGCCCCGCGTAGGTGCGCAGGGTCAGGACGGGGGACTCGTGGCCGAGCATGCGCTGGACGGCCTTGACGCTCGCGCCGCTGGCGATGGCCAACGAGGCGGCGGTGTGCCGCAGGTCGTGCAGGGTCAGCGGGGCGAAGTCCTCGGCGCCGGCGCGCAGGGTGACGCGGGCCACGGCCTCCAGGCGCCGCGTGCGGGCGATCTTCTGGCCGCGGGTCAGGCCGTCGCGGCGGGTGCGGTCGGCCTCGACCAGCACCGCCCAGGTGGCGGCGTCCACGACGCCGGTGACCGGCAGGTCCTGATCGGCCTGGACCCGGCGCACGGCGGTCAGGGTGGTCGTGTCGTAGATCCCGGTGGCGGGCAGCCCGAGCAGCTCCTGGAGCGTGCTCACCGCGGTGCCGGCGGCGCGCACGGCCGGGCGGAAGGCGTGCCGGTCGAAGGACTCGCGGCGCAGCGGGCCGCCGTCGCGCGCGGTGAACAGCAGCGCGGTGCCCGGGCGGCCGCCGAGCCGCTCGGCGAGCTGGGGCTCCAGCACGCTCGGGACCGGCACCTCGCGGCGCGCGTGGGTCTTGGTGCTGCCGAGCAGCAGGGTGCCGTCGTCCAGGCGGGTGTAGGCGCGTTCGATGGTGACGCGTCGCCGCAGCAGGTCCACGTCCCCGGTGCGCAGGGCCGAGACCTCGCCCCAGCGCAGCCCGGTCAGCCCGGCCAGCAGCACCAGCGTGCGCGCCGGGGCGGAGGCGGTCGCGTCGGCCGCGCGGCGCAGCTGTTCGTGGGACAGGTACCGGTGCGGCTTGGTCTTGGGCGCGCGCGGCAGGGACGGCACGCGCCCCGAGGGGGTGCGGGCCGGGTTGGCCGTCAGTCGGCGGGCGTCCACCGCGGCGTCCAGCAGCGCCACCAGCAGTCGCACCGCGTCACGACGCCGGGCGGGGGAGGCCGGCTCGGCGGCCCCGTGCGGGCGCATCTCGACCGCCCACCGGGCGACGTCGTCGTGCGTCACCCGGCGCAGCGGCTCCTGGCCGAAGGCGGGGGCGACCAGGGTCCGGAACCGTTCGCGCTCGGACTCCAGGGTGCGCGGGGCGCGGTCGGCGCGGGCGGCCTGCCAGGCCTCGAACCACTCGGCCACGGTCAGCGTGCCGGACCGCGGGTCGACCCAGTCCCCGCGCTTGCCCGCCTCCTCGGCCCGGCGGGCCTCGGCCAGCGCGTCACGTCGGGCCCGGAACGCCCGGGTGCTGCGCAGACGGCCGTCGATGCGGAAGCGCCCTACGTACGACGTCGTGCCGCCGGCTCCGGTGCGCTTCTCGGTGTAGGCCATGGGGGGAGCCTACTGGCCCGGTCACGGCGATGACCTGCGGCGACGCCGTGGAGGACAAGGGTCGGTGCGAGTTGCTCAGGGCTCGGCGGCGAGGTCGTCCTCCATGGCCCGCAGGATGCGGAACTCCGCGAGGATCTGGTCGTGCCCGGCGAGCGCCTCGGCCTCGGTGGCGTACCGCCGTGTCGTGCACGGTGGTCCGTAGTCCGGCCCCCTGACGCCGGGGAGGGACGGCTTGAGCACCGGGAAGACCATGGTCTCGAAGATCAGCGGGCGCGCGACGGGCAGTCCGCGCCAGTTGTCGGTGCCCAGCCACACGGTCGACACCTGGTAGCGGCCGAGCGCGTCGAAGGCCACCCCCCTGAACTCGAAGTCCGCCATGTGGTCGAGCCATTCCGCATGGGAGATCCGCCGCCCCTGGCGGTCGTAGTAGGGCAGACCGTTGACGTGGTCGAACGTCTCGTCCACGCTGCCACCTCTCGACGGGCCGACTTCCACGCTAGCGGCGCGCCGTGTGCGGCCGGGGGCGAAACGCCGACCGGTGGTCAGCCCGGTCCTAGACGCCCACGGAGCCGTCGATCGCCTCGCGGATCAGGTCGGCGTGCCCCAGGTGCCGGGCGTACTCCTGGACCAGGTGCAGCAGGATCCACCGCAGCGAGTACGGCCCCTCGCCCTCGGGTGGGTTCACCGCGAGGACGTCGAGCCCTGCCGCGCTGGCCACGATCTGCTCGGTGACGCGCTGCGACTCGTCGAGCCAGGCGAACAGCTGCGCCGGGGAGTCCGCCGCGGCCGTGGTGAATGTCCAGCCCTCGTTCTCGCGCTGCCACTGGTCGAGCCAGGACGGCGCCTCCACACCGCCGGCGAAGGTCAGGTTGACCCAGCCCGCCTCGACGACGGCCAGGTGCTTGAGCAGACCGCCGAGGGTGAGCGCGCTCGGGGCATGCCGCTGGGCGAGCTGTTCGGAACTCAGCCCGGAGCACTTCCACCGGATCGTGTCGCGCTGGAAGGCGAGCATGCTCAGCAGCGTCTCCCGCTCGTCCCCGACCTGCGGGGTGCGGGTCCGGTCGGCGGAACCGGTGATCGTCGGCATACGCCTGACGCTATCGGCCCGCTGCCGGGCCGCGACGGCGGCACGCCGCCGTTCAGCGACCGTCCTCAGGAGGCGGGACAGGCAAGGCGAACGTCATGAAAACGCTGTTCGGGTCCGGCACGTAAGTGGCGAACGGCTCGCACTCGACGAACCCGTGCCGGGTGTAGATGCGCCGGGCCGGGGCGAAGAAGTCCTCGGCGCCGGTCTCCAGGCTCACGCGGGTGTACCCGCGCTCGGCGGCCAGGGTCATCAGCTCGCCCAGCAGGCGGGTGGCGACCCCGAGCCCGCGCGCCCCGCGGGCGGTGCGCATCGACTTGATCTCCCCGTGCCCGCCCGGACCCGGGTCGAGCTCGCTGAGCGCCCCGCAGCCGAGCAGCTGCCCGGTCTCGTCGCTGCGCGCGGTCAGGAACGTCACGGCCGGGCCCGCGAGCGCCACCGGGTCGAGGGCGTGCACGGACTCCGGCGGGGAGGTGGCGTGCATCTCGGCGAGGTGCTCCTCGAGCAGGGCGCGCACGTCCGCGCGGGCGGGGGAGTCGACGGCGATGTTCACGCAGGCCATCATCCCTGGCGCGTGTTGCGCGGGTGTGACGGCGGCGCGGGGAGTCTCAGGGAGCGTGCACGGTGGGGTCGTCGCGCAGCACGTCCAGCAGCAGCGGCTCGATGGCGTCGGGGTTCTCCAGGGTGGGCAGGTGCCCGGCCCAGTCCAGGGCGAGCAGCTCGGCGCCGGGGATGGACTCGACCAGGCGCGCGGCCACGGCCCGGAAGTGGTCCATGTCGTGGCCGCCGGTGACCACGAGGGTGGGCACGTGGATGCGGTGCAGGTCGACGTCGACGGGTCGCGGGGTGCCGGCGGCGGCGCCGCGGGCGTGGGCGTCGGTCTCGGCGGCGAGCTGGATGTCGAAGGCGCGGTGCTGCATGCGTGCCAGCGCGGCCCGGGTCTCGTCGTCGGCGTCGGGCCCCAGCCAGGTGTCGACGTTGAGCGCCACGGCGGCGTCCAGGTCCCCGGCGTCCAGCAGCGTCTCCTCGTGGGCGATGAAGTCGCGCAGGGCGGCGCTCGGCGGCAGGTCGGGGTAGGCGGGGGAGATGAGCACGAGCTCGCGCACGCGGTCGGGGTGGCGGCTCGCGAGCTCGAGGGCCACGCGCGCGCCGAGGCTGTTGCCGACCACGACGGCGTCCTCGATGCCGCAGGCGTCCATGACCTCGGCCACGTCGTCGGCGTCGACGTAGTCCTCGGCGGGCAGCGGGGTCTCGCCGAAGCCGCGCAGGTCGGGCCGCAGGACGCGGAAGACCTGGCTCAGACCCGTCATGACGGGGTCCCACATGTGCCGGTCGGCGACCCCGGCGTGCAGCAGGAGGGCGTGCGGACCGGTGCCGGTGACGTCGTGGGCGAGCAGCATGACCCCACGCTAGGAGGGGTGGGGGCGGATCGCACCCGGGAATGCCGCGCCGGTCCATCGGTTGTCATGGACATGAAGCACATCGGTTTCCTGTCCTTCGGCCACTGGACCGACCACCCGTCCTCGGCCACCCGCAGCGCGGCGGACGTGCTCGCGCAGTCGATCGAGCTGGCCGAGGCGGCCGAGGAGCTGGGTGCCGACGGCGCCTACTTCCGGGTGCACCACTTCGCCCGCCAGCTGGCCAGCCCGTTCCCGCTGCTGGCGGCCGTGGGGGCGCGCACGCGCCGCATCGAGATCGGCACGGGGGTGATCGACATGCGCTACGAGAACCCCGCCTACATGGTCGAGGACGCCGGGGCGGCGGACCTCATCGCCGGCGGGCGGCTGCAGCTGGGGATCTCGCGCGGCAGCCCGGAGCAGGTCATCGAGGGCTACCGGCACTTCGAGCACGTCCCGGCGCCGGGGGAGTCGGACGCGGACATGGCCCGCCGGCACACCGCCCGGTTCCTGGAGCTGCTGTCCGGCCAGGGGTTCGCCGAGCCGAACCCGCGCCCGATGTTCCCCAACCCGCCGGGCCTGCTGCGCCTGGAGCCGCACGCGCCGGGCCTGCGCGAGCGCATCTGGTGGGGTGCGGGCTCGCGGGCGACGGCCGAGTGGGCGGCGGCCCAGGGCATGCACCTCATGAGCTCGACGCTGCTGACCGAGGACACGGGCGTGCCGTTCCACGAGCTGCAGGCCGAGCAGATCCGGCGGTTCCGCGACGCCTGGGCCGCGGCCGGGCACGCGCACGCCCCGCGGGTGTCGGTGTCCCGGTCGGTCTTCCCGATCACCGACGACCGCGACCGCGCCTACTTCGGCCTGGAGACGCGCTCCACCGACCAGGTGGGCATGCTCGAGGGCGGCCGGGCGCGGTTCGGCAAGACCTACGCCGGGGAGGTCGACCAGGTCGTGGCGGACCTCGCCGGGGACACGGCGGTCGCGGCCGCGGACACCCTGCTGCTGACGGTGCCCAACCAGCTCGGGGTGGACTACAACGCCCACGTCATCGAGAACGTGGTGCGGCACGTGGCCCCGCAGCTCGGCTGGCGCTGAGCCTCAGCAGGCGGCCGCCGGCGCGTCGGCCGCGGCGTCGGCGAGCGCCGCGTCGATGAGCCGGTGGCCGCGGGCCTCCAGGGCGCGCGCCCCGGCCCGGTGGGCCCGCACGGCGGTGCGGACCGCCTCGCGCAGCCGCGCCCGGCGCCAGGTCGGGCCGTGGAAGGGGTCGGCGCCGTAGCCCTCGACGACGGCGGCGCGCAGGTCGGCCCGACCGGTGAGCTCCCGGGCGTCCAGGCGGGCCAGGTCGGCCACCGGCGGGCGCCACCCGTACCGCCCGAAGCCGACCACGCGCAGCAGTCCGGCGTCGTCGAGCAGCCAGCGGCGGGGCACGAAGTCGCCGTGGGTGGGCACCACGCGCACCGGCGGGTGCTCGTGCGCGGCGATCGCGCGGCGCAGCGCGGCCACCGCGGCGGGCGCGATGCGGTGGTCGTCGTCGAGCAGGGCGAGCGTGCGGGCGTCCTGGGCGGCCTCCCAGTCGCCGTCCACGCGCGACCCGGTCGCGTGCAGCCGGGCCAGCAGCATCCCGGCCTGCCGGTAGGTCTCGGGCCGCTCCGCGGCGGGGTGCCCCTCGGCCGGGCGCCCCGGCAGCCAGCCGAGCGCGAGCAGGCGCTGCTCGCGGTCGGCGCCGAGCAGGCGGGGGAAGCGGTCCTGGCCGGTCAGGTCGTCCAGGACCTCGGTGTGCGCGGCCAGCTCGCGCCCGAAACGCCCGTCCACGTCGCGGTAGCGCCTGACCGCCGCCAGGGTGCCGTCGGCGGCCCGCACCTGCCACACGCCGGTGCCGGTCGATCCCCGGGAGTGGGCGGCCACGACGCGGACGGGTCCGAGCCAGCCGGCCACGACGTCGCGGACGGCGGGGTCGGGTCCCTGCGGCTCGCACGTCATCGGGGCACGATATCGACCCGCGGGACGGGGGTGCGCGCCGGGGTGGCGGGCGCGCCATACTGTGGCCCCGACCCGACCTCGACCCGGCGGCACCGTGGCCGTCGCGGAAGGAAGCACCGTGGCCCTGCCCAGCCCCAGCTACACCATCACCCTGCGCGTGCAGGTCCCGGCCTCCCAGCGGGCCTCGAGCACCGTGGTCGCCGCGGTCGCGGACACCGGGGCGGCGGTGACCGGCGTCGACGTCGCCCACTCCACCGCGCACGGCCTGGTCGTGGACCTGACCTGCGACACCGTCGACGCCGAGCACGGCGACCGGATCGCGGCGCGGCTCGAGGAGCTCGAGGGCGTGCACGTGCTCAAGTGGTCGGACTCGACGTTCCTGCTGCACCTGGGCGGCAAGATCGAGGTGGCGGTCAAGTCCCCGATCACCACCCGGCGCGACCTGTCGCGCGCCTACACCCCGGGCGTGGCGCGGGTGTGCACCGCCATCGCCGACAACCCCGAGGACGCGCGCCGGCTGACGATCAAGCGCAACACCGTCGCGGTGGTCACCGACGGCACGGCGGTGCTCGGCCTGGGCGACATCGGCCCGGCCGCGGCGCTGCCGGTGATGGAGGGCAAGGCGGCGCTGTTCAAGCAGTTCGGCGGGGTGGACGCCTGGCCCGTGTGCCTGGACACCACCGACACCGACGAGATCGTCGCGATCGTCAAGGCGCTCGCCCCGGTGTACGGCGGGGTGAACCTCGAGGACATCGCCGCCCCGCGCTGCTTCGAGATCGAGGCCCGGCTGCGCGCCGAGCTCGACATCCCCGTCTTCCACGACGACCAGCACGGCACCGCGATCGTGGTGCTGGCGGCCCTGGTCAACGCCCTGAAGGTGGTGGACAAGCACATCTCCCAGGTGCGCGTGGTCGTCTCCGGGGTGGGCGCGGCCGGCAACGCCATCATCCGGCTGCTGCGCGCCCAGGGCGCCCGGCACATCGTCGCCTTCGGGCGCACCGGGGCGCTGCACCCCGGCGAGGAGCACGGCGACCCGCACCGCGCCTGGATCGCCGAGCACACCAACCCCGAGGGGTTCACCGGCTCCCTGCGCGACGGGCTGGCCGGGGCCGACGTGTTCATCGGCGTCTCCGCCGGGGACATCCTCACCGGCGCCGACATCGCCCGCATGGCCGACGACGCGATCGTGTTCGCGCTGGCCAACCCCACCCCCGAGGTCGACCCGGTGGCCGCCTCCGAGCACGCCACCGTGGTGGCCACCGGCCGCTCGGACCACCCCAACCAGATCAACAACGTGCTGGCCTTCCCCGGGCTGTTCCGCGGCCTGCTGGACTCCGGCGCCACCGAGATCACCGACGAGCTGATGCGCGTGGCCGCGCTGGCGATCGCCGGGGTGGTCGCCGACGACGAGCTCAACAGCGCCTTCGTCATCCCCGGGGTGTTCGACCACCGGGTGGCCGAGTCCGTGGCCGAGGCGGTGCGCACCGTCGCGGCCGGCGGGCGGCGGGTCAGGACGTCGTGGCGAGGGCCTGCTGCCAGGTGACCAGGTCGGCGACCTTGCCGGACAGGTGCCCGGCGGTGGCGCCGTCGGCCACGAGCGCGTCGGCCAGGGCCGTGGCCGGGCGCAGCGTGCGCACCGCGGCGCCGTGCTCGCCGGCCTCGGCCTGCGCCCGCGCGGTGGCGAGCCGCCGCTCGAGCTGGTCCACGGCGACCCGGTCGCGCGCCGTGGCGGCGGGCAGGTCGGCCACCAGGGCGTCGACCTCGCCGAAGGTGACGCAGTCGCCGCCGCCGCTGACCGTCCCGGCCGTCCACCGGATGCCGCGCAGCACCGAGGTCAGGAACGTCGGGTCCGACCACGCCTCGTCGACGTGCCCGGCGCCCTGGTGCCAGGAGCGGCCCCCCTCGAAGTTCTGGCACCACGCGATGGGGTGGTCGTCGCCCATCGTGCCGCCGTCGTAGGTGTCCTCGTCCAGGGTCATGAGCACCTGGACCTCGCCGCGCGGGTTGAGCGTGTAGTTGTACCACTCGTCCCAGCGCTCCCAGGTGGCGGGCACGTCCGTCATCGAGGGGTGGGCCGGGTTCTCCACGCGCATGGTGGCGGTCTGCTGGCGCGGGTGCCCGGCGAACCGTGCCCCGCCGCCGATGAGCCGGGTGAACCAGCTCGAGGTGTGCATGGTGTCGGTGGCGGCGTGCAGGCCGACCACGCCGCCACCGGCGTGGACGTAGCCCTGCAGGGCGGCGATCTCGGTCTCGTCCAGCAGCCGGGGCTGGGCGGGGTCGAGGTTGTTGGTGTTGTCCACCGGGGAGACGAACACGATCGAGTCGTAGCGGGCCAGGTCCGCGGCGGTCGTGAACGGCGTGCTGTCCATCGTCAGGTCCGGCTGGCCGGCCGAGCCGGGCCCCCACCAGCCGCCGGAGTCGTTGGGCGGGTCCCACACGTCGACCTCGTAGCCGTGCTCGGCACCGAGGTCGATCAGGGCGTGGGTGGTCTCGTCGATGTGCGAGTGCCGGAACCCGAGGGTCTTGCCGACGACGAGGATCTCCTCCAGCCCGGGCTCGGCGGCCGCGGCCGGGGCGGTGGCCGCCGAGCACAGCCCGACGGCGACGGCGGACGTGGCCAGCGCGGAGACGATGCGGCGAGGACGGGTCGAGGTGGTCATGGCGCTCCCTTGCGCGGACGACATTGTGTACTTCCGCTCAACTTATACGCCGGGCGCGCCACTTGTCAGCACCAGGCAGGCAGAAGAGTGACATTGATCGGCAGAAGTGCCGCACCGCCCGGCACCCCGGCGCGGGCGCGGCTAGCGTGGACGCATGGCCGCCCCCGACCCGCCGCGCCCCTGGCTGCTGTTCGCGATCACGCCGCCGCGGCGCTCGACCGAGCCCGCCGAGGCCCAGCGCATCGCCGACCGCACCTGCGCCCGGTTGCGCGGGCTCGACCTGGACGCCCTGGTCATCTACGACATCGACGACGAGTCCGACCGCACCAGCGCCGAGCGGCCGTTCCCGTACCTGCCCACCCTGGACCCCGGCGACTTCCACGCCCGGCACCTGCAGGCCTGGGACCGGCCGGTGATCGTCTACCGCAGCGCCGGCAAGCACGACCCGGCGGCGCTCGCGGACTGGTTCGCCGCCCAGGACCCGCAGCGGGTGCGCACCGTGCTGGTGGGGGCCTCCTCCTCGGACGCCGCGGTGCGCACCACGCTGTCCCAGGCCCAGCGGCTGCGCCGCGAGCACGCCCCGGACCTGCCGCTGGGCGGGGTGGCGATCCCCGAGCGGCACGCCTCGCGCGGGGACGAGCACGAGCGCATGCGCGCCAAGCAGGCCGCCGGCGTGAGCTTCTTCGTCACCCAGGTCGTCTACGACGTGGGCGCCGCCAAGTCGATGGTCTCGGACTACCACTACGCCTGCGGCGACGCGGGCACCGCCACGGTGCCGGTGGTGTTCACGCTGTCCGTGTGCGGCTCGGCGCGCACGCTGGAGTTCCTGGAGTGGCTGGGCGTGCACGTGCCGGGCTGGATGCGCAACGACCTGCGGCACACCGACGACCCGCTTTCCACCAGCTACGACCAGTGCGTCGCCATCGCCGAGGACCTGGCCCAGTTCTGCACGCGGCACCGCATCCCGTACGGCTTCAACGTCGAGTCGGTCTCGATCCGGCGCGCGGAGATCGAGGCGTCCGTGCGCCTGGCGGCCCACCTGCGCGCCCGCCTCGACGCCGACGCGCGCGGGCGGGCCGGTGGCGACGGCACCGGCCGGCCGGTTCAGGCGGCCGCGGCCAGCGCGTCCAGCACCCCCGGCCAGCCGCGGTCGTAGCCCGCGCGGGCCGCGGCGCCGTCGGGCCGGGCCTGCCAGCCGGTGTGCACCAGCCGCACGCGGGTGCCGCCCGGCCCGGCCGCGGCGAAGGTGACCCGCACCAGGGTCGCGGTGTCGGGGTCCGCGCCGGGGTGCCAGGTGAACTCCAGCACCTCGGGTTCGACGGCCTCGGTGATCGTGCCCCACACGGCGGTGGCCCCGTCCGGGCCGGTCTCGACCAGGCGGCCGTCGGTCACGGCCACGGTGCCCTCGGCCCCGAAGACGCTGTGCGTGCCCAGCGGCCACCAGGTGCCGAGGTCGTCGACGAACAGGCGGTAGGCCCGCGCCGGGGGACAGGGGACGAGGACCTCGCACTCGACGGGTGCGAGGCTCGGTTCGACGCTCATGGCTGACTCCTGTGCTCGGTGTGCTCGACGTGGTCGGCGAACGCCTCCAGCACCCCGCCCCACTGCGCGGCCAGCCAGGAGCGCACGGCGTCCGGGCCGGCGGGGGCCAGGGAGTACAGGTGGCGGGTGCCGACCGCGGTATGCCGCACCAGGCCGGCGTCGGCCAGCACCCGCAGGTGCTTGCTCACCGCGGGGCGCCCGACGGGCAGCGCGGCGGCCAGGTCGCCGACCGGGAGGGGTCCGTGCCGCAGGCGCTCGACGATCTGCCGCCGGGTCGGGTCGCCGAGGGCGTCGAGCGCGCTGTGGGGATCAACAATGTTGCTCATCAGTAACCGTTACTCTACAGCAACTGATGCCCGCAGGCCAGGGATGACGCACGCCACATCGCCGGCGGCGGTGAGGTCCGACCACAAGGCGTAGCATGGTATTACCACACGGACCCAGGAGGTCACCATGAGCATGAAGGCAGCCGTCGTCACCGCGTTCCGCGCCCCGCTGGAGGTCACCGACGTCGACCTCCCGCAGCCCGGCCCCGGCCAGGCGCTGGTGAAGGTGCTCTACTCGGGCGTGTGCCACACCGACCTGCACGCCGCGCACGGCGACTGGCCGGTCAAGCCCGCCCCGCCGTTCGTGCCCGGCCACGAGGGCGTGGGGGAGGTCGTGGCCGTGGCCGAGGACGTCACCCGCCTCGCCGTCGGCGACACCGTGGGCAACGCCTGGCTGTGGAGCGCGTGCGGCCAGTGCGAGTTCTGCCAGACCGGGCGCGAGACCCTCTGCCCGGACCAGACCAACGGCGGCTACAGCGTGGACGGCTCCTTCGGGCAGTACATGCTCGTCGACGCCCGCTACGCCCCGATCATCCCCGCCGGCGTCGACCTGGCCGCCGCCGCCCCCATCCTGTGCGCCGGGGTGACCGTCTACAAGGGCCTCAAGCAGTCCGAGGTGCGCCCCGGGCAGTGGGTGCTGATCTCCGGCATCGGGGGACTGGGCCACCTCGCCGTGCAGTACGCCCGCGCCATGGGCATGCGCGTGCTGGCCGTCGACGTCGCCGACGACAAGCTCGCCCTGGCCCGCCGGCACGGCGCCGAGGCCACCGTCAACGCCGCCACCGCCGACGACCCCGCCGCCCGCATCGTCGACATCACCGGCGGGGGAGCGCACGGCGGCCTGGTCACCGCGGTCGCCGGCAAGGCCTTCGGCCAGGCCGTCGGCGGGCTGCGCCGCGGCGGCACCGTGGCGCTGGTGGGCCTGCCGCCGGAGGAGTTCGGCCTGGACATCTTCTCCACCGTCCTGTTCGGCCTGACCGTGCGCGGCTCCATCGTCGGCACCCGCGCCGACATGGCCGAGGCGCTGGACTTCTTCGCCCGCGGCCAGGTCGAGCCCACCTACACGGTGCGGCCCCTGGGCGAGGTCAACGACATCTTCGACGAGATGCTCGCCGGCGCCATCGACGGCCGCGTCGTGATGGACATGCGCGCCTGAGGACCGCGCAGCCCGCCGGGCGCACCTCCCCTCCCGCGCCCGGCGACCCCGACGGCCGGACCGCCTTCCCCCTGAGGCGGCCCGGCCGTCACCCTCGGCGCACCGGCGACGTGGCACCATGGCACGCGCACGGCGACCCCGTGCCCCGCCCGCCGCACCGGACCCACGAGGACCCGACCCGCCGATGACCGCCACACCGCCCGCCCCCGCCGACCAGCCCGTCGCCCCCGCCGGGGTCAAGCACTCCCCGGTCGAGGACGCCCTCGGCATCCTGACCGGCACCTTCGTGGTCTCCCTCGGGCTGTTCCTGCTCCGCTCGGTCTCGGCGGTCACCGGCGGCACCGCCGGGCTGTCGCTGCTGGTCAGCTACGTCGCCCCGGTGCCCTTCGGCGTGCTGTTCGCCGCCGTGAACCTGCCGTTCTTCCTGCTGGCCATCCGCAAGAAGGGCTGGGACTTCACCCTGCGCACCGGCCTGTCCATCGCGCTGGTCGCCGGCCTGTCCCAGCTGCACCCGCTCGTGTTCGGGACCCTCGACCTGCCCCCGCTGTACGCGGTGCTGGCCGGCAACATCCTGTGCGGGGTCGGCCTGCTCATCCTGTTCCGGCACCGCTCCAGCCTCGGCGGCTTCATGATCGCCGCCCTCATCGCCCAGGACCGCCTCGGCTGGCGCGCCGGGTACGTCCTGATGGTCCTGGACACCGCCGTGGTGCTGTCCGCGTTCGCGGCCGTGCCCGCCACCACGGTGCTGCTGTCCGCGCTCGGGGCGGTGCTGCTGAACTTCCTGGTGGCGCTCAACCACCGGCCCGGGCGCTACACCGGCTACTGAACCGCCCGTGCCGCGCACACCCGCCCCGACGGTGGCACCATCGGGGCCATGGCCCGCAGCGCCCACGACCAGCACCTGCACGACCTGGTGCTGCTGCGCCGCGTGCGCGACCGCATCGACCGCGAGCACGCCCGACCCCTGGACGTGACGGCGCTCGCGGCCGGCGTCGGCATGTCCGCCGGGCACCTCAGCCGCCGGTTCGCCGAGACCTTCGGCGAACCGCCGTACCGGTACCTGATGACCCGCCGGGTGGAGCGGGCCATGGCGCTGCTGCGCCGCGGCGACCTGAGCGTGACCGAGGTGTGCTTCGCCGTCGGCGCGTCCTCGCTGGGCACGTTCACCACGCGGTTCACCGAGCTGGTGGGGATGCCGCCGGGGGAGTACCGGCGTCGGGCCCGCACCGCCGGAGCGGCCGAGCTGCCGTCCTGCGTGACCAAGCAGGTGCGCCGACCGATCAGGAATCGAGAAGCGTCGCCCCCCGGTGATGCCTAGCGTGGTCGGCATGGACATCGCCATTCACACCACGTTCCTGCCGCACACCAACCCCGAGGCGTCGCTGGCGTTCTACCGCGACCTGCTCGGCTTCGAGCTCGTCCAGGACGTCGGCTCGGGGGACATGCGCTGGCTGACGCTCATGTCGCCGACCCAGCGGGGCGTGCGTCTGGTCCTGGCCCCGCCGGCCGCCGACCCGGGCATCACCGACGACGAGCGCCGCACCATCGCCGAGCTGATGGCCAAGGGTGCCTACCAGTCGATCATCCTGGCCACCACCGACCTGGACGCGACCTTCGCCCGGGTCGCCGGCGCCGCGGCCGAGGTCGTGTCCGAGCCGGCCGAGCAGCCGTGGGGCGTGCGCGACTGCGCGTTCCGCGACCCGGCCGGGAACATGGTCCGCATCGACGAGGTCGGGCCGGCGCGATGACCACCACGACCCCGCGCCCGGCGCCCGGCGCCGCGGTGCACCCGGCCGACCGCCACGACCGCATCCGGGTGGTCGGCGCGCGGGAGAACAACCTGCGCGAGGTGTCCGTCGAGCTGCCCAAGCGCCGCCTGACCGTGTTCACCGGCGTGTCCGGGTCCGGCAAGAGCTCGCTGGTGTTCGCCACGATCGCCGCCGAGTCGCGCCGCCTCATCGACGAGACCTACCCGACGTTCCTGCAGGGGTTCATGGCGTCCCTGCCCCGCCCCGACGTCGACGAGCTCGAGGGCGTCACCACGGCGATCGTCGTGGACCAGGAGCGCCTGGGCGCCAACGCGCGCTCCACCGTGGGCACGGTCACCGACGCCCACGCCATGCTGCGCCACCTGTTCAGCCGCGCCGGGGACCCGTACGTCGGCCCGCCCGCCGCGTTCAGCTTCAACGTGCCCACCTCGCGCGCCTCCGGGGTGATGCGCACCGAGGCCGCCGGCGGGGGCACCACGACCAAGATCGTGCGCGAGGCCGTCTATCTCGGCGGCATGTGCCCCGAGTGCGAGGGCCGCGGCACCGTCTCCGACCTGGATCTGTCCGTCATCGTCGACGAGTCGCGGTCGCTGAACGACGGCGCGATCCTCGTGCCCGGCTACAAGGCCGACGGCTGGATGGTGCGCGGGTTCTCCGAGTCCGGGTTCCTCGACGGCGACAAGCCGATCAAGGACTACACCGCCACCGAGCGCCACGACTTCCTGTACCGGGACAAGGGCAAGATCAAGGCCCTGGGCATGAACATGACCTACCAGGGGCTCATCCCCAAGCTGCGCGAGTCGATCTTCTCCAAGGACCCCGACGCGCTGCAGCCGCACGTGCGCCGCTTCGTCGAGCGTGCCGCCGTGTTCGCGCCCTGCCCGGCCTGCGAGGGGAGCCGCCTGAACGACGCCGCCCGCTCGGCCACCGTGCACGGCAGGAACATCGCCGAGGTCGCCCGGATGCAGATCACCGACGCCGCCGACTGGGTGCGCGAGGTCGACGACCCGGGCGTCGCGCCGCTGGTGGCCAACCTGGCGCGCCTGTTCGACGCCTTCGTCGCGATCGGCCTGGGCTACCTCTCCCTGGACCGACCCGCGGGCACGCTGTCCGGGGGAGAGGCGCAACGGGTCAAGATGATCCGCCACCTCGGCTCCGCCCTGACCGACGTCACCTACGTGTTCGACGAGCCCACCAGCGGCCTGCACCCGCACGACATCGCCCGCATGAACACCCTGCTCGAGGACCTGCGGGACAAGGGCAACACCGTGCTCGTGGTCGAGCACAAGCCCGAGACCATCGCCATCGCCGACCACGTCGTCGACCTCGGCCCCGGCGCCGGCAGCGACGGCGGGACGATCACCTACGAGGGCGACGTGGCCGGGCTGCGCGCCGCCGACACCCTCACGGGCCGCCACCTCGACGACCGCGCCCGCCTCAAGGACACCGTGCGCGAACCCACCGGTGCGCTGGAGATCCGCGGGGCGAGGCAGAACAACCTGCGCGCCGTCGACGTCGACGTCCCCACCGGGGTGCTCACCGTGGTCACCGGCGTGGCCGGGTCCGGCAAGAGCTCGCTGATCCACGGCAACCTCGCCGGGCGCGAGGGCGTCGTCGTCGTCGACCAGGGCGCCATCAAGGGCTCGCGCCGGTCCAACCCCGCCACCTACACCGGGCTGCTCGACCCGGTGCGCAAGGCCTTCGCGAAGGCGAACGGCGTCAAGCCCGCGCTGTTCAGCGCCAACTCCGAGGGCGCCTGCCCCACCTGCCAGGGCAACGGCCGCATCTACACCGAGCTCGGCTTCATGGAGACCGTCGAGACCGTCTGCGAGGAGTGCGGCGGCCGCCGGTTCCAGGCCGCCGTCCTGGAGTACACCCTGGGCGGCAAGAACATCGCCGACGTCCTGGACCTCTCCGTGGCGCAGGCCCACGACTTCTTCGGCACCACCGACGCCGAGGTCCCCGCGGCCCGCACGATCCTGGGACACCTGCACGACGTCGGGCTCGGCTACCTGCGGCTCGGCCAGCCGCTGAACACCCTGTCCGGGGGCGAGCGCCAGCGCCTGAGGCTCGCGATGCGCATGGGCGACGACGGCGGCGTGCTCGTGCTGGACGAACCCACCACCGGCCTGCACCTGGCGGACGTCGCCCACCTGCTGGCCCTGCTGGACCGCCTCGTCGACGCCGGCAGGACCGTCGTGGTCATCGAGCACCACCAGGCCGTCATGGCGCACGCCGACCGCATCATCGACCTCGGCCCCGGCGCCGGGCACGACGGCGGCACCGTGGTCTTCGAGGGCACCCCCGCCGACCTCGTCGCCGCCCGCGCCACGCTGACCGGGAAGCACCTGGCCGACTACGTGGGAGCATGACGCATGCCCGCCCCCGGACCCGCGCTCACCGTCCGCCCCCCGGTCCCCGCCGACGCCCCCGCCATGGCCCGCGTGCACGTGCGCTGCTGGCAGCAGACCTACCGCGGGCTGATGCCCGACCGGGTGCTCGACGACCCCGGCTTCGTGCCCGCCCGCCAGCGGCTGTGGACCGATCTGCTGGCACACCAGGACGAGCGCGGGCACCGCACCGCCGTCGCCACCGCCGACGGGGAGGTCGTCGGCATCGCGCTGGCCGGCATCCCCCGCGACGAGGACGCCGCCTGGGCCCGGGAGCTGTACGTGCTCTACCTCGACGCCGCCCACCACGGCTCCGGCGCCGGCACCGACCTGCTGCACGCCGTCCTCGCCCCCGACGAGGCCGCCGCGCTGTGGGTCGCCGACCCCAACCCCCGCGCCCAGGCCTTCTACCGCAAGCAGGGCTTCACCCCCGACGGGGCCGGCACCGTCGACGACGACGGCGTCACCGAGATCCGCCTGACCCGCACCCCGACCTGACGCCATGACCTGGGAGACCCGCTACGCGCGCCCCCCGCGCGCCACCCTCGACGCCCTGGCCACCGCGGCGCTCGCGGCCGCCGACGAACCGCCCGGCACCGAGGTCACCTGGGTCGAGCACGGCTCGGCCACCGTCGTCGCGCTCACCGACCGGGTCGCCGTGCGCGTCGCCCGGCAGCGCCAGGCCGGGGGAGAGGTGCTGCGGGCCCGACGCCTCGTGGACGCGCTGCCCGACCTGCCGTTCGCCGTGCCGCGGTCGCTCGGCGAGGCCGTCGAGATCGACGGCTACACCGCCGTCGCCACCCGGCGCCTCCACGGCAGCACGGCACCGGCCGCCACGCCGGACCCGGGCGTGCTGCGCGAGCTGCTGGACGCCGTGCACGCCGTCGACACCGCGCCCGTCACCGAGCACCTGGCACCACGACGGGCGTTCTGCGGGGGAGCGGCCTGGGAGCAGACCCTGCGCGAGCGCGTCGTGCCCCTGCTGGACGCCGACCTGCGCGCCGACGCCCAGGACCGGATCGACGCCCTCGCCGCCCTCGAGGACGCCCCCCGCACCCTCAACCACGGCGACCTCGGGGCGAGCAACGTCCTGTGGTCGGGCGACCGCGTCAGCGGAGTGATCGACTGGGACCTCACCGCCCGGGAGGACCCCGCCGAGGACGTCGCCACCGTCGCGACCTCGTTCGGCCTGTGGCCGCACGTCGAGGCGCTCGCGGACCCCGGCACCGTGCGCCGGGCCGACGCGTTCCGCGGGACGATCCCGTTGCAGATCGTCGCGTTCGCGGTCCTCGGTGCCCGTCCGGACGACGAGGTCGCCCGGACGCTGGCCCGCGCGCAGCAGGCGCTGCGTCGGACCGCCGCGGGTCAGGTGCGCTGAACGGGGACCGACCGGGTCTCAGGACGCTCCGCCGGCAGGGGGAGACGCACCTCGAGCACACCGTCGCGGTAGGTGGCGGCCACGTCTGCGACGTCCGCGCCCTGCGGCAGCCGGATGCGGCGCTCGAAGCTGCCGTACCGGAACTCGCTGCGGAACTCGTCGCCCTCCTGGCGGGTGCGCTCCTCGCGGTGCGCCGAGATCCTCAGCACGCCGTTGTCGACGGTGACCTCGACGTCCTCGTCCGGGTCGATGCCCGGGATCTCCGCGCGGACCACGAGGTCGCCGTCCTCACGGAACTCCTCGACCCGCAGCGGGAACCCGCTCACGGGGGACGTGTCGCGGGGCGACGTCCCCTCGCCGAACGGCCAGTCCCACCGTGCGGGCCACAGCGCACCGAGGTCCCGGGTCATGTCCTCCCAGGTGCGGCGTACCGTGGCGGCCGCCGGGTTGTCCGACGCCGGCGTGACGGCGCCCGTGCTGTCGTCCTTGGTCATGGTGATGCCCTCTCTCGCTACCAGGTGGTGTCGCCGCGCAGGACGACGTCGGAGCCACCGTCGACGAAGACGACCTGTCCGCACAGGTGCGAGTTCTCCTCGTCGACGAGCCAGGCCAGCAGTCGTGCCGGGACCTCGGGGTCCATGTAGCCGTTCAACGGCATGGGGACCGCCTGCGCCATCGCGTCACGCTGCTCCGGCGTCGCGATGAGGTCCGCGACCATCGGCGTCCGCACGATGCCCGGGGCGATGGCGTTCAGCGGGATGCCGGCGCCGGCCCACTCGGGCGTCGCGGCGTGCCGCCGGACCCACCGGCACAGCGCCCTCTTGGCGCTCGGGTAGAGCATGCCGCCCCGCCCGGACGTCACGAGATGCTCGGCTCGCTCCAGCGCCGCGGGTTCGTCGCCGGCGAGGCACCGCTCGACGAGCTCGTCGTCCGCGCCGAGCAGCCCCGCCATCGAGGCGGTGGCGGCGGCGCGCGGCGCCGTGGAACCCGTCAGCAGGTCGCGCAGCCCGTCCAGCGTCGCCACGGCACCGAAGAAGTCGACCGCCACGGTCGCCGGGGACTCGTGGGCCAGGCCCGCGTTGGCGACGACGGCGTCGAGGCGTCCGTCGCCCAGCTCGCGGACGCCCTCGACCAGCCGCGCGCGACCGTCCGTGGTCGACAGGTCGGCGACGACGTCCGCGTCGTGCACGTCCACCCCGATCACCCGGTGCCCGCGCGACTGCAGCAGATCTCTGGTCGCGCGCCCGATCCCGGACGCGGACCCCGTGACGACGACGGTACGCATGTGGCTCTCCCCGGTCCCGTGCCCGCCGGGCGCCTCCTCGTGGAGGCGCCCCGACGGACACCGTCCACGCTAGGAGTGCGGCGCATGCAGCGGTACCCGCGTTCGTCCCTCCCGGCCGGGACCTTGGTCCGGGATCCGACCTTTCGCCGTCGCGGCCGCCGGGGGAGAGGTGCGGGTGGAACGACCGCGCGGGCCGGACCGTGACCGGTCCGACCCGCGCGACGCTCGTTCAGCGTGCCTGCTACATCGCAGGCTTCATGCCGTTGTTCTGCGAGGAGCTCTTCGCCCGCGACTGCAGGACGAAGAGACCCTCGTCGCTGCTGGTCACGACGACCTTCCCGTCACCGAAGTAGGGGTAGTTGCCCCAGGTGCCGAAGAAGTCGGTGCGGTCGTCCGAGGGGAAGACGTCGAAGAAGCCGCGCGACGTCACCCGGCCCTGCTCGGCCTTCCAGGCGTCGTAGATCCACAGGCCCGAGGTGTAGTTCGACTGGTACAGCAGCCCGTCCTTGACGAACATGTTGTGGTCGATCGAGGTGTTGCCGTCGCTGTGCATGCCGATGAGCTCGGCGTCGTCCAGGTCGGTGAAGTCCCAGATGTAGGTGGTGCGCTCGCTGACGGTGCCCGCCAGCTCGTCGATCTCGTCGCCGAGGAAGAAGAACCGGTGGTCCTCGCTGAGCCAGCCCTGGTGGGTGTAGGCCGCGGCGTCGTAGGGCAGGCGGGACAGCACGACGGGGTCGTCGATGTCCGTGACGTCGTACAGCGTGACGGTGTCCTCGTTGGAGCCGATGCAGACCTCACGGCCCTGGTAGTCCTCGTCGGGGCCGTGGTAGACCACGCACTGGATGTCGTGGGAGTACCCGTCGTCGTTGAGGCAGCCGACCAGGGTCGGGGAGGTCGGGTCGCCGTTGAGGTCGTAGACGATCGCGCCACCGCTGCCGCTGTACACGGCCGGGTACCCGGCCGGGGGATCGACGGCGCACTCGTTCTTCACCGAGTAGACCGCGCCGACCACGTAGAGCCGGCCCGTGTCGGTGTTGATCGAGACGTTGTGGCTCTGCGTGAAGTCGGTGATCCGCGGTTCCTCGACGACCTCCATCTCGCCGGTCGCACCACGGAACTGGGTCAGGTCGACGATCTGGACGCCGTTGCCCTCCAGGTAGCCCGTGGCACGGTCGTAGGTGCTGATGTCGAACGACTCGGTGACGATGTAGGCGGTGTCCTCGAACACCCGCACGTCACCCCAGATGTTCCCGGAGTCGTCCGGGTTCACGGCTCCCAGCGTGCCGAGCAGGACCGGGTTCTCCCCGTCGGTCACGTCGACGAACGCGGTGCCCTCGAAGGTGCCGACGATGGCCACCTGCATGCCGGTCTCGTCGTCCTCCCAGCCCCAGATGTCGTTGAGGTGGGTCGCGCCGAGGTCCTGCAACGGGGTGAACGAGGCGAGGTCGACCTTCTGGCAGGGGAAGAGGTCGGCCGCCATGCCGTCCTCGCACCGTTCGCCCGACATCGCCTCCATGGGCACCCCGCCGGGGCTGACGTCGGCGACGACGCCGTTGTCGAAGTAGCGCTCCTTGAGCGGCTTGCTGTCTCCGGTGAAGTCGTGGCCGGGGTGCGCCCCGGCCACTGAAGCCCCTCCGACGAGGAGCCCTCCGACGAGCGCGGCCGCCGCGGCCCCGCTGATGATCCGTTTGCCTGGCATTCTGCTACCTCCGACGACGTCATCGTGCTGGACGGACTGCAGAACCTGAATATCAGGTGAATGCTTCCTGCGCATCAATCTCACGTAAATTGAGCGTCAATTGGGAGAATTCACAGAATTTCTGTCCAGATCCCGGGGGAGAGGACGCCGTGTCATGAAAGATCGGCGCCGGGGCCGGCAGGGGCACGTGTCACCCCCGCCCGGCCGGCCGCGGCCGGGAGCCGGTCACGGCGCCGTGTACCAGTGGCAGGACCGGCCTGCGTCGTCCCAGTCCATGGTGGACGCACCGGTGCGTCGCCAGCCGCGCCGTTCGTAGAACGCGATCGCGGCGGTGCTGTGCTCCATGACCTGCAGCACGACGTCGTCGCACCGCAGCCGCGCCGCGGTGACGGCACGGTCGAGCAGCGCACCCGCCAGACCACGGCCTCGTGCCGTCGGCGCGACGAAGAAGCGCACGATCTCGCACGGACCGTGGCCATGGACGGCGACGTGGCCGACCGGGCGTCCGGCCACGAGCGCCACGAACGCGGGCCCGTCGTGCGCGGTGAGCCAGCCGACGCGGACGCTGGCGGGGCGCACCGGGTACCGGTCGAGCCGGTGGGTCTCGTCGAGCCGCTCGACGAGCTCGGGCAGGTCGGCGTCCCGACGTGGGCGGAGGGTCACGCGCACCAGGCTAGCCAGCACGAGAGGCGCGGATCTCGGGGCTCGCAGCGGTCGTCCGGCCGATCCGGTAAGGGGCCGATAATGTACATTATGTCATTTTGAGCGAAGGGAGCCGGCCCGCGGCACGGGAGCCGGTCCCCTCCTGCCGGCGTTCTGTCACCGACGTCAGTGGCCGGCGAACTTCAGGCCGGCGACGCAGCCGACGATCCCCAGGATCAGCAGGACGCGCACGACGGTGACCGGCTCGGCGCCGGTGAACATCGCGTACCCGGCGGTCAGCGTGGCGCCGATGCCGACCCAGACGGCGTAGGCCGTGCCGACCGGCAGCTCACGCAGCGCGAACGCCAGGCCCGCCATGCTGGCGGTCAGCGAGACGGCGAAGACGATCGACGGCACCGGGCGCGAGAAGCCCTCGGAGCGCTCCAGCGCGGTCGCCCACACGGCCTCCAGCACGCCGGAGACCACCAGCAGGATCCAGGACATGACCACCACTCCCCGATGCCGTCTTGTCGCGCTCCGGGTACGGCACCCCTCGTCCGGGAGTCCTGGTCGCGGACTCTGCGCCGGACGCTAGCACCGGGCGTCACCCCCGGACACCCCCGCGCGCCGCCGGCCCGGTGACGTCGGGCACCACCGGGCCGTCCGCGCTATCATGAAACGGACATGAGGCCCAAACCATTGTGTATAGGGCAACACAGTGGTCTGTGCCGAGATGCGCGACCGTCGACAGTCCTGACGTCGAACCCCTCACCCGGCTCCGGAGCGCAGATCCTCCAGCGTGAACACGTCGACCGGGAGGCTCCCCGGCGTCCTGCCCTGCCGCTGGGGCGGGAGCGCCTCCCCGTCGCGGCGCTCCTCCTCCGCCGCGCGCGCCGCGTCCAGCACCGGCCACGTCACCGCCTCGTCCGCGGACACCTCCCCCAGCAGGCTCCAGTCCAGGCTGACGGCCCAGCCGGAGCGCTCGGTGAACACCGGACGGTTCAGGAACAGCGCGACACGCTCGACGGCGACGAGCTCGTCGGCCACGTCGGCGAGCTCGCGCTGGTCGAAGAATCCGACCAGCAGCACCTGCGTGGTGAACCTCCCGACCACCACCGCGTCGGCGACGTCCACCGGCGCACCCTGCACCGAGTCCGGCCACGGTTGGACGTCGCCCACGTCGACACGCTCGACCAACCCCTCGGCGTACGGGACCGGCCCGGGGTGCCCGGACGACGCCAGGGTGACGGCGAGGGCCACCACAGCCATGAGGAGGGTGATCAACCGGGCCTTCACGGACATGACGGGCATCAGGGGCATCCAAGCACGTCCGCCCTCGCGTGGGATACCCGCGCCGGTGTCGGAGCCCGGCACTAGTCTCACGGGGTCGTCGCAGGTCACGCAGCGAAAGGATCCTCTGCAGCCGTGGTCGCCCCACCCCGCCCCGAACGGGTCACCGTCGCCGACGCCGGCGACCGCTACCTCGCCGCCGTCCGTGTGGAGACGGTGCGGGGCGTGCTCTCCGCCGCCACCGAACGCTCCTACCGTCGCGACGTGCGCGAGCTCGTCGAGCTGCTCGGCCCGGACCGGGTCCTGGACGACGTCACCGGAGATGACGTCGACGACGCCCTGGTGCGCTACCAGGCCGGCCCCGACGGCCGGTACACCGACCCCGCCCGCAAGGCCGGCCCCGGCCGCTCCACCGCCACCGTCAACCGGTTCCGCCAGTCCGTGACCCGCTTCTTCTCCCACGCCACCCGGCAGTGCTGGGTCCAGGCCGACCCGATGCAGTGGGCCGCTCCCCCGGCCAAGGTCCGCGAACGCCTGCGCGTCCAGCGCACCGCCCTGTCCGCGTCCGCCGCCCAGGCCCTGCTCGGCACCGTCCACCCGGACGCCGCCACCACCGCACCGCCGACGCGGGCCGACCAGGCGCTCGCCGACCGTGACCGGCTCGTCGTGGCGCTGCTGATCGTGCTCGGCCCCCGCGTCTCGGAGCTGGTGCGCGCCGACGTCGCGGACTTCGTGCGCGAACCCGACCAGACGAGCTGGCGCATCCTCGGCAAGGGCGGCAGCACCCGCACGGTCGCGCTCAGCCCGCCGCTGGCCGACGCCCTGGAGACCTACCTGGGCACCCTGCGCCCCCGGCTGGCCGCCCGCCGCCCCGACGACGCCGACGCCCAGGGCGCCCTGCTGCTGTCCTGGCGCGGCCGACGGCTGGACACCCAGGCGGTGCGGGCCCTGCTGGCGCGCGCCGTGGCCCGGATGCCCGAGCCCTACCGGCGACCCACGACCCCGCACGCCCTGCGCCACACCACCGCGACGCTCCTCGTGGCCGACGGGTGGGACGTCAAGGTCGTCGCCGAGCTGCTCGGCCACTCCTCGATCGCGACCACCGACGTCTACCTCGACCGCATCGACGGCGAGCTCGCCGCCGCCCTGCGCACCCACCCCCTGGCGACGTCGTTGCAGGGCACACCGCCGACCGCGGCGAGCGGCTCGCCGCGCAGATCGCCGGAGTCGTCGCTACGGTGACCCTGTGCCCGATGGTTCCTTCCGTTCCACGCTCCCCATCGACGTCCACGTCGACTGGCGCAGGGTCCTGCGCCTGGCCGGCCGTGCCGCGGCCGTCGCCGCCGCGATCCCGCTGACCGCGGGCGCGGCCGTGATGACGATCGACAAGATCCGCGGTCAACGCCATCCGCTGGACGCCAAGTTCCCCACCGCGGAACCGACGACGACGGACGTCGAGGGGTCGCACGCCACGCTGTACACCTACGGCGCCGACCTGTACGACGCGATGCTCGAGGCCATCGAGTCGGCCGAGCACACGGTCCTGCTGGAGTCCTACATCTGGAAGGGCGACCGGATCGGCGAACGTTTCAAGCAGGCCATCGCCGACGCGTGCGAACGCGGCGTGGAGGTCTACGTCATCTACGACGGCTTCGCGAACCTCGTCGTGCCCCCCTCCTTCTACGTGTTCCCGCCGCAGGTGCACGTGCTGCGCTTCCCGGTCGTGCGGGCCGGGCTGCTCACGCTCAACATCCGCAAGTCCGGGCGGGACCACCGCAAGATCCTCGTCGTGGACGACCGGGTCGGGTTCGTCGGCGGCTACAACATCGGTGACGTGTACGCCACCCAGTGGCGCGACACCCACGTGCGCATCGACGGCCCGGCCGTGTGGGAGCTGCGCAACGCCTTCGTCGACTTCTGGAACCGGTGGCGCGGCCCGAAGCACCCCGTGCTGCAGGACGTCGGCGCCGAGCACTGGCAGCCCGCCCTGCGCGCCGCCCGCAACGCCCCCAGCGACCTCGTGTTCCCCATCCGGGGCATCTACCTCGACGCCATCGACCGCGCCACCAGCCACATCTACATCACCCAGGCCTACTTCATCCCGGACCGCGACATCCTGCGCGCGCTGCTCGCCGCCGCCGCCCGCGGCGTCGACGTGCGCGTGCTGGTGCCCGAACGGTCCAACCACGCGCTCGCGGACTGGCTGGCCCGGGGCCGCTACACCAAGCTGCTGCGCGGCGGCGTGCGGATCATGCTCTACCAGGGTGCGATGGTGCACGCCAAGACGGCCACGATCGACGGACGGTGGGCCACGGTCGGCACGGCCAACATCGACCGGCTGAGCCTCACGGGCAACTACGAGATCAACCTCGACATCGTCGACCGGGGCCTGGCGGGCCGGCTCGAGGACATCTTCCGGATGGACGAGTCCAACGCGCGCGAGCTGACCTACGAGGAGTGGTTGGGCCGTTCCTTCGTCAACAAGGTCGCCGAACGCGCCCTGGAGCCGCTCGAGCCCCTGCTCTGAGCCGCGCCGCTCGCCCCGGCCGGACCCTGCCGGCGGTCCCGCCGGTCGATGTCCTCAGCCCGCGGTGCGGGCCCGGCGTCGGGCGGCGAGCTCGTCGTCGGCGTGCACGCCCTCCGGGTCGTGGTCCTCGAGGGACTCCGTCGGCATCTGGGACAGGGTGCCCTCGATCTCGCGCCACACGCGGCCGACCGCGATGCCGAACACGCCCTGACCGCCCTGGACGAGGTCGACGACCTCGTCCGGCGAGGTGCACTCGTAGACGGACGCGCCGTCGCTCATCAGGGTGATCTGCGCGAGATCCTCCACCCCGCGCTCCCGCAGGTGCGTCACCGCGCTGCGGATCTGCTGCAGGGAGACGCCGGTGTCGAGCAGCCGCTTGACGATCTTGAGCACGAGCACGTCGCGGAAGCTGTAGAGACGGTGCGTGCCGGACCCGGTGGCGGCGCGGATCGACGGCTCCACCAGACCGGTGCGGGCCCAGTAGTCCAGCTGCCGGTAGGTGATCCCGACGACGCGGCACGCCGTCGTCCCCCGGTACCCGGTCCCGGCGTCCTGCTCCGTGAGGTTCTCGCCGAACAGGAGACCCTGGGCGCCCGCCGGGGTGACACCGACCGAAGCGCTGGCCTCGCTGCTGCTGTCCACTGTGCCTCCTGAGTTGTCGCTTCCACGCTATGGCGGCCCCGGGGGGTCGTCAACGACGTCGCCTTCGCGGGACGTGGCGTGTCGCGGGGCGGTGCCGAGCCGCGACCTGCGGTCGCGGCCGACGGGTGCTGTCGAGGATACGCGCGAACCCTCACCGTCGAGGTGAGGGTCAAGGGGGCGTGTCGGGGCTGCCGCCGTCCTCGACGTCGTCGCCCGACTCGGGGTTGGTGAAGTCCTCCGGGTTCACGTGGTCGAGGAAGTCGCGGAACTTCTCCACCTCGCGCTGCTGGGCGAGGTCGACGATCTCGACGCCGGCCGCGGCGACCACCTCGGCCGAGCACAGCACGGGGCTGCCGGTGCGCACGGCCAGGGCGATCGCGTCCGAGGCCCGCGAGTCCAGGCGGGTGCCGTTGGACAGCACCAGCTCGGCGAAGAAGATGCCGCCGTCCAGGGCGACGATCTCCACCCGCTCGAGCTCGACCCCCACGGCGGTGAGCAGGTCGCGCAGCAGGTCGTGCGTCATGGGGCGCGGCGTGGCGACCCCCGCCTGCGCCATGGCGATGGCGGACGCCTCGCGGGCACCGATGACGATCGGGACGGCGAGCTCCGCGGAGGTGTCCAGCAGCAGCACGACGATCTCCTGGTCGTTCTGCTGCTGACGCACCCCGAGCACCTCGACGGGCACCATGGGCGCCTCGGCGCCCTCGTCTCTTCCCACCTTGTCCACGGTACGACGACGTGGGCCCACCCGCGCGTGCCGGGTCGGCTAGACGGTGCCGTCGGTGCCCTGGCGGATCCAGGTGGTGTGCAGCCGGGCCAGCAGGTCGCCCAGCTCGGCGGCGAGCTCCCCGGCGACCGTGCCGCCGTTGCCGTTCTGGTGGCTGCGGTACGGGGCCACCGCCTGGTCGACGAGCGCCACGTGGCGGGCGGCGGAGGCACGCAGCGGACGCAGGTGCCGCGGCTCGATGCCGTGCTCGGTCAGGCGCTGCACGATGCGCACCACCTCGGCCGCCGACCCGTCCAGGGTGTCGCCGCTGGGCTGCAGCACCCCGGCCGTGACCAGGGACTCGACGAACTCGACGCTCGTGCCCGTCGTGCCGGCGACCGACTCCACGGTCCAGCGTCGCCGCGAGTCCTCGCCCGGACCGTCCGGTGCCGGGCGCGGCGACGGACCGGGCGCGGGCTCCCCCGCGTCCATCGCGGCCAGGCGTTCCTTGATGACCTTCAGCGGCAGGTAGGAGTCCCGCTGCTCCGACAGCACGAACCGCAGCCGCTCGACGTCCGCAGGGCTGTACTGGCGGTAGCCCGCCGGTGTCCGCACCGGGGTGATCAGGCCCTGGTCCTCCAGGAACCGCAGCTTGGAGTGGGACACGTGCGGGAAGTCGCCCCGCAGGTGGTTGAGCACGTCGGAGATCCGCATGCCCGCGTGGCGGGAGATCCCCCGCGGCCAGGGTTCCGGCGCGTCGGGCTCCGAAGCCGAGGCCGCCCCGGAACCGGCCGTCACGATGCCGGCGCCTGCAGGTCCCGCGGCGCCTGCGGGCTGGCGTGGAAGGACATCCGGAACTTGCCGATCTGGACCTCGTCGCCCGTGGTCAGGACCGCCGCGTCGATGCGCTCGCGGTTGAGGTACGTGCCGTTGAGCGAGCCGATGTCGCGCACCACGAAGCGGTCGCCCTCGCGGACGAACTCCGCGTGCTTGCGCGACACGGTGACGTCGTCGAGGAAGATGTCGGCGTGCTCGCTGCGTCCGGCCACGGCGCGGTCGGTGTCCAGCAGGAACCGTTCGCCGACGGCACCCGACCCGTACTGGACCACGAGCAGGGCGGAGTGTCGCGGCAGCGCGGACACGGCGGCCGACTCCTCCGCGGTCAGCGGGACGCGCGGGGTCTGCTCCTCGGTGGAACCACCGATCCGACCGAGATGCGCGGTGGTGTCCGCGCCGGCCTCGTGGCGCGGCGTGGAGCGCGGGTCCGTCATTCGTCCTCCTGCTGAATCACGCGGGCGACGTGCGCCGTCGTCCGCTCAACCTACCTTCTCACCACCTGCGTCGGGAAGCAGCCTTCGTGAGGTTCCGACCGCGGTCTACTCCGCGGGGCGCCTCGGGGTGGCGTACTCGGGTTCGCTGGGCACGCGGACGGCGTCGATCAGGACCTCGTCCCGTTCCTCCGTGCGGGCGTCGGCCCCGTCGTTGCGCACCGCGGCGAGGGCGCCGCCGGGGATCTCCAGCGCGGGTGTCAGGGTGGCGGGGTCACCGATGACCTGCCAGCGGTACGGCGGCTCGATGAGCTGGTCGTCGACGATGATGCCGCTCGCGCCGTCCAGGAACCAGGTCGAGGTCACCAGGCGGACGTCGTTGACCGCGATGACCTCCGCCCCGGCGTTGCGCAGCTCCTCGAGCATGTTGAACATCTTCGAGGCCGCCAGCACCCGGTCGGGGTCGCTGATGACGATCTCCAGACCGGGCCCCACCGCGGGGAGCCTGCCGGACAGGATGCCCTCGGACGTCGCCCGCTCCTCCGCCAGCTCGAGCGCCGCCTGCGCCTGCCCGGAACCGGAGGCGAGCTCGTCCCGGGTCTCCGTCAGCTCGCGCACCTCGTCGCCGAGCTGCTCCGAGCGCTGGGTCACCTCGTCCAGCAGACGCACCAGGTCGTCCTGGCGCGCCGAGGACAGCGGGTCCTGGGCGGACTGCTGCACCTGGACCACGAGCGCGAACCCGAGCGCGGCGAGCAGCAGCGCGACCAGCAGCTGCGAGCGGGTGCCCCGCGGGCGCAGCATCTGACCCAGCGCCCGCCAGCCGGTCGCCGGGGGCGGTTCGTGCGCACCGGTGCCCTTCGGGGCGGAGCCGGCCGGTTCGTCGTCGGCACGGCTGGGGAGGGCCTGGGCACCCGTCGGGGGGAACGGGCCGGTGTGCACCGGCTCCGGCGTCCGGTGCGCGCCGTCGTCGGTCTCGCCCGTCCCCGGGGCGGGGTCCTCGGCCGCGGCCGCCCCGTGGCCCGGCACCGGCTCGTCGCCGGTGTCGAGCTGCTCGACGGGCACCGACAGGTCCAGGGGGTCCGCCGCGACGCGCGCCCCGTGGCCGCTCGCGGACTCCCCGGAGGCGTCCGTGGGCAGGTCCGGGTGTGCCGGTTCCTCGAGCGGCGTCGGCTCGTCGAGGCCCTCGCCGAGCGGGGTCGCTTCCTCGAGCGGTGCCGTCTCCCCGACCGGCTCGTCGGGGTGCTCGGCGACCGGCGTCGGCTCGACGTCCCCGCCCCCCGGCGCGGGCGGCTCCGCGGCCGCGTCCGGCGGCGTCAGCGGTGCGGTGTCGTCCTCGCCCGGCGTCCGGTCCGGGGAGTCCGTGCGCTCGTCGTCGTTCATCCTCATGCCTTGAACAGGTGCCGGCGGATCGAGGCCGCGTTGGAGAAGATGCGGATGCCCAGCACGACCACCACGGCCGTCGACAGCTGCGAACCGACACCGAGCTGATCGCCCAGGAACACGATGAACGCCGCGACCAGCACGTTGGACAGGAACGACACCACGAAGACCTTGTCGTCGAACAGCCCGTCCAGCTTCGCGCGCAGGCCACCGAACAACGCGTCCAGCGCCGCCACCACCGCGATGGGCAGGTACGGCTGCAGCGCCACGGGCACGGTCGGCTCCAGCAGCAGACCGGCGGCCACGCCGATCACGAGCCCGACGACGGCGATCATGGGTTCCCCTCCTGGTCTTCGTCCGGACTCACGTCCGCCTCCACCGGCTCCGCATACCGCAACAGCTGGCTGCCCACCCCGGCGAGCTCCAACGAGTCGGCGGTCTCCAGCGAGGACCCGATGCCGTACTGCGACGACAGGAGCTGCGTGTACGCCGGCGCGTCGGTCCGAGCGTACGCGGTCTGCATCGCCTCCGGGTCACCGATCGCCTCGACCGCGTAGCTCGGCCCGGGCAGCGGCACGAGATCCACCATGATCGCCTGGCCGGCGTGCCGGATCGCCGACACCGACGTCAGCCGCTCCCCGCCGACGCTGATCGCCTCCGCGCCGGACGCCCACAGCGCGTTGACGACCCGCTGCAGGTCGATCGCCTGCACCGGCGCCGACGTCGCCGAACCGTCCTGGGCGGTCCCCACCGCGCCGTCGCTCAGGGTCACCACGAGTCCCGGCCCCGAGACCGCCACCGACCCGGTGGTCACCCCGTCCAGGCGCAGCCGGTCCACGAGCTCCGAGTCCTGGGCGGCCAACGTCTCCTCGTTCAGTGCGGTGATCTCCGCCGACAGCGCCGCCGAGCGCTCCCGCAGGTCCTCGGCGGTCGCCTGCCGCGCGAGGATCTCCTCCTGGAGCACCTCGCGCGCCGAGACACCCTCCACGGGCGCTCGCAGCTGCTGGGCGGCAGCGACCGTCATCAGCCCGAGCAGCACCGCCAGCAGCCCGAGCAGCGCCAGCGTGGACCGGTGCCTCCGCTCCCCCGCCGCGCGGCGACGTGCCGCCTGGGCGTACCCCGCGTCCAGCGGGCTCTCCATCACCTCGACCAGGAGCGTCATCGACTCGTCCGGGCGCCGACCCGTCGCCACGTTCATGCCGCACCTTCCGTCTGCGCCTCACCACGGTCGTCGGTCACCAGTCGGCGCACGTGCCGCACGTACTGGAAGCCGGCCAGCCAGTACAGCCCGATGCCCCACCAGGCGAACGCCCAGCCGATCACGTGCGCCACCGCACCGACGCCGCCCGGCATCGCCGCCAGGAGCAGCAGCGGGAAGGCGTACAGCAGCGCGAACGTGCCGGCCTTGCCGACGAACGTGACCGGCACCGGACCGTACCCACGCCGGGCCAGCGGGCGCACCAGGAACGCGAGCATCACGTCGCGCGCCACGATGACCGCCAGCACCCACCACGGGATGACGCCGCGCCAGGTCAGGCCGATCAGCGTCACGAGGATGAACAACCGGTCCGCCGCGGGGTCCAGCATCTGGCCCAGCTTGGTGACCTGGTTCAGCCGTCGCGCCAGGACGCCGTCCAGCCAGTCCGTCGCGCCCGACACGGCGAGGACCACCAGCGCCCACACGTCCTCGCCCACGACGATCAGGACGGCGAACACGGGCACCAGCGCCAGACGAAGCATGCTGACGACGTTCGGGACCGTCCAGACCGCCGAGTCGGCCTGCCCACCTGCCTGCACGTTCACCGCCTGCGTCCACCGGGCTGCTACCTCGCACATCCTACGCACCCGCGGCACGTCCACGACGTAGTGGGCAAACTCACCGGGCCCCGCCCTCCCCCGGTGACCGCACGCCCCGTAGCATGGGGGCATTCCCTCGGAGTTCGTCGTCCTCCCGCGTGTTCAAGGGCCCCGCCACCAGCGGCGGGGCAGGTGTGTGTACGGGACAGAGCGACCGCCTCGCCGCCACGGCGACGCAGGACTCCCCCGCACCCGACGAATGGTCAAACCCCATGAGCACCCCTGACTCCACCCTGCCCACCGACGTGCAGCCCGCGTTCAGCGAGCTCGGCCTGCCCGACCCGCTCCAGCGCGCCGTCGACGACCTCGGCTTCACCACGCCCTCCCCCATCCAGGCCGAGGCCATCCCCGCCCTGCTGGCCGGACGCGACATCACCGGTGTCGCCCAGACCGGTACCGGCAAGACCGCCGCCTTCGGCCTGCCGCTGCTCGCCGCGCTCGACCCCGCGGCCGACGTCGCCCGGGGCCGCGTCCAGGCGCTCGTGCTCGCCCCCACCCGCGAGCTCGCCATGCAGGTCGCCGAGGCCGTCGAGTCCTTCGCCGCCCACCTGCCCGGCGTCCACGTCCTGCCCGTCTACGGCGGCGCCCCCTACCAGCCGCAGCAGCGCGCCCTGCGCGACGGCGTGCACGTCGTCGTCGGCACCCCCGGGCGCGTCATGGACCACATGGAGCGTTCCGCTCTCACCCTCGAGGACGTGAAGTTCCTCGTCCTCGACGAGGCCGACGAGATGCTGCGCATGGGCTTCGCGGAGGACGTCGAGAAGATCTTCGGCCAGGCGCCCGCCGAGCGGCAGGTGGCCCTGTTCTCCGCCACCATGCCGGCCGCGATCCGCCACGTCGCCGACACCCACATGACCGACCCGGTGCAGATCGCCGTCAGCCGGCAGTCCAGCACCGTCACCACCGTCGAGCAGACCTACGCCGTCGTGCCCTTCCGGCACAAGGTCGGCTCGCTGGTCCGCGTCCTGGCCACCTCCGACGCCGACGCCACCATCGTCTTCACCCGCACCCGCGCCGCCGCCGAGGAGGTCGGCGTCGCCCTCGTCGAGCGCGGCGTCTCCGCCGCCACCATCTCCGGCGACGTCGCCCAGAAGGAGCGCGAGAAGATCGTCGAGCGCCTGCGCAACGGCTCCCTCGACGTGCTCGTCGCCACCGACGTCGCCGCCCGTGGCCTGGACGTCGACCGCATCGGACTCGTCGTCAACTTCGACCTGCCCCGCGAGGCCGAGGCCTACGTGCACCGCATCGGCCGCACCGGTCGCGCCGGCCGCACCGGCAAGGCCCTGTCCTTCGTCACCCCCCACGAGCGCGGCAAGCTCAAGCACATCGAGCGCACCATCCGCACCAGGCTCACCGAGGCCGAGATCCCCTCGCCCCGCGACGTCTCCGCCCACCGGGCCGGCACCATCCTGTCCACGGTGCCCACCCGGCTCGAGGCCGGCCGCCTCGACCTGTACACCGAGCTGCTCACCCAGCACCTCACCCCCGGCGAGGACGGCACCACCCCCGACCCCACCCAGGTCGCCGCAGCCCTGCTGGCGCTCGCGGTGGGAGACGACGGGCCGCAGCACCTGGCCGCTCAGGCCGAGCACGAGAAGGAGCGCGCCGAGGTCCGCGGCGGACGCACGCGGGAGACGAAGCGTGCCGAGCGGTCGGACCGTGACGGCGACCGCACGCACCGCCACCCCCGGGCCGACCGTCGTGAGGACCGGTCTCGCGGCATCCGGCGCCCCGCCGAGGGCACCCGGTACCGGGTCGCGGTCGGCCACGCGCACGGCGCCCAGCCCCGCGGCATCGTCGGGGCGCTGACCAACGAGGGCGGTCTGCGCGGCGCGGACATCGGCAAGATCGACATCTTCGGCAGCTTCTCGCTCGTCGACATCACCAAGCCGCTCGACGACGCGGCCATGAACAAGATCGGCCGGGCCAACGTCGCCGGCCGCCAGCTGCGCATCGCCCCGGACAAGGGCGCACCGCAGGGTCGTGCCCCGCGCAGCGAGCGGCACCCCGCCCACACCGCCTGAGCACGGGGCGCCCGGCGTCAGTCGACGTCGGGCGCCTCGCCCAGGCGCTGCACGAGAGACTGCAGCCGACGGGCCTCGGCCATCCCCCGCTCGCCGTCGGCGCGCTGGATCGCCATGACGGCGAGGGTGCCGCCGTCGGCCAGGTCGAGCACCACCCAGGAGTCGTTCGTCGTCATCCGCACCGCGACGATCTCGGGCCAGGTGACCCGTCGGGTCCGCACGACGTTGCGCACCGTGAGGCCGTCGTCGTCCGGACGGGCGTGCACGCCTCCCAGGCGCCACAGCAGCCACACGACGAACGCGGCGAAGACGACGAAGGACAGCCTGGTCCCGTCGCCCAGCAGCACGCCCGTGGGGGCGAAGAGCCCGACGAGCAGGCTGCCGCCCGCCGCGACGGCACCGGTCACGACGACCGCCACCCTCGCCCAGAGCGGGCGGAACGTGCGGAACTCCCGACCGGTGCCGTCGTCGACCATCGTCTAGAGGCGGCAGGCGTGGATGGACGTGACGAGGATGCCGCGTGCCCCCACCTCGTAGAGCACGTCCATGACGCGGTTGGTGTCCGCCCGGCGGACCATCGACCGCACGGCGGCCGACTGGCCGTTGTGCAGCGGGGACACCGTGGGCGACTCGAAGCCCGGGGTCACCGCCACCGCGGCGTCGAGGAGCTCCATCGGCACGTCGTAGTCCAGCAGGACGTACTCCCGGGCGGTGATCACGCCCTGGAGGCGTCGTGTGAGGACGTCGAGCCCGGCGGGCTCCGGTGCGTCGGCGTGGCGGATCATCACGGCCTCGGACCGCAGGATCGGCTCGCCGAACACCTCCATGCCGGCGGCGCGCAGCGTCGTCCCGGTCTCGACGACGTCGGCGATGACGTCCGCGACGCCGAGCCGGACCGAGCTCTCCACCGCACCGTCGAGGTGCACGATCGCCGAGGGCTCGACACCCTTGCGTGCCAGGTGGTCGGCGACCAACCGGGTGTAGGACGAGGCGACGCGCTTGCCGGCGATGTCCTCCACCTGTGTGATGGTCCCGGCCGGTGCGGCGTAGCGGAACGTCGACCCTGCGAAGCCGAGCGGAAGGTGCTCGACCGCCGCGGCGCCCGAGTCGAGCAGCAGGTCGCGGCCGGTGATACCGACGTCGACGGTGCCGGCGCCGACGTAGACGGCGACGTCCCGCGGGCGCAGGAAGAAGAACTCGACGTCGTTGTCGGCGTCGGTGAGCACGAGCTCACGGCCGTCGCGACGCTGGCGGTACCCGGCCTCGCGCAGCATGTCGGTGGCGGGTGTGGACAGTGACCCCTTGTTGGGGACGGCGATGCGGAGCAACGGGTTACCTCGTTCTGGTCTGGATCGGTGGAGACGTCGGAGCGCGCCGGGCCGGGAACGACCGAGCGCTCAGAGATGGTCGTAGACGTCCTCCAGCGTGAGCCCCTTGGCCAGCATCAGGACCTGCAGGTGGTAGAGCAGCTGGGAGATCTCCTCGGCGGCCGCGTCGTCCGACTCGTGCTCGGCGGCCATCCACACCTCGGCGGCCTCCTCCACGATCTTCTTGCCGATCGCATGGACGCCGGCGTCCAGCTGCGCGACGGTCCCCGACCCGGCGGGACGGGACTCGGCCTTGGCGGACAGCTCGGCGAACAGGGAGTCGAAGGTCTTCACGATCCCCAGCGTAGACGGAGACCCTCGCGTCCCTGCTGCTGGGGTCCGTGGTGCGGACGTCGATCTGGTCACCCTTTGGTGCTTGGCACACTATTTTTTGTGGGAGCGAGGTCGGCGCGTCATCGCGCGCCGACCCGGCTCCGTGCCGCTCAGTGCACGTGGCGCTCGGCCATCGCCCGCAAGGTCTCGATCTCCCCCGGGACGTCCTCGGCGCCGTACACCGCGGAGCCCGCCACGAAGACGTTCGCCCCCGCCTCGGCCGCCCGCTCGATCGTGTCGCGGGACACTCCCCCGTCGACCTGGATGTGCACATCGAGGTCCTGCTCGCTGATCGCGCGCCGCGCGCGGCGGATCTTGGGCAGCGTGCCCTCGATGAAGGACTGACCGCCGAAGCCCGGTTCGACGGTCATGACGAGGATCATGTCCACCTCGGCGAGCAGGTCGAGGTACGGCTCCACCGGCGTCGCCGGGCGCAGCGCCACCCCGGCGCGGGCTCCCAGGCGTCGCAGCTCGCGCGCCAGCCGCACCGGGGCCTGTGCCGCCTCGGCGTGGAAGGTGACCGACGCCGCGCCGGCCTCGGCGTAGGCGGGCGCCCACCGGTCGGGGTCCGCGATCATCAGGTGGCCGTCGACGGGCACCGGCGAGACCTGCACCAGCCGCTCGAACACCGGCAGGCCGAGCGTCAGGTTCGGCACGAAGTGGTAGTCCATGACGTCGACGTGGGCGGCGTCCGCCGTCGCGATGGCGTGCAGGTCACGCTCGAGGTTGGCGAAGTCGGCGGACAGGATGCTCGGGTTGATCAGTGCAGGCATGGCCTCAGCCTAGGCCGCGGTCGGTCTACGCTCGCCCCGTGGCACCACTCCCCTCCCCCGGCGACGGGCCGCCCGGTGCGGTGGACCGTCCCCGGATCCGGCGCGCGGTCCCGGCCGACCTCCCGGCGGTCGCCGCGATCTTCGCGCCGTACGTGACCGGTACGGCGGTGACGTTCGCGGAGGACCCGCCGAGCGCCGCCGACTGGTCCGACCGGCTGGAGGACGCGGACGCGGGCGGACTCCCCTTCCTCGTCGCCGAGCTCGACGGCGCGGTCGTCGGGTACGCCTACGTGACACCCTGGCGTCCGCGGGCGGCCTACCGCCACACCGTCGAGGACACGATCTACCTGGCACCGGCCGCGCAGGGGCGCGGCGTGGGGACCCGCCTGCTGTCGGCGCTGCTGGACGCCTGCACGGTGGCCGGCATCCGCCAGGTGGTCGCGGTCGTCGCCGACGACCCGGCGGGTGCCGGGTCGGTGCCCCTGCACCGTCGCCTCGGGTTCGAGGTCGTCGGGGTGCTGCGCGACGTCGGGCGCAAGCACGGACGCGACGTCAGCACGATGCTGATGCAGCGCACGCTGCACTGACCGGTCAGCGCAGGTCAGCGCGCAGACGGTCGGTGCAGGCCTCGACGGTGCGCCACGCCGCCTCGCCGACGCCGGGGTGGGCGTCGCGGTCGACCTCCCCCAGCGCCGTGCGCAGGCCGTCCAGCGTGGTCGTGACGACCCGCTCCGCCCGGCGACGCGGCAGCCCCCACGCGACCCCCTCGTCCACGAGGTCGGTGCCGGTGATCGCATCCATGTCCCGCGTGCCCGCCACGTCCATGGCGAAGACGCGCGAGGCGTGCTCGTGGTGCAGGTGCATGGAGATGTCGTAGGCCGGGGCGAGGGACACCGTCCCGTCCGCGCGGCGCAGCATCGAGATGTTCTTGGCGTGTGCATCGGTGTTGCCGAGGGCCAGGTTGAGCGTCGTCAGCGCCAGGAGGCGGTCCGGGCGGGAGCCGTCGTCGCGCAGCACCTGGGCGATCGCCCGCAGCGACGGGATGGTCCGTCCGTGCTGGAACTTGCGCTCCGGGTCGCGGGTGTTGATGCCCAGCGCCTGGGCGGCGTCCTCCTGGTGGATCCGCCGCAGCCCGCCCGGTGCCTCGGCGTCGGGGACACGGTCGTACCGGGACACCACGAGGCAGCGCACGTCCTCGAACGTCTCCACCTGTGCCTGGATCGTCGTGAGCCCGACGCGGCGTGCGAGGTCGATCGCGGCAGCCTCGGTGTCGACGAGGTCCGCCGTCGGTGAGTCCGCAGCGCGCGCGACCTTGAGGATGTGGGTGGTGGGCTGGTCACGAGGGGCCCGGATCCAAGAGCCCTGTCCACGCGCGAGTCCGAGCTTCGGCTCCATACCTGGGAGCGAGCTCGTCAGATGTTCGCTCCTGCCACGCCCGCCAGCCCTAGCGAGAGCTTCACGCAGAAGCTGTGCAACACCGGCATCATCCAACAGGACAGGGCCGCCGCTTTCGACCCCGGGGGGTCGCCCCGCCTCGACGAACTGGAGCGCCCCGACTGTGTCCCCGCCATAGGCAGCGAAGAAGGCCACCGGGTCATCGGGGTCGATGCCGGCCTCCATCGCCATGTTGTCGCGGACACGCCCCTCTGGCATGAGCCCGTCGAGCCAGGCGGTCACGCGGGCAGGATGAGGCAACGCGCCTTCGTCGATCGGCAGAAGGTGGGACAGGATGCGCGATCCCCAGCCCCAGCGAGTGGCCGCCGACGAGTCCCACTCCATCTCGGCTCGCGGGGCACTCCGGAGCATGGCGCGGCTGCTGAAGCGCGCCAGTCGGCTGCCGTAGAGCCAGACATCGATCTCAGTCGCGACCATCGATCCCCCGCTCGACGAGTTGAACGTCGATTCCGAGCTCGTCGAACATCTCGAAGAGTCGGGTGATGTACAGGTTCCCGACACCTGACTCCACCTCGGAGACGTACTGGCGTGTTAGACCTAGCTCCTCCGCGAGCGCCGCCTGGCTGAGCCCTCGGCCGCGCCGGGATTTCTGCACGAAGCGACCGATGTCCCGAGAGCTACGGGCCTGCGTCCATCGCGGCTCGTCGGCCATGACGCCTCCTCATGTCAGGATATTCACACGTGCCAGGCTGGCGTCAGGTTATCCTGACTCCACTGTGGAGTGCAAGATTTTCCCGTCAATCGCCTGCAGCCCGTCGGTCAGCCGGCCCGGCGCAGCAGCGTCAGGTGCATCGCGTCCGTGCCGTGCACGTGCGGCCACAGCTGGACGTCGAGCCCGCCCGCGCCGCCGTCGTCGGGCCCGAGGTCGATCTGCGCCCCCGGGACGAGCACGTCACGCACGGCGGCGCGGGCGTCCAGGCGGGTGACGTCGTCGCGGCGGCGCAGCACGTCGTCGACCACGAGCCGCGTCTCGGCCAGGTGCGGCGAGCAGGTCACGTAGGCGACCACTCCCCCGGGCCGGACGGCGTCCACGGCGGAGTCGAGCAGCTCGCCCTGCAGCCGGGTGAGCACCCCGAGGTCGGCGGGGGTGCGTCGCCAGCGCGACTCGGGACGCCGGCGCAGCGCCCCCAGGCCGGTGCAGGGGGCGTCGACGAGCACGCGGTCGTAGGCGCCGGGCTCCTCGGAGCCCATCTCGCGTCCGTCCCCGGTGCGCACCTGCTCCACGACCCCCTCGGGCACGGCCCGCAGCCCGCGGCGCACCAGGCGCGCCCGGTGCGGCTGGACCTCGTTGGCGACCAGGCGGGCGTCGCGCTGCGCGGCGAGCGCGGCCAGCAGGGCCGCCTTGCCCCCGGGGCCGGCGCACAGGTCGAGCCAGCGCGCGTCGGGCCCCTCCAGGGGGGCGGCCGCCAGGGCGAGGGTGACGAGCTGGCTGCCCTCGTCCTGGACGCCGGCCCGCCCGTCGGCGACGGCGGGCACGTCGGCGGGGTCGGTGCCGGCGCCGAGCACCCGCGCGGTGGGGGCCCAGCGGCCCGCCTCGAGGCGCACGTCGTGCCCGGCGCCGTCGGCCAGGGCGTCGGCGTCCACGAGCCCGGGCCGGGCGACGAGGGTCACCCGCGGGGGCGTGTTGTCCGCGTCGAGCAGGTCGCCGATCTCGCCGACGTCGCGCCCGGACCCGTGCAGGGCCTCGCGCAGGGCGCGGGTGACCCACACCGGGTGCGAGCCGACCTGCGCCAGGGCCGTGACGGCGTCGGGAGCGTCGGCGCGCAGCTCGTCGAGCCACTCGTCCAGCGGGCGGCGACCCACGGCACGCAGCACGGCGTTGACCATCTGGGCGGGTCCGGCGCCGACCCGGTCGCGGCACAGGGCGACCGTCTCGGAGACCGCGGCGTGGGCGGGCACCCGCATGCCGAGCAGCTGGTGGGCGCCCAGGCGCAGCACGTCGAGCACCTCGGTGTCGAGGCGGTCCAGCGGGCGGCTGACGCAGCGCGCCAGGATCGCGTCGTAGCGCCCGCGCAGGCGCAGGGTGCCGTAGGCGAGCTCGGTGGCGAACCCGGCGTCGCGCCCGCTCAGGCCGCGCTCGCGCAGCAGCGGGGGCAGCACGAGGTTGGCGTAGGCGTCGGAGGTGTCGACCTCGCGCAGCACGTCGTAGGCGGCGGTGCGCGCCGGGTCGGTGCGTCGGCGGCGCTCGGAGGGCGCCTGGGCGCTGCGGTGGCCCTGCCCGCGGGAGCGGGCGGCCCCCCGCTGACGTCCCCGGGGGTTGCGGCGCTCGTCGCGACGGTCCTCGCTCATCGGGCACCTCCCAGCGGGGCGCCGGACTCGACGACGGCCCGTCCGGCGCCGCGCGCCCAGTCGGCCGCGCCCATGGGCTTCTTGCCCACGGGCCGCACCTCGCCCAGCTCGACGGCATGGGTGGCGGTGCCCACCAGCACCTCGGACTTGCCGGCCCGCACCTGGCCGGGGGCGAGGTCGACCACGTCGGGTCGCGGGCGCACCGGGCCCAGGCCGAGCCGGGCACCCGGCGTGCCCTCCTCGGACGCGGGCAGCGTCGTCCACGCCCCCGGCGCGGGGGTGACCGCCCGCACGCGCCGGTCGACCGCGAGCGCCGGGTCGTCCCAGCGCACCAGGGCGTCCTCGGCGGTGATCTTGGGGGCGTAGGAGGCGCCGTCGGGGCTCTGCGGCTCCGGGGACAGGGTGCCGGCCTCCAGGGCGTCCAGGGTGGCCACGAGCAGCCCCGCGCCGGAGGTGGCCAGACGCCCGAGCAGGTCGCCGGAGGTGTCGCGGGGCCGGATCGTCTCGGTGGAGGTGCCCAGCACCGGGCCGGTGTCCATGCCGTCGTCGAGCAGGAACGTCGTGGCGCCGGTGACGTCGTCGCCGGCCAGCACCGCGTGCTGGACGGGGGCGGCGCCGCGCCAGGCGGGCAGCACGGAGAAGTGCAGGTTGACCCAGCCCAGCCGGGGCACGGCGAGCACGTCGGGGCGCAGCAGGTGGCCGTAGGCGACCACGGGGGCGGCGTCCACCTCGAGGGCGCGCAGCCGGGCCACGAACTCCTCCCCGCGCGGGACGTCGGTGATGACCTCGAGGCCGGCCTCCTCCGCGGCGACGCGCACGGGGCTGGGCACCAGCCGGCGACCGCGGCCGGCGCGGGCGTCGGCGCGGGTCAGCACGGCGACGACCTCGTGGTCGGAGTCGATCAGCGCCCGCAGGGCGGGCACGGCGGGTTCGGGGGTTCCGGCAAACAGCAGACGCACCGTGCAAGTCTAGGCCGCGGAAAATCCCGTGCGTCCCGCGCGCCAGCGGGCCCAGACTGGCACCGCACGCGCCAGAGCACGCACCCGCGACCTGCGCGGGCCGACACGGAAGGAGGCCGAGCGATGACCCTGACCCACCGGACCGTTCGTGCCCTCACCACCCGAAGGATCCTTCCGTGCCCCCGAACCTCTCCCTCTCCCTGACCACCGCCGACCACGACGGCCCCGGCCCGGACCAGCGCTGGTCGACCTGGCCGACCGTCGCGAAGGGTCAGCGCGGCCCGGCGCCACGACCCGACTGGGTCGTCACCGCGGCCGCCGCCCTGGACACCGAGCTCGGCGTCCTCAAGACCGGCAAGGAGGCCGACGTCTTCCTCGTCGAACGTGCCGTGCCCGCCGACCCCGGCCAGGCCTCGCTCCTGGCCGCCAAGCGGTACCGCACCCCCGAGCACCGCCAGTTCCACCGCGACAGCACCTACACCGACGGACGCCGCGTGCGCCGCACGCGCGACCAGCGCGCCGTCGAGGACCGTCGCTCGGCGTGGGGGCGCGGCGTGCGCGCGACCCAGTGGGCCGACGCCGAGTTCACCACGCTGGGCACGCTGTGGGACGCGGGGGCGGCCGTGCCCTACCCGGTGCAGGTCGACGGCACCGAGGTGCTCATGGAGTTCGTCGGCACGGTCGACGACGACGGCACGGCGGTCGCGGCGCCGCGCCTGGACCGCAGCCGGCCGGCCCCGGACGAGGCCGCCGACTGGTTCGAGCAGCTGCTGGCCACGATGAGCGTGCTGGCCCGGCTCGGCTGGGCGCACGGGGACCTGTCGCCGTACAACGTGCTGGTCGACGCCGGGCGCATCGTCGTCATCGACGTGCCCCAGGTCGTGGACCTCGTGGCCAACCCTGCGGGCCCCGAGCTGCTGCACCGCGACTGCCGCACGGTCTGCCGCTGGTTCGCCGCGCGCGGGCTCGCGGTGGACGCCGACGAGGTGTTCGCCGACCTGCTGGCGCAGGCCTGGTGACGGCACCGGGCGCCGGTGCGCTGCGAGCGCACCGGCGCTCGGGCCGGCAGACCGGCGGCCGACCTGGGCCGGGCACCGTGTTGCCCGGCCCAGCCCGGCTCCCGGACTACCGCAGCGGCGTGGTGTCGCGGCTGCCGATGTGCTCGGGCCGCGGCGCGGGCGCGCTGTACGGCTCGGTGAGCGCGTTCTCGACGCTGTTGAACACCAGGAAGATGTTCGACCGCGGGAACGGCGTGATGTTGTTGCCGGACCCGTGCATGATGTTCGCGTCGAACCAGAGCGCCGAGCCGGCCGCACCGGTGAACTGGTCGATGCCGTACCTCCGGGCGAGCTCGGTGATGGCGTCCTCGGAGGGCACGCCGATCCGCTGCTCCGTGAGGGAGTCCTGGTGGTAGTTCTCCGGGGTCTCGCCTACGCACGGCACGTAGGTGCGGTGCGAGCCCGGCATGACCATCAGGCCGCCGTTGTACGGGTAGTTGGGCGTCAGCGCGATCGAGCAGCTCACGGCGCGCGGGGCCGGCATGCCGTCCTCGGCGTGCCAGGTCTCGAAGTCCGAGTGCCAGTAGAAGCCGGCGCCCTTGTAGCCGGGCATGTAGTTGACGCGCGTCTGGTGCAGGTACACCTCCGAGCCGAGCAGCTGGCGGGCACGGTCGAGCAGCCGCGGGTCCCGGGCGAGCGCGTCGATCTGCTGGCTGAGCCTCGTGACCTCGAAGACGGAGCGGACCTCGCCGGAGCTCTTCTCGGTGACGACCCGCGGGTCGCCCCGCAGCGAATCGTCCGAGGACAGCCGGCTCAGCTCCGCGCTGTACCGGGTCACCTCGTCGGGGGTGATGAAGTCCTCGAGGACGGTGAAGCCCCGCTGCTCGTGCGCCGCGAGGGTGTCGGCGTCGAACGGGCCGTCCTCGGCCGTGCCCCACACCGTGGGGTGCTGACGCTCGACGAACGCGCCGGGCTGGGCCAGACGGCTCGGGTAGAGGTCGGTCGTGGTCTCGACCATGGCGGTCATGGGTCTCCCTTCTCCCGGGTCGTCCCGGGATCGTGGCGTCTCATGCACGCAGCGTGCCCGCGCCGTCAGGGCCGACGGGGCGAGCACGCGCACCCTCCAGTCAGTACGTGACCGGACCGGTCGTGTCAAAAGGTCGGCCGCCGGGCCGTGCCGTGGCGGTCGGCTCGTGTGGACCCGGCACCCGGCCTACCGTGGGCAGATGGCGACCGACACCGGCGACTACGACCACGAGGCGCTGCGCACCTACTTCGTCGAGCAGGGCCTGGCACTGGGTTCCGGCGACCTGGAGGCGGTCGCCGACCGGTTCGACGCGACCGCCGTGCTGGTGCTCGCCGAGGAGACGGTGGCGCTGTCGACCCCGGAGCGGGTGCACGACATGCTGCGCGAGCACGCCGGGGCGCCGGACCCGGGGGACGCCGTCGCGCTGGTGCCCCAGGTCACCGACTCCGCCGAGCTGGGCTGGGCGCTGCTGTGGGTCGAGGTGCGCTGGAGCCTGCGCGACGAGCTGGCCGCGGAACGCTCCAGCCGGCGGGTGCGCTACCTGCTGCGGCGGGCCCGGGGCACCTTCGAGGTCTGCGTCGTGGTGCCGCTCGCCTGAGGCGGCGGGCGGACCGGCGCCGAGCGCTGTCAGCGGAAGTCGCGCGACCGGGTCGTGACCGGCAGGCGCAGCGGCGCCAGGTGCTCGGCGAGCAGGTTGACCGCGCCGTCGGCCTGCTCCACCTGTCCGCGTACCACGAGCGCCGGGGCGCCGCGCGCCACGGTGCGGAACCGGCGCCACAGCCCGGGGGTGCAGATGACGTTGAGCAGCCCGGTCTCGTCCTCCAGGGACAGGAACGTCACCCCGCCGGCGGTGCCCGGCCGCTGCCGGTGGGTGACCACCCCGCCGACCGCGACGCGGCGTCCCGGCTCCGTCGCCGTGGCCGCGGCCACCGTGAGCACGCCCTGGCGGTCCAGCCCGGCGCGCACGTGCTCCAGCGGTGAGGTGGAGTCCGGGGTGATGCCGGTGGCCCAGGCGTCGGCGACGTCGATCTCCAGGGGGTCCATGCCGGGCAGCGCCGGGGCGGACACCCCCACGCTGACCCCCTCGAGCGTGGCGGGCCCCTCCTGCCCGAGCGCGCCCGCGGCCCACAGCCCCTCGCGGCGGGTCACCCCGAGCGAGGCCAGCGCCCCGGCGGTGGCCAGGGCCTCCAGGCGCGCGGTGGACAGCTCGACGCGGCGCACGAGGTCGCGCAGGTCGGTGAACGGCCCGCGCGCGGCCCGCTCGGCGACCATCTGCTCGGCGACGTCGGCGCCCAGCCCCCGCACGGCGCCGAGGCCGAGCCGGACGGCCAGCGCCTCGTCGACGTCGAGCGGCACCCCGCCGCTGCCGACGACGCCCTCGTCGAGCATGCCCGGGGGGCCCGTCCCGCTCTCCGGCCGGGCCCCCCGGGCATGCTCGACCGGGCCGGCGACAGGGTCGTGCGTCTGCGCCTCGACGCCCGCGAGCGCCGCCGAGGCGTTGACGTCCGGGCGCAGCACGCGCACCCCGTGCCGGCGGGCGTCGGCGACCAGGGACGCCGGGGAGTAGAACCCCATCGGCTGGGCGGCGAGCAGCCCGGCGTAGAACGCCTCGGGGTGGTGCACCTTGAGCCAGGAGCTGGCGTAGACCAGGAAGGCGAACGAGTAGGCGTGCGACTCGGGGAACCCGAAGTCGGCGAAGGCCCGCAGCTTGTCGTAGATCTCCTCCTGGACGTCCGGCGGCACGCCACGCTCGGTCATGCCGGCGAACAGGCGCCCGCGCAGCGCCTCCATGCGTTCCACGGAGCGTTTGGAGCCCATGGCCCGGCGCAGCCGGTCGGACTCGGCGGGGGTGAACCCGGCGACGTCGATCGCCATCTGCATGAGCTGCTCCTGGAACAGCGGCACCCCCAGGGTGCGCCGCAGCGACGGCTCCAGCAGGGGGTGCAGGTAGGTGACCTCCTCGCGGCCCCGGGAGCGTTCGATGTAGGGGTGCACCGAGCGGCCCTGGATCGGGCCGGGCCGGATGAGGGCGACCTCGACGACGATGTCGTAGAAGGTCCGGGGCTGCAGCCGCGGCAGGGTGGCCATCTGGGCGCGGGACTCCACCTGGAACACCCCGACGGTGTCGGCGGCGCACAGCAGGTCGTACACGCGCGGGTCCTCGGCCGGCAGGGTGTGCAGCGCGAGGGTCTGCCCGGTGGCCTCGCGGACGGAGGTGAAGGCGTACCGGATCGCGGTGAGCATCCCGAGCCCCAGCAGGTCGAACTTGACCAGCCCGGCGTCGGCGCAGTCCTCCTTGTCCCACTGCAGCACGGTGCGTCCCTCCATCCGGGCCCACTCGACCGGGCAGACCTCGATGACGGGCCGGTCGCACATCACCATGCCCCCGGAGTGGATGCCCAGGTGCCGGGGCAGGCGCAGGAACCGTTCGGCGAGGTCCAGCACCGCCGCGGGGATGTGGCCCTCCTGCTCGGCCGACGGCGGCGGCTGGGCGGGCACGACGTCGTGCGGGTCGTCGGCCCGGCGCAGCCCGCCGTCGACGGCGAGCGGGTCGACCACGGGGGCGTCCGGCCGCGGCGGGGTGCCGTGCCGCCACCGGGCGGCGACCTCGGCGCGGCGCTCGTCGCGCCGGGTGACCGGGGCCCCGGCGGCGGCGCGGTCCGCCGCGGTGGCGCGGTCCGCCGCGGGGCCGGCCGGGTCGGGGCCGCGCAGCGACCCCCAGCGTTCGATGGACTTGCTCCAGGCGTCCTGCTGGCCGACGTCGTACCCGAGCGCGCGGGCGGCGTCGCGCACCGCCGAGCGCGGCCGGTAGGAGATGACGTTGGCGACCTGGGCGGCGTGCGTCCGCCCGAACCGGGCGTAGACGTGCTGGATGACCTCCTCGCGCCGTCCGGACTCGATGTCGATGTCGATGTCGGGGGGTCCGTCGCGCTCGGGGGCCAGGAAGCGTTCGAACAGCAGCCCGTGGTGCACGGCGTCGACGGCGGTGATGCCCAGGGCGTAGCAGACCGCGGAGTTGGCGGCGCTGCCGCGGCCCTGGCACAGGATGCCCTCGCGCCGGCAGAACTCGACCAGGTCGTAGACCACGAGGAAGTACCCCGGGAAGCCGAGCTGGTCGATGACGCGCAGCTCGTGGTCGATCTGCGCCCACGCCCCGGGCTCCCGCTCGGCGACACCGGGCCCGGGGCGCGGGCCGTAGCGTTCGGCGGCGCCCCGGTGGGTGAGCTCGCGCAGCCAGCTCGCCTCGTCGTGGCCGTCCGGCACCGGGTACGGCGGCAGGTCCGGCGCCACCAGGTGCAGGTCGAACGCGCACTCGGTGGCCAGGTCGGCGGCCGTCGGCACGGCGGCCGGGTGCCGGTGGTGCAGCCGGGCCATCTCGGCCGCCGAGCGCAGGTGCGCCGTGGGGGCGCCGGGCAGCCAGCCGTCCTGGTCGTCCAGGGAGGAGCGGGCGCGCACGGCCGCGAGCGCCCCGGCCAGGTCGGCGTCGCGGGGGCGGGCGTAGTGGGCGGCGGTGGTGGCCACCAGCGGCAGCCCGGCCTCCTGCGACAGCGCGGCGAGCGCCTGGTGCCGGTCGGTGTCGCGGGGGTCGCCGGTGGCGGTGAGCTCCACGGCGACGTTGTCGCGCCCGAAGACGGCGGTGAGCCGGTCGAGCTCGCGGCGGGCGGCGCGCAGCGGGTCCGTGCCGGGCGGGCCCTGCTCGAGCGCCTGCCGCACGGCCCCCTTGCGGCAGCCGGTGAGCACCAGCCACTGGCCGTCGGCCTCGGCCCCGAGCCGGTCGAGGTCGTAGCGGGCCTTGCCCTTGACGCCGGCCTCCAGGTGGGCGGTGGCGATCGCGCGCGACAGGTTCCGGTAGCCTTCCGGGCCGCGGGCGAGCACGAGCAGGTGCGTGGCGCGCGGGTCGGGCACGCCGGTGGGCTCGTCGAGCACCGGCGCGCCGCCGGGCACGGGAGCGGGCAGGTGCAGCTCGGCGCCGAACACGGTGGGCAGCCCGACGGCGCGGGCGGCCTCGGCGAACCGGACCACCCCGTACAGGCCGTCGTGGTCGGTCAGGGCCAGGGCCTCCAGGCCGAGCCGGGCGGCCTCGGCGGCGAGCTCGGCGGGGTGGCTGGCGCCGTCGAGGAAGCTGAACGCCGAGTGGGCGTGCAGCTCGGCGTACCGGGATGCCGGGCGGGGCTCAGTCATAGAGCGCCTCCACGGTCCAGGCGCCCGCGGTCTGGGCGAGCAGCAGCCCGCGCCCGTCGTCGAGCACCGCCTGCAGGTGCACCCGCCGGGTGCCGCCGTCGGGCGCCCACCAGCGTTCGGCCAGCGGCCACGGGCCGGCCCAGCCGACGACGCGGTGCTCCTGGTCGTCCCAGCGCACCCGGTGCGGGTCGCCGCTGCGCCCGAGGCGGGCGTCGACCACGACGTCGGTGCCGGCGGCGTCGAGCAGCCGGGCGGGGGCGGGTTCGGGCAGCAGCGTGGCCGGGGCCGGGCTGGGCAGCGCCCCGGGCCAGGGCCGGTCGGGCGGGCGGTCGACGACGGCCTCCTCGCCGTAGGGCACGAGCCGGACCCGGTGGCGCGGGTCGCGGCCGCCGGCGCGGCGCACGGTGAGCACGGCGTCCCCGCCGAGCAGCCCCTGCACCCGGTCCAGCGCCTGGCGGGCGCGCTCGTCCTGCCCGGCGTCGGCGCCCCACAGGGCGGGCTGGTGGGTGCCGGCGGGGGCGACGTCCTCGGCGGCGAGGGCGAGGTGGACCACGGGGGCGACCTCGGGCGAGCCCGCGGTGCCGGTGCGCCGCCGGGCGGCGTCGGTCAGCCAGCCCTCGAGCTGCCAGCGCACCCGGTCGGTGATCCGGGCGGCGGACAGCCCGCCGGCGGCGGTGTCGGTGCGCCAGCAGCGCTCCAGCTCGCCCTCGGTCGTGCGGGCGGTGATGCGCAGCCGGCCGCAGGCCACGCCGTGGGCCACGAGCAGCGCGTGCAGCTCCTCGGCGAGGCGGCGGGCGGCGAACGCGGCGACGTCGACCCGGTCGGCGGGCGGGTCCAGCGCGGTCTCCACGGCCAGGTCGGCCTCGAGCCGACGGCGGGCGGGCGGGCGCTCGTCCTCGCCGCGAGCCAGGCGGTGCGCCCAGGCGCCGAGGTCGCCGAACCGGGCGGCCACGCTCGCCGCGGGCAGGGCGGCGAGGTCCCCCAGGGTGTGCAGCCCGAGGCGCCACCACAGCCCCACGGCGTCGCGCACGGCCGCCACCACACCGGGGTCGCAGACGGCGTGCACGAGCTCGCCCACGGGCCGGGCGGCCAGCGCCGCCGCCGACCCGCCGGGCGGCACGACGGCGTCGGAGCGGGCGGCGAGCACCGCGGCCAGCAGCCCGTCGGCGACCCCGACCTGGCACTCGTGGCCCGCCGCGGCCACCGCGTCGGCCAGGGCCTCGGCCAGCGCCGGCTCGGAGCCGTGGTAGCGCGCCGCGCCGTCGGCGGGCAGCAGCAGCAGGCCGGGGCGGGCGATCTCCAGACCGGCCACGACGGTCTCGGCGGCCGCGGCCACGGGTTCGAAGGTGCGCGCGTCGCGTTCGTCGTCGACCTCCAGCAGCACCAGGTCGGGGCACGCCTCCTGGGCCTGACGGCGCCGCATGCCGCGCCGCACCCCGGCGCGGCGCGCGACGGCGGAGGTCGCCACGACGCTGCGCCCGGCGGTCGTCCCCCCGCCGGCGCGGGCACCGAGGACGGCGGCCGGCACGTGCGCGTCCAGCCCGGCGGCGGCCAGGGCCGCCACCACCGGCCAGTCCGGGACCCACAGCGCCGCGGTGCGGGTGGGGGCGTGCCGGGTCCCGTGGGGGCCGGGCGTGCTCATGCGACCCTCAGGTGCCGGTCGTCGGGCCAGCCGGGCAGGTCCTGCGCGACGGTGTCCGCCGGGGAGGCGGCAAGGGGCGGCTCGCCGCCGAGCGGCACCTCGACGTCGATCTCCACCGGGCGGGCGGACGCCCCGCGCCCGGTGCGCAGCACGCGCAGGGTGCGTCGGCGCAGCCAGCCCGCCCCGGCGTCCACGCCGGTCCAGGTCCCGCCGCGGGCGTCGAGCGTGACGTGGGCACCGGCCCAGCGGCCGGTCGCGACCAGGACGGCCTCGCGCTGGCGGGCCCGGGCGGCGAGGCGGCGCCGGTCGGCGTCCGCCAGCGGGGCCTGCGGACCGACCACGACGACGTCCATGCCGTCCAGCAGCGCGGCCAGCACCGCGGGGGCGTCCGGGCCGGGGGCCGGCACGACGACCGTGCGCGCCAGGTCGATCCCGGCGTCGGCGGCGGCCAGCAGCCCGACGGCCGGCGCCCCGACCAGGACGGTCCAGGCGCCGGCGCGCGAGGGCGCGGCCAGCAGCCCGAGCAGCAGGCTCGTCGACCCCTGCACCGCCAGGACGCCGCCGGTGGGCAGCACCCCGCCGGGCAGCAGCGGCGCGAGGTCCGGGTGCACGGCGCGGCCGCCGCGGGGCGGGGCGGTCCGGGGCGGCCCGGCGGCGGGCGGTGCGTCGTCGCCGGGACCGGGCACGCCGACCGGGGTCGGCCGCGGCCGCGCGGGCGCCGCACGCTCCGCGGACCGCAGGGCGGCGAGCGCCCGCGCGTGCCGTGCGGCGTGGTCGCTGCGGGCGGGGGCCTCGGGGACGACGGTCACACGCCCCCTCCCCCGGTGATGCGGCGGCCGACGGACCGTCGACCCCTGTTCGAACATCTGTTCGAACATGTCTCTAGTACACGCGCCGCGGCGCCGGGTGTCAACCGGGTCGCCGAGGCCTGGCACACTGGACCGGGCGCGCGGGAGAACCCCGCCCCCGACCGTCACCGTCGACGAGAGGACCCTCGATGACCCCCACCACTGACCGCGTCGCGATCGTCACCGGCGCCGCCCGCGGCATCGGCGCCGCCACCGCCGCCCGGCTCGCCGCCGACGGCCACGCCGTGGCGCTGCTCGACCTGCGCGAGGAGGCCGCGGCCGAGACCGCCGCCACCCTCGTCGCGGACGGGCACCGCGCGATCGGCGTCGGCGTGGACGTCGCCGACGAGCAGTCCGTGACCGACGCCGTCGAGCGCGTGGTCGCCGAGCTCGGCGCCCCGACGGTGCTGGTCAACAACGCCGGCATCCTGCGCGACAACCTGCTGTTCAAGATGTCCGCCGACGACTGGGACGCCGTGCTCGGGGTGCACCTGCGCGGCGCGTTCCTCATGACCCGTGCCGTGCAGCGGTACATGGTCGACGCCGGGTGGGGCCGCGTCGTCAACCTGTCCAGCACCTCGGCCCAGGGGCACCGCGGTCAGGCGAACTACTCCGCGGCCAAGGCCGGCATGCAGGGGTTCACCAAGACCCTCGCCGTCGAGCTCGGCAAGTTCGGCGTCACGGCCAACGCCGTGGCCCCCGGGGTCATCGAGACCGACATGATCGCCGAGACCGCCCAGCGGGTCGGCGTGCCGCTGGAGGAGTTCCTGGCCGGCATCGCGAAGGACGTCCCGGCCGGCCGCGTCGGGCGGCCCGAGGACATCGCCGCGGCCGTGTCGTTCTTCTGCTCGCCCGAGGCCGGGTACACCAACGGTCAGGTGCTGTACGTCGCGGGCGGCCCCAAGGACTGACGGCCGCTCACGCGCCGTCCCACCACCGCAGCAGCAGCGTCCCGGCCAGCGTGAGCCACCGCGAGGGCTCACCGGCCGGGACGTCCACCTCGAACCACTCCTCGCCCGGGTGGTGGCGGTCGCGCACCCAGGTGCCGTCCTCGCGGCGGGCCGCCCGCACGACCTCGACCGCGTCCGCCAGCCGCTCGTCCGGGGCGAGGCCGTCGTACGCCGCGGCGCGGCGGACGTGGTCGGCCGCGCGCAGCACGCTGTAGCGGCCGCGGTACGGGTACTCGGCCGGCAGCACCCACCGGCCGACGAGCTCGCCGGTGGACAGCCGGTACATCAGGCGGCGCCGCAGCAGGTACTCCTGGCCCGTGCGACGCGCCTCACGGGCGCGCTCGTCGCCGCCGACGCGCTGCTCGTAGTCCAGCAGCCCGGAGACCACGTTCAGCGTCGAGGTGACCGAGGAGACCGTGGCCCCCTCGACCCAGTCGCAGTTCCACCCGCCGTCCGCCCGACGCACCTCGAGAAGACGGTCCAGGACCGGCTCGACGTCCACCCCGAGCCAGGCGCCGTTGGCGAGCGTGAAGGCGTTGATGCAGCAGTCGACCTCCCCACCCCAGTAGGGCAGGTCGTCGTACTCCCACCGGCAGTCCCGGGCGAGGCGGCCGGGGGTGTCACGGGCGCGCAGCACCGCGGCGTCCAGGCCCCACTCGCGCAGCGCGTTGAGCGACCACGTCGTCGCCGTCCACGGCTGGGGCGCGTCGGCCTCGGCACGCTGCACGGCGAAGTACGCCTGCCCGCCCGGGAAGAACGCGCCGCCGGCCCACCGGCCGTCGTCGTCCTGCCGGGCCAGCAGCCGGGCACCGAACCCCTCGGACGCCACCCGGGCGCGCGTGGCACGCCAGACGCTCTCGTCGAGCCCGAGCAGGTCGCGCTCCACCTGCCAGCGCAGCGCCGGATCGGCGTCGAGCAGCCACGACGTGGGCACGGTCATGCCGCGATCGTAGGGCGCGCGGGGCAGGCCCGCCCGCGTGTGCCGTTGCCGCCGCCGGGGGGCGCGTACCAGGGTGGGGGCATGGACTTCACACGGCCGACCCCACCGGACCCCTACTCGCTGCTGCCCGTCCCGGCGACGTTCGAGCTCACGAGCGCCGACGTCACCGAGGGCGACCCGATGTCCGCCGACCACGCCGCCGACGGCGGCAACACCTCCCCGGCGCTGGCCTGGTCCGGGTTCCCGCCCGAGACGAAGTCGTTCGTCGTCAGCTGCTTCGACCCGGACGCGCCCACGCCGTCGGGCTACTGGCACTGGCACGTCCTGGACGTCCCGGCCTCGGTGACCTCGCTGCCGCGCGGCGCCGGGTCGCCCGACGGCGACGGGCTGCCCGCCGGCGCCTTCCAGCTCACCTCGGACGGCGGGCAGATCGGCTTCGAGGGCGCCGGGCCGCCGCCCGGCGACCACGCCCACCGCTACGTCTTCGCGGTGCACGCCCTCGACGTGGACACCCTCGGCCTGACCACCGAGAACACGAACGTGCACGCCGCGTTCAACGTGTACTTCCACGTCATCGCCCGCGCCACGCTGACCGGGACCTATCGCCGATGAGCGAGACCGGCGGGGCGGGCCTGCCCACGCTGGGCGACCTGGGGTGGGAGCCCGCCCTGCAGCGGCCTGACCTGCTGGCGGCGCCCGTCGCCGCGGCGCTGCGCGACTGGGCCGCCACGGACGCCCGGGTCGCGCGACAGGTGGCCGTCGCCGAGATCGACCCGGACCACGCCGACACGGCGACGCTCAACAAGGTCCACGGGCTCCCGCCCGAGGCGTCGGCGAACTGCGTCGTGGTGGCCGGCCGGCGCGGCGAGGTCGAGCGCGTCGCGGCCTGCGTCGTGCCCGCCACGACGTTCGCCGACGTCAACACCCGGGTGCGCAAGCTGCTCGACGCCCGCAAGGCGTCCTTCCTGCCGATGGACCGCGCCACGCGCGAGTCCGGCATGGCCTACGGCGGCATCACCCCGATCGGGGTGCCGGCCGCGTGGCGGGTCCTGGTGGACGGCCGCTTCGACGACGACGCGGCCCCGGCCCTGATGGGCTCCGGGCTGCGGTCCTCGAAGCTGCTCATGCCCGGCGACCTGCTGTGCGCCGCGCCGGGCGTCGAGGTCGTCGACGACCTGGGTGTGGTGCGGGACTGATCAGCACTCGGAGCGGCCGCGCCGCCAGTAGCCCATGAAGGCCACGGACCGGCGGTCCACGCCCTTGGTGCGCACCAGGTAGCGGCGCAACGTCTTGATGACGCCGGCCTCGCCGGCCAGCCAGGCGTACAGCACCGTGTCCTGCGCCAGGGGGCGCCCGTCGGCGTCGACCGGGACCTCCCACAGCAGGTCGGTGTCGACGTCGACGTCGGCCAGCTCGGCGGACGGCGTCGCGGCCGCGCCGTCCGCCGTCGGGCGCACGCCCATCGCCAGCAGGCGGTCGGCGGCGTCCTGCACGGCCGGGACGAGGACGTCGCCGTGCTCCGCGCCGTCGCGTGGCAACCAGGTGACCCGCACGCCCGCCGGGGCGGCGAGCGTCCAGCGGTCCTCGGCGTGCGGCACCTCGAGGAAGACCTCCCCGACGGCGTCCGCGGGCAGCGACTCGCAGATCGACGCGATGGCCGGCACGGCGGTCTCGTCGCCGGCCAGCAGCAGGGCGTGGCTCGAGGACGGCGGGGCGAACTCGCGCCCGCCGTGCGGGCCGCCGTCGTAGGCCGCGTTCGGCCCCAGGATGACCAGGGGCGAGCCCGGCCGGGCCCCGTTCGCCCACCGCGAGGCGGGACCGGTGTCCCCGTGCAGGACGATGTCGACGTCCACCTCGCGCCGCGCGGGCCGCACGGCGCGCACGGTGTAGGTGCGCAGCGGGTTGCGACGCTCCTCGGGCAGGGCGCGCCAGGAGGTGAACCAGTCAGGGTTCTGCCGGTCCAGGTACTCCCAGCCGCCGCACGGCGCGGGCAGCAGGAACTTGATCCGCTGGTCGCGGCCGTTGTCGGCGAACTCGTGCAGGTCCTCACCGGTGAAGGTGATCCGTACGAAGGACGGGCACAGCCGCGTGACGCGCAGGACCTCGACGTCGAACATGCGCCAGGGGCGCGGCGCGACGGGGGTCGCGGTGCGGGAGTCGGTCACGGCATCGGTCACGTAGGCCAGCCTAACCTCACCTGACCGGGCTCCGGCAAGAGTGACCCGCACCACACACCGGGCGCCGCCTCGGTCGGAACAACGGTGCCGGACGGTCGGTTGGCGACGGCGGGCCGACCCCGCGGCCCGTACCGCATCCCGAGGAGAGCGACGCCCGCATGCCTGCCACCCCGATCCGTGTCGACGTCTGGTCCGACATCGCCTGCCCGTTCTGCTACATCGGCAAGCGCAACCTGGAGGCGGCCGTCGAGGTCGCCGACGTCCCGGCAGAGATCGTCTACCACTCGTTCGAGCTCTCCCCGGACCTCCCCGTGGACACCACCGGCAGCCACGCCGAGATGCTGGCCGCGAAGATGGGCGTGGACGTCGACCAGGCGCACCAGATGGAGCGGCGCACCACGGAGCTCGCCGCCCGCGCAGGCCTCGCCTTCGACTACGAGCAGGTCCACCCGGCCAACACCCGGGCCGCGCACCGTCTGCTGCACCACGCCCTGGCCCACGGACGTCAGGCCCAGCTCAAGGAGCGCCTGCTCGCGGCCTATTTCACCGAGGGACGGCACGTCGGTCGCCACGACGAGCTCGCCGACCTGGCCGCCGAGGTCGGGCTGGACCGCGAGGAGGCGCTGGGAGTCCTCGCCGACGGCTCGTTCGGCGCCGCGGTCGACCAGGACGTCGCCCAGGCCGCGTCCCTCGGCATCCGGGGAGTGCCGTTCTTCGTCCTGGACTCACGGTTCGCGGTCTCCGGCGCGCAGCCGGTGGAGGTCTTCGTCGACGCGCTCCGGCAGGCCGCCGCCGAGGACGCCGCGTGAGCACCCCGGACCGCCCCGCCGACCGGCCCTCCGACGACGGCACCCCCACCGGACCGTTCGTCGTCCTCGGTGACCCCGGGGCGGCGCTGTGCGAGGGAGACGCGTGCGCCGCCCCCGGTGCCGCGGCGCCGCAGGAGGCTCAGCCGACGGACTGACCGGCCGGCCCCGGAGAAGTCGACCTAGCGGACGCGCGTCGCCCAGAAGGCGACCGCCGAGGCCGCGGCGACGTTGAGCGAGTCGACGGCGCCGGCCATCGGGATGCGCACGACCCGGTCGGCGGCGGCCACCGCACCGCGCGACAGCCCGTCGCCCTCCGTCCCGAGCACGAGCGCGAGCCGGTCCGGGGCCTCGGCCGCCAGCTCGTCGAGGGTGACGGCGTCGTCGCTGAGCGCCAGGGCGGCGACCGTGAACCCGAGGTCCTGCAAGACGCCCACGTCGGCGGGCCACGCGTCGAGCCGCGTCCACGGCACCTGGAACACCGTGCCCATCGAGACCCGCACGCTGCGCCGGTACAGCGGGTCCGCGCACCGCGGGGTCACCAGCACCGCGTCCACGCCCAGCCCCGCCGCGGAGCGGAAGATCGCCCCGACGTTCGTGTGGTCGACGATGTCCTCCAGCACCGCCACCCGGCGCGCTCCCCCGGCCGCCCCGCCGCGCGAGAGCAGCTCGGCGACGGCCGGCAGCGCGGGGCGGTGCATGGCCGCGAGCGCCCCGCGGTGCAGGTGGAACCCGGTGATCTCGCGCAGCACGACCTCGTCGGCGACGAAGACGGGCACGTCGGGGTGCGCGGCGAGCACGTCGGACATCGAGTCGAGCCACTTGTCGGCCATGAGGAACGACCGCGGCCGGTGCCCGGCGGACAGCGCCCGGCGGATGACGTTGGACGACTCGGCCATGAACAGCCCCTCGGCGGGCTCGCGGGCCGTGCGCAGCTTGACGTCGGTGAGGTCGGTGTAGTCGCGCAGGCGCGCGTCGGCGGGGTCGGTGACGTGGACGAGCGGCATCCACCGATTCTCCCGTACTCCCGAACCCGTCGACGCCGTCGGCTCGTCGAGCGCCGTCGGCGGAGCCCACCGCCTCAGGACCCCGAGAACCACCGCAGCGTCAGCTCGCGCCAGGTCTGCGTCCCCACTCCCCCGGGGGCGACGTCGAAGGCGTGCCCGGCCCGCGGCAGCTCGACCAGCTCGTGCTCCACCCCGTGCCGGGCGAGCTCGTCGGCGAGGTCCTGCGCGCCGGCCGGCGGGACGAGACGGTCCGCCGTCCCGAGCATCATCAGGGTCGCCGGCGCCCCGGCGGCGACGTGCTCGGCCGGCGTCACCGCGGCGTAGCGCTCGGGCACCTCGGCGGGGGTCCCGCCCGTGTACCGCTCGGACAGCACCCGTGCCCTGCTCCCGACGACCGGGTCGGTGTTGTCGTGGAAGGCCACCGGGTCGGCCACGGGATAGAGCGTGCTGACGGCGGCGACGCGGGGCAGGTCGCCGGTGCAGGCGGGGTCGATCTCCCCGGTGGTGGCGCGGTAGGCCACGTCCAGCGCGACGTTGCCACCGGCGGAGTCCCCGGCGAGGTGGACCGCGGTGCCGTCGCCGCCGTGCTCGGCGGCGTGCCGGCCCACCCATACCAGCGCACACGCCACCTGCGGCTCGACGACGTCCCAGCGGTGGTGCTCGTCGTCCGAGAGCGGGTAGTCGACGCTGACGGCCAGGAAGCCCTGCTGCGCGAACCAGGCGGCGTGCGAGGCCGTGGTCGGCTGCAGGCGGTTCTCGGTGGCCCACCCGCCGCCGTGCACGAGCACGACCACGGGCGCCGGGGCGTCGTCCCCGCCGGTGCGGGGCAGCCAGACGGACAATTCCTGCGCCTCGCCGTCCTGCTGCCCGTAGGTGGCGTGCAGGTCGGCGGACACGTCACCCCGGGACACGGCGAACAGCTCGCCGATCCGGACGGCGACGTCGTGGTGCTGGGCGACGAGCAGCTGCTGGGTCACGACGACGAACGCGCACACCGTGGTGACGACGCCGGCCGCGAGCACCAGGACCCGCGCCACCGACGCCCGGCGCAGCAGCGCGATCGTCCCCAGCACGACCACGACGATCCCCGCCGCCACGAACCACACCGCCCAGGGAGACACCGCCACCCCGACGTGCCCCCACCAGGGGGTGCCGGGAACCAGGGCGCCGGACGACAGGACCGCCAGCGGCAGGGCGACGGCCAGGAGCACGCCGACGGCGAGTCCGCCGCCACGCGAGGGGCGGCCCGGCCCGACCGTGGCCGCGGACGTCGGCTCCTGGTCGGGACGGGTGTCGGGTGCGGTCACGCGCTCCACTGTGGCACGCGCGGCGGCGTCTCACGCACCGGAACCGCCGTCGGGCTCGTCCGTCATCGGAGCGGCGAACTGGCTCGCGTAGAGCCGGGCGTAGGCGCCGCCCGCCGCGAGCAGACCGTCGTGGTCGCCCTGCTCGACGATGCGGCCGTGCTCCATGACCACGATGAGGTCGGCCTCGCGGATGGTGGACAGCCGGTGGGCGATGACGAACGAGGTGCGCCCGGAACGCAGGGCGTTCATCGCCTCCTGCACGAGCACCTCGGTGCGGGTGTCGACCGAGCTCGTCGCCTCGTCGAGGATGAGGATGTCGGGGTCGGCGAGGAAGGCCCGCGCGATCGTCAGCAGCTGCTTCTCGCCGGTCGACAGCGCGGCGCCGCCCTCGTCGAGGACCGTGTCGTAGCCGTCGGGCAGGGTGCGCACGAACGGGTCGACCGACGTCGCCCGGGTGGCCGCCAGGAACTCCTCGTCGGACACGTCGCGGCCCTCGCGCACGCCGTACCGGATGTTCTCCGCGATCGTGCCGCCGAACAGCCAGGTGTCCTGCAGCACCATCCCGATCCGGGACCGCAGCCCGTCGCGGGTCATCTCGCGCGTGTCGACGCCGTCGAGCAGGATCCGGCCGCCGTCGACCTCGTAGAAGCGCATGACGAGGTTGACCAGCGTCGTCTTGCCGGCCCCCGTCGGCCCCACGATCGCGATCGTGCGGCCGGGCTCGGCCACGAGGTCGAGGTGCTCGATGAGGGGCTCGTCGGGCACGTAGGAGAAGGACACGTCGTCGAACTCGACCCGCCCGCGCACCGTCGCCGGGTCCCGCGCCGGGTCCGGGTCGGGCTCCTGCTCCGGGGCGTCCAGCAGCTCGAAGACCCGCTCGGCCGAGGCCACCCCGGACTGGAGCAGGTTCATCATCGAGGCGATCTGGCTCAACGGCTGCGTGAACTGGCGCGAGTACTGGATGAACGCCTGCACGTCCCCGATCGAGAGCTGACCACCCGCGACGCGCAGCCCGCCGATGACCGCGACCAGCACGTAGTTGAGGTTGGCCAGGAAGCCCATGGAGGGCTGGATGGTGCCGGAGATGAACTGCGAGCGCCGCGTCGCGTCGTGGACGGCCTCGTTCTCCCGGGCGAAGGTCTCGGCGGCGTCGGCCTGGCGCCCGTAGACCTTGACCAGCGCGTGACCGGTGAACATCTCCTCCACGTGCGCGTTGAGCCGGCCGGTGGCGGCCCACTGCTCGACGAACTGCGGCTGGGAGCGCCGTGCGATCGCCATGGTCAGCAGGATCGAGACCGGCACGGTCACCAGGGCGACCAGTGCCAGCACCCAGGAGATCCAGAACATCATGGTCAGCACGCCGACCACGGTCAGCACGGCGGTGACGAGCTGGGCCAGGGTCTGCGTGGTCGTCTGGGCGACGTTGTCGATGTCGTTGGTGACGCGGGACAGGATGTCGCCGCGCGCCTGGCGGTCGACGTAGCTGAGCGGGATCCGGTGCAGCTTGGCCTCGACCTCGTCACGCAGCCGCCGCACGGTGTTCTGCACGGCGACGGTCATCAGCCGTGCCTGCCACCACCCGAACAGGAAGGCCCCCGCGTAGACCGCCGCGACCGTCGTGAGGATCTGGGTGAGCTGGGTGACGTCGATGCCCACCCCGGGCACGACGCCGTTCATGGCGGCGACCATGTCGGCCTGGTTGACGTCGCCGGCGGCCCTCAGCTGCTCGACGGCCTCGGCGGTGGTGGTGCCCGGCGGCATGGCGCGCCCCAGCATCCGGCCGACCACGCCGGCGAAGATGACGTCGGTCGCGTCCCCGAGGAGCTTGGGGCCCAGCACCGTGAGCACGACCGAGGCGGTGCCGCACAGCAGCAGCACGGTGACGCGGACGCGCTCGGGCCGCATGACGGCGGCGAACCGGCGCAGCGAGCCGGTGAAGTCCAGCGGCTTGGCCGTGGGCATGCCGGCGACGGACCGCGGACCGTGCGCCCCGGCGGGCGGCCCGGGCGGTCGGGGCGGCGGGCGGTGCGCCGCCGGCCCGCTCATCGTGCCTCCTCCAGGGACATCTGCGAGGTGACGATCTCGGCGTAGGTCTCGTTCGAGGCGAGCAGCTCGGTGTGCGTGCCGCGGCCGACGATGCGGCCGTGGTCGAGCACGAGGATCTGGTCGGCGTCGCGGATGGTGGCGACGCGCTGGGCGACGACGAGCACCGTGGCCTCGGCGGTCCGCGGTCGCAGCGCCGCGCGCAGGCGGGCGTCGGTGGCGTAGTCCAGGGCGGAGAACGAGTCGTCGAACAGGTAGACCAGCGGTCGCCGGATCACCGCCCGGGCGATGGCGAGCCGCTGGCGCTGTCCGCCGGAGAAGGTGGTCCCGCCCTGGGACACCGGGGCCTGCAGGCCCTCGGGCAGCGCCTCGACGACGTCGCGGGCCTGGGCCACGTCCAGGGCCTCCCACATCTCGTCCTCGGTGGCCTCGGGCCGGCCGTAGCGCAGGTTGTCGGCGATCGTGCCGGAGAACAGGTAGGCCTGCTGGGGCACCAGACCCAGCACGGAGCCCAGGTCCGCGAGGGACAGGTCGCGCACGTCGACGCCGTCGAGGCGGACCTGGCCACCCGTCGGGTCGTAGAGGCGCGGCACGAGGTTCAGCAGCGTCGTCTTGCCGGACCCGGTGGACCCGATGATCGCGGTCGTGCGGCCGGGCTCGGCGGTGAAGGTGAGGTCCTGCAGCACCGGGGCGTCCGCCCCGGGGTAGCCGAACCGCACGCCGTCGAAGGTCACCCGGCCCCGCGGCCCGGCGCCGTCGGACAGGCGCGCGAGGGCGACCGGTGCGGCCGGCTCGACCACGGAGGACTCCGTGGCGAGGACCTCGCTGATGCGGCCCGCGGCGACGGACGCCCGCGGCACCATCATGAACATCATCGTGGACATCATCACCGCCATGAGGATGAACATGATGTAGCTGAGGAACGCGATGAGGGAGCCCACCTGGAGCGACCCGTCGGCGACCTCCCCGGCGCCGAACCAGAGCACCGCGACCTGGGACAGGTTCATGATGAGCATGACCGTCGGGAAGGCCAGCGCCATCAGCTTGCCGGCCCCCAGCGAGACGTCGTAGAGCCGGGTGTTGGCCGCGGCGAAACGTTCCGCCTCGGCCCGCTCGCGCACGAACGCGCGCACCACACGCAGACCGGTGATCTGCTCGCGCAGCACGCCGTTGATCGCGTCGATGCGTGCCTGCATGGCCCGGAAGTAGGGCACCATGCGCCACAGCAGCAGCCCGAGGGTGACACCGAGGACGGGCACCACGACCAGCAGCAGCAACGACAGGCTGCCGTCCTCGCGCAGGGCCATGACGACGCCGCCGACCATCATGATCGGCGCCACGACCATGATCGTGAACGTCATCAGGACCATCATCATGACCTGCTGGACGTCGTTGGTGGTCCGGGTGATCAGCGACGGCGCCCCGAACTGCCCGAGCTCGCGGGCGGAGAACCCCTGGACGGCGTCGAACAGGTCGCGACGCAGGTCGCGGCCGAACGCGGTGGCCGCCCGGGCGCCCAGGAAGATCGCTCCGACGGCGCAGACGACCTGGCCCAGGGAGACGACCAGCATCCAGCCGCCGACCCGCAGGATGTAGCCGGTGTCCCCCTGGACGACACCCTGGTCGACGATGTCGGCGTTCAGCGACGGCAGGTACAGCGTCGCGAGCGTCTGGACGAGCTGCAGCACCAGGAGCACGACGACGGCGCCGAGGTAGGGGCGCAGGTAGCGCCGGATCAGCGCGACGAGCATCGCGGCTCCTGGGTCCGTGTCGGGCGGTGCACCCTCAGCCTGGACGCGGCAGGCCCCGCCGTCCACCGCTGGACGGCGGGGCCCGCTGGGCGTGCCGCGAGGACGGCACGGGTCACGTCACTGCTGCGGGGCCTCGTCGTCGCCCAGCGGACGCGGCCGGGGCGACGGCGGCGTGGCGGGCGGCTGCTCCCCCGCCGGGCGCTGGCCCCGCTCGACCGACGGGTCGAAGGGTGCGCCCGAGCGGGTGCCCGAGCTCGTGGCGTCGGCCGTGGCCGCCTCGGCCTGGCGGCGGGCCTCGGCGAGCGCCTCGCCCGGGTCCTGCAGCCCGGCCTGGCCCAGGGCCGAGGCCAGGGCGCCCGCACCTCCGCCGTCCTCGTCGTCGCCGGGTTCGGTGGGGATGCCGGGGGTGCCCGGCGTCCCGCCGAAGCCCTTGGCGACCGAGCTGAGGGCCGCGGTGAACTCGGTCGGCACGACCCACATCTTGGACGCGGTGCCGTTGGCGATCTGCGGCAGCATCTGCAGGTACTGGTAGGCCAGCAGCTTCGGGTCCGGGTTGCCCTGGTGGATCGCCTCGAAGACCTGGAGGATGGCGCGGGCCTCACCCTCGGCCTGCAGGATCGCGGACTGCGCGTTGCCCTCGGCCCGCAGGATCTGGGACTGCTTCTCGCCCTCGGCGGTGAGGATCTGGGACTGCTTGACACCTTCGGCGGTGAGGATGGCGGCGCGGCGGTCGCGCTCGGCACGCATCTGCTGCTCCATCGCGCCCTGCACCGAGGCCGGCGGGTCGATGGACTTCAGCTCGACCCGGTTGACGCGCACGCCCCAGCGGCCCGTCGCCTCGTCCAGGACGCCGCGCAGCTGGCCGTTGATCTGGTCACGGCTGGTGAGCGTCTGCTCGAGGTCCATCGACCCGACGACGTTGCGCAGGGTGGTGACGGTGAGCTGCTCGATGCCCTTGATGTAGTTCGAGATCTCGTAGACCGCCGCCTTGGGCTCGGTGACCTGGAAGTAGATGACGGTGTCGATCTCCACCACGAGGTTGTCGGAGGTGATGACGGGCTGCGGGGGGAACGACACGACCTGCTCGCGCAGGTCGACGCCGGCGCGCACCTTGTCGATGAAGGGCACGAGCCAGTGCAGGCCGGGGTCGAAGGTCTTCTGGTAGCGGCCCAGACGCTCGATGATCAGCGCGGTGGCCTGGGGGACGACACGGACCATCTTGAACAGCGCCGTGACCACGAAGATCACGAACGCGAGCAGGACGACCCAGCCGATGATGGTGGCGAGTTCCACGAAACACTCTCTTCCGTTGTGGGTGGAGCGAGACGATCAGGCGAGCCGTCCGCCGTCGTCGGTGGTCGGTGCGCTCGGCGAGGACGCGGGCGTCACGACGGCGGTCGCGCCGTCGATGGCGACGACCCGGACCTCCACGCCCGCCGGGATCCGGTCGGTGCTGTTGGGGACGCCGTCGTCCGGCAGCCGGGCCGACCAGACCTCACCGGAGAGCTTGACGCGGCCGCCGGTCTCGGTGACCTCCGCGAGCACGACCGCGGTCCGGCCCACCTGGGCGGCAGCGTTGGTCTCGACGAGGTCCGTGCGCTGACGCAGGTTCTGCAGGAGCCAGGGGCGCAGCACCGCCAGCAGCAGCACCGCCACCACGCAGGCCACGATGATCTGGAGCCACACGGGTCCACCTCCCGCCGCCGTGAGGCCGCCGGCGACCGCGCCACCGGCCAGCATGATGAAGACCAGGTCGAGGGAGATCATCTCGACGACCGCCAGGACGAGCGCCCCGGCGATCCACCACAACCAGCCGTCCATCACGCCTCCGACCTCTCCGTCTGCTTTGCTCCGAATTTACCAAACGGGAGCGTTCCCGGACAGAGGCCGGCGAGAGTGTCGCGCCGGGGGTCTCAGCGACCGGCCGGGCGCGCGGCACGCGCGAGCCACCGGCCCCCGCCGTGCGCGACCAGCAGCTCCATCCCGAAGGCCTTGGAGAGGTTCTCGGCCGTGAGGACCTCCTCGATCGGTCCCGCGGCCTCCACGGTCCCGTCGCCCATGAGCAGCAGGTGGGTGAACCCGGGTGGGATCTCCTCGACGTGGTGGGTGACCAGCACCAGCACCGGCGAGGCGGGGTCGCTCGCGAGCTCGGCGAGCGCGCCGACGAGCTCCTCGCGGCCGGCCAGGTCGAGCCCGGCGGCCGGCTCGTCGAGCAGCAGCACCTCGGGGTCGGTCATCAGCGACCGCGCGATCTGCACCCGCTTGCGCTCACCCTCGGACAGGGTGCCGTAACGGCGGTCGACCAGGTCGTCCACGTCGAAGGCGGCCAGCAGGGCCCGGGCCTGCTGCTCGTCGAGCTCCTCGTACTCCTCGTGCCAGCGGCCGGTGACGCCGTACGCCGCCGTCAGCACGACGTCGCGCACCGTCTCGTCGGCCGGGATCTTGTCCGCGAGCGCCGCCGAGGAGAACCCGATCCGCGGGCGCAGCTCGAAGATGTCCGTCGCGCCCAGCCGCTCGCCGAGCAGGGTGGCCGTCCCCGACGTCGGGTGCGACCGCGCGGCGAGGATCTGCAGCAGGGTCGTCTTGCCGGCCCCGTTGGGCCCGAGGACGATCCAGCGCTCCCCCTCGGACACGGTCCAGTCGATCGAGTCGACGATGGTCGAGGTGCCGCGTCGGACGGTGACGCCCTGCAGGTCGAGTACCGCGCTCATGGTGTCCGACCCTACCGGAGCCCGCCCCGCCCGCGGACCGCCGACCAGCAGGTGCCGCTGCGAGCGTACCGGCGTCGCGGGCGTCTATCGTGCTGGGGTGGAAGCGACGAACCTCCTGCCGCGCAGCGTGGTCCTGGCGCTGTGGCTCCAGGCCGTCGGCGCCTCGCACGGTGTCGCCGTGCGGTCGGTCACCGACGACGACGAGCCCCACACGGTGGTCGGGCTGCCGGGCGCCGGCACGGACCCGGGCACGCTGACCGAGCTGGTCGCCGCCTTCACGGCCGGCCCCCGGGAGGTCTGCGCCCTGCTGCCCGCGCCCGGCGACCCGTCGGGAGTGCCGGCCCCTGCCGCCCACGACGCCGTGGAGTCCGGCGAGTGCGTGCTCGTCGCCACCCCGGCGGGCTCGTGGGCCCTGGTGCCACGCGTGACCGCGTTCGGCAGCGCGCTCGAGCCCGGGCACCTGGTGGCGTGGGAGGTCATCGCGGTGCCGCCGTGGTCGACACTGGTGGCCGGGACGGTCGGCTCCCTCGCGGACGCCGAGCGGGAGCTGCGCAGCAGCCTCGTCGTGGCCACCGAAGCCCTGGACTCCCTGGACGTCGCGCGCTGGCGTGACGACGCCGCCGATGCGATCGAGCGGCTGCGGCACTCGACGACGGCCGGCTGGCCCGTCCCCGAGCTGGAGGGACGCCGGGCGCGGGTGCTGCAGCTCGCCTGGCGCCTGCTGCAGATCGTCGAGCTCGCGACGGCCGACGACGGCGGCGCCGTGAACCTCTGGCAGGCCGACCAGCGTTCCACCGCGCTGCGGGAGGTCGACCGCACCGCCCGGCGGGCCCTGGGGGCGGCGACCTACGCGGCGGTGGGATGACGCCACGCGCCCTGCTCAACCCTGCAGGGTGCCCACCGCGTCCGGCACGCCCTGGAACAGCACCCAGAGCAGGACGGCGACCGACACGGGCAGCGCGATGCGCCCGAACGTCTCGGCCAGCGCGAGCTGGCGTCCCAGGAGCCCGCAGCGGGCCACGGCCTCGCGCTGGACCGCGTACGACCAGCGCACCGACCGATACCCCGCGGACAGGTGGGTCAGGTCCATCAGCCGCCGCCAGCGGGAGGTCGCCTCCGTCCCGGCGACCCAGGCGCCCCGTGCCAGCGGCGCCGAGACGACCAGAGCGGTGAGGTTGACGACGAGACGCAGCGCCAGCCCGGCGGCGAGCACGACCAGGGGGGACAGGACGAGCGCCCACAGCCGGGAGGGGTCGGTCAGCTCGACCGGGTTCGTCAGCTGGTCCAGCTCCTCGGCCGTCAGGTCCCCGCTCGACAGGGCCACCGCGAGACCGAGCACCATCAGCGGCCAGACCGCACGGCGCATCGCACGCAGCACGAGCAACGTCGCCGCGTCCCCCGTACCCGCCCGCAGGAAGGCCGCCGGGCGGACCTTCTCCTCCGGGCTCAGGGCGCGCACGCGGACATCCTCCCAGAGCCCCTGGCGGCGACGACGCGCCGGGCTCACGTCGCCAGCACGCGCCGGTACACGTCCATGGTGCGCTCGGCGATCGCGGACCAGGCGAAGTGCTCCTGGGCACGACGCCGGCCGGCAGCCCCCATCTCGGCGGCCCGGGCGGGGTCGCCGGCCAGGTCGGTCAGCGCTGCCGCCAGGTCCCGTTCGAACCGCTCCGGGTCGAGCGGCGTCCCGGTGCCGTCGTCGGACTGCTCGATCGGGACCAGGGTGCCCGTCACACCGTCGTCGACGACCTCGGGGATGCCGCCGGTGGCCGTCCCGACCACGGGGAGCCCGACGGCCATGGCCTCCAGGTTGACGATGCCGAGGGGTTCGTACACCGAGGGGCAGACGAAGACGGTCGACGCCGCCAGGACGGCGCACAGCTCGTCGCGCGGCAGCATCTCCTCGATCCAGACGACCCCCGCCTCGGGTCCGCCGCCGCGGGCGTCGCGCAGCTCGTCGACCAGCCCGCGCACCTCGGCCATGATCTCCTCGGTGTCCGGGGCGCCCGCGCACAGGATCACCTGCACCTCGGGGGGCAGCTGGGCGGCGGCGCGCAGGAAGTGCGGCAGCCCCTTCTGCCGGGTGATCCGCCCGACGAAGACGACGGCGGGCCGGTCGAGGTCGATCCCGCGGGCTGCGGCGACCCGGGCCACGGCGTCCCGGTGCGGGCGGCCCCAGCCGTCCAGGTCGATGCCGTTGTGCACCACGTGCACCCGGTCGGGGTCGAGCTCGGGGTAGCAGCGCAGGATGTCGGCCCGCATCCCGGCGGAGACCGCGATGACGCCGGCCGCGCCGAGGTACGCGGTCCGCTCGGCCCAGCTGGACACGGCGTACCCGCCGCCGAGCTGCTCGGCCTTCCAGGGCCGCAACGGCTCCAGCGAGTGGGCGGTCACCACGTGCGGGACGTCGTGCAGCAGCCCGCCGAGATGGCCGGCCATGTTGGCGTACCACGTGTGGGAGTGCACGACGTCGGCCCCGGCGACGTCCTCGGCCATCGCGAGGTCGACGCCGAGCGTGCGCAGGGAGGCGTTGGCCGCGGTCAGCGTGCCGGGCACGTCGTAGCCGGTCACGTCGTCGGCGTCCGGTCGCGGGCCGTCGAAGCAGCGCACGCGCACCTCGGCGTGGTCGCGCAGCACGGCCGAGAGCTCGGCCACGTGCACGCCGGCGCCACCGTAGACGTGCGGGGGGTACTCGCGGGTCAACAGGTCGATGGTGGGTCGGGTGCTCACCCGTTCAACATAGCGTCGCCCGCCGCGTCGTGCGGCATGCACGCCGCCGAGGTTCTAGGGTCGACCCATGGCGTCGTCACATCCCCGGGTCCTGGCCATCGTTCTCGCAGGCGGCGAGGGCAAACGACTCATGCCGTTGACGGCACAGCGCGCGAAACCCGCGGTGCCGTTCGGCGGGATCTACCGGCTGGTCGACTTCGCCCTGTCGAACATCATCAACTCGCAGTACCTGCACGTGGTGGTGCTGACGCAGTACAAGTCGCACTCGCTGGACCGGCACATCTCCAAGACCTGGCGCATGTCGCCCCTGCTGGGCAACTTCGTCTCCTCGGTCCCGGCCCAGCAGCGCGTCGGCAAGCACTGGTACCTCGGTTCGGCCGACGCGATCCACCAGTCGCTCAACATCATCGAGGACGAGCGTCCCGACATCGTCGTCGTGGTGGGGGCCGACCACGTCTACCGCATGGACTTCTCCCAGATGGTCGAGGCGCACGTCGAGTCCGGCGCCCGGGCGACCGTCTCGGCGATCCGCCAGCCCATCGCCCTGGCCGACCAGTTCGGCGTCATCGACGTCGACCCGCAGGACCCGACGCGCATCCGGGAGTTCCTCGAGAAGCCCGTCAACCCGGTGGGCCTGCCGGACTCCCCCACCGAGGTGCTGGCCTCGATGGGCAACTACGTCTTCGACGCCGACGCGCTGGTCGAGGCCGTCACCAAGGACGCGGCGAACCCGGACTCACGGCACGACATGGGCGGCGACATCATCCCGGCCTTCGTCGACGAGGGCACGGCCGGCGTCTACGACATGATCCGCAACGACGTGCCCGGGGCCACCGACCGTGACCGGTACTACTGGCGCGACGTCGGCACGATCGACGCGTATTTCGAGGCGAACAAGGACCTCATCGCCGTCCAGCCGGTGTTCAACCTCTACAACGAGGACTGGCCGCTGTACACGGGGTACACGGGACTGCCGCCGGCGAAGTTCGTCCACGCCGGGCCCGGCCGGCTGGGGCACGCCGCCGACTCGATCGTCTCACCTGGTGTCCTCGTCTCCGGCGCGACCGTCGCGGGGTCCATCCTGTCCCCGGGCGTGCACCTGCACTCCTGGGCGACGCTCACCGACTCGGTCGTGATGGACGGCGTCCAGGTGCACCGGCACGCCCAGGTCCACCGCGCCATCCTCGACAAGAACGTGGTGGTGGACGAGCGGGCCCGGATCGGCGTCGACCACGAGGAGGACCGGGCCCGCGGGTTCACCGTCACCGACTCGGGGATCACCGTCGTCCCGAAGGGTACTCACGTTGCCTGACAGCGCCCCGACGCGCCTGCCCGAGCACTCCACCGCACGGCCCCGCCCGGGGCGGCTGGTCGTGACCGACGTCGACTCGACGTTCCTGACCCAGGAGGTCATCGAGCTCATCGCCGAGCACGCCGGCACCCGCGAGCAGGTCGCCGCGGTGACCGAGCGGGCGATGCGCGGCGAGCTCGACTTCGCCGACTCCCTGCGCGAGCGGGTCGCCACGCTCGCCGGGGTGCCGGTGAGCGCCCTGGACGCCGTCCGCGAGGCCGTGGTGCTCACGCCGGGCGCGGAGGAGCTCGTGGCCGAGGTGCGACGTCGCCGGTGGGAGTTCGGCCTCGTCTCGGGCGGTTTCGCCGAGGTCCTCGAGCCGCTGGCGACGTCGCTGGGGATCACACGCTGGCGGGCCAACCGTCTCGAGGCGGTCGACGGCGTGCTGACCGGTCGCACGACCGGGCCGGTCGTGGACCGCGCGCTCAAGGAGGCCACGCTGCGGCAGTGGGCCGCCGAGCTCGGGCTGTCGATGGCGGACACCGTGGCGGTCGGGGACGGCGCGAACGACCTGGACATGATCGACGCGGCCGGGATCGGGATCGCCTTCGCGGCGAAGCCCGCCGTGCGGGCGCGGGCGCCCTACAGCCTCGACGGACCGCGCCTGGACGCGGTGCTGCGGATCGTCGACACGGTCGACGGACGGCGGACCGCCGCGGACACGCACCCGTCCTGAGACGACGGGTCGGCTCGTCTCAGGAGGGCCGACCCACCCGCACCAGGGTCGCGCTGTTCTTCCCCCACCGCGACCAGGGCAGGTCCTCGGCGTGCAGGACGGAGTAGGTCGCCGTCGGCACCCCGACCCGCACCTGGGCGAGCGCGGCGTCGTCCGAACCCGGGGCCGCCAGGTAGGCCGCCGTGGCGGCCATGGTCGGCTCGTGCCCGACGACGAGAACCGTCGTCACGTCGTCGGCGGCACCGCGGACGAGCTCGAGCACGTCCTTGACGCTGGCGGCGTACAGCTCGTCGCGCACGTCCACCGTGATCGACTCGCGCGACGGCAGGTGCGCGGCGGCCAGATCCCAGGTCTGGCGGGTGCGCAGCGCCGAGGAGACGAGCGCCAGGTCGGGGACGAGGTGGGCCGCGGTGAGGGCCGACCCGACCCGACCGGCCTGCTTGCGCCCCCGGAGGGCGAGCGGTCGGTCGGCGTCCGGGACGGGGTCGCTGCCCGGTTCGGCCTTGGCGTGCCGCAGCAGCACGAGACGGCGCCCCTCGCGCGGGACGTCCGGCGTGTGCGTCGACGACACGTTCATCGGGCCGAGATCACTGTCCCATCGCGTGCAGGCCGCCGTCGACGTGCACGATCTCACCGGTCGTGGCGGGGAACCAGTCGGACAGCAGTGCCACGACCGCTCGTGCGGCCGGCTCGGCGGTCGTCTGGTCCCACCCCAGCGGGGCGCGCTTCGGCCAGGCGTCCTCCATGGTCTCGAAGCCCGGGATGGACTTCGCGGCGGTGGTGCGGATCGGGCCGGCCGAGACGAGGTTGGCCCGGATGCCCTCCGGGCCCAGGTCGCGGGCGACGTACCGGTTGGCGGACTCCAGACCGGCCTTGGCCACACCCATCCAGTCGTAGACGGGCCAGGCGAACTGGGCGTCGAAGGTCAGGCCGACGTACGACCCCCCGTCGGTCATCAGCGGCCGGGCCGCGGTGATGAGCGACTTGTAGGAGAAGGTCGAGATCTGGACGGCGGTGGCGACGTCGTCCCACTCGGCCGACAGGAAGTTGCCGCCCATGACGCTCTGGGGCGCGAACCCGATGGAGTGCACGACCCCGTCGATCCGGTCGGTGTGCTCCCCGACGCGCTCCGCGAGCGCCGCCAGGTCCTCGCCGCTGGTGACGTCGAGCTCGACGACGGGCGCGGTGACCGGCAGGCGCTTGGCGAAGGCCTGGGTGAGCTTCATCTGACGCCCGAAGGACGTCAGGACGACCTCGGCGCCCTCCTGCTGGGCGAGGCGTGCGGCGTGGAAGGCGATGGAGCTGTCCGTGAGGACGCCCGTGACGAGCAGCTTCTTGCCGTCGAGCAGAGCCATGGTGACCTTTCGGTGAAGTTCTTTCCGGAGCGTACTGGGTGGGGATGCCCGAGGGACAGTCAGTGCCCCATGCCGAGGCCGCCGTCGACGGGCACGACGGCGCCGGAGACGTAGGCGGCGGCGTCGGAGGCGAGGAACTCGACCACCCCGGCGATCTCGGCGGGGTCGGCGAACCGTCCGGCCGGGATGGAGGACTTGTACTTCTTCTGGGTGTCCTCCGGCAGGGCCGCGGTCATGTCGGTCTCCACGAACCCCGGGGCGACGACGTTGGCGGTGATCCCGCGTCCGCCGAGCTCGCGGGTGATCGACCGGGCCATGCCCACCAGGGCGGCCTTGGTCGAGGAGTAGTTGACCTGCCCGGCGCCGCCGTAGAGGCCGACGACGGAGCCGATGAGGACGATCCGTCCGGCACGCGCACGGATCATGCCCTTGGAGGCGCGCCGCACGCACCGGAAGGTCCCGGTGAGGTTGACGTCGACGACCTGCTCGAACTCCTCGTCGCTCATGCGCATCAGGAGCTGGTCGCGCGTCACGCCGGCGTTGGCCACGAGGACGGTCGGCGCGCCGAGCTGCTGCTCGATCTCGGTGAACGCGGCGTCGACGGCGGCGCTGTCGGTGACGTCGGCGACGAACCCGTGCACCCCCTCGGGCAGGTCTCCCCCGCGGTAGATCGTCGCGACGGTGTCGCCGGCGGCGACGAAGCGCTCCGCGATCGCCCGCCCGATGCCGCGCGCGGCCCCGGTCACGACCACGGTGCGACCACCGGTTGCTGCCTGCTCTGCCACGGGATGCTCCTCTCGACGACGGGCCGGGCCCGGACGCACGACGTACGCCGCAGCGACCGTACCCGGTCGGTGCCCCCCGGCCGCGCTGACGGCGCGCCACATGTCACGCCCCGGCGTTGTGGGAACCCTCCAAAATCCGGACCATCGCCGAGCCGCCGTAGACTGACCGGGTGAGTACGTCCAGCCCGTCCGAGGTGCACTCGATCACGGCCGTCCCGACGAACCTGACGGACGACCAGCACCGGCGCATGCGCACGTACCTCATCCAGATGGGTCTGCGCGTCGTGCTCATCATCACCGCGGCGCTGTTCGTCGACGGCTGGTTGCTGTGGGTGTTCGTCGCCGGTGCCGTGATCCTGCCGTACACGGCCGTGCTCTTCGCGAACGCGGGTCGCGACCGGTCGGCCCGGGACGTCGAGGCCGTCCCGCCGGCGATGCCGCCCGAGCTGCCCGCGAGCGCCTCGGCCCCGCAGGAGGAGATCCGCATCGTCGAGCAGACCGACGACCCCGACCGGAAGGACGACTGATGGACGTGCTCGGCCTGGGGGCCGACCCCGTCGCCGACGACGCCCTGGTCTGCTCCGCCAAGGGCTGCCACGCGGACGCGCGCTGGGGTCTGCTGTGGAACAACCCTCGGCTGCACACGCCCGAACGGCGCAAGGTGTGGCTCGCCTGCGACGACCACCGGGACCACCTCGAGCAGTTCCTCGGCGCCCGCAGCTTCTGGAAGCAGACCGTCGGGGTCGACGAGCTGGAGCGTGCGTGAAGCGGACCCGCCGTCAGTGGGTCACGCTCGGTCTGGCCGCCGTGCTGCTGGCGTCCCTGTGCGTCCTGGCCGCCTTCTGGCAGTGGCACCGGTACACCGACCGCCAGGCGCAGATCGACCTCGTCGAGACCAACTACACCGCCGCGCCGGAGCCGCTGTCGGCGTTCGTGACCGGCCCCGGGGACACCCTCGCTCCTGAGGACGTGTGGCGGCCGGGCGAGGTCACGGGCGAGTACGTCCCGGAGAGCACCGTGCTGCTGCGCAACCGGCCGGTCGGCGGCACGCCCGGGTTCCACCTGCTGGTCCCGCTGCGCACGGAGCTGGACGGGCAGGAGACGGTACTGGTGGTCGACCGCGGTTTCGTCCCGCTCGGGGCGGACGCCACCGAGCCTGCCCTCGTCCCGGAGCCGCCGTCCGGCGAGGTCACCGTGACCGTGACGCTGCGCGCCGACGAGCCGGCCTCCGACCGGGGCGCGCCGTCGGGCACCGTGGTGCGGATCAACACCGACCAGGTGCTGGACCAGGGCCCCGAGGGCGGGGCCTGGGCGGACGGCACGACGGTCGGCGCCTACGGGCAGCTGCGGGACGAGGACCCGGCGGCCGCCGAGACCCCGGTCGCGCTCCCCCGCCCGGACACCGACCCCGGCTCGCACCTGAGCTACACGTTCCAGTGGGCGATCTTCGCGCTCGGCGCCGTGGGTGGCTACGTGCTGCTGTGGCGCCGCGAGACGCGTGCCGCGACCGTCACCGCGGGCGAGCTGCTGGCCGCCGACGACCCGGGCGGGACCTCACGCCCCCGCCGCGAGCGCCGGCGCCGCGTCGACGAGGACTACGAGGACGCCCTGGTGGACGCCGCGCACGACCCCCGACCCTGACCGGCCGGGCCGGACGCGCGGGGCCCGGGGCTCAGGCGAGCGAGACGAGCTCGGCGTAGTCGTCCGACCACAGGTCCTCGTCGCCGTCGGGCAGCAGCAGCACCCGCTCCGGGTTCAGCGCGTCGACCGCACCGTCGTCGTGGGTGACCATGATGACGGCACCTTCGTAGGTGTTCAGCGCCCCGAGGATCTCCCGGCGCGAGGCCGGGTCCAGGTTGTTCGTCGGCTCGTCGAGCAGCAGCACGTTCGCGCTCGAGACGACCAGCGTGGCCAGCGCCAGGCGGGTCTTCTCCCCGCCGGAGAGCACGTGCGCGGGCTTGTCGGCGTCGTCGCCGCTGAACAGGAACGACCCCAGCGTGGTGCGCACCTGGGTGTCGGTCAGGTCGGGGGCGGCGTGCCGCAGGTTCTCCACGACGGTGGCGTCCATGTCGAGCATGTCGTGCTCCTGGGCGTAGTAGCCCATCTTCAGCCCGTGGCCCGGCAGGATCTCGCCCGTGTCCGGCGTCTCCACACCGGCGAGCAGCCGCAGCATCGTCGTCTTGCCCGCACCGTTCAGTCCGAGGATGACGACCCGTGACCCCCGGTCGATCGCCAGGTCGACACCCGTGAAGACCTCCAGCGAGCCGTAGCTCTTGGACAGCTCCCGTGCCATCAGCGGCGTCTTGCCGCAGGGCGACGGCTTCGGGAACCGCAGCGCGGCCACCTTGTCCGTCTGCCGCTCGCCCTCGGTGCCGGCGAGCATACGCTCGGCCCGCTTGAGCATGTTCTGCGCGGCGGTCGCCTTGGTGGCCTTGGCGCGCATCTTGTTCGCCTGGGCGATGAGGGTCTCGGCCTTCTTCTCGGCGTTGGCGCGTTCGCGCCGACGACGGCGCTCGTCCTGCTCGCGCTGCTCCAGGTACTTGTCCCAGCCGAGGTTGTACTGGTCGAGCTCGCCGCGGTTCGCGTCGAGGTGGAAGACCTTGTTCACGCACGCGCGCAGCAGCTCGACGTCGTGGGAGATCACGATGAACCCCCCGGAGTAGGACCGCAGGTACTCGCGCAGCCACACGATGGAGTCGGCGTCGAGGTGGTTGGTGGGCTCGTCGAGCAGCAACGTGTCCACGCCGGAGAACAGGATCCTCGCCAGCTCGACCCGGCGACGCTGGCCGCCGGAGAGCGTGTGCAGCGGCTGGGCGAGGATCCGGTCGTCGAGCGCCAGGTTGCTCGTGATGCGGTGCGCCTCGGACTCGGCCGAGTACCCGCCCGCCGCGAGGAAACGCGTCTCCAGCTTCGGGTACCGCTCCAGCGCCGCGGCCTGGACCTGCGGGTCCTCGCTGGCCATCTCCTTCTCGGTCTGGCGCATCCTCGTCACGATGACGTCGAGGCCGCGAGCGCTGAGCACCCGGTCCATCGCCACGACGTCGAGATCACCGGTACGCGGGTCCTGCGGCAGATAGCCGATCTCGTTCCCGCGCGTGATCGTCCCACCCGCCGGCAGCGTCTCGCCCGCCAGGGTCTTGGTGAGCGTGGTCTTGCCGGCACCGTTGCGACCGACCAGGCCGACGCGGTCGCCCGGGGCCACGCGGAACGTGGCCTCGTGCAGCAGGGTGCGCGCGCCGAAGCGCAGCTCGACGCCGTGGGCCGTGATCAAGGCAGGGGTGTCCTTCGAAAGAGTGCGGGGTCGTGCGCCAGTCTACGGCCCGCCGTCCGCGCCGACAGCGACGCAGGTCACCCCTCCGGACCCGTCGCGCTGCGGACCTGCGGCACCCGACCTGAGTACCGTGTGACCATGACCGATCAGGGCAAGCTGTTCCCTGGCAAGCAGTTCATCTCGACCGTCCTGGACGCCCTCCAGACGAAGAGCACGATGAGCGGCGGCCTGGCCCACATCTATCTCATGCGAGCCGCCATGGCCGGCGTGCTCATCGGGATCATGTACATCACCTACTACTCGGTGATCGCGACGTTCGCGGGGATCGGGGACGGCGACCTGACGGGACTCGGGAGCATGGTCGGCGCGCTCGTGTTCGGCTTCGCGCTCGTGTTCATCTACTTCAGCAAGTCCGAGCTGCTGACGTCGAACATGATGATCGTCTCGGTCGGGCGGTACTACCGGAAGATCACCGCGTGGCGGGGCCTGCGCGTCCTGCTGCTCTGCTACGCGGGCAACATCCTCGGCGGCCTGGCCGTGGCGCTGGCCGTGGTCTCCTCGTCGCTCGGCGACGGTGCCGTGGGCGAGCAGATGCAGCACTCGGTGGACCACAAGCTGGCCTATCTCGGCGAGGGTCTCGCCGGCTGGTCGGACCTGTTCGTCCGGGCGATCCTGTGCAACTTCATGATCAACGTCGGGATGCTGCTCGTCTACAACGGCTTCGTGACGAACGACATCACCAAGGCGCTCGTGATGGTCGTCAGCGTGTTCATCTTCGCGTTCGTCGGCTTCGAGCACTCGGTCGCGAACACGGCGCTGTTCCTCATGGTCGGGCTGAACCACGGCATCGACGTCGGGCTCGCCCTCGGCAACCTGGCGATCGTGCTCGCCGGGAACTTCCTCGGCGGCGGGCTGCTCATCGGCTACTACTACGCCTTCGCCAACGACGACCGGCGCTACCTGCGCCAGCAGGGAGCCGGTGCGGCGACCGACGCCTAGGAGGCTGTCTCCCGCCACGTCCTCAGGGCGGTAGAGTCGCGCCCGTGACCTGGACCGACGCCCTTCCCCGGACGACGGTGGACGCTCCGGCACCGCGGGTCCCCCGTGCCGCGTCCGCACTGCTCGCCGCCGCCGCGATCACCGTCGGGCCGGCCGGACGGGCGCTGCTCCCCCCGCCGGTCGGGGACCCGCTCGCCGACGCCCTCGCCGCCGTGACCGTGGTCGGTCTCCTCGCGCTGGCGTTCCCCCGCACTCCCCTGGCCGTCGCAGCCTCGGTCGCGTTCGCGGTGTGCGCGGCGGTCGAGACCCTGCACCTCACCCCCGTCGCCGACGCGCTGCTCGACCGGTTCCTGCTCGCCCGGCTCGTGCTCGGCACGCCCTTCGGCGTCGTGGACCTCGCCTGGAACGCGATCGGGGCCTGCCTCGGTGCGGCCGTCCTGGCCGCCGTCACCCATCGCTCCGCCCAGCCGTCGGGCAGCGGCTCGACGCGGCGCGGCCGCCGTGTCGCGTCCGTCGTCGCGCCGCTCACCGTCCTCGCTCTCCTCACCGCCGGCGGCGTCCTCCTCGTCGGGGTCGTGGACGACGAGGCCGACGCGCTGAGCGCTCAGGTCGCCACGGCGCAGCGCGAGCTGGACACGTCCGCGGACAAGGTGACCGACGACGCCGTCCGGGAGCGGCTCGGCAAGGCGCTCGGCCAGGGCGAGTCCGTGCTCGAGGCCACCCCGGTCCTGCAGCGGTTGCCGGGAGACGCCCCGGCAGCGGTCACCGACCTCGAGCGGGCCGTCGCCGTGGTGCGGGAGTCCCGACGCGAGTTCGCGACCGACCAGGCGACCGCCGCCCGCGAGGAGCTGGCGCCGGCCCGGCGCCGCGCCGAGACCGTGCTGGACGCGGCCGACGAGCTCGCCGCGGCGGGCCAGGACGCCGGGGAGGCCAGCCGGGCTGCGGTCCGCGACGCCCTCGGCGCCGCCGACGACACGGTCACCCTGGCCGACCCGGACCGCCTCGCGGCGTTGCCGCTCTCCGACCTCGAGCAGGTCGCTCCCGCGCTCTTGGCCCGTCACGACGCCGTCGGGGAGGCGACCGCCGACCTCATGTCGGCCCAGGACGCCGTCGTGTGCCCGTTCCCCGACCAGGTCTGGTTCCCCGAGGGCGGGCGGATCGCCGCCGACCGGCTCGCCCCGATCCCGTGGGCGCCGGAGCACTCGATCCGGGCGGACCTCCTGGACGGGCTGGTGGCGCTCGACGAGGCCTATCTCGCGGCGTTCGGCGAGCACCTCACCGTGAACTCCGCCTACCGCAGCATGGAGGACCAGACCGCGGTCTACACCCCCGCGAACCCGAACCCCTTGGCCGCACCGCCCGGCTGCTCGAACCACGGCCTGGGGACCGCCGTCGATCTCAGCGTCGGGCCGGAGGGGTTCAGCGGGTCACGGTTCGCCTGGCTGACAGAGCACGCCGAGGAGTACGGCTGGACCCACCCGGACTGGGCCGGGCCGACCGGGCGCCTGCCGGAGCCGTGGCACTGGGAGTCGGTGGAGACCCCGGACGCCTACTGACCGCGGTCGCGCGACGACGACGCGGGCCGCGGACACCGGTAGAAGGTGTCCGCGGCCCGCGTGGTCGGGAACGTCTCAGACGTTGAAGCCGAGCATCCTCAGCTGCTCGCGGCCGTCGTCGGTGATCTTCTCCGGACCCCACGGCGGCATCCAGACCCAGTTGATCCGGTGCCCGGTCACGATGCCCTCGAGCGCCTGGGCGGACTGGTCCTCGATGACGTCCGTCAGCGGGCAGGCCGCCGAGGTGAGCGTCATGTCGATGGTGGCGTGGTTGTTCTGGTCCACCTCGACGCCGTAGACGAGGCCGAGGTCGACGACGTTGATGCCGAGCTCGGGGTCGATGACGTCGCGCATCGCCTCCTCGACGTCGGCCGCCGTGGTGGCGCCCGGCGCCGCCGGCGTCTGCTCGGGAGCGGTGTCGGTCGGGTTGTCAGTCATCCGATCCTCCGGGTCGGTCGGCCAGCGCGCCGCTGCGCGCCAGCGAGTCCTTCAACGCTGCCCAGCCGAGCAGCGCGCACTTGATGCGGGCGGGGTACTGGGAGACCCCGGTGAAGGCGGTGCCGTCGCCGAGGGCGTCCAGCGTGTCCTCGTCGTCCAGGCCCTTGCCCCGCGAGCCCATGAGGTCGCGGAAGGCGGCGTCGAGCCGCTCGACCTCCGCCAGGTCCTGGCCGGTCACCAGCTCGGTCATCACCGACGCGGACGCCTGCGAGATCGAGCAGCCCTGACCCTCCCAGGACACGCGCTCGAGCGTCGGGTCGCCGTCGACGGACCGGACGTCCACCCTCAGGGTGATCTCGTCCCCGCAGGTCGTGTTGACCTGGTGGGACTCCCCGCCCAGGTGGCCGTCGGCCACCTCGACCAGGCCGTGGCCGTGCGGGTGCTTGGCGTGGTCCAGGATGACCTGCTGGTACAGGTCCTGCAGCGAGCTCATGCGGGTCTCCTCACTCCACCCCGAAGAACGTCCGGACCCCCGCCAGGGCTTCCCGCAGGGCGGCGGCGTCCTCGACTCCTGTGTACACCGAGGCCGAGGCACGCGCCGTGGCGGCCAGCCCGAACCGGCGGTGCAGCGGCTGGGCGCAGTGGTGCCCGACCCGGATCGCGATGCCCTGGTCGTCCAGGACCTGGTTGACGTCGTGGGAGTGCACGCCGTCGACGACGAACGACACCACCGCGACCCGGTCCGTGGTGTCGGTCGGACCGATCACGCGGACGCCGGGGATCTCGGTGACCCGCAGCAGCTCCGCGGCGAGGCGCCGTTCGTGCGCCGCCACGCGGTCCATGCCGAGGTCGCCGAGCCACTGCGCGGCCACTCCCATGCCGACGGCCTGGGCGACCATCTGCGTGCCCGCCTCGAACCGCTGCGGCGGCGGCATGTACGTCGTCTCGGTCATGGTCACGACCTCGACCATCGACCCGCCCGTCGTCACCGGCGGCATCGCCTCGAGCAGCTCCCGCCGCCCGTACAGCGCACCGACACCCGTGGGGCCGAGCATCTTGTGGGCGCTGAACGCCGCGAAGTCGACGCCCAGGGCGTGCAGGTCGACCGGCAGGTGCGGCACGGACTGGCACGCGTCCAGCACGGTCAGCGCACCGACCCGGCGGGCGGCCGCGACGATCTCGGCCACCGGGGCCACGGCGCCGGTCACGTTGGAGACGTGCCCGAAGGCCACGACCTTGGTGCGGTCGGTGATGACCGCGTCGACGTCCGACAGGTCGAGCCGGCCGTCGTCGGTCACACCGAACCAGCGCAGGGTCGCGCCGGTGCGCGCGCACAGCTCCTGCCACGGCACGAGGTTGGCGTGGTGCTCGGCCTCGGTGACCACGATCTCGTCGCCCGCGCCGAGCCGGAACCGCGCGGCTGCCTCTCCCCCGCGCCCGGCCGTCGCGTTGGACAGCGCGTAGGTCACGAGGTTGATGGCCGCCGTCGCGCCCGAGGTCCACACGATCTCGTCGTCGTCGGCGCCCACGAAGGACGCCACGGCGGACCGGGCGCCCTCGAAGGCCTCGGTGGCCTCCTCGGCCAGCTGGTGCGCGCCGCGGTGCACGGCCGCGTTGCGCTGCTCGTAGAAGTCGACCTCGGCCTCGAGCACGACGCTCGGCTTCTGCGACGTCGCCGCCGAGTCCAGGTAGACCAGCGGCTGCCCGCCCCGCACCGTGCGTCCGAGCAACGGGAAGTCGGCCCGCACGGCGGCGAGCTCGCGCGAGCCCATCGCGTCGTCCGGACGCACGGCGTCGGTGGCGGTCATGCGATCCTCCGTCAGGCCGAGGCCGTCGTGCCCGCGGGCAGGAAGCGGTCGTAACCCTCTTCCTCGAGGCGCTCGGCCAGCTCGGGGCCGCCCTCCTCCGCGATGCGGCCGTCGACGAACACGTGCACGAAGTCCGGCTTGATGTAGCGCAGGATGCGCGTGTAGTGCGTGATGAGCAGCACGCCGACGTCGGTGGACTCCTTGGCGCGGTTGACGCCCTCGGAGACGACGCGCAGGGCGTCGACGTCGAGACCGGAGTCGGTCTCGTCGAGGATCGCGAAGTGCGGCTTGAAGAGCTCCATCTGCAGGATCTCGTGCCGCTTCTTCTCACCGCCGGAGAAGCCCTCGTTCACCGAGCGCTCCGCGAAGGAGGAGTCGATGCGCAGGTTCTCCATGGCGCCGCGGACCTCCTTGGCCCAGTGGCGCAGGGACGGGGCGTCGCCGTCGATCGCGGTCTTGGCCGTCCGCAGGAAGTTCGCGACCGACACACCCGGCACCTCGACCGGGTACTGCATCGCGAGGAACAGGCCGGCGCGGGCGCGCTCGTCGACGCTCATGGCCAGGACGTCCTCGCCGTCGAGCGTCACGGTGCCGGAGGTCACCTCGTACTTGGGGTGCCCGGCCAGCGCCGAGGCGAGGGTGGACTTGCCGGAGCCGTTGGGGCCCATGATGGCGTGCGTCTCGCCGGACTTGATGGTCAGGTCGACACCGCGCAGGATCGGCTTGGCGCCTTCCTTGGTGTCGACGCTGACGTGCAGGTCGCGGATCTCCAGGGTGGACATCAGATGGTTCTCCAGGTCTTGTTCTCGAAAAGGCTGGTCAGGACGCGGCGGCGAGCGGTGCGTCGATGTCGACGAGCACCTTGTCGCCGTCCACCGTCACCGGGTAGACGGGTACGGGCCGGGTCGCCGGCAGCTGGAGCGGCTTGCCGGTGCGCAGGTCGAACTGCGAACCGTGCAACCAGCACTCCACGCGGCAGCCCTCGACCTCGCCGTCGGACAACGACACCGCACCGTGCGAGCAGATGTCGCTGATGGCGTGGAAGTCGCCGTCCTCGTCGCGGACGACCGCGACCGGCACGGAGGCGCCGTCGGCGGCGGTGAGCTCGACGAGCAGGCTCTCCTCCGGGCCGAGGTCGGCGGTGGCGCAGGCGATCTGTGCGGTCACGACGTGCTCACTGCGCCGGAGCGCCGGTGATGACGCTCATCGACTTCTCCAGCTCGGCCTCGATGGAGGCGAGCAGCCGCTCCTCGACCGACTCGACGCCGATCTCGTCGATCAGCTCGGCGAAGAAGCCGCGCACGACGAGACGACGGGCGTCGATCTCGGGGATGCCGCGCGCCATGAGGTAGAAGAGCTGCTCGTCGTCGAACCGGCCGGTCGCCGAGGCGTGGCCCGCCCCGTCGATCTCACCGGTCTCGATCTCGAGGTTCGGCACCGAGTCCGCCCGCGCGCCGTCGGTCAGCACGAGGTTGCGGTTCAGCTCGTAGGTGTCCGTCGCCTCGGCCTCGGCGCGGATGAGCACGTCGCCCACCCACACGGTGTGCGCGGAGGCACCCTGGAGCGCGCCCTTGTAGGTGACGCGCGAGCGGCACCGCGGCACGGCGTGGTCGACGAAGAGCCGGTGCTCCTGGTGCTGGTCGGCGTCGGCGAAGTACAGCCCGACCATCTCGACCTCGCCGCCCTCGGCGGTGAAGGTCGCGTCCGGCGTGACGCGCACGACGTCGCCGCCGAAGGTCACCACGACGTGCTTGAGCTTGGCGTCACGGCCGATGCTCGCACGGTGCGAGGAGGCGTGCACGGCACCGTCTTCCCAGTCCTGGACGGACACGACGGTCAGCTGGGCGCCGTCCTCGACGAGGACCTCGACGGTCTGGTTCAGCAGCGCGTCCCCGCGGTGGTCGATGACCACGACGGCCTCGGAGTGCCGCTCGGCGTGCACCAGCAGGTGCGACGCGGTGGCGTCCTTCGAGGTGCCGTCGATCCGCACGGAGGTCGGGCCGGAGGCCACGGTGTCGGCCGGGACGGTCACCACGGTGGCCTCGCGCACGGCGTTCCACGCGGTGACGGCGGCACGGTCGCCGGGCTTGCCGGTGCGGCCGAGGCGCTCGTCGTCGCGTCCGACCGTCTCGACGGTGACCTCGGGGGCCGCCTCGACGGTCACGGCGACGCCGTCACCGGTCAGCTCGTCGGAGAACAGCGGCTGGAGCCGCGCCACCGGCGAGAAGCGCCACTCCTCCTCGCGGCCGGTGGGCACCGGGATTTCCGCGAGGTCGAAGGAGGTCTTGCGCTCGGCGCGCGAACCGGCGGGCACCACACCGTGGGAGTGGGCGCCGTCGGCGGTCGCGCGGGAGTGATCGGTAGTGAGAGTCATTTCAGCCGACGGACCCTTCCATCTGCAGCTCGATGAGGCGGTTGAGCTCGAGGGCGTACTCCATGGGCAGCTCCCGCGCGATGGGCTCGACGAACCCGCGCACGATCATGGCCATGGCCTCGGTCTCCTCCATGCCTCGGGACATGAGGTAGAACAGCTGGTCCTCGCTCACCTTGGACACCGTCGCCTCGTGCCCCATGGACACGTCGTCCTCGCGGACGTCGACGTACGGGTAGGTGTCGGACCGGGAGATCTGGTCGACGAGCAGCGCGTCGCACAGGACGTTCGACGCCGACGCCTCGGCACCCTCGAGCACCTGCACCAGACCGCGGTAGGAGGTGCGGCCGCCGCCACGGGCCACGGACTTCGAGACGATCGAGCTCGACGTGTGCGGGGCGGCGTGCACCATCTTGGCACCGGCGTCCTGGTGCTGGCCCTCGCCGGCGAAGGCGATGGACAGCGTCTCGCCGCGGGCGCGCTCGCCCAGCAGGTAGATCGCCGGGTACTTCATGGTGACCTTGGAGCCGATGTTGCCGTCGACCCACTCCATGGTGGCGCCGGCCTCGGCCGTGGCGCGCTTGGTCACCAGGTTGTAGACGTTGTTCGACCAGTTCTGGATGGTCGTGTAGCGCACGCGGGCGTTCTTCTTGACGACGATCTCCACGACCGCGGAGTGCAGCGAGTCGGTGGAGTAGATCGGCGCCGTGCAGCCCTCGACGTAGTGCACGTAGGAGCCCTCGTCGGCGATGATCAGCGTCCGCTCGAACTGGCCCATGTTCTCGGTGTTGATCCGGAAGTAGGCCTGCAGCGGGATGTCGACGTGCACGCCCGGCGGCACGTAGATGAACGAGCCGCCCGACCAGACGGCCGAGTTGAGCGCGGAGAACTTGTTGTCGCCGGCCGGGATGACCGTGCCGAAGTACTCCTCGAAGAGCTCCGGGTGCTCGCGCAGGCCGGTGTCGGTGTCGACGAAGATGACGCCCTGGGCCTCCAGGTCCTCACGGATCTGGTGGTAGACGACCTCGGACTCGTACTGCGCCGCGACGCCGGCCACGAGGCGCTGCTTCTCGGCCTCGGGGATCCCCAGCTTGTCGTACGTCGCCTTGATGTCCTCGGGCAGGTCCTCCCAGCTGGTGGCCTGCTTCTCCGTGGAGCGGACGAAGTACTTGATGCGGTCGAAGTCGATGCCCGTGAGGTCGGCGCCCCAGTTCGGCATCGGCTTCTTCTCGAACAGGCGCAGCGCCTTGAGCCGACGCTTGCGCATCCACTCGGGCTCGTCCTTCAGGTCCGAGATGTTGCGCACGACGGCCTCGTTCAGGCCGCGCTCGGCCGTCTGGCCGGCCGCGTCGTCGTCGTGCCAGCCGTACTCGTAGGCACCGATGGAGTTGATGATCTCCTCGTCGGTGCGCTGCTCCGGTGCCGCCTGGGCGGCGTCCTGGGTGGGGGCGCTCATCGTGTTCCTTCCTGCGTACCGCGGGAGCGGCCGGCGGGGGTGGTGGGAGCAAGCGGGACGTTGGTCACGCAGGCGTGCGCGCCGCCCGCGAGCGTGGCCAGACGTTGGACGTGGGTCCCGAGCAGCCGGGCGAAGGCGTCGGCCTCCGCCTCGCACAGCTCGGGGAAGTCCTCGGCCGCGTGCTGGACCGGGCAGTGGCCCTGGCACAGCTGGACCGTGGGAACCCGGGGGCCGGCGACCGGCCGCACCGAGGCGGCGTAGCCGTCGGCGGCGAGCAGGTCCGCGAGCTGGGCGGCCCGCTCGTGCGGGTCGGTGCCGGTCAGGCGCGGGGCGTAGCGACGCACGACGGCGTCGTTGCGTTCGGCGGCGAACTCCGCCACCGCCTGGTCCCCGGCCGTGCGGCGCAGGTAACGCATCACCTGCGTCGCGAGCTCGACGTCCTCGCCCCCGAGCTCGGCCTGTCCCGCGGTGCTCACCACGTAGCGCCGTGCGGGACGGCCCCGGCGGGCCTGACCGCCCGCGGGCCCGGCGTCGTGCACCGCGATGGTGCCGTCCTGCTCGAGGCAGGCGAGATGACGGCGCACGGCGGCGGAGGTGAGGCGCAGGGTGCGGGCCAGGTCACCGGCGGTGACCGGTCCGTCGCTGGCGACCAGTGCGAGGACCCGGCGGCGCGTGCCGTCGGTGTCCGCTCCGGCGTGCGGCACGGTGCCGACCGGTGTCGGGGTCGTCGTCAACGTGCTCACCTCCCGGGGTCGTCCGGGGCATCGTTCGGCCCGGACCTGACGTCGATATAGAGAACATCCTTGTTGCGAAATTGCGAATGTCAAGCAAGGCATGCCTCACCGAACCCCGCGACCGGCACGTTCGTGCGGGCGTCGGGACCGACGTCACAGAGGTTTCACCGGCGGTTCACCTCGCCCGGCGTGACCGTCGATCACTCCTCGACGATCTCGCCCTCGATGACGTCGTGACCGGACCCGGCCGGACCGGGCTGCCGGCCGATCGAGCGGAGCTTGACCCCCAGGGCGATGAGCGCCGCACCGATCACGACGGCGAAGACGCCCACCACGACGGCCATCGCGGTGATCGCCGTGCCGGGGTTGGCGAAGCAGACCACCGCCAGCGCGACGAAGAGGACCCCGGAGAGCAGGCTGAGCAGCCACGAGGCTCCTCCCCTGCCACGCACCGCGAACGCCCCCACGATCTGGAGCAGGCCGAAGATCATCGCCCAGATCCCGACCAGCACGACGGCGATCGTCAGGAACACCCCGGGCAGGAACAGCAGCGCGGCGCCGAACGCCACGGCCACCACGCCGATGCCGAGGTTGCCCGAACCCGCCGGGGTCCCGCGGCGACGCAGGCCGTCCACGAGCGAGACCAGGCCGTCCACGAGCACGAACGCGCCGAAGACCTGCACGAGCAGGTCCGGGACGTCGCGCGGGAGCACCATGGCCAGCAGGCCGAAGACCACGGCCAGGACGCCGCGGACGACCGGCCAGTACCAGATCCGTCGCGCGATCTGCGCCAGGTCGGCCGGCGGGGTGAAGGTGTAGAAGGACATCGTCGCTCCCTGGGTTCCGTCGCCTCGTAGAATCCTCGGGTGCCCACCACCGATGCGCCACCCGGCGCCGCCGTCGTCGTGCGCGGCCTGCGCAAGACCTACGCCGGCCGCGACGTCGTCGACGGGCTCGATCTGCAGGCTACCGCCGGAGCGGTGACCGCGGTGCTCGGCCCGAACGGCGCCGGCAAGACCACCACCGTCGAGTGCTGCGAGGGCCTGCGCTCCCCCGACGGAGGCACCGTCCGCGTCCTCGGCCTGGACCCCGTCGCCGACGCCGCCCGCCTGCGACCCCGCGTCGGGGTGATGCTCCAGGACGGCGGCCTGCCGACCGGCGTGCGGGCCGCGGAGATGCTCCGCCACGTGGCGGCCATGTACGCGGCGCCCCGTGACCTGCACGAGCTCTCCGCGCGGCTCGGTCTGGACGCCTTCGCCCGGACCACCGTCCGCCGCCTCTCCGGGGGCCAGCGCCAGCGGCTCGCGCTGGCGGCCGCCGTGGTCGGGCGCCCCGAGGTCGTGTTCCTCGACGAGCCGAGCGCCGGGCTGGACCCGCAGTCCCGGCACGCCGTGTGGGACCTCGTCCGCGAGCTGCGCGACGAGGGGGTCGCTGTCGTGCTGACCACGCACCTGATGGCCGAGGCCGAGGACCTGGCGGACCTCGTCCACGTCGTCGACCACGGACGCGTCATCGCCTCCGGGAGCGTGCCCGAGCTCGTGGCGGCCGGTCCCGGGTCCTCGCCCACGATCCGTCTGGAGGCTCGGCCCGGCCTCGACGTGGCCGCGCTCGCGACCCTTCTCGCCGAGGACGACGGCGACGCCTGGACGGCCGCCGAGCCGTCCCCCGGGGTGTACACCGTGACCGGCGACGCCGGACCGGCCGCGCTCGCGACGCTCACCGCGTGGCTCGCCGAGCAGGACGTGCTGGCACGTCGGGTCACCGTCGGACGGCGCACCCTCGAAGACGTCTTCCTCGACCTGACGGGACGGCACCTGCGATGAGCTCCTCGACCACCCCCGCGGTGCACGCCGGCGCGGCTTCTCCCGCCCGGCGCGTCGCGGCCCAGGCCGGGTTCGAGACCCGGGCGATCCTGCGCAACGGCGAACAGCTCCTCGTGACCATCGTGGTGCCCGTGCTCCTGCTCGTGGGCCTGGTGCGGACCTCCGTCGTCGAGCTGGACACCGCCGGCGCGACCCGCATCGACTTCGTCACCCCGGGCGTCCTCGCCCTGGCCTGTGTCACCACGGCCTTCACCTCGCAGTCCATCGCCACCGCCTTCGACCGGCGCAACGGTGTGCTGCGCCTCCTGGCCACCACGCCCCTGGGACGCGGCGGGCTGCTGGCGGGGAAGGTCCTCGGGGTGCTCGCCGTCGAGGCGGTCCAGGTCGTCGTGATCGGCACCGTCGCCCTCGCCCTCGGGTGGCGGCCCGAGCCGACGGGGCTGCTGCCCGCCGCAGGTCTGCTGCTGCTCGGCACCGCGGCCTTCACCGCCCTCGCCCTGCTCCTGGCCGGGACCCTGCGCGCGGAAGGGGTCCTCGCGGTGGCCAACCTCGTGCTGGTGCTGCTCGTCGTCGGCGGCGGGCTCATCGTGCCCCCGGCGGAGCTGCCCGGGCCGCTGGCCCACGTCGCGGCGTTCCTGCCCTCGGGGGCCCTCGGCGAAGGACTGCGCGGCGCCCTGCTGGGCGACGGCGTGCCCGCGCTGAGCGTCGTGGTGCTCGTGGCCTGGACGGCGGCCTTCGGTGCCGGCGCCGGACGGCTCTTCCGCTGGCACTGACCGACATCACACCCATGACACCGACGACGGGCGAGAACGGCCCGCGGCAACGGCTACCGTGGTGCTGTGAGCACGTCCGCACCCGCCGAGGCCTCCCGTACCCCCGCACGCCGTGACCGGCTCGCCCGGTTCCGCGGCTGGACCCGGGGCGTGCTGATCGCCAACGTGATCGCCCAGATCGGCATCATCGTCACCGGGGGCGCCGTGCGGCTCACCGGGTCCGGGCTGGGATGCTCCACGTGGCCGCAGTGCGAGCCCGGGAGCTTCACCCCCGTCTTCCACGCCGAGGTCGGGATCCACCCGTACATCGAGTTCGGCAACCGGCTCCTGACGTTCGTCCTGGCGGCGATCGCGGTGCTCGTGCTGCTCCTGGTCCTCACCGACCGCCGCCGGTCGCGTGCCTACCGGTGGCTCGGCGTCGTCCCGCTGGCCGGCGTCGTCGCCCAGGCCGTCATCGGCGGCGTCGTCGTCCTGCTCGACCTCCACCCGGCGTGGGTGTCGCTGCACTTCGTCGTCTCGGCGGCGCTGGTGTGGCTCGCCGCGTACCTGTTGCACCGGCACCGCGAGGGCGACGGGGCCCCGACCCCGGTCGGACCCCGCACCGTCACCCTCGCCGGGCGTGCCCTGGCGCTGCTCGTGGTGCCCGTCGTGCTGCTCGGCGTCGCCGTCACCGCCGCCGGACCGCACTCCGGGGACGCGGAGGTCGGCTACCGCCTGGCCGTCGACCCGCTGCTCATGACACGCGCCCACTCGGCCTCGGTGTGGTTGTTCGTCGGGGTGCTCACGGTGCTGCTGGTCCTGCTGCACCGGACCCCTGACGCTGCCGAGGACCCGCTCGTGCGCCGCGCGCGGGCCGGCGCGTGGCTCCTGCTCGCCGTGACCCTGGCACAGGGCGCGGTCGGCTACGTCCAGTACTTCACCGGGTTGCCCGAGATCCTCGTCGCGCTGCACATGCTGGGCGCGGGTCTGCTCGTGTGGGCGACGGCGAACGCCGTCCTGCGGCTGCGCACCCGCGCCTGACCCGCCACGCCCGCGGTCAGTCGGGCAGCACTCCCCGGCGGTGGGGCCACTCCGCCTCCACAGGTCGCAGCGAGGCCCAGCCGCCGGCGCGGCTCGCCGCCGCGGCCAGGATGCCCGTCACGGCGGACGGGTTGTGCAGCTCACCGGCGAGGACGTGGGCGACCGCCTCGTCCAGCGGCACCCACGCCGTGACGATCTCGGCCTCCTCGCCGTGCCGTTCGTGGCGTTCGGCCTCCGGCACCTCGTGCACGTCCCGCGCCAGGAAGATCCGCACGGACTCGTTGCTGAAACCGGGCGTCGTCGCGTAGTCGGCCAGCACGTCCCAGCGGTCCGCGACGACGTCGGCCTCCTCGGCGAGCTCGCGCGCCGCCGCCTCGACGGCGGGTTCGCCGTCGACGTCGAGCAACCCGGCCGGCACCTCCCACATGACGGTGCGCACCGGGTGCCGGTACTGGCGCAGCAGCAGGACCCGGTCCTGCGGGTCCAGGACGACGATCGCGACGGCTCCGGGGTGGTCCAGGTACTCACGCGTCACGACGCCGGCGTCGCCGAGGTCGATGTCGTCGCGCACCAGGTCGAAGACCGTGCCGGCATGCACCGTGGTCCGGCCGACGACGGGCCGCGGGGCGACCTCGTCCCGGCCCGCGACGACCTCCGACGTCCGGCCGCTCATGCGGTCGCGCCCTGGCGCTCCAGGGCCGCGGCGACGAGGCCGGAGAACAGCGGGTGCGAGCCCGTCGGCCGGGACTTGAACTCCGGGTGCGCCTGCGTGCTGATGTAGTACGGGTGCACGTCGGCGGGGAGCTCGACGAACTCCACGAGGTCACCGTCGGGCGAGGTGCCGCTGATCCGCAGCCCGGCCTCCTCCAGCCGGTCGCGGTACAGGTTGTTCACCTCGTACCGGTGCCGGTGCCGCTCGGAGACCTCCGTGGTGCCGTAGGTCTTGGCCGCCACGGATCCCTCGGCCAGGGCCGCCGGGTAGGCACCGAGACGCATCGTGCCACCCAGGTCCCCGTCGCCGCCGACGATGGCGAGCTGCTCGGCCATGGTCGCGATGACGGGGTCGGCGGAGTCCGGGTCGAACTCCGTCGAGGACGCCTCCGTCAGCCCCAGCACGTTGCGTGCGTACTCGATGACCATGGACTGCAGCCCGAGGCAGATGCCCAGGGTGGGTACGAGGTTCTCACGCGCCCAGCGCAGCGCCCCGACCTTGCCGTCGATGCCGCGCACCCCGAAGCCGCCGGGCACGAGGACGGCGTCCACACCGGCCAGGGCCTCCTGGGCCCCCGCGCGCGTGGCGCAGTCGTCCGCCGCGACCCAGCGGATCCCGACCCGCGTGTCGTTGTCGAACCCGCCGGCGCGCAGGGCCTCGGTGACCGACAGGTAGGCGTCGGGCAGGTCGATGTACTTGCCGACCAACGCGATCTCGACGTTGTGCTCGGGGGCGTGCACCCGCTCCAGGACACGGTTCCAGCCGCCCCACTCGACGTCGTGGAACGGCAGGTCGAGCCGGCGCACCACGTAGGCGTCCAACCCCTCGGAGTGCACGACGCGCGGGATGTCGTAGATGCTCGGCGCGTCCGCCGCGTTGACGACCGCCTCGTTCTCCACGTCGCACATCATCGCGATCTTGTGCTTGATGGGGGTCGGCACGGTCCGGTCGGACCGCAGCACGATGGCGTCCGGCTGGATGCCGATCGAGCGCAGCGCGGCGACCGAGTGCTGGGTCGGCTTCGTCTTCAGCTCGCCGGAGGGCCCGATGTACGGCACGAGGGACACGTGCAGGAAGAAGCAGTCGTCGCGGCCGAGCTCGTGGCGCACCTGGCGGGCCGCCTCGAGGAACGGCAGCGACTCGATGTCTCCGACGGTGCCGCCGATCTCGGTGATGATCACGTCGACGTCGGGGCCCGCCTGGTCCCGCATCCGCAGCTTGATCTCGTCGGTGATGTGCGGGATGACCTGCACCGTGTCGCCGAGGTACTCCCCGCGGCGCTCCTTGGCGATGACGCGGGAGTAGACCTGGCCGGTGGTCACGTTGGACGAGGCCGGGAGCTCGACGTCGAGGAAGCGCTCGTAGTGCCCGATGTCCAGGTCGGTCTCGGCGCCGTCCTCGGTGACGAACACCTCGCCGTGCTGGAACGGGTTCATGGTGCCCGGGTCCACGTTGAGGTACGGGTCGAGCTTCTGCATCGTGACCCGCAGGCCGCGGGACCGCAGCAGGCGTCCGAGGGAGGAGGCCGTCAGCCCCTTGCCGAGAGACGAGGCGACGCCGCCCGTCACGAAGATGTGGCGCGTCGGGTGCGTGGCACCGGCGCGGCTCGAGGAACGGGAGGTTCGGTTCACGGTGTCAGCCACGGAACTCCATGCTAACCGAACCCCGCCCGCTCGGCGTGCGGGACACGGGGGTCGGGAGCGTGCCGTGCGGCACAGCGGGTCACCGGCGTCGCAGCAGCCGTCGCCCCGTGCCGAGGGCCCGCGACCGCACGTCCCGGTCGGCCACCGCCGCCGCGAGCAGGACCACGAGCGCCGCGAGCAGCCCCGCGAGCAGCCCCCAGCCGACGTCGGCGGCGATCCAGGCGGCCTCGAGGTCGTCCGTGGCACGATCCACGACCGGCACCCCCCAGCGCCCGGCGACCGCGCCGAGCGCGCCGGCGAGCACCGCGACACCACCGGTGCGCACCACGCCGCGCAGGGCGGGTGCCCCGACCCGGCGCCGCACCGCCAGCAGCAGGGCGGCACCGGCGACGGTCATGCCGACCGTGGTGGCCCCGCCCAACCAGGCCAGCACGGCCTGCTCGGCGTCCGCTCCCCCGGCGAAGACCGGGACCGCGAGCCCGACGCCGACGGCGACGACGACCCAGCCGGACGCCGTCGCCACGACCGCGGCCCGGGGGGCGCCGACCGCGTACAGCAGGCGCGAGAGCTGCAGGATCAGGGCGTAGCCGAGCAGGCCGGGTGCCATCCAGGCCAGCGCGGCGGCGAGCCCGTCGGCGTCCCCGTCCGCCACCACGCCGAAGACGTTCTCGACCAGCGGCGCCGCGGCGACGAGCGCGGCGGCACCGGCCGCCGAGACGACCACGAGGACCCGCGTGGTCGACGACACCAGCCGCGCGAGGTCGTCGCCGCGTCCCTGGGAGGCCAGCTCGGAGAACCGCGGGAAGGCGCTCGTCGCGATCGGGAAGGCCAGGACCGCGTACGGCAGGAAGTAGACGTTCTGGGCGTACAGGAAGATCGTCCAGGTCCCGTCACCCCCGGCCTCGTTGGCGGACGCCATCGTGGCCAGCAGCGCGAGCTGCTGCGCGACCAGCGCGCCGATGCCCGCCGAGGCCAGCCGTGCGGCCCGCCGGCCCTCGCCGTCCGGGAAGCGCAGGGTGGGGCGCAGCCGCAGGCCCGTCCGCGCGACGGGCACGACCAGCGGCAGCGCGAGGAACGCCACCCCCGCCGTCATGCCCCAGGCGAGCCAGCCGAGGGCCTGGGACGTGAGCTCGGCGACGTCCTGCTGGTTGCCCTCGGCCAGCTGCCCGAAGCGGGCGTAGACCCCGATGACGACGAGGCTGGAGACCAGCGGCGCGAACGCCGGCCAGAAGAAGCGGTTGTGGGCCTGCAGGATGCCGCCGAGGACGACGGCCAGGCCGTACAGCGGCACCTGCACGGCGAAGACCCGCAGGAAGTCCGCCGCGACGGCCACGTTGACCGGGTCGTGCAGCCGCAGGACGTGCTCGGCCAGGGGGTCGGCGAGCAGCGCCATGAGACCGGCGACCGGGACGAGGACCACGACGGTCCAGCCCAGCAGCGCCGAGGCGGTCCGCGAGGCGTTCTGCCGGTCCCCGCGCACGAGGAACCCGGACAGCAGCGGGACGACGGCACCCGTCAGGGCGCCGCCGGCCGCGATCTCGAACAGGACGTTCGGCAGCAGGTTCGCGGCGTTGAGGGGGGCGTCGACCCCGTCGGTTCCCACGAACCGGGCCTGCGCCAGCCAGCGCCCGAACCCGACGACCCGGCTCGCCAGCGTGACGACGGTGATCAGTGCCGCCGCGCCGGCGACCGCTGAGCCGATCCGCCGAGCGCCCGGCGCGCTCACCCGGCCGCGCCCCCGGCGTCGGGCGCCCGGCCCGCGACCGCCGCGGGTGCCGCGGGGCGCCGACCGAGCCGGTCGAGGCGCCGCAGCCACGGCGTGCGGTCGATGACGGTGGAGAAGCTGACCCGCTCCGACGCGAGCGTCAGCCCCACCACGGCGGCCAGCGCCCCGACCCGGACCGGGCGGGACGCGGAGACCGCCCACTGCGCCCCCACGAAGGCACCCAGAGCGTTCGCCCCACCGTCGCCGAGCATGTCGCGCTCGGCCAGGTCGGCGGGCGCGGACGCCGCCGCGACACCCAGCACCGCACCCGTGGTCCCGCCGCCCGGTGCGGCGAGCACCCCCGCGGACAGCGCCGCGGAGGCCTTCAGCGCCCTGCCCGGGCGCAGGTCGAGCAGGTTCACGAGGTTCGCGGTGCCGGCGATCAGCGCGCCGTTGACGACGACGTCCGCCAGGTGCCCGGCCGCACCGCCCCGACGAGGTGTCCCGACCGCCGCGGCGAGGAGCGCCGTCGTCCCGATACCCAGGACCTTCAGGCCGCCGGTCGTGACCTCGCCGCGCGACAGCGCGCCCAGGTGACCCCGCAGCCCCTTGGTGCGGGTGGTGGTGTCCTCGGCGAGGTCGTCCACCACGCCGAACGCCGCGGCGCCCGTGGTCGCCGTCACCAGCGCCGCACGCGTCCTGGTGTCGGCACCGCCCACGACCGCTCCCACGACGAGCCCGGCGGCCGCCGCCGGGCCCTCCAGCATGGAGACGGGTTCGTCGCGATGGTTCGTCCGCGTCCACCGCTCGCGCCCGCCGGGTGGTGCGGACTCCAGCACCCGGCGCGCGACAGCGGTCGCCACGGCGGCGGACAGCCCGGCCGCCAGCAGACGGAGCGACCGCATCAGGAGTCCTCGCCGGTCGTCCCGGTGTCCCCGGTGGACGCCTCGTCACCGGCCGTGCCACCGGACTCCTGCGCGGCGTCCTCCCCGTCGGGGGCCCGGACCACCGGGGGCACGGCCTCGGCGTCCTCCTCGAACCCGTACTGCCCGACCTCGTCGGCCGCCTGCGCGGCGATCGCCAGCGGGACGTTCATCCGCATGGTCTCCTGCTCGATCCCGCTGACCGTGCTCGTGGACGCCACGACCTCCTCGGTCGCCCGCAGCTCGGTGAGCAGGTCGCCGTCGACCGCGGTCGGGCCGGCCACGACGACCGTGCCCGCCACCGACTGCAGCGTCACCACGGTGCTCGGCACGTCGACGTCCTCGTCCACCTCCGGCGACTCCGAGCCGGGTGCACCGTCGTCCTCGGCCGCACCCGCGGTGAGCAGCAGCACCGCGTCCGCGGGCGCCGACGGCGCGAACCGGGAGTCGACGAGGCCGACCTGGGTGAGCAGCTGGTAGAGCTCGACGGCGCGGTCGCTGCGCTGTCCCGGCGTCTGCTCGTCGGCCTCGGTCAGGGCCACGCCCAGCACCGTGCCGAGCACCTGGGACGTGGTGGCGTCCTCGGCGACCATGTCCTCGAGACGGCCCCGCTGGCCGTCCGCGACCGTGTCGCGGAGCACCGAGTCGTCGACGGCGTCCCAGGACTCGGTCATCGAGGACTGGGCCACCACCCGGGCCCCGGCGGCCTCGAGCTGGTTCACGACGTCGAGCTCCAGGGTCTCGGAGATGCCGTCGACGTCCACGACGGCCACGTTGACGTCCTCGAGCGAGCCGTCGACCAGCTCGGCACCGGCCCCCAGGGCGTACGCCTGCAGGTCGGCGAGCTCCGCCTCGGTCGCGGTGAGGCTGTCGCGCAGGGCGGTGCGCTCCACGCGCAGCGCCTCCACCTGGTCCGTGAGCTGGTCCCCGATGGCGTTCTGCAGGGGGCCGGCGCCCAGGATGATGCCGACCGCGAGCGCCAGGAAGACGCTGATCAGCGAGACGAGGTGGTAACGGAAGTCGATCACGGGGTCGGGGTGCTCCTAGGTCGAGGGGATCGCGGGCGGCTCAGCCGCCGAAGAGGCTACCGATCCACGACACGAGGTCGTCGATCTGGGCTCCGACGAGCCCGAACGCGGTCTGCCCGGCTGCCGTCGACCACAGGGCGGCCAGGACCGCCGCCACGCCGGCGAGCGACAGCAGTGTCAGCTGCAGGTTGGAGATCCTGGTGCGGTACAGCCGGGAGACACCCTTGGCGTCGACCAGCTTGCCGCCCACCCGCAGCCGGGTCAGGAAGGTGCTCGCCATGCCGGCGCGGCCCTTGTCGAGGAACTCCACCAGGGTGGCGTGGGTGCCGACCGCGACGATCAGCTTGGCGCCCTTGTCGTCGGCGAGCAGCATCGCGATGTCCTCGCTGGTGCCGGTGGCCGGGAACACGACGGGGTCGACCCCCAGCGCCCGCACGCGCTCCAGTCCCGGGGCGTTGCCGTCGCGGTAGGCGTGCACGACGATCTCGGCGCCGCAGGACAGTGCACGGTCCGAGACCGAGTCCATGTCCCCGACGATCATGTCCGGCCGGTACCCGGCGTCCAGGATGGCGTCCGCCCCGCCGTCGACACCGACCAGCACGGGCCGGTTCTCCGCGATGTACGAGCGCAGCATCGCGAGGTCCTCGCGGTAGTGGTACCCGCGCACGACGATCAGCACGTGCCGGCCGTCGATCTCGGTGCGCACGTCCGGCACGCCCACGCCGTCGAGCAGCAGGTCGCGCTCACGCCGCAGGTACGACAGCGTGTTCTCGGCGAACCGCTCGATCTCGTCGGAGAGCCCCTCGCGCGCGGCGGCGAGGTCCCGCTCCACGGTCTCGGGCGTCTGCCGGGTGCCCGTCGCGAAGCGCTGACCGTCCACGAGCACGGCGCCGCCCTCGACGGTCACCCGCGCGCCGTCGTGCACGGTCATGATCTCCGGACCGAGGTCGTCGACCAGGATGATGCCCGCCTGCAGCAGGATGTCGGGACCCGCGTTCGGGTAGCGGCCGGTCGTCGACGGCGCGGCGTTGAGCACCGCGCACGGGCCGGCGGCCACCAGCGCCTCGGCGGCGACCCGGTCGATGTCGGCGTGGTCGATGACGGCGACGTCGCCCGGACGCAGCCGCTTGGTGAGGTCCTTGGTCCGCGCGCCGACGCGCGCCGTGCCCCCGCCGTCGGCGTCGTCGCTGGTGTCGGGGCTGCGGTCGGCCCGGCGCAGGATCATTTTCATCGCCGCCTATCGTCCCACGGCCGAGGACTCGAGAAGTTCGAGGGCATGCTGACGTGCCGTCGCGGAGTCCTCCTGGCCGGACAGCATCCGCGCCAGCTCGCGGACCCGGTCGTCCTCGGCGACCTGCTGGACCCCGGTGACGGTGACGTCGTCGCCCTCGGTCGCCTTCGTCACGACCAGGTGGGCGTCCGCGAACGCGGCCACCTGCGCCAGGTGCGTGACCACCACCACCTGGGTGCGACGGGCCAGCTGCGCCAGGCGGCGGCCGACCTCCACGGCGGCGCGGCCCCCGACCCCGGCGTCGACCTCGTCGAACACGAAGGTGGGCAGCACGGGCTCGTCGCCGGCCGTGGCCAGGGCGACCTCGACCGCCAGCATGACGCGCGAGAGCTCACCGCCGGAGGCTCCCTTGCCCAACGGGCGGGCGGGGGCCCCGGGGTGCGGTTCGAGCAGGAAGGCGACCTGGTCCGCACCCGAGGGCCCGGGGTCGGTCCCGCGCACCTCGACCTCGAGGCGCGCCCCGGACATCGCGAGGCCCGACAGCTCGGCGGTGACCGCCTCGGCGAGCCGGTCGGAGGCGGCCCGACGCCCCGCCGTCACCCGCGTGGCGAGCTCGGCGAGGCGGTCGTCCAGCTCGACGACCCGGTCGCGCATCGCGGTGACGCGGTCGTCCCCGTCGTCCAGGTCGAGGAGCCTCAGCCCGGCGTCGGAGGCCCAGCGCAGCACCTCGTCGACGGTGTCGCCGTAGCTGCGGGTCAGCGTGCCGAGCTCCGCGAGTCGCTGGTGCGCCGTCTCCAGCGCGGCCGGGTCGGCCTGCAGGTCGGCCACGTAGCCGGACAGCTCGGTCGCCACGTCGTTGACGAGGTAGGTCGCCTCCGCGAGCCGCCCGGCCTGCTCGCCGAGCGCCGGGTCCGCCTCCGCGACGGCCTCCAGGGAGCGACGGGCCTGCTCGAGCGCGTGCACGGCCGACCCCTCGGTCTCCATGTCGAGGCCGACGACGGCGTCGTGCGCCCGCTGGGCGGCCTGCCGCAGCTCCTCGGCGTTGCCGAGCCGCGACGTGAGGGCGGTCAGCTCCGCGTCCTCGCCGGGCTGCGGGTCGATGCGCTCGACCTCGGCCAGCCCGAGCCGCAGCAGCTCCGCCTCGCGGGCGCGTTCGGCGGCGCGCGACGTCAGGTCGTCGATCTCGGCCCGCAGCCCGGCCCGTTCGGTCCACGCCGTGCGGTAGGCGGACAGCACCTCCGCGTGCTCGGACCCGGCGAACCGGTCGAGAGCCTCGCGCTGCTTGGCCGGCGTCCGCAGCCGCAGCTGGTCGGACTGCCCGTGGACCGTCACGAGCTCGTCGGCGACCTCGGCCAGGACCCCCTGGGGCACTCCGCGTCCGCCGAGGTGGGCGCGGGACCGGCCCGCGGCGACCGTGCGCACGACCACGACCGAGCCGTCGTCGTCCACGCTGCCCCCGGCGTCGTCGACCCGTCCGACGACCTCGGGGTGACGGGTCAGGTCGATCCGGCCCTCCACGACGGCCCGCTCGGCACCGGGCCGGATGCCGCCCGGGTCGGCCTTGCCACCCATGAGCAGCCCGAGCCCGGTCAGCACCATGGTCTTGCCCGCACCGGTCTCACCGGTGATCACGGTCAGGCCCGCGGACAGCGGGACCCGTGCCGAGCGAATGACCCCGAGGTCCTCGATCGCGATCTCCTCGAGCACCCTCACGCCTCCTTCTGGCCCTGGTCGGTGGGCACGGACCGCCGCGCCGACCCGTCGGCGGCCTGCCGCCAGCCGATGACGGGCAGGTTGAACTTGGACACGAGCCGGTCCGTGAACGGGGCCGGCATCAGGCGGGCGAACCGGAGCGGGATCGCGCCGCTGCGGACGTGCACGCGGGAGCCGGCGGGCAGCTCGATGCTGCGCCGGCCGTCGCACGTCAGCACGCCGGGGACGGGACTGCGCTCCAGGACCTCCACGACGTACTCCGAGCGCGGGCTGATCACCAGAGGCCGGGAGAACAACGCGTGGGCGGACAGGGGCACCAGCAGGACGGCGTCGACGTCCGGCCACATCACCGGTCCCCCGGCGGAGAAGGCGTGCGCCGTGGAGCCGGTCGCGGTCGAGACCAGCACGCCGTCGCACCCGAAGGAGCTCAGCGGACGACCGTCGACGGCGATCCCGACCTCGAGCATGCGCTCGCGGTCGCCCTTCTCGATCGTGGCCTCGTTCAGCGCCCAGCCCGTGACGGGCTCGTCCTGGTCCGGCCGGTGCACGACGACGTCGACCACGCGCCGCTCCTCGACGACGTAGTCGTGGGCCGCCAGCCGGCGCACGGCGTCGTGCAGGTTCTCGCGCTCGGACTCGGCGAGGAAGCCGACGTGGCCCAGGTTGACCCCGAGCAGGGGCACGTCCGTGCCGTGCGTCAACTCCGCGGCGCGCAGGATGGTGCCGTCCCCGCCGAGCACCATGACGACCTCGGACTCGGCGACGCCCTCGCGCAGCCGGACCGAGGAGATCCGGTCGCCGAAGGTCTCGGCGAGGTCGTCGTCGTGCAGCGTGACCTCGAAGCCGGCCGCCTCGAGCTCCTCGACCGCCTCGGACATCGCGGCGACGGCGCGTGGACGGCCCGCGTGGGTCACGATCAGGACGCGGCGCGTCATCTCTCACCTCCCGTGCCGGGCCGGGCCACGGCGATCACCGGCGGCAGCTGACCGTCGGGCTCCCAGGCGGCGGACCGGTCCGCCGCCTGCCGCACGGCGCCGTCGTCGGCCGTGGCGACCTCGGCCGAACGACGCAGCCAGACGAAGAACTCCCGGTTGCCGCTGGGCCCGGGCACCGGGCTGGGCACGACGGCCCGTGGCACGAGCCCGTGGCCGGCGGCTGCCGTGACGACGTCCGTCACCGCCGCGGCGTGCAGCGACGGGTCGCGGACGACGCCCCCGCTGCCGAGACGGTCCCTCCCCACCTCGAACTGCGGCTTGACCAGGAGCAGCAGGTCGGCCCCCGGCGGGACGGACGCGGCCACCGGACCCAGCACGAGCCGCAGGGAGATGAACGACAGGTCACCGACGACGACGTCGGGCGGCACGGGCAGGTCGTCGGGCGTGAGGTCGCGGACGTTGAACCCCTCCACGACGGTGACGCGAGGGTCGCTGCGCAGCGCGTCGACGAGCTGGTCGTGCCCGACGTCCATCGCGACGACGTGCGACGCCCCACGACGCAGCAGCACGTCGGTGAACCCGCCGGTGGAGGCGCCCAGGTCCAGGCAGCGGGCGCCGGCGAGCCGGTCAGTCAGGGCACGACCCGCCGGCTGCCGCGACAGGGCGTCCAACGCCCCGGCGAGCTTGCCGCCGGCACGTGAGGCGTAGCCGGGATCGTCCGGGTCGGGGGTGACGGTCAGACGGTCGTCGTCGCCGACACGTGCGGACGCCTTGGTGACGACGGTCCCGTCGACCAGGACCCGCCCCTCGGCGACGAACGCGGTGGCCTGGCGACGGGACCGGGCCAGTCCGCGCCGCACGAGCTCGCTGTCGGCACGGCTGGGCATCAGGCCTCCGCTCCGTCCGTCCTCGAGCCCTCGGGGTCGTCCAGACGCGCCCGCAGGTGCTCGTGCACGGCCTCGAAACGCGCCGGGTGCTCGGTCGTCGGCAGGTCGTCGAGCCCGTCCAGCGGGGCGAGAGAGGTGGTGCGGTCGGTCGGCTGGTCGCCGACGGCGGTCGCGTCGTCCGACATGGCACTCCCCTCGATCGATCCTGCTCAACGCTACCTGGTCGGGCCCGTCCGGCCGTCCCGACGCACAGGAGCCCTCAGGCGGTCAGTTCCGGCACGCTGTTCGCGGCGACCTGCTCGCCGTCGTCGGCGGCGCTCCATGCGGCGGTACAGGCTGCCCGCACGACGTCGATGCCGGCGGGGCCCTGGTCGTCGAGCTCGAGCCGGCCGTCGACGACGCGGGCCGCCCGGTCACCGCACCGCCACCAGCCGCCCTCGCGGGACGGTGCCTCGTGCGGCACGAGGAGGGACCGCAGGTCCGCCCCCACGAAGTGCGGGCGCAGGCCCGGCTCGGCCAGCACCGCGTCCCGGGCCGAGGAGACCCCGGTCAGGACGTGCAGGCCGGCGTAGCCGGCGGCCCGGGCACCGGCCAGGTCGGTGTCCAGCCGGTCCCCGATCACCAGGGGTCGTTCGGCACCGACGCGGTCGACGGCCAGGCGGTACATCGTCGGCGAGGGCTTGCCCGCGCTGTCCGGCTCGATCCCGGTCGCGGCGACGACGGCCGCGACGAGCGCACCGTTGCCGGGCGCGAAGCCCCGGGCGGTCGGCAGGGACATGTCGCGGTTGCTCGCGACGTGCCAGGCGCCGCCGGCGACCGCGTAGGCCGCCTCGGCCAGGTCGGCCCACGCCAGCTCCGGGGCGAATCCCTGCGCCACGGCGTCCGGCGCGTCGTCGGCGCTGCCGACGACCTCGAAACCCGCCTCGCGCACCGCGGTGACCAGTCCCCGTCCGCCGACGACCAGCACGCGGGCCCCCGGCGCGAGGCGCGAGGAGAGGAGGCTGGCGCAGGCCTGCGCAGCCGTCATGACCTCGTCCGGTGACGTGGGGATGTCGAGGTCGCTCAGCTGGCCGGACACCTCCTCGGGCTCACGCGAGGCGTTGTTGGTCACGAAGAGCAGCTGCAGGCCGGTGGCACGCGCCGAGCCCAGGCTCGCGGCCGCGTGGTCGATCGGCAGGTGACCCTGGTAGGCCACCCCGTCGAGGTCGACGAGAGCGAGGTCGTAGGCCTCGGCGAGCGGGATGTCGCAGGCCTCGAGACCGGCGCTCACCGGTCGTCCTCCGCCTCGTTCCCCTCGTCGGCCGACTCGTCGTAGGCGTCGAACACGACGACGTCCTCGTCGGGCGTCGCGGCGGCACCGATGGCCCGCTCGAGCGCCACCGGGTCGACACCTGCCAGGACCGTCGCGGCCTCGTCGGACCGTCCCGCAGCCTCCAGAGCGACGGCCCGCGCCTGCAGGACGCGCAGACCGAGGTCACCACGTCGCTCCGACGCGGGGATGCGGTCAAGCACCACCAGTGCGGCGTCGTGCTCGCCGAGGTCGGTGCGGGCGCCGCTGACGACGATGGCCAGCTCCGTCCGCGCCGCGGCGTCGAGCGTGCGCGCCTCCTCGGACCCGGCCAGCGCGATCGCGCGCTCCGGGCGCCCGAGCCCGCGTTCCGCGTCGGCCATCAACGGCAGGTGCTCCGAGGAGCCGTTCAGCCGCCGCACCGTGCGCAGCTCGCGCAGCGCCTCGGCGTAGCGTCCGGTGCGGTAGGCGGCGATCCCCGCGGCCTCGCGCACGACGTCGATGCGCCCGGCACGGCGGACCGCCGCCTGGGCGTGGGCGTAGGCGAGCTCCGGGTCGCTGTCGAGCAGGCGACCGGCCATGACCAGATGGGCGCCCACCCGCTCGGCGTTCTCCTTGCTCAGTCCGCGCAGCCGGGCACGTGCCTCCTTGTCGAGGTCACGCATGTGCACGTCCTCGGGGAGCTGCGGGTCACGGGGGCCACGGTCGGCCGGGGCGGAGGGTCGATCGCCGCGGGGCGCACCGCGGTTGCCACGGTGCTGGTCGTCCGCGCGGTCCCGGTGACCGCCGTGCGGGTGGCCTCCGTCGCGACGACGCGAGTCGTTCCCCCGGCGGGGCTGACCGTCGCGGCGGGGCTGACCGTCGCGGCGGGGCTGGTCGCCACGTCCGGGACGACCGTCCCGCGACGGGCGGCCCCGAGGGGCTCCCCCGCGCGAACCTCCGCGTGGCGCTCCCCGGCGCGGGTCGTGTCCGTCGCCGGAATCCGGGGTGCCGCGCGGCGTGTCGTTCACTGTGGTCCTCTCGTGACTGGGCAACGCCCGATTCTCCCATGTCCGTCGGCCGGCCCGCGAACCGGCCCCCCGCGGGCTGCGGTGGGCGCGTGTGGAGTCGCCCACACAGCAGCAGGCCCCCCACCTGTGGTGGGGGGCCTGCTGTGAAGGGTGTCCGGCGGCGTCCTACTCTCCCACCCCGTCTCCAGGGCAGTACCATCGGCGCTGAAGGGCTGAGCTTCCGGGTT